>NZ_JAJUBH010000002.1:0-1886609 GCF_021353155.1 Caballeronia sp. PC1
ATGACGGGCATCGATCCCGGCCGCTCGTCGCTGCTCGACCTCTTTCAGGAAGAGGCGCGCGCCCAGGCGCAGATTCTCTCCGATGGCCTCATCGCGCTCGAACGCGCGCCGCGCGATCCGGTCACGCTCGAAGCGAGCATGCGCGCGGCGCACTCGCTGAAGGGCGCGGCGCGCGTGGTCGGCGTGCCGGTCGGCGTGACCCTCGCGCATGCGATGGAGGATTGTTTCGTCGCGGCGCAGGACGGGCGCATCGTGCTCGATGCGGGGCATATCGACATGCTGTTGCGCGGCGTCGATCTGATCGTGCGGATCGGCGAGGCGCGCGACATCGACGCGCAAACGGCGCTCGAACGCGACGTGGAGTCCTATGTCGAGGCGCTCAATGCGCGGCTCGATGGTCAGGAAGCGCAGGAACTCACGCTTACGCAAGCGCTAGCCCAACCGCAACCGCAACCCCAGCCGCTCATCGAACACGAAGCAGCGCCTTCGCGCACGAACGACGCCCGCATGCTGCGCATGCGCGCCGACACGCTCGACCGTCTGCTGAGTCACTCGGGCGAATCGCTCGTCGAATCGCGCTGGCTGAAACCGTTCTCGCAGTCGATGCTGCGCGTGAAGCGCATTCAGCACGATGCGAGCCGCGCGCTCGAACGCCTGCACGAAACGCTGACCGACACCCGCGCCGCGCAACTCGATGCACGCGCGCACGCCGCGCTCGACGAAGTGCGCCGTCTGACAGCGGAGGCGCATCGTCAATTGAGCGAGCGTCTCGCGGAGCTGGAGAATTACGATCGCCGCTCGACGCATCTCGCGCAGCAGATCTACGACGAAGCGCTCGCGTGCCGCATGCGTCCTTTCGTCGATGCGACCGGCGGCTTCGCGCGCATGGTGCGCGATGTCGCACGCGGGCTCGGCCGCGACGTGCGGCTCGTCATCGCGGGCGAGACGACGCAGGTGGACCGCGACATTCTCGATCTGCTCGATGCGCCGCTCGGCCATCTGTTGCGCAACGCGGTCGATCACGGCATCGAGGAGCCGTCGTTGCGGCGCGCGCTCGGCAAGCCCGAAACCGGCACGATCACGCTCGAAGCGCGTCACAGCGCGGGGTCGCTGTTCATCAGCGTGTCCGACGACGGCGCGGGCGTCGATCTCGATGCGTTGCGCCGCGCGGTCGTGCGCAAGCAACTCGCGAACGAAGACACCGCCGCGCGTCTCACCGAAGCCGAACTGCTCGAATTCCTCTTCCTGCCGGGCTTCACGATGCGCGATGCCGTCACCGACGTATCGGGCCGCGGCGTCGGCCTCGATGCGGTGCAGGACGTCGTGCGGCAAGTGCGCGGCAGCGTGCGCGTGACGCAGGAAGCGCACGCCGGCACGCGCTTCACCCTGCAACTGCCGCTCACGCTTTCGGTGATCCGCAGCCTGATCGTCGACGTGGCAGGCGAGCCTTACGGCCTGCCGCTCGCGCATGTCGTGCGCACGCTCGTCTTGCCCGCGAGCGCTATCGATACGCTAGAAGGCCAGCAGCATTTCTCCTTCGACGGCAAGCGCGTCGGCCTCGTCACCGCGCATCAGATTTTGCAGACGGCCGCGTTCGAAGCGGCGAGCGACGCGCTCAATGTCGTCGTGATCGGACAGGGCGCGGCGAGTTACGGCGTCGTGGTCGATCGCTTTCTCGGCGAGCGCATGCTCGTCGTGCAGCCGCTCGACAAGCGTCTCGGCAAGGTGCGCAACATCGCCGCCGGCGCGCTGATGGAAAACGGCGATCCGCTGCTCATCGCCGATCTGGACGACTGGCTGCGTTCCGTCGAAACGCTCGTCGGCAACGGCGAGCTCGGGCGCGTGGGCGCGGGCGCGGCGCGCGCGAGCGTGGCGAGCGCAAAGCGCGTGCTCGTCGTCGACGATTCGCTGACGGTGCGCGAGCTCGAACGCAAGCTGCTCGCGTCGCGCGGGTATGACGTATCCGTCGCGGTGGATGGCATGGACGGCTGGAACGCCGTGCGCGGCGCGGATTTCGATCTCGTCATCACCGATATCGACATGCCGCGTCTCGACGGCATCGAGCTCGTCACGCTCATCAAGCGCGATGCGCACCTGAGCGCCATGCCCGTGATGATCGTGTCGTACAAGGATCGCGCGGAAGACCGCCAGCGCGGCCTCGATGCGGGCGCGGACTATTATCTCGCCAAGGGCAGCTTCCACGATCAGGCGCTCATCGACGCCGTGCGCGATCTGATCGGCGAGGCCAGGTCATGAAGATCGGCATCGTCAACGACGTCCCGCTCGCCGTGGAAGCGCTCCGGCGCGCGCTCGCTTCGCGGCCCGACTTCGAGATCGCCTGGATCGCGCAAGACGGCCAGCAGGCCATCGACTATTGCGCGGCGCACACGCCCGATGTCGTGCTGATGGATCTCGTAATGCCGAAAGTCGATGGCGTGCAGGCCTCGCGAACCATCATGGCGCGTTCGCCGTGCGCGATTCTCGTCGTCACCGTCGATGTCGGCGCGAACGCGTGGCGCGTCTATGAAGCGATGGGCGCGGGCGCGCTCGACGCCGTCGATACGCCCGCGCTCGCGGGCAGCGATGCGCGTCGCGGCGCGGCGGCGCTGATCGGCAAGATCGATCAGATCGGCGCGCGGCTCGCTTCGTCCACTGTCGTGATCGCGTCGAAGAGCAGCGAGCGGCTCGTTGCGATCGGCGCATCGGCGGGCGGGCCTTCCGCGCTCGCGACGCTGCTCGGCGCATTGCCGAAGCATTTCGCGGCGGCCATCGTCATCGTGCAGCACGTGGATCGCGCCTTCGCCGAAGGCATGGCGCAATGGCTCGATGCGCAATCGGCGCTGCCGGTGCGCATCGCGCGCGAAGGCGACAGGCCGGCGCCGGGCGTCGTGCTGCTCGCCGCGACCAACGATCATCTGCATTTCGCCTCGGCCGGCCGCCTCGGCTATACCGCGCATCCCGAGCAATTGCCTTACCGGCCTTCCGTCGACGTGTTCTTTCAGAGCGTGACCGAGCGCTGGACGGGACGCGCGCTCGGCGTGCTGTTGACCGGCATGGGCCGCGACGGCGCGATCGGGCTGAAGTCGATGCGCGCGAAGGGGTATCACACGATTGCGCAGGACGAGGCGACGAGCGCGGTCTACGGCATGCCCAAGGCCGCGGCCGCGCTCGATGCGGCGGTTTCGATCCTGCCGCTGCCGCGCATCGCCGGCGCGATCGCCACGGCATTCGACTGACATCATCGCAACATCATTCCACCAAGGACACGCTCATGGAATTTCCTCATCCCGACCCGCTCGCCGAGCGCGCGAAACGGGCCGCGGCTGCGGCGGCGGCGAGCATCGAACGCGCGGGCACGCGCGCGATGGCCGACGAGCGCGCCGTGTCCGACCTGCTCGCCGCCGCGCTGAATGCGCCGCCGGCCGCCGAGCTGCCGGTGATGGTGCTGCTCGTGGACGATCAGGCGATCATCGCCGAGGCGTTGCGCCGCGCGCTCGCGGAAGAGGCGAACGTCGATCTGCATTACTGCGCGAATCCGGAAGAGGCGCTGCGCACCGCGCAGGAAACGCGCCCCACGGTGATCCTGCAGGATCTCGTGATGCCCGGCGTCGATGGCCTCACGCTCGTGCGCAAGTATCGCGAGCATCCGGCGACACGCGATATCCCGATCATCGTGCTCTCGACGAAGGAAGAGCCGCGCATCAAGAGCGCGGCGTTCGCGGCGGGTGCGAACGATTACCTCGTGAAGCTGCCCGATACGATCGAGCTCGTCGCGCGCGTGCGCTATCACTCGCGCTCGTATCAGAACCTGCTGCAGCGCGACGAAGCGTATCGCGCGTTGCGTCAGTCGCAGCAGAAACTGCTCGAAACCAATCTGGAATTGCAGCGCCTGACGCATTCGGACGGGCTGACGGGTTTGTCGAACCGCCGCCGTCTGGACGACTATCTGAACGCGGAATGGCGCCGCGCCGCGCGTGAGCATGCGGCCATCGGCTTTCTGATGATCGATGTCGATAACTTCAAGTCGTACAACGATACCTACGGCCACGTCGCGGGCGACGACGTGCTGAAGCTCATCGCGCATACGATCGAAACGAGCCTCGCGAGTCCCACCGATCTCGCGGCGCGCTTCGGCGGCGAGGAATTCGCGGTGGTGCTGCCATCGACGTCGGCGCCGGGGCTGCGGCTGCTCGGAGAGAAGATTCGCATCGCGGTCGAGTCGCTCAACGTGCCGCATACGGGATCGGCAAGCGGGCGCGTGACGATCAGCATCGGCGGCGCGACGCAAACGGCGCTGCATGACGATGGGTCGAAGCAACTCGTGGAAGCGGCGGATCTCGCGCTCTACCGCGCCAAGCGGGACGGCAAGAATCGGGTGATCATTACCTGAAGGTATCTAAGCGTACCTGAGCGTTCTTGAGCGCATGCAAAAACGCGCGGACTTCGACGAAGCCCGCGCGTTTTTCTTACAGCGCCCGACGCATGCGTGGCGTCATCGCCTGAACACTCCGAGCAGCAGCGTCGCCAGAAAGATCACGATGAAGATGAAGAACAGGATCTTGGCGATTTCCGCCGCGCCCGTTGCGATGCCGCCGAAGCCGAAGAAGGCCGCGATGATCGCGATGATGAAGAAGATGACAGCGTAACGAAGCATGAAGCCCTCCCGTGGGGAACGGTTGATCGATTGATTCGCACGCGGACTGATGCGGCCGCCGCTTCGCTCATCAGGTGCTCGCCGCGACCATTGTGCGCTTCTGGCCGGTGCGCCGCGCGGCATTCGCTTAAAGCAACGGTTGTGCCCAAAGCATCGCCCAGGCGCCACGATGCAAAAACGCCGCAAGCCCGGAGGCATTGCGGCGTTGCGGATCGCGCCTCCAATGGCGCGATGGGCCCGGCTGTCGAGGCTAGCGGCCTAGTGTGCGATCGGAGTCGGTTTCATCGTCGTCTTCGTCGTCGACGTTGTTGAGCGCATCCGGCAGGTTGTTCTCCAGTTCATCGCGTTCGATCTGATCGGCTAGGTCGAGGGATTTGCGCGTGGCGGGACCGGATGGGCGATTGGCTCCAGACATGGCGTACTCCTTGAACAGATTTCAAAGCCGCGCCGACAATTCGGCGCGAACCAACGGACTAGCAAGGCATATACGCGCCGGGCTGAAACGCCGCCTTAAAGGATCGCTTAAGGATCGCTCAAGGACCTTCGGGGCGGCCAGGCGGACGGACATCGCTGATAAAAGAAGAAACGCAGTCCCAATCTTGCAAGCGGGACGGCAGATTTTGCGTGCCGGCGCGAAAGATCAGTATGCACCGGTCGGGCGTCGAGGCAAAGAGGGGGCGCGCTTTTCCATCCGGCGCGCGCGGTCATTGCCGCGGCGCGCGTCAGGCAAAGAGTCACGCAAAGAGTCAGGCAAAGAAATGGGCGACGATCGGATACAGCGACAACACGAGCAACGCGGCCATCGTGATATTGAAGATGCGCAGGTAGCGCGGATTCGCGAGAAAGCGCCGCAGCGACATGCCGAACGCCGCCCACATCGTGATGCACGGCAGCCCGATCACGACCAGCACGAGCGCCATCAGCGCTGCATTCAGCGAAAGGCTCGCATGCAGATGGATGGTCGTGGCAGCGGTCAGCACCATCATCCACGCTTTGGGATTGATCCACTGGAACGCGATCGCTTCGTGAAAGCGCATCGGGCGGCTCTGGCCGTCGCGCATCTGCACGGACGACGACGTGCCGATTTTCCACGCCAGATACAGCAGATACGCGACGCTCGCGGCCTCCAGCGCGGTGTACAGCCACGGCAGACGCTCGAAAGCCTGCGAAAGCCCGAGGCCGACCGCGATCATCAGAATCGCCATGCCCGCGCTGATGCCGAGCACGTGCGGCACGGTGCGCTTCAGGCCGAAGTTCACGCCCGAGGCGAGCAGCATCGTGTTGTTGGGACCGGGCGTGATCGTCGTTACCAACGCGAAGAGCGCGGCGGCGGGCAGGGCGTTGAGCAGGTCGATGGGCATGGCGCGCTCCGATGAATGAAGACTCGATGAGCGCCAAGTGTACGGGAGCTGTCCGGTACAGTACCGGTACAGATTGAGGAAAGGTTTCCGGTACGGTGTCGGGGAGGCGGCCTCCCCGACGCGTTTCGATTCAACGCTTCAGACCGGAAACGGATTGCGTTCCGCGAATCCCTGCTGATGCCAGTACGGATACGCCGGCCGCACCGCGCTCGCCTCGTCGAGCTTTTTCACTTGCTCGGGCGTCAGATTCCAGCCGACCGCGCCGAGGTTCTGCCGCAACTGCGCTTCATTGCGCGCGCCGATCAGCACCGTCGCCACCGTCGGACGCTGCAGCAGCCAGTTGAGCGCGATCTGCGGCACCGTCTTGCCGGTTTCCTCCGCGATGGCGTCGAGCGCATCGACGACGCGGTACAGATAGTCCTCCGGCGCCGGCGGCCCCATGTCGGCCGTTTTATGCAGGCGGCTCGTCTCGGGCAGCGGCGCGCCGCGACGAATCTTGCCCGTAAGACGCCCCCATCCGAGCGGACTCCACACGACCGCGCCGACACCCTGATCGAGGCCGAGCGGCATCAGTTCCCATTCGTAATCGCGGCCGATGAGCGAGTAGTACGTCTGATTCGCGACATGGCGCGGATAACCGTAGCGGTCCGCCACGTCGAGCGATTTCTGCAACTGCCAGCCGGAAAAATTCGATACGCCCGTGTAGCGGATCTTGCCCGCGCGCACGAGATCGTCGAGCGTGGAAAGCGTCTCTTCGACAGGCGTTTTCGCGTCGAAACCGTGCAACTGGAATACATCGATGTAATCCGTCTGCAAACGTTCGAGCGCCTGGTTCACGGTGCGAACGAGATGAAAGCGCGACGAGCCGACCGCGTTGGGGTCGTCCGGATCGAAGCGAAAGGTGGCCTTGGTCGAAACGATGACCTTGTCGCGCCGGCCCTTGAGCGCCTCGCCGAGTTTCGATTCCGATGTGCCGTGCGAATAGACGTCGGCGGTGTCGAACATGGTGACGCCCGCTTCGAGACAGATGTCGACGAGCTTGCGCGCCTCGCTCACGTCGGTCTCGCCCCAGGCCTGGAAGAAGTCGCCCTTGCCGCCGAAAGTGCCGGTGCCGAAGCTCAGGACGGGAACCTTGAAGCCCGAAGCACCGAGATGTCGATATTCCATTGCTTGTCCTCGTGGATGAAGTCGGTCCATCGACGAGACTACCGCAAGCGCTCCTTGCATGCAGCGCCGCGCGTCAGCGGTGTTTCGCCGCGCGCTCGCCGAGCGTGTCGTAGATCGGCGGCACGCGCAGCAGCATCGGCACGATCATCGCGGTGAAGCAGGCGGTGAGCATCGGCAGCAGCAACGAGAAGCTCGCGGTCATCTCCGTGACGAGCACGATGCCCGTGACCGGCGCGCGCACCACGGCGACGAAGAACGCCGCCATGCCGACCACCGCGAAGGTGCTCGTGTCGCCGGTGGCGGGCGCCATGCCGGGGAACCACTCGAGACACACGCGGCCGAACACGAGGCCCGTTTGCGCGCCGAGCGCGAGCATCGGCGCGAAGATGCCGCCGGGCGTGCCCGCCGCGTACGAAAGCGGACCGACGACGAAGCGCAGCGCGAACATCGCCGTCACGCCGAGAAGCGTGCCGCGGCCGAGCAGCGCCTGCTCGGTGAGCGCGTCGCCGCCGCCCGCGAGGTGGGGCGCGAACCACGCGAGCAGGCCAATCGCCGCGCCGATCGCCGCCGCGCGAACGGTCGCATGCGTGACGGACCGGGGCGACGCGAGGGCGTCGGCGGCATCGAGCGTCCAGACGATCAGGCGGCTATAGAGCGCGCCGAGCAGGCCGAGCAGGGCGCCCAGCACGAGATGCGCGCCGGTCATCGCGAAGCCGGGAAACGGCTGCGCAGGCACATGGAAGTCGGGCAGATCGCCGTGCAGCAGCCGCGCCATCGCGATCGCGCTCGCCGATGCGCCGAGCGCCGCCACGGCGGTGCGCGTATCGAAACGGCGCATCAGCTCTTCGAGCACGAACACCGCGCCCGAGATCGGCGCGTTGAAGGCGGTCGCGAGCCCCGCGCCCGCGCCCGCCGCGAGCAGCACGCGGCAATCCACGGCGTTGCGTCTGAAGAACGCGCCGAGCGCATGCGCGATCGATGCGCCCATCTGTACCGTCGGACCTTCGCGGCCGAGCGCGAGCCCCGCGCCGATGGCCAGCACGCCGCCGACGAACTTGATCGGGATCAGGATGAGTGGCGCGGGCGGCAGCCTGCCATGCAAGACCGCTTCGGCATGCGGGATGCCGCTGCCGCTCGCCATCGGCGCGAAGCGCGCGACGAGCCATGCGGCGAGCGCCGCGGCCGAAGCAGCCGCGAGCACGACGAGGATGACGGCGGCGTCGTGCCCGGCATGCGCCCACGCGACGAATGCATTGCGCCACGTATCCGCGCGTTCGAGGGCGAAGCGGAACAGCACGCCGAGCGCGCCCGTCACGGCGCCCACGACGACCGATGCCGCCGCCAGCGGCACGAGCCCTGCGCGCTCGTCGTTCTCGATGTTCACTTCGGTGACTTCGTTATCGTTCATCGCGCATGTCGCTCCGGGATCGGCATGTGCATGAGAGCGTAGCATCACGCGTTCCGGCGGGCATGTTGCTTGCAAAACGAAAGTCATTTGGCTGACGAGTGCTGGAAGGCACATGAGCAACGCACACGACGACGAGCCGTTTTTTCAGTCGGGACGCAATTGCGCGAGCGTGCGCCATGCGGACCGCTTCAGTCTTCTCATCGATGGCGCGGATTATTTCCGCGTGCTGCGCGAGGCGATCACCCGCGCGGAACGCACCGTGTTCATCCTCGGATGGGATATCGACAGCCGCATGAAGCTCACGCCCGAAGGCGCGGACGACACCTATCCGGACGCGCTCGGCGACTTCCTGCACGCAGTGACCGCCGACAAGCGCCGCCTGCGCATCTATATTCTCGCGTGGGATTTCGCCATGCTTTACGCCTTCGAGCGCGAATGGCTGCCGGTCTACAAGATGGGCTGGCGCACGAACCGGCGCATCGCGTTCCAGATGGACGGCAAGCATCCGCTGGGCGGCTCGCAGCATCAGAAGCTCGTCGTGATCGACGATCGCCTTGCGTTCGTCGGCGGGCTCGATCTCACGCGCTCGCGCTGGGACACGACCGCGCATGCACCCGACGAGCCGCTGCGCCGCGATGCCAACGGCGCGCCGTACCAGCCGTTCCACGACGTCCACACGATGTTCGACGGCGACGCCGCGCGTGAGATCGGCGCGCTCGCGCGTGAACGCTGGGCGCGCGCATGCGGCAAGCGGCTCGCGATCCGCGCGCATCGCGCGAAGATTCAGCAGGACCCGTGGCCGCCCTCGCGGCGCGTCGATCTCGAAGATGCGCAGATCGCCATCTCGCTCACCGAGCCTGCCTATCTCGGACGCGAATCCGTGCAGCAGATTCGCACGCAGTATCTCGACGCCATCGCGCGGGCGCGGCGCAGCATCTACATCGAGAATCAGTACTTCACGTCGGGCACCGTCGGGGCCGCGCTCGCCGATTCGCTCGCGCGCGAGGACGGCCCCGATCTCGCCATCGTCGTGCCGCGCAATCAGAGCGGCTGGCTGCAGGAAGTGACGATGGGCGTGCTGCGCGCGCGCCTGCACGATCTGCTGAAGCACGCGGACACGCACGGACGTTATCGGCTGATGTGCCCGATCGTGCCGAAGCTCGGCGACGAGATCGTCAACGTGCACAGCAAACTGATGATCGTCGACGACGAATTGCTGATCGTCGGCTCGGCCAACCTGAACAATCGTTCGATGGTGCTCGACAGCGAGTGCAACGTGTCGATCGATGCGGGCGCCGACGCGCGCATCCGCCGCGCCATCGCGACGATGCGCGATACCTTGCTCGCGGAGCATCTCGGCTGCGAGATCGACGACGTGGTGCGCGAGCGTCACGCGCGCGGCGGCATGAACGCGGCGATTCAGGCGCTGCTGCGCGATCGCGAAACGCATCGCACGCTGGTGCCGCTCGACCCGCAAGTGTCGCGCGAGCTCGATCAGCTGATTCCGCCCGAAGCGCTCATCGATCCCGAAACGCCGATCGCCGCCGATGAACTCGTCGATCAGTTCGTGCCCGCGGAAAAGACGCGCCCGCTCATCGGACGCTTCGCGCTGCTCGGCATGCTCGCGTTGATGGTGGTGGTCGTCGCGGGTCTGTGGCACTGGACGCCGCTCGCCGATTACGTCAACCTGAAGTCGCTCACCGGCGCGACGCGCCGCATCGATGCGCTGCCGCTCGCGCCGCTCTGGATCGTGCTCGCCTATGTGACCGCGGCCGTGATCGCCGTGCCGATCACGCTGCTCATCGCGACGACGGGCGTCGTCTTCGGCGCGTCGTGGGGCGGGGTCTATGCGCTCGCCGGCACGACGATCGCGGCCGCCGTGTCGTATTCGCTCGGCAACTGGCTTGGCCGCGACGCCGTGCGCAAGCTCGCGGGCGCGCGCGTCAACCGGCTATCCGAGCGCGTGGCGAAGCGTGGGATCGTCGCGGTCGTGGTGTTGCGGCTGCTGCCGGTCGCGCCGTTTGCGATCGTCAATATGGTCGCGGGCGCGTCGCATATTCGCATGCGCGATTTCATGATCGGAACGATGCTCGGCATGGGCCCCGGCATCATCCTGACGGTCGCGTTCGCGCATCAGCTGATCGCTTCGCTGCATCGCCCGACGGTCGGCTCGTTCGCGGTGCTGATCGGCATTGGCGCGGTGCTGATCGGCGTATCGCTGCTGCTGCAGCGCTTTCTGGGCCGCGCGGAGCATCATGACGCGCACGAAGGCGCACCGAGCGATGCCGACAAGCCGCGCGCGAGCGACGAAGCAAAACGCGCGAGCGAATTGCGCGAGAACGGCACGATGCCGCGCGAATCGAAAAACGCGCGCCCTGACGAGGTCAACTCATGACGTCGATGCACGAAGCGGTCATCGAACAGGACATCATCCATTCAGCGCACGCGAAGGAACTGCGCATCGCGACTTACAACCTGCATGGCGCGGTGGGCGTGGATGGCAAGTTCGCGCCGCAACGCATCGGCGAAGTGCTTGCAGAGATCGACGCCGACATCTTCGCGCTGCAGGAGGTGCCGCTCGGCGGCAGCGGTTCGCCCGACGTGCTCGACACGCTGCAACGCATGACGAACCTGCACGCGGTGCCGGGCCCGACGCTCGATACGCCCGAGCGGCGTTACGGCAACGCGGTGCTCACGCGCTATCCGGTGCGGGCGGTGCGCACGCTCGACCTGTCGTTCAGAAGTCGCGAGCCGCGCGGCGCGCTCGATGCCGACATCGATTGCGGCGGTGAAGTATGGCGTGTGGTCGCGACGCATCTCGGCCTCGCATCGAGCGAGAGGCGCGCGCAAGTGGAGCAGGTGCTGCAAAATTTTGATACGCCCGCGCTGCCCGTCATCCTGCTCGGCGATCTCAACGAGTGGTTCGTGTATGGCCGCACGCTGCGGCGGCTCGTCACGCACTTTCATCGCGCGAGCGCGTTGCGCACCTTTCCGACGCGCTATCCGCTCTTCGCGCTCGATCGCATCTGGGTGCATCCGGGCGAACGTCTCATGCGTGTCGATGTGCATCGCACGCGGCTTTCGCGCATCGCATCCGATCACTATCCGTTGATCGCTCACATCGCGCGTCGCAGGTTTACGTCTTCCGTGCAGGGCTAAAACGCATCGCGTCTTCGCGGCTTTAGCATCGAAGAACATCGCGTGTCAGCGCGACGCCACGAAAAACCCCTGTAAAAACGATATAAAAGCGTAAAAGACTCGCACGAACTCGCCTGGCCTATGTAGAATCCGGCGTGATACGAACGCATCGGTGCGGACGTATTCGTACATCACTGACCAAAAAACAGGTAGGAGAAACATGTCGACTTCCGCTAAAACCGCTGCCAAGAAAGCCCCGGCCAAGAAGGCCACGGCGAAGACCGCCGCCGCACCGGCGAAGAAAGCAGCAGCACCGAAGGTTGCCGCAAAGAAGGTAGCCGCGAAGAAGACCACGGGCGCTCCCTCGCCGGTCAAGGACACGTTCACCAAGGCATCGCTCGCGACGCATCTCTCGGAGCGCGCCGCTGTCGACCTGAAGGCGGTGAAGGCCGTGCTGGTCGCGCTGGAAGACACGATCCTCGGCTCGATCCACAAGAAGGGCGCTGGCGAATTCACGCTGTCGGGCCTGCTGAAGATCTCGTCGCAAGCCGTGCCGGCAAAGAAGAAGCGCTTCGGCAAGGACCCGTTCACGGGTGAAGAGCGCTGGTTCCCGGCCAAGCCGGCAAGCGTTCGCATCAAGGCGCGTGCGCTGAAGAAGCTGAAGGACGCAGCGGCTTAAGTCGTTCCGCCCGCGTTGAAAAAGAGGCCAGCTTCCCTTCATCGGGAAGCTGGCCTCTTTTGCTTTGCCGCGCTTGACGTTCGTTATCAGCGTCCGTTGTGCCGGGCGAAGATCTCGGTGAGCCAATCCGCGAAAACCCGCACGCGCGCCGAGAGCTGACGGTTGTGCGGATAGAGCACGGAGATCGGCATGGGCGGCGGCGGCAGGTCGGGCAGCACGCTGTGCAGGCGGCCATCGGCAAGCGCGTCGTCGACGTGATAGCGCGGCACCTGAACGATACCGAGCCCCGCGAGCGCGGCCTGCGTATAGAGTTCGACGCCCGTGACCGAAACCGTTGCGCGTAATTCGATGCTCTCGATGCGATCGCCCACCGTGAATTCGAGCGGCAGCACGCGGCCCGTCGCGCTCGACAGATAATTCACCGCACGATGCGACGCCAGCGCTTCGAGATCGTCCGGCACGCCTTCGCGCGCAAGGTAAGCCGGGCTCGCCACCGTCACCTGTTCGAGCAGCGCGACACGCCGGCCGATCATCGACGAATCTTGCAGCGTGCCCGCGCGCAGCACGCAATCCACGCCTTCACGCACGAGATCGACGAGCCTGTCGTCCTCGCCGATATGCAGCTCGATCTGCGCATGGCGTTCGATGAACGCGGGCAGCCCCGGCATGATGAAGTGCCGCGCGAGCGTGCCTTGCAGGTTCACGCGCAATAGACCTTTCGGCTCGGCATGCCTGAACGAGCCTTCCGCTTCCTCCAGATCCGCGATCAGACGCACGCATCGCCGGTAGTGCGCTTCGCCGTCGTGCGTGAGGCGCACGGAGCGCGTCGTGCGTTCGAGCAGGCGCGCGCCGAGCCGTTCCTCAAGACGCTTCATCAGATTGGTGACGGTGGCGCGCGGTATCTGCAGATCGTCGGCGGCCTGCGTGAAGCTGCGCCGCTCGGCGATGCGCACGAACACCTGCATTTCCTGGAATCGATCCATGGCAATGAGCTTTTCGATTGTTGAAGCAACTGGAACGATGATACTAAGCCAGACGCGATGATCGCGGAAACGGAATGATTCATCATGCTTCTCATCGAACAGCCCACTTTGAGGAGCACATCATGAGTCAGACTCAATCGAACTCGAAACGCGTTGCGATCGTCACGGGTGCATCGCGCGGCATCGGCGCTCAGATCGCGCGGCGTCTCGCGCAGGATGGCTTCGCTGTCGCGGTGAACTATGCGGCGAGCGCGAAGGAAGCGGATGCGCTCGTCGCCGAATTGCGTGAAGCGGGCGGCGCGGCGCTCGCCGTGAAAGCGGACGTCGCGAATGCGGACGACGTACGCCGCATGTTCGACACCGTCGAAGCCGAACTCGGCAAAGTCGATGCGCTCGTCAACAACGCGGGCGTGCTGAAGACCGTGCCGCTCGCCGACACGAGCGACGCGCTCTACGATCAGACTTTCGATATCAACGTGCGCGGCACCTTCAACACGTTGCGCGAAGCGGCGGCGCGCATGAACGGCGGCGGGCGCATTGTGAATTTTTCGAGCACGACGCTCGCGCTCAACATGCCCGGCTATGCGATCTATAACGCGACGAAGGCGGCCGTCGAATCGTTCACGCATGTGTTCGCGAAGGAGTTGCGCGGGCGCGGCATCACGGTGAACGCGGTTGCGCCGGGACCGGTTGCGACGTCGCTGTTTCTCGACGGCAAGACCGACGAGCAGATCGCCGCGTTCTCCAAGATGCCGCCGCTGGAGCGCCTCGGTCAGCCTGACGATATCGCGGCGGTCGTCGCGTTTCTCGTCGGACCCGATGCGGGCTGGGTGAACGGGCAGGTGTTGCGCGCCAACGGCGGCGTCGCGTAAGCGACGACTAGAAAGACAGCGCGAACTGATCCGGTGCAATCGCGCGGTGTCTGACCGCGCGTTTGACCGGTTGCGTGACGAGGGCGGCGCGCGCGGGCGCATCTTGTACGACGAGATGAAACGAAGGCCGCGCATCGCACGCGATCCATGTCAGTTGACCCGCTGCGAGGCGCTTCGCGATCAGGCCATAGACATCGGAATCGAAAGGGCGCAGGTCGGGCGCGTCGGCGATGAGCGCCGCGATGTCGTCGCGTGTCGCGCATGTGCCGATGTAGCACCATCGATCGATGACATGCCACGCTTCGCGGCCCGCCGTTTCGTCACGCTCGAAGATCGCGATCGGTCCTTCGTGCGGCCATCTCGCGACGCGCGAGCTTTCCAGCGCATCGAGCGCGCGCGCTGCGTGATCCGCGAGCGTTTCGATGCCCGCGCACGATCCGAGGCAGCGTTTCACCTGATAGCCGAAGCAGCCGCGGCCACGCGAGAGCGGCGCTTTTTCGAGGCCGAGCGTCGCGTGACAGAGCGTATGTTCGTCGGCGAAATGACGCATGAACGCGTGCGCCTTCGCGCGCGAGGCGAACACGCCGAACAGATGTTCCTCGCGCGAGAGATCGCGCCGGTTCGCCTTCACGAGCGCCGGCGCGCTCGCGCCCGGCAGCCATTGCCACGCGCATGCGCTCGACGCGCCTTTCAACAGGCGATTGTGCGTCGGCTTCAGCTCCTTCACGAGCTTCGCTTCGAGCAGCAGCGCGCCGAGTTCTCCGGCCGTCTCGCGCGTTTCGATGCGGCGAATGGCCTGCGAGATCGACAAGTCCTTCTGAAGCCTGTGATCGCCCGAAAAATGCGCCGCCACGCGCTGTTTCAGATGGATGCTCTTGCCGACATAGAGCGGCACGTCGTCGTCGCCGTAGAAGAGATAGACGCCGGGCGACGCGGGCAACGCATCGAGCGCGCCTTCGGGCAGCGCGGCGGGCAGGCTCGCGCGCCTCACGAGCGTCCTGATCGCGGCATCGACGAGATCCTGCGAATACAGCGCGTGAATCTTCTGCCAGAACTGCCAGAGCAGATCGGCGTCGGCGAGCGCGCGATGACGCCCTTCGGGCGCGAGATTCAGACGCGCGATCAGCGCATCGAGCCCGTGACGTTCGACTGATGGAAAGAGCGCGCGCGACAGGCGCACCGTGCACAGCGTATCCGCGCGAAACGCGATGCCCGCGCGGCGGAACGCGTTCTTCAGAAAGCCGTAGTCGAAACGCGCATTGTGCGCGACGAAGAGCTTGCCGTGCAGCCGCTCGGCCAGCGCCGGCGCGAGTGTTTCGAAGGTGGGCTGGCCGCGCAGCATCGAATCTTCGATACCGGTCAGGCGCGAGATGAACGGCGGCACCGGCACGCCCGGATCGACCAGCACGCTCCAGCGCTCGATGCCCGCCGTGCTCGCTTCCACGACGCCGATTTCGGTGATGCGATCCTCGGTCGCGTTCGAGCCGGTGGTTTCCAGATCGACGAACACGATCGGCCGCGCGAGTCCTGCGAGCAGGGCGTCGGCTAAGGAGTCGGAACACGAGTCGGAAAACGAATCGGCTTCGTCTTGGAAGGCTTCGGACATGATGAAACGCTGAATGCAAGCGGCAAGTCTAGCGCGAGCACCACGATCGCGCGCGAAAAAACAGCGCACATCCCGCACTTTCGTCCGATACTGCAATGAAACGCGCCGCAAACGAAGGACGCAATCATGCGGATCTACGACGAAATGCGTCAGGACGATACCGTGCGCAATCACTACGCGCGGTTTTCCCGCTGGCTCGCGATGCAAAGCGCCGATACCATCGCGCGCAAGCGCGCCGAGGCCGACGTTCTGTTCCGGCGCGTGGGCATCACGTTCGCGGTGAGCGGCGTGAACGGCGATTCGTCCTGCACCGAGCGGCTCATTCCCTTCGACATGATTCCGCGCATCATTCCCGGCGACGAATGGCGCGTGCTCGAAGCGGGCCTGCGCCAGCGCGTGCAGGCGCTCAATCTCTTTCTGCACGATATCTATCACAAGGGCGATATCGTGTTCGCGGGACGCATTCCCGCGCAGCAGGTCTACACGAATGCGCAGTATCGGCCGGAGATGCAGGGTGTCGATGTGCCGCTCGACGTCTACGCGCATATCGCCGGTATCGATGTCGTGCGCGCGGGCGAAGCGGGTGAGTTCTACGTGCTCGAAGACAATCTGCGCGTGCCGTCGGGCGTCTCGTACATGCTCGAAAACCGCAAGATGATGATGCGGCTCTTTCCCGAGCTCTTCGTGCAGAACCGCGTCGCGCCGGTCGCGCATTATCCGGATCTGCTGCTCGAAACGCTGCGCTCGATCGCGCCCGAAGGCGTGGACGATCCCACCGTCGTCGTGCTGACGCCGGGCATGTACAACGCCGCGTATTTCGAGCACACCTTCCTCGCGCAACAAATGGGCGTGGAGCTCGTCGAAGGCAAGGATCTCTTCGTCGACGACAACTATGTGTTCATGCGCACGACGCACGGGCCGCGCCGCGTGGATGTGATCTATCGCCGCGTCGACGACGACTTTCTCGACCCGCTCGCCTTTCGTGCGGATTCGGCGCTGGGCGTGGCGGGCTTGCTGACCTCGTATCGCGCGGGACGCGTGACGCTCGCGAACGCGATGGGCACCGGCATCGCCGACGACAAATCGATCTACCCGTTCGTGCCCGACATGATCGAGTTCTATCTCGGCGAGACGCCGATTCTGAACAACGTGCCCACGTTTCAATGCCGCAAGCCGGACGATCTCGCCTACACGCTCGCGCATCTGCCGGAACTCGTCGTGAAGGAAGTGCACGGCGCGGGCGGTTACGGCATGCTCGTCGGGCCTGCATCGACGCATGACGAAATCGAAGCCTTTCGCGCGCGGCTCGTGTCGAAACCCGAAGGCTATATCGCTCAGCCGACGCTCGCGCTGTCCGCCTGCCCGACCTTCGTCGATGCGGGCATCGCGCCGCGGCACATCGACTTGCGGCCGTTCGTGCTTTCCGGCCGCGAAGTGTCGATGTGCGCGGGCGGCCTCACGCGTGTCGCGCTGCGCGAGGGATCGCTCGTCGTCAATTCGTCGCAGGGCGGCGGCACGAAAGACACATGGATGATCGAATGACATGCTGAGCCGAACAGCCGATCACCTGTTCTGGATGGCGCGCTACATGGAGCGCGCGGAGAACACCGCCCGCATGCTCGACATCGACATGCAAGGCGCGTTGCTGCCTCAAACGCCCGAACAGGAAGCGCGCGCGCAACGCTCGGTGCTGAAGATTTCCGAACTGGAAGACATGTTCGACGCGCGTCATCCCGGTTCGCGCTCGCGCGAGGACATGCTGCATTTCATGGCCGCGGACGCGCGCAATCCGTCGAGCATGCTGTCGTGCCTGCAGGCGACGCGCGAAAACGCGCGCGCGGTGCGCGGCACGCTCACGACCGACGGCTGGGAGACCATCAACTTCACCTGGCTCGAATTCAATCAGCGGCTCGCGAACAGGGAGCTCGAAACGAGTCCGGATGCGCTCTTCGAATGGGTCAAGTACCGCGCGAATCTGTGCCGCGGCGTGATGCAGGGCACGGCGCTGCGCGACGACGCATTCTTCTTCATGCAGCTCGGCGCGTATCTGGAACGCGCGGACAATACGGCGCGCATTCTCGACGTGCGCTTCGCCGATGCCACGCCCAACTCGCGCGAGGCCGCGCGTCAGCTCGAAGACTTCTATTACTGGACGTCGATCCTGAGTTCGGTCTCGGCGCTGGAGATCTATCGCAAGGTGTATCGCGACGTGGTGACGCCCACGCGCGTCGTCGAATTGCTGATCCTCAACGAGCAGATGCCGCGCTCGCTGATCGCATCGCTCGATGGCGTCTGCGATACGCTCGCGAAGCTGCGCACGGATGCATCGAAGGACTGCGAGCGTTTCGCGGGCAAGCTGCGCGCCGACGTGCTCTATGCCGACATCCGCCAGATTCTGGAGACGGGCGTCCACGCGTGGCTCACGCAGTTTCTGAAGCGCGTGGACGAACTCGGCCTGCGCGTGATGCATACCTTCCTCATGCTGCCGATCGCGTGAATCATGCTGCTCATCATTCGCCACGACATCCGCTTCAGTTACGCCGCGCCGGTCACGTATTCGATCCAGCAGTTCCGCGTGAGCCCGGCGAGCGGTTCGTCGCAGCTCGTGCGGCACTGGCATGTGGAGGCGCCGGGCAAGCTCGACGCGACGCGCGACGCCTACGGCAACGCGCTGCATACGCTCGTGCTGACGAAGCCGCACAGCGAGATGCAGGTGAGCGTGGCGGGCGAAGTCGAAACCGAAGCGCTCGCCGATGGCCGTCTCTTCGACGAAGCCGGTCCCATTCCGCTCGAACATTTCACCTGCGCGACGCCGCTGACCGCGCCCGATGCGGCCATCCGCGAACTCGCCGACCGTGTTCCCGCGCTCGACACGGCCGCGGCGCTTATCGCGCTGATGGAGCGCATCGCGGAACGCGTGCGCTATCGCATCGAGGCGGCGGGAACGGCGGCGCAGGCGCTGGCAAACGGCTGCGGCGACGCGCGCGATTTCGCGCATCTGATGCTCGCGTGCTGCCGCGCGCGCGGCGTGCCCGCGCGCTGCGTCAGCGGCTATCTGGGCGCGCACGCGCATGCATGGGTCGATGTGTGGATCGAACACGGCTGGGTGTCGGTAGACGCTACCGAGGCCGCGTTTGCGAACGAACGCCATTGCCGGCTCGCGGTGGCGCGGGACTACGAGGCGGCGGCGCCGGTGCGCGGCGCACGTGTGGGCGGCAAGGAGGCGACGCTGGATGTGCGCATCGACATCGACGCCCGGGCCGATCAATGACACACCGTGCATGCGACACACGGACGCGCTCAGTACAATGAGGGTTTGTTTGCTTCAGGATGGACCGACATGACTTATTGCGTGGGCATGTGCGTGGACGAGGGCCTCGTGTTCCTGTCCGACACGCGCACCAACGCCGGCGTGGACCACGTGAGCGCCGCGCGCAAGATGGTTGTTTTCGAACAGCCGGGCGAGCGCGTGATCGTTCTGCTCGCGGCGGGCAATCTGGCGCTGACGCAGGCGGTGATGCATCTGCTCGCGGAGCCCTCCGATCCTCACGCGCCCACGCTCTATAGCGTCCCGACGATGGCCGAAGCCGCGCGTATCGTCGGCGATGCGGTGCGCGAGGTGCATCGGCGCGATGCCTTGTCGCTGGCGGAATTCAGCGTCGACTTCAATTGCAGCTTCATTCTCGGCGGACAGATCTGCGGCCAGCCGCCGCGCATGTTCATGATCTACGCGGCGGGCAATTTCATCGAATCGACGCGTGTGTCGCCGTATTTTCAGATTGGCGAATCGAAGTACGGCAAGCCGATCATCGACCGCGTGATCACGCCGGCCTCGCCGCTCGACGAGGCCGCCAAATGCGCGCTCATCTCGATGGATTCGACGCTGCGCTCGAATCTCTCGGTGGGCCTGCCGCTCGATCTGCTGGTCTACGAAAGGGACTCGCTGCGCGTGACGCGTTTCGCCACGCTCGACAATAACAGCGCGTACTACCAGATGATCAACAAGACCTGGGGCGAGCGGCTGCGGCAACTGTTCGGCGAGATTCCGAACCCGTCGTGGACCGATCTCGACAACGTGCCGCTGCGCCCGCGCGATACCCGCAGCACCGTGCCGCGCCTCGTCATCGGCGACTTGCCGTGCCCCGACGCGCCCGCGCAGACGCTCGCGGAAGACATGAATCCGACCGGCAACGCGCCGCAGCAATAGCCGCGCTTCAGCGCACGGACGCAGGGCATTGCGGCGGCGTCTGCATGTTCGTTCTGATCGCGTCCATCGTGCGCGGCGAATCGGCGAGCACGGCGTCGAGGCCCAGGCAAGCGGCCGCGCGATAGTCGGCGTCGTCATCGATGCCGATCGCGAGCATGTGCACCGGACCGTTCGTGCGGAAGCATTTCGCCGCTGCGGGCGTCCAGAGCGTGGCCGTCACGTGCGAGCGCGCCTCGCCGAGCGTGAACGTCTCGACCAGCTCCATCTTTCTCGCGTACTCGAATGCGCTCCATGTGCCGGGCGGCGGCGGGTTTTCGCACGTCTGCGATAGCGCCACGGCGGCGAGGCGGGCGCGCGTCGCATCGCGCGATTCGAACAGGCGCGCACGCGGATACGCGGCGAACGCCTTCTGATACGCGGCTTCGGTCGAGTAAATCAGCACGCGCTGCCATGCGTTTTCTTCGTCCAGCACGCGCGCGACGGCCGCCACCTGCGGCTCGGCGGGCAGTGCTTTCATGTCGAGCATCACGGGCACGGCAGGCGGGATCGCGCGCAACGCCTGCGCTAGCGACGGAATGCGCACGGGTTCATCGCGATACGGATAGCGCTTCGCGCCGCTCGCATCGGTGCGCGCGAAGTTCCAGCCCGCGTTCAGACGCGCCAGCGCGGCGAAGTCCAGGCTCGCGACGGCGCCCTGGCCGTCGGTGTTCGTGGAGAGATTCGCCGGGCGATAGAGCACGGGCACGCCGTCGCGCGTGAGCTGCACCGTGAGCCAGATCGCATCGGCGCGATGTTGCAGTGCGCCTTCGATGGCGGTCAGCGTGTTCTCGGGATAATCGGCGGCCCCGGCGCGATGCGCGACGATCATCGGCGGGCGCGGCGATTCGTCGGCACTGGAGGGCGATACGGCGCGGCCTCCGCAGCCGGCGCTCGCCAGGCATGCGGCGAGTACGAAAGACCGCAGCAGCGTCGAGCGTAATGGCATGGCGTGAATCTCCCGGACGTTCGTAACCCGGTGATTCTGCTTCCCGTCATGCCCGCACCGTGCGCGCACGCGGTTGATTCAACAATTTGTTGCGCTTCGCCGCGTTGGCGGCGCACATAAAAAAACAGCCACCGGCAAAGCCGATGGCTGTTTCAGGATGCTGCTGTCCGAAAGACACGGCACTTGCGTGCCGCGCCAGCCGGTTGTTCTTAGAACTTGTGGCGCACGCCCACGATGACGATTTCCTGGTGGCTGCGGCCGCTTTCGAAGCCGTACGAGCCAACCGTTGCTTGCGCCGAGCTGAGCGAACCATCCGCGTTGCGCTGATCGCCGCTGGCGTGCTGGTAAGCAGCGACAGCGTAGAAATCGGTGCGCTTCGACAGCGAGTAGTCGGCGCCCAGGCTGACCTGGTGGTACGTCGCGGAAGCGTCGCCGCTTGCCTTCGTGTACGTGTAGCCCAGACCCGTCAACAGAGCCGGCGTGACCTGGAAGTTCACGAAGCCGTTGCCGACGTTGAAGTGCTGCGAGCCCTGGAGCGACGAGCCGTCTGCCTTGTATTGCGCGTTGCTGTACGAGCCGCCGACCGTGAATGCGCCGATCGAGTACTGGATCGCGCCGCGGGCGATGCCGATCGCGTGAGCCGTTGCGTAAGCTGCGTTGACCGGGCTGTTGAACAGCGAGTCCGACGACGGGCTGCCCCAGCCGTTGGCCACGCGGCCAGCCGTCGGGTTGTTCGCGTAGAAGTAGCCGCCAGCAACAGCCAACGGGCCGTTGTTGTACGTTGCGGCTGCCGACCACGTCTGACCTTGGCCGGTCGCGCCAGCCAGGTTGCTGAAGCCATACAGGCCTTCGACCTGGAAGCCGGCGAAGTTCGGCGAAACGTACTTGACGGCGTTCGACGTACGCAGCGAGTTGTCGTAGTTGTCGATATCGCCCGGCGTCGCGAACATCGCGCCCCAGTAGTTATCAGCCGTGATGCCTTGGACCATGTCGACGAGCGGGTCGTACTGACGGCCCAGCGTGACCGTGCCCCACTGGTTGCCCGACAGACCGACGAACGCCTGACGGCCGAATTCGCGGCCGCCCTGGCCGAGACGGCCGGTGCCGACGTCAAAGCCGTTTTCCAACTGGAAGATCGCCTTCAGACCGCCGCCCAGGTCTTCCTGACCCTTCAAGCCCCAGCGGTCGCCGGACAGGTTGCCGTTGATCATGCCGACCAGCTTGTCGCCGTTTGCGTTGGCATGGCTCACGTAGCCGATACCTGCGTCGATCACGCCATACAGCGTCACGCTCGTTTGTGCCTGTGCCGCGCCAGCTGCGCCGAGCATAGCCAGCGAGAGGGACGTCAGTGCGAATCGTTTCATCGAATTCTCCACGCGAATGATTAAAATCGTTGTTGCCGGCGCAGAGAATAACGCAACGTTTCGTAAGTTTAGAAATGGAAAATAAAGACTGTCTCGAAAAACACACACTCGGGTCAGATGCCCGCTGGTCAAGGGTCCGAGACGATCGTTGGAGCGAATTTTGGGAGACAGACGCGGTGTGGAAAAGTTCCGCGCCGTCGCGGGATTTTAAAGAGACGGGTCGCGGCGGCTAATCCGATTATCCTCGCCTGCCGCGCTAATCGGATTACCGTCGATCCAAATAACAAACCGCTTTAATGGCGTCGGATTTTTCGGATTGACCGGATAGCGGCGCCGGTCGTTCGCAATTTCACGATGCCGGATCGTTGCGCCGCGCGGCCTCGCGCCGCGACAGCAGCGCGACCGCCATGCCCGCGCTCGCCGCGACCAGCACTGCGCGCCACGGATGCCGCCGCACCACGGCATTGGCGTGCGACGCCTTGCGGCCCGCGCCTACCATCGCAAGGGCGGTGACGCGCGTGGCGGTCGATTCCGCCCGCGCGAGCTTGCGCGACAACTCCAGCGCCCGCGCCACCGCCGACACTTTCTTGCGCGCCTGCCCCGTCAACTGCTGCGCGCGCTGGGCACGGCCGCCGATCGTCCGGCGCGCGCTCGCGCTGACGGGCGCATCGGGGGGCGCGATCGGCGTCATCGCCGCTGCCTCGGCGGCCGCGACGGGCACCGCGGTGCGGGTCGATGCCGCCAGCAGCGAGCCGATCTTCGCGCGGCTGCCCGGCGGCACGCGGCCGTTGTTCTGCTGGCCCCACGCGCCGCGCGGATCGTGCAGCCGCGCGCGCGCCGCCGAGAATTCCGCGCCGAGCAGCAGCACGGCGGCGGAGAAATACAGCCACATGAGCAGCACGGCGAGCGAGCCCGCCGCGCCGAACGCGCTCGCGGTGCCCGCGTGCGTCAGGTACAGCGCGAAAAGCTTCTTGCCGGCCGAGAACAGCAGCGCCGCGACCAGCCCGCCCACGAGCGCATCGCGCCATTGCACGGGCGCATCGGGCAGAAACTTCAGCAGCGCGCCGAACGCGACCGTGAGAATCGCGAGTCCGGCCACGAGCTGCACGATATCGCCGACGATCACGAACGGCGAATTCGCCCACAGCCACATGCCGACGGCCTGAATCGCGGTGTCGAGCACGAGCGAGACGATCAGCAGGAACGCGACGCCGAGCACGAGCCCGAACGAGACGAGCCGCACGCGCACCATCGTCATGATGCTGGAGCGCGCGTCCCCGGCCATCGGCCAGACGATGTTGAGCGCCGTATTGAGCGATGAAAATGTCGCCGACGCGCCGACCGCCAGCAGCACGAAGGAAATGATCGCCGCGATGCCCGTGCCGCTGCTGCGATGCGCGTTTTCGACGATGCTCTGCACGCCCGACGCCGCCTGATCGCCGATGAGTCCGTTCACCTGATGAAATAGCTGCCCGCGCGCGGCTTCCGGCCCGAAAATCCAGCCCGCGACGGCGATCACCATGACGAGCGTCGGCGCGAGCGAGAACGCCGAGTAGAACGCGATGCTCGCGGCCATGGCGGCGCAGCGGTTTTCCGAGAATTGCTTGAGCGCGCCGAGCGCCCACGAAGCGTCTTTCTTGACGACGGCTTCGATCTTCTGCGTTGACACGGTACTCATGACGGCCTCTCGGTTCGATGAATGGAGCGCGGATGCCCGGCGACGTTCATGCGGTCGAGCACGTTCCATTCCAGAGCGGACGTGACCGGGCGCGCGTCTTGCGCAGTGACGAAATCGTCTGCTTTTGATGCAGGACATGAAGAAGCGGGCGCATTGGTGCAAATCCGGTAGCAAACTTACTGCCGCATTTCATCGTGCACCATATACTTGAATCACCCACAAACGACGCGCCGAGGGCAACCATGCTCCAAATGTCACGGCGACAGTTCCTCAAGGTTTCCGCGAGCACGCTCGCCGGATCGAGCCTGGCGGCAATGGGCTTCTCTCCGGCACCGGCGCTCGCCGAAGTCCGGCAATACAAACTGTCGCGCACCACGGAAACGCGTAACACCTGCCCGTACTGCTCGGTCGGGTGCGGCATCCTGATGTACGGCCTCGGCGACAATTCGAAGAACGCCAAGGCGAGCATCATTCACATCGAAGGCGATCCGGACCATCCGGTCAATCGCGGCACGCTCTGCCCGAAAGGCGCTTCGCTCATCGACTTCATTCATAGCCCGAGCCGGCTGCTGTATCCGGAATATCGCGCGCCGGGGTCGAACGAGTGGAAGCAGATTTCGTGGAACGACGCGCTCGATCGCATTGCCGTGCTGATGAAAGAAGACCGCGACGCGAACTTTGTCGAAAGCACGCCTGAAGGCAAGAAGGTCAACCGCTGGCTGACCACGGGCTTTCTGGCGGCCTCGGCGAGCAGCAACGAAGTCGGCTATCTGACGCACAAGACGGTTCGCAGTCTCGGGATGCTCGCATTCGACAATCAGGCGCGTGTCTGACATGGCCCGACGGTGGCAGGTCTTGCCCCGACGTTTGGCCGTGGCGCGATGACGAACCATTGGGTCGACATCAAGAACGCGGACGTGATTCTGGTGATGGGCGGCAATGCGGCCGAGGCGCACCCGTGCGGCTTCAAGTGGGTGACGGAAGCGAAGGCGCATCGCAGCGCGCGGCTGATCGTGGTCGATCCGCGCTTCACGCGCACGGCTTCGGTCGCGGATTTTTACGCGCCGATACGCACCGGCACGGACATCGCGTTCCTGGGCGGCGTCATCAACTATCTGCTGACGAACGACAAGATCCAGCACGAGTACGTGAAGAATTACACGGACCTGTCGTTCATCGTGCGCGAGGATTTCGCGTTCAAGGACGGCGTGTTCTCGGGCTATGACGCCGAGCACCGCAAGTACGACAAGTCGAGCTGGGACTACGCGCGCGGCGAAGACGGTTACGTCAGGACCGATCCCACGCTGCAGGACCCGCGCTGCGTCTACAACCTGCTCAAGCAGCATTACGCGGCCTACACGCCGGAGATGGTGACGAAGGTCTGCGGCACGCCGACCGACAAGTTCCTGAAGGTGTGCGAGATGCTCGCATCGACGGCCACGCCGAATCGCGCGGGCACGATTCTCTATGCGCTCGGCTGGACGCATCACTCCGTCGGCGCGCAGATGATCCGCACGGGCGCGATGGTGCAGCTTCTGCTCGGCAATATCGGCATTGCGGGCGGCGGCATGAATGCGCTGCGCGGGCATTCGAACATCCAGGGTCTGACGGACCTCGGCCTGATGTCGAACCTCTTGACCGGCTACATGACCCTGCCGATGGAAGGCGAGCAGGAGTACGACGAGTACATCAAGAAGCGCGCGTCGCAGCCGCTGCGGCAGAATCAGTTGAGCTACTGGAAGAACTATCGCGCGTTCTACGTGAGCTTCATGAAGTCGTGGTGGGGCGACAACGCGACCGCCGAGAACAATTTCGGCTACGACTATCTGCCCAAGCTCGACAAGTCCTACGACATGCTGCAGGTGTTCGAGCTGATGGCCGCGGGCAAGATGAATGGCTATATCTGCCAGGGCTTCAATCCGCTCGCGGCCGCGCCGAACAAGGCCAAGATCGGGCTGGGTTTGTCGAAGCTGAAATGGCTCGTCATCATGGACCCGCTCGCGACCGAGACGTCCGAATTCTGGAAGAACCACGGCGAGTTCAACGACGTCGATGCATCGAAGATCCAGACCGAAGTCTTCCGCCTGCCGACGACCTGTTTCGCGGAAGAGCGCGGCTCGCTCGTGAGTTCGTCTCGCGTGCTGCAATGGCACTGGCAGGGCGCGGCGGCGCCGGGCGCGGCGAGGAGCGACCTCGAGATCATGTCGGGTCTATGGCTGCGCATGCGGCGCGCGTATCAGGAGAAGGGCGGCAAGTATCCCGATCCGATCCTGAAGATGACGTGGCCTTATGCGGACCCCGAAAGCCCGACGCCCGAAGAGATCGCGATGGAGTTCAACGGCCGCGCGCTCGCCGACGTCACCGATCCGGCGGATCAGACCAAGGTGCTCGCCAAACGCGGCGATCAGTTGTCGAGCTTCGCGCAACTTCGCGACGATGGATCGACCGCGAGCGGCTGCTGGATCTTCTGCGGCTCGTGGACGCAGAACGGCAATCAGATGGGCCGGCGCGACAACTCCGACCCGACGGGCATCGGCCAGACGCTGAACTGGGCGTGGGCGTGGCCGGCGAATCGGCGCGTGCTGTACAACCGCGCATCGTGCGATGTCAACGGCAAGCCGTTCGATCCGTCGAGAAAGCTGGTCGCGTGGAACGGCCGCGCATGGACGGGCCCGGATGTTCCCGACTTCAAGGTGGACGAAGCGCCGGACAAGGGCATGAGCCCGTTCATCATGAACCCGGAGGGCGTCGCGCGTTTCTTCGCGCGCGACGGCATGAACGAAGGGCCGTTCCCGACGCACTACGAGCCCTTCGAGACGCCGCTCGGTCATAACCCGTTCTTCCCCGACAACAAGGTGGCGACGAGCAATCCGGCCGCGCGCGTGTTCCCGGACGACCGCGCCGCGTTCGGCACCGCCGACAAGTTCCCGGACACGGCGACCACGTACCGCCTCACCGAGCACTTCCATTACTGGACCAAGCATGCGCGCCTGAATGCGATCGTGCAGCCGCAGCAGTTCGTGGAGATCGGCGAGGAGCACGCAAAGGAAGTGGGCGTCGTCGCGGGCGATCGCGTGAAGGTGTCGAGCAATCGCGGGCATATCGTCGCGGTGGCGCTCGTGACCAAGCGCATCAAACCATTGACCATCGAGGGCAAGAAAGTGCACACCGTCGGCCTGCCGCTGCATTGGGGCTTCAAGGGCCTCGCGCAGCCGGGCTATCTCGTCAACACACTCACGCCTTCCGTGGGCGACGGGAACTCGCAGACACCCGAGTTCAAGTCGTTCCTGGTGAAGGTCGAGAAGGCATAGGGGGACGAGATGGCTCTGCAATCGCTCGATATCAAGCGCGTTTCGGCGACCACCACGCCGCAGACGCAGGTGCGCGAGCCCGTGACGGGCACGGTGGCGAAGCTCATCGACGTGTCGAAGTGCATCGGCTGCAAGGCGTGTCAGACGGCTTGCATGGAGTGGAACGATCTGCGCGACGATATCGGTCACACAACCGGCGTGTATGACAATCCGCGCGACCTGACCGAGCATTCGTGGACGGTGATGCGCTTCACCGAATACGAGAATCCGAAGGGCGACCTCGAATGGCTGATCCGCAAGGACGGCTGCATGCATTGCGAGGACCCGGGATGCCTGAAGGCGTGTCCGTCGCCGGGCGCGATCGTGCAGTACACGAACGGCATCGTGGATTTTCACGAGGAGAACTGCATCGGCTGCGGATACTGCATTACCGGTTGCCCGTTCAACATTCCGCGCCTGTCGAAGGAAGATCATCGCGTGTACAAGTGCACGCTTTGTTCGGATCGCGTCGCGGTCGGGCAGGAGCCCGCATGCGTGAAAACGTGCCCGACGGGCGCGATCATGTTCGGCACCAAGGTCGATATGCAGCATCAGGCCGCCGAGCGTGTGGTCGATCTGAAGGAGCGTGGCTTCGCCAACGCCGGCCTGTACGATCCGCCGGGTGTGGGCGGCACGCATGTCATGTACGTGCTGCATCACGCGGATCAGCCCGAGCTGTATCACGGTCTCGCGAAAGATCCGCATATCAGTCCGCTCGTGTCGGTCTGGAAAGGCGTGACGAAACCGCTCGCGATGATCGGCCTGGGCATCGCGGCGCTCGCGGGCTTCTTCCATTACACGCGCATCGGCCCGAACGAAGTTAGCGAGGAAGACGAAGTGGAAGCGCACCGCGAAGCGGAAGAGGTGCGCCGTCGCCGGGAAGGCGGACAGGAGCGTATCGATGAAACACGATAACGAGCTGCGTGATGTGAAGGGTCATCGTCTGATCGTGCGCTATACGCCGAACGAGCGCACGAATCACTGGATCACGGCGATCACCTTCGTGCTGCTTGCGCTTTCCGGTCTCGCGATGTTTCATCCGTCGATGGCATGGCTTTACGCGATTTTCGGCGGCGGGCAGTGGACGCGCATTCTGCATCCGTTCGTCGGCTGCGTGATGTTCATCTCGTTCATGATCCTCGCGCTGCGCTTCTGGCATCACAACTATCTGGACCAGAGCGACGTTCAATGGATGAAGCAGGTGAACGACGTGCTCGCGAACCGCGAGGAGCGCTTGCCGGCGATCGGCAAGTACAACGCGGGGCAGAAGCTCGTCTTTTTCGTGATGTTCGCGAGCCTCATTTTGCTGTTGCTGAGCGGCATCGTGATGTGGCGCACGTACTTCGCGTTCTACTTTCCGATTACCGTGATTCGCATTGCATCGGTGGTGCATGCGGCGACGGCGTTCGTGCTGATTCTGACGATCATCATCCATGTCTACGCAGGACTGTGGGTGAAAGGCTCGATCGGCGCGATGGTGCGCGGCACGGTCACGTACGGATGGGCGAGGAAGCATCATCCGCGGTGGTTCAGGGATGTGATTGGGAAGTAGCTTCCCGACGGCGAAGCTGGACCCATACGTGCGGGGTGGTCCATTGAAGATCGAATAAGCTGATACTCTTGATCGACTCCACCCCCCCCCCCCCGCGAGGAACCCCCGTGGTCCAACGCATAGTCGAAGCCGCGCGAATCGAATCGCTCGATCCATCGGCGATTCCGCGTCTGCGCATGCCGGAGCGCGCCACCGTATTCGCCGCGCGCGCCGCACGCCTTCTGCAACTCGCCGACGCGAGCAATCCCATCGCCGGCTATCTGCGTCTGATGGCCGCGCTCGCCGATGCCCAGCAGCGCGTGCTCGCCCAGTTCACGGCGCCGATGCCCTCGCGCGAATCCATCGAGCTGAATCAGCGTCATTCGATGCCGATCGTGCCCGCGCTCACCGATTCGCGCGGCCCCGCGTGGCGCGACGTGCTCTTCATGCTGCTGGACAGCATCGAATCCGCGGGCGCACTGACGCCCGCGCTCGTGCAACTCGTCGCCCGCCTTCGCGCACTGGACGCGCGCACGCTCGACAATCAGGCCGATGCGGTCCTCGCGCTGCGCTTCGCCGAAATCGATCCGGCCGCCGCGCCCTTCATCGCGGCCGCGCTGCAGGTCGTGTGGACCGATCTCGCGAGCCGTATCGACGCGAAAGACGTGCCCTATCTCGATGCGCCCGGCGTATGTCCCGTGTGCGGCTCGGTGCCGGTCGCGAGCATCGTGCGCGTGGGCGGCGCGTATGACGGCTACCGCTACGCGCAATGCGGGCTGTGCGCGACGGAACTGCACGTCGTCCGCGCGAAGTGCACCAACTGCGATTCGACCAAAGGCATCGCCTATCACGCGATGGGCAGCGGCGACGAAAGCGAGGAAGCGAAGGCCGCGAAGGCAAAAAGCGCGCCGCTCAAGGCGGAGTCGTGCGACGAATGCGGCACGTACCGCAAGATCGGCTATCAGGACAAGGCCTACGATTTCGAGCCCTACGCCGACGATCTCGCGAGTCTCACGCTCGATCTCCTGATGGGCGATGCGGGCTACCGGCGCGCGGCGCCCCATCCGTGGCTGTGGCCCGAACAAACGGAAGAAGAGCGATGAGCGACGTCGCAGGAAACGACGGCGGCGCGCTGCGCGCCTTGATGGCGCGCGTGCCGTCCGTCGAGCGCGTGCTGACATCGGCGGAATTCGAGCCGGTGATCGCCGCCTACGGACGCACGCAGACGCTCGCCGCATTGCGCACGGCGCTCGATGCCTGGCGCGCCGATGCGCAAGCGGGCCGCGCCTCCGTCGATGCATTGAGCGATGCGCGGCTCGCGCAATCGGTCGATGCACGGCTCGCCAAACGCGCGCAGAGCAACGTGCGCAGTGTCTTCAATCTCACCGGCACGGTGCTGCATACGAATCTCGGCCGCGCGCTGCTACCCGACGAAGCCGTGCGCGCGGTCGCGGAAATGCTCACGCGCCCCGCGAATCTCGAATTCGACCTCGACACCGGCGCGCGCGGCGACCGCGACGATCTCATCAACGACCTGATTTGCGAACTCACGGGCGCGCAGGCCGCGACTGTCGTGAACAACAACGCGGCGGCGGTCTTGCTCACGCTCTCGGCGCTCGCATCGCGCCGCGAAGTGATCGTCTCGCGCGGCGAGCTGGTCGAGATCGGCGGGGCGTTCCGCATTCCCGACATCATGAGCCGCGCGGGCGCGAAGCTGCGCGAAGTCGGCACGACCAACCGCACGCATCTGAAAGATTTCGACGAAGCGATCGGCCCGAAAACCGCGCTGCTGATGAAGGTCCATTGCAGCAACTATGCGGTGACCGGCTTCACGAAGGAAGTGACGCTTCCCGAACTGGCGTTGCTCGCGAGGACGCGTGGCCTGCCCGTCGCCGTGGATCTCGGCAGCGGCACGCTCGTCGATCTTGCGCAATGGGGCCTGCCGCGCGAAGCGACGGTGCGCGAGACGGTCGCGGCGGGCGCGGATCTCGTCACCTTCAGCGGCGACAAGCTGTTGGGCGGGCCGCAAGCCGGCTTGATCGTCGGACGAAAGGATCTCATCGCGAAGATCAAGAAGCATCCGTTGAAGCGCGCGCTGCGCGTCGGCAAGCTCACGCTCGCGGCGCTCGAAGCGGTGCTGCGGCTCTATCGCACGCCCGAAACGCTGGTCGAACGGCTGACGACCTTGCGCCTGCTCACGCGTCCCGCCGACGCGATGCGCCTCGCCGCCGAGCGCATCGAGCCCGCCTTGCAACGCATGGTCGGCGATGCCTTCGCCGTGAGCGCCGAGCCGATGTTCAGCCAGATCGGCAGCGGCGCGTTGCCCGTGGATGTCCTGCCGAGCTACGGACTCGCCGTGCGCGCCGCGGGCGGCAAGCGGGCGGGCGGCCAGTTGAACCGCGTCGAGAAGCGGCTGCGCGATTTGCCGCGGCCCGTGCTCGGGCGCATCGCGGATGGCGCATTGCGGCTCGATCTGCGCTGCCTCGAAGAAGCCGACGAAGCCGCGTTCATCGCGCAACTGGACGCACGCGAATGATCGTCGGCACGGCGGGTCATATCGATCACGGCAAGACGACGCTGGTGCGCGCGCTCTCGGGCGTGGACACCGACCGCCTGAAGGAAGAGAAGGCGCGCGGCATTTCGATCGAACTGGGCTACGCCTACGTGCCGTTGAAGGACGGCGGCGTGCTCGGCTTCATCGACGTGCCGGGCCACGAAAAGCTCGTGCATACGATGGCGGCCGGCGCATGCGGCATCGACTTCGCGCTCGTCGTGATCGCCGCCGACGATGGCGTGATGCCGCAAACGCGCGAGCATCTCGCGATACTCGACCTGCTCGGCGTCGCACGAGGCGCGGTCGCGGTGACGAAATGCGATCGTGTCGATGCCGCGCGCGTGCGCGAGGTCCACGCGGACATCGCCGCGCTGCTCGCGGAAACAGCGTTGCGCGACGCGCCCCGCTTCGATACCGATGCCACGCAAGCCGACGACCCCGGCGTCGCCGCACTGAACGCGCATCTGCACGATGCCGCCGCCCACTGGCGCACGCGCCGCGACGACGGCTTTTTCCGGCTCGCGGTCGATCGCGTGTTCACGCTGACGGGGCAAGGCACGATCGCGACCGGCACGGTGTTCGCGGGGCGCGCGAACGTTGGCGACACGCTTATGCTCGCGCCGCGCGGCGCGGGCGGCGAGCCGGTGCGCGTGCGCGGCATTCACGCGCAGAATCGCGCGGCGCAGACGGGCCGCGCGGGCGAGCGCTGCGCGCTCAATCTCGCCGGCATCGATAAAGACGCGCTCGCGCGCGGCGACTGGATCCTCGATGCGCGGCTGGCGCGCGCGTCCGAAAGGCTCGACGTCGAACTGACGCTGCTGGAGGATGCGCAACTCGCGCTCACGCACTGGGCGCCCTTGCATGTGCATCTGGGCACGACGCATCGCGTGGCGCATGTCGCGCTGCTCGAAGCCGATACGCTCGACGCCGGACACAGCGCTCGCGTGCAACTGGTGTTCGATCAACCCGTTTGCGCGCTGCCCGGCGACCGCTTCATCGTGCGCAATGCGCAGGCAAGCAGAACCGTCGGCGGCGGGCGCGTGCTCGATCCGTTCGCGCCGGCTCGACGCCGCCGCACGCCGCAGCGCCGCGCATGGCTCGACGCGCTCGCGCACAGGCTCGACACGGGCCGCGCCGACGCGCTCTTCGAGCAGGCGCCGCATGGCTTGCCGCGCTCGCTGATCGAGCATCTGTGCGGACACGCGATCTCGCCCGACGACTTGCGCGCGGTGCCCGCGCACGACGACACGCTCTATATTGCAGCGCGTCACTGGGATGCGCTGAAAACGCGCCTGATGGATGCGCTCGCCGCCTTCCACGAACGTTTCCCCGACGAACAGGGCCCCGACGTCGCGCGCCTGCGCCGCATGGCCGCGCCGCTCGCGCCGGATGCGTTGTGGCGCGCGCTCGTCGATGAAGCGGTGGCGAGCGGCGCCATCGCGAAGAGCGGGCCGTGGCTGCATGCCCCGTCGCATGCGGTGACGCTCGACGAAGCCGAAACCGAGCTCGCCCGCGCCGTGCTCGCCGCGCTGGACGCGGGACGCTTCGATCCGCCGTGGGTGCGCGATCTGGCGAGCGCGCACGGCGTCGGCGAGGACGAGATGCGCAGGCTGCTGAAGAAGCTCGCCCGGCGCGGCGAGGTGTTTCAGGTCGTGCGCGATCTGTTTTACGCGCGCGCATCGATCGGCGCGCTTGCGCAACTCGTCGCGCAAACCGCGAGCGCGCAGGGCGGCGCGATCGGCGCGGCTGCTTTTCGTGACGCCAGCGCGCTCGGCCGCAAGCGTGCGATACAGATTTTGGAGTTCTTCGACCGCGTTGGGTACACTCGTTTCCACCGCGATTTGCATCTATTGCGCGCCGATAGCCGCTGGCACGAGTCCGTCTGACGTTTGCCCGGGCTCGATGCGCGCCGTCGACCGCCGATCACGATGGAGCATATCTATTACAAGCTGCTGCACGTCCTGTCGGGCCACCCGGAGTGGACGCTCGCGGTCGTGCTGCTCGCGTCGTTTCTCGAATCCCTGGCGTTCGTCGGCACGTTCGTGCCGGGCAGCACGGCCATGTTCATCGCGGGCGCGCTCGTCGGCGCAGGCGCGCTGAATCTCGGCTGGGTGCTCGTCTGCGCGATCGTGGGGGCCATCGCCGGCGATGCCGTGAGCTTCTGGTTCGGCCAGCACTACGCGGACCGGATCGCGCAGATGTGGCCGTTTCGCGCGCATCCCGGCGCGCTCGTCGCGGGCAAGAAATATTTCGACAAGCACGGCGCGAAGAGCGTCGTGCTCGCGCGTTTCGTGGGGCCGATGCGCGCGGTCGTGCCGGTCGTCGCGGGCGTCACCGGCATGGCGCCCGCGCGCTTTCTCTTCGTCAACATCCTGAGCGCGCTCATCTGGGCGCCGGCGCACATCCTGCCGGGCGTCGTGTTCGGCGCGTCGATCGAGCTGGCGGGCGCGGTGTCGATCCGTCTCGTCGTGATCCTGATCTTCGTCACCGCGATCGGCTGGGTCGTGTTCAATCTCGCGCGCGTGATCGTCTCGCACGCGATGCGCTGGACCGTCGCGTCGCGCGAAATGCTGCTCGCGTGGGCGCAGCGGGGCCGCGGCCTGCCCGCGCGGCTCGTCTCGCGCGCGCTCGATCCGGGCAATCCGGCGACGGGCCTCATCGTCGTCATTTCGGTGCTGCTGCTCGCGTCGGCGATTCTGTTTTTTTCGGTGCTCGCGAACGTGGCGCGCGGCGCGTCGATCGTGCAGGTCGACGTATCGATCTACCGGCTTCTGCAATCGTTCCGCTCGACCTGGACCGATTCGATTCTCGATGCCGCCGCGACGCTCGGCAGCACGCAGACGCTGCTCGCGCTCGGCGTCATGGTGATCGTGTGGATGAGCTTCGAGCGGCGCTGGCGCACGGTCGCGTACTGGCTCGCGGCGATCGCGTTCTCGCAACTGCTCGTGCTGGCGATCCGCTTCACGGCGCACAAGCCGCTCCTCGTCTCCTTCGCGCCGACCGAGCACGAGTTCCCGAGCAGCCACGTCGCGGCGACGGTCGTGATCTACGGCTTTCTCGCGTTCATTCTGCTGCGGCGCGTGGGCATGCTGACGGGCGTGTTCGTTGCGACGGCGACATCGGCGATTGTCGCGGCGGTCGGCATCGCGGGACTGTATTTCGGGCGCTTCACCATCTCCGATGCGCTCGGCAGCGCCGCGCTCGCCGCCGTATGGGTCTTCCTGATCGCGCTCACTGCCGTCTGGCGCAATCCGGTCAAGCCGAAGCCGCGGCCTTTGATGCCGATTGCCGTGCTCGCCGTGATCGGCGCGAGCGTCGCGCTGCAACTGAGCGATGAAACGGAGGCGCATAGCGCGGTGCCATCGACCACCGTCATCTCGCCGATCCAGTGGACGGATTCGGTATGGCGCACGTTTTCCTGCTACCGCGCGAGCATGGAGGGCGACCGGCGCGAGCCGATTACCGTGCAATGGGCCGCGACGCCCGCGCAGATTCGCGCGCAACTGAGCGCGCGCGGCTGGACCGAGGTTTCGCGCGTGAGCCTGAAAAGCGTGATGTCGGTGGTCTCGCCGAATGCGCCCGCCATCGAGCTGCCCGCGCTGCCGCGCCTGAACAACGGCGAGCCGTCGACGCTGGTGTTCGCGCGCTCGGTTCACGGCGCGGACGAGCGCGACGTGCTGCGTTTCTGGCCGACGCATTACGCGGTGCGCGAACGCGCCGGCGCGCCGCCGGCGCCGATCTGGCTCGGCTCGGTCGTGCACGAACGCCTGCGGCGGCCGTCGTGGCCCTTCAACGTGCTGCGGCCGGACCGGCGCGTCGATCCGATGGTCATCGACCGTGGCGAACGTTCGCCGTGGCGCGGCATCGAAATTGCGAGCAGCGCGGGATGTGGCGACGTGCCGGTGATACTCGTCGAATCGAGGGCCGAATGACGTATCGAAGCCAGCGAACGAGAGGTGCCGCTTGATCCAGATTCCCCCGTCGGCGATCGTGCAGTGGGGCGGCGCGGCCGTGTTCGCCAACGTGCTGCTGACGCGCCTGGGCGTGCCGCTGCCGTCCGCGCCGCTGCTCGTGTTCGCGGGCTCGGTCGTGGCGACCGGACGGCTGTCCTTCGCGCACGTGCTGTTCGCGGCGTTGTGCGGTGCGCTGCTCGGCGACGGCGTGTGGTTCGCGGCGGGGCGTCTCTATGGCCGGCGGCTCGTCGCGGCGCTGTCGCGCAGATCGTATGCGGTCGATTCCGGCATGCGCACGGCGGGCGAACTGTTCGAGCGGCACGGCGCGCCGATCGTCGCGTTGTCCAAGTTCGTGCCGGGGCTCGGCCTCGTCACGCCGCCGCTGATGGGCACGACGCGGATCGCCGTGCTGGCGTTCTTCCTTTGGGATACGGCGGGCATCGTCGCGTGGGCGTCGTTCTGGACGCTGGGCGGCGCGCTGTTCGAGCGGCAGCTGCATCTCGCGGTGATGGCGCTCGAATCGCACGGCGCGACAGTGGTCGATCTGCTCGCGGCGCTGGCCTTGCTGTATTGCGCTTATCGACTGACGCGGCGGCGCGAGCCGCGCGCGCGTTCGGGGTCACATTCGCGCGATGGCGGCGGTTGAGGATGCGTCGTTATAATCGGACGCCCGCGCGTTTTTCGCGTTCGGGACGGGCATGAGGCATGATGAAGGAAGGCATCCGTATCCGGTGGTGCGGCCGGGCTTCAAACCCGGTAGGGGGTGTCAGACACTCTCTGGTCAGTTCGACTCTGGCTGCCTTCCGCCATGATGGGCGCAGTTGAAGAAGCGTACGTGTGGGAGAAACCATAAAACTTCCGTTTGGAAGCGATATGGTGTTTTCTGTGCCGCAGGATGTAACACATGATAGACGCCAAAGCCCTTCAGACCACAATGCGCTATGCAGTGACGGAGATGGTCGGGCGACGCCAGTTCGAGTCGCACGGTATTCGCGCGGCGTCAGTTTCTAGTCGTCGCGCCGACTGGACGCAGTTGCGATGGTTCATGGTTCTGTTGCATTGGTCAGTGAGGCTGCCGCGACTCATCCGTCCGGCGCAGCGTTGTTCCTGCGTCTGAGGCCGCTGCCGGGCGCGCCCGTAAGTGTGCCGAGCTGTGCTTGCCGGATGCACGAGCGGTCCGCAGGTTTATCCGCGCCCAGACCATGCTGTTTCGCGTACGTGATCAGCCGGTCGACGCTTGGGTACTGGCCCGTCGAGATCATGCGGGCCGCTTCGATCCTGATCGCTTTATCAAGCCGGTCTTTCCGCTGCTCGCGGGCAGTCCTGACAACTTCCCGGCGTCTTTCCCGCAGTGCTTCCGCTATCTGGCGACACAGGTCTGGAAACCGGGCATACGCCTGACTGGGCGACAGATGTATTGATTCTGCGGCGGATGTAAGGCTACCGTAGTAGCGGGTGCCGTTCGCAACCTCCGTCAGGAACTGCCGAACGTCGTTCCAGTTCCTTCTGCGGGCAACAGGGCGCAGATTAGTACGTAAAAGGATTGGGGGCAGGGGAGGGAGACAACTGCCGCTGAAGACGTCTTTTCCCGTCAGAAGATCACGCACAGAAATCTGCAGGCAATATGAGATGGCCATGAGCACTGCCGCGTTTGGTGCCCCCGCACATCGCCAGTAGGTTGGACATGTCTTCGATATGCCGATGTGCTCACAGAAAGCGGCTGCATTCCCGTCGAAGAAGCGGGCGATACCCCGATCGATGACCCTGGAAGCAGGATTGCCTGTTCGAGGCAAGGTCGACGCGGGCGGATGTGCGACAAGATCCGCAAGGCTTTGTGCCGCCCACACTTCGTAATCCCCGTCAGCAGTCTGGCGATCGAACACTGGATCCGGATGCTCCGTGCCAAGCCATCCCTGGCACCTGGAGCAGAAGCCGCATGACTGCAGTGGTGATAGCTCACCCGCTTGCTGATAGCCACATTCAGAGCAGCGCTCTGCGGGCCTGCAACGATGGCGCGGGCAGTGTCCGACCCAGCGCATTGACCAGATGAGGCGCTCGTAGACCGGTGTCCGCGACTGAAGATCCTCTTCAAGGCAAAGCGGACACCATTGTCGGCCCTCACCTGTCAGGCGGGAGAAGCGGCCAAGGTAGGGCTTCCAAGGCAGAAGGGTCAGCAACCGCAGGTCATTGCGTCCTACCATGCCATTCAGGCTATCAACCCACATCTGTGCCATCTTTCGCTTCCGTGGCTTGCAGCTCGGACACGATCGAATGCGCTTGATCCCATCAAATCTTAAAGACAAAACTGAAATGGCGCAGAACCAACCCGGTATACAAGGCGACTTTCTCAATGCGATGAGGAAGGAACGAAAGCGCGTGGCGATATATCTCGTCAACGGAATCAGATTGGTTGGACACATCCAGTCATTTGATACGTACATGCTTTATCTCAATTCGACCACGGGATCCCAGATGATCTTCAAGCACTCGATCTCGACGATCGGCGAAGATACGGGTCCGGCCGTTCGGTCGAACAGCCGGGCGAGCGGATCGCGCGACTTCACAAATCGTTCTCACGCAAAATAGGCAGCTACGACGTTTCCAGGGGCGCAGTGGTTCCTGGTGCATCTCGAAGTACGTCGCATGAAAGGGTGGCTTCGCACGGTCGACTGCTTTCCAGCCGCGTTCGCTTCCAGCCAAGGACCGTACGAGATTATGAATAAGGCAAAGACGAAACTAACCCGTCAAGACGCTGAGCGCCTTTTCGAGGGCCTGCCTGCGGGAGCAACCGCGAGGGTGTCTAGCCGTCCCGAGAATCCTTTCGGGCCAGAAGTGTCCGACGTCGTCAAGCGCGTCGAAGACGAATCCGCGCTCTGGAAAGACAACCTGATCACGCTCCCGGTGGCAATCGAGTTGCCCAAAGGCTATGACTCGGTGTCGCGTATGCGCGAAGCGATGACGCAGGCTTTGCGCGTGAAGTGGGTAAGGGAGGGCAAAGACGAGGTCGTCGCCGAGTTTCCGGAAGGCTGGACGGCGATTCGCCCAGTAAGTGGCCCCAGCGAGTTGCGCGATCCGTCTGGCGTAGTCCGCGGTTTATTCGGATGGGCCAAGAATGCCGAGCTCAGGATCCTGCCACGTTATCTGATCGAGTCACAGACAAACAGCTCGAGCGGTTTGGGAAGCGTGCTTGTTCGCGATCGGGGGAACGGTCGAATTCTCGAGCGGTCTTCCAATTGGTCGGCGCGCACGGGCACCCAGCATCCAGATTGGACGAAGCTCGCCGCGTGGCTCGATTTGCGTTATCCAGATCATCACGACCCGCTGCGGTACCGGGAAGATTGCGAGAAAAATCTCCGAAGCTGAGCTGCTGTGGGGGCCCATTGTTCTTGCGAAGAATCACGAGGGTAAACGATGTCATCGTTTGACCGAATCTCACGGATCCGGGCGCTACCCGACCTCGTACAGCGCTCATCGAAGTGCGAATTCGCCAGCTCAGCGCAGACTCGGCACGGCAACGGCACCCGCCAACCTTGCAAAATGCTAACAGATGAGCTCTAATAGGCATGCCTGCCTTAGATCACCCATTGGTCACTGACGCGAGGTCATCGTAGTGTTTTTCGTCAAGAGTTCCCGCCTTGCCTTTTTCAGCATTCCTGCACAAGCGGGGGCGGGTACCCGCGGGCATCGAAAAGCCGATACCTTGAAGCGCACGCTAAACCGCGCCAGCCGCGCGGATAAAGCAGCACTTTCTTCTGCCCGGTTCTTCGCATAAGCCTAGAGTCAGTAAAGCGAGAGCCGGGCTCACCATCTTTCTGTCGACCACCGACTGTACTCCATCACGACTTGCGTGATGGGCGTCTGCTCGCGTGCCGAACGAACTCGCCATCCGTTGCGCTGCCCAGCGCAGCGTTTTGGCCGCGCGACAGCTCAGCGGCGGGATGGGATCGTCTTCGAAGGATCGAGAAGCCATGAGACCGCAAACAAAACGTCAGGACGAGATGCCGAAGGTCAGGCAGGAATGCATCGTCACAATCAGTGGCGAGAACGACTTGGCCTCGCAGTGGAACGTTTCGCAAGGCAGGTGCATCGCCGCTTTGAGCGATCAGGCCGAAGATCAGGGCTATCGTTTGACGGCTCGTGCAGAACCCGTCAAGAGTGCGTTGTACGCGGCCCATCTTGTGATCGAAGGGCCTGGCTGCCGGACACCGCGCTGCTTCCACGCGCTGGACTATTTCTACGACCCAGCACAGGCTTTGCGCTACGCCATCCGATGGGGACGGATATGGGTTGACCACAGGCCTACGAAGGTCGCCGCGGAGGGCGGCGGGTCGGCAAGCTCGGCAAGCTCGGCAAGCTGCGCCGAACCACCTTTGAAAGAGGAACGTGCTGACTGGGTTGGTAACCATGAATGAATTCTCGGGCGAAAAGACACTCCGTTTTGTTGCTCGGAAGGCAGGAAGCCCAACAGCAGCGCTTGTCTACTGGCTTGGCGTGACCGAGCCGTCCAGTGATGCGAGCGTCACCGAGATAATCGAGCGCTTGGGTCCCCTGATGCAGGTGGTCTTTCCCGACGATCGACCCGGTGCGTTCGTCAACCGCAGCGCGTTGCTCGAAATACGGCAGTTTGGAACCATCGATCGACTCATTTTCCTGGACGGTTCGTGGCTCGACGTATGGAATGACCGCGATTGCGCGGATATCTGTAATCTGTATTCCAGCCGGAGGCACACATGTTGTCTGCCAAGAACAATTCAGTCGCGGTCATGACCGGCCACTTGGAAGGCCAGCCGGTCGTGTCCGAATCCGACATGGAACGACTTCGGGAATGTGCGCGTCTGCTGACCGTGTCGTCGCCAGAGCGCGCATTTCTGGACGCCGTGGAAGCGACAGCCCTGTTTGTCGATTCCGCTGCGATGCCACCGGACGTCGTCACGATGAATACAACGGTCGAATGTACGACCAGCGACGGCACCGTTACACATGAATGGACGCTGGTCTACCCGCGCGAGGCCGACTATCAGCGTGGGCGACTGTCGGTTCTCTCGCCAACGGGCATCGCACTGTTGGGTGCGCGTTGCGGACAAGTCATCATGTGCCTTCCGCCGAGCGGCGTGCCAGTTCATTACGTCATCGAGAAGATCCTGCTGCAGCCGGAGAGTCGTCACTTATCAGGCTGATGATGTCAGGGGGAGGTACCAAAGAAGCTGGTAGTGTGGCCGGCGAGCGCTCCTACCTTAGATGTTCCGATGCGTCTTGCAGGTTGGCGCCAGCTTCTAGCATTAGCGATATCTCGTGGGGACGACCTGCGAGAACCCGCCACATAGATTGCCCCAGCAGCGGAGTCGAATGCCAGCACATCAGCACCACCGCCCCGATCAAAGGATTGCGACACGCGCATCGTGCGTGTACTTAGCGAGTTTGCAGACTGTCTGATCGAGTGCTCCCGCCATGAGATGGAGCGAATACACATGGCCACTTTCGACCAAGCTGCGACGAAGACTGAGGGAATGCGGCTGATCACGTGATTTCCGGAGTTGAGGGCAACCTTAAAGCTTCGATCATTCGCTGGCTCGCCATGCGCACCCCCGGGCCGTTCGGAACATCTGTGTGTCGGTTCGACAAGAGGACAACAACGGCTCATCATCTCACCCAGATCGTGCCATTCCGCCTGTCGCTACCGGAGCCGAGCAGCCTCTCCCACGCTATGGGCGTCCGGACTAGAATACATTTAAGACGCGGCTTCATTAGGCGCCCGTCTACAAGTGAGGAGTGGTGCTTTGAACAAAAATGTGTTCGCCAAGGCGGCTGTGTGGCTTGTGATCGCACTGGTGATGTTTACGGTGTTCAAGCAGTTCGATAAGCCCCGCGTCGAGGAAGGGGCTTCCTATTCGCAGTTCATGGACGACGCGAAGAACGGCAAAGTCAAGAATGTCACCGTTCAGGGCCGCAATCTCACGGTCACTCCGAACGACGGCCAGAAATACCAGATCGTGTCGCCCGGCGACATCTGGATGGTCGGCGATCTGATGAAATACGGCGTTCAGGTCAGCGGCAAGGCTGACGATGAACCGAACGTACTCGTCTCCGCGCTGTACTACCTCGGCCCGGCCATCCTGATCATTGGCTTCTGGTTCTACATGATGAGGCAGTCGCAAGGAGGCGGAAAAGGCGGGGCGTTTTCGTTCGGGAAGTCAAAGGCGCGGCTGATCGACGAAAACAACAACACAATCAATTTCACCGACGTCGCGGGCTGCGACGAAGCCAAGGAAGAAGTGTCCGAACTGGTCGACTTCCTGCGCGATCCACAGAAGTTCCAGAAGCTCGGCGGGCGAATTCCGCGCGGGGTGCTGCTGGTCGGCCCTCCGGGTACGGGCAAGACGCTGCTGGCGCGCGCCATCGCGGGCGAAGCGAAAGTGCCGTTCTTCAGCATTTCGGGTTCGGACTTCGTGGAAATGTTCGTCGGCGTGGGCGCGGCGCGCGTTCGCGATATGTTCGAGCAGGCGAAGAAGCTTGCGCCATGTATCGTGTTCATCGACGAACTCGACGCGGTCGGCCGTCATCGCGGCGCGGGCATGGGCGGCGGCAACGACGAGCGCGAGCAGACGCTGAACCAGATGCTCGTCGAGATGGACGGCTTCGAGGCGAACTCGGGCGTCATCGTGATCGCCGCAACGAACCGTTCGGACGTGCTGGACAAGGCGCTGCTGCGCCCAGGCCGTTTCGACCGTCAGGTGTACGTCGGTCTGCCGGATATCCGCGGCCGTGAGCACATCATGAAGGTGCACCTGCGCAAGGTGCCGATCGCGAATGACGTGGACGCATCGGTCATCGCGCGCGGTACGCCGGGTTTCTCCGGCGCGGATCTCGCGAACCTCGTCAACGAGGCAGCGCTGTTCGCGGCGCGTCGCGGCAAGCGCATCGTCGAAATGCAGGATTTCGAGGACGCGAAGGACAAGATCTTCATGGGTCCGGAGCGCAAGTCGGCTGTCATGCGCGAGGAAGAGCGCCGCAACACCGCTTACCACGAGTCGGGCCACGCGGTGGTGGCGAAGCTGCTCCCGCATGCCGATCCGGTGCACAAGGTCACGATCATGCCGCGCGGCTGGGCGTTGGGCGTCACGTGGCAATTGCCGGAACATGATCGCGTGAACCTCTATCGCGACAAGATGCTGGAGGAAATCGCCATCTTGTTCGGCGGCCGTGCCGCGGAAGAAGTGTTCCTGAACTCGATGTCGACCGGCGCTTCGAACGACTTCGAGCGCGCGACCAAGATGGCGCGGGACATGGTGACGCGCTACGGCATGTCCGATGTCCTCGGCACGATGGTCTACGTCGACACCGAAGAGAACGGCATGTTCGGCAAGATGGGCGCGAAGTCGGTGTCCGAAGCCACGCAGCAGAAGGTCGATGCGGAAATCCGCCGCATTCTCGACGAGCAATACGCACTCGCCCGCAAGCTGCTGGAAGACAGCCGCGACAAGGTCGAGGCCATGACCAAGGCGCTGCTCGAATGGGAAACCATCGATGCGGACCAGATCAGCGACATCATGGCGGATCGTCCGCCGCGTCCGCCGAAGAACATGCCGCCGCCGTCGGGCGATACGCCTTCGGGTGGCAGCAGCGGCACGGAGGCCAAGCCGGGCAACGCGCGGGAACAGCCCGCTCGACGGCCAGATGCGCCGACTGAGACTCGGTTGTAGCGGGAATTGAAATGCGCTGCCCACGCAGGTTTGACAACGGGCGGAGAATCCGAATATAGAAGAGCCAAATGAGTAACTCGAGGTCCGCAGCCGCGCGGAGGACTCGACTCCATCACTCAACCCTCTAATGCAAGCGGTCGACGCCGTCAGCACATTCAATCAAGTCCATCAATGCCGACGCGATTGCCAGTTGTGCCGGCCGGTGCCGGGCGCACCCGCGGGCATGACCTCGGCGACGCTCAAGGCGCTCGTGAACGGCGAACCGGTGATAATGCGCGTGAGCGTCGTCGGACCGCAACCCGATCGGTGACCCGTGGATGCACTCGCCCCACCGGCATTCGTGCCACACCTGCGGCCATGCCTTGAGGCGCATGCGCTGGGCGCTGCTGGTCTGCGCGGTCTGCATATTGGCTTCGACATGCGTGCCGGCGCGCGCCGATGACGTTCCAGCGACGCTGGCCGCCGGTGACCTTCCCGCCACGCTGGCCGCCTTGCGTGGCGGCTTCCCCTTGGCGGACGGCATCGCAGGCGCGACGGGTGACCTGTATCTTGAAGTGGCCATCAACGGCATGTCGACGCAGAAGATCGCGCAGTTCTTCATCACCGACACGACGATCAGCGAGCTACGCGACCTCGGCCTGCGCACCGACGACCTTCATCCCGACGCCCAGAGCCGCGTCGGGCTCGGCTTCGTGCCGGGCCTGCGCTATACGTACCAGCCGGAGCGGCAGCGCATCAACCTCGAAACCAACGATTCCCGCCGTCTGCCGGCCGCGCTCGCCAACGCGCCCGCGCGTCCGCCGACGGCCGCCACTGGCACGGGCCTCGTCATCAACTACGACGCGACGGTGCAGACCAACTCGCCGACGCAATACGGCCTCTACAGCGAGGAGCGCTTCTTTTATCCGGGCGGCGTGTTCGACAACACGGGCACCGCGTACTGGTATTCGGACCGTCATCGCTACGTGCGGCTCGATACGTCATGGAGCCATTCCGACACCGACACGCTCGTGACCACGCGTCTCGGCGACACCATCTCGTCCTCGCTCACCTGGACGCGGCCGGTGCGCATGGGCGGCGCGCAGGTGTCGCGCGACTTCAGCCTGCGGCCGGACCTGATCACCTATCCAGTGCCTGCGCTGGCCGGCTCGGCGGCCGTGCCGAGCGCGATCGACCTGTATGTGAACAACGTGCGCCAGTTCAGCGGCAACGCGCCTTCTGGACCGTTCGTCATCAACGCCGTGCCCGCGATCAACGGCGCGGGCGAAGCGGTCATCGTGAGCCGCGATACGCTCGGGCGCAGCGTGATGACCACGGTGCCGCTGTATATCGATGCCCGTCTGCTTGCGCGCGGCCTCACGGATTTTTCGGTTGAAGCGGGCTTCGTGCGGCGCGCCTATTCGCAGGACTCATTCGACTACGCCGGCGAGCCGTCGCTGTCGGCATCGCTGCGGCGCGGCATTACCGGTGAATTCACGCTCGAAGCGCACAGCGAAATCACGCGCGGTGTCTATAACGCGGGCGTCGGCATGCTGTTCGGCATTGGCCAGTGGGGCGTGTTCAACATGGCGGTGGCGGGCAGCGCAGGCAATGGCGGAGCCAACCCGGCGCCGCTCTATGTCTATCCGGCGGGCTACTACGACGGCTTTTCGTCGATTGCACCGCAAGCCACGGCCATTCCCCGGCAACCGTCGACGGGCGGCGGCGGCGTGCAGGTCGCGGCGGGCTGGCAATGGCGCACGCCGGCCATTTCCGTCGACTTGCAGGCGACCAAGGCCACGCCGCACTACAGCGACCTCGCCGCCGCCGAAGGCACGCCGGTGCCGCGCGCGACCTATCGTGCGACACTCGCCGCGCGCGCTGCGCGCGCTCGGTTCGTCGAGCACGGCGAGTGCGAGCTTTGTCGGCCTGGATGATCCGTACTACGGCGATTCGCGCATCGGCTCGCTCGCGTACACGACCAGCCTGCCGCGCGGCGCGTCGCTGTCCGCGAGTGTCTATCACGACTTCGGCGACAGCCGCACGACCGGCGTCTTCGTGGCGCTAAGCTTCGTGATCGGCGGCGCGCTGAACGCGAGCGTCAATGCCGGCTCGGATCACGGCAAGCCGATCTTCGGCGCGGCGCTGTCGAAGACGGCCGACTACGGCGGCGGCTTCGGCTGGCAGGTTCAGAGCTCGCGCCAGAACGGCATACAGCAGTCGCTCGCGCAGGGCACGTATCGCGGCCGCTACGGCGACTTGCTGGCATCGGTCGCGAACGTCGATTCGCGTACCTACGGCGAACTGGACGCCTCCGGTTCCATCGTGCTGATGGCGGGCGACGTGCTCGCGGGCCGGCGTATCGACGATGCCTTCGCCCTCGTCTCGACGGACGGCGTAGCGGGCGTTCCGGTGCTGCACGAGAACCGCGAGATCGGCAAGACCAATTCGGCGCGGCATCTGATGGTGCCGGATCTGGTTTCGTATCAGCCGAATCATCTCCATCGATCCGCTTGGCCTCCCCGCCGATACGTCCATCGCCACGACCCAGCTGAATCTCGCGCCGCAGGCGCGCGCCGGCGTGCTCGCACGCTTTCCGCTGCAGGACTTCGAGGGCGCGCAGGTGCAACTGCTGTCAGCGAACGGCCAGCCCTTGCCGGTCGGCACCCAGATCACGCATCGCGAAACCGGCAAGCAGTACGTGGTGGGCTACGACGGTCTCGCCTTCGTGGACGATCTCTCCCAATCGAACACGCTCGATGCCGCGCCGGCGGGCAAGCCCTGCGAAGTGGAGGTGCCTTACAAGGCTCAGGGTCACGGCCTGCCGACGCTCGGCCCCTTCACGTGCGGGGATGCGACGCCATGAAGCGTATCGTGCTGTTCGTCGTGTGCCTGCTGCTCAGCGCGACGGCGCAGGCGCAGAGCTGCACCGCGACGACATCGGGCGTCACCTTCGGCTCGATCTCTCCCGCGACGACCTCCCTCGCAACCGCCACCGGCACCGTCAACATCACCTGCACGCCTGCTGCGTTGAACCCGCCGGTGCGCGTATGCCTCAACTTCGGCACCGGCGGCGGCGGCGCCTCGTACTCACCGCGCCTGGCCAGCACAGGCACCGGCACGATTCAGTACAACCTCTACTCCGATGCCTCATTTTCCACGATCTGGGGATCACGCGCGTCCGGGACCTTTGCGCCCGTTGCAGTAGACCTGACGTTTCCAATCGGCGTGTCCTCGGTGAGCCGCTCCGTGACCGTGTACGCCCGCACGGCGCCAGCCCAGACGGCGCTCACCGCCGGCAACTACGCCTCCGTATTCTTCGGCACGGGCTCGGCGGAGATGGATTACACGGCTTATCTCCTGCTCGCGCCCGACTGCTCCACGGTCACCTCGAATGCCACCGCGCTGTCGTTCACCGTGCTGGCGCCGGTCATCAACGACTGCTCGCTGTCCGCCACCAACATCAACTTCGGCGCGGCGGGCGTGCTGAACGGCGCGCTCACCGCGACCGGCACGCTGAGCGTCGCGTGCACCAACAACGACGCTTATACGATCACGCTCTCGGCGGGCGGCGGCACCGGCGCGAGCGTGGCCGACCGGCGCATGACGAAGGGCGGGGGCACCGAGCAGGTGAAGTATCAGTTGTACACCAACGCCGCGCGCACGATCCCCTGGGGCGACGGCACCAATGGCACGTCCGTCGTGAGCGCCTTCGGCACCGGCTCGAATCAGGGGCTCATCGTGTATGGCCGCGTGCCGCCGCAGACGACGCCGAGCGCCGGCACCTACACCGATAGGATCGTCGCAACGATCACCTACTGACCGGCGCACAACTCGTCCGGATTACAAAAGTTCAGCCACCTGTTCGTGTAAACTGCAAAACAGCCGAAGTCATGAAGAAGAGCCGCTTTACCGAAGAACAGATGGTGCGTCGAGCCGGAGCGAGAAGTCAGCAGAGGTCGTAGTAGTCAAAGGACAGGTCGATGAGACCGAAGCTGGTGATGAAGGGCTGAAGGGGAAGGAGTGTCCAGCGTCATGTCGAAGCGGCAGGCAATGCGGCAGAAGCTCGTGCAAACGGGGCGGGCGGGAAATCTGCGCGGTGAAGCCGTGCGTCTACCCGCCAGCGACGAAGCCTGCGGCTCGCGGCATGAATCCGGGGACACAAGGTCATCGCTGCTGATGGCGGCGCTGACGAGAGAGAACCTGAAGCAGGCGTTCAAGCGGGTACGGGCCAACAAGGGAGCCGCTGGCGTGGACGGTCTGGACATTGACCAGACGTCGCGCCATTTGGTGACAGCGTAACCGGCGATCCGTGAACAGTTGCTGAAGGGGACGTACCGGCCCAGTCCGGTACGGCGGGTGACGATCCCGAAACCGGACGGAGGCGAGCGTGAGCTTGGCATCCCGACGGTGACGGACCGGCTGATCCAGCAGGCGTTGCTGCAGGTGCTGCAACCGGTTCTGGACCCCACCTTCAGCGAGCACAGCTACGGTTTCCGTCCTGGACGGCGTGCACACGACGCGGTGTTGGCCGCGCAGTCGTACGTGCAGTCGGGGCGGCGACTCGTAGTAGACGTTGATCTGGAGAAGTTCTTCGACCGGGTCAACCACGACATCCTGATCGCGCGTCTACAGAAACGTATCGGAGACGCCGGGGTGATCCGGCTGATTCGGGCGTACCTGAACAGCGGCATAATGGATGGCGGTGTGGTTCAGCAGCGCGAACAGGGCACGCCGCAAGGCGGGCCGCTATCGCCGTTGCTGGCCAACGTGTTGCTCGATGAGGTGGACCGCGAACTTGAGCAGCGAGTCCACTGCTTCGCGCGCTACGCCGACGATGCGAATGTCTAAGTTCGCAGCCGCCGCGCGGGCGAGCGGGTGATGGCGCTGCTGCGTCGCCTGTATGGGCGCTTGCGCCTGAAGGTCAACGAGACCAAGAGCGCGGTGGCCAATGTGTTCGGTCGCAAGTTTCTGGGCTACAGCCTGTGGGTAGCGCCCGGCGGTATTGTTAAGTGCAAGGTGGCGGCCAAACCGCTGCAGATGTTCAAACGCCGCATTCGTGAACTGATCGGCCGTAGCGGCGGGCGCAGCATGAAGGACGTGGTGGCGCGGCTACGGTCTTATGTGCAGGGCTGGAGGGCGTACTTCCGATTGGCGCAAACGCCACGAGTCTGGCTGGCGCTGGACGAGTGGATGCGTCACCGGTTGCGGGTTATCCAGCTTAAGCAATGGCGCCGCGGGCCGACCATCTACCGGGAGATACGGGCGCTGGGGGCACCGCCCGCTGTGGCGCAACAGGTGGCGGCGAACAGCCGTCGCTGGTGGCGTAACAGCAGCCAGTTCCTGAATAGCGTGCTGATCCTCGCCTACTTCGATCGGCTGGGTGTGCAAAGCCTCTCTTAACCTCAACGTCCCGAACCGCCCGGTGCGGACCCGCATGCCGGGTGGTGTGGCAGGGCTACGGCCTCATGGCCGTCCCCTATGCCGATCCTAATTGCGAGAGGTGGACTTCTCTCATCAATCCAGCATCAAGCCTTCGGCGCAAGCCACGAATCTTCGGCTTCGATACCGTCCGGTTCGTATGTCCAGCTGATCTTCTCGTACGTGAACGCGAGGTCTTCCATGTGGCCAATTTGCTTGTTGTTCGGATCCAGCGCATTCGGCGTCCACGACTTCATATTCGTCAGAATCGCATTCGACAGTTTCACGGTGTAGTACTTCTCTTCCGTGCCCTTCGGCGAGATGCGGTAGAACTCCAGCGACACGTCCTTCATCTGCTCGCCCGAGGTCAGCGCCTGAAACAGCTTGGGCGAGGACTTGTCGATTTCCTTGGTAATCGTCATCGCCCCATGCACGCGCTTGCCGGTAGGCAAACCCGTTTGCGGGCTCTTCGGGATTTCGATGGTGTGATCGACGGCCTGTACGAGAATCTTTCCTTCGTGACCCTGGACTTTGTTCGAGCCTTCGATCTTGCCCTGGCTCTTGCCTTCGAGGGTGAGGTAGCACGGCATGGGCATGATTTGTTCTCCGGTTAGATTCGCGCGTCTCGTTTAGCGCATGGTAGGAATTCTATGGGCGTGCCGTTACGGCCGCGTTTCAGAAATGGGGATTCAGATTACGAATGAAACACGATCCCAAAGCACCGGCCGGCAGATCGGTCTGCGTTAGATCGGGCGTCAGCGGCGCCTTCGCGGTGGGTTGCACGCCTCCCGCCTGGAGCGCCGATTAGGGCGCTGGACTGGTCGACGAACCCGTGGATCCCGACGCCGCGTTCGAACCCGGACTGCCTCCGCATGCGGCGAGGAGGCTCGATGCCCCCATGCCGAGAAGGAAAGTGCGTCGGCTGATGCTTTTGGTCGTCATCTTCGGGGTCGTCATCGGAGCATACGGTTGCAAGCGCAAGGGTAGAGACCGCGCGCCAGGGATACGCGGTGTGCGCGCTTAGCAGGACGAAGCGTGGTTTGGGAACTCATCGGGTATGGGCAAGCGAAGACGCTGGCTTGAGGGCATCTGACCAAAAGCGGTGAGATCTTCTGGGACCACGGAGAGAGAGTCTGTTCGAATCTCACGAAGACGGAACTCGTCGTTCGAAGCAATCTCGGCAGCGACGGTCTCAACCTCGGAACGGCGACCGGGAAAATGAGTCGCCGCGCCCGGGTATGGTCAATCCCTAGTCGGGAAGATGCCGTTTATACAGATCGCAAAGTTCATCGCCGGGCCGGTCTTTTCGTTGGCCCCGCCGCCGGCTACCGGCAGTGGCGTTAGATTGGGCAATTGAAACGTCTGCGTCCCATCGCCACCGTAGAAATTGCCAATCAATGCGAACAGCGCCTGGAATTGCGCTATTTGCAGCGTCTGGCCTTGGCACAGCATCCAGCCCCTGGGCGCCCAGTCAAAGCTGAACATGCGGATTTCGCCAATATACGCGTCCATTCACTTCTCCTTGGTTGTCATTGATCAAACGAACGACGCCTGCACCACACTGCTGCTCGACCTACACGAAACGATGGCGTAATCATTATAGGCGGCAATCTCCTGTGCTTTTGCGGCAGCAATAGGACGGACAGCCACAAAGTCATGGTGTGAAACCGAGTCATCACTGACTACCGGCGCGATTCCGTTTCGCAGGCGGGGTTGGGCGGTCGAATGCTGACATGACGCCGTCATATGTCGTTGTGCGACACATCAATAGCCAATCCTGAGCGGCCCCGGATGTGGCGAAAGCGGGGTTCGTCATTCCCAGGAAGATCAAGAACTGGGTCTACTAGAAATTTGATCGCGCCTCGGTAGACCGTTTTCTTGGCGATATTGGCGCCGTCCTTCGGCGGTCGTGACGAGTTCATTGTCGAAACAGGCGTCCGTGGTGACGGCTCAATGCCAGGGACTGGGATAATAGGTGCATCTCAGACTCGCTTCGGGTTACCCCATGTCGCCTGCCGCACTTCCTCCGTCGCGTGTCAGTCCGCTTTTCGCTCTGCTGCCGTTTTTACGTCCTTACGCCGCGCGTTGGGCAGTTGCGTTCCTGGCGCTCTTGACGTCGGCCGGCGCGACGCTGGCGCTCCCCGTGGCCTTCAAATATCTGATCGACCGCGGTTTCGCCAGTGGCGAGCACGCGCACATCGACCGCTACTTCATCGCGCTATTCATCCTTTCGCTGGTCCTCGCCGGTGCCACGGCGCTGCGCTTCTACTGTGTCTCGTGGCTGGGAGAAAGGGTGACGGCTGACATACGCCGAGCCGTCTACGATCACGCGACAAGGATGAGTCCGGAGTTCTACGAGACTACCCAAACGGGAGAGGTACTGTCGCGGCTCACGACCGACACGACGTTGATTCAGACAGTGGTAGGAACCAGTCTGTCGCTCGGATTGCGCAACTCGTTGCTGACGTTCGGCGGCTTGGCGATGCTGATAATAACGAGCCCGGTGTTGTCGGGTTACATCATCGCGACGCTAATCGTGGTGGTCGCGCCCATCGTCATTTTCGGGCGTCAGGTGCGCAGGCTCTCACGTGACAGTCAGGCAAAGGTCGCAAGCGCCAGCGCGCTCGCGGGCGAGGTGCTCAATGCCATGCCGACGGTGCAGTCATACACGCGGGAGGCGCACGAATCGAGGCGCTTCGAGGGAGCCGTGGAAGCAGCCTTCGATACAGCGCTGATACGGATTCGGGCGCGCGCCGGCTTGACCGCCGTGGTCATCGTGTTTGTTTTTGCTGCGGTCGTATTTGTGCTTTGGCTCGGCGCGAAGGCCGTGCTGGCCGGCGAGATGACGGCTGGGCAACTGTCCCAGTTCATCCTCTATGCGGTATTTACTGCGGGTGCCGTTGGAGCGGTCGCAGAGGTGTGGGGAGACCTCCAGCGAGCCGCCGGTGCTGCCGAGCGACTGCTTCAACTGCTGGCGATGCGTTCGCCTGTAGCGGAGCCGGAAACGACGATCCCGCTTCCGCGTCATGCCGAGGGCATTCGCTTCGAGAACGTCAGCTTTTCTTATCCGTCTCGTCCTGGTATCTCGGCACTATCCGGATTCACACTCGAGGTCGGCCCCGGCGAGCACGTTGCGCTGGTCGGCCCATCCGGGGCGGGGAAAACCACACTATTTCAACTTCTACTTCGCTTTTACGACTCGCGATCTGGAAACATTTTCATAAGCGGTGTTCCGACGCGGCAAGTGTCGCTCGCCGAGTTACGAAAGACGATTGGCGTAGTGATGCAGGAATCGGTGATTTTTTCGGGAAGCGTGCTCGACAATATCCGCTACGGCAAGCTCGACGCGACACTCCAAGAGGTGCAACGAGCTGCTGAGATGGCTGCTGCTGCCGACTTCATCAACCAACTGCCGCAAGGGTATGACACGTATCTGGGTGAGCGGGGCGTGCGGCTATCAGGTGGACAGCGTCAGCGAATCGCCATTGCGCGCGCCATTCTCAAGGATCCGCCGATCCTGCTTCTCGATGAAGCTACCAGCGCGCTCGATGCGGCGAGCGAACGGCTTGTGCAGACGGCATTGAACAATGCCGCCCACAACCGCACGACTTTGGTCATCGCTCACCGTCTTGCGACCGTGCAACAGGCCGATCGAATCGTCGTACTTGACCAAGGTCGCATCGTTGCGCAAGGCCGTCACGCCGAGTTGCTGGAGCACTCGCCACTCTACGCCCGACTTGCTGCACTACAGTTTTACGAGCCATCGCCCGGAGGCCGAGATGCACATCGGGTTGAACAGTCGCGTCCGTGCCAGGTAGCTGCTCGAAGTTCGGACGCCAAAACGTAGCACTTTATTCCCCCGACAATTTCGCTGGGCAGCTGCTAGCCAGGTCAACGCCGAAGAATTGCAGGGCAAGCTCACGCAGACCGTGCGCGTCGGCGCGCTCGCCTCGATGTTCACGCGATGGCCGGCGTGACGCAGGGCGGACCGCTCGGCGCATCGATGCAGGGCGAGGGCGGGCGCCGGTCAAACGACGTCGCGGGGCGGATGGTCCGCCTACGCGGCGGCCTTGCGCGTGCGCGATTCGCTGTTGTGGTGGCGCGGCGAAAGTTTTCCGCATGTCGTCTGCGATCCAGTCAGCGGGACGTGACCGGCAGGTCGCCGAGATCGCCTATGTGCGATATATTCTCGCGCCTCGCAGTACGGTCTTCAGCCGGGATTTGCCGCAAGGTGCGCACGATCGTCACCTTGCATCGATGAATCGCGTTGACGATCTCCTGCAAGCAACTCGGCAACCAGCCGTGATTGTCGTGGAAGCGCTCGGGAGGCATTCACCCGCGTGCTTTCGTATCAGACGCCACAACACTGAAACACACCGCTTCCCGCTCGCGCAATGGCGTGACTTCGCTCTTGCGGATGAGTTCATAGACGTATGCGCCGGGCACCGTCTCGGTCTCTGTCAGCGCGTGCGTGACATCTTCCAGAATCGACCGATTGCGCCTGAGAAGGTCGAAGCAGCGCTCGTTCATCTCCTTCAATAGCGCGTTGGCCTGTTCGATCGCGCTGTCGAGTTGCCGTCCGGCGCTCTCGCGTGGCAGCGCGGCGAGACTGAACAGATTGCCATCGCTGCCGAATCCGAGCCGCGACACCATCTCCAGACTGATGCGCGATGCTTCCTGCAAGTCCTGCGCCGCGCCGCTCGACGCCTCGCCAAACATCAGCAATTCCGCATTGCGTCCGCCGAGCAGCACGATGAGTTCTTTTTCCAGTTCGCTGCGCCGATACAGATGCTTGTCCTGCGGCTTCGTGATGAGCGCCATGCCCAATGCGCCGCCGCGCGGCAATACCGTCAGCTCCTCCAGCACGCCCGCGCCCAGCAGTGCCGCTACGATGCCATGTCCCGCTTCATGCACGCCGACGCGACGCACTTCGTCTGCATCGAGCGCCTTCTGCGCGCCGCTCACATCGCCGATACGCACCACCTTGACCGCCTCGCGCAGATGCCCGGCGCACACCATGCCCGCGCCTTGTTTGCGCGCGATCAGCCCGGCCTGATTGACGATCATCGACAGCGACGCGGGCGACAAACCGACCGTCAGCCGCGCGAGTTGATCGCAGTCGATGTCCGTCGAACGTGACGGCAGCTTGCTTAGGTAGTACTCGAATATCTTCACGCGATCTGCTACATCCGGCAGACGCACCGGCACGATGCGATCGAAGCGGCCTGGACGACGCAGCGCTTCGTCGAGGTTGTCGGGAAAGTTGGTCGCGGCGACGAGAATCACGCCTTCGTTCTTCTCGAAACCATCCATCTCCGCGAGCAACTGATTGATGATGCGGTTGCTTTCGCCATCGGTGGAACTGGATGCACCGCTGGTGCGCGCGGAGAGCCCATCGGCTTCGTCGATGAAGATCACCGTTGGGCCGTGCTTGCGCGCCGTCCTGAACAGATGTTTGACCTTCTGAATGCCGGCGCCGTAATACTTTGCGCTGAAATAACTCCCCGTGATGGCGATGAAATGCGCGCCGCATTCGCCCGCCAGTGCCTGCGCGAGCCGAGTCTTGCCGACGCCGGGACCGCCCGTCATCAGCACGCCGCAGGGAGGACGGATGCCCATCTTTGTGAACGACTTCGGATCGCGCAGATAGGCCTTGATGTCGTCAAGCGCGGCCTTCGCTTCGACTGCACCGATCACGTCGTCAAAGCACATGTCGGGCGGCGTGTCGATCACCGTGACGTCGCCCCTCATCTCACGGCGCATGTACCAGAGCATCAGGGCCAGCATCAGCGCGTACACCAGCATGCTGGCCCAGTCGCGAAGCACGCCGAGCAGCGGGCCGAAGCCTGCTTGCGCACCGACGGAAACGTTCGGCAACCACGCGATCTGGTAGTCCGGCGCGCCGTCGCCTTTGGTCGGATTGAGCAGCAGCGATTGGGAGAACACGGCGAAACGATCGGTGACGAAATAGCGCGTGCCGCTTTTCGTCGAAACGAGCATGGCATCGACCGTCACGCCGATCGCGGCCACGCGCTTTTCGCGGATATCTGCGAGCATGCGTGAGGCGTCCTCCTCGGTATGCGTCCACGGCGACGGATCCTGCCGCATGTGATAGACGATGCTCGTCGCCTGAAGCGCACTGTCGTGCCGGTCCGCCCTGACATGTCGCAGCACGCCTGAGCCGATCGCGATCAGCACGGCGACAAGCGCAGCGAAGGCGATGAAGAGCCGCCGCCGGCCACGCCAGGTCCATCGGCCGTTCCTTCCCGGTTTCATACGTTTTTCCCCGTATCGCGAAGATGTGCGTCCCTCTCGTGCGGGGACTCGCCTCCCATGCGCCGACCCTTGCGTCCTCTATGCGTTGGCGGCGACGCACGAGCGCAGGCTACAAATGTTGCACGCGATGAAGATTCCCGTCCGTACGGACCACCGCCTTCGACCGGGGGCGTCCAATCGTTGCCGGGGCCGTGGACGAGTCTCGGTCGATCATGTGTCTTTCTCTGATGAACACCGATTCGGGGGAAAGCAGCGGACGTGACCAAGCGAGAACGATCGATTGGAGAGGGCGAAGAGCCCCAAATGAGCCGCGCCCGACGAGGATCGGGCGGGGATCCGTGACGTCTCGACAAGTCGCACCGTCAGTCCAAGGCAACGGCAGACGCCTGTACGCGGGCCCGCGCTGCCATCCAACGAGCGTTTTGAGCAGTGTAGGCTGCAGTGCATGGGAGGTCGGCGGGGGCAGGCGGGGCTTTATGATCACCGCGTTTGTTTTCGACATTTTTTCCGCTGCCTCAATCTTATAAACATAGCGTGAAGATAAAATCACGCAAAAACAATGGGTTAGAGCGTGTCTCCGGACAAGCGGATGAGAGGGATAAAAACGCGATGACTCCGGTGAGTTGCGTGTTTCGTGGCAAAACGCCTATAATCATGTGGCATTTTGCCAAAGGAGAGATTATGGGAACGATGGCATTTACTCCCACTGGCGCCGGCAATCCGCGACGGGCTGAGTACGCATTGCTGGGCAAGTTACTGGATGCGCGCGTGCGGGATGACGCTGATCTCGCCGGATTGGCTCAGGGGCGTATCGACGTCGACGTAATCGAGCGGCTCAGTGCCCGAGGACTGAAGGCAGACGAGTTAGCCTTCATCATCCCGCGACGCACGCTCACGCATCGCCGGCAGCAACACGAACGCCTGTCGACAGAAGAGTCCGATCGAGCAATCCGTTTGGCCAGGATCGTCGCGCAAGCGAACACCGCATTTGGCAGCAACGAAAAGGCCTTGAGTTGGTTGCGCAATCCGCAGAAGCGCTTCGCCGGCCGTACCGCCCTCGAAATGGCCGCCACCGAGCATGGTGCTCGCCTCGTTGAGGACGCATTGGTACAGATTGACGAAGGATACTTCGCTTGATGGTCTTGTGGAGGATCAGCAACTACGCCGACCTCAAAGGCATAGGCGGCCTGCGTGCACCGGGTGGTTGGCACTTTGCCGGACGGCCGGTGGTGTATTTGGCCGAGCATCCGGCCGGCGCGCTGCTCGAGACACTCGTTCATCAAGAAATTCGGTCCACCTCGGATCTGCCCGACACCTGTCGGCTCCTGCGCGTTGCAGTCAGCGAAAGCGCGTCCATTGCCGAGTTGGGCGAGAGCGTTTTACCGGAGAACTGGAGAGAGGATCGGTCGTACACGCAATCGGCTGGGAGCGAATGGCTTGAAGGGGGATCGACAGCGTTGCTCAAAGTACCCAGCGCAGTGATGCCTTTTGCATACAACTACATTCTCAACCCAGTGCAAGCCGACGCAGCCAATATCAAGATTGAGATGGTGATTGACGTCCGGCATGATCCGCGCATCTTGCGCTTACTGACACGTCCCTGAGCGGGCTACGGTCTGGCTTCGGTGATCATGCAGACGGACAACGGACAGTCGATGAAAATCAAAATCGAACAAGGCGAAATACCGCGAAGCGACCGACCCGCGCGCAAGAGACGGTGAATGAACTAGTTGGTGGGACGAGGTAGCCGACGAGATCGAGCAGGTCGCTCGCGCCAGGACCGAGCGAGACACCGCAGCCGTAATTGCATGGTGGCATCACGACTGGTCGTTATATTCAGATTCGCCTGCATTCCGCAGCGAGACGGATCCACCATGCCGCCCGGGCGGTGAAGTTATCAATCTGAGCGTACTCTGAAAATGCAAAAACAGGCGTTGAATGACTATGTGTTTGATGCTTCGCCCAAGCGGGACGAGGCGATGCGATTTTTGAACGAAATCGGTATCATCTCGCGCTACGAGACCGGCGCGACCGGCTTTTCGAAGGGTTGCCGGATCGATCATGGCACCTTGGCCGTCGATCCGGAATGTCGGCTATCCACCCCGCTTCACGAGACAGGCCATCTTGCGATTACTCCACGCTGCTTTCGATCGTTGATGGACGGCAACCTCTATGCAGGGCAACGCAAGATGCTACAACTCATAGACGAAACGAGCATGCACCCAGACGCGCCACTATATCGGGCCGTCATTCAGTGCTCCGACCCGGAGGCAACTGCATGGGCGTGGTCTGCGGGGGGGGGGGCAGCCCTGAACATCCATCGATGAACGTCGGGTGCTCATCTGACGCTCAACCGGATCGTTCCTCCGGTCTGTCAACGATGTGTCGAGGCTGAAACTAGCAGGATAATCCGCTGAAATCAGATGCCGTCTAAGGTCAGAAACTCACTGCTCTGGATTTTCGAGGCTCTCGAGAACGACGAGACATATTTCCGAAGACGAATGTTTGGCTGCGACGCGGCGTACGTCGACGGATTGTTGAGCCTGGTGGTCGCCGACCGGGCCGAACCGTGGAATGGGCTGCTTGTATGTACAGCCACATCAGGTGCTGGGGAAGTGGCTTTGCGTAAAGCAGAGCGACCCTGCATTTGAGGATGTCGCTTGTCATGTCACATCGCTTGTACGCTCACGTGATCCACGCATAGGCGTCGATCCAAAACCACGGCGAAGGCCGACAAAGCCCCGATGACGGTTCCGCCGAGCGAAGTGCGGTATCAAATGAAGTGCAATGCTGCACCTTTTATCCAGCGGTCGGACCATCGTTGGTTCCACTCTTAAATCTTTCCGGCCCGTGTGACGGACCCGTCGCTGCTTTCGCTCCGTCTGAGAGAAAGCGGAAAGCCAATCGCGCGCGCTTAGCCAGTGAGCGGGCGGAGCAACCGCATTGATCGCAAAAATCAAGCGCCTCAATATGTATTCCGCTTGGCCGGATGCAATGCCGTCTGGCACCGAAGCATCTCGAGACGGTGCGCAAGCTGGGCTTAGTGTTGGTAATCTGAACACTTCCATCGGACAGGAACGGACATGGAGCTCCGGCATCTTCGCTATTTCATCGCCGTCGCCGAATTGCGCAGCGTGCGGGCCGCATCCGAGCACCTGCACGTGACGCAACCGGCGATATCCCGGCAGATTCAGGATCTCGAAGACGCCATTGGCGCCACGCTATTCGAACGAACGCCGCGCGGCCTGAAGCTGACGCCGGCAGGCGAGGCGTATCTGGCGGAAGCGCGCGACATTCTCGGGCGCGTCGATGCCGCGAACCGGCTTGCGCGCCGCATCGCATCCGGCGTGCAAGGTCATCTGCGTATCGGTTTCGTCGAGAACGCTGCGTGGAGCGGCGTCGTCTCGCGCGCGCTGAGCGCCTTCGAGCAGGCCGCGCCGGATGTCGCGCTCGAACTCACGCCGATGAACACGCCCGAACAGTTCGATGCATTGGCTGCGGGGCGGCTCGACGGCGGTTTTGCCTATCGCTTTGGCGCGCTGCCGGAAGGCATCGAGAGCGTGCATGTGCTCGACCAGAACGTCGTTCTGGCAGTGCCGGAATCGTGGCCGCAAGGCAGCGCGGGCGCCGTCGTTGCGCAAGAACTCGCCGGCAAACCGTTCATCGCGTTTCCGCGCCGCGTCTATCCCGCTTATTACGACCGCCTGCTTTCCGCGTGCGCAGAACGGGGGCTGACGCTCGATATCCGTCAGGAGGCATCGACGGAAACAGCGATTCTTTCGCTGGTATCGGCGGGACTGGGCGCGGCCATCGTCAATGCCGCGAATCGCGACCGGCCGCCCGCGCGGGTGCGCTTCGTCGCATTGCGCGATCTCTCCGTGCCTTTGCCGCTCGAATTCTGTTTCGTCGCGCAGGAGGCCAATCCCGCGCTGAAGCGTTTCGTCGAACTGCTGGACTAGCGGCTCGATCGTCTCGCACGCGATGCCTGGCAGGCATCACCCGCCGCAGAAAACGGCATTGGCCGGACGCTTTTTCGTCGTCGATAGTAAAGACACCCCAAGCTCTTTACCGATCGCGCCATGTCCACTTCCGCTTCGCTCATCGCCACCGACATCGACTTCGAACGCACGGGCTTCCAGACGGGAACGCTGCGTCTGCCGTATTCGCACGACCGCTCGGCATACGGACACGTGCCCATTCCGCTCGCCGTGCTCAACGCCGGCGCGGGCACGGGCCCGACCGTCCTGCTGACTGGCGGCAATCACGGCGACGAGTACGAAGGCCCCGTCGCGCTCATGAAGCTCATGCAGCACATGCCGTCAATGACGATACGCGGCCGCCTGATCGTTATTCCCGCTCTGAACTTCCCGGCCTTCATCAACGGCACACGCACGTCGCCGATCGATCGCGGCAACCTGAACCGCCTGTTTCCCGGCGCGCGCAACGGCCAGCCGACGGAGATGATCGCGCATTACGTCGAAACCGAACTGCTGCCGCGCGCCGACGTCGTGATAGACCTCCATGCGGGCGGCGCGTCGTTCGAGCACGCGCCGGCACTGCTTGCCTCGCCGCCCGCCGAACGCGAACGGCGCGCATTGTATATGGACCTCGTGCGCGAATTCGGCGCGCCGAACACGATGATCATGGATCTGCTCGGCGAGGACCGCACGATGGCAGCGGCTGCCGAACGTCACGGCAAACTCTTCCTGTGCGGCGAATTCGGCGGACATGCCGGCTGCGATGCGGCGAACCTCGCGATCGTCGAGAACGGCTTGCAGCGCGTGTTGCGGCGGCTCGGCGTGATCCCGGACGCCGATACCGCGGCAGCACGCAAGACGCGCTTGCTGCGAGTCGAAGGGGCGCGACATTACGTTTACGCGCCGCTTGCCGGCGTCTTCGAACCGGCGTTCAAGCTCGGCGATCAGGCGCGCGAAGGTCAACTGGCCGGACGTCTGTTCGATCCCCATCGCCCGTGGCAAGCCCCGCTCGATATCGCGTTCCGTGGCGACGGCGTCGTGATGTGCGTGCGGACGCTCGCGCGCGTCGAGCCCGGCGACTGCATCGCGCTGCTCGCTTGCGAAACCAGCGCCGATTGAGCCGGATCCATCAACCCAGGAGACCGCATATGAGCGATCACCCCGTTTCGAGCCGGCTCGCCGCCGACGCCGCACACATCACGCCGTACGAGAGCGTGCGCCATCCCGTGTATATCGTGCTGCTGTTCTTCGTCTGCTTTGCGTTTTCTTATCTGGACCGCCAGGTCGTCAGCATTCTCGTGCAGCCGATCAAGCAGTCGCTCGCGCTCACCGATACGCAAATCGGCTTGCTGCAAGGGTTTTCGTTCACGATGTGCTACGCAACGGCGGGCGTGTTCGTCGCGCGCCTCGTCGATCGCGGCAATCGCGTCAAGCTGATCGCTGCATGCATCGCGATCTGGGCGATCTCGACGGCGGCGTGCGGCTTCGCGACCAACTTCACGGAACTGCTGCTCGCGCGTGCGGGAACCGCAGTCGCCGAGGCCGCGCTGAGTCCCGCAGCGCTGTCGATTTTCAGTGACATCTTTCCGCCGCGCCGCGTGGCGCGCGCGAGCAGTGTGTTCATGCTCGGGCCATACGTCGGCGGCGGCGCTGCGCTATTCGGCGGCGGCATGTTGTTGTCGGCGGCGGCGACAGGTGACGGCTACGCATGGCTCGGCGCGCGAGGCTTTACGCCGTGGCAAGCGGTGTTCGTCGCGGTCGGTCTGCCTGGGCTGCTGCTGGCCGCGCTCGTGGCGTTCACGGTCCGCGAACCGGCGAGACGCGAGGCGGGCGCGCACGGCGCGCGCCAGCTCGACGAGATGCCTTCGATGCGCGACGTGCTCGCCGAACTGTTTGTCCGCAATCGTTTTTGCCTGCCGTACTTCGCGGCTTACGTTGCGCTGATCACGCTGTTCTATTCGCACGCCGCGTGGTTTCCGACCTTGCTGATGCGGCATTTTCATCTCGCACCGAAAGTCGTCGGACAGATGGCTGCGCCTGCGTACATGATCGGCGGCATTCTAGGGGTCGCATGCGCGGGCCTGCTTGCCACGCGCGTCACGGACGACACCACGCTGCGCAAGGTGCTCGGCTTCTCCGCATTCGCCGTTGCGCTGCTGGTGCCTGCCGCTATCGCGATGCCGCTCGTCGCCAGCAGCGAGCTTGCCATAGTGCTTTACGGCGTCAGCGCATTGACTGCCAGTATCGCGATGGGACTTGCACCCGTGCCGCTGCAGATCGCCGTGCCGAACCGCATGCGGGGCCGCTCGCTTGCGCTGCTCGTGTTCATGACGAATGCGATCAGCGGTGGCGTGGGTCCGCTGTCGGTCGGCTATCTGAACGAGCGGCTGGGAGCGACGGGCGCCAGCCTCGGAATTTCACTGGCGATAGTCGGCGGCGCGTCGGCATTCGTCAGCACAATTCTCTATGCATTGGCGACGCGCCGGGTGACCGCTGCGGGCGCACATTGAGAGAGAGGACCGTCATGAAATGCGCTTCACACGTCCATCATGTCGGCGCGGCGACCATCACGCGCGTCGATGAAACCTGCTTCGCGCTCGCACCGGATTTGCTCTTTCCCGCGTGGACCGCGGACGACGGGCGAGCACTTGCCGAGCCCTTTGCCGCCGACACGCTCGACCTCGCCAACGCGCGCGTGAAACTGAAGACCCATCTTTGGTTGGTCGAAATCGACGGCATGACGATCGTCATCGACACGGGCATCGGCAACGGCAAGTCGCGGCCATTCAGCGCGCTATTCGACAAGCTCGATAATCCCGTGCTCGAACGGCTCGAATCAGCGGGCTTCGCGCGAGAGAAGATCGATTACGTGCTGCTCACACATTTGCATGTGGATCACGTGGGCTGGAATACCCATTGGCAGGATGGCCGCTGGGCGCCGGTGTTTCCCAACGCGTCGTATGTATTCGGCGAGCGCGAACGCGATTCGTTGCTCATGCCGCAAGGCGAATCGCGTCGTATGGTGTTCGATGACAGCGTGCTTCCCGTGATCGAATCCGGTCAGGCGCGTGTCGTGCCGGACGAGGGCGGAGAAATTCTGGATGGCATCCGTTTTCTGCCAACGTTCGGCCACAGCAGCGGGCACATGGCGATCGAGATGCGTTCGCGCGGCGAAACGGCGCTCTTTTCCGGCGACACGATGCACAGTGCGGTGCAGGTGCATCGACCGGAATGGAATTCGATGTTCTGTCTCGACGGGCAGCAGGCGCGTGCATCGCGAGGGCGACTGCTCGCGCATGCCGCGGATACGAGCGCGACGGTATTCGCCGCACATTTCGCCGAGACATCGGCAGGAACCGTGACGCAGACCGCCGAAGGTTTCGAGTGGCGATATGTGTGAATAAGCGCGATGTCTTGATGAGACAGCAAAGCCTTCGTCGCGAGCAGGAAACGCCGACGTCATAGAGACATGTTGCCCGTCGAGATCGGCCGGCAGCCGAGGCTTTCCCATCGCCGTTGCTCATCCTGCCGCCGGAAGCCTCTTTTCCAGCCGTGCCAAAAGATATTTGCAAAAAACAGGCTTTGACAAAATCTGACTTTGCAGTAAATTTACTTCCATTGCAGTTCACTGCGCTGGAGGACAGGCATGGATCACTACACACCGGAAAGCTTCACGCTCACGCAAAGCGTCGGTTTTGCCGTCAATAAGGCGCGCAATCTTCTGGTTGCGGAGCTGGACGCGGCTTTGAAAGATCTTGGCATTACCTCGCAGCAAATGGGCATCCTCATGTCCATGCGCGGCGGCGTGACGCAAACGCCATTCGAGCTTTCGAAGTTGCTAGGCATCGATACCGGCCTCATGACGCGCATGCTCGACAAGCTCGAAGCGCGCAGCCTGCTGCAACGCTCGCGCAGCCTGGAAGACCGGCGCGTCGTCCATCTCAAGCTGACGAAAGAGGGCGAAAAGATCGCCGCTGAATTGCCGCATGTCGCGCCGGCCGTCCTCAACAAGCGTCTGAGGAAATTCACGCGCGCGGAGTTCAACGAACTGCGCCGCTTGCTGAACAAGTTCCTCGAAGACTAAGTGCGCGGCGCTCATACCCGCGCGCTAATTTTTTTCATACATTTATCTGATAGGTCAGAAAATGATAGAGCAAACAAATCAACTTCGATTGTCGCGTATCGCGCGAGTCGGCGTGACGCTGACACTTGCCGCAGTGCTGGCTGCGTGCGCGAACTACGCAGGCATTCATAGCGACAAAGAGATGGCGCAGCCGCGCACCTACGCGACGCAGCAGAGTCTTCCCGCCGACGATGGCCGCTGGCCTGCGCCCGACTGGGCCGATCAGTTCGGCGACGCCCAACTGCGCGCGCTGCTCGACGAAGCGCTTCGAGGCAGCCCAACGCTGGAACAGGCGCGGGCGCGCATCGCGGCGGCATCGGCGTATAGCGAGACCGCGAGGGCGAACGCCATGCCGCAGGTCGGAGCGTCGTATTCGTGGACGCGTCAGCGCTATTCTGAGAACGCGCTCGTGCCGCCGCCTTACGCTGGATCGTGGCAGTCCGAAAACAAGGGGTTGCTATCCGCATCGTACGAACTCGATCTGTGGGGCAAGAATCGCGAAGCGTTGCGCGCCGCCGTATCGCAGATACAGGCCAGCCGAGCGGACGCCGAGGCCGTACGCCTCGCGCTCGATACATCGATTGCGCGCTCCTACAATCAGCTCGCGCGGCTCTACGCGTTGCGCGACATCGCGCAAAACGAGGTCGGCGAGCGCGAACGGATCGTGCGCATCACGGCGGGCCGCATCGCCAACGGGCTCGATAGCGAAGTCGAGCGCAAGACCGCCGACGCCGATCTCGCGTCGAGCCGCGCGACGCTCGCCGCCCTCGAGGGCGGCATCGTCACGACGCGTTATCAGATCGCGGCGCTGCTGGGAGAAGGACCGGATCGCGGTCTGTCGATCGAGCGTCCTCATCTTGGCATCGGCGATGAAGTGCGTCTGCCCGACAATCTTCCCGCCGATCTCGTGAGCCGCCGCCCCGACCTCGTCGCGGCGCGCTGGCGCGTCGACTCGATGACGCACGAGATCAAGGAAGCGAAGGCCGAGTTCTATCCCGACATCAACTTGAGCGCGACGCTCGGGCTCGATGCATTCGGCTTCGGCCGGCTGCTGACGGCGGCGAGCCGGACCATGTCGGCGGGACCAGCGATCCATTTGCCGATTTTCGACGGCGGCGCATTGCGCGCCCAATTGAAAGGCCGCTACGCCGATCTCGACTATGCCGTCGCGACCTACAACCAGACGCTTGTGACGGCGCTGAGCGATGTCGCGACTAACCTCTCGCAAATCCGTTCAACCGATGCACAGCTTGCCGACGCCAGCGCCGCGCAGGACGCCGCGCACGGCGCGCAGCAACTCGCGCTCACGCAATATCGCGCGGGACTCGCGAATCAATTGACCGTGCTGAACGCCGAGACCAACGCGCTCGCCGCCGAACGCGCGGTCGCAAACCTGAAGATGGACCGGCGAGACCAGCAGATCGCGCTCGCGGCCGCGTTGGGCGGCGGCTACACGGACACATCGGCAGATGCCATCGCCGCACGCTGAACGACACACTCAATCGAACCGGAACACCGACATGAGCGACACCCTGATCAAAGAACGCAGCGAAACGGATCGGCCCGAATCCGCCGCCGATACAAAACCGCGCAGCAAGCGCACGCTGCTGCTTTCGCTGCTCGCGGCGACCGTAGCGATCGCGGGCGCGGGGTGGGGCGGCTATTACTACACTACGGGCCGCTTTTTCGAATCGACCGACGATGCCTATGTCAGCGGCAATCTCGTACAACTGACGCCCGAAGTGAGCGGCACCGTGATCGCCGTGAACGCCGACGACACGCAGATCGTCCGTCAGGGCGCGCCCATCGTCACGCTCGACGACGCCGACGCCAAAGTCGCGCTCGCCAATGCCGAAGCGAAGCTCGCGCAGACCGTGCGGCAAGTGAGCAGCCTGTACGTCAACAACGCGTACTACGCGGCGACGGTCGCGCAACGACAGTCCGACTTCATGCGCGCGCAGGCGGACCTGAAACGCCGCATGGCGATCGCTGAAACCGGTGCGGTCTCGGGCGAAGACGTCGACCATGCGCGCGATGCCGTGAACGCGGCGAAGGCTGCGCTCGACGCCGTGCGCCAGCAATCCGAGGCGAATCACGTGCTGACCGACCGCACGTCCATCGCGCAGCATCCGGACGTGCAGGCGGCTGCCACGAAAGTGCGCGAGGCGTGGCTCGACTACGCGCGCAACACGCTGCCCGCGCCGGTCACCGGCTACGTCGCGCGGCGCTCGGTGCAGGTGGGACAGCGCGTGGCGGCCGGCGCGCCGCTGCTGGCGATCGTGCCGCTCGACGGGGTCTGGGTCGATGCCAACTTCAAGGAAGTGCAGCTCGCGCACATGCGCATTGGTCAGCCGGTCACGCTCACGGCCGATGCCTACGGCGCGAAGGTGAAGTACCACGGCCACGTCGAAGGCTTCTCGGCAGGCACGGGCGCGGCCTTCGCCGTGCTGCCCGCGCAAAACGCGACCGGCAACTGGATCAAGGTCGTGCAGCGCCTGCCGGTACGCATCAAGCTCGATCAGCGCGAAGTCGACGCGCATCCGCTGCGCGTCGGCCTGTCAATGGAAACGGAAGTCGAGACGCGCGACCGTTCCGGTACGCAACTGGGCGCGGCCACGACGACCTCCTATAAGACCGATGTCTTCAGCCGCTACGGCGAGGAAGCGAACGCGGAGATCGAACGGATCATCGCGGCGAACATGACGTCGCACTGACGCGCATTCTTTTTATATCCATATATCTGATACGTCAGTGAAAGAAAAGACAGGTGATGCAATGAACTCGACGCCTCAACCGGCTCCGCTGCAAGGCGGCAAACTCGTCCTTGCGACCATCGCGGTGGCGCTTGCGACTTTCATGAACGTGCTCGACTCGTCGATCGCCAACGTCGCGATTCCAACCATCGCGGGCAATCTCGGCGTTTCCGTCGATGAAGGCACGTGGGTCATCACGCTCTTCGCCGCCGCCAACGCGATCTCGATTCCGCTGACCGGCTGGCTCACGCAGCGCGTTGGACAGATCAAGCTGTTCGTGTGGTCAATCCTGCTGTTCGTCCTCTCGTCGTGGCTGTGCGGCATCGCGCCGAATCTGCCGGCGCTGCTCGCCGCGCGCATCTTGCAGGGTGCGGTGGCCGGCCCGCTGATTCCGATGTCGCAGGCCATTCTGCTCGCGTCCTATCCGAAGGAGAAAAGTTCGACCGCTCTCGCGCTCTGGGCGATGACGGCGACAGTCGGGCCGATTGCAGGTCCGGCGCTCGGCGGCTGGATCACGGACAGCTATTCGTGGTCGTGGATCTTCTACATCAACATTCCGGTCGGCCTCTTCGCGGCGGGCGTGACGTGGGCGATCTATCGCGAACGCGAGACGCCGGTGAAGCGCATTCCGATCGACAAAGTCGGGCTGCTTTCGTTGATCGCGTGGGTCGCGTCGCTGCAGATCATGCTCGACAAGGGCAAGGACCTCGACTGGTTCAATTCGCCGTTGATCGTCGGACTGGGCGTGTTCGCGCTCGTCAGCTTCGCGTTCTTCCTCATATGGGAACTGACGGAAAAGAGTCCCGTGGTCGATATCAAGCTCTTCACCGGACGCAATTTCCTGGGCGGCACGGTGGCGATTTCCGTCGCGTATGCGGTGTTCTTTTCGAACCTTGTGCTGCTGCCGCAATGGATGCAGGAATATCTTGGCTACCGTTCCGTCGATGCCGGTCTCGCCACCGCGCCGCTCGGCATCTTCGCGGTAATCCTCGCGCCGGTCATGGGCAAGCTGATGCCGCGCTCCGACGCCCGCGTGCTCGCCACGCTCGCGTTTCTCGGTTTCGCGACGGTGTTCTTCATGCGCTCGCACTACACGACCGGCGTCGATACCTGGACGCTGGTCGTGCCGACGCTCCTGCAAGGCATCCCCACCGCGCTGTTCTTCGTGCCGCTGACGGCCATCATCCTGTCGGGCTTGCCGCCTTCGAAGATTCCGGCGGCTGCAGGACTTTCGAACTTCGTGCGCGTGTTCGCGGGCGCGGTCGGCACGTCGCTCGCGAACACAGGCTGGAACGATCGAACGATCCTGCATCACTCGCAACTCGTCGAACAGGCGAGCGTGCACAACCCGGTTTTCGTCGATGCGATCGGTTCGGTACAAGGCGCGCTCGGCGGAAGTCCGTCGCAGGCGCTGGCATTCTTCGAGCGCACGCTCACGACGCAAGCCGCGATGCTTGGTCTCAACGACATCTTTTGGCTGTCCGCGGTAATCTTCATCGCGATCGTGCCGCTCATCTGGCTGACGAAGCCGGGCATAGGCGCGGGCGCGGGTGCCGCCCGCGCGGGCGGCCATTGAGAAGCTTTAGGGTCATCTTCATTCGTGCTGCGCGACGACGTGCGTGACGAAACTGGTTGAGGCGCCCGAGTCGATTCAACACTCGATCAAGTTGTGTGGCTACGGCTCGACGTCTCCGGGCGACGAATGGCCAATCCTAAGCTTTCAGCAGACACGTCGGTTTCCATCGACAAAGGTCTGCAATGGGTGGGTTCGGGCGACCGCGTCGGGCAGTGACCGGCTAATGCGCGTTGTTCGACGCCCCGCCAGTCTGCTTTCGGCCGCATCCCTAAGCGGTCACTCACGGATCGGCGCCGGCCAAATCAAAGGAGATGCCCTCCGCGATTTCCGGCGGAAATTCGGCCATTGGCATATGAATTATAAGGACGCTCGTGCGGCTCCTCCGCCCCATTACAGGGGCCATTGCTAGCAAGTATCCGTCCGTGGCAACAATGCCGGGTTCCAATACAACGTCGTTTCCCTGACGAAACTTTTTCACTACACGGTTTGCATTCGAGAATGCCCAGAGAAAATGCAGAATGCTTGCTCACTGGCAGCGGGCGAAGCTGACATCCTTAATCTGGCTCAGTCGCGTCGGTGAACCTGAAAGAAGATCGCGGCGGGGGCTTGACTCGATCGCTCACACTGACAGCCGAAGGTGAAGCGTTCGTCCGCTTTGCCAAGGCAATGGCGGATGCGGAGTCCGGTGCGCGCGTCGAGCTTAGGCCGTTGCCGGAAAAGACGTCAAGAGTGCTTCGTATGACAGCGCCAACCGGGTTCAGACAATCCGTCGCACCGCCGATGCTTGCGAGTTTGCTCGAAGCCAATCCAGAGCTTCGCATCGACCTCGATCTTCCGATCATCAGATTGGTATCGTCGGACAGGGGCTCGACGCAGCCTTGCGGATTGCGCCGCTGGGCGGGCAACACCGCGCTGGTGCAGATCGATTTGGAGGATGCGGCGATGCAGGATTTGTCGGTCTAGGCGGGATGCCGAGCAGGCGCTACGTGCCAAACAGGGTGAATGTCTTCCTTTACGCGTTTCGAAATCAGATCGCCGAATCCAGCGAGAGGCATTGACACTCCGTGGATCGGCGTCCTTACCTTGCGGCTGCAGCCGGCGGATGCAACACGACAAATTGCCAATTCCGTCGACGGCGGCTGTCGAACCACAAGCAAGCCCAACAGCCCGCGTCGTTCACGGAGCGGTAACGTGCGTGCGACAAACTGGCCACGTTGAAGCCGATTTCAATGCCCGGCTTCTTCCACCGTCAGATTGTTGGTAACCGACGACACACCGGGTACGCCTTCGGCTATTTTCCCCGCGAGATCTATCTGCTTCTGATCGGGCGCCATCCCGACCAGCGTAACCTTGCCGCTGCGAGCGACAGCGTGAATATCGGCCGATTCCAAACCTTTTTGCTTGTACAGCGTGGTCTGAACCTGCTTCGCGAGTTGCCGATTTGCTGCTTTGGCGGATGATTTCGAGGAAGTCGCTACGGCTGTCTCTTGCGCACCAACAACGGGCACGGTCGCGATGATCGCGCCGATGGAAATCGCCGCGGCAAGGAAGATCTTCGTGGATGTCATTTCTTTTCCTCAGGTGAAAGTAGTAAAACTGGAGGAGAAACGCAAAGAACACCGGTCAACCGCGCCTACGGAAAACTGCGCAAACCGGTAGTCGTGACCTGCGGCACTGCATCTACATTGTAAGCATGGAGGCGCTATCTTTGCGGCGTTAGAATTTCCTCTACTGCTCAGTTCGTGGTGCAAACACCCGCGTTTAGCCGTGCTACTCAGAATATAGTGCGCGGAGACAACGCTGTGCGCGTCGAGACGGCAAAAAAGGCGGCGTTGAAGGGTTGCCCCGCCCCCAGGAGGCCGCGTGCGTGATGCGCTAACCAACAGCCGCCTGGAAACGTCGCGCCGGTTTTTTTGCCAGCTTGCCCATCCGCGACTCCTTTGGAAATATCCGGCCAAAGACTTCTCCCGATGAAAGCGGCGTGATGCCGATACCCGTATCCCATCGGTCGGTATAGCCGTTCATCGAGTCGCACCCAAGCACGACACTACCCGACGAGGTGTTATTGATCACATTCGATCGAGATGCGATCCAAGTGGCCTCTGCGATCCGACTGGCCCACAAATCACCGACGCGGGCGCGACCGTAGACCAAATCAAAGTTGTCACTTCGCGGACCCGACGCATCGGCGCATACCGAAAGCGCGTAAATTCAAGAGTTTGCAGAAAGCGAATTAACGTTGTCACCGGCTTTGCGGGGGAAGAGTCAACGGGGCCGCACATTGGCGGCTCACGTTCGATGGCGTTGCCTGAGGTGCTGTTGAAATAGCACAAGCTCAGTATCGGTCAACCGGTCGGCAACGTCGTTCGTGCAGCGTAAGCTTCATGCACACGAAGAATCGTGTCACCCAATGACCGCCGATATGGTCGTTTTGCCAAGCTGGAAACGTAGTGGTCCGTCTTACCGAAGATTCGCTCGGGCGCGCGCGGCTTGATCCCGCGCTGGTGCCAGCGCGACATGCCGGGTCCCCGAAACGCGGGCTCGGATGACTGAACCACTCCCATAGCCGCCGTCGAATGCCCGACCGCAGGGAGATCTCGCCATAAATGACGAGACTGTAGTCGATAAGTTAGTTCCTCGCCGACGTTGATCGCCGTGAGCGAATGGATGAAGTCCAGTGGCTATGGCTCGGCCGTGGCCGATTGTGGCAGCAATTCGCAATTTTGTGCCAAGTGACGACGTGTCCATGCACGCCACTTAACCAATATTTACCCATTTCGAACACGCCTGCACTATATTAATTGCAGCCCGTTAGATAAGAGTTCGAAGCGCGCAAGCTCGGGCGCGCAATCGGCATAAAGGAGTTGTGCATGAATACGCGCGATGTCAGTGTCGATGATCCCTTGGACGATTTTTCAACCTGGCAGTTTGAGTTTGAGGGTGACAGTAAGAAAGTGTATCTGGCGGGTGCTGGACCTGCGGTTATCGTAATGCCGGAAGTGCCGGGCATTAGTCCCCCTGTCGCCCGTTTTGCCCGTTGGGTCAGGGATGCAGGGTTCCGCGTATATATGCCCTCTTTGTTCGGCCGCGATGGGGCGGTGGTTGACGCCGACGAAGGGGCAGCGGTACTGCAACGCCTCTGCATTAGCGCCGAGTTCAGCGCTATGCAATCCGGGCGCTCAAGCAAGGTGACGCACTGGTTACGCGCGTTGGCTAGACACGCGCACGCAGAATGCGGCGGGCCGGGCGTTGGTGCGGTCGGCATGTGCTTCACGGGAAATTTCGCGTTGACGATGATGCTTGACTCAGCGCTGATTGCGCCCGTGTTGGCGCAGCCGGCCTTGCCGCTCAACGACCCAGGTGGTTTGGAAATTTCGCCTGAAGAATTGAGCCAGGTGCGTTCCAGACTGGATCGGGAAGGCCTGAAAGTAGTTGGGTTGCGTTTCCGTGACGACCCGCTGTGTACTGCTGCCAGGTTTACGGCTTACCAGAACGCATTGGGCGAGCATTTTGAAGGCATCGTGTTGCCGGACGAGGTGGCGAATAAGGATGTCGCGCCATTCGTGGCCAAGCATGTGCCATCGCCTCATAGCGTACTCACGCAGAATTTGATTGACAAAGAGGGAGAGCCGACCCTCAAAGTCCGTGACCGGGTGCTTGAATTTTTGAAACAGCGTCTTCAGGCGTGACCCCATATGTGGGCAATACGCACTTGCACTTGCCGAGCATATGGCGCGCGGGATTTCGCAGGCCAACGGGGATTTGGCCGGGGAACCGCTGATCGACGCGGAGATCGTCGGTCGTTCGGTGGCGTATCCTTGCCTCCTGACGCGAATGCGCTTTTTCACGACGTGATGGCGACAAAAATGCCGCTTGTCGGGAGGGATGACACATCACCCAAGTGATTTCGGATGTGGACGCATCATGATCGGGTGGTCGGGACGACCGATGGGTCAGTTCTCGCGGCAGTCGGATGAGTACCTGCGGCCAATAGCAGTCACATAAGATTGCCAGGAAAATGAACATTTCCTGGCGTGTAACGGTCGTTCAGATTCGATTGACTTGGCGCTACAGATCAGACTTAACGCGTGAAGACGTGAAAGCGTCGGTTAGACACCGAGCTTCGGTATGAGCGTGACCCTCCCACATCAGTTCACAAATGGCAAACGCATCTTCAGTCGCGGCTGCAGCATGGGGTCGTCTCTGTCGGCATGAGACGTAGCGCAAATTCTGACGGACGCGTCGCTGTCAGATGCCTTCGTGGACTCAGATCCTGGCGGCGACAGGAAGGCGGAATGGAGCGCCGAGACGGTTGAAAGCGTTCATCGCGGCGATCGTTATCGTGAGATCGACGAGATCTTTCGGTGCGAATGCCGCTGAGGCCGCTGCGTAAGCCTCATCCGAAGCATGCGTTTCGCTGACGCGAGTCACTTCTTCGGCCCAACCCAAGGCGGCGCGCTCCTGATCGGAGAACAGGTGCGGAACCTCGTCCCACACCGTTACCAACGTGATCTTGTCGATGGACATGGTCTTTCTAAGATCGCGACTGTGCATGTCGATGCAATGGGCGCATCCGTTGATTTGAGAAACACGGAGGAAGACGAGATGGATGAGTTCCTCTGGCAGGTTGGTGCTCTTGGTCACATAGTGATGGATACCGAAAAGCGCTTTTGCGCCGTCCGGCGCGATCTCTTTCCAGTTCAAGCGGGTCATATTTGTCCTTTGGCATTCGGCCATAAATGATGTCTCTTGCGCCACGGGCGCAGGTCAGCTACTTTCGCCTTTGCGCGTGATCCATGACATAACGTGACGTTACTATTCTGAGATTTCGGCCGATAGGTCCAAAAATTGGCGAAATGACTGAGCCAAGCCTATTCCCCCGCATCAATTGGGATCTACCGTACTGCGTCGGCGGCCGTCGGGAAATAGCTCCACTCGGGCCTCAGACAAGCAATCGTCGACGGCCAACATCAACCAGACATTGGCGACGTCGAGGCATCGACGATAGCGCTCGCTTCTTTTCGATCGCAGGGAATGACCGCTGCGGGAAGCTTTGCAGTCGTGCGCTTCGGCATATCGGTGGTCCGCTTGGCGTCGATCCGCGACACACTTATGTGCGGATTGCCGACTGGACGCCGGCTCAACCGGGCGTGCTTAAGCGTTTCTTCAGGTTTCGTCGATGGCCCCCGTGCGCCGCTCGGCGCACCCTGACGGCTAGGCGCGAAGTCACAGCCATCCGCAGGCTCTTCTACGCGCCGACGTTCACGACTGGTTTCTCGACAGCCGTGCTAAATCCGGAACCGGAGTAAGCTGAAAATGAAAATGACCCAAGTCGTAGCGGTTGTCGCGGCGATGGTCGTCTCGTGCCACGTTTGGGCGCAAGACAGACCGTCGACCCAGCAGCCTCAATCAACGCAGTCCGCAAAGGATATCGGCGGCGTAGCAGATACGTCGGCGAGCGCAGGTTCGCTTTCGTCCCTGGACCGAAGTTCTTCCAGTCCTGGCGATTCTGCCCGGTCGAGTGAAATGCGTATGCGGTCCGATACGTTTCGCCATCACTGAACGGTCGTCCCACGGAAAGTCAGTGGCCGATGCGCCGTTCGACATTGCGGAAACGTCCCATCGAGCGGAAACGCCTGAACCACGCGTTCGTGCGAAGCTCGCAAAGCCGGGGCGAGCGTTCTGCGAGCGCGACTTCAAGCCAGTGGAACATCTCGTCCGGCCTCTCGAGCCGCGCGTAGATCTCGGCGAGCAGGAAAGGCGAGGTATATCGGTGTCGCCGTCTTGCCAGCAAATCTTGCAGGTACCATTCGAGAACCTTTTTATAGCCGCCCGAACACCACACTGTCCGAATCGCCTCGGCACGGGCGAATTCATTGCAGCGTGTGAGTGCGTCGATGGTTGCGTCGATCGCTTCCTCGAAATGCTCCTCGACCTCGAAAGCGGTCGCGAGCAATTGATATATGAGCGGCGAGCTCGGGCCACGCCCCGCGCTGAGATACTCGCGAATCACTTCGTCATACCGGCCCGACTGCACGAGCCCAAAGACACGCGAACCTTCGAATCCGAGGGGATCGACTCTTTCCGCGAGTTCAAACTGGGCGCGTCCTTCCGCCTCCCGGCCGAGCACGAGCAACAATCGCGCATAGAGGCGGCTGGTTTCGGCGTGGCTAGGGTTCAGGCGCAGGGCCGCGAGAAACTCCTCTTCCGCGCGGCGCCAGTCCCAGTCGTAGAAGTAATGAACGCCCGCGAGGGCCTGATGCGCCTCGGGAAGGCTTGGGTCGAGCTCCAAGGCGCGCAGTGCCGCCTCGCGCGCTTTCGGATAGCCCTGCGAGGGCGCATAGAAGCCATGAGTTGCCGTGGAGCCGTAGATGTTCGACATCCCCACGTAGCCCAGTGCATAGGTCGGGTCGAGATCTAGGGCGGTCTCGAAGTAGCTGTGCGCACGTATGAAGTCCTCGTCGTTCAGCGCATGATGTGCGGCGAAGCCGGCATCAAAATGCACGCGGCGCGTCCAGTAATAGCGGCCACGCAGATACGCGTCGTGCGCGGCCGGATCGATCGGAAGCCTGCGTGACAACCTGTGTTGCTGCCGCTCGGCTAGTGCGGGCGAGACCTCCCTCGCTAGCGCCGCACCAACTTCCTTTTGAATATCGAGCGCGCCTTTGGCCATCGGCTCGTGCGCGCAGCTCAGGAGCTGCACTTGATCGAAGGAGCGAATCAGTTGCGCCAGGATGCGAACCCGTCCGCCTTCGCGCATCAGCGATCCTTCTAGCACATAGTCGACATCGAGCTCGCGAGCGATCTGCGCGATGCTCTTGTTGGCCCGCTGATAGCGAGCGGCCGTAGTGCGAGCGATCACCAGGATCCGCTGCGGATCAAGCATGCCGACATTCGCGGAGGTCTCGTCAGCGAGCGCGGCGCAAAAACTGTCGAGACCGATGTCGTCGCTATTGTTCTCGAACGGCAAAACCAGTACGCGGATCGGTGCAGCGGGTGTAACAGGCGCGGCTTGCGCGCCCGGCTCCCCGGCCACTGTTCGAATGCCTTCCAGACGGTAGCCCTTGCCCTTGACTGTGATCAGATAGCGCGGAACATCCGGGTCTGCGTCGAGCGCGACACGGATCTTACGGATGGCCGTATTGATGCTGGTGTCGGTTTCTCGGTACGCATTCACGCCCCACAGCGCCCGCACGATGTCCGCGCGCGTGACGAGCTGCCCGTTGCGTGATGCCATCAGGATCAGCAGCTCCATCGGCAGACGTTCGAGCTTGACCGGTTCGCCGCGGCGCCGCAACTCGTAGCGGCGCGTGTCCAGTTCGACGTCTTCCATGTCGGCGGAGCCAGGCGTGTTCATGGGCGCTCTCTCAGGGGCGATCGTATGTTCACATCCGTTGCGTTGGCCGGCCGGGCGTTGCGTGCCATCCCGAACGATGCGGCGAACGACAGCAGCGCGCACGCCACCATGACGAGCGCGGGCGAAGCGCGCAGTCGCGCATCCAGGAAATGCGCAGCGAGGGGTGTCAGCCCGAGCGCCAAGGTGAGCCCGAGATTCATCGCGGTAGCGACGCCGCTGAACCGGACGTCGAGCGGAAACGACTCGGCGATTGCGCAAGCGTAAGGTAAGCGGCCAGCGAACCCGTCTTGACGGGCGAAGGGCTACGCGACAGACGTGAGAGGCTGCCAGTTATGAGGCAGCAAAGATGCGATATCGCACGCTTTGTGGGCCGGCAAGCGTGTCAGGATGTCTTTCAGATACGCGTGGGGTTCGTGCCCGTTCAGTTGCGCTGAGCGAATGAGGCTCATGATCACAGCCCCACGTTGGCCTGCGCGAAGCGACCCCGCAAACAACCAATTGGTCCTGCCGATGGCCCATGGGCGTATTTGATTTTCGACCCAATTGTTGTCGATTGGTACGTGCCCGTCATCGAGGTAGCGCGTCAGCGCCTCCCAGCGCTTCAGGCTGTAATCCAAAGCCTTCGCAATGGCCGATCCGTCAGAAACGAGTTTCCGCTGTGTGACAAGCCATTCATAGAGCGCGTCGCACACGGGCTTGGCTCGGCTTTTACGAAGTTGGCGTCGAGCTTCGACATCCAAGGTCGCGGCATCGCGCTCGATGTCATAGAGCTCGGTGAAGAACGGTAGCGCCTGCTCAGCAAGCTGGCTGCTGTGATTGGCGTGCAGTTCGAAGAATTTGCGCCTCGCGTGAGCTGCGCAGCCGATTTCGGTGATGCCCTGAAGAAATGAGGCCTTGTAACCGCCGTAGTCATCACACACCAGCTTGCCACGCCAGCCGTCTAAGAACGTACGGGCATGCTCTCCAGCTCGGCTGCCCGCGAAGTCGTACACCACCGCGCGAAGGTGACTGAATTGCGTGGACGTATATGCCCACAGATAAGCCCGATGCGTCTTCCCTTGCCGGGGCTGAGCATCTGCACCGGCGTTTCGTCGGCGTGCAACACGCCTTGCTGCAAGATCTCTCGACGAAGGGCGTCGACCAGTGGCTGCAACTGCGCGCCACATGTGCCCACCCACGCTCCCAGCGTGGATCTCGGTATCGCCAGGCCCGCCCGAGCAAAGATCTGCTCCTGACGGTACAGCGGCAAGTGATCTGCGAATTTGTTGACCAGTACCGACGCTAGAAGTCCGGTGGTTGGGATGCCCTTGTCGATGACGTGCGCGGGCACGGGTGCCTGGATTAGCGTCTCACAGTGGCGACATACCCATTTACCGCGAATGTGTCGCTCCACCTTGAACACGCCCGGCGCGTAATCTAACTTCTCGCTGATGTCTTCGCCGATACGAACACGTTCGCATCCGCATTGGCACACCGTGTTGTCCGGTTCGTGACGGATGTCGACACGCGGCAACTGCGGCGGCAAGGGTGCGCGCTTGGACGGTTCGTGTTGGCGCTTGCGTGAAGGCTCGAGCTCTTCGAGCTCTATCTCAATGGCAGCCAGGTCGCCATCAATCGCCTCGTCAAGCAGGCTCATTTGCTCGCTGTTGAGCTGTTCGCTGCGCCGGCCAAACTGCTGGCGCCTGAGCACGGAGATCTCGTGAGTCAGTTGGTCGATGCGAGTTTGTCGGTAATGCAGCTCCCGTTCTAGCTCACCGAGCTCTCGCCGTTTCTCCGTTACCTCCAGATCCTTGGCGTGGACCTCGGCGAGCAGTTGCGCTGCGAGGGCGCGCAACTGCTCTGGATTGAGGTCGTCGAGGTCGGCCGGCGGGTTCATGCAGACCAGTCTGCCAGAACCCCGCAAACGCGAGAAGCAGAACTGTATACGTCGCCCTTAACGCGTCAGATTATGCGTATCACGCCATCTTGGCCGATGCGCTGCCACGGCAGCCCGAGCACCAAGCCCGCCAGTTGCTCGTGCGTGAGCAACTGCTGCTTGGGTTCGCTGCCAGCGTGCGGCCAGACGAACCGCCCCTCGTTCAGCCGGCGCGCTGCCAACCAGATGCCGATGCCATCGTGGACGAGAACCTTCAGTCGGTTGGCGCGGCGGTTGGTGAACAGATAGGCGTGGTGCGGATGCGCGGCGCCGAACACCTTCACCACGCGCCCCAACGCCGTGTCGAAGCCGGCCCGCATGTCCAGCGGATCGACTGCTAGCCAGATCTCGTCGACACGAATCACCGCAGCCACTCGCGCAGCCACGTCGCGCATTGCGCGGCTTCGGAGACCGGCCAGCTCACGGTTATCGACTGACTGCCCCGGCGAACTTCGACACGGATCTCCGTCGAGGCTACCTCCTTTACTCCCATAGCAACAGGGACGAACGCTGGTAGGGGTGTCGATTGAGCTTCTGCCGGGCCTTCAGACAAACGCTTTGGAAGTTTGCCTTCTGCCTGATCAAGCCAGCGGCGCAATAGATTCGCGTTGAGCCGATGTTCCAGCGCCACGGCCGACACTGACACGCCGGTGCCTTGGCAAGCGGCGACAACGCGCGCCTTGAATTCTTCGGTGTAGCGCCGACGACGGCGACGCGTCGGCAACGCCTCTTCTTCGATAGTGTTCACGTGTCCGCTTATTCGCTTTAGTGGACACGATACTCCCAACTGTTTCAGCTACATTCAAGGTGAGTTGCCGAGCCGCTTACAGCGTAAGTGCCGTTCGCCAGTGATGCGACGACCCCGGCCATGACATATAACGGGGCCAGGCTGCACAAACGATTCGTCACCGCGATGAAAAAGATGGGCGCGAAGAGTGCGGAGAGAACCGTGCCGAGTCTGAACACCTGACGGCGGGACACGCGGTCGCCGAGATGCGATGTAACGAGGATGCACGCCGCGACGACGATGAGATATCTGATTTGCGCGTCGATGATCTGGGCCTGCTCATAGTGGAGTCCGCGCAGATAGGACGGCAGATAACCGATCAAGATGCCGCTCGACGCACCTACCAGAAGGCACGCGCCGGTGCCCGTCACCAGGCGCATGGAATGTCGACGGCAGAGCATGCTGAAGGGCGCACGATGGCGCGCGCAGACGGCGCGGGCGTACTCGTCGGTTTCGGCGAGACGCCTGCGTATCGCGAAGCTCAAAAGACCGATCATGCCGCCGATGAGAAAGCCGAGCCGCCAGCCGTACTCGTCCATCTGGACGGGAGTGAACGATCTTTGCACAACGAGATTGACGCAGGTCGCGAGGAGCAGGGCGAGGTTGACGGCGACGAACACGATGCCGCATAGGAACCCCGGTCGGGCGCGGGCGGTTTCCACCGCATAGACGACGGCACCCGGGAGTTCTCCACCAAGACACAATCCCTGAATCAATCGCAGCAGCACGAGAAGCACGGGCGCGGCGATGCCCCAGTCGGAATACGTAGGAAGCACTCCAATGAGGAAGGTCGCCACGGACGCAATCATCGCGGACGACAGGAAGGCAATGCGCCGGCCATACAGATCGCCCAGGCGGCCAAACAGGATGCCGCCGACAGGTCTCGACAGATAGCCGATGGCAAGCACCATGAAAGACAGCATTTCGCCGGATGTGCCCGCGTGCAGAGAGAAAAATGCAGCGCCAATGTTGCGGGCGAAGAAGCCATAGATCACGAAATCGAAGACTTCGAGTGCGCCACCTGTGCTCGCCACCAGTATCGTCCAGCGTTGGCGGGCAGTCATGGCCGTCGTGAGTCGTGAACGGTTGTCTGGTTTTTTCGACACGAGGCGCCTCCATGAATGCCGGCGATCCGTTTCGATAAAGAGTAGGGCAGTTTTCTTCCTCGCGAAGCCTGGAAAGCGCCTCCCATTCATGATTTCTTCACCTCGTCTCCATTGTTGGCTTCCCGCCGCCGCCGCAGTATGGACAAGTGTCGATGACAAAGGGGACTGAAATGAAACACCGATTCTGGAGTGCTTACACGGCCTTGGCGGGCGCGTTGCTGCTCTCGGGCGGCGTCGCACGCGCCGATGATCACCAGTGCTCGAACGCTACCCTGAGAGGGACCTACGCCTTTGCCGCTCACGGTTCGCTGGTCGGCATCATCGTTGGCGGAACGATCTATCCGTACGCGAGTCCGCAACTGATCGACGGCGTAGCCGTACAGACGTTCGATGGCAGAGGGTCGTTCACGCGCAAAGACTTCCTGATGAACACCGGTATGGCGCGACCAGGCGTGGTCAATTCGGCGGGTTTCGCGCAGGGGCAGACCGGCGAGTATCAGGTGAATAGTGACTGCACCGGCTCGATGCACATCGAGTTTCCGGGAGCGCCGCAGGCGGGTGCGATACTCGATGTGCAGATCGTGGTCGAGCGCGACGGTCGCGTCATCAGAGGGGTGTTGAGCCGCGAGCAGGTTCCCGGCTCGATGCCATCCGGGAACGGCACACCGTGCGGCTCTCCATGCCTGCTGGCGCCGCAGATTAGTCTGGAAGGCACCCGCGGGGATTTCGAAGGAGGGAGATGAGGCTCGCTCGCTCATCCGCACGCTGCGGGCAGTTGTACTCATGTTGGATGCGAGAATGCCCAACTCGTTGCTTCCCATCGCACTGCTGATTTTGCTTGCGTCGGGCGCCGCCCCGTTTGCCAACGCCGAATCGCATCGTAGGGAGCTGGAGCATTGCGGGACGTGACCGATCCGGCCGCTACGGAATCGCGTCACGTGCCCCAAGTGAAGGATCAGTCCGACGCCGAAGCCCGGGTGGCGCGGGATGTCAGCTATAGCTCGGATGCGAGATTGCGAGCGGGCGTAGCGTTACGGGGTCCAACGATGTAATGCAACTAATCGTCTAAGCCGCAAGACACACACAACAGCTTCGCCAGTAATCCGTCTCCAGCGGATGGCTTGGGCGATGAGCTGAGCGTTCAGCGAAGTCGACCGCGGATAGGGGTATTCGTACCTTACGTGCAAATTCTGGCGGTTTTCTTCGAAAATTCCTTTCCGATTAATGGCTTGCAAGATTGAGTTTCAACGCGATGCCATAGCCCGGCGGAGCCTTACTGCATAAGGGGCAGCGGCAACCCGCCGCCAGAATTTGCACGGAAGGTACGAATACCCCGGGATGCGCCATTTCAGCAATCGCAATGGCGTGGCATGGACACAAGCGATGCTCGCATCGAGAAACCGCCCCGTATCTCGTGCAATATTCTCGGCGATTCAAGCCGAAGCGACAGTCAAGGACGACGCCCCCGACGTATCGGCCGGTTCGATGCGCTGCGCATGTGCGTGCAGTCGCTCATCGCGAGCGCGCTGACGTATGCGTGCATGAATTTCGTCGGTTCATCGAGTACCACGTGGGGCGTTTTTTCCCGCCTGTTCACGCCGCAGGTGAGCTTCGACCGCAGCCTCAAGTACGGCGTAGGCCAGATGATCGGCGCGGCAATCGGGGCCGCGGTAGGTCTGGCGACGCTGCATTTTTCCCCGATGCCGCCAATGCCTTCCCGAGACTCGCCCTCGCGACGCTCGTCACATGCCTTGCGTCGACGCTCTTCCCGACGACCAACTACAGCATCGTCGTCGCGGCGTCGCTCGCACTCGAACCATCTGCAGGTGTTGCAGGCGCGGTGTCGCGCGCGGAAGCGATCGCGCTGGGTGCGGCCATCGGCATCGGTGTGTCATTGAGCGTGTGGCCGCAACTGTCCCGTTCGTGCGCCTTCGAGATCATGGGCGAGCTTCTCGATGACGGCCGCGCGCTGCTCGCGACCATGCCGATCCTCGGTCCGCTCGAAAACTGCGAACGCGTCGATGCGCTGCATGAGAGTTTTCTGCGCCATCTCGTCGAAGCGTGCGCGGTCTGCGGCGAGACGCGCGTGCGTGCGTGCTTCGAAACCGGATCGTCGCTCGGCGCCGCGCTACTCGCTTTCGAGACGCTATGGCATGGACTGGTGCTGCTCGATCGCATCGGGCAATCGCAATGCGGCTGGCTGACAGAGAAGGAAAGGGAGCCGCTCGCGGAGTGCATCGACCTCGTGCGCGAATGCGCAAGCGGCTATCTGCAGGCACTGGCTACGTGGATGCGCAGCTGCCGCCTGCCGAACGCTCTCTCGGGCCGCTGAACGATGCGTCCACTGCTGTCCAATCGGATATCGCGAACGTCATTCTCGAATCCGCGAACGATTCATGGTAGTTGCAGGCGTTGTCGACGCTGTCGTTCGCACTGGAACAGCTCAAGGCGAATCTGGCGAATATCGCCGGGGTGCTGGAGACACGCTTCGACACCTGAATGGCTGCGTGACTCGACGTCCGTGTAAGCCGTTTGGAAGACAAGGGAAGGAAGGTGTGAAGGCCGCCGCGCCACGGTACGAAGACGTCGCGATGCCGCGCGACAACGCCTTGCGCGTCCTCGAAGGTGCGCGAAACCTGTCGCCGTATCTCGGTGAACGCATGCGCGCGGCACGCCTGCTCGATCGCGGCGTGGTGATCCGCGAGTTGTTGCCACAGGACATGAAGCTCGAAATCGGGCAACTCGGCAAGGATGACGCGATGCACGTCGCGCACTATCTCGCGGGCGTCGTAGGCAAGGCGCATGCGCGGCAGATGGACGACGCTACGAAGCGGGAGTGGCGAGCCGAACTCGGCCGCAATCGATCGAAGAACATCGACGCGCCGCTATGGCTTTGGAACAGCATCGTGCAGTTGGTGAGCAGCCACGAAGCGGGCTACCTAGAGCATTGCCGACGTTACGCCACCGGCGCTTGATGGTACGCATCGCTTCAAAGCATGGGCATATGCAGATGATGCGGATCGGCCATCATGTCCGCCACGCGCCTTAGCGCTTCGCGGCAATCCTCGCGATCCTGCGGCCCGCCGAGACACAGCCGCAGTGCATTCGGCGGATTGCCATCGGTAGAGAACGCGGCGCCGGCCACCGCGCCGATGCCCTGATTGCGCAACTGCAAGGCAAGTTCGGGCGCGCTCCAGTCGGACATGGAAGGCACGGGCAGCCAGAGATGAAACCCTTGCGGATCCGCGTCGAAGGCGAGACCTCGAAGCTCCGCCGACGCGATGGCCTGCCTCGCCGCTGCTTCATCGCGAATGGAATCGAGCACGTCGGCGGCGGTGCCATCGTTGATCCATTGCGTTGCGAGCAGCACGGTGAACGGACTCGGCATGACCGTCGTCGCCCGCAACGCTCCCGCGATGCGCTGAGTCTGCCGCGACGTCGGCGCTTTCAGATACGCGACACGCAACCCCGCGCCGAGCGTCTTCGATAAGCCCGTCACGTGATACGTCAGTTCGGGCGCAAGTTCGGCAAGCGTGGCGGGTGCATCGCAAGGCAACATCCCATAAGGCTCGTCCTCGATGATCGGCACGTTGTAGCGCAGGGCCACATCCGCCAGCGCTTCGCGCCGCTGCCGTGTCAACGTCAACGTGCTCGGATTCTGCAAGGTCGGATTGCAATAGAAGCCGCCGGGCTTTTCCGTTCGACACAATGTTTCGAACGCATGCGGCAGCGGCCCTTCATCGTCGCGCGGCACGGCTTGCAGGCGCACGCCCAGTTGCGATGCGATCGCCTTGATCCCCGGATAAGCGAGCGAGTCCAGACAGATTATTTCACCGGGCCGCGCAAGCTGCGAGACCAGCGCGACGAGCGCGCCATGAATGCCGGGACAGACGAGCACGGTATCGACATCGACATCGGGAATGCGCGCCTTGAGCCACTCGCGTCCCGCAACACGATCCGCCGCCGTGCCGCCGAAATCCTGATAGCGCAGCAACTGAAACGGATCGGCGCGCTCCATCAGACTCGCCGCCGATGCACGCAGCCGCGCCGCGAGCGCGGGCGGTTCGGGCGGCATGTTCATCGACATCTCGACACTGCTGCCACCCGCGAGCGGCAACGTCTGCGTTCTGCCGCGCACGAACGTGCCGCTGCCCGCGCGTGAATCGAGCAGGCCGCGCTTGCGCGCTTCGGCATACGCGCGCGCGACGGTCGTGTAGTTCAGCCCGAGCAGATCGGCGAGGTCGCGCAGACCGGGCAGCCGGTCTCTCGGACGAAGCCGGCCGCTCGCGAGGTCTTCCTCGATCAGATCGGGAATCGTCAGATAAGCGGGCTTTCTGCTGTCTTCGAGCTTCCTGACCCAGTGATGCGCAAGCTGATTCATGACCGCGATGTCTCCGGCGATGGTTCGGATGACCTTAGCATGACAAAACAATCGATCGAAAAGAGATCGCATGCGCTGATCGCACTTGATTGCATTGATCGCATCGATGCACGGCTTCGGTGTGCCGCGCACCATGCACACGCTTTTCTGCGCTGAAATCGTGCGTGGGCTGTGTGGGCATGAGCGAGGCGGCGCGTCGCGAAGGCCCGTGAATCAAGGCTTCCGCAAAAAATTTTCGGTTCGCGCATGCAAGATCGTTTTGCTTGATTGCAAAGTGATTGCATTTCGCGGGCCAATCATTGGCATATCCGTTGCGTTTTAGCGTTCGCCGTCGCGATGAAAGCGATCGATAACGATCGAGCGCGACGGCTCGTTCGCGAACCCATACATCGGAGAATGCCATGCCCGCAGTCAATCAACCGCTTCACAAGAACGGCGACTTTCTGGTCGACTACGAAGAGAAGGTCTTCGAGGATGTGAAGGCCGAACCCGGTGAAAAAGCGCTCGTCACGTTTCATACGGTTGCGTTCGAAGGCTCGATCGGTTTCGTGAACATGCTGCAGGCCACGCGCCTGCAACGCAAGGGCTTCGATACGTCGGTGCTGCTCTACGGCCCCGGCGTCACGCTCGGTCTGCAACGCGGCTTTCCGACGCTCGGCGACGAAGCCTTCCCCGGCCATCTCAACTTCAACAAGCAACTGCAGAAGTTCATGGCCGAAGGTGGCAAGGTCTACGCGTGCCGCTTCGCGTTGCAGGCGCTGTACGGACACGGCGAAGCCTCGCTCATCGAAGGCATTCGTCCGATCAACCCGCTCGACGTTCTCGATATCCAGCTGCTTCATCGCAAGGAGAACGCGCTCGTCATCCATACGTGGACCGTGTGACGATCATGGCCGATGCCCTTTCGAAAAAGCGCATCGTGCGCGCCGCCGCCGTGCAGATCACGCCGGACTTCGAGCGTCCGGACGGCACGCTCGACCGCGTCTGCACGGCCATCGACGAAGCTGCGGCGCAGGGCGTGCAGCTCATTGTGTTCCCCGAGACCTTCGTGCCGTATTACCCGTATTTCTCGTTCGTGCGCGCGCCGGTGGCATCGGGCGCGGATCACATGAAGCTCTACGAGGAAGCGGTCGTGGTGCCGGGTCCGGTCACGCAGGCGGTGGCCGAACACGCGCGGCTCGCGAACATGGTCGTCGTGCTCGGCGTGAACGAGCGCGACCACGGCAGCCTGTACAACACGCAACTGATCTTCGATACCGACGGCAAGCTGCTGCTCAAGCGCCGGAAGATCACGCCGACGTTTCATGAACGCATGATCTGGGGACAAGGCGACGCAGCCGGTCTAAAGGTCGTCGAAACGGGCGTGGGACGGGTCGGTGCGCTCGCTTGCTGGGAACACTACAACCCGCTCGCGCGCTATGCGCTGATGACGCAGCACGAAGAGATCCATTGCAGCCAGTTCCCCGGCTCGCTGGTCGGTCCGATCTTCGCGGAGCAGATCGAAGTGACGATCCGCCATCACGCGCTCGAATCGGGCTGCTTCGTCGTCAATGCAACGGGCTGGCTGACCGATGCGCAGATCGAAGCCGTCACGCCCGATCCGAACCTGCAACGCGCACTGCGCGGCGGCTGCAATACGGCGATCGTCTCGCCCGAAGGCCAGCATCTCGCCGAGCCTTTGCGCGAAGGCGAGGGCATGGTGATCGCCGATCTCGACATGGCGCTCATCACGAAGCGCAAACGCATGATGGATTCGGTCGGTCATTACGCACGGCCCGAGTTGCTGAGCCTCGCGATCAACGATCGCCCGGCATCGCCTGTCACTTCCTTCAAGGACACCGAACACGATGAGCGCTCAAGAGAACCTGCCGGCATCGACACGGCAATTGATGACTGAGCTTCAGTCGACGGGCCTGCGGCTCGTCGATCCGCGCGCGGGTGTGTCGAGCCGGCGCGGCGGCGCGGGACCGTCGGATCACAAGGCGGTGACGGTCGATGGCGTGACCATCATGGTGCCCGTGCATACGAGCACCGCGTGGGAGTCGCCGTTCGTCGCCGGAGAGCCCGATGGGAGCGGCAAAAGCGCGCTGATGCGCAATGCGATTCCGATTGCGAGCATCAGCTTTCCGAAGGCGCCGCGCTTCTATGCGATGCAGACGCTCGACGGCGTGCCGTACTCGCACATCGCGACGCTGCATAGCGCGGACGTGCTCGCGACGACCGTGCTGCAAACCTGCATCCGCTACGAGAGCCGACGCAAGTCGTGCAAGTTCTGCGCGATCGGCCAGTCGCTCGCTGCGGGGCGCACGATTGCGCGCAAGACGCCGGAGCAGCTTGCCGAAGTGGCGCGCGCCGCCGTGCTGCTGGATGGCGTCAAGCATATGGTGCTCACTACCGGCACGCCGCCGACGTCCGATCGCGGCGCGCAGATCCTTTGCGAAAGCGCCTTCGCGATCAAGGCCGCGGTCGATCTGCCGATCCAGGCGCAATGTGAGCCGCCCGACGACGATCGTTGGTTCGAGCGCATGAAGGCAAGCGGCATCGACACGCTCGGCATGCATCTAGAAGCGGTGACGCCTTCCGTGCGCGAACGCATCATGCCGGGCAAGGCGACGGTGCCGGTCGCGCGTTACATGGAAGCCTTCGAGGCGGCGGTGGCCGTGTTCGGACGCGGACAGGTGAGCACGTACATTCTCGCGGGGCTGGGCGACAGCGCCCAGGCCATCGTCGATACGGCGCGTGAGCTCATCGCGCTCGGCGTGTATCCGTTCGTCGTGCCGTTCGTGCCGATCAGCGGCACGCCGCTCGAAGATCATCCCGCGCCCGCGCCGGAATTCATGCGTTCAGTGCTGGCGCCCATCGGTGCGATGCTCGCAAACGCCAGCATGCGCTCCGCCGATATCAAAGCGGGCTGCGCCAAATGCGGCGCGTGCTCGTCGCTTTCTTCGTACGAGGTGTGACATGTTCGTCGAAGCCATCGAAGGCGATGCATTCGATCTCGCCTACACGCCGGTCGAGTATCGCGTCAAGTGGGCGACGCTGCCGTGGGAAGCGGATGAAGCGTACAAGCTGCGCCGCGCGGTGTTCTGCATCGAGCAGGGCGTGTTCGTCGGCGACGATCGCGACGAGATCGACGAACGCGCGCAACTGCTCGTTGCGCTGAGTTGCGTCGCGGGCATGCCGGAGCAGGTCGTCGGCACGGTACGCATCCACGAAACGCAGCCGCGTGTATGGCTCGGTTCGCGGCTCGCGGTGCATGCGGCTTTTCGTTCGCACGGCAAGATCGGCTCGACGCTGATCCGCCTCGCGGTGTCGAGCGCACACGCGCTCGGATGCGAGACTTTTCTCGCGCATGTGCAGGCGCAGAACGTGCCGCTCTTCCGGCGTCTGCGCTGGGACACGCAGCAGGAAGAGACGCTGTTCGGCCGCGCGCATCATCTGATGCGGGCGCAACTCGATGCGTATCCGCCGTGCGTCACGCCGCAAAGCGGATTCGTCGCGCTGGCGCGGAGGCCGTCGTGAACGCGCTCGTCGGTCTCGTCGAACGCTTGCGCGAGAGTCGCGGGTTTCGTCACAAGAGCGATATCTCGGGCGTGTTGTCGCGACTGCCTGCTTTCGCGTATTCGGTGCCGAACGTGCCGATAGGCGACGACTGCGCCGCGATTCCCGATGGCGACGGCTATCTGCTCTTCGCGATCGAAGGGCTGGTGAGCGACTTCGTGCGCGCGATGCCGTGGTTCGCGGGCTACAGCGGCGTGATGGTGAACGTGAGCGACATCTACGCGATGGGCGGACGTCCGCTCGCCGTCGTCGATGCCTTGTGGAGCGGCGACGCGCAAGCGGCATCCGACGTGCTCGCGGGCATGGCGGCGGCATCGTCGGCGTATCGCGTGCCGATCGTCGGCGGCCATAGCAACGTGCGCAGCGACGGCGCGCAGCTCGCGGTGGCGATCGTCGGGCGGGCCAAGAAGCTTCTGACGAGCTTCGACGCGCGCCCCGGCGATGCGCTCGTGATGGCGGTCGATTTGCGCGGCCATTTCGAGGAGCCTTATCCGTTCTGGAATGCATCGGTCGGCGCGCCTGCTGGCCGCGCGCGCGGCGATTACGAACTGCTGCCTGCGCTAGCCGAAGACGGCCTGTGCGATGCCGCGAAGGACATCAGCATGGCGGGCGCGCTCGGCACCGCGCTGATGTTGGTCGAATGTTCGAAGGCCGGCGTGCGCATCGATCTCGATGCCTTGCCATGTCCCGAAGGCGTCGATTTCGAGCGCTGGCTCACGGCGTTTCCGAGCTTCGGCTTCGTGCTGTCCGTGCGCCCCGAACATGTCGATGAAGTGCTCGCACGCTTTGCTTCGCGCGACCTCGCGAGCGCGGTGATCGGCGAAGTGGATGCATCGAGTGAAGTCGTGTTGACGCGCGACGGCGATGCCGCGTTGCTATGGAACCTGAACGAGGAGCCGTTCATATGCGCGCGATAAACCTCGCAACCGAGGCTACACCATGCCAGTGATGCATTTTCTGGTTCGTTGGCCCGACGGCGTCGAGGCGAACTGCTATTCGCCTTCGACCGTCGTCGGCGAGTATTTCGCGGCAGGCGAAAGCTATAGCGTCGGCGATTTCGTCGCGCGTTCGCGCGAGGCGCTGAACATCGGCTCGGAGCGCGTGCGGGAGAAATACGGCTTCGCGTGCTCGGCCGCGCTCGATCAGCTTGCGCGCATCGAAGAGGATGCGAGGCGCTTCAGCGAGGCGCACGACGCACGCGTCACCGTGCTGGCGCTCGATTGACTCACTTGTCGAATGGCAGAGGGATTGAATATGTCGAACATCGATTCATCGCAGACCGCGCCGGCGCATTACAGCGTGATCGTCATCGGCGGCGGACAGGCCGGGCTTTCGGCCAGCTACTTCCTGAAGCAGGCCAGCATCGATCATCTCGTGCTCGAGAAGCACAGCGTCACGCACACATGGCGCACGCAGCGCTGGGACACGTTCTGCCTCGTGACGCCCAACTGGCAATGCGCGTTGCCGGGGCATCCGTATCAGGGCGCGGACCCGCACGGCTTCATGAAGAAGGACGAGATCATCGAATACCTCGATGCGTTCATCGCCAAGGTGAATGCGCCGGTGCTTGAGGGCGCGGCGGTCACGCGCGTCACGCGCGACGCGCAAGGACGCTTCGCCGTGACGAGCACGCGCGGCGCGTTCACGGCGGATCAGATCGTGGTCGCGTCGGGCGGCTATCACACGCCGATCGTGCCGCGCATGGCCGAGCGTCTGCCCGCTAACATCGTGCAGGTGCAGTCATCGGAATATCGCAACGCCGATGCGCTGCCGCCCGGCGCGGTGCTCGTCGTCGGCTCGGGTCAGTCGGGCGCGCAGATCGCGGAAGATCTGCATTTGTCGGGACGCAAGGTTCATCTCGCGGTCGGCGAGGCGCCGCGTTGCGCGCGGTTTCATCGCGGCCGCGATGTCGTCGACTGGCTCGCGGACATGCGCTATTACGACATGCCCGTGACCGATCATCCGTTGCGTGAAGGCGTGCGCGACAACACCAATCATTACGTCACGGGCCGGGATGGCGGACGCGACATCGATCTGCGCCGCTTCGCGCTCGAAGGCATGGAGCTGTTTGGCCGGCTCGAAGACTTCCGCGACGGCAAGCTGCGTTTCGCGACCAACCTGCGCGCGAATCTCGATGACGCCGACGATACCTATAACCGCATCAACGCGAGCATTGATGCTTTCATTGCGAAGCACGGCATCGACGCGCCTCCCACTGCGCCTTATGTATCCATCTGGCAGCCGCAGGAAGAGCGCGCGGAGCTCGATCTGCAGGCGAGCGGGATCACGTCGATCGTATGGTGCATCGGCTTTACGCCGGACTTCGCGTGGCTCGATGCGCCGGTGTTCAACGGGCGCGGATATCCGTCGCATACGCGCGGCGTGACGGCGGTGAAGGGTCTCTATTTCATCGGCCTGCCATGGCTGCATACCTGGGGCTCGGGCCGCTTTTCCGGTGTGGCGCGCGATGCGCAGTACATCGTCGATGCAGTGTGCGCGGAGCGGGCAAACGCGCCGGAGCGTGCGTCGATCGCGTGCGCGTGAAGGAAGCTCATGCCTCGTCACGACGATCCTTATCGCGCCGGCATGCCGCAGCTCAATTGCGCGGGGCTGTCGGAGAACTGGCTGCTGAAAGAGTGCGGCGACCGGCATTGGGACGCGCTCGCGCGCGAAACGGCGAGCGACTTCATCTCCGACGAGGGCAGCCGCGCGTATGCCGCGTTCACGTCGATCCGGCTGCACGCCGACGGCATGCACGATGTGCGCGAGAACGACGCGCTGCGCATTCGCACCGAGCTTTCGCGTGTCGCGCCGGTGCGGCATCTCAGCGAACATCGCGTGAGCGGCAAAGACGACTCGATCGCCGCGCTGTCGATGATGTCCACCTTCGTACGACGCACCGAAGCGCGCAACAATCGCTCGGTCGCGCGGGCGAGTTTTGCGAACCTCAAAGGCGAGATCGCGCCGATGAATCCGCTCATCGCCGACATGCAGGATATGGCGCGCAAGCTGCGCCTGCGTGAAGCAGCAGCGAGTATCGACGGAATCGCTTTGCACGCGGCCGAATGCGCGCCGGTCGAGTTTTTGCCGTGCCCGTACAGCGACTTCAACGGCGCGGACTTTCTGTACTTCGCGAGCTTTCAGGCGTTCGTCGATCGTGCGGAATGGCAAACGTGGCGTCTTGCGGACTTGCCCGCGCTCGTGTCGCGCGAGCTGCATTATCACGGCAACATCAACGTCGGCGAAGGGCTGCGGGCAACGTTTCGCCGCGCGTTGATCGATGATGCGCGCATCGCGCACTGGTGCGAGATCGAGCGCATGCGCGATGGCGTGAAGATCGCCGACGTACTGACACACAAGACACGGAGACGCGCATGAACCGCGTGCCGCGCAAGCCGCTTTACACGGCGGCGGATCTGGAAGGTCTCGCGCATCTCGACTCGATGCCCGGCGCCGCGCCGTTCGTGCGCGGACCGTATCCATCGATGTACACGGCCAGACCGTGGACCATCCGCCAGTACGCCGGCTACGCGGATGCCGCCGATTCGAACCTCGCGTTTCGTCGGGCGCTCGATCGCGGTGCGCAGGGCTTGTCCGTCGCGTTCGACCTGCCGACGCAACTCGGCTACGACTCGACCGACGATGAAGCGCGCGCCGACGTCGGCCTCGCGGGCGTGGCCATCGACACCGTCGACGACATGGCGCGTCTCTTCGAAGGCATCGCGCTCGAACGCGTCTCCGTGTCGATGACGATGAACGGCGCCGTGCTGCCGGTGCTTGCGGCGTACATCGTCGCGGCGGAGGAACGCGGCATCGCGATGGCGTCGCTCTCCGGCACCGTGCAGAACGACATCCTCAAGGAGTTCATGGTGCGCAACACCTGCGTGTTCGCGCCGGAACCGTCGATGCGAATCGTCGCGGATGTCGTGCAGTTTCTGAGCGAGCGGATGCCGCGCTTCAAGGCGTTATCCGTTTCGGGCTATCACTTTCAGGAAGCGGGCGCGGATGCATCGCTGGAGCTAGGGCTGACGTTCGCCAACGCCCGCGCTTATGTGCGTGCACTGTGTGCGCGCGGCCTGAACGTCGATGCCGTCTGCGAGCAACTGAGCTTTTTCTTCGGCGTCGGCACGGACTTCTTTGGCGAGATCGCAAAGCTGCGCGCGGCGCGGCTCATCTGGTCGCGCATGGCCGAAGAAGAGGGGGCGACGTCGGCGAAGAGTCGCGCGCTGCGGATGCATTGCCAGACGTCGGGCTGGTCGCTCGGCGCGACACGCACGCAGAACAATATCGTTCGCACGACCGTCGAAGCGATTGCGGCAGTGTTCGGCGGCACTCAATCGCTGCACACGAATGCACATGACGAAGCGCTTGCGTTGCCATCGGCATCCGCTGCGCAGCTCGCACGCGACACGCAACTGATTCTTCAGCACGAGATCGGGTTGTGCGATGTCGTCGACCCGTGGGCGGGTTCGTACATGATGGAATCGCTGACTGCGAGCGTCGCAGAGCGAGCACGCGAGATTGGCGACGAAATCGAGGCGCGCGGCGGTGCGCTCGAAGCAATTCGCACGGGCTGGGTTCATCGGCAGATTCAAGAGCGCGCGGCGGCGACGCAGGCGCGCATCGATTCGGGAATGCAGATGATCGTCGGCGCAAACGCGTTCATTGTCGACGATGCCGACGACGATATGCCCGCCTGTCTCGCGATCGATGGCGAGCGGGTGCGCGTGCAGCAGTCGTACAGAATCGCTGACGTGCTGCGTCGGCGGGACAAATCTCGCGTGCGCGCCGCGCTGGCCGCATTGACGTGCGCCGCACGCGACGAAGCCGACAATCTGCTCGCGCTGACGATCGATTGCATGCGCGCCCGCGCGACGGTTGGTGAATGCACGCGCGCGCTCGAAGCCATGTGGCCGCGTCATAATCCGGCATCGGCGAATACGACACGCGTGTATGGCGAATATCGTCGTGACGACGCATGGCACACGGCATGCGCTCGCGTCGCGCAACTGCGCGAAACGCTTGGTCGAAAGCCACGCATGCTGATCGCGAAACTCGGACTCGACGGACACGATCGCGGCGCGAGTGTCGTGGCGTCCGCGTTGGAAGATGCAGGCTTCGATGTGACGACTACCGGATTGTTCGCATCGCCGGCCCAGGTCGCGAAGCTCGCTGCGCAAGGCTCGTACGATGTTATCGGCGTTTCGTCGCTTGCCGGTGCGCACGGCACGCTCGTGCCTCGATTGCTGCGCGAGCTTGCCGATCGCGACGTGCATACGCCGCTCGTCCTAGGCGGAATCGTGCCCGACGAAGACGCCTTCTTGCTGCGAAAGAAAGGCGTCGCCGACGTATTCAATCCTGGTTCGACGATGCACGAGATCGTCGAACGGCTGGTGAAGGTGATCTGCCCGAATGCGCAATCCGAATCGCGCCTGGTTCCTTCGCAGACAGAAAATCGCACGGGCCTTTTGACGTAAAAGGATTGATAGGGCGCGGCCTTCCCAGTGCCTTTAGAACGAATCCCACTCTCCGTCACCGGCCGTTGCCGCGGCAGACGGCTACGATTGCGGTTGCGTGGCTGCCGGAAGAACCTGGGCTTTCGCCGATGCAGCTTTTAACTGAAACGCCAGCGGTCGTGCCGGCTTCCGTACCGACGCGGCCGTAGGCGCGGCAGCGAAGATGTCACGCTGCCGCCGACGGAAAAAGTCCGACGGCCTGCTTCATTCTGCCGGCCTGCTCTCGCAACGACTGCGCAGCAGCCGTCGCATGCTCGACCAACGCCGCATTCTGTTGTGTCACATCGTCGATCTGCGTGATCGCTTCATGGATCTGCGCGACGCCCTTGCTCTGCTCATCTGATGCCGCGCTGATCTCGCCGACGACATCCGATAGCTGACCGATCGCCTTGCTCACGCCTTCCATGTTGGTGTTGACGAGCGCGGCCTGTTCCGCGCCTGCCTGCACTCTCCCGGACGGGACCACGATCAGTTCTTTGATCTCCTTCGCCGCGACAGACGCCCGCTGTGCGAGCGCGCGGACTTCGCCCGCGACGACGGCGAAGCCACGGCCTTCTTCGTCTGTGCGCGGCTTCCACGGCCGCATCCAGCGCGAGGATGTTCGTCTGGAACGCGACGGTCTCGATCATTCCGGTAGGGTCGGTACCAGGGAGACGCTCAGTCGAATGTTGCGCCGATGTCTGCTCCAGGGCAGCCAGCCATAGAAAGACAACGTCCGCGCAGGGTCGGGTGCTGGAGTTCGCGCCGCGTTCTCGAGGTCGCGCAGCACTTGACCCGCGAACTTCGGTCATGTGCCACAAACGGTCACTCGGGATCAAGAGGAGCACGTCATCTGCAGGTCTGCTATCGCTGTAGCTAGAGACAGTTGCGTTCATCGGGCCGCTTCCATCATAAATACTTAACGACCAGAAATTCACTGACCCCGCTTCCGTCGCTGAGCACGGTATGACCGCAGGTTTAGGGATCAGCCGTCTCTCTCGCGATGAAAAAACATCCGATCTGTTTCGGCCGCCTGCACGCCGGCAACGAGCGCCTCCGGCCGATAAAACGATTTCGATCGCTCGACTACCTCGATCACGGAAAGCTCGATCTGATTGATGCCGGCTGCCTTGATCGTGTTCATCGAACTCGCCCACACGATGCGGGGAATGCCCGCCCAGACCATCGCGCTGGTACACATTGAACAGGGCTCTCCCGTCGTATAGAGAGTGCACTCCTGCCAGCCGCGGTTTCCGTACCTCGCAACACAATCGTTCATGGCCACGACCTCGCCGTGATACATCGAGTTCTCAATCGACATGTTGACGCCTCGCCCGCGCACTTCGCCCGATGCTTCGTGCACGACGACGGCGCCGAATGGGTATGCCGGATTTTTCTTCGCTTCTTCGATCGCGAACCGCATGCTGTCGGATTTTCATGGCGGCGCCGTGTCGTGGGCAAGCCGCAAGCGGTTGAAGGACGCAAGACGACTAACGTTCGTCGCGATGTGCCGGTTTGTCAACGCCTTTGTCACCGCGATGCCGAAGGGCCGCGAGGCGCGGTATCGGATAGCGCGAAAATGCAGATCGATCGCTATATCGGATGCGTATGCCGCCATTGAAAGACGGTATTTTCCCTGCCCCCGTGAAGTCGGCACACTCCGTTTCGAAGCATCAGAAAGCGACGCGCAGTGCTCGTGTCAAAGGCACAGCGTGATGGCGATGGTCTCCCGTCGCCTCGCGTTCGACGCGGTCCACTGCTGCCCGACCGACTCCACCTGATGGAGCTTCATCCAGGAGGCAGCCCGATGAACGGAGTTTTCCGTTTCGGCCCGCTCGGACGAGCGAGCCGGCTGCTGAAGACAATGCATAGAGGGAAATATGCGAGTCCTGCTGGTTGAAGACGATCTCGATGTTGGTCAGAACCTGCTCTGCGCGTCGCGGGCAGCCGACTATGGCGTGGACTGGGTACGCGATGGCAAGTCAGGTCTGGACGCGATGGCGTCCGCCTATCACGCGGTCGTGCTGCTCAATCCGTGGGTTCCGCGTCTTGGCGGGATCGACTTTCTGAAGTCATCCCGCGCTGCGGGAAACCAGACTCCGGTGCTGCTTCTCGCCGCTCACGACGACCCCACCATGAGCGCGTGCGCGCTGGATATCGTCGTGAAGAAGGAAGTCGGTAACTGGACGTTCTCGGGCGGCGTCGACGGTGGCCTTAGCGGGTACGACTCGACGCGCGACGTGACGCTGCCGGGCTATGTTGCACAGGCCAAGGGTGCGTTCAACGCGAACGAAGCCGGCCTGCACTCGCGCGTCGCCTACATCCTTCCGATGAACGACTCGTATGTGAAGCCCTATGTCGACGTGCATCTCGTCCATATGCATACGAATGCCTACACGGAGCAGGGTGCGGGCGCGCTCGACCTCGCGGTGAACAGCGCCAATGCGACGACGCCGTCGGTGTCGCCGATGCTAGAAGTGGGCGGACGCTGGACGTTTGCAAACGGCATGACGTTGCGGCCGGACCTCGCGGTCGGCGGCGTGTTCCATAACCGCAATTACTGGGATGCGAACGCGCAGTTCGTCGGCAGTGCGCCGGGCGTGGCGCCGTTCTCGGCGGTGGCATCGGCGCCTTCGTCGCTCGCGAAGGTGAAGGTCGGCATGAATCTAAGCGTATCGAAGCGCACCGAACTCAAGCTGGAGTACGGCGGCCAGTTCGGCAGCGGCTACAGCTCGAACGAAGGCATCCTGCGCGTGAACTATCTGTTTTGAGCGGCATGACCGATGGCCAGAAGATCAGGAGGTTCCCCGTGGCGATGACCGAATTCCGCGGTGCGCGGCGACTGCTCGCCGAACGCATCGGGCCCGTGGCTGTGATTTCCCTTGCTCAACTGTTCGGCACGTCGCTCTGGTTTAGCGCGAATGGCGCTGCGTCGGGGATCACGCGAGCCTGGCACGCGAGCGCCGGCGATATCGGCTGGCTCACCAGCGCCGTGCAGGTTGGGTTCATTCTCGGTACGCTTGCGATGTCCATGCGCGGAAATGCCGACCGCTTTCGCGCGAGTTCCATCTTCGTCTGGAGCGCCATCTTCGGCGCGCTCTTCAACGCGATGTTCGCGCTGCTCGCGACTGGCATCGTTTCCGGCGTGATATGTCGCTTTCTTGTCGGTGTGTGTCTGGCCGGCATCTATCCGATCGGTATGAAGCTGGTCGTGAGCTGGGCGCCGGAGAAAACCGGACCGGCGCTCGCGCAGCTCGTCGCCATGCTGACGCTGGGCTCCGGACTCCCGCACGCACTGAAGGCGATGGGAACGAATCTGCCTTGGCAAGCGATCATCGGGGCTTCGTCGGTGCTGGCTCTGCTGGCGGCCTTGCTGATATTCGTCCTCGGCGACAGAACGCACGAGCGCGGCCCGCTCGATGGCCACGTGATGGTCAAGGGTTCGTCATCCCCCGGTCTTCTCGATACGTTCAGGCGCGCGGATTTTCGCGCCGCGGCGTTGGGCTACTTCGGTCACATGTGGGAGCTCTACGCGTTCTGGACACTGGTTCCGCTCTATGTCGCACATTCGTCGCTGGCGATCAGCGGTCACGCCGGAGGCGCTTCGGGTCTCGCGTTTCTCATCTTCGTGGCAGGTTCAGCGGGCTGTCTCGCGGGAGGTGTGCTTTCGCGGAGGTTCGGCAGCGCGCGTGTGGCCGCGGGCGCGCTGGCAATATCGGGTACGTGTTGCGTGCTGTTCGCGCTCGTGTGGCGCGACGCGAGCGCGCCCTGGCTCCTGACCCTGTTGCTCGTGTGGGGAGCAACCGTCATCGCCGACTCTCCGCAATTTTCTGCCTTATCGGCCGATGCCTGTCCGCCGGAGCTCGTCGGAAGCGCGCTGGCGATCCAGAACGCTATCGGCTTTGCGCTCACGGTCGTTTCGATATCGGCCGCAACTGCGCTGTTCGAGCGCATCGGCCTCGATTCGACCTGGCTGCTCGCAATCGGCCCCGTCGCCGGTCTGATCGGCTTTGCGCCGGCTTTTCGGCGGGGGACGTGCCGCGACGGATCGGCGACATAGTCTCTGCGTCGATTCTTTCGCCGTCTGGCTCGTAATTGTTGGCTGATTGTCGCGGCCTAGAGTAGGCGTCGAGATCAACAGCCGTTTGGATGAGCAAGATGACCGCCTATCTCGACAAGACACAAACAAAGGAAGTGGCGACCCTGAGCCGGACGTTTATCGAGCGCACCTGCCGTCAAGCGCAGGTTACGCGTTCGCGCCGTAACGCCGCGAATCTGCTCCTGTTCATCGAGGAAGTCCGAAGCCAAGGGCGCATCCCCTTCCGTTGTGTTGCATCGACCGGTTGAATTCGCCCCGAACAGCGGCCGTTGGCTACCCCTCAACCGGGAATGAAACGTTCTGCCTTGAGTCGCTCGAACAGGTCGAAGAACGCATCTGGCGTGCCTTGGTAATCGAGGAACCCGGCCTTACGACTCTTGGTCATGTCCGTCACGACTTCCATTGGACGGCCAAGATCGGCGTCGGTGTGCCACCACGACGCGAGCCGATCGATGTCCGGCTCCACCAGGCCGTACCTTGCGGCAACATCGCGCCATTGATGCGCGGCGTCCAGCATCCGACCTTCGAGTGGTCGCACAATGTCGTCGAATGGTGCCGCTTCGATGTCGAAATAACCGGCCAGTTGGCCCCACATCGTTTTCCAGCGAAAAACGTCGCCGTTTACTACGTTGAAATCTTCGTTTCGCGCCGCTTCGCTCGTCGACGCCCATTCAATATGCCGTGCAAGAAGGCGTGCATCGGTCATGTCCGTGAGGCCGTTCCACTGTGCGGCGGAGCCAGGAAAGACGAAAGGCTGGCCAGTATGTCGGCATAGCGTCGCGTAGATGGCGAGCGTCTGCCCCATGTTCATCGCGTTGCCGGGCGCAAAGCCGATAACCGTGTGCGGGCGATGTACGCTCCAAGTAAAGCCTTCGCGCGCCGCGGCGTCGAAGAGCCGATCTTCCTGCTCGTAGTAGAAATTCTCGACCGGCTGACGCCCCTGAGATTCCCGAAAAGGCGTATCCGGAACTGTGCCGGACGCGTATGCCTCGAACGGGCCGAGATAGTGCTTCAGCCCGGTAACCAGCGCTGCATGTTCGAGCTTCGAGCGCCGACCCAACGAATTGAGGACGTTGCGGACCATCGCGCCGTTGACGCGGATGTTCTCCTTCTCGTTCGCCTGCCGCGCCCAAGCGGTGAAAAACACATGGCTGACGTCGACGTTCGCCGTCGCAGCCGCGACAGATTCGGCCGACGCGAGATCCGCGACGATGAGTCGGCACCCCGGCACGCCGGCCGTACGTCCACGCGATAGTCCATAAACGGTCCAGCCGGCCGACAGCAGACGATCCGCTAAGGCTCGTCCGACAATGCCGCTGGCGCCGACAATCAGTGCTCGATGATTCATGTGTAAGTCCGAGTTTCGTTCATTGCTCGAGGATACTTCAGACTGAATTTCTCATTTGGGATACTATTTCTATATTCAACCGAATATATTTCATCAATTGGCTGCATTTCCGACCGAACGCCTGAAAGGTATTGTTCCGTTCGTCTGCGCCGCCGACGCGGGCGGCTTCACGGCGGCTGCGGAACGACTGAACCTTACGAGTTCGGCGGTGAGCAAGAGCGTTGCTCGGCTCGAACGGCGGCTCGGCGTTGTGCTATTCGAGCGGACGACGCGCAGCCTCGCGCTCACCGACGCAGGGCGTGCGTTCCATGAAACCTGCACGCGCATTCTGTCGGAGCTCGCGGAGGCGGAAGCCGTTCTCGCCGCGCAAAAGCGTGAGCCGGTTGGTACCGTGCGCGTTGCGTTGCCGGCCTCCTTCGGCCGTCTGTGCGTCGTGCCGGTGCTGTCGCGCTTTTCAGCGCAATATCCGGACGTGCGGCCGCATCTGTTGTTCGCAGACCGCTTCGTCGATTTGGCTGAAGAAGGCATCGATCTCGCCGTGCGCATCGGCGGGCCGCCGGATCTGCCATCGTCGCTCGGCCGGCGCTTTCTAGGCCGCGAACGACTGATCTTCTGCGCGGCGCCGGCCTATCTTGAGAAAAACGGCATGCCGCGGAGGATCGACGACTTGCAGGAACATGCCTGCGTCGTATACGGACGGTCCGATGGCACGCAGCCGCCGTGGTCGTATGCTGCGGCGGACGGGCAAGTCGTGCAATGCGTCGTGCGTCCACGCATCGTGGCAGGCGACGCCGAAGCACAACTTGCATTCGTACGGGCGGGACTTGGTATCGCGCAACTCGCGACCTGGTTGGTGCGGGATGATCTGAAGGCCGGCCACCTCGTCACGATCCTTGGTGAGGCCGCAACTGATGGCTTGCCGCTCAGCTTGTTGTGGCCGGTAGCGCGGCAACTGACGCCGAAGGTCCATGTGCTGGCACAGATGCTCGAAGGGCATTTACGTGTCCGATGAACAAGATCGTCCGACCTCTCAATCGGACTCTTGCTCAAATGATTTCGATCGCAAACGCAGCTCCCTTGATCCTCAGTGTATCTTCCCTATGTTCGCGGGGCGGAGTCTGGAGCCAGTCGCTTGCGAAGGGGCTGCTCTGTAGACTCACGCTTCTGGTTCGACCGTCGCAAGTACCAGCGTCGCCTCGTATCTCGGGATTCGGCGAGAACTGCAATGAAATGCGTGGGTCGTTGAAGAGCGCAGCAAAAACCAGCTAAAAAAGAATCGAACGTTCACGTAGCCTTGTCGTTTTCGGCTTGTTCGTGTCGTACGGTCGAAAATCGCTCGCGGCGCGCCTTTTCGACAGAGCGGCAAGATCGCCTTGTGGCTTTCCATGATCCGCACATCGTAATTTTCAGCTCACTCGCTACGGTCATGCTCGCGGTTCCTCAATGAAGGAGCCGTCATGAGCTTCACGCCCGAAATCATCGTCGTCGTTGTCGTTGCCGGACTGCTGTGCGGCTTTCTGAATACCGTTGCGTCGTCGGGATCGGCCGTGTCCCTGCCTATTCTCATGTCGGTCGGACTTCACGCGGCCGCCGCGAATGCGACCAATCGTATTCCTGTGCTGGTCGGCGCCATTGCCGCGACTGTAGGGCTCGCGCGAAACGGAGCGATTCCGTGGCGGCGCGCGTTTATCGCAGCGGCGCCGCTCACGGCGGGTGCGGCGCTGGGTGCGATGGCGAGCGAACATCTTCCGGGCCATGACTTGCGCAAATTCATCGTGGCCGCCGTGGTGCTGGCGCTGATCCTGATCCTCACGAAGCTGAAGAACCTGCTGAGCGCAGTCGGCGATGGCAACGTCGAACTCGGCGTCAAGACGATGTTGCTGCTCTTTCTCGTAGGCATATGGACGGGCTTCATCGTGCTCGACTCGGGCACGTACATGCTGCTCGTTCTCGTGCTCGCAGCAGGGCTGACGCTCGTCGAAGCCAATGTCATCAAGAATTTCGCGACGTTGCTGACGACCGCCGCGGCGATGGCGGTCTTCGTCCAGCATCAAAGCATCGATTGGTCGATTGGCGGAATCATGGCGACGGGCAGTCTGATCGGAGGACTGTTGGGCGCGCGCCTCGCAATCTCCGACAAGTCGCGGCGCTGGATCGTCGCGTTATTGGTGATCGTCATCGTCGCCGAGCTGATTCATCTCGCCGTGCCGTTTCACTGGATCGATGCACGAGTCATATCGGCGGTAAATGCTTACAGCGACAACGCGTTAAATTGAAATTGAGCCGCTCTCCTTGCTTCGAAATCCCTTTTATTTTGCTGGCAAACGGGTCATCCGTGTCGAGCCCCGCGATCTGGGACGGCTTTTGAGGTCGCTCGAACAGTGAAGTGTTCTCAATTTGGAGCCACGACACTACGTTACCGTCGCGGATGAAGGATCAAAGCAACTCGCCGTGGCCGACTGACTTCCACTCGGCGCGTCGTCATTCCGCCGCATCCGACTGTGAACAACGCAGCGGACGCGAGGAACCGCGGCGTCAGTGCGGGCGGCGAAAGCAGGACGTTGCCCTCTCTGTCCTTGACGTTGCGTGTCTCCAAAGACACTAAGTCAGTGTAGAAACCTGAACAGTGCGGACGCACCGAACTTGTCCGCAAGCTTGTTCTAGGCGCGCGCCCTGACGAGCGTGATCAGCAATGCCTGCGCGGTGATCTTTGTTTCAATGTGGCAGCGTTCGTGCGGCAGAGCGAGTCAGCTCAGCGCATTGCGCGTCGGGCCACGCGCCGTTGACTCGCTCGATCAGCCCGCGGGCCTACCGGGCTGAGTCGTTGTGCTGCACTCAGTGCGTCGTAGCGGAATCGAGTCCCGTCGACGTGACGACCGGCTGGACTTCGGGCGACGCGAGATAGTCGAGCCACGCCTTCGCTTCGATCGGATGCTGCGCGCCGACGGGAATGCCGGCGGCAAAGCGTGTGACCGATTGCATCGACTCCGGAATCTTGCCGACGAACGCGGCGCCCTTCACCGGACGAAGTTCGCTGACTTGCTGGAATCCCACTTCGTAATCGCCATTGGCGACGACCGACGCCACCGGAATCTTCGGGATCGTTTTCGCCTTGACCTTCACCTGGTCTTCGATGCCGAGCCGCTTGAACAGCTCACGCTCGATATAGACGCCGCTTGCGCTGTCGAGTAGGCGATCGATTTCGCGTGCAGCAGCGTTTGCTTCAATCCATCGACCGAACCGATATAGGGTTTCGGCGCGCCGTCGCGCACGACCGCGCCGATACGCAAGTCCGCAAGCTCGACGCGCGATCCGGGCACGACCTTGCCTTCCTTGATGAGCTCGTCGAGCGCGTAGCCGACCATGATCACCACATCCGCAGGCTCGCCGCGTTCGAGCCGGTTCGGGATGGCTTCCGGCGATTTGCCCATAGACGGTCACAGTGCGGTATCGAGCGTGTTGCCCGTTGCTGCCGCGAACCTGGGTCCGAGCACTTTATAGGCGGCGGTGAATCCGCCCGAACTCATGACGTGCAGTCCGGCCGCTTGCACGCTCGTGCAGGCAGTGTGGCGGGAAGCAGCGCGGCGATGCAGAACTTGAGAAGGAAGGATTTCATCCGCTCGCGTGATGTGAGGTTGAGGAAATGGATGGATCAGGCGGATCGAAGCGCGGCCGGACGGCGCCGGTAGAGCGCGAGCGTCGCACCGAGCGCGCAAACCGCTGCGAAGCTCATCCAATAGCCTGGCGCGGCTTTGTCGCCTGTCATGTGGATGAGCGCCGTCGAAATCGCCGGGGTGAATCCGCCGAAGACAGCCGTGGCAAGACTATATGCCAGCGAGAAGCCTGCCACGCGCACCTCGACCGGCATCACTTCCGTCAGGGCGACGACCATCGCGCCGTTGTACATGCCGTACATGAACGACAGCCACAGCAGCACGAGCAGCATATTGATGAAACTCGGCGCGTGCGCGAGCATCGACAGCGCGGGATAGGCGGTGACGATCGCGAGAATCGTCATCGAGAGCAGCAGCGCCCGATGCGGTCCGATAGCGCCCCGCCGATCGGCAGCCAGATGAAGTTCGACACGCCCACGCACAGCGTGACGAGGAGGCTGTCGGCGGTGCTCAGATGCAGAACGGTCTTGCCGAAGGTCGGCGCATACACGGTGATCAGATAGAAGCTGGTGGTGGTCATGGCGACCAGCATCACGCCTGCGATCACGACGCTCCAGTTTTGTACGAGCGTGCGAAAGACTTCGGCCATCGTCGGCCGATGCTGACGCTTTTTGAACTCCTGCGTTTCCTCGAGATTGCGCCGCAGAATGAAGATGAACGGCACGATCATGCAGCCGACGAAGAACGGCACGCGCCATCCCCACGCGGCGATGGCCGCCGTGTCGAGCCATTGATTGAGCGCGAAGCCGAGCGCCGCGGCAACGACGATGGCGACCTGCTGGCTCGCCGATTGCCAGCTCGTGAAGAAGCCTTTCTTGCCGGGCGTCGCCATTTCCGCGAGATACACCGACACGCCACCGAGTTCCGCGCCCGCCGAGAAACCCTGCAGCAGGCGGCCGAGCAGCACGAGGGCCGGAGCGAAGAGGCCGATGGTCGCGTAGCCCGGCACGAATGCGATCAGGATGGTGCCGCTCGCCATGATCGAGAGCGTCACGATCAGACCCTTGCGGCGGCCCACATCGTCGATATACGCGCCCAGAATGACCGCGCCAAGCGGCCGCATTAGGAAGCCCGCGCCGAAGACGGCAAACGTCATCATCAGCGAAGCAAATTCACTGGCCGCAGGGAAAAACACCGCGGCGATCTGAGTCGCGTAGAAGCCGAACAGGAAGAAGTCGAACTGCTCCAGGAAGTTGCCAGCCGTGACGCGCAGCACGGCGGCACTCTTCGACTGTCCGGAGGACGCGGTATGAGCGGAGGGGTGCATCGAATGTCTCCTGAATAGGGATGCACGGCATCCCGGCGTATTGTTGTGTACCTAATGGTCGCCGGAATTCTGAAAAACGAAAATTGCAACTTTTGGAAGGATTGATGTTCCTTGAACATCAATCCTTCATCACGGGTATCAAGCCACGAAGCGGCACTGCGAGGCAGGCGTGCGCGTGTCCATGTTGCGACCGCGGTTGAGGTGGTCGTCGATTTCCCCCGCGCAGCCCAGCATGCGGGGATAAAGGAAAATCGTGAACGCCGCCGTTTCGAGATCGGACTCGGTCAGGTCCCCGCGCCGCAACGGCTGCCAGAGCATCTTCAGCAACAGCGCGGCGATGATCGCATCGACATTCACGCAGTAGACGTTCCGAGACACGCCGGCATCGAACAGTGCCTGCACGAGTTCGCGATAGTACGCATGGAACACGTTGTACTCGCCGCGCTTCTCACACAAATCGGCGATGAACACCTCGCGCGGATCATGGTTGACCGGCCTGTCCTTGAATACCGGATGATTCACGCCTGGAAGCTTGGCGATGTCGAGGCTGCCCGCGTTCTTCTGTCGTGCCTTGTACTGCGCATACTGTTCAACGGATCGCTCGGCGAGCGCGCGCAGGTCGATGGCGTGGTCCGGCCTGGACGGATTGTCCAAGGCGGTTTCCTTGAAGGCGTCGATCAGAAACGCGATGCCTTCGTAGCCATTGCCGCCGTGCGTGAAGCCCGTATGCGAGAGAAAGCCGACAAGCGCCTTATTGAGCTGCACGCGCTCGGGCGATTCCGGTCCATCCGCGGACACTGCGCCCTTTGCCCCTTGTGCCGATATCGCGCCGGGACCATTGGTGAGCAGAAGGCCTGCGAGGGTCTTGAAGGTGAACAGGTCCTCAGGGCCTGGTTTGAGATTGAGAAGGGCGGCGAAGCAGAGCTCGGTTACGCTGCGCTCGTTCAGCACTTCAGCAGAGGAGAAGCCGCTGAAGCCGTCCGGGCCGTGGCGCGAGGCGTCGGCCGATGCCCCGATCAGCGTTCCGATCAGCATGCTCCACCAGGGCAGGCTTTCGGCGGTGATGCGTGAGATGCGCTTACGCATGAGCGGGCCCCATGCCAGCGTTGTCGTGATCGCGGCCAGTACCGCATCTGCGCTCGGGTGAGCGGGCCGTGAGGTGAGCCAGCGAACGAAAGTCGAACTTGCACCGCGCGCCGCAAGTCCGGCGAGCATGGCCTCGGCGCGCGGATCCCGGGCGTCGGCGAAGAACGCCTCACTGCCGGTCGCATCGACGAGATCAAGATCGAAGTCTTCGTCGTGCGCGCGGGCAAGGCCAGCCGCCGAGAAGCGGTCAATCAGCCATTTGACGGCTTCGCGCGCGGCGCGCTGACGATTCGGCCCGCAGATGGAGGCCGCAGCCGCAAGAATCGCGTTCGGCGCATTGCCGGCCTCGCGAGCGGCTTGCGCCGCAGCGAGTTCCGGCATGCCGTGAAGATTGACCGATGCGCCAATTGCCACGTTGATGAGCTTTTCGTCGTTCTCGCCGCCGAATTCGTGCAGCAGCGCAAGGCTCACATTCGCTTCGAGCGAGCGCGTCGCGGCCTCCAGCATTGAGGTGCCGTGCAGGCTGCTCACCTGCGTCTTCGCATCCATCTGCGACGCTCCTGAGGCGTCCTTGAGCGTCTGACGAGGGGCAACCGCACCAACCTGGCGATTGACCTGCGAGACCTGTTCGTCATAGGGGGCGACGGCACTTACCACGGGAATAGCGAGGGCCGACGGAAGTTCGATGCCCTGGTCGGAGCCGAACCACGGTTTGAGCGCGAGACTGCCTTCAGGCTCGAAGTCGGGCATCGTTGCGTTGGCGCGCATCACGGCCGTCAGCGCCGCCGGAATATGCGCGATGTTCGTGACGACCGCCCCTTTGGCCGAGCAGCACGGATCGTCGGGCGTGAAGAGCCGGTCCACGCCGAATTTCTCCATGAACCAGCGTTCCTTGGCTTGCGCGTCGTCGGAGCCGCCGGCCATCGCACCGGCGTGGCCGACCGCGCGCGTCAGTCGGCTCTTCCAGCGTCCCACTACACACGCGACCACCGGCTTGCTGAACTGTGCGTCGGCCTCGTAGTAGCCGCCCGGTTCGCAATAAAGCACCGCCGCCTTGCTACGCGCATCGTTGGCGAGGGCGAAGGCGAATTCCGGCGCGGCGTAATGGATATAGACGTCCTTGCCGCTTGAAATAACCGTCGAGGTGCCCCAGCCGCTCATGCGCAGGTACTGCGCGATCGTCGTGCTGAAGCCGCCGGAATTGGAGAAGATCGCAATCGATCCTGCGCGCAGCGAATCGTCTGGATTGTCGCCGCCGAGCGCTCCGCCGATTCTCACCCGATTCCACGAATCCGCGACGCCGAGACCGTTCGCGCCGAAGATGTCGATGCCGGCTTGCTGCCCCATCGCGCGGATTTCGCGGGCATCGTGAACCGCGATCTTCTCGGTGATGATGAAGATCTTGCGCAAATCGGGATTCACGCGAATCAGCTCCGCGACGCCGTCGCGCGCGGCCGACGGCGGCAGATAGACGACGCCGCAGTTGAACCGGTGTCCTGCCTCAAGACCTTCGCGAACGTTGTTGTACACGGGCACATCGCCGGCGGGCGTCGCGAGCATTTGACCGCCTTTGCCCGGCGCTGTGCCAAACACGACGTTGCCGCCGGAAAACGCGTGGCTGACGGGTGTCACGTCCGAGGATTCACCGCCCAGAACGTTGAGCACGCAGACGCGGTCGTCGCGCGTGGCGATCTGCGCGAGTGAGTTGATGCCGACGAAATACTTGAAGGGGCTATTGCCTTGCTTGTGCATGTCCATCTCCTCAGGCCGGGTTCGCTTCGGCTTCCATTGCGCTCGCGCCGATCCGCGCGGCAATCTCGGCCCGGCCGCCCGCGCGCATCCACGCGTCCGCCTGGCGGGCGTACTGAATCACTTCGCTGATATCGGAGTCGAATCCAAAGAGCCGGTAGGGCAGACCGAGCGAGTCGCAGGTGTCCCTGAGTGCGGACATGCCGCGCACGAGATTCGGACCTCCGCGGCCGAGCACGACATAGAGGGGCGTCGGGCCATGCTCGCTGAAGTGTTCGCGAAGGGCGTCAGCCATCGCGCGCAGCGTCTCGAAGATATCGGTGTTGTTCGACTTGCCGCCGATGATGAACAACACGTTCGACTGTTTGAGCCAGTGCCTGAAGCAGATGCGGGCCACTTCCTTCATCTTTGCGTAAGGCGGATTGCCGCCGAAATCCGACGAGATGATCGCGGCGTCCCCAAGCATCTCGGTGACAAGCGAATTGGCCCCGCCGCCGAAGGTGGGCGCCAGTATCGTTCCCATCTCGTTGATCACGTAGACGTCGCTTTGCCCCTGGTGCGTGCGCAACTGATTGATCTCCTGTTCGAAGTCGGAGTAGTCAGCGGCAAACAGGTGCGGCGGCAGACCAAGACGCGCCCAGCGGGGATCATCGCGATCGAAGCCGCACTTGAAGTCACACGCGACTGGCGTGAGCCGCCCGTTTTTGTCTTCGCGCATCCGGATCGGATTGAGCTCGAGCGTGGTCATGCCGAAGTCGTGGAACAGTTCCCAGAGCTTCGGCAGCTGCTGAACGAGCGGCGAAATGATCTCCTTCGGCGCGCCGATCTCGGAGAGCGCGTTGGCCACGACAAACGCCTTCAGCCCCGTCAATGCATCGAAAGGCACCATGGCGACGTGCTTCGGATCCACCTCTTCGATGTCCATGCCGCCCATGTGCGAGAGCGTCATGGTTGGTGCGCGAAAGCGGGTGGAATCGGTGATCGAGAAATACACTTCGTGCTTCGCTGGCACACCGGCTTCGAACGTCACGCCATTCGCCTTCGCCTTGATATGACCAACGGTGTGCTCGGCGAAGTACAGACGTTCCTTCTCTGCTAACGCGGTCTTGAGATCGGTGGCGCGGCCGAGGAGACCTGCTTTTCCCTTCTTTCCAACGCCGCCTTTAAAAACTGGCTTAATGAAGACCTGACGATGACGGTCGATCAAGGTTTTGATTTCCTCTTCGCTGGCACTGGGCCCGAGGATTTCGCTCGCCGGAAAACCGACGAACTGCAACAAGCGCGAGCCGTGCAACATACCGGTAATTTGCATGGATGTCTCCTGAGGTACTTACGAAATGCGAAAGTAGTGCGGGCGCTGTTGGGTGTTGCAAGCGCTTGATCCGAATGCGATAGCTGTGAACGGCGATCAAAGCGCCAGCGGGTCCGAGCGCGGTAGACTCTCACGTGGGTTACGCGGTCTGACATTTGGACTGAGTGGACCTCGCCGCGCGGTCAATAAGCGCATGCGAGGGAAATTTCTGGCAACACGCGCTAGCTGCGCAAGTCACGCCTCAGGTCGTACATACCGTGTCTCCGACGCGTTTTGTTTGTGTTCCCATGTTGCTGGGATCATCTTGAGGTCAGATACTCACGCAAAACGACCTTCGCGATAAGTGCATTTTTTTGAGGCATTGATGCGCGACTGTTATCAATGCAGGCGGACGAAATATGACATCGCCGCTGCGGCCCTCAATCGGACCGGCTAAAACAGATGGGTGGGAGGCCGCGGCTCACGCCTCCGACGCCGCTTCCGGCCTCCGCGATGAGCGAAGGCGCATAAGCGATCTGCTGCTCAGACTTTCACTGGCATCTTGATTGCCGTGCGAGTGGTCTACCGGTTCAAACCTGAACCGTAGGCGCCGCTGCCGCCTGTCGACGAGCGCCGATGGACCGCGCTATGGCCGTGCCTATCGCGAGTACCAACAGGCACGCAGTAGGAACGAGCATCGGAGCAGCGTGGCTTTGAGTCACCTTACCGACATACGGCATCAGGTTCTGGCCAAAGAACCCGCCGAGATTGCCGATGCAGTTGATCGCTGCAACACTGGCTGCCGCGCGAGCGCCAGTGAAGAAACGCGGCGGGAGCGACCAAAAGCACGGGTATAACAACGGAATGCACGCCCCGCCCAAGCAAAGCGCGATGAAGCGTAGAGACGTGGTGGGCAAAACCAAACTCGATGCAAAGCAGACGACTCCGATGCCTGCAACGACGGTCATTGCGCGCAGTACAATACGTTCACGTTTCAGCTTCCCTGGCAGCCAGAGCAAGAGCAGGGCAGCGAGCGCCCAAGGAATCATGTTAAGCAGTCCATTGACGGTGGCTGAGACGCCGTAGCTTTTCACGAGCGTTGGCATCCAGTAGGTCACGCCATACAGCGACGTCGACATCAACATGTAAGTCGCGGCGAACATGAGGACCTTGGGGTCGATGAATGCAGCCCATGGGTGCGACGCCTTTGCCTCCGGAGAGGCTTCCCTCAGAAAGGCCGCTTGCACCACGTCTTTTTCCGCCTGTGAAAGGAACGGAGCAACCCGCACGGAATTCGGCAGGTACTTCAAGGCGACGAAGGCAACAATGATCGCCGGAGCGCCGGTCGCAATGAAAACCCACTGCCAGCCATCGAGTCCCCACGTCCCACCGAGGGAGAGCAGAAGCCCGCCAACCAGAGACCCGAGCATATTTGCCAGGGCACTGCCGAGCGTGAAGAATCCGAGCACGCGAGTCCGGTAGCTCTGTGGAAACCATTGTGTAAGGTAGTAGATGACGCCGGGATAGAAGCCCGCCTCAGCGACACCGAGCGCAAAACGATAGAAGTAGAACAGCGGAAGAGACTTCGTAAACGCCAGCAAAACGGTGATGATTCCCCAGGTGACCATGATTCGCGCCAGCCAGGTACGAGCGCCGAAGCGATGAAGAGCAAGCGTACTGGGAACTTCGAACAACAGGTATCCGATAAAAAACAAGGATGCACCAAAGCCGTAAGCGGCCTCAGTCATGCCCAGCGCCTGCACCATCTCCAATTTGGCAAAACCAACGTTCTGGCGATCGATGAATGCGATGAGAAACATCACAATGAGCAACGGCATGAGGCGCCATGCCATTTTTCGCATGACATGCTGTTCAGAAATCGGAGTCGTGTCCATGGTCCCTCCAGGGAGAACGCCTGCCGCTCCGCCCACAATGACAATCTGCGGCAGATCAAGCTAGGACGTAAGATATAAACATATATATCTTTATATCTCTGAATGACTTCGCCGTTCCATGGGGTATTACCCGGACGCGAGCGGTCGCGCGCCGGCTCACTGTTCGGATGCGACGACAGTGATTCGGTGCGAATTAGCCTCGGGATAACCAGCGCGCGATGATGCGGGCTTCGCTAGGACGGGGGAGAAAGCGCCGTCAGAAGACGAACGCGAAAGCTGGATGTTTAGCGAATGTCGACTTGATATTGAAAACCAGCCGCAGCGCCTCGGGTCGTCCGCCATTCGATCGGTGTTCCCGCAAAGTCGGCAGCGATTCGCTGAACCTGGATGACCGCGCTGCCGAGATCGACGCGCAGCGCAGCCGCGTCCTCCTCGGTCGCTTGCTCAACAGTGAGCGTCTCCGTGGCTGAAGCCACTATTTGTCGGCACGTGCGTTCATAAAGCGGATACATCAAATCCCCGAACTCGTCGAGCGGGAGGGTAGTCAACGCTTCGAAGCGATGGCGAGCAAGCCAGATTTCTTCCCGAAGGACTGGCTCGGAATCGATGAGACGAACGCGAGAGAGGCGGATGCACTTTTCGCTGCTCTTCATTTGCAGTGCCGCGCGAATCGCTTCGCTTGGTTTCAGAACAGTACGTCCCAACACCTTTCCCGTCGGCTGGACTGACTTGCCGTCCGCTGATTTGAAGCGAAAAAATCGGAACAAGGAAGAGTCAAAGCGCGGCCGGCGGACGAAAGTCCCTTTGCCCTGCGTGCGGGTCAGAACGCCATCAGCCACCAACAAATCGATGGCTTTGCGCAGGGTGCCGATGGACACCTCGTAGGCCTGACAGAGGTCCGCCTCGGTCGGTATCGCCTGCTCGGGTGCCCATTGTCCATCGGCGATACGGCGTACGATATCGTCGCGGATAAGTTGGTAGCGCGGCAGCCGCAGGTCTGCGTTAGTGGGGAAAGTGACGATGTCCATAGGTCATATAGATATACACAACTCTATTTCTACTGTAGCACTGTCGTCTCCGAGGGATAATCCCGACAGACACCCAGCCGCACAAGCCTAAACTGTCGAGATATATTCATATATATGAATATATGTACCGATGAGGGCAACGATGTTCGCTCGGTATGCGCCTCGTCAGAAGCGGTGCGACCGGCATCAGGCTCAATCTGATAGGGCGGCCGCTTCCAGATTTGCGTTCGTCAGTTTGGACCACGTTTGGCAGACGACTTGCGCTATTTCGATTGCATGTCGATTTGCACAGACATGCGTGCGCTGGCACTTATCGAGCCGCTTCTCGACCAAGGCTTGCCCGTGGTTGTGGACCACTTTGGAAGGCCGGCTCCTGACAAGGGAACGAGCGACCTTGGATTTAACGAACTGCTCGCATTCGGCGCATCCGGTCGGGTGTGGGTAAAGATTTCAGGCGCCTATCGCTGCGCGGAGCCGGGCACGTCCTTCCTCCGTGAGGCAACCGAACAGTTGCTCCGCGCTTACGGACCAGCGCGCCTAATGTGGGGTAGTGAATGGCCAAGCACCCAGTTCGAACATACGACTGACTGCGCTCGAGCGGTCTCGGTGTTACAGGACATTGTCGATTCGACATCAACCAAGCGCCTCGCAGCGCTTCGGCAGCGGACTCCCTTTCTCGCACCTTATGGGGTAGCCACGCAGGTCGGTATGTTGCTTCGCTATGTCACCTGATTGTCGCCGTGACCGGCGACCCGGATCGAGCGTCGTGGGAGCGAGGGAGTCTCGCCCCGGCGCGGGCACAGCCCACGGCGGGGTCCGCGTCGTGGACGCCCGTCGGCATGGTTACGCCGAACGCATCGTCGGGCCTGGCACGGGTCTAAGCAGATATGGCCGCGATGAGGCATGAAGCCGTACAGGCGTTTGTAAAAATGAGCGCCAACGGATTGTCGAAACAGTTGTCCCCACGCGCTCATCGGGCCAGGTACGAATCCATGGGAATGAGCTCGACGGCCCATCCACTTTCTTCGCCAAGCGTGGCGGCCGGATGCATGGACGCAATGCGCAACGCCTCGTCACGGGTATCCGCCTCGATGATGAACAGGCCGCCCACGACTTCCTTCGACTCGGCGTAAGGCCCATCAGTGACGTGCGTTTTGCCGCCGCTTGGACGAAGCGTTCTCCATTTGTCTAGATCGCCAAGCGATGCGGAAACCAGAACCTTACCGGTAGCGCGCATTCTTTCGTCCAGCGCCGGGCATTGGCTCACCAGTTCCCTGACGTCGTCTGGCGCCATCGCGGCCATTTTTTCTGGGGTGAAGTAGGCCAGGCCTAGAAATTTCATGGGAGATCCTTTGTTGGCTGCGGACTTACTGACGACGAACCGAGTGATCGGAAATCGACACTGTTCTTGGAGAGGTTGTAGCAGGTTTCACCACCCTGTCCGCTTCGGGGCCGCTCACGTTCTGCGTTGTCGCCAGCAGCGCTTGCCGGTGTGGAGAACAATAAGGACTAACACGAGGGTCAGGGTAATCCGAAGACTCTCATCCAGCGCAGGAATCGTCTCGTCATTTCTATCTATAAGGATGACGAAATAACAACGATGTACATTGATGACATGGAGATCGCGATGAAGAAGTGGGTGCTGGCGGCAGGCGTGTCCGCCATGGCGACGGGCGCGGCGCACGCGCAGAGTAGCGTCACGTTGTTCGGGCTGATCGATGAAGGTTTCAACTATACGAACAACGTCGGCGGACATCCGCTCTACGCGATGTCGAGTGGCGACGTGCAGGGCAGCCGCTGGGGGCTGCGTGGATCTGAAGACCTGGGCGGCGGCCTCGCAGCGATTTTCAAACTCGAATCGGGCTTCAACGTCAATAACGGACGGCTGGGCCAGCAGGGCCGAGAGTTCGGACGGCAGGCTTATGTCGGTGTGTCGAGCACTCAGTACGGCACGCTCACGTTCGGGCGTCAATACGATTCGGTGACGGATTATCTGACCTCGCTCACGGCGAACGGAAGCTGGGGCGGCGGCATGTTCTCGCATCCCTACGACAACGACAATACCGACGATACGTTCCGTCTGAGCAACGCCGTGAAGTACGCGAGCATCGACTATCACGGGTTTTCTTTCGGCGGCATGTACGCGTTCAGCAACGACACGAATTTCGGCCTCAATCGCGCGGTGAGCGCTGGCGCGCAATACACTAGCGGCCCGCTCACCGTGGCGGCGGCCTATCTCGACATCGACAATCCCAATGCGAACACGTCGGGCGCGGTATCGATCGGGCCGAACGGCAGTGGCGACGGCAGTTGGACGGCACGCCGTCAGCGCATCTATGGCGCGGGCATCAACTATACGATCGGCAAGACGACGCTCGGCTTCGCCTACACGCGCACCGATCTCGCGCAGCCCACCGGCACGCAGTACGCGAATCTGGCGGCAAATGCGGCGCTTGGCACCGCCTCCGATCTGCGTTTCAACAATTTTGAAGTCAACGCGCTTTATCAGTTCACGCCGGCGTTCTTTGTAGGCGGCATGTACACGTACACGCAGATGACTTACGCGGGCAGCACGGGTCAGAGCGCGAAACCGAAGTATCACCAGTTCGGGCTGATGGCCGATTACCTGCTCTCCAAGCGAACGGACGTCTACGCGCAGGCCGCCTACATTCAGGTCGCCGATGCGGGCGCGGCGGCGGGCACGGGACTCGAAGTGGCATCGAATCCGGATACGGCGGGGCCGTCATCGACGAATCGGCAGGTGATGGCGCGCGTGGCGATTCGGCACAAGTTCTGATATTTCAACATATTGGGCGAGACGAACGGTTCCGTTCCAGATTGCTGGACGGTAGATCGCTCGCCCGCGAATTTTGAATGCTATGCCTAATTCAAACGACCGGAATGGCTCGCAACCGGTCGTTGACGATTTTCAGGATCATATGGCCGAGATGGGTCGATTTCGCCTTTTGGTCGGGAGGCGAACCGCTGTTCGCGATGACCGTAGTTGTGAACGACCGGTGTCGAGGGTTGAAGAGCCGTCCCGCCGGCAAACGACGAACGTCAGCAATGGTCGATGACATGCTCGGCTTGGACGTTCTTGCCTGGTAGCGGTCACGGACGCTCACGGGGCCCAATCGCAACGATGGTTGACGATCTTTTCGCGACGATGGAAGATTTATGGTTGAAACTTGTCGCTCCCGGAAGTTATTTGAGTAACAGACCAAGCGCCTAGGCTCCGTTTTGACCTCAGAACCCGGCCAAAACAGAAGTTATTTGGTTAATTTTCCGGAAGGCAATTGAGTTCTTCCACAGTTCCGCTGACCTGTAAGCCTGTAAATGAGTCGTCGAATTCGGCAAATCGCAACTCATCCATCTCTCTTTGTCTTTAGAGCGCGCTTTTCTTCTCGACGACGCACAAGCGAAACACATATCTCCAGCGCTGTTTTCCGCAAGTGCCTTGCATCTATACCCAGAGAGACAGCGACATCTCGCGACGTAGAGACTTGATCGCTCTGTCGAATACCCGCGACCCGTCCCTCGCGAAACTCCGGGCAGCCAATATCGGGTCCAGCTTTTCGTCTCGCATTGATCGTCGGAGAGCAGCGAAGTACCGCGCCGAGGGCATGCTTCTACATATCTAATGTGGAAGACAAACTAATTGGTTAGGCTTAGCGATTCGATAATAAGTATCGGCTCGTACCGATGGTTGACGACGCACCGGTGGCTTAAGCTTGCGGACATCGGGGACATGACCGTTTGAGCGCGCAAATGTAACTCGGGTATCAACCGCAGTCGCCGACATGCCAATAATACGGGCGGGAAGATTGCCACTGAGATCAGCATGCCGACGTTTGAGAGCGCTTTCGTTTGAGGGCTTTGCATCGGAGGGACATGATGAACGACAAGACGTGGATTGTAGTGGCGGATGAAGGTCGGGCGCGCGTGTTCCAGGCTCCAGGGCTCACCCTCGACCTCGAAGAAGTCGACGATTTCGTCAATGTCGCGCATAGCGCCACGGCGCTAACCGAAAAGCAGGCTGTCGAATTTTCCGGGAGCGAACGCAAGGAAAAAGAACGGGATAAATTTGCAGTTCAGGTGGCTGAGTACCTCGAACAGGCACGTCTCCATCAACGCTTTGGCCGCTTGAGATTGATAGCGGAATCCAAGTTCCTTGGCATGATCTTGTCCAGCCTGAGCGCACAAACCCGTGAGCTCGTCTTCGAAAAGGTCAGCAAGGATTATTCGGCGTTGAGCATCAAAGAGATACAGAAGCATCTGCAACAGGGGTGACGCCTGCATGATATGGAAGACCGCTTCGTCATGCGCATTGTATGGCCACCCGGCTCCAGCGGCCTGTCGCACGTACGGGCTACGATACTAAACATCGGTAAACGGAATTTCGTCGTCGGGTCCTAACGGTATCGCGCCTACTTCTTGTCCTGGTGACGTAATCCAGCAGATTTTCAGGTCCCTTGCGTGAATGCCGACGTGATTTCCCGGTCGAGCGACGTGATTGAAAATTTCAGATGCCCAACAACACACCAGAGCCACAAGCCGTCTGCGATCCGATTTCCCGCAGCGCGATCTTTCTCACACTGACGGTAGCGCGCGGCGAAGACCAGGCTGCTGCCGTGCGGGAATGGTGCGGCGAGATTGCCGCGCTAGTCCGCGCGGTCGGCACGCGCGCACCTACCGCCAAGCTCTCCTGCGTGTGCGGCTTCGGCTCCGAAGCGTGGGACTTTCTCTTCGGCGCGCCGCGTCCCGCGTCACTGCATCCGTTTATCGAAGTCGGATCGGGCGAGCGCCAAGCCATTGCCACGCCCGGAGACATCCTGCTGCATATCCGCGCGGATCACATGGATCTTTGCTTCGAACTTGCGTCACAGTTGCTCGAAAAACTGGGAAATGCCGTCACGGTCGTCGACGAGGTGCACGGCTTTCGCTACTTCGATCTGCGCGACATGGTGGGCTTCGTCGACGGCACGGAGAACCCATCAGGCAAAAGTGCTGCAAACTTCTCGATTGTCGGTGACGAAGATGCCGAATTCGCGGGCGGCAGCTATGTGGTCGTACAGAAGTACTTTCACAACTTGAGTGCATGGAATGCTTTGACGGTCGAGCAACAGGAAAAGATCATCGGGCGCAAGAAGCTAGCCGATGTCGAACTGGACGCGGACGTGAAACCCTCGTGCTCGCACAGTTCGCTGACGACCATCGACGAGAATGGTCAGGAGGTGAAGATCCTGCGGCACAACATGGCATTCGGCCGTCCCGGTGCAAAGGAGTTTGGCACCTACTTTATCGGCTATGCGCGCATGCCCGGACCGATCGAGCAGATGATGGAGAACATGTTCGTCGGTCGGCCGCCGGGCAATTACGACCGTCTGCTCGATTACAGTCGCGCGGTGACGGGCGGGCTCTTCTTCGTGCCGTCCGCCGATCTGCTCGACGCGCTTCCCGACAGAACGCCCGCCGCGGCGGTGTCGGCCTCGCCTTCCAGCGCGCCTCGGCGCGAAGCCACCAGCGACGGAACACTGAACATCGGCTCACTCAAAGGAACGCCACAACATGAATAACCTTCATCGCGAGCTTGCACCGATTTCCGAAGACGCGTGGGAACAGATCGAAGCCGAAGTGGCGCGCACCTTCAAGCGCTCCGTAGCGGGGCGGCGGGTGGTCGACGTGAAGAGCCCGGGCGGAGTCGCGCTCGCGGCCATCGGCACGGGGCACCAGACGAACATCGCCGCACCAAGGAAAGGCGTGGCGGCAAAGCTTAACGACGTCCGGCAACTCGTGCAATTGAGCGTGCCGTTCACGCTGCAGCGCGAGGCGGTGGACAGCGTGGAGCGCGGCTCGAACGACGGCGACTGGCAGCCCGCGAAAACCGCCGCGAGCGAACTGGCACTCGCCGAGGACAGCGCGATTTTCGATGGCTTCGTGGCCGCGGGCATCGTCGGGATACGCGAGGGCAGTTCGAACCCGCCCACGGTTTTGCCGGCGGCCGTGGCCGACTACCCCGCGGCGGTCAGTCAGGCGCTGGAAAAGCTGCGGCTCGCGGGCGTCGAAGGCCCGTACTCGGTGCTGCTCGGGGCGGATGCCTACACGGCGCTTGCCGAGGCGAGCGATCAAGGTTATCCGGTGATTCAGCACATCAAACGTATCGTAAGCGGGGAGGTCATTTGGGCGCCCGCGTTGCAGGGCGGCTGTGTGCTGTCCACGCGCGGAGGCGATTACGAATTGCATATCGGACAGGACCTGTCCATCGGCTATACGAGTCATACCGATACGACCGTGCAGTTGTATCTGCGCGAGACGCTGACGTTCCTGATGTTGACGAGCGAGGCTTCGGTATCCATCGCGGTGGGGGAGTGACCCCCGGCCGCACCGGACAATACGACGCCATAAAAGACCTTGGGGAGTGAGACCTGATTACCACGCGGTGGTTTGGGTCGAGCCCGATCGACAGTCGCATATCGGTGGGCTCGATGGTGAACCGCCCCGAACATGGAGACGATTGATCATGGCTGCCCTTTGTGAAATTTGTCATGCCCGTCCGGCTGTCGCGCAAGTGACCGTCGCGCAGAATGGCCAGCGCAAGTCGATGTCGATTTGCGAGTACGACTACCGGCAGTTGATGCGGCATCAAAGCATGCTGAATCCCTTCGATTCGCTTTTGGGCGGCGGCGGATTGTCTCGTCTGATGGGCGGCATGCAGGACGCCGGCGATGAAGACGAGGAGGACATGATTGCCTCCGTGCCGCGCGAATCCGTCGACGTCACGGACGCCTTTAGCGAACAGACGATGGAGTTACTGCAACGTGCCGCCGAAAAAGCGCACGAGCTGCAGAAAACGGAGCTCGACACGGAGCAAGTGCTTTACGTTCTCGCCGATACCGACATCGTGCAGGCGCTCTTCAAGGAGCTGAAGCTCGCCCCCGACGACATCAAGCGCTATATCGACGAGCACGCTCAGAAAGGGAAGGCCGATCCGGACGCGCCCGTCGAGAAGATGACGATCTCGCCGCGCCTCAAGAAAGCCTTTCAATACGCGTTCCAGGCGTCGCGCGAACTGGGGCATTCGTATGTCGGTCCGGAGCACGTGCTGATCGGGCTCGCGGCCGTGCCTGACTCGATTGCCGGTACGCTGCTCAAGAAGTATGGCGTGACGCCGGAAGCGCTGCGGCAGAAGGTGGTAAAGGTGGTCGGCAAGGGCGCGGAGGACGGCCGGGTGGACACGCCCACAGGCACGCCCACGCTCGACAAGTTCGGCCGCGATCTCACCGCCATGGCGCGTCAGGGCAAGCTCGATCCGGTGCTCGGACGCGCGCTGGAAATCGAAAATACGATCGAGGTGCTCGCACGACGCAAGAAGAACAATCCCGTGCTGATCGGCGAGCCAGGCGTCGGCAAGACCGCGATCGTCGAAGGTCTCGCGCAGCGAATCGTCAATGACGACGTGCCCGAAGATCTGCGCAACAAGCGGCTCGTCGAGATCAACATCAATTCGATGGTCGCGGGCGCGAAGTATCGCGGCGAGTTCGAGGAGCGCGCCAAGCAGCTCATCGACGAGGTCACGGCGAAGCAGGACGAGTTGATCGTCTTCATCGACGAGCTTCATACGATTGTCGGAGCGGGCCAGGGCGGCGGTGAGGGCGGCCTCGATATTGCCAACGTGCTGAAGCCGGCGCTCGCGCGCGGCGAACTGAGCCTCATCGGCGCAACAACGCTCAACGAGTATCAGAAATACATCGAAAAGGATGCGGCGCTCGAACGCCGCTTTCAGCCCGTGCTCGTTCCCGAGCCGACGGTCGAGCAGACCATCGTCATCCTGCGCGGGCTGCGCGACAAGCTCGAAGCGCATCATCAGGTCACCTTCGCGGACGATGCGTTCATCGCCGCCGCCGAGTTGTCGGATCGCTATATCACGTCGCGTTATCTGCCGGACAAGGCCATCGATCTCATCGATCAGGCCGCGGCGCGCGTGCGCATCGGTTCGACCTCGCGGCCGCCCGAGATTCAGGAGCTGGAAGCGGAGATCGCGCAGTCGAAGCGCGAGCAGGACTATGCGTCGTCACGCAAGCGTTTCGATGAAGCGAAGAACTTCGAGGAGCGCATCAAGGAGAAACAGAAAAAGCTGGAGGAACTCACCGAGGCTTGGCAGCGCAAGACCGGATCGGAGACGCTCGAAGTGACGGTGGCGTCGGTGGCGGAAGTGGTGTCGCGTCTCACGGGCATTCCCGTCACCGAGCTTACGCAGGAAGAGCGCCAGAAGCTGCTCGACATGGAGAACACGCTGCGCGAGCGTGTGGTCGGTCAGGACGAGGCGGTGGTCGCCGTGAGCGACGCGGTGCGGCTGTCGCGCGCGGGCATGGGCCAGGCGAACCGGCCGATCGCGACCTTCCTGTTCCTCGGACCGACGGGCGTCGGCAAGACCGAGCTTGCGAAGGCGCTCGCGGAAACCGTGTTCGGCGACGAGCAGGCGGTGATTCGCATCGACATGTCGGAATACATGGAGCGGCATGCGGTGGCGCGGCTGATCGGCGCGCCACCGGGATATGTCGGCTATGACGAAGGTGGTCAGCTCACCGAGCGCGTGCGCCGGCGTCCGTACTGCGTGATCCTGCTCGACGAAATCGAGAAAGCGCATCCCGACGTGAACAACGTGCTGCTGCAGGTGTTCGACGATGGCCGCCTCACCGACGGCAAGGGTCGCGTCGTCGACTTCAGCAACACGATCATCATCTCGACGAGCAATCTCGGCGCGTCCATCATTATGGATAACCTTGAAAAGAACGAGAAGGATCGCGATTCGGAAAAGGACATGCGCGCGAAGCTCATGGACGTGCTGAAAGGCCACTTCCGCCCCGAGTTCCTGAATCGCATCGATGAGATCATCGTGTTTCATGGGCTTTCGCGCGAGAACATCCGCTCGATCGTGCAGATTCAGATCGAGCGCGTCACGCGCACGGCCGCCGCGCAGGACATCACGCTCAAGGTGCAGGACTCGGTCATCGATCATCTCGCCGATGTGGGATACCGGCCGGAGTTCGGCGCGCGCGAATTGAAGCGCCAGATTCGTCAGGCACTGGAAACGCGGCTCGCGAAGGAAATCCTCGGCGACAAGCTCAAATCCGGCGACACGGTAGACGTGAGCTACGACAAGGACACAGACAAGATGGTGTTCACCAAGGTCGAAACGGAAGCGAAGCCGAAGAAGGCCAAGTCAGCCGCGAAAAAAAGCGCGCCGAAGACGGAAGGCAGGAAGGAGTCGGCGAGGAGCGAAACCTGATCGCGTTCTGTTCGGAACCGGGCGGCGATGTCAGCCGCCCAGCTCCTGAAACGCATGGCCGTTCGTCTCCAGTTCCTTGAGGATCTCGGGCGATAGCTCGCTTTGCCAGACATGCCCGGAAAATTGCCACTGTTTCGCCTCGGCCGCTGCAAAATCCGGCAGGCCTGCCCCCTTGCGGACGTACAGTCCGAGCGTCGGTTTGGTGAGGTTGATGTAGAAGTCGAACTCTGACTGTTGCTGTTGCATGGTGCACCTCCGGATAGCTTGAAAAGGGCGTTTCACTCAGCATAGGCCACGCGACGGCAAAGAGGCGCTTTTTTAGCGACGCTTGTATATGCTCGAAGGAACGGAGAACCTCTCGGACGATTTGGGATGCTTATTTATACAGCCATGACCGGATTGACATCCATGCGGAAAATTTATCCGCATTCCGACCGATCATAATTATCGGAGCACGCGGACACATGACGCCTGCCAAACGACTACATTAGTGGGTGCGTTTCGAACGGAGGGGACTATGAGTCCTGCACTTGATGCGTTTAAAGGCTTCAGCATCGCGGTCGAAGTCCGTCAAAATGAAAGAGGGGCGTGGGTTGCCGAAATCGACTTCAGCAAGGACGGCCAGCCGCTCGTCGATGTATGGCCCCGGACGACTCAGCCCGAATGGCTGACTGTCGAGGAGGCGACACGCGATGGGATCGAATGGGCGCGCCGGGTCTTGATGCAACAGTATGGCCAGGCGTCACATTCCTGGGTCGCTACCCGCGAGCGTGCGTCGGCTTGGGTGCAGTCAGAAGTCGATCGGCGTCGGGATGGAACAACCTTCTACGGTTGATCATGACGGCGTTTGACTGAGTTTCTCGCGCTCGCTGCGCGGACAACATTCACGAATCGTTCGATGATGGCGAGTGCAGTTAGCAGCGTGGCGAGAAGGGCAATCTTGCGAGGTCGAAATGATGAAAGCAGACTCCCGGAGCAAGCGCAAAGCACTGATCACCCAAACGTGCTGGTTTATCGCGCTTTGGGTATTCGGCGTGGTAGCCACCGTGATTGCGGTTTATCCGCTCAAACTGCTTCTCACGCGCGCCCTGTCTCATTAGAGATCGCGACGGAAGACGCTGCCCCTGGAGGCAGCGATCAATGCATCGACATGCGCGGGTGAGTCCTCGTCGGCTTCCAGAATCAGAACCACCTGACCGGCCGGAAGGCGCGTAAGGATCGACTTCACTGATTCATCGTCCAGAACATCAGATATGAGTTGCTCGGCAATACCCGCAGATGTACCCACGGTGAAGCCTAATAACGCCCCCGCGGGGCCGCCGAGTAAGCCCAGAAGCGTGCCGGTAATGGCTCCGATGACCGGGCCCCAGATCGCTCGCGACTGCGTGGCGAGGACGTTTGTTTTGCCGTCGGGTCCTTTATGCGCCAGTACGCCGCTGTGGATCGTCAGGCCTTCATCTTCGGATGCGAAGCGCTGAATTTCCCGGCTAGCCTGTTCGGCGTTTGCCACGCTCGAAAACGTGGCGATTATCAGATGACTCGACATTCCGACCTCCTCGATTGACGTCACGTGAATTGATAGGGGCGCCGCGGCCGCAATTCATCGGGTATCGGGCGGCCATAGATCTCGAAGACCGACCGCTCAATGTTCCGTGACATGGAATCGAGGGCGAGCGCATTGGGTGCCTCACTGAATGGATTGGCCACCTCACTCGCGATTGCCTCCAATGCGATCAAGGTGTATGAAATGAAAACACAGAGCAGCGGGGTGAAGAACTCCGTGGAGTCCACCAGTCCAAAAGGAAGCAAGACACAATACGCGTAGACGGTACGATGCAGCAACACGCTATAGGCGAACGGAATCGGCGTTGATGCAATGCGCTCGCATCCGCCAACTGACTTTTCAAGCTCGGAAATCTGATTGTCCAGAATAATGAGCCTGGTCATCGTGCTCCCGTCCCGGTCTTCGAGTTGAGCGAGGCGTTCACGCATTGCGCTCAATAGGGCGGCCGGTACGTAGGTTTTCAGTTGCAACGTAGTCTTCTCACAGTCGTCGAGTAATCGGTGAAGGTCGTGCACCGAGTCCGTTCGACGTAACTGATGCTTGAGCGCATAGGGAACAGCGACGATCAAGTTGCAGAAACGGACATGATCCATCTGCGTCGGAAAGTAGGACAGCGTTTGCGAGGCAAGATTGCGACTAGCGATGAGGATGTTGCCCCACAGGTGGCGAGCCTCGTTGAATCTCGCGTAGCTTTCATTGTTCCGAAACGCCAGAAATATCGCCAGCGCAATGCCTAACAGCGTGAACGGGGTCGTGTTCAGCGGGATTTTTTCGCCAAAGATTTTCCCCTGGGTCAGAACTGCAAGGCTACTGATGATCAGCATGAAAACAAGCTGAGGGATAATCGACTGCAGCACTGAGCCGTTCCATACGAAAAGCAAGGTGAACCAGTTTTGATTCGGTCGGACAATCATGAATGCTCTCAACAGGCGAATAGGTCGGGAGTTGATCGCTTTGGCCGGACTGATCGCGTTCGTCCGGCCCAACGCCACGCTTGGTTCCAGGAGAACGGCTTAGTGATATCCGGCGTCGCCCTCACGGACTTTTCCACGAAACACCCGGTATTGCATCGCGTTGTAGACCAGAATGACCGGCAGGACGATAGCTGTTCCGACCAGGGTAAACATCTGGCTCGATCGGGTAGCCGACGCCTCCCAGATGGTGAGGGAGGGCGGAACGATGTACGGCCAGATGCTGATGATCAAACCACTGAAGCCGAGGAAGCATATCGCGAGGGTCAGAAGGAAGGGCGTGGCCTCGTGACGTTGTTTGAGGGCGTAGTAAATGCCCCAGGTACAGGCAACAACCAGGATCGGCACCGGTGCGAAATATTTCGTGTTGCCGCTCCCGAACCAGCGTGCCTCCACCCTTGGAAGTCCCAGCACCGTCCAGATGCTGACAACGACTATCGTGCCAAACAAGACGGCAACCAACGGTTTCATCACTGCGCGCATCTTGCTTTGCATTTCGCCGTCGGTCTTCATGATGAGCCAGCCGCATCCCAACGTCGCGTAGGTGGTCATCAGGCCGAAACCGCAGAACAGGCTGAACGGCGAGAGCCAGTCGAAAGGTGCGCCTGCGAAGCGACCGTCGACGATCTTGATACCTTGCAAGAGCGAACCCAAAACGATGCCCTGACATAACGATGCAAGAGCCGATCCGCCAATGAAGGCGAGATCCCAGGCATGCTGGGTTCGCCGAGCTTTTGCCCGGAGCTCGAACGCCGCGCCTCTGAAGATCAAACCGATCACCATCAGGATGAGCGGCATGTAGTTCGCGGGAAGCAGCGTCGAATATACGATCGGGAAGGCGCCGTACAGACCGGCTCCGCCTAACACGAGGAAGGTCTCGTTGCCGTCCCAGACTGGAGCGACGGTATTGAGCATGACTTCCCGTTCGCCCTTGCTTTCGAAGAACGGGAATAGCAGACCGATGCCGAGATCGAATCCGTCGAGGATGACATAAATAAAGACGGCGAGGCCGATGATGAGCGCCCAGACAATCGGAAGATCGAGTTGCATTTATTGTTCTCCCTCGAGTGCGTCGAGCGGACGGTTTCGAAGCACAGGGTGCCGCAGATGCGCCCACTGATCGACCACGGCATTCGGTCCACGCTTCATCATCTTGAGCATGTAGTAGATGCCAACACCGAACACCAGAAAGTAGACCATCACGAACATCAGAAGGGATACGCCTGCCTGCTGAGCGCCGATCGGAGATACCGAATCGATCGTTCGAAGGACGCCATAAACCGTCCACGGCTGTCTCCCAACCTCGGTGGTAATCCACCCTGCCAATAACGCTACGATGCCTGAAGGCCCCATGCAGAATACAAAGCCGTGAAACCAGCGAGCCTCATACAGCCGTCCCTGGAACCGGAGAAACAAGGCGATTAGCGCGGTTAGCAGCATGAGCATGCCAAGGCCCGCCATCAACCGAAAGGTCCAGAATATGATGGGCGAATAAGGTCGATCTTCCTTCTTGAATTCCTTCAGTCCGCGGATCTCGCCGGTCCAGCTATGGGTGAGAATAAGACTGCCCAGATGCGGTATCGAGATTGCGTAACGCGTGACCTCGGCGTCCATATCGGGAAGCCCCACGAGGTTCAGGGCAGTGCCGCCTTTTTCCGTTTCCCACAGGCCTTCGATAGCTGCGATCTTCGCTGGCTGATGCTCACGCGTGTTCAGCCCGTGTGCGTCACCGACCACGATCTGGAGGGGCGCGAGGAGCAGCAAGATCCAGAGGGCCATCGAAAAGCTGCGCTTGACGGGCTCGTCGGCACGGCCGTTTCTTAGATGCCAGGCGCCGCACGCGGCAATGATGAACGCGGCAACGATGAAGGCCGCGATCGTCATGTGCGCGAGTCGATACGGAAACGAAGGATTGAAAATGACTTTGAGCCAGTCGGTGGGCACGATGCGGCCGTTGACGATGGCAAACCCTTGAGGGGTGTGCATGAAGCTGTTGGAGGCGAGGATCCAGAACGTCGAAATCAGCGTTCCAACGGCCACCATGAGCGTCGCAAAGAAATGCGCGCGCGGCCCGACACGGTTCCATCCAAAAAGCATGACACCCAGAAATCCGGCTTCGAGAAAGAACGCGGTCAGGACCTCGTAAGTGAGAAGCGGTCCGGTGATGTTTCCCGCGACATCGGAGAAACCGCTCCAGTTGGTCCCGAATTCGTAGGCCATCACGACGCCCGACACCACGCCCATGCCAAAGCCGACTGCGAAAATGCGGGACCAGAAGTGGAACATCTCCCTGTAAGCGACGTCGCCGGTTGCAAGCCATCTCCACTCCAGTACCGCGAGGAAGCTGGCCATACCGATGCTGATCGCAGGAAAAACGATATGGAACGATACGGTGAATGCGAATTGCAATCTCGCAAGATGAAAGGCGTCGAAAATATCCATTGGGCGCGGCTCCATTGGCATGATGCGAGGTCACAACTCAGGCGATGAACTCCAGGGACGTCGTCTCGTGCCGAGACGCGGCGAATCTGATTCGTTGTCTAAGCAATTGTCTTTAGACGCTGCTGCTTCAGCATGTCAGGGCGCGGTCGCCTCCGAACGCCGCACGCGCACCGGCACGGACTTGTATGAGGGCGTTCCGCTTTCCTTATCGATGTAATCCAGCGGAACGAGGACATTCGCCTCCGGGTAGTAAGCGGCGACCGAGCCTGGAGCGATCTTGTATTCAATCGCTGTTATCCCTTTTAGCGTTAGTGTCCGGTCGGTGCAGATCGTCTCGACGTCGACGACATCGCCATGTTCGAGGCCAAGTGCAGCTAAATCGGCTTCGTTCATGAAGAGTATGTCGCGTCTCCCGAACACGCCGCGATAGCGATCATCCATTGCGTAGATCGTGGTGTTGTATTGATCGTGGCTACGGATGGTAATCAGGCGCAGCACGCCTTCGGCGCCGAGAACGTCGGCATCCTCCTTGACGCCCTGGTAGATCGAAAACTCGGCTTTGCCTGAGGGCGTGGGCCAAACACGTTCGGTAGGCGGGAGGGGGAGCCTGAAGCCACCGGGGACGCGTATCCGTGCATTGAACGCTTCGAATCCGGGAATGGTTCGTTCGATGGCATCGCGGATCTTGTCGTAATCCGCGATGAGTTCGTCCCACTTGACCTTGCTCGCTGGCAGGGTCGCTTTCGCCATGCCGGCAACAATCGCGGGCTCGGAGCGCAGGAATTCGGATGCAGGCGTCAACTTGCCCGAGGACGCATGGACCATCGACATCGAGTCCTCGACGGTGATCGACTGGCGGCCGCTGGCCTGCATATCGAGCTCTGTCCGGCCCAGGCACGGCAGCACGTAGGTTTCTTTTCCGACCAGGAGATGGGTTCGATTAAGCTTGGTGCCGATGTGAACGCTGAGATCGAGCTCTCTCATGGCGGGAAAGGCCACGTCGGAGTCCGGCAGGGCGACAGCGAAGTTGCCGCCCAGGCAGACGAGCGCTTTGGATTTTCGCTCGATCATGGCCTGCATCGCCTGCACGGCATCGTGACCGTGCGCCTGCGGTGGCGAAAAGCCAAAAAGGGATTCTATGCTGCTGAGAAACGCGGTAGACGGCTTTTCCGTGATCCCGACGGTTCGATTTCCCTGCACATTGGAGTGCCCTCTGAGTGGGCAAATTCCGGCCCCGGGCTTGCCGAAGTTTCCCTTCAGCAACAGCAGGTCAGCGATCAGCCTGACGCTTGCTGTTCCCCGGTTATGCTGGGTGATTCCCATGCCGTAGGTAACGATCGTCGCCTTCGACTTTGCATAGGCGAGCGCGACCTGCTCCAGCCCCGGCCGATTGAGTCCGCTCGCTTTCTCGATATCGGCCCATTCCGTCGCTTCGATATCCTGCTTGAACGCCTCGAAGTTGTTGGTGTGTTGGGCGATGAAATCGTGATCGAGCACGTTTCCTTCTTCCGCATCCATCGCCAGCAATGCCTTGATGACGCCCTTGATCGCGGCCGCGTCGCCGCCGGCGTCTACCTGATAGTAGGTCGAAGCGATTCTCGTCGAACTGAAGGTTGCCATTTCGATGGCATCCTGGGGATCGGCGAAGCGTTCGAGCGCGCGTTCCCGCAACGGATTGAAGACGATGATCGGCACGTTGCGCCGGGAGGCCTCGTGAAGCGTGCCCATCATGCGAGGATGGTTCGTACCGGGATTGTGCCCAATGGATATGATGAGCTCTGCTACGTCGAAATCTTCCAGCGAGACTGTCCCCTTACCAATGCCGATGGATTGCGGGAGTCCGACGCTTGTCGGCTCGTGACACATGTTCGAGCAGTCGGGGAAATTGTTTGTGCCATGCTCGCGCGCAAACAATTGAAACAGGTAGGCCGCTTCGTTTGACGCTCGGCCCGACGTGTAGAACTCGGCTTCATCGGGAGACAGATTGCGAAGAACTTCTCCGATGCGGTGGAACGCATCGTCCCAGGCAACCGGGAGAAATTTGTCGCTTGCCCGATCGTACACGAGCGGGTGCGTCAGTCTTCCCATTCCTTCCAGTTCGAAATCGGTCAAGCCGCGTAAGGAGGTGACAGTATTCGCGGCAAAGAACTCGGGGCCGACGCGCTTGGTGGTCGCCTCCCAGGTGACGGCCTTCGCTCCGTTCTCGCAAAACTGAAACGTAGACCGGTGCTCCTTGTCAGGCCATGCGCATCCCGGGCAATCGAACCCATCAGGCTGATTGGTGCGCATCAGCGTGATAGGTGCCTCGACCGTCTCCATCTGAGTTCTCACAGCTTGTGCCGTGGCCTTCAGCGCCCCCCAGCCACCCGCGGGCGAATCGTACGGACGAACACCTGGTACCTCTCTTTTTGCCATGCCGGCCTCCGAAGGGATGCGGATAAGAATTGCGGTCGTTGCTGCCAAAGCGATCCGGCGCCGCGCATTCAAGAACGCGTTCAGGTTTCCTGTGTGCGCTTATGACGGAGTTATTCGAATCGAATTCAGCGTGACAAGAGATGAGTCATTGTAGGTGGTGTCACTATGCCTGGTGCGATGTGCTAAACGATGCTAAGTATCGTCAACAACTTGGTCGTAATGTTTTATTGAATACAACGAATAAGGAGGTCAGGCAGTAAGGGCGTGAGGCGGGGCTTGTTTAACGCCTAGGGTCACGCTTGTTGCCATGAATACCACTGATGAGCACTCCCTATTCTGAACGCTGCTACGAGGTTTGTGGCAGAAAATTCGGAACGACATTCCTCAGAATCGAGACGATCGTGCGCACTCGCTGCGGTACGGGACGTTGGGCCTGGATCAGCAGATTCAAATCCAGCGGGACGATCTGGAAGCCGGGGAGCAGTTTCACCAGATCGCCGTTTTCTAGTGCTTCTATACAGGCATATTCTTCGAACACGCCAATACCCATGCCGCGACGGACCATTTCAAACGCCGGGCGCCAGTGGCTTGTCTTGATGTCGCTTGGAAAAGGTATGTTCTCGACGACGCCCGAGCCGCTGATCATCGCAATCTGATCCGCTGGGTTGTTGAAGCCGATCAGAGTATGAGAGGCGAGATCACTCGGCGATTCGATGGGAGCGTTCCTGTCAGCGTATGCGCGCGAAGCCACGAGAATCCGGCTCACCTGTCCGAGCGGATAAGCGATGAACGCGCCTTCTCCAAGGTGCCCGATGCGAAATGATATGTCCACCCCCTCGGTGACCAGGTCAACGACCCGGTCATTCAGCGTCAGGCTCAATGGCGTCGGCGGGAAATTGCTTCGGAAGTATTCGATGAGGTGGGGCAGTATCGTCTCTCCGAAGCAATGTGGTGCTGCGATGCGCGTAACGCCGTTTGCGAGTTGTTGATCTCCGGAAATCTCGCTTATCGCCTCGGAAGCGGCCTGAAGGATCGTCTTGCTCCGTTCATAGAATGTCTGGCCCTCGGGCGTGCAACTGAAGGCTCTCGCGCTCCGGAGAAGCAAGCGGCACCCGACGAACTTCTCAAGCTTCTCGATTCGCTCGCTCACCGTCGACTGGCCGATCTCGAGATCCCGCGCTGCATCGGAGATGCTCGCGCGTTCAACCACCCGCACATAAATACGCATGCTCTCGATGAGATTCATCTACAAGGCCCTCCCGTATCTCCTTGTGCGGGAGCGCGGCGAGAGTCCGCCTGATTGCCTGGAAGCGCGGCACGGTTGTCTTCTTGCAGCCGGACAGCGGCGTATCTGTTGTGCATGTTCATTACCTATCAGCTATTTGGATTGCTTCCACGATAGGCGCGTTGCTGCTAGCGCATGCATCACAGATTGGGCAGTTTGAATAGAGTACAGTTGTCAAATGCGGTAGAAATCGCTCGCTGTTCCTTTCGCGGGCGACCAAGGTGAACGGCTGACCATCTATTGTCTGAGGTTTGTATGGCGCTGTATGAAAAGCTTGCAGACGACGTGGAAGGGCTCATCCGCGGCGGAGTGTATAAACCGGGTGAGCGCCTGCCATCCGTTAGGGAGTTGAGCAAGCAACACGGCCGGTCCATATCCACGGTGATACGGGCATACCTGCGCCTGGAAAGCAAAGGCTTGATTTCCTCACGACCTCAATCCGGCTTCTACGTGCGTGACAGTTCAGCGAGCGGCGACGACCGGCCGCTTTTGCCGCTCCTTACCTCGACGCCGGTCTCGGTATCCAGCCGTGTGGACGTGAGTAGACTGGTGCTGTCGACGCTACGCAGGATTCAAGTAGACCACGCGGTGCCCTTGGGGTCGCCCTATCCGGATGCCACGCTGTTTCCGTTCGACAAACTCAACCGAATAGCGGCAAAGATTGGCCGTTCACAAAAGATGTGGGGTGTCGGTGATGCGCTGCCACCAGGGAATTACGAACTGATCCGGCAGATTGCGAAGCGTCATCTGGAAGGCGGGCTCCTCGTGGATCCCAATCAGATCATCATCACAGTGGGCGCAACCGAAGCGATCAATCTTGCTTTGCAGGCAATTGCGAATCCTGGCGATACAGTTGCCGTTGAATCGCCCACTTTTTACGCCATGCTGCATGCGATCGAGCGGTTGGGGATGCGGGCCATCGAAGTTCCAACGCATCCGACGCTGGGAATCGACACAGATGCACTGTCTGGCCTGATCGAACGAGAGAATGTGAAGGCGTGCATGCTCATGCCGAACTTCCAGAATCCACTCGGGTTTGAAATGCCGGACGAGAAAAAAGAGGAGTTGATGGCTTTGCTCGGAAAGCATGAAATACCCGTCGTGGAAAATGCGGTCTACAACGAGCTGTATTTCGGAAAGACCACGCCGTCCACGCTAAAAGCGTTTGATAAAAAGGGGTTGGTCGTGACATGCGCCTCCTTTTCAAAGAGTCTGACGGCGGCGTACCGTATTGGTTGGGTGGTCCCAGGCGTGTATCGGGATAAGATTGAAAATCTGAAGTTTCTAAATACGCTGACTTCTCCACCCATTCCGCAAATGGCGATCGCGGAATTTTTGAAGTCGGGAGGGTATGAACGTCATCTCCGGCGCCTGCGGAAGACCTACGCGCATCAGACCAAATTGACACGAGCGTTGATCCATCGATTTTTTCCGTCGGGGACACGGATCTCCGAGCCTCGCGGGGGATACGTCTTGTGGGTGGAGATGCCTGCCAGCGTGGACGCGATGGAGGTCTATCGACAGGCGCTCGAGCGGGGCATCACCGTAGGACCGGGTCACATGTTTTCCATCTTCGAGAAAACATATCGGAACTTTATCCGGATTAACTGTAGTAGTCCGTGGTCTTCGCGAATGGAAGATGCGTTGATGACGGTGGGTAAAATCGTCGCCTATCTCGCTCACTAGGCTTGTGAAGCGTGCGGCGCCGGCGGTCGAGCGCGCCTGCAGATTTTTAGCGCTGTGCCGCCGAGTTGATCGCTTATCGCTGAGCTTCCCGCTTCTCCTGTTCCGCAACCGTGAAGATGGCCTCAGGCATCACTTCGAGGCGAGCCTTTGGAATGGGCACTCCGCTAGCGTCCGAAAACCCATAAGTGCCTTCGTCGATTTTCTGCAGCGCTCGCTGTATATCCTTGATTCGTTGGTCGTTGGCATCGCGCAAGGCTTGATTGGAGACATATTGCTCTCGACGTTGCGCCTCGTCTTCGGATTCCTCGGCTTCGAAGCCATGTTCTTCCTGATACTGCCGTTCGGTTGCAACGGTATTCTCCTCATTGCCAAGGACTTCCTGCTGCAACTGCTCGAGCCGTGATCGTTGCTTCGCGATGAAGTCCGCACTTAGGCCGTCGTCCTGACTCATTACAAGGCCCTCCTGAATGATGAATGAACTGGCGCACTCGCAGCCGAAGTAGCAGCGGTAGGTTACAGTCTAGTGCATACATGTCGGCGACGAATATAACGATCATAGCGCCGAATCAGGCGGATCGACTTGAGCTCCACACAACGACTCGCGATAGTTAGTATGGGCCGAAGAGGCGCGGCCTTGAAGTCGACATCGCGCGCAGCATGGAAATGTCACGCGGCTGGCATCTAGCAGATGGCTAAACGGCCACGGGAACTCGCGCGCGAGTTCGAACCGACGGCGCAGACCATCGTCAACTGGTGCGCGCAGGCTGAGCGTGATGCTGGCCAGGCCGCAGCCTGCGAGAGAATGTCGCTTCCATTTTTAATTGGCGATTCTTTCGAACCTGCCGAACGACGCCTCGTGGGCGAAACGCGATGCTGGCTCCGAAAGCACGATTCACTTGAATCCTCGCCTCGAGTAGAAGCGATCGAGTTCGTTTTTCTTCGGGCGACGTCCTGTGAAAACCTCCACGTATTCGGGAATCCGCATCATGCGGACCGACAGTTCTTCGTTTTGCCGCGCGGAGACGTATCCAATCTGGACGAAGTAGGCCGCTCTGGCACGCACGTCAGCTTGCTTCGGCTCGTAATTGAATCGGATGAACATGGAAGTCAGCGCGGAGATCCGCGCGACATCGTCTTTGGCTAATTCGCCCGCAATCTCCGGAGATTGCTGAGCCCAGCTTCTGATAGCGGCTTCAAACTTCGAATCGAAGATTGCATCATCGAACCAGCAGTCAAAGACGTTCAGCATCGCTTCAGCGATGCTATCAGCGTAGGCCTCGGTACGACTTATCCAGTTTCCGGAGTTCTTTTCTTTCCACTTGGCCAGCAAACGTGAAAGTAGTTCGTTCTTGTCCTTGAAGAACCAATAAAAACTCGTTCGTGAAAGATTGAGCCTCTTCCCCAATGAATGAAGACTAACCGCTTCAACGCCGCCCTCGAGTAAAGCTTCGTAAGCAGCGGCCAGCCACGCGTCGGCGGAGCCACGCGTCGCGTCGGACGTTTTGTCAGTTCGATCGATTGCGTCTTCCATCAAGTCCTTTTGCGGTTGTTCGTGCGACGACTTTCGATGCAGAGCGGTTGCCCCGAATGATGCGCAGACAACTTTAGTGTACCACTCAGTATATCTACTTGACTGGTTGGTACAGTAGTTCTAGTCTCTGCACATAGAACGCTGATGGTCCCCCAACTTATCCAAGAGGCACGCATGTCCACGGATCCGCTCCTCCAGCCCTACACGCTGAAACACGTCACGTTCCGCAATCGCATCATGACGACTTCGCACGAGCCAGCGTATGCCGAAGACGGGATGCCGAAAGAGCGGTACCGTGCATATCACGTTGAGCGAGCGCGAGCCGGAATCGCGCTGACGATGACGGCGGGCTCGGCCGCGGTCTCCAAAGACAGCCCGCCCGTGTTCAACAACATCCTGGCTTATAAGGACGAAGTGGTGCCGTGGATGAAGGATCTGGTGGACGAGTGCCACGAGCACGGGGCGAAGGTGATGATTCAGTTGACTCACTTGGGACGGCGTACCCGTTGGGACAAGGGTGACTGGTTACCGGCATTGTCCCCATCGCACAACCGGGAGCCCGCACACCGAGCGTTCCCGAAGAAAGTAGAAGAATGGGACATTGACCGAATCGTCAAGGACTTCGCCGATGCGGCTGACCGGATGAAGGCGGCAGGGCTCGACGGCCTCGAGATCGAGTCCTACGGCCACTTGATGGATCAGTTTTGGTCTCCGCTGACGAACACCCTCGACGCACCTTACGGTGGCTCACTCGAGAATCGCCTGCGTTTTACCTTCGACGTCTTTCGAGCGATTCGGGAACGCGTTGGAGAGAAGTTTCTCCTCGGGATTCGCTACACGGCAGATGAAACCATTGCGGGTGGCATTACGAAGGAGGAGGGCATCGAGATTTCAAAGCGACTCAAGAGCAGTGGCCTTGTCGATTTTCTCAATGTCATCCGTGGTCACCTTGAGACTGATGCGGGATTGACCGACATCATTCCGATCATGGGAATGAAGAGCGCGGTTCACCTCGATTTCGCCGGGGAGATTCGCAAGGAAACGGAATTCCCGACGTTCCACGCGGCCCGGATTCAAGATGTCGCAACGGCGCGCTATGCGATCGAGGCCGGAAAGGTCGATATGATCGGCATGACGCGCGCGCACATGACGGACCCGCATATCGTGCGAAAAATCATCGAGAAGCGTGAGGACGACATTCGTCCTTGCGTCGGTGCGAATTATTGCCTGGATCGTATCTATCAGGGCGGCATGGCGCTGTGCATTCACAACGCGGCGACCGGTCGTGAGCTCGAGATGCCTCAAACCATCCAGCCCGCCGCAAAACGGCGCAAAGTGGTGATCGTCGGGGCGGGACCGGCAGGGCTAGAGGCTGCGCGAGTTGCCGCCGAGCGTGGGCACGACGTTGTAGTTTTTGAAGCCATGAACGATCCCGGCGGACAGATTCGGTTGACAGCGCAGAACGTCCGTCGAAAAGAAATGATCGGGATAATCGATTGGCGCATGGCGCAGTGCGAAAAGCGTGGCGTGCGCTTTGTTTTCAACACGTTCGCGGACGCTGAAACCGTGAACTCGGAAAATCCAGATGTCGTCATCGTTGCGACTGGCGGCATGCCTCACACGGAGGTCTGCATCGAAGGGAACGAGCACGTGATTTCCTCCTGGGACATCATCTCGGGCGACGTCAAGCCAGGCGCAAATGTCCTCATTTTCGACGATGCCGGCGACCACGCTGCGTTGCAGGCTGCCGAGACCATTGCTCAGGCCGGCGGCAAGGTCGAGATCATGACGCCGGATCGCACTTTTTCGCCTGAAGTGATGAGCATGAACCTCGTACCGTACATGCGCTCGTTACAGAAGCTTGCGACGAAGTTCACCGTGACCTATCGACTCGAATCGGTGCGTCGTGAAGGAGCGGATTTGATAGCGACGATTGGAAGTGACTACGGCGGCATCCGGAAGGAAGAGCGTTACGATCAGATCGTGGTGAATCACGGGACTATTCCGATGGATGAACTCTACTTCGAGCTCAAACCGCTTTCTACAAACCTCGGGGCCGTGAACTACGACGACCTCATCGACGGCAAGCCCCAAGTTGAGTGCAAGAATCCGGAGGGCAGGTATCAACTGTTTCGCATTGGCGACGCAGTGTCTGCGCGCAACACACACGCGGCTATCTACGACGCGCTGCGACTGACTAAGGACCTTTAACGCATCGGGCCGAAATGCGAGGCGACAGGTGACTTCATGGACGATCCCGTCGCCTCGCGGGTTGTCCCTTTGCGAACTTATGCCTTCTTCTTTGATGCTTCCGGCATAGTCGGCCACATTTTTCGGCGTGCAAAGAATCGTTCGAGCTCGCGTTCTGTCGGCTTTACGGACGTGAATAGCTGAGCGTATGCGGAAATCCTGGACATGCGCAGCGTCATCGGATCATTCGGTTGTGATGCGAGATACCCTAATTGCGTGTAATACATCGCGCGAGCTCGCACGTCCGCATCGGCATGCTCGTACTCGAACCGCTCGAACATGGCGACAAGCGCCGCGATTCGTCTTTCGTCATCGTCCGCGGTTTCTCGAGCCACCTCCGGAGATTGCTGAGCCCAACTGCGCATGGCGGCTTCGTAGCGAGAATCGAAGATTGAGTCGTCAAACCAGCAGTCGGTTACGTTCAGGACAGCCTCATTGATCGTCTCGGCGTACGCCTGGGTTCTCTCGATCCAGTTCCCTGTGTTTTTCGCCTTCCACCGGTTGAGTAGCGCCGCCAAGAGTTCTTCGCGATCTTTGAAAAACCAGTAGAAGCTCGTGCGCGAAAGATTCAGTTTCTTAGCGAGCGGAAGAATGCGAACCGAGTCGATGCCTCCCTCGAGGAGGTTATCGTAAGCAGCGTCGAGCCAAGTTTCGGGAGAGCTGCGGTTTGTGTCCACAATCTGGTCCATCTGAAAATCCTCATACGAATCGGAAGCGCTCGATTTTTGAGCGCATTACACATTCAAAGAGTAACCGGAAATCGGCCGATTGCACAGAACGCATACACGAGTGTTTCTACGGTTGACAATGCTGTACAGAACGTGCACTAATCAACGAGACAGTCACGCCACTATGGTCACGGAGAAACGTAATGAGCAAAGTTTTGATTATTGGCGCTACCGGCACGATCGGGAGGGCCGCTGTGGGTGCGTTGGCCGGCCGTCATGATGTCGTCGAGGTTGGCGCGACTAGGGGCTCGCATCGGGTGAACTTCAAAGATCCCTCCGACGTGACACGCCTCTTCGAATCGATTGGACGAGTGGACCACGTCGTGACCGCGGCGGGCAACGTGCACTTTGGATCACTCGCGGAGACCACCGTGGAGCAGTTTTGGACCGGGTTGACCGACAAACTTATGGGACAGGTCAACGTGGTGCTCATCGGTCAGTCGTGGGTGAATGACGGAGGCTCTTTTACCCTGACAAGCGGCATAACGGCGGATCAACCCGTCCGCGACGGGACCAACGCGGCGACGGTGAATAAAGCTTTAGAAGGCTTTGCGCTCGGCGCTTCGATCGATCTAAAACGCGGTCTTCGCATCAACGTCGTGAGTCCAACCATGCTCGAAGAATCGGTGCCGTCCTTCGGACCATACTTTCCTGGTTTCGACCCGGTCAGCTCCTCGCGAGTCGGCCTCGCTTACGTCAGAAGCATCGAGGGCGGCGATACCGGACAGGTCTATCGAGTGGGATATTAATCCGACGAATCGTGAGTGAGGCTGGCCTCCGCGGAGATGGGGCCAGCGTTAGCAGGCTTCCTTGCTTCCCTCGTCTTCGACCCGCAACGATTCCTCACTTCTCCGCGGACCTTGATGGACATGGCGCTAACGCGTTTCGTGTCATTCCGGCATGAAACGCAAGCGTCGCGCTCTATGTCGTTTTAAGAAGCCGCTGTAGACATAGCGCACTCTGTATTCCGCTCAAATACCTCATCAAAACCGCCGCGTCGAGCAGTCAAAAAAGAGACCGTCTGGTGTGTGTACACTAGTGTTTGTACGGTTGACAAAGATGTACAACGAGCCTAATCTTCAAATCAACAAAACGACGGATGCAACGGGAGACTCTGCTAGCCGATCGATCGGCGGCAGTACACAACCACACAAGCAGGGGTTGGGATAAGCACGACGAAACTCGTCGGTTGCTGCTGAGCGAGTGAATTAGCGATCTTGGATCGGCGATCGTATTGAATTTAAACAACTTAGTTGTACGTACTTCGACGCGCTTTTGTTTCGAGGAGATCTATCTTGGCTGCAGTACCTAATTTGCATAAACGCATCACGGTGGAACCGCCGCGGACTGAGCCGACGGATTCGGGATGGTATCTGACATCCGGTCCCGCTTTACCGTTGAAGGCTCAAGAAGGCGACGTGTCGTGCGAGTGTCTGGTCATTGGTGCGGGTTGGATGGGATTGCACGCGGCACGCCGATATGCGGAGCTCCGCCCGCAGGCGAAAGTGATTCTTGTGGATGCTGGTCGCATCGGCAACAACGCGTCAGGCCGGTGCATGGGATTTGCGATTGACCTCGCTCACAACCCCCGCAAGCGCGACTTTGTCGAAGATGACCAGGGGAATCGCGACGAACTGCACGTGAATACCGAAGGCATTGCCTATATCAAGAGCGCAGTCGACGAGTTGGGCGTCGACTGTGACTGGGATCCGCAAGGAAAGTATCACAGCGCGGCTTCGCCGTCCGGCGTCCAAGACCTGGTGGAATTCTCAAAAGCGCTCGATCGTCTAGGGCAGAAATACAGTTGGGTCGAGCGTGAGGAAATGCAAGATATCACGGGCAGCAAGCACTACATCAAGGCATTGCATCATCCGGGTACGGTATTGATTCAACCGGCCAAGTATTTAAAGAATGCCGCGCGCAAGCTGCCCTCGAACGTGACGATCTACGAAAACACTGCGGTGCGGTCTGCGCTGTTTGGCAATTCGCATCATCTGTTCGAGACCGCTGCCGGGACCATCAAAGCCAACAAAGTGATTATCTGCACAGCAGGCTATCTGCAGAATTTTGGCTTCTTCCCGAACTCCGCGATTCCGGTCTATACGTTCGCGAGCATGACGCGTCCGTTGACTGACAAGGAGCTTGCGTCGGTGGGTAGCCACCAGACTTACGGCCTGATTCCTGCGAACAGTTTCGGCACAACCGTACGACGGACATTCGACAACCGGCTCTACCTGCGCAACGTGTACTCGTATGCCACGCACTTCAAGACGACCATCGACGATGTGATGAGTGCGAGAAAACATCAACAGGTGTCTTTCGATCGCCGGTGGCCTGAACTGTCCAAGATGGGTTTTGAAGCTAGCTGGGGCGGATTGCTGACTCTGTCGCAAAACGGCGGCATGGCGTGGGGCGAGCTCGCACCGAATGTATACGGCGCAGCGTTCTGCAATGGGACAGGCATTGCCCGTGGCACCGCGTTCGGTAAGGCCGTCGCGGAGCTGGCCGCCGGCATGCGTTCGCGCTCGATCGATATCTTGAAGACAAAGACGCCGCCCAGCCGAGCTTATCCGACTCTGATTACTTCGCTCGGGGTCAAGTTCGTCACGGGCAGCCGGTTCAAAAAGGCCGGCGTTGAAGTTTGAATTTTTTCTTTGGAGAGGAACAAATGGAAAAGGCAAAACTGGCTGGTATCAACCTCGCAATGCAAACCCCGTTTAATGAGGACGGGTCGATCAATCTCAAGGTGTACGAGGAACTGATCGACAAGTATATCGACGCCGGCGTTCACGGCCTTGTGCTCGGTGCGGGTACGGGACAGCATCCGTACCTTACGGAAGCGGAGTGCAACAACTTGTACGAACTCGGTGTTAAGCGTGTGGCGGGGCGTTGTAACGTAATCTGCCAGACCTCTGCGCTGAACGTGGACGAAGTGATCCGACGTTCACGCCATGCCGAGTCGATCGGCGCCGATGCAATCATGGTTCTGCCGCCGTACTTTGAAGGTCCTTCCGACGAAGACAGTCTCTTTTCGTTTTATGAAGATGTCGATGCTGCAGTGAAGGTCGATATCGTCGGCTACAACATTCCGCAATCCACGGGTATCTCCGTTTCGATCGCGTTGCTCAATCGACTTGCAGAACTCCCGCATTTCGCATACATCAAGGACAGCGGCGGCGACTTCGCAATTCATCAGGAATATCTTCAGACGTCGGTCAACGTCCTGAACGGTGCGGACACCATTGCCGCCTATGCGTTCATGGCGGGAGCAGTCGGTGCGATTCAGGGAACCGCGAACTACATGCCGTACGAAGCAGTAGAACTGTACAACCTCATTCAGGAAAAGAAGTTCTCGGAAGCGCTCTCGCTGTGGCAACGCATGCTGCCGTCTATCCTGCTTTTCTGGCAAGGCTACTATGTTCAATCGGTTCTGCGCGCGGCTCAGCTTCGCGGCTTCGGCACCGGGAACGTGCGCAAGCCCCTCCGAGGTATCACGGCCGAGCAAGACGCCGCCATCCAAAAAGCGATTGCCCCGTTGATCAAGTGACCGCGCGGTCGCGGCTCCGGATTAACTAGACTACTCACCCGCTTCCGGGAAGGACAACCGTCATGCGTAAGTTTTGGAAGATGCTCGCAGGCGCGCTTATGTTGAGCTTCGCTCTTAGCGTCAGTGCGGCCGACAATAAAGTCGTCAAGATTGGCACGCTACCGTGGGAGGACACCGTACCGCTGACAGGCATCGCCAAGCGGTTCTTGGAAAAGCAGGGTTTTACGGTGCAGGTCACGACATTCGCGGATTGGGGCATCGCCTTCAGCGCGTTGTCCCGGGGTGATGTTGATCTCATGGTTTCACATATCAACTATGTCACCGCGGACTACTGGAAGCGAAACAAGGACCGGATGGAGAAGGTTTCCACTGCGTCCCACGGTCTCCGGCAAGGTCTTGTCGTGCCGGCTTACATGTCGATTAACTCGATCGAACAGCTGAACTCAATCAAGGACCAGGTTGGCGGGAAAATCATCGGGATCGAAGCCGGGACAGGGGTGATGCAAGAAACGGCGGACGCCGTGAAACAGTACGGTCTGCAGTATCAACTCGTGGAAGGGAGTACGGCAGCGATGATTGCTCAACTCCAGTCGGCGATGGAGCGAAAACAACCCATCGTGACCATGCTGTGGCAGCCGTCGTGGATGGACCAGAAGTTCAAGGTCAAATACCTCGAAGACCCGAAGCATGTTTATCCGCCTCCGCAGACCTACTATTGGATTGCCAAGAAAGGTTGGTCCGCGGCGAATCCTCGCGCGCGCGAAGCGATGGCAAGCATGTTCGTGCCGATTGACGACATCACCCGTATGAATACCGCGGTGAATGACGGCAAGACTATGGATCAGGCTATCGATGGGTGGTGGAAGGACCACACTGACCTCATCAACAGGTGGTCGGTGCTGTCGAACAACTAACGCGCGGGCCGCGATGACGCCGGCATGGCGTCATCGCCGGCGGTCATTCCGACGAGTTTTCTCCGACTTCGGATGGACGTATGAATATGATGAACGAACTTCCCCACGTGAAGCAGGCAACCGCCGTGGAATGCCGCGGAGTATGGAAGATCTTCGGTAGCCAGACTTCAGCTGCCATTGAAGCGGCCAAGAGCGGCCGTTATAACAAGGACGAGCTCCTGGCGAAATTCGGCTGCGTGGCGGCCGTGGCCAATGCTTCGTTCTCGGTCGGCGAAGGCGAAACTTTCTGCATTATCGGTTTGTCAGGAAGCGGAAAATCCACGCTGATTCGACACTTCAATCGCTTGATCGAACCGACGAGCGGCGAGGTCGTTGTCCGCGGTAAGGATATCTGCAAGCTGAAGAACGCGGAGCTTCGTGCGCTTCGCTCCCGATGCATCGGCATGGTGTTTCAGCAGGTTGCGTTGCTCCCTTATCGCACTGTCTTGCAGAACGTCATGCTGCCGCTCGAGGTCCAAGGCGAATCCTCCGTGAGTGCGCGAAGTCGTAGTCAGGCTGCCCTGGACACGGTCGGTCTCGGAAATTGGGCGAATCGCTTCCCGCGTGAGTTGTCGGGCGGGATGCAGCAACGTGTCGGTATTGCAAGGGCGCTTGCCGCTGAGCCTGACGTGCTCCTCATGGATGAACCGTTTAGCGCGCTTGACCCGCTTATTCGCAAGCAGTTGCAGATCGAATTCAAGCAACTGTCCACGAAGCTTAGAAAAACAACCATCTTCATCACGCACGATATCGAGGAAGCGATTCGCATCGGGGACCGCATCGCGATCATGCGCGAGGGGCGGATTATTCAGATCGGCACGCCGGAAGAAATCGCACTGCACCCTGTCGACTCTTACGTCGCAGATTTCATGGAAGGCGTCTCGCGTCTCAAACTCGTCAAGGCTCATTCCATCATGCAGCCTGTGTTGGCCGAGGTGTCGCACGGCGGATCCAGCGTGACGGTCACGGAATACCCCACGGTGAACATCAACGCAAATCTCGAGGAGATGATCGATTTGTCGATCGCCAAGTGTGCGGAAAGGTTGGCGGTAGAACGAAACGGCCAGATCGTCGGAATGGTAAGCCGTGAGAACCTGTTGTGCGCCACGCGCGCTGCGGAGTAAGCCAGTGACGTGCGTCCAAACAGCGACTGAGAGGTCCACGCAATGATTGACTTTACCGAAGGCTTCGACAGTGTTGTCGACAATAGTCTGGGATGGCTAACGGACCACGCGACCACGGCGTTCAACAGCCTCAGTTTCGTGCTTAACGGAACCTTCAAAGGTCTCAATGCACTATTGATCGCCATTCCATGGTGGGTTCTGGTCTTGGTGGTAGCAGTGACGGGGTGGCTATTTATCGGTCGCGTCTTCGCTCTGGCCGCGCTCTTCGGGCTTTGGCTTTGTGAAGCGATGGGGCTCTGGCCCGAGACGATCAGCACGTTGACATTGGTCTTCAGCTCCACGTTTCTGGCGTTAATCGTGGCAATTCCGCTGGGCGTTGCGCTCGGATTGACGACCCGCTTCGTACGAAGCTTCGACGTCGTACTCGACTTCATACAGACCATGCCTCCTTATATCTATCTGCTACCCGGCATCGCTCTGCTTGGATACGGACCGCCGACTGCAATGTGGGCGACATGGATTGTCGCTATTCCGCCTGCTTTGCGTCTGACTGCTCATGGCGTGCGAATGACGCCGCCTCAGTTCAACGAGTTGGGGCTCGCTGTCGGCATGACATCGACCCAACTGTTGTTCAAGATTCGTCTGCCATTCGCGCTTTCCTCGATTCTTACGGGTGTGAACCAAAGCCTCATGTTGAGTTTCGGGATGGTTGTCATCGCGGGCATTGCCGGCTCGGGTGGGCTGGGACAGGCAATCTATGATGCGGTCAGATTGCTGAAGATGGATAAGGCCGTCAATGCCGGCATCGCGATCGTGGTTGTCACGATCGTACTGGACCGATTGACGCAACGGATGGGGCAGCGTCGACAAGGAGGTGTGCGGTGATTGACTTGATACATGTGTCTCCGGGAGCGGCCGTCGCCCCAGTCGTGTCGTGGCTCAACATAAACCATCACAGCTTCTTCGCTTCAGTTTCCGATGTCTTTGGCGCGCTGATTTCAGCGGTCGTATATGTGCTGTCATTCGCACCGCCGCTGGTCACGATCGGCGCATTGTCCGTGCTTGTTCTGTGTATCGCCGGATGGCGGGGAGCACTGCTGTGCGCCGGTGGATTGGCTTTGTGTCTCCTAATCGGCATGTGGGACGCCACGCTGCAGACGATTGTCGTGATTCTCCTGTCGGTGATTTTCTCGGTTCTGGTAGGCGTGCCGCTAGGCGTTCTCATGTCCAGAAGCGAGCGACTCAAAATCATCGCCCGTCCGATCCTGGACATGATGCAAACGATGCCTCCCTGGGTATATCTGGTTCCGGCCGTCATCTTGTTCGGGTTAGGTGTCGTGCCTGCATTGCTTTCGACAATCGTATATGGGATTCCGCCAATGATCCGATTGACGATTCTGGCGATGAGTCAGATCCCGGAGAGTCGGATTGAGCTTGGTACATCGATAGGCGCGACGAAGAAGACCATCTTTTGGAAGATTCAATTGCCATCGGCAATGCCCACTTTGCTGGTCGGCATCAACCAATGCGTTCTCTTCTCTCTCGCAATGGTGGTGCTCGCAGGGTTGGTTGGGGCCGGTGGACTTGGTGCGGAAGTCACGCGTGGCCTTTCACGGATGGAGTTCGGTCTGGGAATGCGGGCGAGCCTCGCTATCGTGATTCTGGCTCTCGTGCTGGATCGTGTATTCAGGAGCTCGATCCCAAAGCGTTTCCTCGCGTTGTCGTAACCAGAGAAGCTTTAGCAGCATATCGGATGTGTGCTGCTTCTCGAACATCTGATTAGGTATACGAACGATATTAACTGATTCACTTTCAGAGTAATAAATTATGAACTTACGAGATGCTCTTTTCATCAACGGACGATGGGTTCAGCCGGTTCTAGGCGGCAAGATGGAGGTGTTCAACCCGGCCGATGGCAAGGCTTTCCATACGATTTCGGCGGCCTCTTCTCAAGACGTCGACCACGCAGTTCGCGCAGCGCGTCTTGCGTTCGATGAGGGCTCCTGGCCACGTCTTTCCGGTAAAGAGCGTGCGCGATATCTGCGTCGTATCGCCGAGGTGATACGCGGCCGCTTGTCCGCTATCGCCGAAACTGAAGTACGGGACAATGGCAAGCCACGGCCGGAAGCCGAGTGGGATATTGGCGACGCTGCCTATTGCTTCGAGTATTACGCCAGGATGGCCGAGGAGTTTGACGGCAATCGGAGTGAATCGATCACGCTGCCCGATGACCGATTCGAAACGAAGGTAATGCGTGAGCCGGTGGGCGTGGTTGGCGCAATCATCCCTTGGAATTACCCGCTGCTGATGGCTGCATGGAAAGTCGCACCCGCACTTGCGGCGGGATGCACGGTGGTGCTCAAGCCGGCAGAGCAAACATCGCTTACCGCACTCGAACTCGCGGGCATTGCCGAGGAGGTGGATTTGCCGCCCGGCGTGCTAAATGTCGTGACCGGATTCGGAGCCGATGCCGGTCAATCACTGGTTGATCATCCGTTGGTCGACAAATTGGCATTCACAGGCTCTGGAGCAGTAGGCTCCAAAATCATGGCAGCGGCGGCGAAAGACATTAAGCGTGTCAGCCTGGAGCTCGGCGGAAAGTCCCCATTCCTCGTATTCGAGGACAGCGATCTGGACAAAGCTGTGGAGTGGGTGATGTTCGGCATTTTCTGGAACCAAGGTCAAGTGTGCTCGGCGACGTCACGTGTCCTGGTGCACGAGCGGATGTATCAGAGCTTTATCGATCGCCTGGTCGTTGAGGCCAAAAAGATCTCGATTGGAGATGGTCTGCAAGCGGGCACGCTTCTCGGCCCTCTCGTGTCGGAGCTTCAGCATCAGCGTGTCACGGCTGCGGTCGAAAAGGCTGTCGCGGACGGTGCGACGATCCTGACGGGCGGTGGGCGTCCGGAGGGGCTCGAAGCTGGCTACTTCTTTGAACCGACCATCCTGACGGATGTGCCGTTGACCAGTTCTGCCTGGCTTGACGAGATCTTCGGTCCTGTCGTTTGCGTGCGCGCGTTCGCATCCGAGAAGGAGGCCATTTCGCTTGCAAACGACACCCGATTCGGACTTGCCTCGGCTGTGATGACGGAAGACACGAAGCGCGCTGAGCGGGTCGCCGCTGCGCTACGCACCGGCACGGTTTGGGTCAATTGTTCGCAGCCTTCATTCACCGAGGCACCGTGGGGCGGCTACAAGCAGTCCGGAATTGGCCGCGAACTTGGCAGGTGGGGCTTTGATAACTACCTCGAGACGAAGCAGGTTACTGCATACGTCTCCGGCGAGCCGTGGGGCTGGTACCTGAAATAGGCTCGTACGATGGTTAGTTAGTATCGTCGCTTTAAAAGACTTTCCGCCAGTTCTTTGGGGTCAGACATGAGCGTTGGGTTCGCAAAGTCACATCGGGAGTTGCTCGATTCACGTCAGTTGGGCCATAGCATGCCCAGCGAGCTTTATGGTCGGGAAGACATTTTTCAGAACGACATCGATGTCATCTTCCATCAGCACTGGATCATGGTTGGAGTAGCAGCCGATGTTCCGGAACCGGGAGATGTTTCCGCGATTGATGTGGGTAAGGCGTCAGTGTTCGTCGTTCGTGACGACGATGGCGAAATTCGTGCTTTCCGCAAGCACGCATCGCATATGGGTAAGGACTTCGACCACCAATGCCGAAGCCTGAAATCTGTCCACGTTCGAAACATTGGTGGTTTGTTGTTCGTCTGTCTGGCGGATACCCCGCCCGGGGACATTGACAGATTGCAAGAAGTCATGACTCCGCGGCTGGCGCCTTTTCATCTCGATGTCGCGAAAGTGGCCTTTGAGACTGACGTCATCGAACAAGGAAACTGGAAGCTCGTTATCGAAAATAACCGCGAGTGCTACCACTGCAAGGGTGGGCACCCCGAACTTCTCGTGAGCTTGTCATCTGCGGATCTAGGCTTCTCCGTTGATGACCTCACCGAGCAAGAGCGGCTGGAATTCGAAGATTTCGAAGCGCGGACTCGACGCCAGGTAGCCAGTTGGGAAGAAGACGGCCTCATTCATAGCGTTCACGACGAGATGGATGGCGACAAACCCACCATGTTCCGCGCGCAGAGACAGGTGATCATCGGAGCCGGCGAGTCCCAGACCATGACGACACGCGTTGCTTCCAGAAAACTGCTAGGCGAGTCCGCGCGCAGAGATCTGGGAAGCACCCACTTGTGGACTCACAGTTCGTGGAGTCACGTGATGAGCGATCACGCGGTTATCACTTTCTGCATTCCGTTAAGCCCGGACACGACACTTGTTCGGACGAAGTGGCTGGTTCAAGCGGAGGCTGTAGAAGGTGTCGATTATGACTTGGATGAACTCACCGAAGTCTGGAAAGCGACAAACGCCGCCGATGCGAGATTCGTGCAGGTGAATCATGCCGGAACGCAGGATCCGGGGTACCAGCCGGGCCCGTACTCGACATACACCGAGGTGTATCTGGAGAAATTTGCACTCTGGTACACACGGAGAATGGCAGCACACGGAATTTGACTGAATCGCGCCATAGTCCTATTCAACCAATGCGAGCTAGCGGCGATGAGCATTGATAGCGCATGCGAACGTCGAGTCACGACGTTCGCATCGTCCTGAGATAAAAACCTAAAACCAGCTGCATAAGAGCTAGCTAAACTTCGGAGAAGGCAATGAGGAATACTAATAAGGCAATCGGTTTTCTTGCTGGGGTTCTGTTTTTCGGTGGAGCACAGGCGCAGTCCGCTGTCACGCTCTATGGCGTCATAGATACTGGTTTGATGTACGTGCATCATAGCCAGGGACAGACGAATCAGTACTTAATGTCGACCGGCATCTTGTCAGGGTCGCGCTGGGGCGTGAAGGGCAGCGAGGATCTCGGAGGGGGACTCGCGGCGGTGTTCCAACTGGAAAATGGCTTCAACTCCGGCACCGGGCAGTTCTTCCAAGGTGGCCGGATGTTTGGACGGCAAGCATACGTTGGTCTCTCCGGTAAAGACACATGGGGCACCGTGACATTCGGACGGCAGTATGATCCGCTAGTCGACAAGGTTCAGCCGGTGCAAGGGGATAACTGGCTTGCCGGCTTCTTCATCGCACCCGGCGACGTGGACAACTCCGATAACAGCGTCCGTTTCAACAATGCCGTAAAGTGGGTCAGTCCGGTCTGGGGCGGCTTGCAGGTCGAAGCCATGTACTCGTTGGGCGGAATCGCAGGTGCGACGGGATCGGGTCAAACGTACAGCGCGGCCGCCGGCTGGTCAGGTGGTCCCGTGAATGTCGCCGCCGGCTACATGCACGTCGACAATGGCAACGCAACACTCTCTACGCGCGGCACGACTACGGCGGATTCGTTCTTCAACAGCAGTGTCAACGCGGCATATGCAACTGCGCGCTCGATCAATATCGGCCGCGCAGGTGGCAACTATGCATTTGGCCCGGTGATTGTCGGTGGATACTACAGCTATTCCGAGTACAACCCGGACGCTTCGTCGACCTTCACGCGGTCAGAGAAGTATCACAATGGCTCCGTGTACGCCGTATGGAATATCACCCCGGCGTTGCTGACCGAGATAGGCTATAACTATATGCGGTCGCTGGGAGACTCGTCAGCAAAGCGACACCAGGTTGCGCTGGGAGCCGACTACAACCTGAGCAAGCGGACCGACGTGTACGGCGTTGTGGCCTACGCGCACGCAACTGGCACCGACGGGAAAGGTGTCGCGCAAGCAGTCATCGGCTCTGAGGATATCGATGCGGGTAAGCCCTCGCAAGTTATGGCGACGGTCGGAATTCGACACAAGTTCTAAGGGAATTGCTGAGGGCGCATCGCTGGAACTGAGCAGCTTAGTGATTATGTCGACCGTGAACCTCACATACTCGCTGTACGGATGGTTATTTCTGTCCGTACTAGCGAACGCTATCGCGGCGTAACGCATTACTTTTCGGGAAGCTAAAGAAATCATGGCGATCATCAACGACACGGTCTCATTCACCCGAATGGATCAAGGTACGCAAGAGGAATATCAGTTCTTAGAAAGAAAGTTCGAGCCGCTTTTCCTCGACCTCGCGGACAGCGTTCTGGGCTTACTCGCCAAGCTGAAGGGCGACCGAGTCGGCTACAAGATCGACCGGTATGAACACTCGCTTCAGTCGGCCACGCGAGCGTATCGGGATGGCGCCGATGAAGACACCATTGTGATGACGCTCTTGCATGATATCGGTGACACCTTGGCGCCCGAAAACCATTGTGAGTTGGCCGTTGCCATCTTGAGGCCGTACATTTCTGATGAAAACCTCTGGATACTGAAGCATCACGCTATATTTCAAGGGTACTACTACTACCACCACATCGGGCGGGACCGGAACCTGCGCGACCGATACCGGGATCATCCGCTCTATCAGAGGGCTGTTGACTGGTGTGAAAAATGGGACCAAGTGTCGTTCGATCCCGACTACGACACCTTGCCATTGGAGTTCTTTGAGCCGATGGTGAGAAAGCTATTCTCCCGCAGTAAATTTAAGTACGGAGATTAAGCGGGCCGCACAGCGTGGCCCGTCATCAACATCTCAGTCGAACTGCGCCGCGCGCGAATGATTCAGCGCGGTACCTTCATTCCAGGGAGTCACCCTGTGGAAGTCGCTCAAAAGGCAGCTACCGTAACGGGATCAAGCAGGATCATTGCGGCCGTTGGTTGGCCTACCCATCACCTGCGTACGCCTACATTCTTCAATGCCTTGTGTGCGTCGCGTGACATCGATGCGCTCATGGTTCCATGGGCGGTGCAGGGCAGCGATCTAAAGGATGTGCTCGACGGCTTGCGCCGCGTGGAAAACCTTGCGGGAATCGTTGTAGCCATTCCGCACAAAGCGCGCGCCGCACTGCTGTGTGACACCCTCGAGGGAGATGCGATGGCGCTAAACGTCGTGAACGCCGTGCGTCGGAACGAGAACGGAAGTTTCACCGGCCGACTGTACGACGGCCTGGCTTTTGTCGAGGGGATGGTGCGGCAAGGCGTTGTTCTGGCCGGTAAGCGCGTTCTGCTGATCGGCGCGGGTGGGGCGGCATCGGCCATCGCACTTGCTCTGGCACGTCAGGGCATCGCAGCGCTCACGGTTACGAATCGTAGCCAGGACAAGAGCCTTGCTCTGCTCGAACAGGTCTCGAAGGCGGCGCCGGGGCCGGAGTTCAACATGGGAATACCGGCTTCGTCGGGGCATGATGTGATCATCAACGCCACTTCGCTTGGGATGCAGGAAAGCGACCCGCTCCCATGCGACCTGTCAAACCTGAAGGATGGAGCAGTCGTCGCCGATGTCATCATGCAGCCGCCTGTGACCCGCTTTTTGCACGAGGCTGCGCGGCGTGGAGCGCTGACGCATCGAGGCGAACACATGGTTCCTGCCCAACTGGATTACTTCCTGCAGTTCTTGCTCGACCAAGCTTGAATCGAGGCACGGGAGCACGCGCTGAAGGAGTTCATTGACGGTCACCTCGAAGGCATTCACCGAGTCGAATGAGCTTCCTTCTCCGAGACTGCGTCCAGTCCCCCGAAAAATTGAGCGCCAGGAAGTTCCGAAAGGCACCCGCCGGCGAAAAGAACGGGCCAGGGATGAAATCGAAAACGTCCTTTGCCGCGCTCATTGCCAGCTTCATCGAATCGAAGTGCCGGGGGCCTCTTACCCAGCACATGAAGCCGCCGCTGGGCTCGCAAAACGCGGTTTGTTCCGGAAAGCTTGCGCGCATCAGTTCAAGCCCCTGCTTCATGCGTTCCGCCAGGAACTGGCAATTCGAACGCGTATGACGTTCGGCCAGCCGGCTGTTGAGATAGCTGGCCAACGCTGCTTGCAAGGCGCGATGAGGCATGTTCAAACCACTCAGCTGCTGACTCGCCAGAATCCTCGCCGCGCGTTGTTCGTTCCCAAGTATCCAGCCGATTTCATAGTTGGAGGACAGCGTCGACGCAGTTCCTCCGAACTGGATAACCGTGTCGAAACGATCGAACTCTTTCAGCGTAGAGGCGTTAAGCGCACCATAGGTCAGCTCGCTGCTGATGGCGTTTTCGATGATGACTGCCCCGTGCCGCTCAGCCGCTTGAACGAGGCGTCTCGAGGTTTCCCGGTCGTATGTCATACCCGTTGGAATGCGATTCGCCCCCGTCAGCACGCTGAGCTTCACGCCCGTCGTCTCGAGGATATGTTCGAATTGCCCGGGGTCGATGCCGAACTCGGGATGCGAATAGATCTCGATCGCCTGAATCTGGCGATGGCGCAGGCTCTCGAGGATCGGATAGAACGAAGGGCTCTCGACGAGAACCGGACGATTGTTCGTGGAAAAGCTGTCGAGGCAAAGATTGAAGGCTTCCATCGCGGACCGCGTGACGACGACCTGATCGCGTGACGCGTGAATACCTCTTTGCGCCGCGCGGCGAGCGATTGCGGTTCTGAGCTCTGCATCGCCGCCCATCATGTCGGCGCTTCGCGAAGGAGTCTCGAGCAGGGCGCGCCGGAAGGTCTTGCGCAGAATCGGGTCCGCAAGGCTCTCACCCGCCTGGAGCATCATGGCGGATGCTTTCGCGTGGAATGGAACCCGGGAAGCGAACGCCTCGTCGAGCGAACGGACGTTATCGGGAGACATGACGGGCAAGGCATGAGCTCGTCGCTGTGCATCCCTTTGCGGTGCCTTCAGCGCGTAGAAGCCGGACCGGTCGCGTGACGCACAGATGCCCTGAGATTCGAGCAACTCATAGGCTTTATAAACAGTGACGACGCTAAAACCCGTTTCTTCCGCAAGCCGGCGCAAGGATGGAAGCTTATCGCCGGGTCGAATCAGTCCTGAATCGAGGCGCTTCTTGACGAGTTCCGCGACCTGCCTGAAGCGCTCCATAGACTCTCCAATCTGTACTACACGAAATCGCGAAAATGTGTGCATTGTAGTACAGAGTGCAATTTACTAAAGTGAGGTCGAGCACTACAGGGAGCGAGGCATATGGAGCACTTCGTGATTGTTGGCGGCGGAACCGCCGCGCACCAGGCTGCAAGAAGCATCGTCGAAATGCGCGTTGACGCTCGGGTGTCGATCGTGCGGCCCGAGTGCCAGACACCGTACAGCCGACCCCATCTGTCGAAAGCGTTTCTGACGGAAGGCGTCGAACCCATGTACCTCTCGGGCGCTGACATGTATGGCGATCCGCGAGTGACGACCATCGACGGAGCGAATGTCGTCGATATCGACCGGCATAACGCGCGCGCTTCGCTCGAAAGCGGGGGCACTGTTCCTTACGACAAGCTCATCATCGCGACGGGCTCGCGCGTGCGCAGACTGCCGGAAAGCATTGCGCAAGAACCCGTGCACTATCTGCGAACACTCGAGGATGCAATCTCGCTTCGAAGCCGGCTCGTCGATGGTTCGGATGTCGTCGTCATTGGAGGCGGCTTTATCGGCCTCGAGGTCGCGGCGGCCGCGAGACAGCGAAACTGCAAGGTGACTGTTCTGGAGGCGCAGCCGAATGTGTTGGCGCGGACGGGATGCCCCACGCTAAGCGAGTGGATCTTTAACCTTCACGTCTCTCGAGGCGTCGCTATCCTGCCGGGCACTCAGGTTGAGCGGATTTCGCGCATAGCGTCCGGGAGGGTTGTGCTCGATACATCCGAAGGCAAGATGACCGCCGATATCGTCATCGTCGGCATTGGCGTGGTGCCGAACGATGAGCTTGCGCGCCGCTGCGGACTGGACGTCGAGAACGGGATTGTGGTTGATCCACGTTGCGCAACGCAGGATCCCAACATCTTCGCGGCGGGTGAAGTGACCCGCTACCCGGTGGCGCATTTGGGCATTCACACGCGATCGGAGTCTTGGATGGCTGCAAGCGAACAAGGCACGGTGGCCGGGCGAGCCGCGGCGGGCGACGCGTCAGCGGCGTACGCGGAGATGCCGTGGCTCTGGTCCGATCAGTTCGGCAGCAATATCCAGTGTCTGGGTTTCCCGGAGATCGCTTCGAAGCGCACGTTGATCGGCGACTCTGCTTCGAACCAGTGGGTGCTTTTAGGCTGGGACGAAAAAGACCGACTGGTCAACGCTATCGCAGCCAATAGCGGGCGAGACATATCGGCGATCAAACGTGCCATCAAGCGAGGCACACCGCTTCCGCCGCAGTACACATCTGCAATGCCTGTCGCTGCGCTATAACGGCGTCGCAGGCGAATATCGAACTCGTGACATACCTGAAGGAGCATGCAATCCGATGAACGAAGACTGGACTACCGTATGCAGGGTTAGCGATCTCAAACCCGATACCGCATTTGCCACCGAGGTAGGCGACAAGGCGGTTGCCATCTATTTGGTCGAAGACCGCTACTTTGCGACCGATAACGTGTGTCCCCATGCGTATGCCTTGCTGTCCGATGGATGGCTGGAAGGCAAGGAAATCGAATGTCCGCTCCATGGCGCGCGGTTCGATATCGAAACGGGAGCGCTGCTCGAAGGCCCCGCCGAGTGTGGGCTGCAGACGTACCCGGTTCGGGTGCTGCGCGACGAGGTCCAGTGTCAAACGCAAAATCTGAGTTGAGCCGAGGAACAGCCATGCATGTGATCGACGCATTGAGTTCCGACTTCTATGAAGTCGAGGTTGCCGGAAAGGCGGCAACCGCGCGGGATGTCTTTCCCGACTGGAATCCGCACGACCGTTTTGGAATTGTGGTGTACGAGCCGCTGGCCTTGCTGGGTGCAACCCATTTAATCCAAATGGCCTGTATGTGTTTTTATGACGCCAAGCCGGTCCGGCGAACCGAACGCAGAATCTATCCGGAGATTTTTGCGATCCACGTCGGCGATTGGTGGGGCGGGCATGGCAATTTCGATTTTTGGCCGCCACGCCGCGAGGTCTGTGTGTTGGAGGATCATCGTGATGTTTTGGGTGCGATCAACGATCGCGGCATCACGCGCTTGGCTATCCCCGAGCGTCCCAGGCGCGACATCACACATCGCAGAAAAGAAGAGGACTGCGCGTTGGACCGTTTGGTCACTTCAGTGATGTACAGCCCTACAGGCAGGATCGAAAATCCCGACTTCACGATCAGGAGCAACAATCGTCGCAGCGAGCGCGATGTGCAACGCGTCATCAGACCGACTCAGTTGTCGGATCAGAGCGTCGCTCAAATGAGCAAATCCGCGGTTCCGGTCAAAGAGGGCGATCCTGATTTTTCGCCGCGGCAAGCCGAGCTGAATGTTAACGTCACGGACGACATCAGACAGCAGGCCGAGGAACGAAGGGCACAGCTGAAAGTAGATGGCCTGATTACCGAGTCCTATCGGTTCGTTCGGCCGGGTGACGCGCTGAAGTGTCTTTGACTTAGTCGCCGCAAGGCCATGAAGGCGTTCACATCCATCCACGCTATCTCCCTACCCGGCGCGACCGATGATCACCGTGCAGGCGTTGCTCGATACCGAATCTCTGAAACTGGCGGTGCTTGGCGGCTCGTCCGGACTGATGCGGACGATCAACTGGGCGCATACCGTTGATCTTCCCGACCCCTGGAGATGGATCGCCGCCGGCAATCTGGTCATGACGACGGGCGTGGGCTTGCCGCGCAACGCGTCGGACCAGGTTGCCTGGCTCGAGAAGCTGGCGCAGAGCAATGCCAGCGCGTTGGTCGTTGCACGTCAGGTCGATGCGCCGGAAGTGTCGCGCGAGATGCTGGAGGCGGCCGACCGTCTCATGTTCCCGGTACTCGCGGCGAGCTTCGAACTCGAATTCGTTCAGTTGTCGAGACATGTGATCGAAAGCGTGCTTCAGGCCCAGCGCGACCGTTTCAGAGCCAGCGAACAACTGTTCGAGACTTATGCGACCGCTCTGCGCGACATGCCGGACATGGCCGGACGACTGACCGTTCTTTCGGATCGGTTGAGACTCGGTCTCGCGATCGAAGATGCGGGCAGCGGCTCGATCATCGTTTCGTCGTGCGCGTCGCTTTCGTCTGATGAGCTCAGCCCTGTCTTCGAGGAACGCGTCGCTATCGGCGGGCGAGCGAGGGCGAATCTGGTCATCTCTCGCCGAGACGCGGACGCTTTGCAAGATCCGCTGCTAGTGCGCTCTCTGCTCGGCCTGCTCGAGATCGAACTGGAACGCATGATGATCGATCGCGACAACCTCCGCGTGGAAGGCGCCGCGCTCTTGCGCAGCCTGTTGCGGGGCGAGGCCGAGTTTTCGTTTCGTCCAATCCTTGAGCGGCGCGGGTTGACGGGCACGCTCGTGGTGCTCGCGGTCTCTCCGGGAAAACAAGGGCGGTGGAGCGTCGCGGAAATCCACCATGCGCCGGCGTTGCAGGCCCGCCCGCCGTTGCTGCTGGAAGACGACGTGCTGCTCGTGCTGGCTCCGGACGACGCCGACACGATCGAAAGCCTGCGGTCCGATCTGGGCAAGGGCACCGTGATCGGCATAAGCGGGCCCGTCACGGAGACAGCCGGCTTTCGCGAAAGCGTGCGACAGGCACGCCTCGCCCTGGCACAGGCACGTGAAGTCGGAGCGGGCGTCGTACGCTACGGAGAAAACGAAACCGGCTATGTCACGATGCCGCGATCACTCGCCGAGGCGAGCGCATTGGTGGGCCGCTATCTCGGTCCCGTAATCGAGTACGACCGCGTCCACGGTACCGCGCTGCTCACGACGCTCACGACCTTTCTCGGAAACGATGGCAACTGGAAATCCACCGCCTTCGACCTGGCGATTCATCGTCAAACCCTTGTCTATCGGCTGAGACAAATCGAGCAGTTGAGCGGCGTCAAACCGACTACCACCGACGGCATCACGCGGTTGTGGCTCGCCATTCAGGCTGGAAAGGCTGCGAATCTCTTCTCCGACGATCTATCGAGCACGCCGGACCGATAGTCATACATTTGTACAAACGCCGGTCTTCGAGCCGAAATTTTGCGCATGGTTTTGCCGGCTCGTATTGCTTTTAATGGAGGTCACAAAAGACAGATTCGTTTCCAGGAGACAACCCTATGCCTGTCCGGACGGAGCTCGATCCGCGGCTGAAGCAACTGACGCAACTTCCGAACCGCCCGCTGTGGCATGAAGATGCGCCCGCGCGCGAAACGCTGGCCCGGGAAGAGCAGGCCGATGTCGTCATCGTCGGCGCGGGTTATACGGGGTTATGGACTGCATACTATCTACTGAAGGCTCAACCATCGCTAAACGTCGTTCTGCTGGAACGGGAAACGGTTGGCTTCGGCGCGTCGGGCCGCAACGGCGGCTGGGCGTCGGCAATATTTCCGATCTCGCTCGAACGCGTGGCGCATATGTATTCGCACGCCGCGGCATTGCATCTGCAGGCAGCGATGAACGAGACCGTGGACGAAATCGGGCGCGTGCTCGATCTCGAATGCATCGATGCCGATTATGCAAAGCAGGGTTTTCTTTCCCTTGCCCGCAGCCAGCCGCAGTTCGATCGAATACGAGCCTCGGTGGACGCGTCGGTTCGCTTTGGATTGCCGGATCAGTGGCGCGCGCTCGATGCGAAGGAAGCTTCCATGCGGATCGGCGCCGAGCGTGTACTAGGCGGGCTTTACACCGAGCACTGTGCGCTGATTCATCCCGGCAAGCTGGTGCGGGGACTGGCCGCCACCGTGGAAGCGATGGGCGCGCGAATCTTCGAGAAGACGGCCGCTCTGCACATCGCGCCCGGACGGGTGAGCACGGCACACGGCGGCGTCACGGCAAGGACGGTGGTGCGTGCCACCGAGGCATTTTCCTGCCAGGTGCCCTCGAGCAGCCGTTCCGTCATTCCGCTTTATTCCCTGGTGCTGGCGACAGAGCCTCTGCCGCGAGAGCTTCGTCAGCGGCTGGGACTCGATCATCGCCTGGCCTTCAATGACATGCGCCATCTTAGGGTGTACGGACAGGTGACGGCGGAAGGCCGGCTGGTGTTCGGCGGTCGCGGTGCGCCTTACCGCTTCGGCTCCCGAATCGCACCCGAGGATGAACGGGTCGACAAGGTGCATGCCAACATCCACGCCGCGATGCTCGAGTTCTTTCCCGATCTGGCCGATGCCCGCATCACGCATCGCTGGGGCGGCGCGTTGGGGGTGTCACGGGACTGGTGCCCGACCGTGAGCATGGACAAAGACGCGCGCATTGCCTGGGCGGGAAACTACGTCGGCGATGGCGTCGCCACGAGTAACCTGGCGGGCCGCATCCTGCGCAATCTGATTCTCGATCGCGAAGAAGGGATCAACCAGTTGCCTGTCGTGAATCATCGCTCGCCGGCCTGGGAGCCGGAGCCTTTTCGCTGGATCGGCATCAATGGCGGTCTCACGGCGGCGGGCTTCAGTGATTTCGAAGAACGTGTAACCAACCAACCTTCTCGTACAGCACGGGTTCTCGAAAAGCTGACGGGTGCCCATTGAAAAAGGAGTGATACATGGCGAAATTCACCATCGTCAAAGCCGCCGATATTGCTTCGGCTCGACTCGCCTCAGCCGGCCAGCGAGCCGGGGCCGATAGCGGCGATCCCCAGATTGCCGTCCAGTCTGTTGCGCCCGAGGCGATTGGCAATCTGGGTATCTGGGAATGTCAGCCAGGCGGCTGGCCGGTGATCAATCGACCGGACACCGAATTCACGTACATCATTTCCGGGCGTGCCCGGCTCACCGACGACTCGACGGGCGAAGTGACCGAGATCACCGGCGGGGACCTCGTCGTCTTGCCGCCCGGATGGACGGGGCGCTGGGATGTACTCGAGCCCGTTCGCAAGATCTACGCTATTTATTAACGCGATGCACGCCGTCGGCACGGACGGCATAGCATCTATAACACCGACCTGTTGTCTGGAGACGAAGCATGAATAAATTGATCTCGCTTGGCGTGACAGCCTGCGCAGCGGTCACGCTGACGCTGCCGGCAATGGCACAGGAAGTCGTCGTGATCGGACACTCGGCCCCGCTAACGGGACCGCAAGCGGCGAACGGCAAGGACAATGAAAACGGCGCGCGAATGGCTGTCGACGAACTCAATAAGCAAGGCGTGCTGGTAGCGGGCAAGAAGGTCACTTTCAAACTGGAGTCGCAAGATGACCAGGCCGACCCCAAAACCGGCGTTCAGATTGCACAGATTCTCGTTGATCGCAATGTCGTCGCTGTCTTGGGGCCGTACAACTCGGGCGTGGCGATTCCTGCGTCGCGCGTTTATAACAATGCAGGGGTTCCGCTCCTGCCCGTCGCTTCGAACCCCGCGATTACCAAGCAAGGCTTCAAAAACATTTTCCGGATCGGCGCGAGCGACGCCCAGCTCGGCGGAACGATGGGGGACTTTGCGGCGAAAGAGTTGAAGGCCAAAACGGTTGCAATCATCGACGACCGTTCTGCCTATGGACAGGGCATCGCGGAACAGTTCGAGGAATCGGCCAAGGCGAACGGCCTGGAAATCATCGACAAGCAGTTCACCAACGGCCAGGCAACGGATTTTCTTGGCGTGCTCACGGCGCTGAAAGCGAAGAATCCCGATGTCATTTTCTTCGGCGGCTACGCATCTCAAGCTGCGCCGATGGTCAAACAGATGCGGCAGCGCGGTCTGAAAGCGAAGCTGCTGGGAGGGGACGCCATCTGTACAGCCGACATGGGAAGAGTGGCAGGCGATGCGGCCTCGATTGTCTACTGTTCCCAGGGTGGAACCGCTCTGGACCGCACCGAGGAAGGCAGAGCATTCATCAAGAAGTACAAAGACACCTATCACATCGACATGCAAGTCTATGCAGTCAACTACTACGATGGCGTGAAGATGTTGGCCGATGCCATGTCGAAAGCGGCGACGACGACGGATAAGAGCAAGTTGATCGCGCAACTGGCGAAGGAAGAGTACAAGGGGATAGCCGGCACGTATTCCTTCGATGCCGAAGGGAATCTGAAGGGCGCGCCGACAACCGTGTATGTCATTCGAAACGGCTTGCCCGTTCCTTATGTCAGGTAAGCGGCGACTTTTTGAGAAGCTTTGACCGGCGAGCGGGATCGCTGCCGTTCATTCCGCTGCCGTCGGCGGGCGAGCAAACCGGGAAGCCGTCACTGCGACGGCTCGAAGGCTCGACGTCCCCGATGGCAGCCCCTCAGACATCCTCCAGACTCTCGCCGCGCTCGGCGATCAGCTTGCCCAGTTCGCGCGTCGACAAGACGCGTCGCATCGGGTTCGTCGATCCGGACTCGTCGTCCGCCAGATTTTCGATGATCGTCAGGAGAACTTTGCGCGCGACCTTGATATCGCGCTCGCTCAGGCCCGTCACGCTGATCTCGTTGACTTCCTCAGCCAGCGGCACGAGCTTGTCCTTCAGCGCGCGGCCCTCGGCCGTCAGAAACACATGCGTGTTCTTCTTGTTCTCGGGACGCTGCTGACGCTCGACCAGCCCGAGCTTTTCCATCGCGGTCACGGCGGCGAAGGTCGTTGGCGCCATAACGCCCGCCTGCTCGCTGAGTTCGCGCTGCGTGAGGCCGTCGGTTTCCCACAGGATACGCAGGAAAGTCCAGTGCCCGAACGACACCGAGTGCTCCGCCAGCCGCATCTGCAATGCGCGCACCATCGAGCGCGTGGCGTCCTTGACGAGGTGCGCGAGGCGGTCGTTCGGCACGGATTCGTGCCAGTGGCGCAGCATCTCGGCGGTTTCCGGCGGCGCGCCTTCTACAGTCTTCTTTCGTGTCATGACAGTGTCTTTTCGTAGAGCGGTTCTTTCCCCCGACATGATAGCCGGTGGGTCAATCGTCCTGCTGTCCGGAGATCGGACAGGTCTCTCCGTGCAAACCCGAACTTGTTCGCGTCCAGCCGTCTCCTTACCATTATGATTAGATATCGAATAAAAATCGCAGATGCCCGGACGAGGCGGTGAACGCCGCACGCGCCGGCGCATCGTCCTCATGAGCACGGGAATCGGAGACGTTTGGTGGCCAAATCCACAGTCACGCAATTCATGTCGGAATCGGACGCGGCGGACGCGCGCGTCGAGGCCACCTATCACAAGGTCACCTGGCGATTGATGTCGTTCATCTTCGTCTGCTGGGTGCTGAACTATCTGGACCGCGTGAACGTCAGCTTCGCGCAGTTGCATCTGAAGCAGGACCTCGGCTTGTCCGATGCGGCGTACGGTCTCGGCGTGAGCCTGTTCTTTATCGGCTATATCTCGCTGGAAGTGCCGAGCACGCTGTGGCTCAAGAAGATCGGCGCGCGCCTGACCGTCTCGCGCATCATGATTCTGTGGGGCGGCATTTCCACCGCGATGGCGTTCATGACCACGCCGATGCAGTTCTACGTCGCGCGGATTCTGCTCGGCGCGGCCGAGGCGGGTTTCTGGCCGGGCATCATCCTGTATCTGACGTACTGGTACCCCGGCGCGCGGCGCGCGCGCATCACGTCGCGCTTTTTGCTGGCGATCGCCGCGGCGGGCATCATCGGCGGGCCCTTGTCGGGCTGGATCCTGCATAACTTCGTCGATGTGCTCGGCTACAAAAACTGGCAATGGCTGTTTTTCCTCGAAGGCCTGCCCGCACTGCTGATGGGCATCGTCGCGTTCTTCTATCTCGTCGATCGTCCGCAAGATGCGCGCTGGCTCGATGACGAGCAGAAGAAAATCATCCTCGATGCGCTCGCCGCCGACCGCGCCGAAAAGAAGCCCGCGAAGCACACGCGTCATCAGTTGCTGGTGGCGCTGAAAGATCCCCGCGTGTATATCCTTGCGGCGGGCTGGGGCACGGTGCCGCTGTGCGGCACGATCCTCAACTACTGGACGCCCACCATCATCCGTCAGGCGGGTGTGTCGGATGTGCTCAACGTCGGCTTGCTGTCCGCGTTGCCGTACATCATCGGCGCGCTCGGCATGTTCGCGGTGGCGCGCAGTTCCGACGTGACGCTGGAGCGGCGCTGGCACTTCTTCCTGTGCACGGCCGTGGGCGCGCTGGGCGGCTTTCTGCTGCCCGTGCTGTCGGGCAACACGGCGGCGGCCATCATCTGCCTCGGCATGATCTCCATCTCGTACTTTGGGGCGGCCGCGATCATCTGGTCGATTCCACCTGCCTATCTCTCCGATGATGCCGCGGCCGCAGGCATCGGCGCGATCAGCAGTCTGGGGCAGGTGGGCGCGTTCTGCGGGCCGATTGCGCTCGGCTGGATCAAGACGATGACCGGCAGTCTCGCGATCGGTCTGTCCGCGATCGCCGCGATCGTGATGCTCGGCGGCCTCGCCGTGCTGATCGGCGTGCCGGCCAATACGCTGCGCGAGCACGCTGAAAAACATCCTTGAGCATCGATTCTCGCAGCATGGGCGGCGCCTTCGTCATGAAGGCGCCGTTTTTCATTTGCAGACGATTTCAGGGAAAACCCGCTTGCTTCAAAATGATTAGATATCTAATATAAACGACATGGTGATCGACGCCGAGGCTGGCCCGATCGATTGAGGCGACAAGCAGGGAGCAGGTGCAATGAACGACGAACTGTCATTCAGGACCCTCGTGGTGACGAAGAAGGACGCGGTGGCGGAAGGCATCTTCCGTTTCGAATTGCGCGATGAAGCCGGGCGCGAGCTGCCGCCGTTCACGGCCGGCGCGCATCTGACGGTGCGCGTGCCGAGCGGCGCGAACCGCAACTATTCGCTGTGCAACGATCCGGACGAAACCGACCGCTACGTGATCGCCGTGAAGCGCGACGCGGCGGGCCGCGGCGGCTCGATGAGCATGACGGACGACGTCGCACAAGGCGACCGTATCGATGTCTCCGAGCCGCGCAACGAATTCGAACTGAGCGAACGCGCGCGCAGCTTCGTGTTCGTCGCGGGCGGCATCGGCATCACGCCGGTGCTGTCGATGATGCGTCACCTCAAGGCCACCGCCGGCTCGCGTTTCAAGCTGTATTACGTCTCGCGCAGCCCGGAGACGACCGCTTTCCTCGATGAACTGACGAGCGCGGAATGGAAGCCGCATGTGGTGATTCATCACGATCACGGCGATCTCGCCAACGCGTTCGATTTCTGGCCGGTCTTCGAAAAGCCCGGCAGCGGCGCGCATGTCTACTGCTGCGGCCCCCGCGCGCTGATGGACGGCGTGCGCGACATGACCGGCCACTGGCCGACGGGCAGCGTGCATTTCGAGAGCTTCGGCGTGGATCAGTCGCGCGCGGCGGACAACACGCCGTTCAGCGTGAAGCTCGAACGCTCGGGCCGCTCCTTCGAGATTCCGAAAGACCGCTCGATCCTCGAAATCCTGCGCGACAACGGCATTCGCGCGCCGAGCTCCTGCGAGAGCGGCACGTGCGGATCGTGCCGCACGACGCTGTGCGCGGGCGAGGCGGACCATCGCGACATGGTGCTCGGCGACGACGAGAAGCGCGATCAGATCATGATCTGCGTGTCGCGTGCGAAGAGCGAAGAACTTGTACTCGATCTTTGAAATATCTGGAGAAGCGTCAATGCTCACGCATGAAGAAAACGAATTGCTGTGCCGTGTCGAAGGCGATGCGCCGATGGGTCAGCTGATGCGCCGTCACTGGACGCCCGTGTGCCTCATCGAGGAAGTCAGCGAGCCGGACGGCGCGCCCGTCAAGGCGCGCGTGTTCGGGGAAGATCTTGTCGTATTCCGCGACACCGACGGCAACGTCGGCGTGATGAACGAATACTGCCCGCATCGGCGCGTGTCGCTCGTGTATGGGCGCAACGAGGATGGCGGCCTGCGCTGCCTCTATCACGGCTGGAAGATGGACGTGAAGGGCAATGTCGTCGAAATGGTCTCCGAGCCTTCGTGCAGCGACATGACGAAGAAGACGAAGCACAAGGCCTATGAAACGAAGGAATGGGGCGGTTTCGTCTGGGCGTACATGGGACCGCAGGACGCGATTCCCGAGTTCGTCCCGCCTGCGTGGGCGCCGACCGAAGAGACGCGCGTGAGCATCGCGAAAGCGATTCTGCCGTGCAACTGGGCGCAGATTCTCGAAGGCGCGATCGATTCGGCGCACAGTTCGAGCCTGCATTCGTCGGACTTCGTGCCGGCGCGCGTCGGCGGCGCGGAGGCGACCTCGAAGAACTGGCTGCGTCCGTCGACGGACAAGGCGCCGCGCATGCAGGTGCATCGCACGAGCTACGGCTTCCGCTATGCCGCGCTGCGCCGCCCGATTCAGAACGCCGCCACGCACGACTACGTGCGCTCGACCGTGTTCGTCGCGCCGGCCACCGCGCTGATTCCGCCGAACAACCTGTACAACGTCGCCAACATCAACGTGCCGTGCGACGACACCAGCACCGCGTTCTATTTCATGGCGTGGGGACATGCCGACAAGACGCCGGAAACCGAAACGTGGCGCAAGTTTCTCGGACAGCAGGTCGGCATCGATCTCGACGCGTACTACCGGCCGCTGCGCAATCACGACAACCGCTTCTGGCAGGATCGCGAAGCGATGAAGGCGGGCAACTTCACGGGCATCAAGGGCTTTCCGAATCAGGACATCGCGATGTGGGTGACGATGGGCGCGGTCGCGGATCGCACAGAAGAGCGGCTCGGCGCGAGCGATGTCGCGGTGGTCGAATTTCGCCGCCGCATGCTCGACGCGCTGAAGGAGTTTCAGTCGGGCGAAGCGGCCATCGGCACCGGCGGCAAGGCGATTCCGCGCAGCGTGTGCTCTTTCCAGGCGATGGTGCCGAAGGACACCGACTGGAAGCAGTACGCCGCGCATCCGGTGTGGGTCGAACCTGCCGGAGAGGCCGCGCCGGAACTCGAATCGAACTATCAGGTTCAGGTCTGATGGAGAAGATTCGACTCGGTATAGCGGGACTGGGCCGCGCCTTCTCGCTGATGCTGCCGACGTTTCTCGCCGATACGCGCGTGCAGCTCGTCGCGGCTTGCGATCCGCGCGAGACGGCGCGCGCGCAGTTCGAAGCCGACTTCGACGCGCCCGCCTTCGACAGTATCGACGTGCTCGCGAAGCGCCCGGACATCGATGCGATCTACATCGCGAGCCCGCATCAGTTTCATGCGGCGCATACGCGGATCGCGGCATCGCACGGCAAGCATGTGCTCGTCGAAAAGCCGATGGCGCTGTCGCTCGCCGAATGCGACGACATGATCGACGCGTGCCGTGAAGCGAACGTGCATCTGATCGTCGGTCATTGTCATAGCTTCGATACGCCTTATCTGCGCACGCGCGAGCTGATCGCGTCGGGTGCGTTCGGCAGCGTGAAGATGATTCACGCGCTCAACTACACGGATTATCTGTATCGGCCGCGTCGCCCCGAGGAACTGAAGACCGAAGAGGGCGGCGGCGCGGTGTTCAGTCAGGCGGCGCATCAGGTGGATATCGTGCGCATGCTCGCGGGCAGCCGCGCGACGCGCATCCGCGCGGCAGTCGGCAACTGGGATGCGAAGCGTGCGACCGAAGGCGCGTACACCGCGACGCTATGGTTCGAGAACGGCGCGTTCGCGACGCTTTCGTACAACGGCTACGCGCATTTCGACTCGGATGAATGGACCGGCTGGATCGGTGAAATGGGTCAGGCGCGCAATGCGGACGAGTATGGCGCCGCGCGTCGAAAGCTATCGCGGGTTGCGTCGGGCGAAGAAGAGGCGCGGCTCAAGGCGGCGGGCACATACGGCGGCAACGCTTACACGCCTGCATCGAAAGTGCCCGATGCGCGCGGACATCAGCACTTCGGGCCGCTGATCGTGTCATGCGAGCGCGGCGATTTGCGACCGATGTCGGACGGCATCGTCATCTACGGCGACGAACGGCGCGAACGGATCGCGCTCGATGCGCCCGTGGTGCCGCGCGCCGAAGTCATCGACGAACTCGTGGCGGCCGTGCATGGCGGCATCGCGCCGCTGCACGACGGCGCATGGGCGCGCGGCACACTGGAGATATGTCTCGCGATGCTGCGTTCGAGTGCGGAACAGCGCGACGTGCTTATCGGCGAGTGAATTTTCGAATTAATAAGGAATATTGAATATGAGTAAGCTGAACCTGTCCGTGGCGGTGGGGAATTACGATCGCATGCGGCCGCTCGTCGACGGCGAAGTGCAGATCGACGGCGTCGATCCGGTCTTCATGCTGCAGGACCCGGAGGAGATTTTCTTTCGTGCATTCCGTCACGCGGATTACGACATCTGCGAACTGTCGCTGTCGAGCTATAGCGTGAAGACGGCGGCGGGCACGAGCCCGTATATCGCCGTGCCGATTTTCCCGTCGCGTGCGTTTCGCCATACGTCGATCTACGTGCGCAACGATCGCGGCATCGAATCGCCCGCCGATCTGAAGGGCAAGCGCATCGGCGTGCCGGAGTATCAGCTGACGGCCAACGTGTGGGCGCGGTTATTCCTCGAAGAAGATCACGGGGTGAAGGCATCGGACGTGACGTGGATACGCGGCGGTTACGAAGAAGCCGGGCGTCTGGAGAAGATCAGTCTCAAGCTGCCCGAAGACGTTCGGCTCGAAAACGCGCCCGAGAACCAGACGATTTCCGGCATGCTCGCTTCGGGCGAGATCGATGCGCTCATCGGTCCGCGCGCGCCGTCATGTTTCACGAACGGCCATCCGAACGTGAAGTATCTCTACGACGATCCGCAGAAGGCCGCCGCCGACTGGTACGCGCGCACGAAGCTGTTCCCGATCATGCATCTGCTGGGCGTGCGTCGCTCGCTTGCGGAGCAGCATCCGTGGCTGCCGGGCGCGGTCGCGAAGGCCTTCGAGAAGAGCAAGGCGGTCGCGCTCGCGAAGCTGAGCGATACGTCGGCGACCAAGGTGACGCTGCCGTTCGTCGAAGAGCAGTTGCGCAATGCGCGCCGTCTGATGGGCGACGACTTCTGGTCGTATGGCTTCGAGCCGAACCGGCATGTGTTGTCGCGCTTTTTGAAGCGGCATCATGAGGAGGGTTTGTCGAGCAGGTTGCTGCAGCCGGAGGAACTGTTTCATCCGGCTACGCTGGAGAGTTTCAAGATTTGAGGGTGTGCGGTGGAAAGGTAGCCCCTACCGCCGTCCATTCCTCCACTCGATAGCCGCCTTCAACCCTTCCTCCTTCCTGATCCGGTTGAACTCCGCGCGTTCCGGCCCCTGCGCCGATTCGGCGATGATCGCGCAGTCCAGCGCCGCTTCGAGCGCGGCGCTGAAGCCGCTGTAGTCCACGCTCCGGTTCACGTACGACTTCGTAAGCTGAACCGAAGCGGGCGCGGCCGATGCAATCGCGCGCGCCACTTTCATCGCGCGCGCGAGATGCTCGCCCGTCGCCACGACTTCGTTGACGAGGCCGTAGTCATAGGCGCGCTGCGCGGTGATGTCGTCGCCGGTCAGCAACAGGCCTTTCGCCAGTTTCGGCCCGATGATCCACGGCAGGATCAGCGACACGATCGCGGAGCCGAATTTCACTTCCGGCTCGGCGAAGATCGCGGTGTCGTCGGCGATGGTGATATCGCACGCAGCCGCCATTTCGAGCGCGCCGGCGAGGCAGTGTCCGTGCACCGCCGCGACGATCGGCTTGCGGCAGTGCCAGAACGACATGATGAAATCAAAGTCCTTGCGCAGCACCGCTTTCCATTCGGCCGCCGTCGTGTAGTTCTTCTCGGCGGACTCCTTCAGATCGAAGCCCGCCGAGAACGCGCGCCCCGCGCCCGCGAGCACGATCGCCCGCACGCCGTCATCGTCTTCGAGCGCGCGCAACACGTCGCGCATCTCGGCGATCATCGTCGAGTCGATCGCGTTCAGCCGCTCGGGGCGGTTCAGCGTGATGCTCGCGACGCGATCGTCGATATCGAGTTGTATCGTCGAAAAGCTGTTGGGCATGGCTTACGTCCCCTGGCGAATGATGAGTATGTCGGCGGCCTGCATCGCGTCGCCGGTCACGATGAACGGATTCACCTCGACTTCGCGGATCGTGTCCGCGAGCGCGTTGAAGGTATCGATGAAACGCAGGATCGTGTCGATCACGTGCTCGATATCGGCGCGTGGCTGTCCGCGCGCGCCTTGCAGCAGGCGAAACACGCGCAGCGTTTCGAGCTTGCCGCGCAGCACGGCTGCGGATTCGCCGGGCAGGCTGATGAAGCTGTCCTTGAAAATTTCGACGAAGATGCCGCCGCCGCCGATGGTGAACACCGGGCCGAATTGCTCGTCCGTGCTCATGCCGACGATCAGTTCGACGCCGCGCAACTGCTTCTGCACGAGCACTTGCTTGCCGGCGCGGCCTTCGGTGAGACGCGCGAACGCATCGCGCAGCGCGGCGTCGTCGTGGAGATTGAGCAGCACGCCGCCCAGATCGGATTTATGCAGCACGGCCGGATCGTCGATCTTCGCGACGAGCGGATAGCCGGCCTCGCGCGCGAACTGTATCGCGCTATCCGCATCCTGCACGACACGCCACGGCGCGACCCCGATGCCGCTGCGCGACAGCAGCGTGAAGCCTGCGTCTGCGCTGAGTGCGCGCGGCTCGGCGTTCAGCAGCGCGATCGCATCGGCGGACGGTTCGCTTCGCACCGTGCGCGGCGCGGCATGCAGCGCGCTCCGCGAAAAGTGTTTCAGCGCGCGCAATGCGTTCTCGGTGCCGGCCAACACCGGAATGCCCGCCTTCCTCAACCGCAGCGCTTCGCCCGGCGAAAGCGTCGCGCTGACATGGCTCATCACGACGAGCGGCTTGTCCGTCATCCGATGCACGGCGAGCGCGGCCTTCGAGCAGTCGAGCAGGAAGTCGCGGCCGTCGGGCATGTTGCTCGCGAGCACCGCCGTGCCGATTTCGTCGGCATCGGCCATCGCTTGCAGACACGGTTCCAGCGCGGGCGCGCCCTGATCGCCCCAGTAATCGAGCGGATTGGCGACGGCGGTATCCGCGTCGAGAAAGGGCTGGATGCGTTGCGATGTGCGCGCCGAAAGCGCCGGAAACGCGATATCGAGTGATTCGGCCCAGTCGGCGATCAACTGCCGCTCGCCGCCCGAATCCGTCACGATGCCGATGCCCGCCGAACGCGGCCGGCGCGCATGCCGAAAGAGCTCGACCGTGTTCAGCATTTCGTCGAGCGAACGCACGGCGATCACGCGATGCCGCTCGAATACCGCGTCGTACACGTCCGCGCTGCCGGCCAGCGCGCCGGAATGCGACTGCGCGAACGCGCGTCCCGCGACGCTGCGCCCGAGCTTCAGCGCGATCACGGCGATGCCGCGCGCCGCGCAAGCGTCCACGGCGGCGAGAAACGCGTCCGGATCGCGCACGGTTTCGAGAACGCAGGCGATCACGCGGGTCGAAGGCTGCGCCGCGAAGAAGTCGATGTAATCGGCGGCCGTCGTCGCGATCTCCTGTCCCGCCGAGACCGCGAAGTTGAAGTCGATGTCGCGCCGGTTGCCGAGCAGCCCGCTCCATGTCGAGCCGCTGTGCGAGACCAGCGCGACTTCGCCACCCGCGACGAGGTTGCGGAACGGCATCGACGTCATTTGCAGGCGGACCGCGTCGCTGACGAAGCCCATGCAATTGCTGCCGCAGATCGCCATGCCCGCCGACGCCGCGAGCGCCTGCACGCGCGCGAACGGCGAATCGGGCGCGGCGGCGTCGCCGGAGAGTTTGCCGAAAATCACCGCCGCGCGCACGCCGGAACGGATCGCGTCGGCGAGCGCCGCTTCGATACGCGCTTCGTTGATGGCGAGCGCCACGCAATCGACCGGTTCGGGAATGGACGCGATATCCGCATACGCCTGCACGCCGTCGATCAGCGGCGCTTTCGGGTTCACCGCATGGACGTGGCCGGCGAATCCGCTGCCCGCGATCGAACGCAGCACCTTGCTGCCGAATGCGCCCTCGCGCTCGGACACGCCGATCACGGCGATGGATCGAGGCAGCAGCAGGGCGCGCATCGATGCGTGGGCGTCGCGGGGGCTTGCGTTCATCTTCCTCTCGCCAAGGTGCGGAACGTGATCGAAGAATAACGCGAAATCAAAAAATGTTTGCTGAAAAAATTTTTAGCGATTATTTTTTTATCAAAGTAACGCGGACAACTTACGGCAGAGGAACGTTCGAACATGGCAGACAGACTTCCCGCGCAGGCGGAGGTGGTGATCGTGGGCGGCGGTATCGTCGGATGTTCGATCGCCTATCATCTGACGAAGCTCGGCATCACCGACGTCGTGTTGCTGGAGCGGCGGCAGCTGACTTGCGGCACGACCTGGCACGCGGCGGGCCTGATCGGCCAGTTGCGCAGCAGCCGGCAACTGACCGAACTCGCGAAATACACGTCCGAGTTGCTCTACGAACTGGAGCGCGAAACTGGTCAGGCGACCGGGTTCAAGCAGAACGGTTCGGTGAGCGTTGCGCTGAACCACGAGCGCTTCCAGGAACTGAAGCGCGGCGCGTCGATGGCGAAGAATTTCGGGCTCGACGTGCAGGTGATCGGCCGCGACGACATCACGCGTCTCTGGCCGCTGCTCGATCTCGACGGCGTCGTCGGCGGCGTGTTTCTGCCGAAGGACGGCCAGGCGAATCCGACCGATATCACGCAGGCCTTCGCGAAGGGCGCGCGCATGCGCGGCGCGAAGATCGTCGAAAACCTGAAGGTGGAGAAGCTGCTGGTCGAGAACGGGCGCGCGGTCGGCGTGCAGACGGAAGAAGGCGTGCTCAAGGCCCGCACCGTCGTGCTGGCCGCGGGCATGTGGTCGCGCGAACTGGCCGCGGCGGCCGGCGTGTCGATTCCGCTGCACGCGGCCGAGCATTTTTATATCGTCACCGAAGCCGTCGACGGGCTGCCGAACAATCTGCCCGTGCTGCGCGTGCCGGACGAATGCGCGTATTACAAGGAGGACGCGGGCAAGCTGCTCGTCGGCGCGTTCGAGCCGGTGGCGAAACCGTGGGGCATGAGCGGCATCCCCGAAGACTTCTGTTTCGACGCCTTGCCCGACGACTTCGATCACTTCGAGCCGATTCTGCTCGATGCCGCGCGGCGCGTGCCCGTGCTCGAACGCACCGGCATCAAGACGTTCTTCAACGGGCCGGAAAGCTTCACGCCGGACGATCGCTATCTGCTCGGCGAGACGGCGGAAGTGCGCGATCTGTTCGTCGCGTGCGGCTTCAATTCCATCGGCATCCAGAGTTCGGGCGGCGCGGGCAAGGCGCTCGCGCAATGGATTCGCGATCGTCATCCGCCCGCGGATCTCTCGGACGTGGATGTGCGGCGCATGCATCCGTTTCAGGGCACGAAGGCGTATCTGCGCGACCGGACCACGGAAACGCTCGGCCTGCTCTATGCGATGCACTGGCCGTTCCGTCAGGTCGAGACCGCGCGTGGCGCACGCCGTTCGCCGCTGCACGACCGGCTCGTCGCGGCGGGCGCGGTGATGGGCGAGGTCGCCGGATGGGAGCGCGCGAACTGGTACGCGCCGCCGGGCAGCGACGCGAAATACGTCTATAGCTGGGGCCCGCAGAACTGGTTCGACCGCTGCGCCGACGAATGCCGCGCCGTGCGCGATGCGGTCGCGCTGTTCGATCAGACCTCGTTCGCGAAGTTCATGGTGCAGGGCCCGGACGCGACGCGCGCGCTGAACTGGCTGTCGACATCGAATGTGGATGTGCCCGTCGGCAAGATGGTCTACACGCAATGGCTGAACGCGCGCGGCGGCATCGAGGCCGATCTCACGATCACGCGCACCGGTCCGCAGGCGTACATGGTGGTCACGGCGGGCGCCACGCAGACGCGCGATTTCTCGTGGCTCGAACGCAATCTGCCCGCCGATGCGCGCTGCATTGCCACCGATGTGACATCGAGCTATGCCGTGCTAGGCGTCATGGGTCCGCAATCGCGCGCGTTGCTGGAAAAGCTGTCCGGCGAAGATCTGTCCGATGCGCGCTTTCCGTTCGCGACATCGCGCGAGATCGAGATCGGCTACGCGCGCGTTCGGGCGAGCCGGATTACCTTCGTCGGCGAACTGGGCTGGGAACTCTATGTGCCGATGGAGTTCGCCGTCCATGTCTACGACCGGCTGATGGACGAAGGCGCGCCGTTCGGCCTGCGCCTCGCCGGTTATCACGCGATGAACAGTTGCCGCACCGAGAAGGGCTATCGCCATTGGGGGCACGATATCGGCATCGCGGACAACCCGCTCGACGCGGGGCTCGGCTTCTGCGTCGCGTGGGAGAAGGCGGGCGGCTTCATCGGCCTCGATGCCCTGCGCGAGGCGCGCACGCGCACGCCGCAAACGCGGCGCATGGTCCAGTTCAGGCTCAGCGATCCGTCGAAGCTGCTGTATCACGAGGAGCCGATCTGGTGCGGCGGCGAGATCGTCGGGTCGATCACGTCGGGCATGTTCGGGCATCGGCTGGGCGCATCGCTGGGCATGGGCTACGTGACGCACGACGCGGGCGTCACCGCGCAGTGGCTTGCGGACAACGCGTTCGAGATCGAAGTCGCATGGGAGCGCGTGCCGGCGCAGGCGAGCCTCGCGCCTTTCTACGATCCGGAGAACGCGCGGATCAAAAGCTGACGACACCGCGGAGCGCGCCGTGAACGAGCGACGGTACAATGCATTTTCTTGCAGAAGAAATTCAGGCCGGAAATTTTTCGGCGATGCAAACATCGGCAGGCGTGGAGGCGTCAATGGCGCGCGGTGCGGTACACAGGAACGAGGCGGATTTCATCGACGATCCGGGCATGGATCAGGTCGCGCTCGGGCAGGAGATTCGCAAGCTGCGCAAGGCGCGATCGAAGACGCTCGCGGAAATCGCGCTCGCAACGGGGCGTTCGGTCAGCTTCATCAGCCAGCTCGAACGCGGCCGCGCGGAGATTTCGATTTCCGATCTGCGACGCGTCGCGCATACGCTCGGCGTGCCGCTCGGCTGGTTCTTCATGTCGGAGAAAAAGCCGGCGGCGGAAGTCGGGCGCGTGGTGCGCGCGGGCGCGCGGCGGCGGCTCGGTTCCGCGACGGACGGGCTTGTCGAGGAATTGCTGTCGCCGGATATCGGCGGGGCCTTCGAGACCTTTCTCAGCACGTTCGCGCCCGGCGCGGCGCTCGCCGAAGCGACGCTGCGCGACACGGAGGAAGAAGGCTATCTGGTGTCGGGCGAACTCGATATGTGGATCGGCGATCACCTGTTCCATCTCTCGCCCGGCGACAGTTTTCGCATCGTGCGCGAGCCGTTCCGATGGGCGAATCGCGGCGAGACGGACGCGGTCGTCGTCTGGGTCATTTCCCCGCCGACTTACTGACGAAGCACGCCGCCGCGCGTCGATCAAACCGTCAGTTGTTCCGCCGTCCGCTTGAGCTGCGCGACGAACTGATCGACGATCACCGAACGCGGCCGCCCCGGCGCGAACAGAAAGCGCGGTTCGACCGGCACGGCGGGCGAAAAGCGCCGCGCGGCGAGATCGGGGAACGAGCGGCCCATCAGCGCAAACGGATCGACGAGCGCCACCGCATTCGCTTCGCGCACCAGCGCGCACAGCACCGGCGTGCTGTTGGACACGAACGCGCTCGTGAACACTCTTCCTTGCGAACGGAACGCCTCGCGCAGACGCCAGCCGGTCAGCGTGTCTTCGCCGAATGTCGCGATGGTCTCCTTATCGAGCATCTTCGGCGTGACGCTTTTGCGCGCGGCGAGCGGATGTTCGGCGCGCATCACGCAGTGCAATTCGGCGCTGCAGAATTCCTCGACTTCCAGCGTGCCCGAAGGCGCGGCCACGTCCAGAATGCCGAAGTCCGCCTGATTGTTGTTCACGTACTCGACCACATGGCGCGTGGGCAGCGCGCGGATATCGAACTCGACATACGGATGCGTCTTGCGGAACTCGCCGACCGCGCGCGCAACGATGGTCGTCGCGAGCATCGATACGGTCGATACGCGGATCGACCCGCGCTGCCCTTGCTGAATTTCGCGCGCGGTTTCGGCGATCGATTGCACGCTGCCGAAAAGGCGTTCGATATCCGGCAGGATGGCTTCGGCTTCGGGCGTGCAGACGAGCCGCCCCTTCACGCGCAAGAACAGCGTCAGGCCGATTTCCTCTTCGAGCATGCGCAGCGTCTTGGTGACGGCGGGCTGCGACACATACAAAAGACGCGCCGCCGCCGACACGCTGCCCGCCTTCACGACGGCGCGAAAAATCTCCAGATGACGCACTTTGAGCATGACGAGGCCTGTCGTGAGGGTATAACTTTCTGGCAGGAACAAGCTTAGCAGAATGTATTGGTTTTCATGGTTTTGACACCGTACACTGATTGTCATCGCAGGTGGAACACGCAACAACACTCGTCAAAAAGGAGCTTTGCTGTGAGCATTCCCGACGCATCGGCGTGGCGCGCTCGCGCCCAGGAAATCCGGCCCGAAGGCCGCGCGTTCATCGACGGACAATACGTTGCCGCGCTCTCGGGCAAGACCTTCGAGACGCTGAATCCGGCGACGGGCCGCGTCATCGCCGAGATCGCGGAATGCGGCGCGGAAGACGTCGATGCCGCGGTGGCGAGTGCGCGCCGCGCATTCGAATCCGGCGTGTGGTCGCGCCGCGCGCCCGCCGAACGCAAGGCCGTCATGCTGAAGTTCGCGCAGCTCATCATGGAACACCGCGAAGAACTGGCGCTGCTCGAATCGCTCGATGTCGGCAAGCCCATCGCCAACGCCTACAACGGCGACATCGTCAGCTCGGCGACCTGCATCCAGTGGTACGGCGAGGCTATCGACAAGCTGTACGGCGAAACCGCGCCCGCCGCCCCCGACATGACGACGATGATCGTGCGCGAACCGCTCGGTGTGGTCGCGGCGGTCGTGCCGTGGAACTATCCGCTGTCGATGGCGAGCTGGAAGCTCGGCCCCGCGCTCGCGGCGGGCAACTCGGTCGTGCTCAAGCCCGCGGAACAGTCGCCGCTCACCGCGATCCGCATCGCCGCGCTGGCGATGGAAGCGGGCCTGCCGCCGGGCGTGCTCAACGTGTTGCCCGGCTACGGCGAAACGGCGGGCCGCGCGCTCGGCCTGCACATGGACGTGGATGCGGTCGGCTTCACCGGTTCGACCGCCGTCGGCAAGCTTTTCATGCAGTACTCGGGCCAGTCGAACATCAAGCGCGTGGGTCTCGAATGCGGCGGCAAGAGCCCGCATATCGTGCTCGACGATTGCCCCGATCTCGACGCCGCCGCGCGCGCCGTCGCGTCCGGCATCTTCGCCAACAGCGGGCAGGTCTGCAATGCGGGCTCGCGTCTCATCGTGCAGGCCGCCGTGCGCGACGAACTGCTCGACAAGGTCGCGCGGATCGCCCGCGAACTCGTGCCCGGCGATCCGCTCGATCCCGCGACGAAGATGGGCGCGATCGTCAGCCAGTCGCAGCACGAAACGGTCATGTCGTACATCGACGCGGGCCGCGCGGACGGCGCGCGCGTGATCGCGGGCGGGCGTGCGGCACGGGCGGACACGGGCGGCTACTTCATCGAGCCGACCGTGTTCGATCGCGTGAGCAACGACATGCGCATTGCGCGCGAGGAAATCTTCGGGCCGGTGCTGTCGGCGATCACGGTGGAGTCGCCGGAAGAAGCGGTGCGCGTCGCCAACGACACGATCTACGGCCTTGCCGCCGCCGTCTGGACGTCGAACGTCGCACGCGCGCAGCAGGTCTCGCGGCAACTGAAGGCGGGCGTCGTGTGGGTCAACTGTTTCGATCGCGGCACGATGTCGTCGCCGTTCGGCGGATTCAAACAGTCGGGCTTCGGCCGCGACAAGTCGATGCACGCCTTCGATAAATATATGGACTGGAAAGCCATCTGGATCGCCGGATAAGCCTGCAACGACGCGTCATTTTTTCCCTTTCGCGCAAGCGTGGAGACCATCATGAAAACGCCCGCCGTCAAGCCCGATACGATTTCCGATGCTTCACCGCGCGCGTCCCGAACGAGACGCGCGTTCCTGCAACAGGCGGGCGCGCTCGCCGGCGCGGCGCTGCTCGGCGCGCCGGCCATCGTGCGCGCGCAGTCGAAGAACATCAGCGTGACATGTTGGGGCGGCGCGTACGAAGCGGCGATTCGCGGCGCGTTCGCCGAGCCGTTCACGAAGGAGACGGGCATCGCGGTGACGCTTGTCAACAGCGCGGACCTTGCGCGCATGAAGGTGCAGGTCGAATCGAAGAACGTGTCGTGGGACGTGTTCGACAGCGTCGGGCCGCAGATCGTCGCGGGTTCGCGCGCGGGCATGTGGGAGAAGCTCGATCCGGCCATCGTCAAGACGGACGGGCTCGTCACGAAGACCGCCGCGGATTTCGTCGGCACGTATTCGTTCGCGGGCGGCATCGGCTTCGATCCGAAGCGCACCGCGAAGCCGCCGACGACCTACGCCGAGTTCTGGGACGTGAAGGCGTTTCCGGGGCGGCGCGGCTTGCGTCCGCGCGTGAGCGAGAATCTGGAGATGGCCTTGCTCGCGGACGGCGTCGCGCCCGACAAGCTCTATCCGCTCGATGTCGAACGCGCCTTCAAGGCGATGGACCGCATCAAGCCCGCCGTGCGCAAGTGGATCGAAACGACGCCGGAAACGGTCACGCTCATCGCGAGCAACGAGCTCGACTACACGTACACGTATCTGAGCCGCGTCTTGCCGGCGCAGCGCGCGGGCACCTCCATCCAGATGTCGATGAAGCAGACGCTCAACAGCCTCGAATATCTCGCGGTGCCGAAGTACGGCAAGAACACGCAGGCCGCCATGCAGTACGTCGCGTTCTGTCTGCGCCCGGACCGTCAGGCTGCGTTCTGCGAGATGGTCGAGTTCGCGCCGAACGTCGCCGCCGCGATGCCGCTGATGTCCGCCGCCGCGAAGGCGCGCATGCCGGACATGCACGACAGGAACAGCGTCATCGTCAACGATGCCTGGTGGGGCGATCACTACGACGCGCTGCAGAACCGCTTCACGACCTGGATGCTCACGTAATCCGATAGAGACGCGCGATGAACTACACGCTGAACGTGAAGACCGTCGTCGTGATGCTGCTGCCGCTCTATGCGCTGCTCGCGGTGTTCTTTCTGTGGCCGCTGGGCGTGGTCGGATGGTCGAGCATCTGGGACCAGCGCTTCACGCTGCGCGGCTACGAGCAGGTGCTGACCAATCCGCTGATTCATCGCGTGCTCGTCAATACGCTCACGATCAGCGCGCTCGCCACGCTCGCGAGCCTCGTGCTCGGCTATATCGTCGCGCTGCATCTCGCGCGCTTGCCCGCATCGAAACGCGCGCCGTATCTCGTCATGGTGATGCTGCCGTTCTGGACCAGCATTCTCGTGAAGAGCTATGCGTTCACCGTGGTGCTCGGCAGCGCGGGCATCGTCGCGAGACTCGCGGGCTGGCTGTCCGGCGACGCGTGGCATCCGGAACTGATGTTCAATCGCGCCGGTGTAGTCATCGGCATGACTAACTATCTTCTGCCATTCATGGTGCTGCCGATTCTCACGAGCCTCACCACGCAGAATCGCAATCTCAAGTTCGCCGCCGAGATGATGGGCGCGGGTGCATGGATGATCTTCGCGCGCATCACGCTGCCGCTCTCGATGCCCGGCGTGATCGCGGGCGTGCTGATGTGCCTCACGCTGTCGATGGGCATGTACATCACGCCCGCATTGCTCGGCGGGCCGCGCGACATGATGCTCGCGAACCTGATCGACTTCTATACGCGCACGACGCTCGACTGGACGCTCGCCGCATCCATCGCGATGATGCTGCTCGTGCTCTCCGGCATCTTGATCGGCATGCTCGGCCGCGTGCAGCAGGGCAGGGAGGCGCTCGCATGATGGATACCGCAACCCGCGTGACCGATGGCTCCGACGGTCGAGACATGGTTGCCCGCCCCGAACCCGCGCGCCGCGACTGGCGCAGGACGTTGCGCGTGCTCGGCGCGCTCGGCGGATGGTGCGGCTATCTGTTCCTGTTGCTGCCGAGCCTCGTCATCGTGCCGATCTCGTTCGGCGGCGGCACCGAACTCACGTTCCCGCCGAAGACGTTTTCGCTCGCGCTCTTCAAGCAGTTCTTCGCCGATCCCGCGTGGTGGGGCGCATGCGTGACGAGCGTATCGGTCGCGCTCATCGCGTCGGCGATATCGATCGGCGTGGGCGTGCCTGGCGCGTATGCACTGGCGCGCGGCCGCTTTCCCGGCAAGCGCGTGCTCGAAACCTTCGCCATCACGCCGATGCTCGTGCCGGTCGTCGTGCTCGGCCTCGGCATCTACAAGCAGTTTTCGATGTTCGCGCTCGTCAATACCGTGTGGGGCCTCGCGCTCGCGCATGCGGTGCTGGTGGTGCCGTTCGTCGTGATCGCGGTGGGCTCGGGCCTGCGTCACGCGGATGCATCGCTCGAAGCGGTCGCGCTGGTGATGGGCGCGAGCCGCGTGCGCATTTTCTTTCAGGTCGTGCTGCCGCAGATTCGCGCGTCGGTGGCCGTGAGCATGCTGTTCGCGTTCCTGCTTTCGTTCGATGAAGTCGTGGTCGCGTACTTCATCTCCGGCCCGCAAACGACCACGCTGCCGGTCAAGATGTACAGCGCGATCCGCTGGGAGGTGTCGCCGGTGCTCGCCGCGGTATCCACGCTGCTCACGCTGATCTCGCTTTTCGTGTGTCTCGGCATCATGGCCTTGCAGCGGCGCGACGCGTCCGCCGAACAATAATCCGGACCCGACAACATGGCCAAACGATACGACGCGGTGATCATCGGTGCGGGGCACAACGGGCTCGTGTGCGGCGCGTATCTCGCGCGCAAGGGCTTTGCCGTGTGCCTGCTGGAGCGGCGCGAAATCGCGGGCGGCGCGGCGGTGAGCGAGGCCGTGTGGCCGGGCTATCGCGTCTCGACGGCCTCCTACACGCAGGCGCTCCTGCAGCCGCGCATCATCGAGGAACTGGAGCTTGCGAAGTACGGCTACGAGATCGTTGCGCCGCCGCCGATGCTGCATCTCTACGGTAACGGGCGCAGTCTCGTGTTCCGCGCGGATGGCGAGCAGTTGCGTGCGGACATCGCGCGCTTCAGCCGCGAGGACGCCGATGCCTACGGCGCTTATCGTGCGCATATGACGAAGCTCGGCAAAGTAGTCTCCGACATGCTGTGGGAGATCCCACCCGATCCTGCCGATCACGCGTTGTCCGCGCGCGGCAAGCTGCTCGGTTTCGCATGGCGCTTTCGCGACATGGGCGAGCAGTTCTACGAGCTTTACGACGTGCTCACGCTGTCCGCGCGCGATTTCCTCGCGCGCTGGTTCCGCTCCGACGAGATGATCGCGGCGCTCGGTTTCTACGCGTCGTGCGGCGGCGCGGCGACCAGCATCTGCTCGCCCGGATCGGCGTATGTGCTGCTGCGCGGCTTCATTCGCGACCACACGACGAGCGCAGGCCCGGCGGGTTTCGTGCGCGGCGGCATGGGCACGATCTCCGATGCGATCGCGGCATCGGGCAAGGCGCACGGCATGGAGGTGCGCTGCGATGCGCCGGTGGCCGAAGTGCTGATCGAAGGCGCGCGCGCGGTGGGCGTGCGGCTCGAATCGGGCGAACACATCGCGGCGGGTTGCGTGATCTCGAACGTTGCGACGAAGGTGCTGTTTCAGCGGCTCGTCAACGCGCGGCACGTCGCGCCGCAATTTCTTACGCGCGTCGGCCAGATTAGGGATCGCTCGACGGCGTTCAAGGTGCATCTCGCGCTCAACCGCCTGCCGACCTTCACCGATTTCGACGCCGCGGCGGCGGGCTTCGCGTATCCGGCGCAAGTGCGCATCGGGCCGTCGGTCGAGTATCTCGAACGCGCCTGGGATGCCGCGAAGTACGGCGAAATCTCGCCGCATCCGGCGCTCGTCGTGATGACGCCGAGCGCGGTCGATCCGAGCGTCGCGCCGGCGGGCAAGCATCTCATCAGCATCTTCGGACAGCACGCGCCGTATGCGCTGCGCGAGGGAACGTGGGAGACGCAGCGCGCGCATCTTTACGACATCGTGATCGATACGCTCGCCGCGTATGCGCCGGATATCCGCGAATGCATCGACGACGCGCAGGTGCTCTCGCCGTTCGATCTCGAACGCATTTTCGCGCTGCCGGGCGGGCACGTGCATCACGGCGAACTGAGCGCGGACCAGATTTTCTTCCGGCGTCCGGTGCAGGGCGCGGCGGATTACCGGACGCCGGTGAAGGGCCTGTATCAGTGCGGCGCGTCGGTGCATCCGGGCGGCGGCGTGACGGGCGTGCCGGGACACAACGCGGCGCAGGTAGTGATGCGCGCGGAGAAACATTGAGCGGAGCCTGACGATGAACATGATCGAACTGAAACAGGTCTCGCGGCGTTACGGCGCGGTCCAGGCGCTTGCGCCGCTCGATTTCAGCGTGAAGCAGGGCGAATTCGTCACGCTGCTCGGGCCGAGCGGTTCGGGCAAGACTACGCTGCTGAATCTGATCGCGGGCATGGTGCGGCCTTCGTCGGGACGCATCTTCGTGCGCGGCACGGACATCACCGATGCGCCGCCGAATTCGCGCGGCCTCGGCATGGTGTTCCAGAACTACGCGCTGATGCCGCACATGACCGTGTTCGACAACATCGCGTTTCCGTTGCGCGTGCGCAAGCTGCCGAAAGACGAGATTCGGCGCAAGGTGAAGGACGTGCTCGATCTCGTGCGCCTGCCGGATATCGCGCAACGCAAGCCGAAGGAACTGTCGGGCGGACAGCAGCAGCGCGTGTCGCTCGCGCGCTGCATCGTCTATAACCCGGCGCTGATTCTGCTCGACGAACCGCTCGGCGCGCTCGATAAAAAGCTGCGCGAACAGATGCAGTTCGAGATTCGCCGGCTGCACGCGGAACTCGGCATCACCATGCTCAACGTCACGCACGATCAGGACGAAGCGCTGTCGATGTCCGACCGCATCGTGCTGATGAACGATGGCCGCGTCGAACAGATCGCGACGCCCGACGAGTTGTATCGCGCGCCGCGCACGGCCTTCGCGGCGAGCTTCATCGGCACGGCGAATCTGATTGCGGGCACGGTGCACGACAACACCGGCGAGCACGCGCTCGTCTCGACGCCGCTCGGCATGCTGCGCGCCGCGATGCCTTCGCAGGTCGCGCGCGGCGCGGCGGTCAAGCTGCTGGTGCGGCCCGAAAGCGTGCGCATGATGCCTACGCCCGCCAACTCCGATCTCACGTTCGATACGGCCATCGCGGACGGGCGGCGGCATGCGGGCACGCTCGTCGATTCGATCACGCTCGGCAGCGTCGTGCGTCATCACGTGCGCCTGCCCGGCGACATGCAGATCGTCGTGCAGCAGCAGGGCAGCCGGCGGCCCGCGACGCATGCGCGCGGCGCGCCCGTAGTCATCGACTGGGCGCCGGAGGATTGCCAGATGATCCTGCAGGACTGAACGCATCGCGCGCGCGTCGCGACGATGCGCGCTCAAAGTTTCCGGAGAACAAGATGAAGACACTGTCGTCGACCGTGGAGGACGAACTCGTCCGTCGAAAGCGTCAGGAGCGGCTCGCGCTGCCCGAATCGCTCGGCGAGTTCGTGCGCGAACAGGCCGCGCTTCACGGCGACAAGACCGCCGCCGTGTGGTTCGAGCGCGGCATCGGCATGACGTATGCGGAGATCGACCAGGCGGCCTCGAAGCTCGCGGATTCGCTCGTGCGCCTCGGCGTGCGCAAGGGCTGTCACGTCGCGCTGATGCTGAAAAACACGCCCGAATTTCCGTTGACGTGGATCGCGCTCGGCCGCATCGGCGCGGTGATGGTGCCGGTCAACACGGCCTATACGCACGATGAAATGAACTTCGTGCTCACCGATGCCGACGCGCAATATCTCGTGATCGACGCGGAGTTTCTGCCGCGTCTCGCGGATGCGTCCGCGCTGCCCGGACTACTCGCGTGGGAGCGCGTGATCGTCGCGGGCGGCGGCGAGCATCCGCTGCAATGGCAGACGCTCGTCGATGCGGGCGATGCCGCGTTCGTCGCGCCCTCCGCGGTTTCGCGCAACGATCTGCTGAATCTGCAATACACGTCGGGCACGACGGGCTTTCCGAAAGGCTGCATGCTGAGCCACGACTACTGGATGATCCATTGCCACGGCGCGGCGCGGCATCGGCGCGGACCGGACGCGGGCATCGAGAACGTGCTGATCTGGGCGCCGTTCTTCTACATGGACCCGATGTGGCAGTTCCTCATGACGCTCAAGCTCGGCGGCACCGCGTATATCGCGGAACGCATGAGTCTGACGCGCTTCATGTCGTGGCTCATCGACTATCGCATTCACTACTGCATCTTTCCCGAGCCCGCGCTAAGCCAGCATCCGGCAAGCGCGCGCGATGCCGACGTGTGCCTCAAGTACATCAGCATCTACGGCTGGACGCGCCCCGCGCGCGAGGAAGTGCAGGCGCGCTTCAACGTGATCGCGCGCGAGGGTTTCGGCATGACGGAAGTGGGCACCGGCGCGCTCGTGCCCGCGTGGGCGCACGACAAGGCGCTCGAACGCACCTGCGGCCTGCCCGCGCCGTTTCGCGAACTGCAGATTCGCCGCGAGGACGGCAGCGTAGCCGATGCCGATGAAACCGGCGAACTGTGGATACGCGGACGCGGCATTCTGTGGGGGTACTACAAGCGGCCCGAAGCGAACGCCGAGAGCTTCGACGGCGAATGGTTCCGCACGGGCGACCTGTTCCGGCGCGATGCGGACGGCTTCTATTCGATCGTTGGCCGCATCAAGGAGATGATCAAGCGCTCGGGCGAGAACGTCTCGGCGACGGAAGTCGAGACCGTGCTGCGCAGCATGGATGCGATCGACGAAGCCGCCGTCGTGCCCGTGCCCGATCCGTTGCGGCGCGAAGAGGTGAAGGCGTATCTCAAGCTGCGCGACGGTCTCTCTCATGCCGATGTGCCGCCCGCCGCCGTGTTCGAGCATTGCGCGCAGCATCTCGCGGCGTTCAAGGTGCCGCGCTTTCTGCAATACGTGGACGGCGATTTCCCGCGCACGCCGTCGCGCAAGATCGCGAAGAAGCGGCTGATCGCCGAGACCGCCGATCCGTTCGCGCATACCTACGATCGTCAGGAATCGCGCTGGCGCTGACGCTTTACGGAGTCGAACATGTTCGTGGATTTTTCGAGCCGTCCGCCCTCGCTTCAGTTCGACGGGCCCGCGACGCATCTGGCGAACTATCGCCGCGTGTACGAAGGTACCGAACGCGAGGCCGCCGTATCGAAGGACGTCGATCCGCTCGCGGATTATCTCGCGACCTACGCGCGCCTGGACGCGCGTCATGTCGTGCTGAAGGCGCGCGATCTGACGAGCACGTTCGGCGTGAAGATCGCCAACGAGGATGTCGCCGCGTTCTGCCGCGCGCATGGCGAACGATATATCGGCTTCGCGGGCGTCGATCCGCATAAGGGCGATGCGGCCGTCGCCGAATTCGAAACCGCCGTGCGCGAACTGGGTATGCGCGGGCTGAACGTGCAGGGCTTCGAGCACAAGCTGTGCATCGACGATCCCTTGCTCTTTCCGCTGTATGCGAAATGCGTGGAGCTGGATGTGCCGGTGAATATCCATTGCGGCACCAACTTCTCGACGCACACCGCGATGAGCTACGGCCATCCCGCCGCGCTCGACCGCGTGATGATGGCGCTGCCCGATCTGCGCGTGTGCGCGTCGCCGCCGGGCTGGCCGTGGGTGCAGGAACTGCTCGCGGTGGCGTGGCGGCATCCGAATGTTTGGATCGGCACGCTCGCCGTGCGGCCAAAGCTGCTCGCGACCGCGCACTCCGGCTACGAGTCCTTGCTGCAATACGGCCGCACGGTGCTGAAGAAACGCATGATCTTCGGTTCCGCCTTTCCGATGATGCCCGTCGACAAGGCGCTCGCGGAATTCGATGCGCTGCCGATGCCCGATGCGGTCCGCGAGGACTGGCGCGGCGGCAATGCGCTGGACTTTCTAGGGCGTTGAACGCGCGCCGGTCCTCACTGCCTCGCGTTTATCGGCGGATTGCCATCGACGACGATCGCATTCTCGCCGCGTTCAGAACCCGACACCGACCCCCACACCCACTCCACCGCCGAAGCCGCCGCCCCCGCCAACACCCACGCCGATGCTGGGCCCGGGCGGGTAATAGCCCGGGCCGTACGCCGGGTCGCTATATCCATAGGGTGGCGCGGCAACGCATCCCGAGACTGCGAGCGCCAGCGCGATGAGGCGAAAAAGTCGGAACATGATCGTTCTCCGGTGCACGAACTGCGCAGCAACAACTGGACCCATTCCGGACGAAGATCGGATGCCGCCGCTCAACCGGCGGTACTGCCGCGCACGTCGATCTGGCGCAGGTCCGGCTTGAGCGCGTCCTGCAGCGGCGCGGCGCCATCCGCATGGGTCAGTTGCCATTTCCGGAATACGCCCGATGAATCCACGCTCCACGACTGACCTGCGCCGTCCGCGACGATCGCGCGGGCGCCGCGCCGTTTGAAGGCGGACGGCTTGCGCGTGCCGACGGGTGCATCGCGCTCGAACGACAGGCTGCCTTGCTCATTGAACACGACGGCAAGCGGCCGCTCCGCCTGCCCGGATGCGCCGAGCGTGACGACCGCCGGCCCCGAGGGCGCGCGCAGCACCACGTCGGCGGGCTTGCGGCCGTTGAGGATCGCCGATAGCCGCGCGGACGGGCCGACGGGGTCGGCTTGTGTATCGGCTTGCGCATCGGGTTCGCCGGGCGCATCGCCGAGGCGTTTGCGCACGCGCGGCGCGGGCGAGTCGAGCGCGGCCGGTTCGGCCATGCCGTCGGCCTGCACGACGAGCATCACGTGCCAGTCGTCGGGCGTGTTGTTGTAGCGCGGCGCGAGCAAGACGAAGCGCAGTTGCGACGCGTCGAAGCCCGCTTCGCGCAGCAGCAGGTACTTGGCCACCGCGAAGTCCTTGCAGACGCCGCTCTCGGCGAAGAGGCGCGCGGGCGGATAGTAGCTGCCGTCGGTGCCGTCGCGATAACGGACATCATTGATCAACGCGTTGGCCAATGTCAGTGCGGCGTCATCGCCCGCCTTCGCGCGCGCGTCGCGTACCTGTGTCACGAGCCGGTTCCAGCCCGCGGGCCTGGATTGCCGATGCGCGCGCATCGCCTCGCGCAGACGTTGCACGCGCGACGCGCCTTCTGCGGACGGGCCCATGTCGTCGTCGAGCAGTCGGGCGGCGAACATCAGATTGCCGACCTGCGCGAGTTGTGGCCGCAGCTTTCGGTTCGCTTCCCACCACGTCGCGCCGCGCAGCCGTTCGATGCCGAGGTCGAATGCGTCCTGCGCCGCGTCGCCGGCGTTGTCCGGGTCGGGTTCGGGTTGTGCGGCAATGGGAATCGCGGCTGCCGCGGATGGCGCGGACTCGACGGCCACTGCGACGGGGCGAGCGATCGCGCCGCTTTGGACCGTCAGCGGAGACGGCTCGCCGCGCGAGACGCCGACGCTGTCGATCAACGCGATCGCAACGATGCTGCACAGTAATCGATGATGCAATCGCCCGGACATACGATCCCCACGCTTCGGACTTCAAGGTTGCCCGGGCTGCCAACTGTGGCCAGCGCCGGACGTTGCGCCGAACAGTGCACATGACATGCCAGTCGCGAGCGCGGAGGCGCGGGAAGCCGGAGAGCAAGGGGCGCGCGGCATGCGGGCCGATGAGGGGAAATCGCGAGGTGGACCGTCAGGGTGCCAAGTGATGGGTCAGGACCAACATATCGCGGCCTGTGTCGCTGGGGAGGCGACACGCGGGGACCGTGCTTTTGTACAAGCCAGTGCGGCGTGACAGTGATTGCCTGCACCGATGAAGCGAGCAGAACAAAGGCGACTGCGCCGTCCCCGTCAGGCTCGTCAAGGCGACGGCTGCCAGCCCCGGATTCATAGAGGTTTTACCGGCTACCAGCGACCACTTTGGACGGTCCATTCGTTGCGCATCAATGGCCGGCGCTTACCGAAGCACCCCACCCAATGCTGCGCGATTCCAGCCTCCGCCAAGCGCTTTGAGCAACTGAACGCTGGCGTCGAGACGGCGGGCGTCGAGGGTCTCGCCGTTGCGTTCGTTGTCGAGCGCGATGGTTTGCGCACTGGCGACGTCGAGATAGTCGACCGCGCCCGCCTGATATCGATTCGTTGCGAGCCTGAGCGAGAGTTCGGCGGCGGCCGTCGCGCGCTGCTGGCTCTGTGCTTCCTGTGCGAGCGTGTTCAAGGCGCCGAGGTTGTCCTCCACTTCCTGAAAGGCCGTGAGCACCGTCTGCCGGTAATCGGCGACCGCGCCCCGATACTGCGCCTTGGCGCTGGCGAGCGCGGCGTCGCGGCGTCCGCCGTCGAAGAGCGTGCCCGTCAACTGCGTGCCGAGCGACCAGAAGAGACTCGATGCCGTGAGCCAGGGCGCGAAGAACGTGCTCTCCAGTCCCGCCGATGCCGAGAGCGTGAGATCCGGATAGAAGGCCGCATGCGCGACGCCGATCTGCGCATTGGCGGCGGCGACGCGCCGCTCCGCCGCCGCGATGTCGGGGCGGCGTTCGAGCAGTTCGGAGGGAACGCCTGCCGGAATGTCGGGCAACGTGACCGGATCGCTCTTGCGCGGCAGCGTGAACGAAGATGCCGGCACGCCGCACAGCGTTGCAATCGCGTCCTGCAATTGCGTGCGCCTGACGTCGATGTCGCTGTCCTGCGTGCGCGCGCTTTCGAGCTGCGTCCGAGCCTGCGCGACGGCCGATGCATCGATCGCGCCATCGGCGAGTTGCTGCTGGAGGATGCGCAGCGCGGACGAATACGCGCTCACCGTATCGTCGAGAAGCTTCTTCTGACGATCGAGCGAACGCAGATCGAAGTAATCGGCAGCGAGTTCGCTCGTCACGGAAAGACGCACGGCTTCGAGATCGGCCTGGCTCGCTTGCGCGCTGTCGCTTGCCTGCACGGTGGCGTCCTTCACGCGCCCGAACAGATCCGGCTCCCAGCTTGCCGCGAGGCCCGCCGAATAGTCCGGCACGGTCTTGCCCGCCAGCGAACGATGCTGGAGATTCTGCGACGTGCGAAAGCGTTCCTGCGCGGCGCCCGCGCGCACCACGGGCGCATAGCCCGCGCGCTGATAGTCCACGAGCGCGCGCGCCGCCTGCAACTGCGCGACCGCCTTCTTCACGGTCTGGTTCGAGACGTTCACACGCGCTTCGAGCTGGTCGAGCCCGCTATCGCCGAACACGGTCCACCATGCGCCGCGGGGAGCGTCATCGGCGGGCGTGGCGACGGTCCAGCCCGAAGGCTGCGCGGCCGCATAGTGCGCGGGAACGTCGACGCCGGGCCTGCTGTAATGCGGCAGCGTCGAGCAGGCGGAGAGGGCGCCGGCGAGGCACGCGGCAAGCAGCGCGCGGGCGTGGACCGCAGAAGGTTCGAACATGATGTGAGTCCATTTACGCATGCGTGCTGGTGCGAAGGGCTTCGCCGTCGTGGATCGAATCGCTCGGGTTGTCGATCACCCGATCGGTCGCGTCCAGTCCCGTCGCGATCTCGACATAGATGCCGAAGTCGCGGCCGATGGTGACCTTCTTCAGCTTCGCCTTGCCATCGCGGCCCAGCACGGCGACGGTCACGCCGTCGGGTCGAAACAGCAATGCGCTCGCGGGCAACTGGAGTTCGGGCGCGGGACTGACAAGCGCCAGATGAAGCTCGGCATACGCGCCCGGCATCAATGCGCCATCCCGGTTGTCGATATCGGCCTCGACGTGCAGCGTGCGGCTCACCGGATCGATCGCGCCGGCGCTGCGTGCGAGCGTCGCGGGGAAACGGCGTCCCGGATACTGCTGCGACGTGAGATAGACCGCAGAACCCGGTTTCACGCTCGCCGCATCGTCCTGAGGCACGTCGGCGAAGACGCGCAGGCGGTCCGTCTGCTCGATATGCATCAACTCTCCGGGCATGCCTGCCAGCCCCGGCGCGCCGCCCGCCGTGACGAGCGAGCCGATGTCCACGTTGCGCACGGTGATCACGCCATCGAATGGCGCAGTCACCTTCTGATACGACGCCATCTCCTGAAGCCGCGTGACATCCGCCTGCTTCGATTGCAGCGCGGCGCGCTTCGCATCGCTGTCGCTGGTCTTTGCGTCGGCGTCCTGCTGCGAGACGGACTGCGTCTGCAGCATCGTCTGCCAGCGCGAGGCCGTGCTGTTCGCGAAGCGATAATCGGCTTGCGCCATCGCGGCATCGGCGCGGGCTTGCCGAAGCTGCGCGTCGAGCTCGGGCGTCTCGATGCTCGCAAGGAGCTGTCCGGCTTTCACGTGCGTGCCGATGTCCGCATACCACTGCTGCACATAGCCGCTCGTGCGCGCATAGATCGAAGCATCGGCCCACGGCATCACGGAGGCGGGCAGAAGCAGTTCCTGCGTGGCGGGCGCCTGCTTCGGCGAGATCGTCGAGACGAGCGGCTCGCGCTGTTCGTCCACCTGATGTGTCTGCGCGGCGCGCGCATGCAGCCGCGGCACGATACCGGCGACGAGCATGACCGCGACGAGTCCGGAGACCGCAACAGGGATCAGGCGCATGCGCATGGGAGTTGTCGATTTCATTTGAAATCCTAATTAAATGCTTGCGGCGGGTTCGACAGATTCGAGCCGGTTCGCGCGGCGCTTCGCCAGCCAGCCATGCACCATGCCGAACACGACCGGCACGAACACGAGCGTGGACAGCGTGCCGATGGCGAGGCCGCCGATCACCGCGCGGCCGAGCGGCGCGTTCTGCTCGCCGCCGTCGCCGAGGCCGAGGGCCATTGGCATCATGCCGATCAGCATGGCGAGCGCGGTCATCAGCACGGGGCGGAAGCGGTTGAAACCGGCATCGAGCGCGGCGGCGAGCGGGGGTGCGCCGCCCAGCAACGCATCGCGCGCGGTATTGATGACGAGAATGCTGTTCGCCGTCGCGATGCCGATACACAGGATCGCGCCCGTGAGCGCGGGCACGGAGAGCGTCGTCTGTGTGACGAAGAGCATCCACGCGATGCCCGCCATCGAGCCCGGCAGGCCGCTGATGATGATGAGCGGATCGATCCACGACTGGAAATTCACGACCATCAGCAGATAGACGAGGGCGATCGCGAACACGAGCCCGAGGCCCAGGCCGGTGAACGACTCGCTCATCGACTGCACCTGACCGCGAATCACGATCGACGAGCCGGGCGGCAGGTGCGCGCGTTCGGCATCGACGAGCTTCGTCACGTCCGAGGCGACGCCGCCGAGATCGCGATACTGCGTCGACGCGAAGATATCCAGCACGGGCTGCACGTTGTAATGCGAGACCACGGCCTGTTGCTCGCTGCGCGAGGTGGTGCCGAGCGTGCCGAGCTGGTTCTGCGGATCGAGCGGCACGTTCTTCGTCGTAACCGGTATGTTCGCGAGCGTCTGCAACGAATGAATGTCCCATTGCGGCACTTCCGCCATCAAGGGATAGCTCACGCCGTTCTTCGGATCGAGCCAGAAATTCGGCGTGGTCTGCGAGCTGCCGCTCAACGCGATCAGCAGGTTCTGCGCGACGTCGCGCTGTGTGAGTCCCGCCTGCATGGCCTTCGTCCGATCGACGTTCACGTCGATGGTCGGTTCGTCGCCGGGCTGCTGGATGCGTGCGTCGACGAGACCGCGCACGCCGCGCATTGCATCGAGCAAACGATTCGCGACCGCGCGATTCTGTTCGAGCTTGTTGCCGACGATCTGCACGTCGATCGGCGCGGGCAGGCCGAAGTTGAGAATCTGGCTGACGATGTCCGCGGGCAGGAACGCGAAGCTCACGCCGGGAAACGCGGCGTTCAGCACGTTGCGCAGTTTGGCGACGTACTGCGCGGTCGGCCGGTGCTTCGGTGCGAGCGTGATGAGGATGTCCGCGTCTTCGGGACCGATCGGGTCCGATGAATCGTAGGTCAGGTTGATGCCGCTTACCGGCACGCCGATGTTGTCGAGCACCGCAGCCTGTTCGTTGGCGGGAATCACGCTGCGGATCTTCGCTTCGACCTCGTCGGTGATGCGCGCCGTCTCTTCGATACGCGTTCCGGTTGGCGCGCGCAGATGGAGGCGAATCTCGCCGGTATCGACTGACGGGAAAAAGTCGCGGCCCTCGAACGGGACCAGCACGAGCGATGCGAGGCACAGCGCGAGCCACATCGGCACGAAGCGGCGCCGGTTGTCGATGGCTCGGTGCAGCACGTTTCGATAGCACGCGCGCAAGGCTTCGAAGCGTTGCTCGAACGCCGACTGAAAGCGCGTCAGTGCGCCGGCGATGCCACGCGTGGCCTTGTTCGCTTTCGATGGCGCACGCATCAGATACATCGCCAGCGTCGGAATGAGCGTGCGCGAGAAGAAGTACGACGCGCACATCGCGAAGATCACGGCCTCGGCGAGCGGCACGAAGAGGTAGCGTGCGACGCCCGAGAGCAGAAACATCGGCACGAACACGATGCAGATGGACAGCGTCGAGACGAAGGTCGGCGCGGCGATTTCGCCGGAGCCGTTGAGGATCGCATCGTGCAGCGGTTCGCCGTTCTCCAGATGATGCGTGATGTTCTCGATGGCCACGGTCGCATCGTCGACGAGAATGCCGACCGCGAGCGCAAGACCGCCGAGCGTCATGATGTTCAGCGTCTGGCCGAGCGCACTCAGCGCGATCAGCGACGTGAGCACCGCGAGCGGAATCGACACCGCGATGATGAGCGTCGCGCGCCAGCTTCCGAGAAAGAGCAGGATCATCACGGCGGTGAGACAGGCCGCGATCAGCGCTTCGCGCACGACGCCCGAGATGGCGGACTTCACGAAAACCGACTGGTCGGAGAGCGGCGTGATCTTGAGCGCCTTCGGCAAGCCGGCTTCGATTTTGGGGAGCATGGCCTTGACCTGACCGATGATCGTCAGCGTCGATGCGCTGCCGGTCTTCTCGACCTGAAGCAGCGCCGCGCGCTTGCCGTCGGACCGCACGATGTTGGTCTGCGGCGCGAATCCGTCGATCACGTGCGCGACGTCGCGCACGTAGATGACGTCGCCGTTCGCGGTCTTGATCGGCAGGCCGTTCAAGGCGGCGACGGTCTGCGTGCTTCCGTTCATCTCGACGTTGTATTCGCGCGTGCCGATCTTGGCCGTCCCGCCCGGCAGGATGAGATTCTGTGCGTTGACGGCATTGACCACGTCGACGGGCGCGAGCCCTTTCGCCTGCAGCCGTGCCGGATCCAGCTCGACCATGATCTGACGGATCTTGCCGCCATAAGGCAAAGGCACGGCTGCGCCCTGGACCGTTGCGAGCTGGGTCCGGATGAAGCTGTTGCCGAGATCGTAGAGCGTCTGTTCGGGCAGCGTCTTGCTGGAGAGCCCGAGTTGCAGCACCGGAACGGTCGAAGCGTTGTAGGTGATGATGTTCGGCGGAAGCGTGCCCGGCGGCAGCACGCGAAGAATCGAGGCGGAGTTCGACGCTGCCTGCGCGATTGCCCGGTTGATATCCGCGCCCGGATGAAAAAAAATCTTCACGACCGAGACGCCGTTGAGCGACTGCGACTCGATGTGCTCGATGTCGTCCACATCCGTCGTGAGCGCGCGCTCGTAGTTCGACGTGATGCGATGCGCCATGTCTTCCGCGGAAAAACCGTTGTACGTCCAGACGATGCTGACGACCGGAATGTCGATGTTCGGAAAAATATCGGTGGGTGTGCGCAGGATCGCGATCGGTCCGAGAATGAAGAGGAGAACGGCGAGCACGACGAACGTATAGGGCCGTCGCAGGGCCAGGTTGACGATCCACATGGCGCTTGTCTGTGAAAGAGTGGGGAGCGTGTGGATGAAACCGTGCACGCAATCGAGAAGGTCGGGCGCAGTGTTGCATGCAAGCGCGATGCTTCTTTGCGAAATCGCACGAGGGCTTGCACGAATCGCGTCGTGAATGCGCGGATTAAACTTTGGTTTGAGTTGACTTAACCCGATGTTGCGTCGAGTAAGCGAATGCGCGCTTCTGCGTCGTTGACGTCCTGATTCGCGACGCGCAGCGCGTTCTCTTCCTGGTCGAGATTCATCACTCGCGCCTTACTGTTCGTGAAATGAGCCTATCGCACGCACACGCGCGGCGGGATCGAGCCTTTCAATTCGCGCTGCAATGGGTTCGAACGGTGTAAGAAGAATCATGCTTGCGTCAAAGGTGTTGACAGCCTCGATTCACTGCAATATCAGAGTTGGAACCGCTCGACGCAATGAAATGGAAATCGATTACGGCGAGTAAATAGGTTGTTGGCCGCCGGCGTTTGCGAGCTTTTTACCGATATTGCCCAATATGTGATTCACCTGAAAAGGATGGTCCCGGACCATGCTGTGGCATCTGCTTGCGGCGCAACCCGAAATCGCCCTGTTCGCGAGTCTGGCGATCGGTTTTCTTATCGGTTCCTTCAAACTCGGGCCGATTCAACTCGGCGGCGTGTGCGGCACGCTCATCGTCGCGTTGATTCTCGGACAAAGCGGCGCGCGCATTTCGCCCGATCTGAAGAACATCGCATTTGCGCTTTTTATTTTCGCGCTGGGCTTCACCGGCGGGCCGCAATTCTTCGCCAATATCGGCAAGGGCTGGCGCTATGGCGCCTTGTCGGTCGTCGAGGTCGTCGTGGTCGTCACGCTCGTGCTGTGCGCCGTGAAGCTGCTCAGACTCGATGCGGGGACGGCGGCGGGGCTGCTCGCCGGCGGCGCGACCGAATCCGCCGTGATCGGCACGGCCTCCGAGGCCATCGGCCGGCTCGGTCTGGACGCCGCCGAGACCGCGCGCCTGCAGGCGAACATCGTCACGGCGTACAGCGTGAGCTATCTGTTCGGGCTGGTCACGATCGTGCTGTTTGCCAGCCAGTTCGCGCCGCTCATCCTGCGCGTGAACCTGCGCGAGGAGTCCGAGCGCGTCTGGCGCAAGCTCGGCGGCGACGGCGCACTCGCCGAAGGGCAGACGCTCGCCATGCCGCCGCTCGTCAGCCGCGAGCTGAAGGTGACGGCCGCTGCGGGGCGCAGTCTCGGCGAGCTGGAGAAACAGTTCGGGCAGAACATCAGCGTGCAACGCGTGCTGCGCGACCGGTCGGTGATCAAGGCGCAGCCGTCGCTGGTGCTGAAAGCGGGGGACCGCGTCCTGGTCGGTGGACGGCGCGAGGCGCTGGTGGCGGCGATTCCGGTCATCGGCGAGGAGGTCGGGGGCGGCGGCCTGCCGGATGTCTACGTCGAACGCGTCGACGTCATGCTCACGCGTCCCGAGCTGCATGGCCTGACGCTCGCGCAGGCGCGCGCCCGCGTCGCGCCGCAAGAGGGACGCGGCGTGTTCGTCGCGGCGGTGACGCGGCTCGACAGCACGATCCCCGCGCTGCCCGGCACGCAGGTGCATCGCGGCGATGTGCTGACGCTCGTCGGCAACAAGGAGGACGTCGCGCGCGGGGCGTCGAAGCTCGGCTACATCATTCGCGCGACGCAGAAGACCGATTTCGTCTTTCTCGGCCTCGGCGTGCTGCTGGGCATTGCGGTGGGACGCCTGTCCGTGCGCGCGGGCGGCATCGATCTCACGCTCGGCACGGGGGGCGGCTGCCTGCTTGCCGGGCTGCTGTTCGGCTGGATCCGCTCGCGCTATCCGCTAATCGGCTCGCTGCCGTCGGCGGCGGCGCAGATCCTGAAGGACTTCGGACTGTGCACCTTCATCGCGGCGGTCGGCCTGTCGGCGGGCGCGGACGCGCTGCGGCTGATTCGCGAGTTCGGCATTGCGCTGCCGCTCGCGGGCATCGTCATCACGCTCGGACCGGCGCTCGCCTCGCTGGTCATCGGGCGCTGGCTCCTGAAGCTCGACGTACCGATGCTGCTTGGCGCGATCGCCGGTCAGCAATGCAGCACGCCCGCCATCAGCGCGCTCGTCGGGGTGACGGGCAATGCGACGCCGGTGATCGGCTACACGATCACGTATGCGTTGTCCAACGTGTTGCTGCCGTTGCTCGGGCCGCTGGTGGTCGGGCTCGCCAGCAAGATGGGCTGACGCAATGGACTGGCTCCACGCGATCTTCCAGAAAATACCCGAGGCGGCGCTCTTTCTGTCGCTCGCGGCCGGCTACCTGATCGGCCAGATCAACTTCGGCAAATTCCAGTTGGGCGGCGTGGGCGGCTCGCTGCTCGCGGCGGTCGTCGTGAGCCAGGTCGGCGTGCAGATCGACAATGGCGTGAAGTCGGTGATGTTCGCCGTTTTCATCTATGCGGTCGGCTACGACTCCGGGCCGCAGTTCTTCAACTCGCTCAACCGAAAGACCTTGCGCGAGATCGCGATGGCGCTCTTTCTCGCGGTGACGGCGCTCGTCACCGTGATCGTCTGCGCGAAGCTCTTTGGCCTGAACAAAGGGCTCGCCGCCGGTCTCGCGGGCGGTGCGCTGACGCAGTCGGCGATCATCGGCACGGCAGGCGATGCGATCGCGCGGCTCGGCCTCGCTCCGGAAGAAACCAAAGCGCTGCAGGCGGATGTGGCGATCGCCTACGCGGTCACCTATGTGTTCGGCTCGCTCGGCGCGATCATCGTGTGCGTGAACATTCTGCCGAAGTTCATGGGGCAGGGCTTGCGCGAGGCATCGATCGAGGCGGAGCAGGCGCTCGCGAGCGGCGCGGCGGGACCGCAGCCGGGACAGATTTCCGCGCTGCCGGAGCTGGTCGGACGGGCCTACCGCGTCGGAGCGGGCGCGCTCGGGCGCACCGTATCGGACATCGAGATCGCCGAAGCGGACATGGTCACGATCGAGCGCATCCGGCGCGGCGACAGGACGCTCGATCCCCAACCCGACCTGAAGCTCGAGGCGGGGGACATCGTGCTGGTCGTCGGACGGCGCGAGGTGATGCTTGGCGCGGCGGCGATGCTCGGCGAGGAGGTCGCGGACACCGGCGACTCGGCCCTCGTCATGCAGACGCGCGAGGGCGTGTTCACGCGGCGAGGCATGAATCACGCGACGATCGCCACGGTGCGGGCGACGGTAGACCGGGCCATGCGGCACGGTGTCTATCTGAAGGCGATCACGCGCGTCGGCATGCCGCTGCCCGTGCTGCCCGACACGCAACTGGAGCACGGCGACGTCATCACGTTCTATGGCTCGCCGCAGGACACGAAGCGCGCGGTCGATGCCGCCGGCTACGAACTGCCGTACTCCAACAAGACGGACTTCATCTACATGGGCACGGGCATCGTGATCGGCCTGCTGATCGGGCTGATCGTCGTGCGCATCGGCGGCATTCCGATCACGCTCGGCTCGGGTGGCGGCTGCCTGCTCGCGGGGCTCGTGTTCGGCTGGATGCGGGGCAAGCATCCGATGTACGGCGTCATGCCGCCCGCCGCGTCGCAGTTGCTCAAGGACTTCGGACTCGCGGCGTTCGTCGCGGTCGTCGGGCTGAATTCGGGTTTGCAGGCGGTCGTGACCGTCAAGCAGAGCGGCGTCACGATCTTTCTGCTCGGCGTGTTCGTCACGCTGTTTCCGCTGCTTCTCACGATGATCTTCGGCCGCTACGTGCTGGGCTACCGCAACGCGGCGATTTTCGCGGGAGCGCTGTCGGGATCGCGCAGCGCGAATCCCGCGTTTGGCGGCGTGCTGGACAAGGCCGAGAGCGCGGTGCCGACGGCGGCCTTCGCCGTCACCTATGCGCTCGCGAACGTGCTGCTGACGTTGCTGGGGCCACTCATCGTCGGGCTCGTGTAGCGGCCTCGCGGGCAGGCGTCGGTGCGCATGACACAAGCGGCGGGCTTCGCGGGTGCAAGGCAATCTGAATCCAACCAGGTCAGGAGGGCGTATGGCATGGCTTGCAGCAACGCTACGCAGTTATCCGGAGATTGCCGTCTTTCTGTCGCTTGGCATCGGCTATTGGGTCGGCGGCAAAAGCTTCAAGGGCTTCAGCCTTGGCGCGGTGACGGCGACCCTGCTCGCGGCCATCGCGGTCGGGCAGCTCGGCATCACCATTTCGGCCAACGTCAAATCGGTCTTCTTCCTGATGTTCCTGTTTGCCGTCGGATACGGCGTGGGTCCGCAGTTCGTGCGGGGCATTGCCAAGGACGGACTGCCGCAGGCGCTCTTTTCAGTCATACAGTGTCTGCTTTGCCTGGTCGCGCCGTGGCTGGCCGCGAAGATTGCCGGCTATGACATCGGCTCGGCGGCCGGGCTATTGGCCGGCTCGCAGACCATTTCGGCGTCGATGGGGCTTGCGACCGACGCGATCAACCGCATCGGCCTGCCGCCCGACCAGGCCAAGGCGCTGCTCGACGCGATGCCCACCGCCTACGCGGTCACCTACATCTACGGCACGATCGGTTCGGCGCTGATTCTCGCGATGCTCGGCCCCAAACTGCTGAATATCGACCTGGTCGCGGCGTGCAAGGACTACGAGGCACAACTCGGCGGCTCGGCGGAAGGCGGCGGGGATGGCTCGGGCTGGCATCAGTTCTCGCTGCGCGCGTATCGCGTGCGCGAGGGCGGCCGGGCGGCCGGCCTGACCGTGGCGCAGGCCGAGGCGCTGGAGCCCGCCGGCGCGCGGCTCTTCATCGAGCGCATCCGGCGCGGCGGCCAGATTCACGATGCGAAGATCGACGACGTGCTGCAACCCGGCGACGTGGTCGCGATCGCGGGCAAGCGTGAGCAGCTCGTCGAGATTCTCGGCGGCGGCGGGGCGATCGAGGTCGACGACGCGGAACTGCTCTCGGTGCCGGTCGAGGGTGTGGACATCTACATCACGAACAAGGACGTGGAGGGCAAGACGCTCGCCGAACTCGCGCACATGCCTGGAGCGCGCGGCGTGTTCATTCGCCGGATCAAGCGCGGCGTCACCGAAACGCCGATTCCGATCCTGCCGAACACCACGCTGCATCGGGGCGATACCGTCACGGTCGTCGGCCGCACGCAGGACACCACGGCGGTCGCGAAGAAAGTCGGCGTGATCGACCGGCCAAGCGACGTCGCCGACATGGCTTTCACGGGCCTCGCCATCACGCTCGGGGCGCTGGTCGGCGCGATCGTGATCCGCGCGGGCGGCATTCCCATCACGCTCTCGACCGCCGGCGGCGCGCTGATCGCGGGCATCGTGTTCGGCTGGCTGCGCGCGATCCATCCGACCTTCGGGCGCATCCCTTCGCCCACGCTGTGGTTCATGAATTCCGTCGGCCTGAACGTATTCATCGCGGTAGTCGGGATCACGGCAGGCCCCGGCTTCGTCGCCGGTCTGCAGAAGCTCGGCGTGAGCCTGTTCCTGTGGGGCATCTTCGCATCCTCGGTGCCGCTCATCATCGGCATGTACATCGCGAAGTACGTCTTCAAGTTTCATCCGGCGATCCTGCTCGGCATCTGCGCGGGCGCGCGCACCACGACCGCCGCGCTCGGCATGATCTGCGACGCGGCGAAGAGTCAGGTGCCCGGTCTCGGCTACACGGTCACCTATGCAGTCGGCAACACGCTCCTGACGATCTGGGGGATGGTGATCGTCATGATGCTTTCGTAGCGCGCCTCGAATCGTTCCCGAAGCTCATTGTCAATTTCTGGGGGTGTTGAATGGCCAAGTCATCGAAGTCCGTTCCCGACGCTCGCGCCGCCATGGCGTCGCTCAGTCCGTTCGAACTGAAGGATGAACTCATCAAGGCGGCGGGCGGCGGCGCGGTGGAGCGCCCGGCCAATCTCGCGATGCTCAACGCGGGACGCGGCAACCCGAACTTCCTCGCGACGATTCCGCGTCACGGCTTCTGGCAACTGGGACTGTTCGCGATGCGCGAGTCCGAGCGCGCGTTCGCCTACATGCCCGAGGGCGTGGGCGGCTTTCCGAAGCGCGAGGGCATCGAGGAGCGCTTCGAGATCTTCGCGCGCGAGTTCAAGGACACGCCCGGGACCGGCTTTCTGGCGGGCGCGGTGTCGTACGTTCGCGACCAGCTCGGTCTGAACGCCGGCGATTTCCTCTACGAAATGTGCGAGGGGATTCTCGCGTGCAACTATCCGGTGCCGGACCGGATGCTGAAGCTCTCCGAAGTCATCGTCGGGCAATATCTGCGGCGCGAGATGATCGGCAAGCATCCGTTCGTCGGCGAGTTCGACATCTTCGCGGTCGAAGGCGGAACGGCCGCGATGACCTACATCTTCAACACGATGCGGGAGAACTTCCTGATCAGCCCCGGCGACACGATTGCCCTCGGCAGGCCGATCTTCACGCCGTACATCGAAATTCCGCAACTCAACGACTACCAGCTCGAAGTCGTGAATCTCGACGCGGATGTCGCGAACCGCTGGCAGTACTCGAAGAAGGAACTCGACAAGCTGCGCGACAAGAAGGTGAAGGCGTTCTTCCTCGTCAATCCGAGCAATCCGCCATCGGTGAAGATGGACGACGAGAGCCTGCAGTACATCGCGGAGATCGTGAAGGAGCGCCCGGATCTCATCCTGTTGACCGACGATGTCTACGGCACCTTTGCCGACGACTTCGTGTCGCTGTTCGCGCTGTGCCCGAAGAACACGATCCTCGTCTATTCGTATTCGAAGTATTTCGGCGCGACGGGCTGGCGTCTCGGCACCATCGCGACGCACCGCGACAACGTGTTCGATGCGCAGATCGCCGCGCTGTCGAAGGACAAGCGCGCGATCCTGCACAAGCGTTACGAGTCGATCACGACGGAGCCCGACAAGCTGAAGTTCATCGACCGTCTGGTGGCGGACAGCCGCACCGTCGCGCTCAATCACACGGCGGGGCTGTCCACGCCGCAGCAGGTGCAGATGGTGCTCTTCTCGCTGTTCTCGCTGATGGATACGCCCGACGCTTACAAGAACGCGCTCAAGCGCCTGATCCGCAATCGCAAGGCGGCGCTGTATCGCGAGATGGGCATCGCGCCCGAGAAGGAAGACGAGAATCAGGTGGACTACTACACGATTCTCGACATGGAGTATCTGGGCGGGCGCGAGCATGGCCGCGAATTCGTCGACTGGATCATCAACAACACGCAGCCGTCGGAACTGCTATTCGAGCTCGCGAAGGAAGCGCGCGTCGTGCTCTTGCCGGGGCGCGGCTTCGGCACGCCGCATCCGTCAGGACGCGTGTCGCTCGCGAATCTCAACGAGAGCGATTACATGCAGATCGGCCGCGCGATCCGCAAGCTGATGGACCGCTATGTGAAGCGCTACCACGAGGCGACCGGCAAGAAAGCGAAGTAATCCGGTATTTGCATCCGTCACCCGAGAGGTATCGACATGAACGCACCAGCCAGTCCGGACAGCACGCCGCCCGAGAAAGTCACCATGTACGACGAGTTCAATCTCGAAGTGCCGGAGGATGCGTTCCCGCGTCACGGCATCTCGGGGCGCGCGGCGAGCGCACTCGTCTGGAGCGACGAGTGGACCGACACCAATCCGATGCTGAACATGTCGTCGTTCGTCACGACCTTCGCCGAGCCCGAGGCGGTCGAGACGGCGCGGCGCAACATGTACAAGAACTACATCGACCACGACATGTACCCGCAGCTCTTCGCGATGGAAATGCGCATGATCCGCTGGCTGCACGAGCTGTGGAACGGGCCGAAGGAGGCCGAGCCTTATGGCGCCGCGACCATCGGCTCATCGGAGGCGTGCATGCTCGCGGGGCTCGCGCACAAGTGGAACTGGCGGCAGGCGCGCGAGAAGGCCGGCCGTGACACGTCGCGGCCGAACATGGTCACGGGCGGCAACGTGCAGATCGTCTGGAAGAAATTTCTGCGCTACTTCGACGTCGAGCCGCGCATCGTGCCGCTCAAGCCGGGCAACTGTCGGCTGACGGCGGAGCAACTGGACCAGTATGTCGACGAGAACACCATCGCGGTGGTGGCGATTGCAGGCCAGACCTTCACCGGCGAGGACGACGACATTCAGGAGATTCACGACTGGCTCGATGCATACGAGAAGAGGACGGGCATCTCGATTCCGATGCATATCGATGGTGCGTCCGGCGGCTTCGTCAATCCCTTTCTCTATCCCGACTACAAGTGGGATTTCCGTCTGCCGCGCGTGCAGTCGATCAACGCGTCGGGGCACAAGTTCGGTCTGACGCCGCCGGGTCTCGGCTGGGTGGTGTTTCGCGAGCGCAGGATCTTCAACGAAGATCTGATCTTCTATGTGAACTATCTGGGCGGCGAGATGCCCACCGCGACGCTCAACTTCAGCCGCAACGCTGCGCCTATCGCCGTGCAGTATTACCAGTTCCTGCGTCTCGGCTTCGACGGCTATAAGCGGATCATGACGCACACGCTCGCCAACGCCGTCAGGCTGCGCGACGAACTGGTCAAGAGCGGTTACTTCACCATCATGAACGAGACACAGCGCATTCCGGTGGTGGCCGTGACACTCGATCCGAAAGTGAAGAAGTTCAACGAGTTCGACGTGTCGAACAAGGTGCGCGAGAAAGGCTGGGTGCTCTCGGCCTATTCGATGCCGCCCGACGCCGAGGAAGTGCGCAGCCTGCGCGTGGTGGTGCGCCCGCACATCAACCACAACGTCGCGATGAATCTGGCGCGCGATATCGTCGGGGCTTGCGACTATCTCGATGCGCACGGCGGAACGGCTACGCCGCCAACGTTGCACAAGCACGCGACGGAGAAGACGACGCCTGCGAAATGTTAGGTCGCATCAGTCGTTCGACAAGCTCGGCGAGCCGCCGGGACCATACGGATCGGGATTGCCGAAACGCGGCAGGGAACCATTGGCTCTCGCCTTGCGCAGTTCGTCCTGAACTTCCTTGCGGGTCTTGGGGCGTGGCGTGATATCCACGACGGGTGGAACGCTGTCCGCATCGATGTTCACGGCCGATGTGCGTGCGCTCGGAACCTCGGGCGCAATCATCTCGATCGAATGCGGCTCGCTTTGCGGTATCTCGGGCGTTGCAGCGGGAAGCGTGGATGCCGCCTGCTTCGGGGCTGTCCTTGTCGCGTCGACGAGCCGCGGGGGCTTTTTCGCGGGAGGATGCGCGATTGTGCTGCGCGGACGCATGACCACAGGCGCCGTCGATTGCGGAGCAGGGATATCGATTGGCGTGTCGGATGGCGTATCGATCGGCTCGGCGGGCGCTGCGCGTTCCGCTTGCACCGCCTGCTCGCGTACCGTTCCCAGCGACACTGCCCCGCGTTGTCGCGACGGCCAGATCCGTTCGCCATCGAGGTACGCGCTGTGTCCGATCCACAGACAGGCGACGAAGATCGACACGGCGGCACCGAGACCGGCCACGATAGGCCGATCGGAAAACCTGAACGCAGGCGCGCGTTGCTTGCGATAGCTGCGCCGGGTGTTCATTAGCGCGGCCTCTTTGAACAGAAAATTGCGCATCGATAGAAGTCCGGGAGAAAAGAAAAGAGCGGGCGCGCAGCGTATCGAATTCGTTGCCGCTGCGGACCCGCTGATGCACGTCACGGATGCGTTTCTTATGACAACACGCACGAAGCTCGAGTCATTGGCAACACGCGCTCGCGAGACCGGCGACCCCGCGCCGATCATCGCGATACGCTGTTCTTCGCTTCGTTTTTCGATGGATGGCCTCCTCGCGCCCAGGTCTCCTCGCGGCACGTGACCATTTTTTCGATATATACGAGCGCGACGCACACGCGGATGCGCGCGGCCTCATAAAAAGAGCGGCTTCGAGGAATCGTCAGGTGGAATGCAACTGACCCGTTGCGAGAACGGCCCCGGTCGGCGCGCCGGTCGGCGATCCGCCCGGCGGCTCATCCGATACCGCGAGCACGCCCTGCGTATTCATCTGCGCGATGAGTTCGGGCGGCAGCGTGATGGTCACGGGTTGATCGGACGGGAACACGCCGAGCGCGATCGGCTTGGCGTTCGGCGGGATGAGCCATAGCTCCGTCACACGGTTCGCCGGCAGAGCGACGCGCGCCGTAGGCGTGACGACGATGTGCCCACGCCGCACATCGACGGTTGCGGTCCAGTGCACCAGGCCGTCCTTGCGCGCAATCGATGCGACGATGTAGTCGCCTGGAACAGCCGCTGTCGTCGGCGCCGGCGGTGTGGGCTGCATCCGGACGAGATTCACGCCGAGCAGCACGAGTGCGGCGACGCTTGCGCCGACCGCGAGCCAGCGCCAGAGACGCAGGCTGTCCTGCCAGCGCGTGCGTGCGGGCGTGCGCACGGGCGGCGTCGCGAAGCCGAGATCCGCGCGGATGCGCGTCCACACGCGCTCGGGCGGTTCCATTGCGCGAATGTCTTCCGCGAGCGGCGCAAGCCGGTTTTGCCATGCATCGAGCGTGCGCTGCAAGCCGGGATCGCGCGACAGGTCCGCTTCGAGCGTCGCGCGCGCCTCGGCATCCAGCACGCCGAGCGCATATTCGGCGCAGCGCAGATCGTCGTCGTCGGCGGCGGGCGTGTTCATTCTTCCAGGCAGGTCTTGAGTTGCATCAGGCTGCGGCGAATCCAGCTTTTCATCGTGCCGAGCGGCACGGCAAGCCGTTGAGCCAGTTCGCCGTATGTCGCGCCGGTGAAGAACGCCTCGCGCACCACGCGCTTGTGTTGCGGCTCGAGCCGGTCGAGACACTGTTCGAGCCGCCGCCTTTCCTCATTCGATTCGGCGGCGACGGCGGGCGTGGGCGATTCGTCGGTTATGTCGGGCGCGGCTTTCTCGCCGAGCAGTTCGTCGCGGTGCTGCCGCATGCGGTCGATCGTGCGATTGCGCGCGAGTGTGGTGAGCCACGTGATGGCGCTGCCGCGGGCCGGATCGAACGTGTCCGCGCGACGCCATGTGGTGACGAAGACTTCCTGCAGCAGGTCTTCGGCTTCGCCGCGATCGTGGATCATGCGTACGATGACGCCGAAAACGCGCGGCGATGTCGCGCGATACAGTTCGGCGAATGCGTGCTCGTCGCCGTTCGCGACGTTCGCGAGCATCTGATTCGCGCGCTCGCGTCGCAGACGATCGGCGTCGTCAAAGTGTCCGATACTGCCTGAGGAATCGTCCTTCATGGAAGGCATGAGCCGGCGTGCGCTTTGGACTGGGTATGTCGCGCAATATAGCATCGCGTTTCGTGGCTCGGCGGCGCTTTTTGGGTCATCTTTGCGTGAGCCACGTTCGCTGCACAGCGCGGCTTCAGTTATCAGTGACAGGTTCCCGGCGGGCGCTCCTGCGCAGGACATCGGCGGGCACACCAAACGTTCGGACGAACGCGCGGCGCATCCGTTCCCGGTCCGCAAAACCCGTTTCCTGCGCCACCACGTTAATGGTGTGGCGGCCTTGCTCGATCATGAACCGGGCTGCTTCCAGACGAAGCTGTTCCACCGCTTTGGCGGGCGACTGGCCGGTCTCGGCAACGAAGGCACGGCTGAACTGACGAGGACTGAGGCTGGCCACATCGGCAAGCTCCTCGATGGTGAGGGGATTGCGCAGGTTGCGGCGAATGTGCGTGAGGACCAGTTCGATGCGGTCGGACTTGGGCGTCATATCGAGCAGCGCGGAGTGTTGCATCTGCCCACCGAGACGACGCTGATTCATGACAAGCAGCCGCGCGACCATCTTCGCGACGTCGGCGCCGAGGTCGTTGTCGAGCAATGCCAACGCAAGGTCGATACCGGCCGTCATTCCAGCCGACGTCCAGATCGGACCGTCGTTGACGAAGATCCGGTCTTCCTGCGTGATGACGTTCGGGAACCGCGCCCTGAATTCCGCCGCATGCGCCCAATGCATCGTCGCACGCCTGCCCTCCAGCAGCCCGGCCTCGGCCAGCACGAATGCGCCGCTGCATATCGACGTCATGCGTCTCGATGTCCTGGCTGCCTCTTTCACGAAAGCCAGCACCGCGGAGTCGGGAGCCGGGATCTTCATTTCCGTGATCGAGCCGACGATGACCGTGTCGAATGCGGTGTCACCGAATGCCTCTGTCTCCAGCTTCATGCCGCTCGAAGACTCGACAGGACCACCGTGTTCGGACAACAGATGGACGTCGTAGCCCTGGCCTCCACGAGGCATCTTGGCAAGCTCGAACACCGTCAGGGCCGCGAGGCTCATCATCTGAAATCTTCTCGGCACTATGAAGCCAATCCGGTGCATATCTGATCCTGCCGTCGAGCGATGGATGTCATGAAAAGTGGCAACAACGACATGGATCGTAATGGCCTGCGACGTTAAGGTACAAGCACTTCTCTCACCGCTTCGCAGCAACGAAAGGAACACCATCATGTCGAAAATCATCCGGGCCGCAGCCGTTCAGATCGCGCCGGTTCTCTATAGCCGGGAAGGCACTGTAGATAAAGTCGTCAGAAAAATTCTGGAGCTCGGCAAGCAGGGCGTCCAGTTCGCGACGTTCCCCGAGACTGTCGTTCCCTATTATCCGTACTTCTCGTTTATCGAATCGCCATTTGCGATGGGCGCCGAGCATTACAAGCTGCTCGAGCAGGCGGTGGTCGTGCCGTCGGACACGACGCGTGCAATCGGCGACGCGGCGCGCCAGGCTTCGATGGTGGTGTCGATCGGCGTCGATGAACGCGACGGCGGAACGCTGTACAACACGCAACTGCTATTCGATGCCGATGGCACGCTCGTGCAGCGGCGCCGGAAGCTCTCGCCGACTTATCACGAGCGAATGGTCTGGGGAATGGGCGACGGCTCCGGCCTGCGTGCGATCGATACCGCCGTGGGACGGGTCGGCCAACTGGCCTGCTGGGAGCACTACAACCCGCTCGCGCGTTACGCGCTGATGGCCGATGGCGAGGAAATCCATTCGGCCATGTATCCAGGTTCGTTCGCCGGGGATCGCTTCTCCGAGCAGATTTCCGTGAACATCCGCCAGCACGCGCTGGAGGCGGGCGCCTTCGTGGTCAACGCGACCGCCTGGCTGACCCCAGAGCAGCAACAGCAGATTCTGCAGGATACCAACACGACCCAGATCGGCCCGATTTCCAGTGGCTGTTTCACCGCGATCGTTTCGCCGGAGGGCGAGTACATGGGTGGCGCGCCGCTGCGTGAGGGGGAGGGCGAGATCATCGCCGATCTGGACTTCTGGCAGATCGACAAGCGCAAACGCATGATGGACTCGCGTGGCCATTACAGCCGCCCCGATGTGCTCGGGCTTGTCATCGACCGCACGCCGAGGTTGCATGTCATCGAGCGATCGGTGCGCGCGCCGAGTGAAGAACCGGCGAACGATCTGGAAGAACTCGCTTGAGGGAGTAAGCAAAATGGACTTCAACAATGTCATGCTGGATCGCAACGCCGACTTCGCAAACAACGCGTTCGCCCCTGAACTGAAGATGATGCCGTCGACGGGAACGGTCGTCGTCGGATGTGTCGATCCTCGCGTCGATCCCGCTAACGTGCTCGGCTTGAAGCAGGGTGAGGCGGCGGTCATTCGCAATGTCGGTGGCCGGATCAACAAGCCGTTGCTGGAAACGCTGGCGGTGTTGAGCGTCGTGGCGAAAGCAGCGGGACGCCCCGATGGTGCGCGCAATCTCGTCCTGCTTCAGCACACGGATTGCGGGATCATCGGCTGCCACAGGCATGCGCCCGCGTTGCTCGCGAAGCATCTCGGTGTCGAGGCGGACGCGCTCGATGAACTCGCTATCACCGAACCGTACGAGGCGGTGGCCCTCGACGTCGCAGCACTCCGGGCGAACAAGGACCTTCCCGATAACTTGATCGTGTCGGGACTGGTGTACGACGTCAAAACGGGCCTCGTCGAGACCGTCGTTCCTCCCGCGCGGTTGCGTGAGACCGCGGGCTGAGACTGACGGGAGGAAAGAGCCGGCAAGGCCCTCATGCTTGTCTAATTCAGACCGCCTAGAGTCGTGAGTGAACGAGGTCCCTGATCTCGCCCTTTCGACTCGGCACGCCATGGAAAATTACTTCGACGGTCCTTTCGACATTAAACCGCTCTCGGAACAGGTGACCAATCCAAATATCATCGTGGGACGTTACAGCTATTACGCCGGTTACTATCACGGGCACTCCTTCGATCACTGTGCTCGCTACCTGGGTCCGGATGACACGGGCGGGGACCGGCTGTTCATCGGCAGTTTTTGTTCGATCGGAAGCGGGGCGACGTTCATCATGGCGGGCAATCAAGGGCACCGCAGCGACTGGATCAGCACGTTTCCGTTCTTCTACATGCAGGAAGAACAGGCTTTTGCCGATGCGCTCGATGGATTCGAACGCGCCGGCGATACGATCGTCGGCAGCGATGTCTGGATCGGCACCGAGGCGATGATCATGCCGGGCGTGCGCATCGGTGATGGCGCGGTGATCGGGAGTCGCGCGCTCGTGACGAAGCATGTCGAGCCGTACACGGTCGTTGCCGGCAGCCCGGCGAGGCCCATTCGAAAGCGATTCCCGGACAGGGAGGTCGGCATGCTGCTCGAGATGCGCTGGTGGGACTGGTCTATCGAGGAGATCGGCCAGTCGATGAAACTGCTGTGCGCGACGGATATCGAAGCGCTGTATGAGCGTTGGCGCGAGCAGCAAACCCTCACCGCCCCGCATAACGCCCGTCATACGTCGTCTCCCATCCCCCGCCCAGCGACTTGCACAACGTGATCAGATTCTCCGCAGCCGTCGCCTTGCTCCGTTCCAGATTGCTCTGTGCTTCGAGCAATTGCTTCTGCACGTTGAGCACGTCGAGATAGTCGAGCGCCCCGGCCTTGTAACGCTGCTCCGCGACGGCGAGCGCGCGCTGATTCAGGCTCACCACGGACGCAAGCCGTTCGCGTCGCCGCTGCTCGGCATCGTAGACGAGCAGTGCATCGTCCACTTCGCGCCAGGCTTCGAGCACGGTGCGTTTGAAGACGATCGCAGCTTCCTCCTGTTGCGCCTCGCGCAGTTGCAAGGTGCCCTTGAGCCGTCCGCCCTCGAAGATCGGAAACGTGATCGACGGCCCGACGACGAACTGTCCCGACGCCCAGTCAGCGAGACTGGACAATTGCAGACTCTGAAAACCCGCGCTGCCGTTCAGCGAAATGCGCGGATAGAAGTCCGCCTTCGCCATGCCGATCGACGCGGTCGCCGCATGCAGTTGCGCCTCGGCCTTTCTGATATCCGGACGCCGCCGCGCAAGTTCCGACGGAAAGCCCACCGGCACCTGTTTCGGCAGCGCCGGTACGTCGCGCGCGTCGGCGAGCATGTCGCGCAGCGCGCCCGGCTGCTCGCCGAGCAACACGCCGATCGCGTTCATGGTGGTATCGCGCCGCGATTCGAGCGTCGGAATCAGGCTCTCGATGGTCTCCATTTGCGCCGATGCATTGGCGACGTCGAGGTCCGTCGTGACGCCTTCGTGCACGCGAATCTTCGTGAGCCTCACCGCATCGCGGGCGATATCGAGGTTCTGCCGCGCGATATCGAGCAGCGATTGCGTATCGCGCAAGTCGATGTAGTCGCGCGCCAGTTCCGCGCGGGCCGACAGCAGAATGGCGTTGCGGTCCTCGTACGAAGCGTCCGATAACGCGCCCGCGGCCTCGACGCCGCGCCGCACGCGGCCCCAGATGTCGAGTTCCCACGATGCGTCGAAGCCCGCCTGATACAGGTCGTAAGCGGGCGACCCCTTGGACCCCGGCATGCCCGATACCCCGAGCGGCGCGTTGCCCGAGGCCGATTGCGGCTGGCTCGACGCCGGGGTGACGCCGAGCAGCGACAGCACGCCGTTCTCGCTGCCGCGCTCGCGGTTGTAGGACGCCGCGGCACCGAGCGTCGGCAGCCCGGCCGCACCCGCGACGCGCTGTTCGGCCCGGCTTTGCCGCAAGCGCGCGGACGCCGCGGCCACGTCGAGGTTGGCATCGGCGAGGCGCTTTTGCAGCGCGTTCAGCACGGGGTCGTCGAAAAGCGTCCACCAGTCGGGATCGAATTCGGCCTGCACGGGCTTGCTTTCCGCCTGCGCGTTGTGCGTCCGTTCGAGCACGTCGGGCGTGGCGCTCTTCGGCGGGACGAAGTCGGGGCCGACCGTGCATCCGGCGATCACGAAGCACGCGAGGAGGGTGAGCGCCAGGGTGCGCAGCGGCATGTCGTTCGGGTTCATTTTGCGTGACCTCCCTGGGCGAGCGTGTCGCGCTGGCCGCCGACAGCCACTTCCGCTTCCACCGACAGCCCCACGCTCAACGCAGCGGCGGCTTCCTGCGGGCGATCGATCGTGATCCTGACCGGCACGCGCTGCACGACCTTGGTGAAGTTGCCGGTCGCGTTGTCGGGCGCGATGGGTGCGAAGCTCACGCCGGTCGCGGGCTCGAGACTGTCCACATGTCCCGCGATGACCACGCCCGGAAAGCTGTCCACCTTGATGCGCACGCTTTCGCCGGGCCGCATCCGCGCGATCTGGTTCTCCTGGAAATTGGCGACGACGTAAGCATCGCGCAGCGGCACGATGGCGAGCACCGGCGCGCCGGGCGTGACGAACGCGCCGACGCGCGCCGAGCGCCGCCCGACCTTGCCATCGACGGGCGCACGAATCTCCGTGTACGACAGATTCAGCTTCGCCTGCTCCAGCGCCGCCTCGGCACGCGCGAGCGCGCCGGCCGCCTTGTCGCGCTGCGAGCGCAGCACGTCGAGATTCTGCTCGGTCGTGGTGAGCGCGGCGCGGTCGCGGGCCTGCTGCGCGAGCTGTTGCGCGAGCGTGCTCGACGCGCGCTGCTGCTCCTGCGCGGTGCCCGCGCCCGCCTCCGAGAGATTCTGATAGCGCGAGGCATTCGCGCGCGCGAACTCGATCGCGGCGTCGTCGGCGCGCAGCGTGGCGCGCGCCTGATCGACCAGCGACGGATGCCGCGCGATCTCCGCCTCGAAGTTGGCGACGGCGGCGGTCGCCGCGACCACGTCCGCCTGCGCGCTCATCAACGCGGCGCGAAAGTCGCGGTCGTCGATGCGCACGAGCAGTTGCCCCGCCTTGACCGACTGATTGTCCTCGGCCATGACATCGGCGATCTGGCCGGCGACGCGCGGCGCGACGAGCGTGAAATCGGCCTGCACATAGGCGTCGTTGGTGGATTCGGTGTTCGGATCGGACGAGAATCTGAAGGCGAGCGCGGCCGCGATGGCGAGCGCGACCGCCGGCACGGCGATACGAACGATGCGGGAACCGGAGCGGGAAGGTGTGGAGGATGACATGACAGGCGTCCCTTAATGAGAAGAGGGCGGTGTCGTGCTCCACGGCGGATAGATACGCACGGGCAACACCGGAACGAGTAACAGCAGCGCAATGGCGATACAGCCCATCACGCGATAAAGATCGGCGGACATCAGCACCAGCGCCTGTTCGTGCACGCGATGCGCGAGCCCGGCCAGCGCGCCGGCCGTATCGAGGCGCTGATCGGCGATGAGCGCGCGATTGCCGAGCTGATCCACCAGCACGTTCGAATGAAAGCGCTCGCGCGCCGTGCCGAGCCCTTCGATGAGCGCGGTGGCCACGGCGGCCGAGAACGTCTTGAGCGAGTTGAACATCGCCGATGCGAACGGGCCTTCCGTCGGCGGCAGGCCGGTGGTGACGCCCATCAGGATCGCGAGAATCACCATCGGCTGCGCGGCGATCTGCAAGGACTGCAGCCAGTAGAAGTTGTCGCGGATCCACTCGGACGTCATGTAACTGCCCATCAGGCAGGTCGCGATCATCAGCGAGAGTCCCGTCGCCATCACCCAGCGGGAATCGATGCGCTTCGTGTTCAGGAGTGCGGCTGTCAGCGGCAGCGCGACGAGCAGCGGCACGGCGACCAGCAGCGACAGCGGCGCGCTTTGCAGCGGCCGGTACGCATGGATGCGCGCGAGGTGCTGTCCGGGTATCGCGGCGACGCCCACCAGCAGGATCACCGCGCCGGCGAGCGTCGTGAGACCGTGCGCGAAGTTGCGGCGCGACAGAAGCTGAAGCTTGAAAAACGGCATCGGATGAAACCATTCGTTCGCCAGAAACACGGCGATGAGCGCGCCGCCGCCGAGGAACATCGCGCGAATGAAATCCGATTCGAACCAGTCCAGGCGCTCGCCTTGCAGGAGACCCGTTACGAGCATCGCGATGGCGGGGCCGCCCGTGAGGAAGCCGGTCCAGTTGAAGGCGCGCAGGCGTTCGAGTTTCGGCGCATCGGCGGGCAGGCCTTGCTGAATCGCCACGCAAGCGAGCGCGCCCAGCGGCACGATCTGCCAGAACGCCATCTTCCAGCTCACGTATTCCGTCCACAGCGCGGCGAGCGGCGTGCCGAGCGCCGGTCCGAAGGTCGCCGTCAGCGCGTAGCCGGCGAGGCCGTACAGCTTGATCTTCGGCGGCAGATAACGCAGCGCGACGATGATCAGCATCGGCGGAAGACAACCGCCCGCGATGCCCTGCAACACGCGCAATCCATAGAGCGACGCGAGGTTCGGCGCGAACGGGCACAGCAAGCCGAGGCCCATGGTGGCGAGCGTCGCGCCGATCGTAAACCGCTTGAGCGTGAAGGTGATGCCGAACCACGGCGCGAAGACCATCGTGGAGACGTTGGCCGCTTCGAAAAGCGTGGTGAGCCAGGTGCCTTCATCATGGCCGATCGACAGCGCGCCCTGAACGTCGGTCATCGCGATCGCCGTGACCTGCTCGTTCAGGATCGCCAGCAGCGAAGCGAGCAGCATGCCGATCAGCCCCGTGGCGAGACGAGGCGAAAACGCGGCTTGCGGCGCGGCGCTGTGCTTCACGGGCGCCGGCGCGTGCACCGCGTCGATTGGGCGGTCGATGGTGCTCATTTTGTTCGCCGCGCTTCTTCGAAGTATTGCGGCGCTTCGCGGCGGTCGAACATGCCGTATTCGCGGATCACGCGGATGTGGCGCAAGCGCACGTCGCCGGGTTGCGCCGCTTCGCGCACATAGGAATCGGCGGCGGCTTGATCGCGCCATGTCGCCACCGCGATGACGTCGCCCGGCGAGAGCAGCGCATCGAACACGTCCCACGCGACGAGACCGGGCGCGGCGATATCGAGACCCAGCGACTTTGCGACCGTCTGCGGATCGACCTCTCCGAGCCACGCCGGCTTGCGCGTGGCTTCGTGCAACGTGACCGCCTTGCCCGCGCCGGTCTCGGTGACATCCAGACGTTGTTCCTGCAAGACCTGTCCTTCCGGAATGTGCGTATCCGCGACGATCTGTCCGATGCGCAGCCGATAATCGGCGAACACGCGGTCGCGCGCCGCCTGCTGGATCGTGTGATGCTTGCTCGTCGTGCGCCAGCGCACCAGCGACTTCTCATCGCGCCAGCTCGACAGCGACAGCAGCCAGCCCTCGCGCGTGAGGCTGCCGTATCGCGTGTTGTCGACGAAGCCGTCGATCTTGTCCAGTTCGGGACGCAGCACCTTCGCCATGCCGAGATACGCGTCGAACTGTTCGGGCATGGGGTTGACTTCGAGCATTGCAGAGAACATGTGCAGCCTCCAGACTGGTTCGTTATGCGATGCGACATGAAGACGTTTTATGTCGTTCGTCGCGTTGGATGAATTGTCGGCGACGCGGCGTGCTTGTTGAAGTTCGAGTCACGCCGGAATCGGGACAATGAGTGTTCTGCTTGGGCCACGGCAGGCGGCATGAAGCGCTCGCGCGCAGCGCGCATTCGTCATGGGCCAATTCGTTTCGGCATCGGGCCAATTCGACGCGTGCATCGCCGCGCCTTGCGCGTGGCTGCCTAGAATGCCGATACGGATGTTCGCGGCTCGGGATTGGGAATGGACAGATTGCGTGAAATGGAAGTCTTCGTCGCCATCGTGGATAGCGGTGGCTTCACGAGCGCATCGGAGCGGCTTGGATTGTCGACAGCGGCGGTATCGCGGGCGCTCAATTCGCTCGAAGCGCGCACCGGCGCGCAATTGCTCGCGCGCACGACACGCTCCGTGCGCCCCACCGATGCGGGCATCGCCTATCTCGACGCGTGCAGGCAGGTGCTCGATGCCGTCGCGGACGCCGAAGCGAATCTCGGCGCGTGGCACGTCAAACCCGTGGGAACGCTGACGCTGTCGGCGCCCGTTCTATTCGGCCAGCGCTTCGTCGCGCCGCTCGTCAACGCCTTCGCCATGCGCTATCCGGATGTCAACATCAACGCGGTGTATATCGACCGCACCCCGCGCTTGCTGGAAGAAGGCGTCGATGTCGCGATTCGCATCGGCCATCTCGGCGATTCGACGACGTTCGCGGTGCCGCTGGGTTTCGTGCGGCGCAAGACTTACGCGTCGCCGGCCTATCTGGCGGCGCACGGAGAACCGATGCATCCGCGCGAGCTGACACGGCACGCTTGCGTGTCGTACACGGGCCTGACGCAGCCGATGGAATGGGTGTTCGCGGAGCGCGGCGCGCGTTTGCCGGTGCGGATTCAGCCACGCATGATCGTGGATCTCGCGCCCGCCGCCATCGCCGCCGCCAGCGATGGCGTGGGCATCACGCAACTGTTTTCTTATCAGGCGACGCCGGAAGTGCTGGACCGCAGGCTTCGGCCGGTGCTCACCGCGTTCGAGCCCGAGGCGGTGCCGGTGAATCTGCTGCATGTGGAGCGCCGTGGCGCGAGCGGAAAGATTCGCGCATTCCTCGAATTCGTGACCGAGGCCTTGCGCAACAACGTGCATCTGCAATGCGCGGCGAGCTCGATGCTCGCGCCTTCAGGCAAGGTCTCGCGACGCTGAAGCCGCTTCGGTCGAGAAAGCGGCAACATGCAACTCGCGATAGGCAAGCACGAGCGCATCGAGGCTGAAGGAGCGGTTCAGGCCGCTCGGATTCGGCAGGACCCAGGCGCGCGCGCCGCCGAATGTGTCTTCCTGCAGTCCCCATGCGATATCGCGTTGGCCGGTCATCGCGGAGAGCGCCATCTTGCCGAGAAACGCGATGTAGTGCGGCGCGAAACTGCGCATCTTTGATTCGAACGACGCGGCCGCCGCTTCGATCTCGATGCGCGAAAGATGATCCGCCCGCGCCGTGGGGCGCGCGACGGCCGTGGTGAGTCCGCATCCGTATCGAAGGAATGCGTGGCCGTCTTCGGGGCGCAGCAACCCGGGCGTGAAGCCCGCGAGATGAACCGTGCGCCAGAAACGATTGCCTCGGCCCGCGAAGTGTTGTCCCGTCGATGCGGCGAGCATGCCCGGATTGATGCCGCAAAACACGACACGCAAGCCGGGTTCGAGAATGTCGGGAAGCGCTTGCACAGACACGATTATGCGGCCTCGGCCAGCGCTTCCAGTTCCATCGGCGCGACAGTTTCGATCGTCTCGATCGTCTCGACATGATGCACGGGCCGAGTCTGCGCCGCGCCACGGAAGCGCGCGCGGTACTGCTTCGGCGTGACATTCAGACGCCGCGAAAAGGTGGTGCGCATATGCGTCGCGCTGTGAAAGCCGCATTCGAAGGCGATGGTCTTGAGCGGCGCGTCGCTGGATTCGAGCCGCTTTCTCGCGGTATCGACGCGAACCTGCTCGACGAACGCCGATGGCGTGACCTGCGCATACTTCGCGAACACGCGGGAAAAGGTCCGGCGGCTCACCGACACCGCGTTCGCGAGTTGCTCGATGGAGAGCGCATCGCCGATATGCTCGGTCACATAGCGATGCACCCTGGAGATGATCGGCGCTTCTTCCGTGACCTCGGCGAGATAGGGGCTGTACTGCGACTGCCCGCCTTCGCGCTGAATGTAGACGATGAGGCGCCGGGCCACGCGCATGGCGTGTTCATGACCCCAGTCTTCGGCCACCAGCGACAGACACAGATCGATGCCCGCCGAAACGCCCGCCGAGGTGAAGAGGTTGTCATCGCGCATGAAGATCTTGTCCGGCTGCACGCGCGCACGCGGAAACGTCTTCGCGAGGCGTCCGGCGTCGGCCCAGTGCGTCGTGACCTGCTTGCCATCGAGCAGACCGGCATGGCCGAGCACGAAAGCGCCGTTACACACCGCGCCGAAGCGCGCCGCGCCAAGCGCCTGCTTGCGCAGCCACGCGAGGAATTCGACCGGCGGATCCCAGTCGGGCAACTGCGGGCCGCCGGCCACGAGCAGCAGGTCGTACTGGATATCGGAGTCGAGATAGCCGACCGGCACGACCAGTTGCATTCCGTTGGAACAGGTGACGAGGCCCGCCTCGCGCCCGACCAGCGAGACTTCATAGCGCTGATCCGCGGGCAGATGCGTGTTGGCTTCCGCGAATACGTCGAGCGGGCCCGCAACGTCGAGCGCCTGCACACCGTCGAACAGAATTATGGCGACTTTCATGCCGTGACCTTCGTGGGGGGAAAAGATCGACTAGGACCGATGAGCCAGTCTATCCCAGGCCTCGCGCGCGAGTGTCACCCTGGCCGGTAAATGACTTTTGCGTCCGTGTAACAAACGCGCCTCCTCGCCTTGCGCGACACGCTCGCTCGCGCGTGGCCCGAATTCGATGCCGAATGGCCCGCCAGCGCCCCAGATGCACGCCCCATCCGCGATGCGGCTGACTAGACTTCGTTTCATGAAGGTAGACAAGTCTGTCTCCAATGAACCACGGCATGGAGCGGCGGAAGCATCAGAAGCCGCATGCGACACGAAGGACATTCATCATGTTGATCGAGAAACGCCAGAACTCGTTCCTGTTCGGCGCCAACGCGCCTTATGTGGAGGAACAATACGAACGCTATCTTGCCGAGCCCGCATCGGTGACGGACGAATGGCGCGGTTATTTCGACGCGTTGCGCGAAACGCCCGCCCTCGACGGCAGCGACCGCGATGACGAGCCGCATGCGCCCGTTGTCTCCGGCTTCGTCGAACTCGCCAGACAGCCGCATCCCGTCTCTGCTCAACGCGACGGCGCGCTCGCACTCGCAAGAAAGCAGGTGGCCGTGCAGTCGCTCGTCGCCGCGTTCCGGACCGTCGGTACGCGCCGCGCGCGTCTGGACCCGCTGCAATGGGCGCCGCAGCGCGCGCTGCCGGAACTCACGCCCGCCTACTACGGCCTTACGGCGTCCGACATGGCCACGCGCTTCAGCACCGCCGACACCTATTTCTTCGACGAAGACGCGACGCTCGCGGAGATCGTCGCGGCGCTCGAACACACCTATACGGGCACGCCGGGCGCGGAATTCATGCATCTCTCCGATGCGAACGAGCGGCGCTGGTGGCAGATGCGGCTCGAATCGTCGCGCGCCGCGCCGTCGTTTTCCAACGACGAGAAGCGCCGCTTTCTCGACCGCCTGACCGCCGCGGAAGGGCTCGAAAAGTATCTGCACACGCGCTTCGTCGGGCAAAAGCGCTTCTCGCTCGAAGGCGGCGAATCGCTCATCGTGTTGCTCGACGAACTCGTGCGTTACGGCGCGGCGAAAGACGTGCGCTCGGTGGTCATGGGCATGGCGCATCGCGGACGTCTGAACGTGCTGGTGAACATCGTGGGCAAGCCCTTGCATGCGTTGTTCGACGAGTTCGACGGCAAGCACGCGGACCCGCTTCCCGAAGGCGACGTCAAGTATCACAAGGGCTTCAGCACGATCGCGCAGACGGCGCACGGTCCGGTCGAAGTCGCGCTCGCGTTCAATCCGTCGCATCTGGAGATCGTCAATCCGGTCGTGCAGGGCATGGCGCGCGCGAAGGCCGACGCACTGGACCCGAACGATTCGGGTAGCGTGCTGCCGGTGGAAATCCACGGCGATGCGGCGATGTCGGGGCAGGGCGTGGTGATGGAAACCTTGAGCCTCTCCTACACGCGCGGACACGGCACGGGCGGGACGGTGCATGTCGTCGTGAACAATCAGATCGGCTTCACGACGTCGGACCCGCGCGACACGCGTTCGTCGTTCTATGCGACGGATGTGGTCAAGATGATCGAGGCGCCCGTGCTTCACGTCAACGGCGACGATCCCGAAGCGGTGGCGATGGCCGTGCATCTCGCGCTCGACTATCGCACCGAGTTCAGGCGCAGCGTCGTGATCGATCTCGTGTGCTTTCGCAAGCACGGTCATCAGGAGCAGGACACGCCCGCCATCACCCAGCCGTTGATGTATCGCGCGATCGCCGCGCATCCGGGCGTGAGGACGCTCTATGCGCAGGCGCTGATCCGGCAAGGCATCGCGACGCCCGAACAGGTCGCGGCGTCTGCCGACGCCCAACGCGCGTCGTTCGATGACGCGCACGGCGGCGACGCTGTTCCTCCTTCTCTTCCTCTTGCGGCCGAAGCGCACACGAGCGAGATCGATCGCTACGAAGCGCCCGCGCCCGAGCAGTTGAGCGCGTGGGCGCGGCGCATATCGAGCGTGCCCGAAGGCTACGCGCTTCATCCGCTCGTCGGCAAGATGATGGCGGCGCGGCGCGACATGGCGAGCGGCAAGAAGCGCATCGACTGGGGCATGGCGGAACATCTCGCGTTCGCGTCGCTGCTCGGCGCAGGTATCGATGTGCGCCTGAGCGGGCAGGACAGCGCGCGCGGCACGTTCAATCATCGGCACGCCGTGCTGCATAACCAGACGCGCACGCAGCGCGCCGATGGCGTGTTCATTCCGCTCGATCACGTGCACGACGTGCAGGGCCGTTTCACGGTGACGAACAGCATCCTCTCGGAAGCGGCCGTGCTCGCCTTCGAATACGGCTACTCGACGGTGAATCGCCATGCCCTCGTCATCTGGGAAGCCCAGTTCGGCGATTTCGCGAATGGCGCGCAGGTCGTGATCGATCAGTTCATCGCGGCGGGCGCGGCGAAGTGGGGGCAACGCAGCGGCCTGACGCTGTTCCTGCCGCATGGCCAGGAAGGCGCGGGTCCGGAGCATGCATCGGCGCGGCTCGAACGCTACCTGCAACTGGGCGCGCAAGACAACATGCGCGTGGTTCAGCCGACGACGCCCGCGCAACTGTTCCATCTGCTGCGCATGCAGGTGCTGGCTTTCGACGGCCGCCCGCTGATCGTGATGACGCCCAAGTCGCTGCTCAGGCACGCGGAAGCCGTCAATACATTGGACGAACTGACGCAAGGCGCATTTCAAGCGGTGCTGCCCGACGCTCACGCCGATGCGTCGCATGACGAAACGGTCGAGCGGGTCATCGTCACGTCGGGCAAGTTCTATTACGAGCTGATCGACTATCGCCGCAAGCACGGCATCGACGATGCACGCGTGATTCGCGTCGAGCAGTTGTATCCGTTTCCGGCGGCGCATATCGCTGCGGAGCTCGCGCGTTATCCGAATGCGAAGCGCGTGATCTGGTGTCATGAAGAAGCGCTCAATCAGGGCGCGTGGCGCTTCGCCGAGCCGCATCTGCGCGAGCTTCTGCCTGCGGGAGCCAGTCTGTCGTATGCGGGGCCGGCTGCATCCGCTTCGACCGCGCCGGGTCATCACGCCGAGCACGTGACCCGGCAAACCGATGTTCTGACCCGCGCATTCGCGAAGTGAGCCCGACATGACCCGTAATCCAGATATGACTGCACAGCGCCTGACCGCGAATCTTCATGGCGACGACGAAGCCGTTTCAGGCGCCGACATCATCCTGCGCGTGCTTGCGGAGCAGGGCGTCGATACCTTGTTCGGCTACAGCGGCGGCGCGATCCTCCCGACCTACGACGCCGTGTTTCGCTTCAACGAAATGCACGCGGAACAGCCCGAACGGCAGATCAGGCTCGTCGTGCCCGCCAACGAGCAGGCGGCCGGTTTCATGGCCGCGGGCTACGCGCGGGCGAGCGGCAAGGTCGGCGTATTCATGGTGACGTCGGGGCCGGGCGCGACGAACGCCGTGACGCCGATCGCCGACTGCAACGGCGACTCCGTGCCCGTCGTGCTGATCTGCGGACAGGTGCCGCGCGCCGCCATCGGCACCGACGCGTTTCAGGAAGCGCCGGTGTTCAATATCATGTCGGCGTGCGCGAAGCAGGTCTTTCTCGTGACCGATCCGGCGAAGCTCGAAGAGACGTTGCGCACGGCCTTCGAGATTGCGCGCACGGGGCGGCCCGGACCGGTCGTCGTCGATGTGCCGAAGGACATTCAGAACTGGAAGGGCGTGTATCGCGGACAGGGCGTCTTGCAGTTTCGAGGCTATTCGGATCGTCTTCGTCTGGTGGCGAAGGGCGCGCGGCTCGACGAGGCGAAGCGCGCCGCTTTCTTCGATTTCCTCGCGCGCAGCGAGCGGCCGCTGCTGTATGCGGGCGGCGGCGTCATCGCGTCGGGCGCGAGCGCGGAGTTGCGCGCGTTCGCCGAGCGTTACCGGATTCCCGTCGTCACCACGCTGATGGGCCTGGGGAGCCTGCCCGCGCGGCACGAACTGAACCTCGGCATGCTCGGCATGCATGGCGCGGCCTGCGCGAACTATGCGGTCGAGGACTGCGACTTCCTCATCGCCGTGGGCGCGCGCTTCGACGATCGCGTCGCGGGCGGCCGTCCGGAAGCGTTCGCGTCGAAGGCGCGCGCGGTCGCACATATCGATATCGACGAAGCGGAGATCAACAAGGTCAGGCGCGTCGAATGGAGCCACGTGGGCGATGCGAAGGACGCACTGCTGGCGCTCATGGCGCACGACCCCATCGAGCGTCCCGCGTCCGGCTGGGCGGCGCACGTAAGCGCGCTCAAGCGCGATCACGGCATGAACTACGACCGGGACAATGCGGCGATCCAGCCGCAGCGTGTCGTCGAGATGCTCGGCGAGATCACCGGCGGGCGCGCGATCGTCAGCACGGGCGTCGGCCAGCATCAGATGTGGGCGGCTCAGTTCTTCGATTTCGTCGCGCCGCGCAGCTTTCTCACCTCGGGCAGCATGGGGACGATGGGCTTCGGCCTGCCCGCCGCGATCGGCGCCCAGTTTGCGCGGCCCGATGCGCTCGTGATCGATATCGATGGCGACGGCAGCATCCGCATGAACATGGGCGAACTGGAAACGGCGAGCACCTATGGCGTGCCGGTGAAGATCCTGCTGCTCAACAATCGCGGCGACGGCATGATCCGTCAATGGCAACGATTGTTTTACGACGGACGCATGGTCGTGAGCGACAAGGCATTGCATCGCAAGGATTTCGTGATGGCGGCGCAGGCGGACGGTTTCGAATTCGCCTGCCGCGTCGAGCAGCACGATGAACTCGACGATAAGCTCAGGGCATTCGTGGCCTTCGACGGCCCCGCGTTCCTCGAAGTGATGATCGACCCGGATGCCGATGTGTTTCCGATGGTCGGTCCCGGACAGAGCTACGCGAACATGATCACGGGTCCGTTCATTGCGTCGCGTTCCGATCCGCAGACAGCGAGCGACGGCGCCGCGAGCGACATGTTCTGACATCATGAATACGGACCTGATACACAAGGCGCTCGCCAACCCCTTGCGGCGCGACATTCTGGCATGGCTCAAGCGAACGGACAGCCCTGGCTTGCCGATCAATGCGATTCAGGCGCGCAGCGGTCTGTCGCAGTCGACCGTGTCCGCGCATGTCGCCGCGATGATCAAGGCCGGTTTGCTCGTGGCGACGCCCGTGGGTCAGTTCGTCGTCTTGTCGCGCAACGAGGACGTGATCGGCGCGTTCATCCGGGAAATGCGTGAGAGCTTGTGAGCTTGCGCGCCTTCTCTTAAAGCATTTTCCGGCAATAGCAAAGCGTCAGATATTGGAAGGCTGCACGCGCGCGCGGCGTTAGGATGGCTTTCTTTCTCCATCTTCCCCGTATCGACGTATGTCAGTGAAACTTCCACGCTTTGGCATCTGGGCGCTCGTGCATGGCAGCCGTGCCGCCCTGCAGGATCCCGCAGAACCCTACGACGCGTCCTGGGCCCGCAACAAGGCGCTCGTGCTCGAAGCCGAGCGTCTCGGCTTCGACTCGGTGCTCGTCGCGCAGCATACGGCCAATCCGCACGATCCTTCGCTCGATCAGCTCGAAGCGTGGACGGCATCCGCGGCATTGGCGGCGCTGACCTCGCGTATCGAGATCATCGCCGCGATCAAGCCGTATCTCTATCATCCGGTCGTGCTGGCCAAGATGGCGCAGCAGATCGAGCACATCAGCGGCGGGCGGTTCGCGATCAACCTCGTGAACGCATGGAATCGTCCCGAGCTCGAACGCGCCGGCATCGGTTTCGCGGAGCATGACGAACGCTACGCGTATGGCCGCGAATGGATCTCGGTCGTCGAAAGGCTCTTGCGCGGCGAGACGGTGACGCATCGCGGCGACAACTTTCGCATCGACGGTTATCGGCTGCTGCCCGCCGATCCGTATCGCGCGCGGCCGCGCATCTATGTCGGCGGCGAGTCTGAACCGGCGCGCTCGCTGGTGGCCGCGCACGGCGACGTGTGGTTCATCAACGGCCAGCCGCACGACGACGTGGCGGGCCTGATCGCCGATGTATCCGCGCGGGTGCGCCCGTCCGGCCATGAGCCCTTGCGCTTTGGGCTCTCGGCCTTCGTCATCGCGCGCGAGACGCAGGCGCAGGCCGACGAACATCTGCAGCATCTCTTCGAGTTGGCCGAACTGGACAAGCCGCTGCGCGAGCGGCAAAAGGCCAATACCGATCCGCACGCGGTGATGCATCAGACTTTCGCGCGCTCGGCGCGAGTCGGGTCCAACGGCGGCACCGCGGCCGGACTCGTCGGCGATTACGACACGGTTGCGCGCCGCATCGCGGCGTTTCATCGGGCGGGCATCGAACTGTTCATGCTGCAGTTTCAGCCGTTCGAAGCCGACATGCGCGTCTTCGCCGAAGAAGTCGCGCCGCGCGTGCGCCGCCTGCTCGGCGCGTGAGGCCGGCGGCGCGCTTGCCAGTCGTTCAGAAAAACGCGCCGGTCGGCGGAAGCTGGCCGGTGAGCGCGTTCTGTCCGAGCAGGCGCTCCTTGTAGAGCCGCGGATTGTGCGACGCGATCACCTTGATGTTGCGCCAGTGCCGGTCGAGCGCGCCCACGCGCGACACGACCGAGCCCGAGCCGAGATCGATCAGCCAGCTCGCGATCTGCGGCGCGAGATCGTCGATCACGATCTTCGCTTCCATGGCCGCGAGCGTCGCGGCGAGCGTGGCGTCGTGCTCGCCGGGTGTGCCGTGGCTGTCCCATGCGCGTTGCAGCGCATCGGCCGCGCGGTCCGCGCTCGCTTCCACGCCCGCCGCATAGCCGCGAATGCGCCCCACGAGCGCCTGCAACACCGGTTCGTCGACGGGATGCTCCGCTTCGCCGTGATAGAAGTTCCGGCCACGCGCGCGAAGCACCTCCACCGCATCGAGCGCGACGCGCCGCGCGATGCCCGCGATGCAGTTAGTCAGATACACCTGATGAAAGGTGTAGCCCCACGGCGCGGCATCGCCGGACTTCGGCGGGTCGGGCGGATACACATGCGCGGGCTGCACGAGCACGTCGCGGAACGTCGCCGTGCCCGAGCCGGTCAGGCGTTGTCCGAAGCCCTGCCAGTCGTCGCCGGTCCCGACGCCTTCGCCGCGTTCGAGCACATACTGCACCGTGCGTCCCGCGCGGCTTTCGACCGCCATGCCGATGAACGCGTCGTTGTACAGATTGCCCGTCGCGTAGATCTTGTCGCCCGAGCCGACATACGCCTGACGGATCTCGTCCCATTCGAGCCGGCTCAGAACGCGTGTCGGCCGCGCGCCCGCCGCGATCACATCGGTTTCGGCGAAGCTGAGTCCGATGGTCTTGTTGCGCCCCGTCAGCCCGAGCACATGCGCATGGAACGGATGATCGCGCTGCCGCAACGCCGCTTCGACCTGCCACAGATGATTGCGAAACGCATGCGCGATGTTCGAATCCGCCGCCGCGAGATCGCGCGCGACGACGAGCAGTTCGCGTAGCGATACGCCATGCCCGCCGGCGTCGGCGGGCAGCCGCAGCGCGCCGAAGCCGAGCGCCTTGAGTTGCGCGATCTCCTCGTGCGGCAGCCGGTGCTCACGCTCGCGCGCCGCCGCCGTCGCCGCGATATCCGCGAGGCTTTGCGCGAATCCGAGCTTCGCTGCGAGCGGCGAAACCAGACGCGGTCCGCCGAACGCGAGTTCTGCCGTGTTTGTTCTGTCAGTCATTCGAGTGCCCCGTCGTCAAACCCTGACGCTGTAATCCGCGACCTTGATGCGCGAGTTGATGATCTTGCGTTCGGCGAGCCAGTCCGCGGCGCGCTGGAATTGCGCGAGGAAGGCGGCGTCATCGGCTTCGTGGAACTGGTTCACGCGCTTGAGGCTCGTGAGGTACTCGCGCACCTGATCCGGATACTTCCCCTCGCGCTGCACGAGCAGTTCGGCTTCGGCGGAATGCGTGGATTGCCACGCGCCTTCGACGTAGTACGCATCGATCACGGCGCGCACGAGTTCCGAGTTCTCTTCGGTGAACTTGCGGCGCGAGACGAGCGAGCTGTAGTCGATCAGAAAATCGAGGTCGCGGCCTTCGTTGAAAATGTCTTTCGCCTCGTTCGAGAAGCGCGCGATGTCCACGCCCGGCGACCACATCGACCATGCGTCGACCTTGCCTTGCGCGAACGCGGGCGCGGCATCCGGCGGATTCAGATAGACGAACTGAACCTTGTCCCGGTCGATGCGATGCTTCTCCAGCGCCGCGATCAGCAAAAATTCGCCGAGCCCCGAGCGATTGACCGCGACCTTGCGGCCCGCGAGACCCGCGATCGAATCGATGCCGCTCGATTTCTTCACGATGATGGCCGTCGAGCGCGGCGAGTAGATATCGAAGGCGGTGAAGACGATGGGCGAACCGGCGAGCATCGCGGCGAGCGCGGGCGTGGTGGAGCCCCAGAAGCCGAAGTCCGCGCTGCCGCCGACCACTGCCTGAATCGATGGCGCGTGATTGGGAAACGGGCCGATCCATTCGACCTTGATGCCCTTCGCGGCAAGCGTCTTCTCGAACACGCCGCGTTGCCGGGCGATATCCGGCAGGCTGCCGTAGCCCCAGCCGATGCGTACCGTGTCGGTATTGCGCGTGAGCTTGCGCGGTTCGGCGGCGCGCGCCGGGAACAGACTGCCGGCTGCTGCTCCGGCCAGCAGTCCACCCGCCGCGCGCAGAAGCTGGCGGCGGCTCAGCGATGAATCGTTCATTCCTGTCGAGTCCTTGATGTGAAGCGGAAAAGTGATTAGTGAGCGTGCACGCCGAGCGCCGCGAGCAGCGTGGGGCGCAGCGTGTCATGCGCCTCGTCTTTCGGCGCGAAGGAAGCGGCGATGCGTCCGGCGCGCATGACGAGAATCCTGTCGGCGAGCGTGAGCGCCTCATCGACGTCATGCGTGACGATCAGCACGCCCGGCTGATGCAGGGCAACCAGCTCTTTGACGAGCCCGTGCATCTTGATGCGCGTGAGCGCGTCGAGCGCCGCGAACGGTTCGTCGAGCAGCAGCAGCGCGGGATCGCGCACGAGGGCCCGCGCGAGCGCGACGCGTTGCGCCTGTCCGCCCGAGAGATTGCGCGGCCAGTCCGCTTCGCGGCCCGCGAGTCCGACCTCGGCCAGCGCGCGCGACGCGCCCGCGCGGCCGATCGTGGCCTCGTGTCCCAGCGCGACGTTCTCCCACAGCGTCGCCCAGGGCAGCAGCCGGTGCTCCTGGAACACCACGGACGGCCGCTCCGGCGCGCGAATCTTGCCGGCGTCGGGCACATCGAGTCCGGCGAGCGCGCGCAGCAGCGTGGTCTTGCCGCAGCCGCTTTCGCCCAGCAGCGCGACGAATTCGCCCTTGCGGATATCGAGGTCCAGCGCGTCGATGACGACGCGGCTGCCGTAACGCCGCACGAGCCCGCGCACGGACACGGCAAGCGGCGCTCGCGTCGCGGCTTCATCGTGCGCGTGCGGCTGCGGTGGCGAAACAGAAGAAACGGCGAGGCCTTGCGTCACTTTTGCGCTCCCTTGTCGTAATTCGCGTGCCACGAAAGAAAGCGCGCTTCGAGCCGGCGCACGAGCGCGTCCGCCGCGACGCCGATGAGCGCGTAGATGATGATCGTGAGCAGAATGACGTTCGTGTTGAGGAACTCGCGCGCATCCATCGCGAGAAAGCCGATGCCGCGGGTCGTCGCGAGCGTTTCCGCGATCACGAGCGCGAGCCACGCATGCGCCAGGGCATAGCGCACGCCCGTGAGGATCGAGGGCATCGCGCCCGGCAGAACGATCCGGCGCACGATCGCCGTGCGGTCGAGGCCGACGACCTTCGCGAGCTCCATCAGCTTGGGATCGATCAGCCGGATGCCGAGCATCGTATTGATGTAGACCGGGAAGAGCACGGCCAGCGAGACGAGGAAAATCTTCGCGACCTCGCCCACGCCGAACCAGACGATCACGAGCGGCAGCATCGCGAGGAAGGGAATGGCGCGCACCATCTGAATCGAGCGGTCGAGAAACGCCTGCGCAAGCGGCGAAAAGCCGACCAGAATGCCGAGGGCAAGCCCGAGCGCGCCGCCAATGACAAAGCCCGCCGACGCGCGCAGCAGCGATACGCCGAGGTGAATGAAAAGCTCGCCGTCTTTCGCCATGTCGAACGCGGTGCCGATGACCTTGCTCGGCGCGGGAAGCACTTGCGGCGCGATCAGCCCGGCACGGGCGGCGCCTTCCCAGACGAGCAGAATCAGAACCGGCACGATCCATGAAAGCCAGAGATAGAGCGCGGCCTTGGGGATGCCGGAGGCGGTTCGCTTCGAAGCGACGTAGCGCTTGCCGGGAGAAGTCAGGTCGGCCATGTCGTTACCGGATGTGTCATGAGAGGAATGGGCTGTATCGAAGGCGAGCTAGCTATTAGAGGCTGCCGGGCATCGCGGTGACAAACGGTTTTTTATGCTTTGCTTTCCAGCTTTCGGCGTATCGGCGGTGCGATGTCGTCATCAAAAAGATAAGGCATGCGAAACATTGTTCTGCGCGCCGAACCATCCACGATTGTCACGCTGGCGGACAGACCCCCAGCGCATCTGTCATCATGAGGTGGCTTCAGTCAACGCACAGGTGCCATGTCATATCTCGAAGACGAGAAATCGAATACGAGCGCGAACCATCGTGCGGAAGAAGGCGAGGGAACGAACGCGGAGCACGACCCGTCGGCGGTCGGGCGCACCGGGCCGCTCAACGAGGCGGCGCTGCTCGGGCGCAAGACGCCGCCGTGGCCGGATTCGGCGGCGGCCAATCCGGGCCATCGGGCGCGCGCGGGCGAGCCGGACACGATGCGCGCGCTCGCCGGGCTGCTGCTCGGCCTCGCGCTGCTTGTCGCCGGCAACGGCCTGTTCCAGACGCTGATCCCGCTCCGGATCATCGAATCGGGCTATTCGACCTTCGTCACCGGCCTGATCCAGTCGAGCTACTACGCGGGCTTTATTCTGGGCGCGGTGGTCAACCGGCGGCTCATCGACCGCATCGGCCAGCACCGGACGTTCGTGGCGTTCTCGGCGGCCGCGTCGATTCTGGCGCTCGCGTTCGGCGCGGTGCAGTCTCCGTGGCTGCTCGGCTTCGTGCGTCTGCTGACGGGCGTCGCTTTCATGGCGTTGTACACGTCCGTCGAAAGCTGGCTCAACGGCACGGTCCAGAACGAAAAGCGCGGCCAGGTCTTTGGCCTGTACGCGGGCATCAACTACCTCGCGGTGGGCGGCGGCCAGTTTCTGCTGAATGTGGGCGCGGGGTCCGGGGCGCAGCAGTTCTCGATCGCCGCGGCGTTTTTTGCGGCGGCCGTGCTTCCGGTCACGCTGATGGAAGGCTGGCCCGCCAAGGTCGATGACGCGAACCTCGACCGCGTCCCCGCGCGATCCTGGAGCGCGAGCTTCAAGGAAATGCTGGTGCTGGCCCCGCTCGGCGTGCCGGGCTGCATTCTCGCCGGCTTCATCTATAGCAACTTCTATGCGCTGATGCCGGTGTATCTTCAGCGCACAGGCTTTTCGACACATGACATCGCGACCTTCATGGGCGTCGCGCTCATCGGCGCACTCTTGCCGCAGTATCCGATGGGGCGTCTCTCGGACCGCATCGACCGGCGGCGTCTCGTTTTCTGGACGGCCTCGGTCTCGGCGGTGCTGAGCCTCGTGCTGTTGTGCTTCGACTTTCGCATCGTCACGTGGTGCGCGACGCTGGCGTATGTCGCGGTCACGTTCACGCAATACGGGCTCATCGTGTCGCACGTGCAGGATCGCACGGAGTCGCATTTGCGCGTCGCGGTATCGACCATGTTGCTGGTGCTCTTTTCGCTTGGCGGCATGACCGGCCCGACCTTGGCTTCGGGGCTGATGACGCTGATCGGCCCGAGCGGGCTGTTCCTGTTCAACGCGCTGTCGTGCGCCCTGCTGGCGGCGAGCGCGCGGCATGCGCTGCGCTTGTCCGTGGCGGGCGCGAAGGCGGAGTGAGGGATGCAGGACGTGGCTTCGTGGCGTCGAATATGAACTAAAGTGAAACAGGCGGGTTCGTTCCGCGCGCCTTTGCGGCCCTGGAGGGTTGTCGATCATGCAACTTCAGACAGGTAATCTCTTCAGCGTCGAGGCGAAGCGCGAGGCGCAGGAGCGGATCGACGTGCTCGTCACGGGGCAACGGCTGAACGTGGAGCGCATCGTGTCGATGGGACACGCGAGCCCCGAAGGCTTCTGGTACGACGACTCGCGCGCCGAATGGGTCGTGCTGCTGTCGGGCGCGGCCGCGCTCGAATTCGAAGACGGCCCGGCGCTGCACGAGATGCGCCCCGGCGATTACGTGCTGATCGAGCCGCACTGCCGGCATCGCGTCGCGCGCACGCAGGCCGACGAGCCGTCCGTCTGGCTCGCGATCTATCACGAACGCTGAATCGCGCCGGTTTCCCGCTCGCCCCGACATCGAAGGAGAGACGATGGAATGCATCGAGACTTACACCACTCGCGACGGACATTCGGCGTTCCGGGCCATTCAGGCGTTCGACGTCGCGCCCGTGACGTTCAACGGCATCGCCGTGTCGTTGTCGTCGCCGCAGCCATGCGAGAGCGTCCTCGTGCACGAGTTCGACGCGGACTATTTCCTCGGCTGGCATAACCCGCCATCGAGACAATATGTCGTGATGCTCGAAGGCGAACTCGAAGTCGCCGTGCAGGGCGGCGATGCCGCGCGGCGTTTCGCGGCGGGCGCGGTTTTCCTGGCCGGCGATCTTCAGGGCTCGGGCCACACGACGCGGGCGATTCGCGCGGGCCGCGCATTGGTCGTCAACTTGCGGGGGTGAAGCGATGCTATTGCAGGATGCATTGGCGGTCGTGACGGGCGGCGGCAGCGGCATAGGCTTCGCCACCGCCGAACGATTCGTGTCCGAGGGCGCGCGTGTGGTCATCAGCGGGCGCGACGCGGAGAAACTGCAACGCGCCGCGGACACGCTCGGCGCGAACGCGCTGCCCATCGTCGCGGACGCCGCGAACGCAGCCGACATGCGGCGGCTCTACGAAACCGCGGTCGCGCATTTCGGCCGCGCGGTCGATGTGATCGTCGCCAATGCGGGCGTTTCGCGGCAGACGCCGGTGCGCGACACATCGCTCGCGCAGTTCGCTCAGGTGTTCGACATCAACGTCGGCGGCGTGTACGTGACCGTGCGCGAGGCGCTGGCGTTTCTCGCCCGGCCTGCATCGGTCATTCTGGTTGCGTCGCTGGCGGCCAATCAGGGCACGAAGCATTTTTCCGCGTATTGCGCGTCGAAAGCGGCCGTGGTGTCGCTCGCGAAGAGCTTCGCGGCGGAGTTCGTCGAGTCCGGCATACGCGTCAACAGCATCTCGCCGGGCGTGGCGAAAACGCCGATCTTCGACGGCCTCGGCATGTCCGAAGCGGAACTGCTGCAATGGTCGAATGTGATTCCGATGAAGCGTCCGGCCGAGCCCGCGGAAATCGCCTGGGCCATTCTCTTTCTCGCCTCGGATGCGTCCCGCTACATGACCGGCGCCGATCTCGCGGTGGACGGCGGCATGTCGGGCATCAGTCCGTTTTGAATGGCGCGTCGATCAGTGCGCGAGGTGATGCGCGGAAGACGCGGCGAAGAGACGGCATACCGCATCGGCGTCGCTGCATTCGCGAAGCAGGCCGCGAAAGCGCTGGTCGCAGAAATGCTCGGCGATTTCCCCGAGCAGATGCAGATGCGTCATCGTTACGCGCTCGGGCACGAAGAGCGCGATCACATCGCTGACGGGCTTGCCATCGGGCGCGGAGAATGCGATCGGCGTGCGCGGCCGAACGTACAGCGCCAACGGCTCGTGGGCCTCGTCGAGTTGTCCGTGCGGCACGGCCACGCCTTCGCCCAACGCCGTCGAACCGAGCGCCTCGCGCGCGGCGAGACACGCTGAAACCGCCTGCGCGGACAGACCGTGCCGCCGTTCGAGAAAACCGCCGATCAGATCGAAGAGCGCGTCGCGACTGGCGGCGTCCGCGCCGAGCAGGACGTGATCCGCGCTCAACAGCGTGGCGAGCGTGCCTTGCGGCGTTGCGATGTCATGCGGGTGTTCGTGCGGGTGTTCGTGCGTCTCGCCGCCGCGATGAACGCTGCGGTCCATCAGATTGCGCCACGCATCGGAAGGCGCGTCGGGCACGTCGAGCGGACTGCTGACCTGAGCGGAAGGCACGAGGTCCGCCAGACGCGCAATGGCCCCGCCGATGGCCGCCTTCGGCACGATCAGCGTGAGCCGGACGCGGTGCGCGTCGCGCAGCGGCGTCACGCGCATCGTCCAGGGCTCGCCGGCGCAGTCGCGCACGAGCGATCTGCGCAGCGGTGTCGCATGCTGTGCGTCGATGGTCACGTGCACCATGACGTGCCGGCTGCCTCCGGGCATCGGACCCTTGCGCGGCGTCGCTTTGGACAGCCCGAGCAAGGTCATGAAATCCGATAGCGTGTGCACCTGTCGTCTCCCTTCGATCGCCTGCGCGGCCATCATTGAGCATAGTGCAGACAGCGTAAAAGCCGCGACAATTTCCGCGGCTTGATTGGGTTTCTGATTACAGCGCTTCGTTCGTTTTCACGACCGCCTGACCGCGCGCGGAAAGCGCCAGATCGTCCTTGCCGAGATCGCGCAGGCGCTTGCCGGCCATCAGATTGCGCCCGAGCTTTTCGAGCGAGACACCGCGCGTTTCGGGCACGTAGAAGAACACGACCACGGCGAAGACCACGTTGAGGACCGCATAGAGCACGAACGTATTGGCTTCGCCGACCGTCGAGAGCAGGCTCAGGAACGTGGCCGCGACCGCCATGTTCGCCACCCAGTTCACCAGCGTCGAGACGGCGATGCCGAAGTCGCGGCCCTGCTGAGGCTGAATCTCCGAGCAGAGAATCCAGACGAGCGGCCCGGCGGACATCGCAAAGCCCGCGATGAAGAGCAGCAGCGATGCAACAGCCAGAACCTGCGCCGTGAGACCCACCACGCCGGCATGCATGAGAAAGCCGAGGGCGCACATGCCGAACGCCATGACGGCGCATCCCGCATAGAGAATCGGCTTGCGGCCCCAGCGATCGACGAAAGCGATCGCGCCGAAGGTGGCGATCACGTTGACGAGGCCGACGATGACCGTCGCCCAGAGCTGCTGTTCATGCGTGCCAAAGCCGGCCATTTCGAAGATGCGCGGCGCGTAATACATGACGACGTTGATGCCGGTCAGTTGCTGAAACACTTGCAGCACGACGCCGAGCAGCACCGAGCGGCGGAAGTTCGAATTCGCGCGCAGCAGGCTCCAGCCGCGCTGGGGACGCGTGCTGTCTTCATTGACCTGATCGAGCTCGGCCTGAACGTCGGCGGGATTGCCATAGAGACGCTGCAGCACGGCGCGCGCTTCGGCGGCGCGGTTGCGTTGCAGCAACCAGCGCGGACTGTCGGGAAGCGCGAGGACGCCAGCGAGAAAGAACGCGGCGGGAATGGCGATGACGCCGAGCATCCACCGCCAGTCGGCGATATACGAAAGCCCGATGTTCGACAAGAAGGCAGCCAGAATGCCGACGGTAATCATCAGTTGATACGTGGAGATCATGGCCCCGCGCACCTGCCGCGGCGCGACTTCCGAAAGGTAGAGCGGCGCGGTGAACGACGCCATGCCGACTGCGAGACCGAGCAGCAGGCGCGCGCCGATCAACTGTTCCGGGCTGCCTGCGAATCCCGACCACAGCGACCCGACGATGAACAGCACCGCCGCCAGCGCGAGGGCATAGCGGCGTCCGAGCCGCCACGAGAGCGCGCCCGCGCCGAGCGCGCCGATGGCCGCGCCGACCATCATCGAACTGACGATCCATTCCTGCGCGCGGTCGTTCAGCACGAAGTGCTTCGCGATGAAGGGCAGCGCGCCCGAAATCACGCCGATGTCGAGACCGAAGAGCAGCCCGGCGAGCGCTGCCATGAAGCACACGAAGAGTCCAAAACGCCGGGCTTTCGTCTGGGCGAGGACAGGGGTTTCAGCGGCAGCGCTCATCGGGATGTCTCCAGGGTTGTTTTTTCATACCAATCGGGACGCGATGCTTATAGCTTGGCTGTCCCGCTGCCTGCATGATCGAAGATAAGAATTAGCGTGAGATGAGCGCACCCCGAAGCTTGATTCTTCGCGGGGGTTCCGACTATGTTTTGAAGATCCGGCGTTCGCGCAAAGGCTTGATGCCATCGGAGCACGCACATGATCACCACGAACTCGCAATCCGGCACGAACGTCGCCGAAATCGCCGATAGCGTGTATCGCATCAGTACGCCCGTCGTGCTGCCCGGCGACGCGGGCGGCTTTTCCTTCAATCAATACCTGATCGTCGACGACGCGCCGCTTTTATTTCACACCGGGCCGCGCAAGATGTTTCCGCTCGTGCGTGAAGCGGTCGCGAGCATCATGGACCCGGCGACGCTACGCTATATCGCTTTTTCGCATGTCGAGGCGGACGAATGCGGCTCGCTCAACGAGTGGCTCGCCATCGCGCCCGAAGCCGCGCCGCTGTGCGGCACGATCGCGGCGATGGTGTCGATCACGGACCTCGCGGATCGCGCGCCCGTCGCGCTTGCCGACGAACAAGCCGTAAGCCTGGGCCGTCATACCGTGCGCTGGTTCGATACGCCGCATCTTCCGCACGCGTGGGAATGCGGCTTTCTGATGGAAGAGCGCACCGGCACGCTGCTCTGCGGCGATCTCTTCACGCAGGGCGGCGCGAGCCTGCCGCCGCTCACGACATCCGACATTCTGGGGCCGAGCGAATCGTTCCGGCGCAGCATGGATTACTTCTCGCACACGCGCAACGCCGACGCGATGTTCGAGCGCCTCGCCCGGCTCGAACCGGTGACGCTCGCCTGCATGCACGGCAGCGCGTGGAGCGGCGACGGCGCGGGCCTCTTGCGCGCGCTGGCGCAGAGCGTGCATCAATAGATCACACGCGCCGCGCGGCCGCGAGCGCGTCACCCTGACCGAGATCGCAGCCTTCCCAGCGGAAGAACTGCAGGTCTTCGCTATCCGAGACGCCATCGGCGATCGCGCTGACGCCGAGCGTATGCGCAAGCGCGACGATCGCGCGCGCGACGACCGCGCGCTCGTGCTGATGCGTGACGTCGCTCACGAACTTCGAATGGATCTTGATGCGATTCGGCCGCAGCGCCTGAAGATCGAGCAGCGAGATGCGTTCGAGGCCGAAGTCCACGAGCGTGATCGATACGCCGAGCGCCTGCAGCGCGCGCGCGGCCTCGCGGCGCGCGTCGAGCAGCACGCCGCTGAACTGCAGGTCGAGCGCGTCGCCGTGCAGCTTCGCTTCGGCGAGCGCTGCCGTCACCATCGCGATCAACTGCGCATCGCTGGAATGCTTCGACAGAAGCGGCATCGACACGCGCGGCGCGGGCGTTTCGCCGCTGTCGCGGCACGCGCGCGCAATCGTGCAGGCGCGGCGCAGCATCGCTTCGTCGAGCGAGAGCAGCAAGGCGGGATCGTCGGTGAGCGCGGCGATGCGTTCGGGCGGCAACGCGCCTTCTTTCGTCGGCCACACGGGCTTCATCTCGACGCCTTTCAGCGCACTCGATGCGAGATCGATCTGCGGCAGCGCGTGCACGATCCACGTATCCGCGCGAAGCGCCGCTTCGAGATCGGCGCGCAGGTTGCGTTCGCGCTCGCGGTCGATCGGCCCGTCCGTGTCGTTGATCGCGGGCAGGGTCGCGAGCGTGCGGGCGCGGCGCAACGCCATGATCGTCTCGTACGTGCGCAAGCCGGTCACGACGATCGACGTGAGTTTCTGCGCGGTCAGTTCGGTCTTCAGGAAGTAGCCGTTGATCTCGTAGCGCGTGATGACCTCGCGCTCGGGCGCCATGCCGGGCTGACCGGTGCGCAGGATGATCTGCACGTCGTGGTCGCCTAGCGTGTCGCGGATATGGCGCACGAGTTCGAGACCGGCATCGTCGGCTTCCATCACCACATCGAGCAGGATCAGCGCGGTGCCCGGATGCGCCGCCAGATACGCGCGCGCTTCGGCGGCGGACAGCGCGCTCGAAAGCTCGATCGGCCTGCCGGCGAACGCGGCGTCGGCGAGCACGAGCCGTGTGACTTCGTGGATCTCGGGCGCGTCGTCGACGAGCAGCACGTGCCACGGCGGCGCCTGCGGCCCCGTGAGCGTGCGCGGCGGTTCGGCGCGCAGCCAGGAAGGCGCGGTCATGGTCGTTCTCCCTGAACGCGCGGCACGCCAGGGATCGCGCCGTCGCGGGCGCGCGCGACGCGCGGCAGCGTGAGCACGAACACGCTGCCGGCCCGTGCGCCGTTGCGTACCGCCAGTGTGCCGTCAAGCGCGCGCGTGGCGAGCGCATAGGCGAGATGCAGACCGAGGCCGCTGCCGCCCGAGCCGCGCCGCGTCGTGAAGAAAGGCTCGAAAATGCGCTCGTGCAGTGCATCGGGAATGCCGCAGCCGTCGTCTTCGTGTTCGAGCACGACATGCGCCTCGCCCGAGCGCCGCGCCGATATCACGATATGCCCGACCTCGCCCGGCGCGAACGCGTGCACGAGCGAGTTGAGGATCAGATTGGTCAGCACTTGCGCGAGCGGTCCGGGGAAGGAGTCCATCAGAATGCCGGGCGGACAGTCGATGCGCAGCGCGACACGCGTGCCGCGCAGCCTGGGCTCGACGCTCAGCACCGTCTCGCGGATATATTCGCCGAGATCGAACTGACGCCGCGCCTCGCTGACCTGATCGACGGCGACCTGCTTGAAACTCTGCACGAGACGCGCGGCGCGATCGGCGTTGGACAGCATGAGCCGCGTCGATTGACCCGCATCGCGCAGATAGCTGCCGAGCGCGTCTTCGGTGAGATCCTGGCGTTTCAGACTCTCGCTGATGGATTCGGTCCGGTCGCGCAGATACGACGCCGCGCTCACGACAATGCCCACCGGCGTGTTGATCTCGTGCGCGACGCCCGCGACAAGTCCGCCGAGCGAGGCCATGCGCTCCGATTCGACGAGTTCCTTGCGCGTCGCTTCGAGGTTGTGCAGCGACTGGAGCAGGTCCGCTTGCGTCAGTTCGCGGCTTTCCTGCGAGAGCACGATCCACCATGCGCCGAACGCGAGCAAGGGCAGGGTGGCCGCGTACGTGTGCAGCAGCACGTCGCCGATCTGGGCGCGCGCCATCACGTCCGCGATTTCGATCAGGCGGTACGACAGCAGAAACACCGCGCCCGTCGCCGTCGATGCGATGACGAACAAGCCGAAGAAACGCCCGATGCGCCGCCCGAAATGCGGCGCGAGCGTGCTGGGCCCGGGCGGCTGCGCGAACTCGTCCGCATGCGATGCGGCCGGCATCTTGCAGCGGTCGCGGCAATGATTGTCGAGACCGCAGCATAGCGAGCAGATCGAACCTTGATTGAACGGGCACCACGCCATGTCGGCGGCTTCGTAGTCGCGTTCGCAGATGCAGCAGCGCACGAGCTGCGTGCGCGGCACCGTCGCATGATGCTCGTCGGCGCGCGCGATGTAGTAGCGGCCGCCTGTCGCGTAAGCGATCGCGATCGCGCTCACGAACGCGAGAAACAGTGCGATGAACGCGGAATAGGCGCGCGCGACATCGCCGAACAATCCCGCGAACGCGCACGTCGAGACGACCGATGCGATCAGCATCGCGCCGCAACCGACCGGATTCACCTGATACAGATGCGCGCGCTTGAATTCGATGCGCTTCGGACTGACGCCGAGCGGCTTGAGCACCACGAGATCCGCGACCAGCGCGCCGAGCCATGCGATGACGAGATTCGAATACACCGACAGCACGGTTTCGAGCGTCTTGAAGATGCCGAGCAGCGTGAGCAGAAGCGCGATCATCACGTTGAACACGAGCCACACGACCCGCCCCGGATGATAGTGCGTGAGCCGCGCGAACACGTTCGACCACGCGAGCGAGCCCGCATAGGCATTGGTCACGTTGATCTTCACCTGCGAGATGACGACGAACACGGTCGCGACCGCGAGCGCCAGCGCGGGGCTTTCGAACACATGGCGATAGGCGGTGACGTACATGTGCACGGGCACGACGGCATCGACGGCGGGCAGGCCATCCTGCAAGGCGAGCACGGCGAGCAAACTCCCCGCGAGCAGCTTGAGGCCGCCCACGACGATCCATCCGGGGCCGGCCGCGAGCATCGCGGTCCACCATGAGACGCGATTGCGCGCGGTGCGGTCCGGCAGGAAGCGCAGATAATCGACCTGCTCGCCGATTTGCCCCATCAGCGAAAACAGCACGCCCGCCGCCGCGCCGAACAGCAGGACGTCGATGCCGCCGCCGCGCGCTTCGGCGGTTGCGCCGAGACCGGGAAACGCGGCCCAGCGCCGCAGCACGTCCGGATCCTGCCAAAGAATGAAGAAGAACGGCGCGACGAGCAAAACGGCCCACAAGGGCTGGGTCCAGCGCTGCAGCTTGTTGATGAGCGTGACGCCGAAGAACACGAGCGGAATGATCAGCAGCGACGACAGCAGATAACCGATGACGATATTGATGCCCGCCGCAAGCTCCAGAGCCTGCGCGAGTATCGCGGCTTCGAGCGCGAAGAAGATGAACGTGAACGATGCGTAAATCAGCGAAGTGATCGTCGAGCCGACATAGCCGAAGCCCGCGCCGCGCGTGAGCAGATCGATATCGACATTGGCCTCGCTCGAGTAATACGCGATCGGCACGCTCACGAGAAAGATCAGCGCGCACACGACGAGAATCGCGGGAAACGCGTTATGAAAGCCGAAGCTCAACGTGATGCTCGCGCCGATGGCTTCGAGCGCAAGAAACGAGATGCCGCCGATGGCGGTGTTGGCGAGCGTCGCGGGCGACCAGCGCCGATAAGAACTGGCCGCGTAACGCAACGCGTAATCTTCGAGTGTTTCGTTGGCCACCCAGGATTGATAGTCGCGTTTGATTCGCATGACGGTGGCCGCGAGTCTGCCAGCATTCGATTGGACGATCCGATTATTCGCTCAAAGCTGCATTGCCGCAATATTGTGGCGAGTGCTTCGCGCACGGCGCGCAGCGGGTTTGTGCCGATTGACCGTGCGTGCGCATCTGCGAACACTGGCAAGCGGACTTCGTTGCGCATCTTTTCCCGACGCCTCATCTTTCGCCTTGGAGCAGACATGACGCCGCTTTTTGCGAGCGCCGTGGCACCTGTCGCCAGCGACGACCTTGTTTATCGTGTTCATGCGGCAGGCGATTCCGACGACGCCTGGTGCAACGTGCTCGCGCAAATCCGCGAGCGATTCCGCGTGCGCTGGGCCGCGCTTGCGCGTCACAGCTTTGCCACGCGTCAAGGCGTCGCGCTCTATTCCGCGCCGCGCGACCCGCGTCTGAGCGCCGCGCTGTCCGATTACGCATCGCGCAATCCGTGGTTTCTGTCGAGCGATGCCTATCGCGAAGGCCGCGTGATGGCCGGCGATGAACTGCTCAGCAATCGCGAGCTCGTCAAGACGGACTTCTACCGCGGTCTCTTGCTGCCGCATGGTCTCTATCACCGGCTGTGCGGCGTGATTGCGCGGCGCAACACGCTCGTCTATTACCTCGACCTGCATCGCGGCCCCGACGAACCGCGCTTCGGCCCGCGCGAGCGCAGCGCATTCGCCGCGCTGCTGCCGCATCTGACGCTTGCGCTCGATCTGCGCTGGCGCCTGCGCGAAACAGACGACATGAATCGTGCGCTCAGGCGCATCGTGAACACGCATGCGCGCGCGGCGATGCTCGTCGATTCGGACGCGCGCATGGTGTTCGGCAGCGACGGCGCGCCGGGCGCGTGCGAACCGGTGGCGGGGCTGCGTATCGAAGAAGGGCGCATCGTCGCGGCCGCGAGCGCGGACGATCGCGTGTTGCAGGAGGCCATCGCCCGCGCCACGCATGCATCGGCCGAGGCCGACGAACGCGCCGCGCAGGTCTTGTCGCTCTCCGCGCCGGGGCAATCGCAGCCGAGCGTGATATCGATACGCGCGGCGGGCTCGGTGTTCAGCGCGGAGTTTGGCGAGACGCGCCGCCTCGCCATCGTCACGGCGCTCAACGCGCCTTCCGAAGACGATCACGCCGATTGCGCGTTCGTGCGGCAATTCGGCCTGAGCCCGGCGCAGGCGCGCATGAGTTCGCTCATCGTGACGGGGCATTCCATCGCGAGCGCGGCGCGTGCCTTGCACGTTTCCGAGAACACCGCGCGCAGTCATCTCAAGCAGATCTTCCAGAAGACCGACACGCATAGCCAGATGGAGCTCGTGCATCTGCACGGGCGCATCTGCGTCGCGATCTGATCTCCTCCACTCCTCGTACTCCTCACCCATTCGGGTGAGACGGCCTCACCCGGCAAGGCGAATCAAAATCCTCGCGCTGGGGGATTCGCGCGTGATCGCGCATCCCTATCATGGTTCGTATTCCAGACCACGAACCTTGCGCCAGTGCGCGCCGAGGAGATCACCATGCTGGGTTTGTGCTTGCTTTATGTCGGCGCGGTCCTGTTTCTGAACGGGCTCTGGCTGCTGGGCAGAATCGGCGATCGGGAGATATGGGTCATCAACGTCTTCGCGGGCGGCGTGACCCTGCTCGCATCGCTCAAGCTCGCGTTCGGCTCGGGAGCGGACGCCGCGTCGATCAAGGCGGCCGCGCTCACCTTGCTCTTCACGTTCACGTACTTCTGGGTGGCGATCAATCGCTATAACGGCGCGGATGGCCGCGGGCTCGGCTGGTTCAGCCTGTTCGTCGCGATCACGATAATTCCCGTCGGCATCGACTCGATCGCGCATGCGGACTCCACATGGTCCGTCTGGTTCGCGCTGTGCTGGTTCGGCTGGGCGTTCCTGTGGTTCCTGTTTTTCGTGCTGCTCGCGCTGCAGCGTCCCATCGTGAAGCTGACGGGGGCCGTCACCGTCATCGCGGGCATCGTGACCGGCTGGCTTCCCGGCTACCTCTTGCTCAACGGCACGCTGAGCTGAATCGAAGTGCTGTCCTATGCCGGCGCGAGTGCCGGCCTGATCCGACAAGGAGACATTCGTCATGGCTGAAACGCTCATCAAGGTCGACCTGAATCAGTCCGCATTCGACAACGAGCAGGTGCATAACCGCTGGCACCCCGACATTCCGATGGCCGCGTGGGTCAAGCCCGGCGACGACTTCGTGCTCGAAACCTACGACTGGACGGGCGGCTTCATCAAGAACAACGATTCCGCGGACGATGTGCGCGACATCGATCTGTCGATCGTCCACTTCCTTTCGGGGCCGATCGGCGTGCATGGCGCGGCACCCGGCGATCTGCTCGTCGTGGACCTGCTCGATATCGGCGCGAAGCAGGAAAGCCAGTGGGGCTTCAACGGCTTCTTCTCGAAGAAGAACGGCGGCGGCTTTCTGACCGATCACTTCCCGCTCGCGCAGAAATCCATCTGGGATTTCCACGGGCTGTATACGACCTCGCGCCACGTTCCGCAGGTGTCGTTCGCCGGGCTGATTCATCCGGGGCTGATCGGCTGCCTGCCCGATCCGAAGCTGCTCGCGACATGGAATCAGCGTGAAGTCGATTTCATCGCGACGCAGCCCGATCGCGTGCCGCCGCTCGCGAACCCGCCGTTCGCCGCGACCGCGCACATGGGCAAGATGACCGGCGACACGCGCGAGAAAGCCGCCGCCGAAGGCGCGCGCACGGTGCCGCCGCGCGAGCATGGCGGCAATTGCGACATCAAGGACCTGTCGCGCGGCTCGAAGATTTTCTTCCCGGTGTACGTGGACGGCGCGGGGCTGTCTGTCGGCGACCTGCACTTCAGTCAGGGCGACGGCGAAATCACCTTCTGCGGCGCGATCGAAATGGCGGGCTGGGTGCATATGCGCGTGAACGTCATCAAGGACGGCATGGCGAAATACGGCATCAAGAATCCGATCTTCAAGCCGAGCCCGATCACGCCGCGTTACGACGATTACCTCATTTTCGAAGGCATTTCCGTCGATGAAGCGGGCAAGCAGCACTATCTCGACGTGCATATCGCGTACCGTCAGGCGTGCCTGAACGCGATCGAATATCTGACGAAGTTCGGCTACACGCGCGCGCAGGCGTATTCGATTCTCGGCACGGCGCCGGTGCAGGGGCATATCAGCGGCGTCGTCGATATTCCGAACGCATGCGCGACCTTGTGGCTGCCCACGCAGATCTTCGACTTCGATATTCGCCCCAACGCCGATGGTCCGGTGAAGGCGGTGAAGGGCGGCGTCGATATTCCGCTCTCGCAAGACAAGGCCTGATCCCGCCAACCGAAGGGCGCGATGCGCTGAGCGCATCGCGCCCGACGCTTTCGGATGCGAATGCAATGCCGATCTATCAATACGAATGCGCAGCGTGCGGCAGCTTCGACGTGATGCGCAGCATCGCGGATCGCGATCTGCCGCACCTATGCCCAGAATGCGGCGTGCAAACCGCGCGCGCGATCACGGGCTCCGCGATGCTTTCCCTGATGCCGCAATCCCGCCGCGACGCTTACGCGACGAACGAGCGCAGCGCGCACGCGCCCACGAGTTCTAAGAGTCTCGGATACCGTCACGGACCGGGATGCGCCTGTTGCAAGCCAAGGCCTGCCGCGACCGATCAGACACGGCCGTCGATGAAATCGCCCGGCGGCCGGCCCTGGATGATCAGCCACTAGACGCGCCGCGCATGGAACGGCGTTTGCTCGTGCCGTTGGCGAATCGGTCGCGCTGTGTGACCGGCAGACGATTCGCTTCCGGCACGCATGAACGACACTCACGCCCTCCACGCACGATCGCGCAAGCCGCGCGATCACGATCTCGAAACAGCGCTGCGCAAGGTCTTCGGCTTTCCGCATCTGCGCCCCGGACAGGAAGACGTGATCCGCAGCGTGCTCGACGGCCACGACACGCTCGCCGTGATGCCGACGGGCGCGGGCAAGTCGCTGTGCTATCAGTTGCCCGCGCTGCAGTTCGACGGCATGACGATCATCGTGTCGCCGCTCATTTCGCTGATGCGCGATCAGGCGACGAAACTGACCGAAGCGGGCATCGCGACTGCCGTGCTCAACAGCGCGCTCTCGGCGAGCGAAGCGCGCGAGGCCATGCAGGCGCTCGCGCGTCATGAGATCCGCATGCTCTTCGTCACGCCCGAGCGGCTCGTCGATGCCGACTTCGGCGCCGAGCTCACCGCGAAGGACATGCCGCCGATCGCGCTCGCCGTCATCGACGAGGCCCACTGCATTTCGCAATGGGGCCATGATTTCCGGCCCGCGTATGTCGAGCTGATCCACGCGATCAAAATGCTCGGCCGTCCGCCCGTGCTTGCGCTCACCGCGACCGCGACGCCCGCCGTCATCGTCGATATCGTGCGGGAGTTGCAGATGCGGCATCCGCATGTCATTCACACGGGCGTGTATCGCGACAATCTGCATTTCAACGTCGAGCAATTGACCAATCCCGAAGACAGGCGCAAGCGCGCGATCGAACTCGCGACGCAGGAAGCGGGCAGCGGCATCGTGTATTGCGCGACCGTCGCGGAATGCGAGGCGCTGCATGCCGCACTCGTCGATGCGGGCGTTGCGGCCGAGCGCTATCACGGGAAGTTGTCATCGGGCGCGCGCTCGGACGCGCAGGATGCCTTCATGGCGGATCGCGCGCGCGTGATGGTCGCGACCAATGCGTTCGGCATGGGCATCGACAAGCCCGATATCCGCTTCGTCGTTCATGCGCAGATGCCGGGCAGTCTCGATGCGTACTATCAGGAAGCGGGCCGCGCCGGGCGCGATGGCGAGCCCGCGCGCTGCACGCTGCTTTTCGACATGAAGGACAGGCAGGTGCAGCAGTTTTTCATGAGCGGGCGTTATCCGAGCGCGGAGACGATCGCGCGCGTCGCGGAGAAAGTGCGCGAGCTGGCGATGGAAGACAGCGGCCGCACGCTGGCGCAGCCGCTCGCGCGGTTGCGCGAAGCCTTGCCGAACGTGGGCGCGAACAAGCTGCGCGTCGCGGCGACGCTGCTCAACGATATCGGCATGACGCGGCGCACGCGGCGCGGCGGCATGAAGCTCGTCGGCGACGATGCGCCGCTTGCGAAGCTCGACGATGCATCGCGCCTTTATGCGGAGCGGGCCGAGCGAGACCGTGCGGTGCTCGAACGCATGATCGGCTATGCGCAGAGCGCGCAATGCCGCTGGCGCATGCTGCTCGACTATTTCGCCGACGACATGAACGGCGCACGCGCATCGGCGCCGCTTTGCGCAAGCGATGTCGACTACCGCGCCCCCGACGACGAACTCGGCGGCGCAACCTGCGGCGCATGCGACAACTGCGTGCATCCGCCGCAAGTGATCGAGAGCCCGCGCGAGATGCGTGAAATGCGCGAGAAAGAACAATCGTCGCCGGAAAGCCGTGTGCCGGCGTTCGCGCAGGGCGATCGCGTGCGCGTGCGGCGCTATGGCGAAGGCGTCGTCGAAATGGTCAGCGCCGATCGCGTCGTCGTGCGCTTTGCCGATGATGAAACGCGCACCTTCATCGCGCGCTATGTGAAGCGCGCCGGGCGCTGATGGGCGCTGATGGGCACGGTCGCCGCCCATTGCGACTTCCATACCCATAAACAAATGACGAAATATTGGTTAGCGGCCATCGCGCGTTCATCGAGAATGGAGCCTGACCCATTCGAGTGACGGCGAGGAACGAAGATGAATGAGCGCAGCGTGGAGGTGTCGTCGTTGTCGTCGGTCACGCTCGTGACCGTGCCCGGCCTGCATGGCAGCGAGGCGGCGCACTGGCAGAGCTGGCTCGAAACCGAGGTGCCGGGCGCGCGGCGTGTCGGCCAGCGCGACTGGGACACGCCCAATCTCGCCATCTGGAGCGACGCCGTGCGCGATGTGCTCGCGAGCGTCGAGGGTCCCGTCGTGATCGCGGCGCATAGCTTCGGCTGCCTCGCGACCGCGCATGCGCTCGGGCAGCCGGACGCGAATCACGCGCAGGCTTCGAAGGTGAAGGGCGTACTGTTCGTCGCGCCCGCGAGCCCCGCGAAGTTCCGTTTCGCCGGCGCATTCAGCGCGCGCAGGCTCGATACGCTGTCGCTCGTCGTCGGCAGCGAGACCGATCCGTGGATGCCGCTCGACGAAGCGCGCACGCTCGCGCAGCGCTGGAACAGTGCGTTCGTGAATCTCGGCAAGGCGGGTCATATCAACACGGCGGCGGGCTTCGGGCCGTGGCCGCTCGCGAAGCATTTCATCGAGACGCTCGCGCGCCGTGCATCGCCCGAATACGAAGAGGAGGCGCGACGCGCTTACGCTTAGCCCTGCTTTCGGGGAAAATTGAATGGCATGGCCGCCCTCGGGCGGCCTTTGTGTGTTGTGCGGATCGAAACCCTGTCTACGGAGAAGAAATGAAGAAGCTGGTTATCGCGGTCGCGCTCTGCATCGCATCGGCATCGGCGAGCATCGCGCATGCTGAGACGTCGCTGCTCAACGTGTCCTACGACGTGACGCGCGAGCTCTACAAGGATATCGACGCGGCCTTCGTCGCGGACTACGCCAGGAAAACGGGCGAGACGGTCGCGGTGCGGCAATCGCATGGCGCATCGAGCGCGCAGGCCTTGTCGGTCACGCAAGGCCTGCAGGCGGATGTCGTGACGATGAACCAGCCTAACGACATCGACCTGCTCGCCGAACGCGGCCAGCTCGTGCCCGCGAACTGGCGCAGCCGTCTGCCCGACGCGAGCGCGCCCTACACGACCACGATGGTCTTTCTCGTGCACAAGGGCAATCCGAAGAACATCAAGGACTGGAACGACCTGGCGCGCCCCGGCGTGCAGGTGGTGATCGCGAATCCGAAGACATCGGGCAACGGGCGCTATGCGTATCTCGCCGCATGGGGCTACAAGAAGCAGCAGGGCGCGAGCGACGCGCAGGCGCAGGACTTCGAGAAAGCGATCTTCAAGAACGTGCCGGTGCTCGATACGGGCGGCCGCGGCGCGACGACGACCTTCACGCAGCGCGGCATCGGCGACGTGCTCGTCACGTTCGAGAACGAAGTCGGCCTGATGAGCGCGGGCGCGAGCGCCAAGGACTTCGACGCGGTGTATCCGTCGGTGAGCCTGCTGGCCGAGCCGCCGGTGTCGATCGTCGACAAGGTCGTGGACAAGCGCGGTACGCGCAAAGAGGCGCAGGCGTATCTCGACTTCCTGTACACGCCCGCCGCGCAGGAGATCATCGCGAAGCATCATCTGCGTCCGCGCAATGCCGATGTGCTTGCGAAACATGCGAGCGAGTTCAAGCCGCTGAAAACATTCACCGTCGAACAGATGTTCGGTAGCTGGCAGCAGGCGCAAAAGACGCATTTCGCCGATGGCGGCACGTTCGATCAGGTCGTCGCCGACAAGAACTGACGCCGTTCGTCAGGCGAGCGCGACGCGGCGGCGCTGCGCCACGAAGCCGGACTTGCGGCACACGACTTCGAGCATGGCGCCCGCCACCGGGCGCGGCAGTTTAAGCGTGCCGTCCGCGATGGCGCGCGCCGCTTCGGCGGGCCTGCCGTCCACATAGAGTTCGAGCTCGTCGAGACCGGCCGTCGTGATCGTCACGTCGGACTTGCCGAGCGTCACGCGCAGGCTCGAATACGGCGCGCCGGAGAGCAACTGCGCGCACCAGTCGATGAGATCGGCATTGCCGTCGAGCACGTCGCGCCGGGTCATCGCATACGGAATGCCGCCGATGCCCAGGTCTTCGATCGGCACGCCGGCCGCGCCGCCGGAGCGCACCGCGCGGCGAAACGCCATGGTGAAGCTCACGCCGTCGGGCAGGCGCGGCAGCGCGAAGTCGGTGCCGTCGAGCGCATCGGTCAGATCGTGGCTCGTCCACACGTTCGCGCCGCCCGCGCCGGTCGCCTGGCCCACGCACACGAGCGCGCCGATTTCGTTGTCGACGAAGCCCGCGCAAAAGAGATCGCCCGACGAATACGTGTTGGCGTCGGCGACGCACACGACCGGACCGCCGTAGCGCTGGCCGATATCGTCGCACCACGACGGATCGGTGATCGGCAGCGCCTGCGAATACGCCTCGCCGGTCGAGATCGCGGATTCGAGCGACGCGATCCACGGCTCCAGTTCCATGCGGTTGAACGCGCTCTTCGCCATGGCGCGCGTGAGCGGCGTCGCGACGAGACTGAAGCGCGTCGGCGTGACCTTGTTCGGCGTGAAGACCTGCAAGAGGCGCTCCGCCGCCCAGATGAGGCCGCCGGGATTGCCGCGCACATCGACGATGAGACCCCGGTCCGGCAAGCGTTCCACGAGGCGCACGACTTCATCGACGAAGGCTTCGTGATCGCCGACATCGAAGGTCCAGATGCGCACGTAGCCGACCTCGCCGAGCGTTTTGGTCGCATACGTTCTCGCGGAAAGCGCATCGGGAAAGCGCGTCTTGATCCAGCCCGCGTCGCGCGCCATTTCCGCGCGCAGGTTTTCGGCGTGCCATTCCTTGCCGGAGAACATCAGCTTCTTGGCGCGCCGGACCTGTTCCGCGGCCGGACTCATCGCGACGCGCAGCGCGGCGTGCGCGCCGGGCCGCACGCCGGTCGCGGGCCGGCCCGGCCACACGATGCGCCACGGGATGCGCACTTCGCGCCGCGCCTTGCCCGGACCGTCGCGAAAGCCGATGTCGACCCACAGTTCATCGGGCGGCGGGCCGTATTGCAGCGAGCGGAACGTCAGCGATTCGAGCGCGCGGGCAAGGCGCGCGTCGGGACGTCCGCCGGTTTCGCGGTCGGCATGAAGGGCCACCGCGCGCTCGAACGGCATGCCGTTCCAGGTATCGAGCAGCACGCCGGGCCTGAACGCGGCGTCTTTGATGAGCTTGCCGTGGGCCACTTTCGTGACGAGAAACGAGGGCGTGTCCGTCGAACCGTATTGCTCGACGAGAAACGGAAGCTGCGCCACCGCGCCCGCGAGCGACGCTGGTCCGGCATAGAGCGTGTGCGCATCGCGCAGATCGACGACGATGCCCGTCACGATCATATGGAACTCGGCTTCGCTCATGTCGGCGGCGTGGGTGCGCAGCAGTTCGAGCGCCTGCACGGGATCGTTCGCGTAGCCCGCGCGCTTCTGATGCAGATGACAGTACGCCCCGCCGATGGCGGTCAGCAGCGCATCGACGACGACTTCGCGCTCGGCCGCGTCGAGCTGATCGCGGGCGGCGGCGGGCAGTCTGGTGTGTGGCGCCTTCAGCAGGCCGGCGCGTTCGGCGAGCAGCACGCCCGTTTGCGACTGAAGTAAGGAAGGTGTCCTGGTGGCCATGATCCGCTCGCGAAATCACGCGTAGAACCTGGCGAGCCCGTCGAGCAGGCCGCCATGAAAACCTCGCCCGGCGACGGACGCGAAGAACGCCGCATCGTGGCTAAGCGGCTGGATCGGCGGCACCACGATCTGGCCGAGATTCTTCGGCAGCCCGCCGATCGGCACCTTGCCGAGCGGCATGTCGAGCGCGAGCCGCAAGCGGGGCGCGGCGCCCGTCATGCGCGCTTCGGCGGAAGCATTCGCGGCGTCGTCGAGCGCCTTTTTCGGATCGTCGCGCACCGCTTTCAGACGCGCGAGAACCTGCGCGAAGCTCCACGGCGCGGATGCGTCGTCGAGTTGCGTCATCGACAGGACGCGCCGCGTGCCCGCGACCGTCAGAGGTGAAGGAAACGCCGCCTTCGCGGCTTTCATCGGCGCCGCGTCGCCATAGCGCGCCTGTCCGCCGATGACCACGAGCCGCACGTCGCGCTCGGTCGCGGCGAGCACGGCCGCGAACGGATCGGCGGCGGCGCGCGCCGAGAGGATCACGACATCGCCGAGCGCATCGGGCTGAAGGCGTCCGGCCTGCACGTTCCACGGTCCGGCGAGCGCGTCGCCGGGATGGCAGGTGATCATGCGCACGAGATCGAAGGGCGTGAGCTTCCAGCCGCGGCTTTTGCTCACGAGCGCGGCGACCTTGATTTCGCCGAGCACGTTGCGCGTGCCCGACGGCCCCCAGTCGGACCCGACGCACACGCGGATGTGTCGCGCGAGCGCGGCGGGCACGTCGGTCGTGCCGCCATAGAGCCATAGATTCGAGAACGGCGACCAGACGATGGTGCCCGGATCGGTCCACGCGGCGTAATCGCCGGGATCGAGCGCGTTGGTGTGAATCGCGACGAAGTCCTTTTGCAGGCAGCCGCATTTGCGCGCGCTCTGATATTCCCCCGCGACGATGGTGTTCGGCTGCCCTTCGGCGCAGTGATAGATGAAGCTCGCGCCCGCCTTCATTTGCGATGCGCGCGTCGCGAGCACGTCGGGCTTGAGCGTGAGGGTCGAGGCCAGCACGCGTGTCGATGCAATAGTGCCGCCGAACGTTTCGTCTTCGACGTTGCGCACCATCCAGCCGTCCAGCGGACGGTTCTTCGGCGGCGAGCCCTGAATGCTCGTCGTGCCGCCGACGAGCGCGCGCACTTCGGCATAGGCGAGCAGCGCCTCGGGCGCGGCTTCGATGAAGGCGTAGGCGGGCCAGGTGATGTCGGCGGCATAGGTGCTCGCGGACGGCCACGAATCGTGATGCAGGAACGGCTTCGTGCGGCCCGGCTCGGTCCAGAGCGGCAGCGTGGCATAGGCGAGATGACTATGCAGGTCGATGAAGCCGGGCAGCACGAGGTTGTGCCCCGCATCGACCTTCGCGGCCTTGTCGAAGCCGCTTCGCGGACCGGCCGCGTTGCCGCGCGTGACGCGCTCGATGCGCCCGTCGTCGCCGATCCATACCTTGCCCTGGAACGTGCTCTTCTCAGCGTTCCGCGCAAGCGGCACGATGCGGCCGGAGATCACGAGACTCACGCTGCCTCCCTGATGAACGATTCGATCATAGTGAGACTTTGCGCATTTCCCAAGGACGACCGGCAGGCGCGCGCGATATCCCGCCCGCAAAACAAAGCCGTGTATATTCGAAATTCCGCGCATCCCGCGAAGACCCGCGCATCGCGGCCGCGCTACGCTCTCGTCTTTTCCCCCGAGGTGAACGCGATGCCCTCGCCGATAAAAGCCACGAAGCTCGTCATCGTCACCGTGCTCGTCGGGCTCGGCGCGGGTCTGGGCGGCATGTCGCTCGCGCTCCTGCTGCACGCGATCCAGCACGTCGCGTTCGGTTACAGCCTCGATGCGCTGCCCGGCAGCGAGAGCTTTCTCGAAGGCATCAGCGGCGCGCCGCCGCTGCGCCGCTTCATCGTGCTGACGCTGTGCGGCGTGTTCGCGGGCGTCGGCTGGTGGTGCATCTATCGTTTCGGCAAGCCGCTCGTGAGCATCGCGAAGGCGCTCAAGTCGGACGATCCGCGCATGCCCGTCTTGACGACGCTCGCGCATACGGTCCTGCAGATCGTCACCGTCGCAATGGGCTCGCCGCTCGGCCGCGAAGTCGCGCCGCGCGAGATCGGTGCGCTGTGGGCGGGCTGGCTCTCGCACTATGCGGATCTGACGCCGGCGCAGGCGCGCGTCATGGTCGCGTGCGGCGCAGGCGCGGGGCTCGCCGCCGTCTACAACGTGCCGCTCGGCGGCGCGGTCTTCGTGCTCGAAGTGCTGCTCGGCACCTTCGAATGGCCGATCGTCACGGCGGCGCTGGCGACTTCGGCAATCGGCGCGGTCGTCGCGTGGATCGGCCTCGGCGACGAGCTGACGTATCGTCTGCCGGTGTATTCGCTCGATGCGCAACTCATCGCCTGGGCGGTGGTCACGAGCCCGCTGTTCGGCGCGGCGGCGCGGCTTTTCGTCGTGCTGACGAAGGCGGCGCGCGACAAAGCGGCGCGCGGCAATGCGCTGCCGTTCTTGTTGGTGCTCAACTTCGCGGTGATCGGCGTGCTCGTGATGTGGTATCCGCAGCTGGCCGGCAACGGCAAGAGCGCCGCCGGCCTGTCCTTCGACGATCGTCTGGGCTTCGCGCTCGCGGGCGTGCTGCTCGTGCTGAAGGTGGCCATCGAAGTGAGTTCGCTGCGCGCGGGCGCGCAGGGCGGGCTGCTCACGCCGAGCCTCACGAACGGCGCGCTGCTCGGCGTGGTGCTCGGCAGCGCATTCAACGTGTTCTGGCCGGGCACGCCGCTCGGCGCATTCGCGGTGATCGGCGCGGCCGCCTTCCTCGCCTCGGCGATGCAGATGCCGCTGACGGCGCTCGTGCTCACGCTCGAATTCACGCGCGTCGAGCAGGCGTTCCTGATCCCGCTGGGCCTTGCGATCGCCGGCGCGATGGTCACGTATCGCGCGCTCGCGCAGGCGCGGGTGGCGACGGCCGCGCCCGCAGCGCCGCCATCGGTTGCGCATGAGAAGACGCTGGGCGGGCTGTCGGATTGACCGCGCGCCGTATCGCCGCTACGCCGCGTGCTCCACCTGAAACACCGCGACCGCCTGCCGCAGCGCGTCGGCCTGCTCGGCCAGCGATTGCGCCGCGGCCGACGCCTCTTCGACGAGCGCCGCGTTCTGCTGCGTGACTTCGTCCATCTGCGCGACGGCGACATTCACCTGATCGATGCCCATGCGCTGCTCGCCCGACGCCGCGGCCACTTCGCTCATGATGGCCGTCACGCGCGTCACGGACGCCACCAGCCCGTCGATCGTGCCGCCCGCGTGCTCGACGAGCGCCGAGCCGTTCGACACGCGCGCGGTCGAATCGTCGATGAGCGTCTTGATCTCCTTCGCGGCCACGGCGCTGCGCTGCGCGAGCGCGCGCACTTCGCCCGCGACGACCGCGAAGCCGCGTCCCTGATCGCCCGCGCGCGCGGCTTCCACGGCCGCGTTGAGCGCGAGAATGTTGGTCTGAAACGCGATGCCTTCGATCACGCCGATGATGTCCGCCATCTGCGACGAAGCCTGCGTGATGCCGCGCATGGTCGCCACGACATCGGTGACGGTCTCGCCGCCGCGGGTTGCGTCGCCGCACGCGCGGGTCGCGGCATGCGTGCCTTCGGCCGCGTTGTCGGCGTTCTTCGCGACGGTGCTCGCGAGCTCTTCCATGCTCGCCGCCGTTTCTTCGAGCGAGGCCGCCTGCGATTCGGTGCGCTTCGACAGATCGACCGTGCCCTGCGCGATCTCGCCGGCCGCTTCCGCGATCGCCACGCTCGACGACTGAATGCCGAGCACGATGGTGTTGAGGCGCGCGCGCATCGTTTCGAGCGAAACCATGAGACTGCCGGGATCGCGTCCGTCGATGCCGACCGGCTCGCGCAGATTGCCTTCCGCGATGCGCGCGGCGAGCGCCTTCGCTTCGTCCGGCTCGCCGCCGAGCGCGCGCGTGAGACCGCGCGTGATGACGAGCGCCGCCGCGATGCCGCAGAGCACGGCCGCCGCGCCGAGCGCGAGCATGATCGCCTTCGCGCGCGCATAGGCGGCGTCGGCGTCGCGGTTCGCGATGTCGTTCTGTTCGTCCTGCAGCGCGACCAGTTCGTGCGTGGCGTTCATCCAGTCGCGCTGCACGGGCCGCAATTCGCCGGTCAGCACGCGCACCGCCGCCTGCTGCTCGCGCGCCTCGGCAAGCGCGATCGCCTTTTCGATGATCGGCGCGGCGGCGGCGTCGCTCGCGCGCAGCTTGTCGAGGACCGCACGTTCGTTCGCCGACGTATCGGGGTTCTCCCTGAAGCGCGCGGCGAGCGCGTCGTAAGCCTGCGTGTAGCCGCGCGCCTGCTCGCGCACGCGCGCCTTTTCCGCCTCGACCGCCGCCGTGTCCGTCAGGAGCGCGATATTGCGCAGCGCGATCATGCGGTCGCTCACCGACAGGCTCAGTGTGTGCGCGAGCTTCGCTTCGGCATTGTTGACCTCGACGACCTCGTCGAAACGCGCCTGGATCTGCGCCATGCTGACGAGTCCGAAGACGAGCACCGCGAACAACATCGACAGCACGATGCCGAAGCCCAGGCTCAGTTTGGTGACGACCTTCATGGTTGGAATTCTCCGTGGACAGGATGAGGCAGGGTTTCCGCCAATGGGAAACCCAATGCTTTCATGCTGTTTACGGACGGCCTTCGCCTTACTTTATGGTGCTTTCATCGCCTTTTGACAGCGTCGCGCCGGACGCGACGGGCGAGCCCATCGCCTGGAACAGCGCGGCGGTGTCGCTCATGCGCGCGCTGCTCGCGCGAATCGTCGATAGCCGCGCGTTGAGGTATTGCTGCTCGCTGCCGCGCGCGGCGCGCGGGGCGATCGCGCCGAGGCGCACGCGCGCCGCCGCATCCGCCGAGGCGTCGCGCGCGGCCTGGCTGGCGGTGTCGGCGAAAGCGAGCGCTTCGCTGTCGTTTTCGAGCGCGGCCAGCGTGTTCCCGACGTTCTGGAAGGCCGCGAGCACGGTCTGCTTGTATTGCTCGACGGCGGCGTCGTAAGTGGCGATGGCCGCGCGCCGTTGCGCGAGCAGCGCGCCGCCGTGAAAGATCGGCTGCGACAGCGACGCGCCGATGCTCCACAGCGCGCCCGCGCCCGACAGCGCCGTCGGCCAGTCGAAGCCGCCTTTGCCCATCGACGCCGAGAGCGACAGGCTCGGAAACAACTGCGCGGTCGCCACGCCGACCTGCGCGGCGGCTCCTTTCAGCGCGGCGTCGGCGGCCTGGATGTCGGGGCGCGTCTGCAATAGCTCCGATGGCAGCACGACCGGCACGTCGGACGGCACGGCGAGGCTCGCGAGATCGAGATCGTCGGGTGCGCGATCGGGCGTGCGTCCGAGCAGGACAGCCAGCGCATGACGTGTCGAGAGCCATTGCGCGCGCAAGCCCGGCAATTGCGAGGCGAGCGACGCCGCGTTCTGCTGCGCGTTCAGCATCTCGGTGCGCGAAGCCGAGCCGAGTGCGTAACGGCGTTCGGCATCGTGCGCGTCGTCTTGCGCCAGTGCGACGAGACGCGCCGTCACGTCGATCTGCGCATGCAGCGCCGCCGCGCCGATCGCGCCGGTCACGATGTTCGCGGCGAGCGCGCGGCGCGCGGCATCGAGCTGAAAGGCCTGGCTATCGACCTGCGCGGCAAGCGACGCATTCGCATAGCGCGCGGCGCCGAAAAGATCGAACGTGTATTGCGCCTGAATCTGCCCGACGAAGAGGTTATAGAGCACCGTTGGCGGCCCGCCCTGCGGAATGCCGAGGCCGCGTTGCCGTGTGGCTTGACCGCCCGCATCGATGGTCGGCAGCAGCGACGAGCCGACCTGCGCGCGCAATTGCTCGCGCGCGGCGACGAGGCTCTTGTCCGCGGCGGCGAGATTAGGGCTTGCGCGCAAGCCTTCGTCGACGAGCGCGTTCAGCGCATCCGAGCGGTACAGCTTCCACCATTCGGGCACGGGCTTCGCGCCGACGTCGAAATGCTGCGACGCGCCTTCGGCCGTCACGCTCGATTCCGCTTGCGGTTGCGCGCCGTAATGCGCGGGCTGCGGCATCGCGGGCGGCTTGCCGTCGGGGCCGAATGCGCAGGCGTTGAGCGCGAGGCACGCCAAAGTCATCGATAGCCGGCGATTCATGACGGTGCTCCTTCGCGTTCGTCGAGCTTCACGCGGAACCACGCGGCGTAGAGCGCGGGCAGATAGAAGAGGGTGAGCACGGTCGCGCTCGTGATGCCGCCCATCAGCGCGGTCGCCATCGGGCCGAAGAAGTTGCTGCGCAGAAGCGGAATCAGCGCGAGCACGGCGGCGGCGGCCGTCAGTGTGATCGGCCGGAAGCGCCGCACCGTCGCGCCGATGATCGCATCGAAACGCTTGTGGCCCGAGGCAATGTCTTGCTCGATCTGATCGACGAGAATCACCGAGTTGCGCATGATGATGCCGAACATCGCGATCACGCCGAGCATCGCGACGAAGCCGAACGGCTTGCCGAACGCGAGCAATGTCACCACGACGCCGATCAACCCGAGCGGCGCGGTGAGCACGACCATCATCACGCGCGAGAAGCTTTGCAACTGAATCATCAAGAGCGTGAGCACGACGATCACCATCACCGGAATCTGCGCGTTGATCGACGCCTGTCCCTTGCCGCTTTCCTCGACCGGGCCGCCCACTTCGATGCGATAACCCACCGGCAGCGCGCGGCGAATCTCGTCGAGCTTCTTGTCGATGGCGTGCGTCACGTCGATGCCTTGCGCGTCGCCCTTCACATCCGATTGCACGGTGATGGTCGGCTGACGGTCGCGTTCCCAGATCACGCCGTATTCGAGCGTATCGACGACGCGCCCGAGCGCGCTCAACGGCACGGGGCCATGCGGCGTCGGCATCGCGAGCGTGGCCAGGCGCGCGGGATCGACGCGTTCGGCGCGGGGCGCGCGCAGATCGACGCTGATGAGCTTGTCGCGCTCGCGATACTGCGTGACCGTGGTGCCGGAGAGCGTCATCGCGAGAAAGCTCGATACGTCCTGCGACGTGACGCCCGCATCGCGCGCCTTCTGCTGGTCGATCTCGAAGCGCACCGAACGCTCCGAAGGCTCGTCCCAGTCGAACTGCACGTTGGTCGTGCGCGAATCGGCGCGCATGTCGGCGGCCACTTGCTCGGCGATGTGACGCACCGTGCCGATCTCGTCGCCGCTCACGCGGAACTGCACCGGATAGCCGACCGGCGGCCCGTTTTCCAGCCGCGACAGCCGCGTGCGCACGGCGGGGAAGCGCTCGCGCAGCATCGGTTCGAGCCAGCGCGCAAGCGCCTCGCGCGCTTCGACCGACTTGGCCGTGACGACGAACTGCGCGAAGTTCGGCGTCGGCAATTGCTGATCGAGCGGCAGATAAAAGCGCGGCGCGCCCGTGCCGACGAAGCTCACCACATGATCGATTTCATCGCGGCCCTTGAGCGCTTCTTCGAGGCGCTTCGCTTCGCGCAAGCTCGCATCGAACGACGCGCCTTCCTGCAGGCGCACGTCGATGAGCAATTCGGGCCGGTCCGAGCTCGGAAAGAACTGCTGCGGCACGAGCGAGAAACCGGCCATCGCGACGACGAACAGCACGACCGTGATCGCGAGCACGACGAAGCGCCGCTCCACGCACCAGCCGACCCAGCGGCGCAAACGGCCGTAGAACTTCGTGTCGTAGATATCGTGTTCGTGATCGTCGGGCAGATGCGCTTCCTTCTTGCGCTCGGGCAGCAGCTTGTAGCCGAGCAGCGGAATCAGCACGACGGCGGCGAGCCACGACGCGATCAGCGCAATGGCCGACACTTCGAAGATCGAACGCGTGTATTCGCCGGTGCTCGATTTCGCAAGCGCGATCGGCAGAAAGCCCGCAACCGTGACGAGCGTGCCGGTCAGCATCGGGAACGCGGTGCTCGTGTAGGCGAACGCGGCGGCGCGCGCGCGGCTCCAGCCTTGCTCCAGTTTCACGGCCATCATTTCGACGGCGATGATCGCGTCGTCGACGAGCAGGCCCAACGCGAGAATCAGCGTGCCGAGCGATACCTTGTGCAAGCCGATATCGAACAGATACATGAAGAGCGCGGTGACGGCGAGCACGATCGGAATCGAGATCACGACGACCATGCCCGTGCGCACGCCGAGCGACACGAGGCTCACGATCAGCACGATGATGACCGCTTCGGCGACCGCTTCGAGGAAGTCGTCGACGGAATGCGAGACCGCGCGCGGCATGCTCGACACTTCGGTCAGCTTGAGGCCCGCCGGGAGTTGCGCGCGCAGCGTGGTCATTTGCGCGTCGAGCGATTTGCCGAGGCGCACGACGTCTTCGCCCGGCTGCATCGTGACGCCGATGCCGAGCACGGGCGTGCCCGCCGAGCGCATCTGCGTGACGGTCGGATCGATGTAGCCGCGCTTGATCGTCGCGATGTCGCCGAGACGGAACGAGCGGCCGTTCACGTTGATAAGCGTATCGGCGAGCGCGTCCACGCTTTTGAACTGGCCGCTCGGGCGCACGAACACGCGGTCGTTGGGCGTGGTCAGCACGCCAGCGGGCGAGACGGCGTTCTGTCCGTCGATAGCCTGCGCGATCTGCTGCGGCGAGATGTTCAGGCGCGTGAGCGTGGTATTGGCAATCTCCACGTAGATGCGCTCTTCCTGATCGCCGAAGTAATCCACCTTGCCGACACCCGGCACGCGCAAGAGCACGGTGCGCAGGGCATCGGCGTAATCGTGCAACTGCGCGGGCGAGAAGCCGTCGCCTTCGAGCGCGTAGATGTTGGTGTAGACATCGCCGAACTCGTCGTTGAAGAACGGGCCTTGCACGCCGGGCGGCAAGGTCGCCGCGATATCGCCCACCTTCTTGCGGATCTGATACCACTCTTCGGGCACGTCCTTCGCGGGCGCGGAGTCCTTCATCTGAAAGAACAAGAGCGACTCGCCGGGGCGCGAATAGCTGCGCATGAAGTCTGTGTACGGCGTTTCCTGCAATTTGCGCGCGATGCGGTCGGTCACTTCCTCCTGCACCTGACGCGCGGTCGCGCCCGGCCAGAAGGTGCGAATGACCATCACGCGGAACGTGAAGGGCGGATCTTCCGATTGCGCGAGCCGCGTGTAGGCGAGGATGCCGAAGAGCGTCGACATCGCGATGAGAAACACGACGAGCGCGCGATGCCGCAGCGCCCACGCCGAGAGATTGAAGCGGCCTTCTTCGTGGCGATGCGCGTTGTTGTCGTCTTCGGGTGCGTCGCGGGTTTCGCGGGTGTCGCTCATGAGGCGAAGTCCTCGGGATGCAAGGGCGCGACGACGCGCACCTTTTCGCCCGCGCTCACCGTATGCACGCCCTGCCACACGATGCGATCGCCCGCCGCGACGCCGCTTGCGATCGTCACGGTGCGCTCGCCATAGCGCGCGACTTCGACGCGCCGCAGTTCGAGCGCATCGCCGGGTTGCTTCACGATCCACACGGCGGGGTGGCCGTTGTCGTGGAAAAGCGCCGTCGATGGCACCGTGAACGCGCCTTTATCCGCATCCGACGAGGCGAACGCGATATCCGCCGTCATGCCGAGGCGGACGTCGGGCGCGGGCGTTTCGAGCGTGAGCTTGGCGCGCCAGGTGCGGCTTTGCGAGTCGGCGGCGGGCGAAAGCTCGCGCACGCGCGCCTTGAAGGTCTTGCCCGGCAGACCGGCGAGTTTCACGATCGCCTCCTTGCCGACGGCGAACGCGGGCAGGGCGGTTTCGGGCACGTCGCAGATCACGTCGATATCGCCGCTCCAGGCGAGCGTGTATACGGCCTGGCCTGCGGTGACGTTCTGGCCCGTGTCGGCCTGCTCCGCCGTGATCACGCCCGCGTGATCGGCCAAAAGCGTGGCGTAGCGCAGTTGATCCGACGACAGTCCCGCCTGCTGCCGCGCCTGATTGCGCTGCGCGAGCGCGGACGCGTAAGCGTTCTGCGTCTGTTCGAGCTGCGCGGGCGCGATGAGGTTTTCGGCGGCCTGCGCGCGATCGCGGTCGAGCTGCTGCTTCGCATAGATGAGCTGATGCTCGGCGGCATCGAGCTGCGCGCGGGCGCTGGCGTTGTTCTTTTCGACATCGGCGGGATCGAGACGCGCGACGATCTGCCCGGCCTTCACGTTGTCGCCGAGCCGCACGCGCCGCTCGAGAATCTTGCCGTTGATGCGAAACGAAAGGGGCGTCGAATAACGCGACTGAATCTGACCGGGCAGGCTCGACGAGCTCGCGTGGCCATCGGCCTGCGCCGCCACGGCGACGACCGGACGCGGCGCGGGCGCGGGCGTCTCGTGCCGCTTGCAGGCGACAAGCGCTGCGCAGACGATCGAAAGAAGTGCCGCGCGCGCCACGACAGGCGCGGGTGAGGGGAAGAGCTTCACAGGAACCTCGGCGCCCGCAAGGGCATGGTGCGGCACGCCTTCGAAGCGAGGCGCGCCGTTCATGGGCGAAGCAAGGGAAACGGTGGTCCGGCAGGCAAATTCGAGAAACGAGCCTGCGCGGCATAGGTCGTCGAACAGACCTGGAAGCCGCGTCCGGCAAGGGTTTCGACGACCCGGACGTCAGTACGAAGTGAATTCTAATACACAGTTGTATCTGAATGCAAAGCCGGATTCGTAAGCTGCGCGGTGCTACACTTTGGAGATGAAACCAGTACGTCTTACCCGCGAGCAGAGCCGTGACCAGACGCGCCAGCGTCTGCTCGACGCTGCCCAGGCGGTTTTCACCACGAAGGGATTCGGCGCGTCGAGCGTCGAGGATGTCGCCGCCGACGCGGGTTATACGCGCGGCGCGTTCTATTCGAATTTTTCGAGCAAGGCCGAGCTTCTGCTCGAAGTGCTCAAGCGCGATCACGACACGATCATGCAGCGGCTTTCCACCCTTTTCGAGGATGGCGAAGCCTCGCGCGCCGACATGGAAGCGCGCGTCCTGCAGTATTACAGCGAGTGTTATCAGAACAACGCGTGCTTTTTGCTGTGGGTCGAAGCGAAGCTGCACGCGAGCCGCGACGCGAGCTTTCGCGCGAGCTTCAATGCGCTCATGCGCGAGCTGCGGCAGACCACGACCGATTACATCCGCGCCTTCTCCGAGCGCGTGGGCACGCCGCTCACCATGCCCGCCGAGCAGATGGCGCTCGGCCTGATCGCGCTGTGCGACGGCGTGCAGTTCTTCTATTCGTCCGACCCGCAATCCGTGCCCGCGCAGTTCGCCGAAGACGTGCTCGGGCAGTTCTTCCGGCGTGTGGTGCTGAGCGGCGGCGCGCAGTGATGCGCGTTCGTCGGCTCGCAAGCCGGCGGACAGCGCAAGGGATGACACGCCTGAATTCGATGCGCTAATCTTTGCGCGAGAGCCAAAGCAGCCGCATGCAGCCTCTCGAAGTCGTTCGCGATCTCGCGAAACGGGAATGATTCCCTGGAGGTCTCTCCATGAGCGCATTCACGCGGCGCATCGAAGTCGGGCATGTCCTTGCTTACACTCGCGCGTGGATGATCGCGCTCGGCGTCTTCATCGGATTCGGATGCGCGCAGGCCGCGCCTCTGCCCGCGTCGATGCAGGGCATCATCTCGAACTGGGCAGCCTCGTCGCCGCAGGCCGCGTCCGCGCCGACGCCCGCGAGCCAGGCCGAAATGGTGCGCGCGCTGAACACGCTCATCGGCACGCTCGACAACGATGCGCAACGCAGCGCGTTCGTCGCGCAACTGAAGATGCTGCGCGACGCGACGCAGAAAACCGCGCCGCCCGCTCCCGCACCCGTTGGCGGCGATCTGCTCGGCGCGATCGCATCGGGCATTGCATCGGTCGAAACGAATCTCAGCGCAGGCATTACGCCGTTGCGTTTCTGGAGCGCGCGGTCGAGCGCCGCGGCGAACGAGTTGCGCGCGATCGGCGCCGATGCCAATGGCGAATCGATCGGCGAAATCGTTGCGCGGATGAGCGCGACGCTCGCGGTCTGGGGCCTGTGCGCGTTCGTGCTGATCCGCCTTCAGCGGCGCTTCTTCATGCGCGATGGCGGCAAGGGCGCACTCTCGCCGAATCCGACATCGATCGAATTGCTGACCTTCGCCTTGCGGCAGACCGGGCCGTGGGTCGTCGCGTTCTTCGCGGTGCTGCTCCTCGCGCGCAGCATGCCGGAGGCGCTCGGGCGCACGCTCGGGCTCGTCATCGCTTATGCGATCGTCGCGGGTTCGATCTTTTCCGCGATCTGCATGATCGTGTTCTCGATCTTCAGCACCGCGCATCGCCGCGTCGCCGTGCAGCAACTGCTCGCGCGCACGTTCTGGCCGCTCTTCGCGATCGGCGCATGCGGCGCGCTCGGCGATGCGACCGCCAACGCCGATGTCACGCGTCAGCTCGGCCCGAATCTCGCGGGCGTCGTATCGACCTTCGCGACGCTGGCTGCGGCGCTCTTGAGCGGTTATTTCGCGCTCGCTTACCGGCGGCCCGTCACGCATCTGATCCGCAACCGGCCGTATGCGCGCCGGCGCGATCATCAGTTCGCGACCGAAGCGCTCGATATTCTCGCTTCGCTGTGGCATATCCCGATGCTGCTGATCGCGGCGGCCTCGGTGGTGGCGATCATCGACGGGCGCGGCGCGGAAGGCGACGTGCTGCGGCCTTCGCTGTTGAGCGCGGTGCTGCTGGTGCTGACGCTGTTCGTCTCGGCGCTGCTGCTGCATCTGACGCGCCGGCGCGACACGCGTGCGCAGCGGCGCGCGCCGCACCTCACGCGGCTTCTGCGCTTTGGCTGTACGCTCGTCGTGCTGATGATCTGGCTCGCGTATCTGCGCTTCGAACTGGAGCTATGGAGCGGGCCGATCGCGCGGCTCATCAAGCACAGCGCGATGACGCCCGGCTTCCGGCACGCACTCATCGCCGTGGTCGCGACGGTGTTTGGCGCGTGGTTCATCTGGATTCTGATCGACAGCATCATTCTCGAAGCGCTCGGGCCGAACAGTTCGCGCAACAAGGCGCTGAGCCCCGGCGTGCGCGCCCGCACGATGCTGCCGCTCGTACGCAACGCCATCTTCGTGACGGTGGCGACGCTGGCGGCCATCGTCGCCTGCGCGACGCTCGGCATCAATCTCACGCCGCTGCTCGCGGGCGCCGGCGTGATCGGTCTCGCGGTCGGCTTCGGCGCGAAGTCGCTCGTCACCGATCTCATCACGGGACTGTTCATCATCGTCGAGGAGACGATCTCGGTCGGCGACTGGATCGATATCGACGGCGGTCATGCCGGCACCGTGATGGACCTCACGATCCGCACGGTCCGCCTGCGCGACGGTCAGGGCGCGGTGCATACGATTCCGTTTTCGCAGATCAAGATCGTGAAGAATCTCTCGCGCGATTTCGCGAATGCGGTCTTCGAAATCAGGGTGCCGTTCTCCGCGAAGATGGACGACATCAACCGGATGATCGTGGAAGTGGGCGCGGAGCTGATGCAAGACTATCGCTTTCGCCAGGACATTCTCGGTCCCGTCGAAATCTTCGGGCTGGATCGTTTCGAGGCGAATTGCATCGTCGTGAAAGGGCAGATCAAGACGCGGCCGTTGCAGCAATGGAGCGTGGCGCGCGCGTTCAACGCGAGACTCAAGCTCAAGATGGACGACGCGGGCCTGGAGATGCTGTTGCCGCAAATGCAGATTCACGCCGCGCCGGGCGAGCGCGGCCCGGCGGAGAGCCGTCATGCCGCGGAGACTCCGGCGCAGCCGGAACTCCGCGTGCTGAAAGAATCGCCCTGAATCAGAACGGCCAGACCCATTCGGCGATTTCCGGCTTGTCGGTGCCGTGCGTGTGCGCGTAATCCAGATGGCGGATGATCGCGTTTCGCATGTCTTCCCGCAGATGCGTGGCCCGGCTTTGCAGGCGCGGCACGCGATCGAGCACGTCGATCACGAGATTGAAACGATCCGCCTGATTGAGTATCGCCAGTTCAAGCGGCGTGTTGATGTTGCCTTTCTCCTTATAGCCGCGCACGTGCAGATTTTCATGGTTATGGAAGCGATACGCGAGCTTGTGAATCAGCCACGGATAGCCGTGAAAATTGAAGATCACGGGCTTGTCGAGCGTGAAGAGGCTGTCAAACTCGCGCGCGCTCGATCCATGCGGATGCTCGGTATCGGGCTGCATGCGGAAGAGATCGACCACGTTCACGAAGCGCAGCTTCAACTCGGGCAGCCGTTCGCGCAGAATCGCGGCGGCGGCGAGCGCTTCCTGCGTCGCGACATCGCCGCATGAGGCCAGCACGACATCGGGCTCTTCGCCTTCGTCGGTGCTGGCGCGCCGCCATACGCCGATGCCTTTCGCGCAATGCACGACCGCTTCGTCGATGGTCGCGAACTGCAGATGCTTCTGCTTGTCCGCGACGATGATGTTGATGCAATCGGTCGAGCGCATGCACTGATCGGCCACGACGAGCAGCGTGTTGGCATCCGGCGGAAGATAGACGCGCGTGACGGACGGGCTCTTGTTCGTGACCAGATCGATGAAGCCGGGGTCCTGATGCGAGAAGCCGTTATGATCCTGCCGCCACACGGTGGACGAAAGCAGAATGGTCTGCGACGACACCGACGCGCGCCACGGCACATGGTTCTTGCAGATATCGAGCCATTTCGCATGCTGGTTGAACATGGAGTCGATCACATGCGCGAAGGCCTCGTACGTGTGGAAAAAGCCGTGCCGCCCCGTGAGCAGATAGCCTTCCAGCCAGCCGAGCAAGGTGTGCTCGGAGAGCATTTCCATGACGCGGCCATCGCGCGCGAGTTCGCCGCCGTCCTCGTCTTCGGGTAGAAAATCCGCCATCCAGACTTTCTTGCTGACTTCATAGATGGCCTGAAGCCGGTTCGACGCGGTTTCGTCGGGGCCGAACACGCGGAACGATTGCATGTTGCAACGCATGATGTCGCGCAAAAACGCGCCGAGCGGGCGCGTGTTCTCGTGCAGGATCTTGCCCGCCTGACCGACATCGACGGCATAGTCGCGGAAGTCGGGCATCTTCAGTTCCTTGCGCAGCATGCCGCCGTTCGCGTGAGGATTCGCACTCATGCGCCGCGTGCCCGCGGGCGCCGTCGCCCTGATTTCCGCGCGCAGGCGGCCGCTTTCGTCGAATAGCTCCTCGGGCTTGTAGCTTTGCATCCAGCGTTCGAGCACGGCGAGATTGGCGGGATTGTTATGCACGTCCGAGAACGGCACCTGATGCGCGCGCCACGAGCCTTCCACTTTATGGCCGTTGATTTCCTTCGGGCCGGTCCATCCCTTCGGCGTGCGCAATACGATCATCGGCCAGCGCGGCCTTTCCGTGGCCTTGCCGCTGCGGGCCTTCTCCCAGATCGCGTGGATATCGGCGACGGCGGCATCGAGCGTTTCCGCCATCTTTTCGTGCATCTGCGCATGATCCGAGCCTTCGACGAAATACGGCCGGTAGCCATAACCGACGAAGAGCGCTTCGAGTTCCTGATGGCTGATGCGCGCGAGAATCGTCGGATTGGCGATCTTGTAGCCGTTCAGGTTCAGGATCGGCAGCACCGCACCGTCGCGCGCGGGATTGATGAACTTGTTGGAATGCCATGCCGTCGCGAGCGGGCCGGTCTCCGCTTCGCCGTCGCCGACGACGCACGCGACTATGAGGTCCGGGTTATCCAGCGCGGCGCCATATGCGTGCGAAAGGCTATAGCCGAGCTCGCCGCCTTCGTGAATGGACCCCGGCGTTTCAGGCGTCACGTGCGAGCCGATATGACCGGGAAAGGAGAACTGCTTGAAGAACTTCTGCATGCCTTCGGCATCTTCGCTCTTGTCCGGATAGACCTCGGAATAGGTGCCTTCGAGATACGCCGGGCCGAGCACGCCGGGCGCGCCGTGACCGGGGCCGGCCATGAAGATCACGTCGAGATCCTCACGCCTGATCACGCGATTCAGATGCGCCCACACGAAAGACAGCGCCGGACTCGCGCCCCAGTGCCCGAGCAGACGCCGCTTCACGTGATCCGCTTTCAGCGGCTCGCGCAGGAGCGGATTGTCGGCGAGAAAGATCATGCCCGCCGAGAGATAGTTGCACGCGCGCCACCAGGCATCGACGAGTCGAAGTTCATCGCCTGCGAGCGCGGAAGAATGCGATGCACCATTTCTGGAATGCTTGCTCATCGAAACATCTCCTTGTGGCGAAAGTGCGACGGAAAGGGGAGACATGAACAAACGAAACGCAGTGCGCCGATGCACGGGAGGGCGGCGTGCCCATGCTGCTGCGAAGGGCGCTCTTCAAGATAGGTGTTGCGCACGCACTTGTGAAAGCCTTATAGCGGTGCGCACGATCATTTCGATTTCCTGCACGATGAATGGCGTCGTTGCCAGGAAAACCTTCGTCGAATGAATTAAAATGCTTTAATGACGCCTGATATATTTCGATAGCAGGCCTTTTGGGCATTCGATGACACGCCATATCCGAAGATACTGGTTTGCCGGCATCGTGGCTTTATTCGTCGGCATCACTGCATCAGCCAATGAGCAAACTCGCGTGATTCCCGTTGCGCGAGTCGCGGCGAATGTGCTGTTTTTCCCTTATCCCGCCATCGTCTCGACCGCTTCCGCGCATTCGGTCAAGCCGCAGCGCCTGCGATATCTTTTCAAAGGCATGAGCGTGCTGGACGCCGTCACGCTATCCAAATACGACAACAGCATTCATCCCGATCTGGGCCAGGTCGCGCGGCTTTATCCGCAATCGCCGTCGACGACTTCCGTGCCCGGGCCGGTCAAGCCGCGAGACGGCGTCGCGAGTGACGAAGACGAATGGCACTTCTCGGCGAATCCGCAGCTCGGCGTGAATCACGAGCATGAGAAAGGCATGACTTTCTCCGTGCGCCGCGACTTCTGAGCGTTCATATTTTCCGGTTGCCGTTTGCCGATGCGGTCGCATAATGTGGATGAAACGCGCTGCGTCCCGTGGTGACATCGATGGAGCCCAGGCAAATGAACAAGTTGCTTATATCCGGCACGGCGACGTTGTTCACGCTGGCCGGCACGGCGCACGCGCAAAGCAGCGTGACGCTCTACGGGCTGATCGACGCGGGCGTGACCTACACGAACAATCAGGTCGGCCCGACGGGCGCCGGACATAGCAACTGGGAGCTGAAAAGCGGGCCCGTGCAATACAGCCGATGGGGCTTGCGCGGCGCGGAAGATCTGGGCGGTGGCCTGAAAGCCATCTTCAATCTGGAAAACGGCTTCAACCTGAACAGCGGGCAGAACACGTCGAGCAACCGCATTTTCAACCGGCAGGCATACGTGGGCTTGTCGAGCCGCGACTACGGCGTGCTGACGTTCGGACGTCAGACCGACGATATGGTGGACTTCGTCGGCCCGCTTTCGTTGACCGGCACCGAATACGGCGGCACGCATTTCGCGCATCCGTTCGATGTCGATAACCTCAACGATTCGTTCCAGATCAATAACGCGGTGAAGTATCAAAGCCCCGATTTCGCGGGCTTCAAACTCGGCGCGCTCTATGGGTTCTCGAATCAGGCGGGCGGTTTTTCGAACAATCGCGCGTATAGCTTCGGCATGTCGTACATGTGGGGGCCGCTCAACTTCGGCGCGGGATTCCTGCAACTCAACGGCGACGCGCAAACGCCCGCGCAACTGAATTCGAATGGCGCTGTCACCGATACGAGCGCCTCATCGCTGCAAGGCGTGCCGCTCGGCGCATTGTCGAGCCGTCAACAGACGTGGGGCGCGGGCGTGAACTATTCGTTCGGCCCGGCCGTGGCGGGCTTCGTCTATACGCAGACGAATCTCACGCAATTGTTCCAGACCGGGCTCAGCACGCACTTCCAGAACTTCGAAGGCAATCTGCGTTATGCGCTGACGCCCGCGGTCGAGCTCTCAGCCGCTTATACGTACACGCGGGCGAGCGCGCTCGCGGGCGGCAGCAATCCGCACTGGAACCAGGTCAGCGCGATGGCCGGCTACAGCTTCACGCGGCGCACCGATGTGTATGTTCAAGGCGTGTGGCAGGGCGTGAGCGCGGGCAGCGGGTCGCCTTTGGGCGTGTCGTGGATCAACGGCATCACCGCGCCGTCTTCGACGAGTAATCAGGTCGAGGCGACGGTCGGATTGCGGCATCGGTTCTGAACCAGATCGACGCCGCAGACCCCGTGAAGCGGCGGCTCGCCGCGCCTTGCCGGTTGCGATACTTGCGGCCCCATTCCGTCACGGGGCTCGCGTGTTCGTTCGCGCAGAAGCTCTCGAATTCGCGCCACGCTTCTTCATAGTCGCCGGCGCGGGCGAGTTCGAACTGATGTCCGTTCGTCGCGCACGCGGCCACGTTCATGAACTGCTTCAGTATCGGCCGGCACGCATGGCTGATGTATGGGTCCGCTTCGTCTCTGGGCCACTCGTTCGCCGCGATGAGCATCTGACGCCACGCGAGAATCGTCTCGTGGCAGGCGTCGCAGCGCGCATCGCCCTGAATGAGCGCGCTCGCCTCCAGCACGGCGGTCGCGTGTTCTTCGAATTTCGACAGCTTGATCCAGGCCGCGCGCGCGAGGGAATCGGGCAGGTCGATGTCGCCATCGACGAACGCGTTGTTCGCGTCGGCCGGCAAGTCCAGCTTCATGACGACGCCTTCTTCGTGAAGCATCACGCGCACGCCGAAATCGGCGACGAGCATCGCGAGGCGGCATCCCCAGCGCATGCTCATGTCGTGCAGCCAGGCTTCGTCGGAGGTTCGCAGCGCGGCGGCGATTTCTTCGCGCGCGTCGGCGAGCCATCGGCTTTGCGCGACTCCTGCTGTTCGATTCATGGCGTCATCTCGAGCAAGCGGAAGCCGTTAGCTTAACGCGCGCGACGCCGGTGCGCGTGACGGCGCGTATCTCACGTTGTCGCCGTGGACATGCTTTACTTGGCCTTTCGCCGCAACGACAGACAAGGAAGCGACTTTGGCCAGCCGACCTCTCGAAAGCCGGGCGCGCACGCACGCGCACGCGGTCGCCTCGCAGGCGAGTCCGTGCGACGAGCTCGTCATCCGCGCGCAGCCCGTCGCCACCGACCGCCCGTGCCGGCGCAAGCGTCTCGCGCTGGCGGCGACGATTCTCGGGTCGAGCATGGCGTTCATCGACGGCTCGGTCGTCAACGTCGCGTTGCCGTCGATACAGCGCGAGCTTGGCGCGAGCATCGCGGCGATGCAGTGGGTCGTCGACGCGTATCTGCTGTTTCTCGGCGCGCTCGTGCTCGTGGGCGGCTCGATGGGCGACAAGCTCGGGCGGCGCAAGGTGTTCATCGCGGGCATCGCGATTTTCACGGCTGCGTCAGCGGGGTGCGGCGCGGCGCCCGGCATGGGCTGGCTGATCGCGGCGCGCGCGTTGCAGGGCGTCGGCGCGGCGCTGCTCGTGCCGGGCAGTCTCGCGATCATCGGCGCGGTGTTCGAGGGCGAAGCGCGCGGCCGCGCCATCGGCACGTGGGCGGGCGTGGGCGCGATCACGTCGTCGGTGGGGCCGGCGGCGGGCGGCTGGCTCGTCGACGTCTATTCGTGGCGCGCGATCTTCTTCCTCAATCTGCCGCTCGCCGCCGCGACGATCGCGCTGGCGCTCGCAGCGGTGCCCGACAGCCATGACGCCGACGCACCCCAGACGCTCGACTGGCCGGGCGCGGCGGCCACGGCGGCGGGTCTCGCGGCGCTCACGTTCGGCCTCACCGAAGCGCCGTCGCGGGGCTTCGCCGATCCGCTCGTGCTCGGCATGATCGGTGCGGGCGTCGCGCTGCTCGCGGCGTTCGTCGCGATCGAGGCGAGATCGCGCGATCCGATGGTCCCGCTCGACATCTTCCGCTCGCGCGATTTCAGCGGCGCGAATCTCGTCACGCTGCTGCTTTACTTCGGGCTCGGCGGCGCGCTGTTTTTTCTGCCATTCACGCTGATTCGCGCGTACGGCTACAGCGCGACCGAAGCGGGCGCCGCCGTCTTGCCGATGCCGCTCATCATCGGCCTGCTGTCGCGGTTCACGGGCGGACTCACGGGCCGCTTCGGCGCGCGCGCGTTGCTGATCGCCGGGCCGTGCGTCGCGGGCCTCGGCTTTGCGATGCTCGGGCTGCCGTTCGTCGCGAGCAGCTATTGGGCGGGATTTCTGCCCGCGCTCGTCGTGCTCGGCGTGGGGCTGACGATCACCGTCGCGCCGCTGACCACGACCGTGATGGCGTCGGTGCCGGGCGAGCGCGCGGGCGTCGCCTCGGGGATCAACAATGCGGTCGCGCGCGTGGCGGGCCTGCTCGCGATCGCCGTGCTCGGCATCGTGTTCGTGCGCACGCACGATGCGGCTTTGTCGGCGCGGCTCGACCGCTTGCATGTGCCGCGCCAGAGCCTGTCCGTGCTCGACGCCGACGTGCTTCCCGCCGCGCCCGCGACGCCGCTTGCACGCGCGCAGTCCGAAGCCATCGCCGAGGCGTTGCGCGCCGTCGCGCTGCTCTCGGCGGCGTGCGCCTTTGGCGCGGCGGGCGTCGCGGCGGCCACGATCCGCCGTAAGCAATAAAAAAATCCCGATGCGGGCATCGGGATTCGAAAGTACTGCTGCGAAGCGCTTCTTAGTGTCCGGCGTGAACCGGTTGGTCGACCGCCTGCGCCGCGCGTTTTTGCAACTCTTCCGTCGTCTTGCCTTCGCCGTTCGGCAGCCAGCCCGGAGGACGCAGCAAGAAGCCGACCGCATCCGACACGCTCTTCGCGTTGAACATGTCCTTCACGAGGCTGACCCAGTGCTCCATCTCGACGACGACCGGGTTGTGCGACGTCACCGGGGTCGTGAGACCGTAGACGCAGGGTTCATCGGCGCGTTCTTCCACATAGGTGCCGAACAGCCGGTCGAAGATCACGAGCACGCCGCCGAAGTTCGCATCCAGATACGTCGCGTTCGAAGCGTGGTGCACGCGGTGCGACGAGGGCGTGTTGAACACGTATTCGAGCCAGCCGAGCTTCGGAATCCAGGTTGCGTGCAGCCAGAACTGATAGAGCAGGTTGATCGACACGACCGCGAGCACCACTTCCGGCTTCACGCCGAGCCACACGAGCGGGGTGAAGAAGATGGCCGAGCCCGCGAGCTTGGTCAGCCAGCCCAGCCGGTACGCGGACGACAGCGTCAACTGGTTCGGCGAGTGATGCACCGCGTGATTCGCCCAGAAGAAGCGGATCGTGTGCGACGCGCGGTGGTACCAGTAGTAGCAGAACTCCTGTCCGATGAAGAGCAGAAAGAGCGTGAGCGCGGTGTTCGTCGTGACCGTGTGGATGCGATGCTCCCACGCGAAGTTGAAGACCGGCGTCGCGAGCGAGATCGGCACGAACGCGAGCAGCTTGCGGCCGACGAGATCGACGAGCGAAATCCAGGTTTCGTGCCAGTCGAAAGCCTTGTCGGTGCCCTTGTGCTTGAAGTGCAGAACGATGGCTTCGATCATCGACGCGGCGAGGACGATGCCCAACGCGTACATCGAAATCTTTGCGAGCAGTGCGGGTTCCATGATGGTTCGCCTTGGTGGGTGGTTGCGAATGAACCCATTGTGGCGATCGACCCGGTTAAAAACCACGCACAAACTATTTCATGGAATGTCACGGGTCGCCCGCAAAGCCTTGTCGCAGAAGGGACGGGCGTGACGCGGGAGTTATGTCGAAGTGTGTCGCAGGCCCCTTTCCGCCCGCTCGCCGCCTGAACCGGAAATCCTGGTAAGCAGCTTACGAGAACCTTGTATATCGGATCGAATGTCTATAAAATGCGAACAATTCCTATTTACATAACATCGTAACGATGATTGCGTTTGCGCACGGCTCCTTCGAAGGATTGCGGGCATGAGGCCGGTATTGGTTCGCCTGCATCGATGGCTCGGCGTCGCGACCGCGCTCTTTCTATTCGTCTCGGGTCTCACCGGCGCGATCATCGCGTGGGATCACGAGATCGACGAGATACTCAATCCCGCCTTTTTCCACGCGCGCACCGGGGGCCCGGCGCTGCCGCCGCTCGAACTCGCGCGCCGCGTGGAGGCCGCCGATCCGCGCGTCGAGGTGACGTACATGCCGCTTGGCGTCGAGCCGGGGCATACCGCGCAGATGATGGTCATGCCGCGCACGAATCCGGCGACGAACGCGCCGTACGACGTGCCGTACAACCAGATCGCCGTCGATCCCGCGACGGGCCAGGTTCAGGCGCAACGCATGTGGGGCGCGTTCTCGCTGGCGCGCATCGACCTGATGCCGTTTCTCTACAAGCTGCACTACACGCTGCATTTGCCGATCGTCGGCGGTTTCGATGTCGGCACGTGGCTGATCGGCATTGTCGGCATCATGTGGTTTCTCGACAGCGGCATCGCGCTGATCCTCTCGTTTCCGAGCGTGAAGGCATGGCGCAAGTCGTTCGCGTTTCGCGTAAAACGCGGCGGCTACGCGCTCACGTTCGACCTGCATCGCTCGGGCGGCGTGTGGATCTGGGGCCTGCTGCTCGTGATGGCGCTCACGTCGATCTCGATGAATCTCGCCGAGCCGGTGATGCGTCCGGTCGTCTCGATGTTCTCGAAGCTCTCGCCCTCGTTCCTCGACAATCCGGAGCTCGTGCGCGCCGGCCCGCCGGGCAAGCCCGTGGCCACGCGCGAAGCGATCATCGCCGCCGCCGCCCGCGACGCGCAGCGCGAGAATCTGACCGAACCGATGGGCGCGCTCTACTATGCGCCGATGTTCAAGGCGTATGGCGTCGGCTTTTTCGCGCCCGGTCACGATCACGGCGACATGGGTCTCGGCAACGCCTGGCTCTACTACAACGGTCAGACGGGCGCGCTCGCGGGCTCGACGATTCCCGGCCGCGGCTCGGCGGGCGACATCTTCATGCAGGCGCAGTTTCCGCTGCATTCGGGGCGCATCGTGGGCCTGAGCGGGCGCATTCTCGTGAGCGCGGTGGGCATCGCTGTGGCGGTCTTGAGCGCCACCGGCCTCATCATCTGGTTCAGAAAGCGGGCGGCGCGCCGACATTCGGCGGCGGCTGCGGACGCACGCGCGGCGCGCGGCGGTTCCGTGGCGTCATAACGGCTGCCCGCCGCGGTTCGAATCTCGCATCGATACCTCGAATAAAGCTCGACAAGAACACCACACGCGGGTGGGATGTTGCGTTTGCGCAAAACATCTCAATTCGTGAATGATAACGACTCTTATTCACTCTATAATCCGCGCATAATTCAGTCTTGCCTCGTGCGAGTCAGAACAACGCCGCCCGGATTCCAGTCGCGCCCCGGGACGGAAGACCGACTCATCCCGTAGTGTCCGCATTCATGTCCGCCTCACGTTCGTCCCGTACTTCACATTCGCAGGCCGCGCCTGTCCGAGCGCTGTCGCATCGCGCTGCCGTCGTCGCAGCCGTTGCGATGGTCTTTTCCCTGTCGGCGCAGGCGCAATCTGCCGATACCGCCGCCGCCGCGCCGCAGGAAAGCACCTTGCCGGCCGTCAAGGTCCAGGCGTCGAAGGAGTCATTGCCCGGCGATTTCGCGCCGACCTTCGCGGGCGGTCAGGTCGCCCGGGGCGCCGATTTCGGCGTGCTCGGCCAGCAAAACATGCTCGACGTGCCGTTCAGCATGACGACCTATACGTCGAAGCTGATCGAAGATCAGCAGGCGCGCACCATCGCCGACGTGCTCGCGAACGATCCCTCGGTTCGGACTGCGTATGCTTTCGGCAATTTCGCGGAGACGTATGTGATCCGAGGCTTCGAGCTGCAGGGCGACGACGTCTCGCTGAACGGCCTGTACGGCATCACGCCGCGCCAGCTCGTCGCGACCGACGCGCTCGAACGCGTGGACGTGTTCAAGGGCGCGAATGCGTTCCTGAACGGCGCGTCGCCGAACGGCTCGGCGGTGGGCGGCGGCATCAATCTGCAACTCAAGCGCGCCGACGACAAGCCGCTCACGCGCGTCACGCTCGACGGCACGGCATCGGGCGAGATCGGGGCGCACGTCGATATCGGCCGGCGCTTCGGCAGCGAAGGGCAGTTCGGCATCCGCGTGAATCAGGCGAATCACGACGGCGAGACGAGCATCGACGGCGAACACCGCCGCGACAACACCACGGCCGTGTCGCTCGACTGGCGCGGCGACAAGCTGCGTCTTTACGGCGATTTCCTGTACCAGCGCCAGCGCATCAACAGCGGCCGTCCGACGGTCAACGACTTCGCGAACTTCATTCCCGGCCCGCCCGCGGCGACCTATAACTACGCGCAGACCTGGAGCTTCAGCTCGATCGAAGATACGGTCGGCATCCTGCGCGCCGAGTACGATTTCCTGCCCGGCTGGACGGCCTACGTGACGGGCGGCATGCGCCACACCGACGAGCAGGGCGAATACTCGTCGCCGAGCGTTCAGGCGAACGGCACGACCACGGCGACGCGCCTCGGCGTGCCGCACAAGGAAGACGGCTCGTCGGCGGAAGCGGGCGTGCGCGGCCACTTCAACACGGGTCCGGTGTCGCATTTCGTGACGGCGGGCGCGTCGATCGTGCGGGTCGATTCGATGTCGGCGTTCACGTTCAGCAGCGCGTTTCCGACGAGCCTCTACGACACGCCGCAAGTGCCGTATCCGCCGACGACGCTTTCGGGCGGCAATCTGGCCGATCCGCAGACAACGGCGTTGAACCTGATGCGCAGCATCGCCGTCTCCGACACGCTCGGCTTCCTGAACGACCGCGTACTGTTCACCATTGGTGCGCGCCATCAGGAATTGCTGTCGAACACTTACGCGTACACCGGCACACAGACGCGCAATTACAACGACTCGATCACGACGCCGGTGTTCGGTCTCGTCGTCAGGCCGATGGAGCACGTCGCGCTGTTCGCGAACCATAGCGAAGCGCTGACCATCGGCGACGCCGCGCCCAATACCGCCGCGAACTTTGGCGACCAGCTGCCGCCGGCGAAGTCGAAACAATGGGAAGTCGGCGCGAAATACGACAACGGCCAGTACGGCGCGTCGTTCGCGGCGTTCCAGATCGAGCGGCCGCTCACCTTCGTCAACAGTTCGAACGTTTTCGTCGCGGACGGGACGCAGAAGCATCGCGGGCTGGAGGCATCGATTTACGGCGAGCCGCTGAAAGGCGTGCGCCTGATCGCGGGCGCGACGTATCTTCACGCGACGCAGGAAGGCACGGCCAGCGGTGCAACCGACGGCAACAAGCCGATCGGCGTGCCGACCATGTTGTTCAACGTCAACGCGGAATACGACGTGCCCGTGCTCAGCGGCTTGACGCTGACGGCGCGCTGGATCCACACGGGCTCGCAGTATCTGAACGTGACGAACACGCTCGCGATTCCCGCCTGGGACCGCTTCGACCTCGGCGCGCGCTACGCCACCGTGCTGTTCGGCAAGCCCACGACGTTCCGCGCGAGCGTGCTGAACGTGGCGAACAAGTCGTACTGGGCATCGACCATCGGCGGCTATCTGACGATGGGCGCGCCGCGCACCGTGCTGTTGTCGATGACGACCGATTTCTGAAGCCGGTCAGCGCTTCGAGGCGTCACCCGCGGCGAGCGCGGCGAAATCGACCAGCCGGTCGTATTCGTCGCCATCGAGAAAACCGAGTGCGATCGCCGCCGCGCGCGGCGTGATGCGCTCGTGCAGGGCTTTCGCCGTGATCTGCGCGACGCGGTCGTAACCGAGTGTCGGATTGAGTGCGGTGACGGCGAGCAGCGACCGCTCGACGTTTGTCGCGAGCTGTTCGCGGTTCACGTCGATGCCGCGGATACAGCGTCTTGCAAACACGCGGGCTGAATCGGCGAGCACGCGCATCGATTGCAGCAGGTTGTACACGAGCACCGGCTTGGCGACGTTCAGTTCGAAGTTGCCGGATGCGTTGGCGACGGTGATCGTCTGGTGATTGCCGATGACCTGAAAACACGCCTGCGCGACGACTTCCGCGATGGTCGGGTTCCGTTTGCCCGGCATGATGGAGGAAGTGAGACCGTCATCCGGAATCAGCAATTCGCCGAGACCGCAGCGCGGGCCGGACGCGAGCAGCCTGATGTCGTTCGCGATTTTCAGAAGCGAAGTCGCGATGGTGTTCAATGCGCCCGACAGTTCCACCAGCGCGTCGTGTCCCGCCATGCCTTCGAACTTGTGCGCGTTCGGAACGAAGGACAAGCCGGTCGCCTCCGCGAGCGTCGCGCAGAAGTGGGCGTCGAAACCCTTCGGCGCGTTCAGCCCCGTGCCGGCAGCGGTGCCGCCCTGCGGCAGGATCAGAAGGCGCGGCAAGGCATCGTCGAGGCGGGCGAGCGCGTTCGAAAGCTGCTGCGCGAAGGTGCCGAACGTTTGCCCCATGGTCATCGGCACGGCGTCCATCAGATGCGTGCGCGCGACTTTCAGGACCTCGGCGAACGCCTGGCTGCGTTCCGCGAGCGCCGCGCGAAGTTCGTCCAGCGCGGGCCGCAGACGTTCGCTCACCTCGATGGCCGCCGCGACGTGCATCACCGTGGGAAAGCTGTCGTTGGACGATTGCGAACGGTTGACGTGATCGTTCGGATGCACCGGCGCCTTCGTGCCGAGCGGCTGTCCAAGCAACTCGTTCGCGCGGTTCGCGATGACCTCGTTGGCGTTCATGTTGGTCTGCGTGCCGGACCCCGTCTGCCAAATCGTCAGCGGAAAATGGCCGTCCCATTTTCCCTCGCGCAGTTCGATCGCGGCCTGCTCGATTGCCGAAGCCAGCTCGGGCGCGAGCGCGCCGCATTGCACGTTGGCGCGCGCGGCCGCGAACTTCTGCAAGCCGAAGGCGCGCAACAGCACCACCGGGAAGCGCTCCTCGCCCACTTCGAAAAGCCCGAGGGCGCGTTGCGTCTGCGCGCCCCAGTAACGATCCGACGGAATCTCGACGGGGCCGAATGCATCATGTTCGATTCGCGATGGTGTGGTCATGGCGCGTGACACTATCTCGTGATTGAAATGCCGTGAGGATGCGGATTGGCGTCGTTCATATCTTCGGGCAACAGATTGCCGTCCGCAAGGTTCTCGTCGGCCTGCGCGATGTCCGGGTAGCGTTCGGGATGCAGATGCCGCTCGGCGACGCTGTCATCGAACGTGCGCGACCACTTGGCGATCACGACCGTCGCGAGGCTGTTGCCGATGGTATTGCAGGTGGCGATCGCCATCGACATGAAGCGGTACACGCCGAAGATCAGCGCGAGACCCTCCACGGGCAGAATGCCGGTCGACGTGACGGTCGCGGCAAACACCACGAACGAGCCGCCCGACACCGTGGCCGCGCCCTTCGACGTGAGCAGCATGAGCAACAGAATGCCGATCTGATGATCCAGCGTGATCGGCACGCCATACGCATGCGCGATGAACATCACGCCCATCGACATGAAGATCGACGTGCCGTCGAGATTGAACGCATAGCCGGTCGGCAGCACGAGCCCGACGGTCTGCTTCGCGCAACCGAGCCGTTCGAGCTTGATCAGAAGACGCGGCAGGGCGCTTTCCGACGAAGCGGTGCCGAGCACGATGAAGATTTCGTCCTTGATATAGCGCAGAAAGCGCCACAGGCTAAAGCCCGCGAGCTTTGCGATCACGCCCATCACCACGACGATGAACAGCACGACCACGGCATAGAAGCTCAACACGAGTTGCGCGAGCGCGATCAGCACCGCCGTGCCGTTGCTGCCCACGGAGAAGGCGATCGCGCCGAGCGTGCCGAGCGGCGCAAGCTTCATCACGAGGTTGATGAACGAGAACAGCACTTCGGAAATGAGATCGAGCCCTTCGTTGATGCGCACGCGGCGGCGCTCGGGAATCGCGAGAATGCCGATGCCGACCATCACCGCGAGCACGACGACCTGCAGCAACTCACCCTTCGCGAACGCGCCGATGAAGTTGTCCGGCACGATATGCATGACGAACTCGGTGAACCCCTGCGGCGCGGCTTTGACCGCCATCGCGGGCACCGCGCCGACGGTGACGGATGTCATCGCCTTGCCGGTCTGCAGCAGGTTGCCCGCGAGCAGGCCGACGGCGAGCGCGATCGTCGAGACGACTTCGAAGTAGACGATCGAGCGCCAGCCCACGCGTCCCGCGCTCTTCACGTCGCCCGCCGAGGCGATGCCGTGCACGATCGTGAGAAACACGAGCGGCGCGACGCCCGCCTTGATGAGCGCGAGAAAGATATCGCCGAGCACCTTGAGCTGGGCGCCGAACTTCGGAAACAACAATCCGACCGCAATGCCGATGACGAGCGCCAATAGCACCTGCATGCCGAGCTTGCGGTACCACGGCAGCTTCTTCTTCGCTGCGGCGGTTGCGTCGTGTGATGCGGGTTGGTTATGCATCGCCTGCTCCTCCATGATTCGTCACGTTCAGATTTCGCTCGACAGCGCGATGGCGCGGTCCACCATCTGCGGGGCGAGACCGAGATAGTTCGCGGGATCGGTCATGCGGTCGATGGCGGCGCGGTCGAAGTGCCGCGTGACTTCGGGCAGGGCGGCGAGCGCTTCTGCCAGCGTGCCGCCATGCTCGTTCACCGTGCGGCAGGCGTCGTACACGACGTCATGCGCCTGCTGACGTCCGATGTGCGGCGCCATGCCCATCATCACCGCTTCCGCGACGATCAAGCCCTTGCTGATGCCGAGGTTGTGCTTCATGCGCGCTTCATCGACGATCAGGCCGCCGAGCGCGAACTTCGCCTGATGCAGCGCGCCCGCCGTGAGGATGAAGCTTTCGGGAATCGCGATCCACTCCGCGTGCCACGGGCCGGTCGCGCGCTCGAAGTCCTGCACCATCGCATCGACCATCAGGCCCGCGTGCTGGCGCACGGCCTTCGCCGCGGCGAGCATGAGTTCGCTGGAAATGGGATTGCGCTTTTGCGGCATGGTGCTGCTCGCGCCGCGTCCCTTCACGAACGGCTCGTAGACTTCGGCGAACTCGGTGGACGCCATGATCATGATGTCGAGCGCGATCTTGCCGAGCGAGCCCGTGACCAGCGCGAGCAGGTTGACGGCCTCGGCGAAGCCATCGCGAGCGACGTGCCAGGTCGTGGCGGGCACGCCGAGTTTCAGTTCTTCGGCGAGCGCTTTTTGTACTTCGAAGCCGTTGTCGCCAAGCGATGCCAGCGTGCCCGCCGCGCCCGCGAATTCGACGACGGCCACGCGTTCGCGCATCTGCGCCAGGCGTTCCTGATGGCGATCGAACATCGCGAGCCAGATCGCGACCTTGTAGCCGAACGTGACCGGCAAGGCCTGCTGCAAGTGCGTGCGGCCGGCCATCGGCGTGTCGCGATGCTTCTTCGCCAGATCCGCGAGAATCGCGCGCAGTTCGCGGATATCGCCGTCGATCGAATCGAGCGCGTCGCGCACTTGCAGCGCGACCGCCGTGTCCATGATGTCCTGCGTCGTCGCCCCCCAATGGACGTAGCGGCCCGCGTCGCCGCACATCTCGACCAGTTGATGCACGAGCGGCAGGATCGGATAGCCGACGATATCGGTCTCTTCGCGCATGTGATCGAAATCGATGCGCTGAATGGTCGACTCGCGCGCGATCACGTCGGCGGCTTCGGCGGGAATCACGCCGGTTCGCGCTTCAGCCTTGGCCAGCGCGACTTCGACGTCGATATAGCGCTGGATCAGCGCATGATCGGAAAACAGCGCGCGCATCTTCGCGGTTCCGAAGGCGTCGCGAAACAGGATGGAATCGACCACGGTGCTGGCCATCGGAACGGGAGAGTGTGTCATTGCAACCTCGAAGATCGGAATAAGTCCGGACATATGCAGAATAATATGTCCGGACATGTACGGGCAAGCTATGATTTACCCTAGCAAGCAGAAAAGACAGACTCAGGGACAAGATGACCAACCGACCCCATTTCGCAGACATCGCGCGCGAACTGACCGAAGCGATCGCTTCGGGGCGCTATCCCGTCGGCACGGTGCTGCCGACCGAACTCGAATTGCGGGATCACTACCGCACGAGCCGCCATACGGTGCGCGCGGCGCTGCATGAACTCCAGCAACTCGGTCTGGTTTCGCGACGGAAAAACGCCGGCACGCGCGTCGAGTCGTCGCGCCCGCGAAGCGAATTCCGCCCGACGCTCGCTTCCGTCGACGATCTCGCGCAATTCGGTTCCGAGCATTTGCGGCTCGTGCAATCGACGGAGGTGATCGCCGCGGATCGCGATCTCGCCCGGACACTGCAATGCGACGAAGGCACGCGGTTTCTGCGCATATCGAGCTTGCGCATCGAGGGAGGAAAGGGCAGCGCGCCGGTCGGCTGGACGGACGTGTATATCGCGCCCGACTATGCCGACGTGGCCGAGCGCGCGCGCGAGCAGCCCGACACATTGATCAGCGCGATGATCGAGGAACGCTACGGGCACGGCATCGCGGAGATTCAGCAGGCGATTCGCGCGGTGCTGGTGCCGGACGAAATGGCGAAGCGGCTGCGCGTGGAACCGGGCACGGCGGCGCTCGAGATCGTGCGGCGCTATCTGGATTCGGCGGGCGAGAGTTTCGAGACGTCCGTGAGCATTCATCCCGCCGAACGCTTTTCAGTCGCGATGCGGCTCAAGCGGTCGAACTGAGCGCGCCCATAACCAAAAGTACCGGTTTCTTCCCAGAAAATATCGTTGGTGAGCGCGTCGGCAGTTCGATATTGTGTTTCCGACATCGGGAATGGCCATGCAGTGCGGCCGGTTCTCGAAAACTGATATCAACGGAGACACGAATGACCGACTTTCTTTCCGCGAGTGAATATCACCGGATCGCTCACGACCTGACCTTGCCGAGTTCCGCGATCATCGATGGCAAGCTTTGCAAAGCGTTGTCCGGCGAGACGTTCACGAGCACCAATCCGGCGACGGGCGAACGCCTCGCGGACGTGCCCGCCTGCTCGAAGGCCGATGTGGACGCGGCCGTCGCAAGCGCGCGCACGGCGTTCAACGACGGCCGCTGGTCGAAGCTGCATCCCGCCGAGCGCAAGCACGCCATTCTCCGTCTCGCCGATCTGGTCGAAAAGAACGCGCTCGAACTCGCGGTGATGGAAAGTCTCGACGCCGGCAAGACCATTTTCGACTGTCAGACCGTCGATGTCCCCGAGACCGTCAACGTGCTGCGCTGGCACGCCGAGGCCATCGACAAGATCTACGATCAGGTGTCCCCCGCATCGGACAATCACATCTCGATGATCGTGCGTGAACCGGTCGGCGTCGTCGGTCTGGTTCTGCCGTGGAATTTTCCGCTGTTGATGCTGGCGTGGAAGATCGGTCCGTCGCTCGCCGCAGGCTGCTCGCTCGTCGTGAAGCCGGCCGTCGAAACCTCGCTGACCACGATGCGCGTCGCCGAACTCGCGCTGGAGGCGGGCATTCCCGCTGGCGTGTTCAATGTCGTGACCGGTAGCGGCCGTTCGGTGGGCGAGCCGATCGGCCGCCATCCCGACATCGACATGGTGTCGTTCACCGGCTCGACGGCGACGGGCCGCCGCTTCCTGACCTACTCGTCGGAAAGCAATCTCAAGGAAGTCGTGCTGGAGATGGGCGGGAAGAATCCGTGCGTCGTGATGCCCGACGCAGCGAACCTCGACGCCGTGGCAGCGCACATCGTCAACGGCGCGCTCTGGAACATGGGCGAGAACTGCTCGGCGATCGCGCGGCTGATCGTGCATCGCGACATCAAGGCGCCGCTGCTCGAACGCGTCGTGAAGCTGGCCGCCGAATGGCGCGTGGGCGATCCGCTCGATCCCGCCAACCGCGTCGGTCCGCTGGTTTCGAAGCAGCATTTCGAGAAGGTCCAGTCGTATCTGTCGGGCGATATCAACGTGCTGTTCGGCGGCGAGACGAGCATGGGGCGCTATGTCCATCCGGCCATCATCGATGTCGAAAGCAACGACGCGAAGCATGCGCGCGAAGAAATTTTCGGGCCGATTCTCGCGGTGATCACGGTGGACAGCCTCAAGGACGCAATCGAGATCGCGAACGACACCGAATACGGCCTGTGCGCGTCCGTTTTCATCGGCGATGGCAAGCGGGCGTTGCGCGCCGCGCGTGCGATCCGGGCGGGCACCGTGACGGTGAACTCGTTCGGCGAGGGCGATATCACCACGCCGTTCGGCGGCTATAAGCAATCGGGCTTCGGCGGGCGCGACAACTCGCTGCATGCACACGATCAGTACACGCAGCTCAAGACCCTCTGGCTCGATCTCACCGACGACGAGACGGACGAGTTCTGAGTGCGGCGGCGTTCTAGCCGGCCCATGCCTGTCTGACTTCAAATAGCGTGACGGGACGAAAGCGTCCCGTCCGCTCATTTGCTTGTCTCATCTTTTTCAAAACCCATAATAATTCGGATGTCGAAATAAAACCGACGCATTCGTTGGGTCTGAAATGCGCTTGTGCGAAACAGAATAAAAAGAGCGAGCGCACGAGCCGGAAACTGGAGGAGCTGTTATGTCATTGCAGAACAAGAGTTTGAGCGCATTCGGCGAAATGCCCGAAACTGAGACTTCGGCCGCGTTCAAACGACGTTTCATGATGAGGATGATTTTCGTCCTGACGGGCGGCATGTTTCTCGACGGTTATATCCTGGGCATTGTCGGCCCGGTGAGCGCAAGGCTGACCGCCGAACTCGGCATCTCGACGTTCTGGGAAGGCCTGATCGCCGCCGGCGCATTGTTCGGCATTCTGTTCGGCTCTCCGCTGGGTGGCTGGGCCGCCGACAAGTACGGCCGCAAACCGCTTTTCATGGCGGATATGGGGCTGTTCCTGATTTCGTCCGTCATGCAGTTCTTCGTCAACTCGCCATTGGAACTGTTCTTCGTGCGGCTGTTGATGGGCGTCGCGATCGGCGCGGAATACTCCGTCGGCTGGCCGCTCATGTCGGAGTTCGCGCCTTCCCGGCTGCGAGGACGGCTCATGGGCTTGACGCAGGTCGCGTGGTACACGGGATTCATGGTCGCCTTCGCTGTCGGATATGCGCTCAATGAATCGACTCACCTCGGCTGGCGCTTCATCCTGGGGACGAGTTCATTCATCGCGGCGATCCTGTTTCTTGCGCGTTTCGGTCTGCCGGAGTCGCCGCGGTGGCTGTGGAACCAGAAACGCCAGCGCGAGGCGCGCGCGATTGCCCGGCGCTACATGGAGAATCCCGCCGACGCGGCGGACGTCGAGCGCGAATGCGCGGGCGTGGACGGCGCGAGGCTCGGCATGCTCTTCTCGCCGAAGCATTGGCGCGCCACGCTGTTCATGTCGATGTTCTGGTTCTGCGCCGTGACGCCGTACTTCGCGATCGGCACCTTCGCGGATAGCGTGCTCCAGAAGTACGGTCTCGGCGGCGGGCTCGCGGGCGGCATCGGTCTTTCCGCGGTCGCACTCGCCGGTGTCGTGGTAACGGTCCTCCTGATCGAAAAACTCGGCCGCCGCACGCTGACGGTCCCGCCGCAATGGCTGTGCACCGTGGTGCTCGCGATCATCGGCTTATGGACGGGCGCGCCGCCGGTCGCCGTGCTGGCGCTGTTTCTCGTCTTCTCGTTCTTCAACGCAGGGTACAACACGCTGACGGGCATCTATCCCGGCGAGGTCTTCCCGACCGAGGTGCGCTGCATCGGGACGGGCTTCGCGGCCGCCGTGAGCCGGGTCGGAGCGGGTCTCGGCACGTTCCTGCTGCCCTGGTCGATGATCCATATCGGCGCTTCGGGAACCATGCTGATCGCGGCCGGCATCGCCGGTCTGGGCGCGGCATTGTCGCAATGGCTTGCGCCCGAGACCAAAGGCAAGAGCCTCTCGGAGACGGCTGCGGGCTTCGGCCATTAACGCGTGCCTGCGTCGTCATCGCTTGCATAACGAAAAGTAGTGCTACGACCCAAGAAAATATCGGTGGTGGCGTAGATTTCGATTGGATATCGTTGTACCCAAGATACGTATCAGAAGCCTGCGACGCGCCGATTCTGGAGACAAGGTGCGCCGTGGGAGATGCCTAAAAAGATTAGAAGCTGGAATCGACAATGCAAAAGGTCACTTCAACGCCTGCGGATGATTCCGCGTGTGGCTGGTATCACCTTAGCGGCCCCCGCACGCCCAGGCCGCCGCACATAGGGAAGAAGGATGCGCGCTGGACGGTCGTGGGCGCGGGATACACCGGTCTCGCCGCCGCGCGGCAGCTTGCGCTGAATTTTCCGGACGAGGAGATCGTGCTCGTCGAAGCGCAGGAAGTGGGCTTTGGCACGGCCGGGCGCAACGCAGGCTTTGCCATCGATCTGCCGCACGATATCGGGGCCGACGACTATATCGGCGACATCGAGACGGCGAAAGCGACCTTGCAGTTGAATCTGCTCGGGCAGTCGATTCTTCGCGATATCGTCGAAAAGCACGGGATCGACTGTGCGATGCACGCGTCCGGCAAGTATCAGGCCGCCGTGGAAAGCCGCGGCGTCGAAGTGCTCGATGCGTATCGGCGCGGCCTCGACAAGCTTGATCAGCAATACGAAATGATCGAGGGACGCGACTTGCCTGCGCATATCGGGACGCGCTTCTACAAGCGCGCGCTCTATACGCCCGGCACGATTCTCGTGCAGCCATCGGCGCTCGTCAAAGGTCTTGCCGACAGTCTGCCGGCCAACGTGACGCTGTACGAGCGCACGCCGATCACCGAGGTGGAGTATGGCAAGAAGGTCGTGCTGGGCCATGCGCAAGGGCAGATCGTCACCGACAAGCTCATTCTCGCCAACAACGCCTTCGGCATGAGGTTCGGCTTTCTCAAACGTTCCATGCTGCCCGTTTTCCTGTATGCGAGTCTGAGCAGACCGCTGACGCCGCAAGAGCAGGAGGCGTTGGGCGGCAAGCCGTTCTGGGGCGTCATTCCGGCGGACCCGTTCGGCAGCACGGTGCGACGCACGCCTGACAACCGGATCCTGATTCGCAACAGCTTCAGTTTCAATCCCGATGGACGGCCGAAACCGCAGTATCTGGCGCGCATGGCGAAAAGGCATAAGCTGTCGTTTCAGCGGCGGTTTCCCATGCTGCCCGATGTCGGCTTCGATTACACGTGGAGCGGCTCGCTGGCGCTCTCGCAGAACCACGAAGGGTTCTTCGGCCAGTTGGGACCGAACGTCTATGGTGCGCTGTGCTGCAACGGTCTGGGCATCACGCGCGGGACGGTGACGGGCACGCTGCTGGCCGACTGGATCGCCGGCAAGAGCAACAGGCTCGTGGAGCATCTCTTGAAGTCGCCGGGACCGAAAACGGCTCCGCCCGAACCGTTCCTCTCGCTGGGCGTGAACGCAACCTTATGGGGGGGGCAGCAAATGGCCGGTCTCGAGAGTTGAGCGAGCCGCAACGACACTCAGTCATCCGTAGCGAAGCAATCCATTACCCGTACCTTTTCTTAGCTGAGGCTGGACCATGAAATTCGAAGGCATTTACACCCCCGCGATCACCCCCTTGTCGAGCGACGGAAGCATCGACAAACAAGCGTTCGCCGACGTCATCGAGCACCTGATTGCTTCGAAGGTGCATGGCATCATCATTGGCGGGTCCACGGGCGAATACTATTCGCACACGCCGCAGGAGCGCTTCGAGCTTGCAGCGCTCGCCAAGGAGATCATCGGTACGCGCGTGCCGCTCATCGTTGGAACGGGCGCGATTCGCACTGAAGATTCGGTCGAGTATGCCAAGGCGGCGAAGTCGATCGGCGCGGATGCGATCCTCGTCAGTTCGCCTCCGTACGCGTTGCCGACCGAGGAAGAGAATGCCATTCATGCGCTCGCGGTCGATCAGGCCGCCGGTCTGCCCGCGATGCTCTACAACTATCCCGGACGCACGAATGCGCTGATGGGACGCAAGTTCTTCGAAGCGGTCGTGGCGAAATCGAAGAACTTCATCGCGATCAAGGAGAGCTCGGGCAGCACGGGCCAGTTGCACATGCTCGCGCGACACTTTCCGAGCATCAATCTCTCTTGCGGCTGGGACGATCAGGCGCTCGAATTCTTTGCGTGGGGCGCGCGAAGCTGGGTGTGCGCGGGATCGAACTTTCTGCCGGAAGAACATATCGCGCTGTACGAGGCGTGCGTGGTCGAGAAGGATTTCGACAAGGGCCGCCGGATTATGTCCGCGATGATGCCGCTGATGGATTTCCTCGAAGACGCAGGCAAATTCGTCCAGTCGATCAAGCAGGGATGCGAGTTCGCCGGACTGCGCACCGGCGGATTGCGCACACCGTTGCAGCCGCTCGACGACGAGCAGAAGCAGGCGTTGAAGCAGATCGTCGAGGCGCTCAGGAAAGAAGTGAAATCGGTCACTGGCGCGTAGTTCTTCTTCTGGGACTATCGACGCTCACAACGGCACGTCTTCGATCAGGGCAAGACGCAACGCGCGGATTCTCCGATCGACGAAATAGCCGCCGCCTTCCGTATAGCGCAGATAAAGCCGCCCGCAAGACGTGCATTCCCACACGCCGCAGCGGTTGTACGGAAAATAGCGCGGCGCGATGGGCGCATCGGCGGACCAGTAATCGATCTTGCCAGGCAGGTATTCGGCGAAGGTCGGTTCGGGATCGTGTTCGGAGAGCAGCGTGCCGATTTCGCGGAGTTGCGATTCGTCGAGCGAAAGCGGCTGCGATTGCCAGCCGTCGAGCGGCGTCTTGGTGCACGTGCATGGACCGGGCGCGCAAGCGTCGGCGCGTCGCGCAAGGTCCAGCAGTGTTGCTGCGGTCAGATAGTCGGGCATGGCGATGGGGCAGGGAAGCGAACGCGCCATCATGCGCGCGTTCGCCACGGCTCGGCAAGGGGTCAGCCGTTCATCATGCGGTCGTGCTGCACGGCGACCCACGCGCGGTCGAAGCGTCCTTCCGCGATGGATTTGAGCGCCGCCGCTTCCTTGGCCGCCTGCTTGCGCGCGCCCTCGATCACCGCTTCGACATCGGCGGGCGAAATGGCGAGCACGCCGTCTTCGTCGCCGACGACGATATCGCCCGGATGCACCACCATCCCGCCGACCGTCACCGGCACGTTGATCTCGCCCGGGCCGTTCTTGTACGGCCCGCGATGCGTCACGCCGCGCGCGTACACCGGAAAATCGCGCTGGCCGAGCGCGCCGACATCGCGGATCGCGCCGTCGATCACGAGACCCTGCACGCCGAGGCTTTCCGCGTAGCTCGCCATGATGTCGCCCATCAGCGCCTGCGTGAGTTCGCCCGCGCCGTCGATCACGAGCACGTCGCCCGGACGGCAGTAGTCGAACGCGCGATGAATCGCGAGATTGTCGCCGCCGCGCGTGCGTACCGTGACCGCGGTGCCGGCCATCGGCTTCGGCCGATGAAACGGGCGCAGGCCGGTCGTGCCGCTCACGCGGGCCATGTTGTCGCTCAGGAGCGAGACCGCGAGCTCGCGCAGCACGGCGAGCGTCGCCGGGTTCGCCTGCGTCGCGGAGTCATACTCGCGCCATCCGATGTGATTCATGTCGTCGCTCCTTCGGTCGATCGTTGTTGTCGTTCGAGTTGCGCGGGAAGGCGTTGGTATACCGCGCGCGCGTTGCCTTCGAAAATGAGCTGGCGGTCCGCATCGCTCAGCCAGTCGATCGCGTCGATATAACGGCGCGTGTCGTCGAAGTAGTGGCCGGTTTCCGGATCGATGCCCTGCACCGCGCCGATCGTCTCCGAGGCGAACAGGATGTTCTTCGCCGGAATCACTTTCGCGAGCAGTTCCGCGCCCGGCTGGTGATAGACGCAGGTGTCGAAGAAGACGTTGTTCAGCAGATATTCGGTCAGCAGCGGCCGCTTCATGTCCTGTGCGAGTCCGCGATAACGCCCCCAGTGATACGGCACCGCGCCGCCGCCGTGCGGAATGATGAACTTGAGCGTCGGGAAATCGGCGAACAGATCGCCCTGCAACAACTGCATGAACGCGGAGGTATCGCCGTTGATGTAATGCGCGCCGGTCGCATGGAAGTTCGGATTGCACGACGACGACACGTGGATCATCGCGGGCACATCGAGCTCGACCATCGCCTCGTAGAGCGGATACCACGCGCGGTCCGTGAGCGGCAGCCCGGACCAGTGGCCGCCCGACGGATCGGGATTCAGATTGCAGCCGATAAAACCAAGCTCGTCCACACAGCGACGCAACTCCGCGATGCAGTTCGCGGGCAGCACGCCCGGCGCTTGCGGCAACTGGCACACGCCGATGAAGTTGCGCGGAAACATCTCGACGACGCGATGCACGAGATCGTTGCATGCTTCCGACCAGACCGCATTGGCTTGCGCCGTCGCGAGATGATGGCCCATGCCGGCGGCGCGCGGCGAAAAGATCGTGAGGTCGGTGCCGCGCTCCCGCTGGATGCGCAACTGGCCATGCTCGATGCTCTCGCGGATTTCATCGTCCGAAATGGCGGGGCGCGGCGGGGAAGAAGCGCCGTCCTTCAGCGCGGCGATCTGCTTCGCGCGCCACGCTTCGTGTTGAGGCGGCGAGGTCGTGTAATGACCGTGACAATCGATGATCATGCGTGATTTTCCTGACGTTGTGAGCGCGAATCGGATGCGGGCAGCGAGGTGTCTTCATCGTCGGCGGGTTTCACGCGCATCACGAGCGCGATCACGGTCGCGACGACGAGGAAGGCCGCGATCGTCAGGAGGGCGAGCTTGAAATTGCCCGTCGCGTTGCGCACGAGGCCGATGCTCCACGGTCCGACCAGCCCGCCGAACTGCGCGATGGTATTGATGAGCGCGATGGTCGCCGCGCCCGCCGCGCCGGTTCTGAACGACGAGGCGAGACTCCAGAAGAGCGGATTGCCCGCGTAAATGAAGAGGCCGGTCGCGCAGAGCAGCGCGTAAGCGATGACCGGGTTCGGCGCGTATGCGCTGCCTGCAATCGCGATGGCGCTCATGCCGTAGACGAACGCGAGGTGCTTCTTGCGATCGCCGGTGCGATCCGAACTGCGGCTGATGATGAACGTGCCGAGCACGCCCAGAAGCGGCGGCGCGGCCGAAAGAAAGCCGACTTCGATATTGCTCAGGTGTCCGAGGCTTTTGACGATCTGCGGCAGCCAGAGAAAGAGCCCGTAGATGCCGACCAGCGCACAGCCGAACAGACACGCGAGGCTCCATACGCGGATATCGCCCGCCACGCGCAAGAGCGGAAAATGCGTATGGCCGCCGATGGCTTCGCGCTCGGCCGCGAGCGTCGTTTCGAGCCATTGCTTTTCGTCGTCGGCGAGCCAGTCGGCGTCGGCGGGGCGCTCGGTCATGATGCGCAGGGTGAAGAGGCCCAGCAGCATCGCCGGAATGCCTTCGAGGATGAACATCCACTGCCATCCCTGCAGGCCGAGCATGCCGTTGGCGTAGGTCATCAGCGCGGTCGAGATCGGGCCGCCGAGCACCGCCGAAAACGATCCCGCGATGATGTAGCCGCCCACGGCCCGCGCCCGGTAGCGCTCCGGAAACCACTTCGTCAGGTACACCGCGACGCCCGGCAGGAAGCCCGCTTCCATCACGCCGAGCAGAAAGCGCAGCGCGTAAAAGCTCTTGTCGTCGAAGACGAATGCCGTGGCCGCCGCCACCGCGCCCCACGTGAGCAGAATGCGCGCGATCCAGCGGCGCGCGCCCACGCGATGCAGCAGCAGATTGCTCGGCACTTCGAGCACCATGTAGCCGACGAAGAAGATGCTGCCCGCGAATCCGAACACGGCGGGCGAAAAGCCGAGCGCGCGGTTCATGTCGAGGGCCGCGAAGCCGATGTTGATGCGGTCGAGGTAGTTGAAGAACATCATCGCGAAAAGCAGCGGCATGAGCCGCCCGTACACCTTTCGCATGGTTGCCGCTTCGTTGAATGGGGTCATGCCGTCTCCACGTTCTTTTCGTCGGATCGCGAGGGCTCTGCGGCCCTGCCTTACACATGGCTTGCGCCGCGTGCCGGCTCGAAGCGGGCCGCATGGCGGGCCGGTCCGAGCACGAAAACCGATGATAGAAAGCGCGGAGGTCCGCGTCCAAGACGCGTTCCTTATTCTTCTATATAACTTCGCTTATAGTGCGGCGTCGCCGAGCGGTGCGGGAAGGCAGCCGAGAAAGGCGCGCAGGTGCGCCGAATCATCGTCGGTGCGGAAGGTTGCGGCGAGCGTCGACCAGAGCGTTCCGCCCGGCCCCGCGAGATGACGGAACACGACGTCCGTGCGTCCATGCCGCGCCACCGACTCGCCGACGAACGTCACGCCGAGCCCCGCCGCGACGAGCGCGATCGCGGTCTGTATCTCGTAGGCCTGATGCGCGACGAACGGCGTCACGCCCGCATCGCGATACAAGGACTGCACGGTGCGCTTGAACTGCGCGTTGTGATGCTTCGGATAGAGGATGAGCGGCGTATCCGCGAGATCGGCGATGCGCACTTTCTTCTTCGCCGCCAGCGGGTGGTCCGGCGCAAGCACCGCCACCACATGCTCACGCAGGAGCGGATACGACGTGCATCCGTTGATCTCGAGCGGCTGCCGTCCGATGCCGACGTGAATGCGCAAGTCGCGCAGCGCGTCGGTCTGCTCTTCGGTCAGCATTTCGAAGAGCTTGAGTTCGACTTGCGGATACGCGTGATGGAAGGCCTTCAGCGCGGGCGGCAGAATGCTGTACATCGCGGATCGTGTGAAGCCGATCGACAGCCAGCCGCGCCGCCCGATGCCGATTTCCTGCGCGCCGAGGCTGGCCTGTTCCCAGGAACCGAGAATCTGGCGCGCTTCGGTGCAGAGATAATGGCCCGCTTCGGTGAGCCGTAGCGGCCGCCTCGCGCGATCGACGAGCTGCGTGCCGAGCCGCTCTTCCAGCAGCCGGATTTGCTGACTCAACGCGGGTTGCGCGATATGCAGGCGCTCGGCCGCGCGGCTGAAGTTCAGTTCCTCTGCAAGAATGATGAAGCACTGCAAGGACCTGAAATTCATATCGATGGGGCAGGCGAAAGTGGCTTGCGCGGTATCGTCAGCCGCTCACGCACCGGAACCCCGCGTACACGTATTGATAATGCGCCTGGAACCAGTTGCGGAAACTCGGCCGCAGCATGCAGGCCGCGGTGCGCGGCGAGCCGCCTTTAATCACGAAGTGCTTGCCGTCGAAGAAATTCGCGGAATAACCGAGATAAAACGGAAACGGCTCGAAGCCATTGAGCGGGCCGAATTCCGTCGAGGTCCATTCCCAGCCGTTGCCGAACTGACCTTCGATGCCGAACTCGCTGCGATTGTCCGGATGCGCCTGCACCGGCGACGGGTCCCATCGGCGGAAATCGAAATTGCCTTCCGCGACATGCGGCACGCCGAGCGCGGCGCGTTGCCATTGCGCTTCGGTCGGCAGCGATTTGCCCGCCCAGCGCGCATACGCCTTCGCTTCCGCATGGCTCACATACACGGGCCAGTCGAGCGGCAACTCGATCTCGTCGAACATCGTGCGCAGCTTCCACGACCCTTCACCGTCGTCGCCGTCTAAGGGAATCCAGAAGGCCGGATGCGCGATGCGCTCGTCTTCCTTCCACGACCAGTCCGCGTCGTCCCAGAATGCCGCGTTCCAGTAGCCGCCCGCATCGATGAAGCGCAGATAGTCGCCGTTCGTGACCATGTAGCGGTCGATCTCGAAGGCGGGCACGTCGATGCGCTCCTCGCCGAATTCGTTGTCCCAGCCGAACAAACCGCTCTCGCGCTTTAGGCCGAGCGTGGCGCGGCCCGCAGGAACGCGCACCGTTTCGGGGCGGTATGCGCGATCCGACGCGCGCCCGGAAAGCGCATTCGATGGTGCAATTTTTCTATCGACCGGCAATTGATGCAGCATGTACGCGAGCGTTTCCGCATGCATCAGCCGATGCTCGATCGCGACTTCGAGCAGCTTGGCGGGCGGTTCGTCCGCGGAAAGGGGCGCGGCGGCGAGCTGGATCGGATCGAAATGCGCGTCGATATCGGCGCGAACCGTGTCGCGGTACGCGCGCACTTCGTCGAGCGAAGGCCAGTCGGAAGGCTGGTCGGTCGGCAACCCGCCGTCCACCGGGTCGATGCCGAAGGCGAACAACTGGTCGTAAGCGGGATTCGGGCTCGGCAGGTCGAAGAGCCGCTGATCGAAGAGATTGCGGTCGAAGGCTTCGAGATGCCCGATATAAAACACGATGCGATGACGCTCGGCGATTGGCCGGTCGTAAAGATGCTCGCGCTTGACGACGTCAAAGAGCGCGTCGGTGACGCGGCGCGCTTCGGCGAGGCGTTCGAGCAGCGGATGACGCAGGGAAGGTTCGCGGTTCATGTCGCCCAATCTCCGTGGCTGGCCAATGGCTTCGCATGCGGCCGGAGCCGGCGAGATCGCCAGCTTTGGCCGAACACAAGAGATTAATGCGTAGCGAAGCGCGTGCCAACCGAAATATGGGCGGCGATTATTCGCGAAAGCGCAATAATTGCGCGTGGCGTTCCGTCAGACGGCGCGCAGGGCGTCGAAGTCGCGGATGCGGATGAACTTGCCTTGCGCCTCGATGAGCCCCGCCTTGTCGAAACGCGACAGCGTGCGGCTCACGGTTTCGAGCGTCATGCCGAGATAGCTGCCCATGTCGTCGCGCGTCATGCGCAACGTGAACTCCGACGAAGCATAACCGCGCCGCGACAGCCGCGACGACAGGTCCAGCAGCAGCCGCGCGACGCGTTCGTCCGCGCGCAGCATGCCGAGCCGCACGACATGATTCACCTCGCGGTTCATCGCATGGCTCATCATGCGATGCAGGCGTCTTTGCAGTGCGTCGGTTTCGCGGCACATGCGCTCGAAGAGCGTGTAGGGCACGACGCACACGGAGCTGTCTTCCAGCGCGACGGCGTCGCACATATGCTCGCCTTCCTCGATGCCCTCGAAGCCGAGCGCATCGCCCGCGAGCAGCAGACCCGTGACCTGCTCGCGCCCGCCATCGTGCGTGACGACGGTCTTGATCGATCCGGAGCGCACGGCGAACAGGGCGTCGAAGCGGTCGCCCGCGCGAAACAGCGCTTCGCCGCGTTTGACCTTGCGCGTGGCGGAGATGATGTTCTCCAGCTTGGCGACGTCGTTCGGGCACAGGCCTTCGGGCATGCACAGATGCCGCATCGCGCAGGTCGAGCAGTGCGCGGAATTGCGTCGCGCGCGGGAAAGGTCGGACGTGGCGGTCATTTTTCTGGGCTTCGTTTGTTGATGAATGACAAAACGATTGTCCCATAGGCCACCGCCCCGGCTCAGTCATAAATTGACGCACCCCGGGGATTTATCAACCTTCTTTACCTTAGCCGGTTGATTTTTCGGATGGCTCCCCCGCGGCCGATGGAATCAACAGCACCGGCAGCGTCGCCTGACGCAGACAGCGCTCGGCCACGCTGCCCAGAATGAGCCGCTGAAAGCCCTTGCGGCCGTGCGTGCCCATGATGAGCAGATCGGCCTTGAAGGCGTCCGCCGCCTTGATGATGAGCGCCGCGACGTCGTCGCTGGCGGTCGCCTCGACGGTCGCGACTTCGCCGCTCACGCCGCGCGCCTTCATCTGACCGGTGGCTTCGGCCGCGAGCGCCGCGCCTTGCTCCGTCAGGCTCGCCTGGAGCAACGAAGGATCGTATCCGGGCACGTCGAGATACATCGGCCCGGCTTCGACGACGTAATACGGCTGCATGATCGCCTGATGCGTGACGGCGAGATCGAGGGCGGCCGCAAAGGCGCGCTCGGAAGTCCGGCTGCCGTCGATGGCGACGAGAATGCGTTTGAACATGAAGTTTCCTTCCATGAAGCGATCGGTTGAAGGGCGGCGTGCGCCGTCTTTCACGCCCTCGCATGATAGGGCGCACGCGTTGCACGGCCGCGCCGCTTTTTTGCGATAAGTCGATCCAGCGCAAACTCAAGCCGTACAATTCGTGGTTCTCGACGTCAGCGCTTGCTTAAAAGCGTCTGCGCGCACTCTTTTTTAGCACTTCTTCAGCCTGCCCGCCCGACCGTGACTCAGCCGCCGCACGCCTTACCGTTCAGAACCGCTCTTTTCGCGATGCTCGGCATCGGTCTCGTCAACATGCTCGTCGCGCTCGATCAGACGGTGGTCAGCACGGCGCTGCCGTCGATCGTCGCGGAATTGCATGGCTTCGAGTTTTACGCGTGGATCGCGAGCGCTTATCTGCTCGCGTCCGTCGTCACGGTGCCGGTGTTCGGGCGGCTCGGCGATTACTTCGGGCGCAAGCGCTTCGTGATCGCGGCGGTGATCACGTTCACGGTCGCGTCGGTGCTGTGCGGGCTCGCGCCGAGCATGCTGTTCCTCGTGCTCGCGCGCGGCTTGCAGGGCGTGGGCGGCGGCATGATGGTCGGCACCGCGTTCGCATCGATTCCCGATCTGTTTCCCGATGCGCGCACGCGCGTGCGCTGGCAAGTCGTGCTGGCGGCGGCGTATGGCATCGGCACGGCGGCGGGGCCGTCGCTCGGCGGCTGGATGAGCCAGCACTGGGGATGGCGCTCGACCTTCCTCGTCAATCTTCCGGTCGGCGCGGCGGCGCTTTACTTCATCTGGCTGCATCTGCCGAATCTGCACCGGCCGCGCGAGGGCAGCGTGAAGATCGACTGGACCGGCGCGGCGCTCGTCGCGCTCGTGCTCGGCGGCTTCCAGGCGCTGATCGAAGCGCTGCCGCAGGACGGCCTCACGACGGCCAATATCGCGCTCGGCATCGGCGTGGTGGTGTGCGCGGCGGCGCTCCTGATCTGCGAGCGGCGCGCGACGCATCCCATCATTCCGCTCGACATTTTCCGCGACGGGCAGATGAACACGCTCTTCACGCTGTCCTTCCTCGCGGGCTTCGTGATGTTCTCGCTGATCTTCTTCGCGCCGCTGCTGCTGCAAGGCGGCTTTGGGCTGTCGCCGCAGGACGCGGGTCTGCTCGCGACGCCGATCGCGGCGTGCATCGCGCTCGGCAGTTTCATCAACACGCGTATCGTGATTCATATGAAGAAGCCGGTGAACATCCTGTCGATCGGCTTCACGCTGCTGCTGTTCGCGTCGGTCGCGCTGGCGTTCGCGCGCGCCTCGACGCCGTATCTGTGGATCGAGATTCCGATGGCCGCGACGGGCATCGGCCTCGGCTTCATTCTGAACAACATGAACATCTTCGGGCAGGAGATCGCGGGCCGCGAGCGTTTCGGCATCACGACGGCGCTGCTGCAATCGACGCGCATGGTCGGCGGGATGATGGGCACGAGCATCGTCGGGACGATCGTCGCGCATCATTACGCGAGCGTCGTCGGGCGCACGGTCAGCGTGCTCGGCGCGCCGGTGGCGGCGCAATGGCTGCCGCGCCTGTCGGACCCGCGCATTCTCGTCGACGAAGCGTTGCGCGACCGCACGATCGGCGAATTGTCCGCCGCCGGTCTCGACGCCCCCGCGCTGCTCGACGCGGCCCGCGACGCGCTCGTGCAGTCGATCCACATCGGCGTGATGCTGACGGCCGTCGCCGCGCTCGTGGCGGCGTTGCTGGTGCGGCGCATCGCGCACATCACGTTTCGCAAGAGCGCGACGGCCGTTCCGAAGTCCTGAAGTCCTGAAGACGTCGCCTTTGCGAAGCGCTGCGCCCCGACTATAGTTTTTGGCGTTGCGCGGCCGGCCCGCTGCGCGACCGAATTCACGGCGCGGTTCACACCTGCGGGTTCACACCGACAGGGACCGTGCACCGCATTTGCTTCACCGCCCTCGACGGCGGCCCGCCGCGTTCACATGGAACGCTTGCGCGGGCCGCGGGTCACTCGGATTGACGAACAGCCGCGCCGCGCGCGCCGTTCACCGCCCACGGAGATGAGGAGCTGACATGAAGATCACCGGAGAAATGCTGATCGGCGCATCGGCCGTGCGGGGCGCCGACGCCACGCTCCGCGCGTTCGACCCCGCGCGCAATATCGATCTCGAGCCCGCGTTCGGCGGCGGCGGCGCGGCGGAAGTGGCGCGCGCGTGCGAACTCGCCGAGGCCGCCTTCGACGACTATCGCCACGCTCCGCTCGAAACCCGCGCGCAGTTCCTGGAAGCGATCGCGGACAACATCATCGCGCTCGGCGACACGCTGATCGAGCGCGCGATGGCGGAATCCGCGCTGCCGAAGGCGCGTCTCGAAGGCGAGCGCGCCCGCACGGTCGGGCAATTGCGCCTGTTCGCGTCGCTCGTGCGCGAGGGCCGCTGGCTCGCGGCCACGCTCGATTCCGCGCAGCCCGACAGAAAACCGCTGCCGCGTTCCGATCTGCGTTTGCAAAAGATTCCCGTCGGGCCGGTCGCCGTGTTCGGCGCGAGCAACTTTCCGCTGGCGTTTTCGGTCGCGGGCGGCGATACCGCGTCCGCGTTCGCGGCGGGGTGCCCGGTCGTCGTGAAATCGCATCCGGCGCATCTGGGCACGTCCGAACTCGTCGGGCGCGCGGTGCAGAAGGCGGTCGCGGACAGCGGCTTGCCCGAAGGCGTGTTTTCACTCGTCGTCGGCGAGGGCAATGCGATCGGCGAGGCGCTCGTCGCACATCCGGCGATACAGTCGGTCGGCTTCACGGGGTCGCGGCGGGGCGGGCTTGCGCTTGTCGATATTGCGGCGAAGCGGCCCACGCCGATTCCCGTTTTCGCCGAAATGAGCAGCGTCAATCCGGTGTTCGCTCTGCCGGGCGCGCTCGAAGCGCGCGGCGACAAGCTCGCGGTGGCTTATATCGATTCGGTGACGCTCGGTGTCGGCCAGTTCTGCACGAATCCGGGCCTCGTCATCGCGCTAGACGGCCCGGATCTCGATGATTTCATCGATCTTGCCGCCACCGCGATCATGAAGAAGGACACGCAGACGATGCTCACGTCGCAGATTGCGGGCGCGTATGCGAGCGGAATCAAGGAACGCGACGAGTCCGGCGCGCGCAATATCGCGACCGGCGTGAAGGGCAAGGCGGCGAGCGGCGCGCTGCCGGTGCTGTATCGCGTGAACGCCGACGAATTTCTCGCGACGCCGCAGTTGTCCGGCGAGATTTTCGGGCCGACCTCGGTCATCGTCATTTGCCGCGACGAGGACGAAATGATCTCGGTCGCGCGCCATCTCGAAGGCCAGCTCACCGCGACGCTGCTGATGGAGAAGGGGGATATCGAACTCGCGCGGCGGCTTTTGCCGGTGCTCGAACGCAAGGCGGGGCGGATTCTGGCAAACGGCTTTCCGACCGGGGTCGAGGTCTCGTACGCGATGGTGCATGGCGGACCGTTCCCCGCGACGTCCGACAGCCGCGCCACGTCGGTCGGCGCGATGGCGATCGAGCGGTTCCTGCGGCCGGTGTGTTATCAGGACTTGCCTGCGGCGCTGCTTCCGCAAGCGCTGGCGGAGGACAATCCGCTGTCGCTCTGGCGGCTGAGAGATGGGGAGCTGGGGCCGAATTGAATGAGAGGTAAGATTATCTCTCACGCGAATAAAAGCCGTTTATTCGTGTGAGAGATATCTATCGCGAGTGCGAACGCGAGTTTGACAATATGCGTGCAGCGAATAAAATGCTTTTATTCGTCACGCAGATAAACGCGCCATGCAACAAGTCATCGCAACCATCGGCCACATGGGCCACGTTCTCGCGGCGGGCCGCAAGCGCGCCGGTTTGACTCAGGCGCAAGCGGCGGCGCATCTCGGCATCAGCCAGAGCCGCATTTCGACGCTCGAACGCGATTCGGGCTCGTTGACGCTGGATCAACTGCTCGCAATGTTCGGCGTCTACGGACTGCAACTGCTGGTTCGGGACCGGCCCGAGCCGCTTGTCCTCGAGGCGAACGAGCCGAGCGGGGCGGACTGGTGATGGCGGGCCGCCGGCCTCACGCCCGGTCGCTGTCCGTCTGGGCCAACGGAAGGCGCGTCGCGACGTGGCATCTGCCCACACGCGGCGCGGCCGAACTCATTTACGACGATGCCTGGGTCCGCTCGGACGAGGCGCGTCCGCTGTCCCTGTCACTGCCGATCCGGCTTGACGGCGCGCCGCTGAGAGGCGACGCGGTGGTGAACTACTTCGACAATCTGCTTCCCGATAGCGAACCGATCCGGCGCCGCATCGCTCAGCGTTTCCAGACTGAAAGTGCCGATGCTTCGATTTGCTGCAGGCCATCGGGCGCGACTGCGTCGGTGCGGTGCAATTGCTCGCCGAGGATGAATCGCCCACGCACGTCGAAACGATCGAAGGCACGCCGCTTACCGACGCGGACATCGAAGGCCTGCTGGATCAGGTCGCCGGCGGCACGCCCTTCGGTTCCGACGATCACGACGACTTCCGCATCTCCCTCGCCGGCGCGCAGGAGAAGACGGCGTTGCTGCGGCACGATGGCCGTTGGCTCAAACCGCATGGCGCGACGCCGACCACGCACATCCTCAAATTGCCGATTGGACTCGTCGGAAATCGTCGCGCCGACCTCACGACATCCGTCGAGAACGAATGGCTGTGCATGCGCCTGCTGCAAGCGTTCGGCGTGCCCGTGGCGAACGTCGAGATCGCGAGGTTCGGCAGGCGGCGGGTGCTCGCCGTCGAGCGTTTCGACCGCCGTTTGCATCCCGGCGGGGAATGGATTCTTCGCTTGCCGCAGGAGGATTTCTGTCAGGTGAGCGGCTTGCCGCCGCACAAGAAGTACGAGCAGGACGGCGGTCCCGGCGTGGTTGCGCTCGCGCGCGTGCTGCAGCAATCGATCCATGCGCGCGGCGACATTGAAACGTTGATGACGGCGCAGATTCTCTTCTGGCTGCTCGCCGCGCCGGACGGCCACGCGAAGAACTTCAGCATTCATCTGCTGAGGGGCGGACAATACCGCCTCACGCCGCTGTATGACGTCATGTCGATCTGGCCGGTGGAAGGCGACGGCGCGAATCAGTGGTCGTGGTACAAGGCCAGTCTCGCGATGGCGATACCGGGCAAGAGCCGGCACTATGGGTTTCGCGACGTCAAGCGGCGGCATTTCAACGCGATGGCGCTGAAGTGCGGTTTCGGCGAGAGCGCCGAGCCGATCATCCAGCGGATCGTCGAACGCACGCCGGCCGTCATCGACGAAGTTGCGGCTCAATTGCCGGACGACTTCCCGCAGCGCGTCGCCGAGCGCATTTTCGCCGGCATGCGCAAGTCGCTTGCCGCGCTCGAAGCGATGCCCGCGACCGGCATGCCGGTCTGATCACAACGGACCGCGCGTCCGCTTCGTAAGGAGACACTCGAACATGATTCACCCTGAGCGCCGCTATCCCGACCCCGCCATCCGCGTGCTCGATCCGCGTTTCAACGCGCTGCGCATCGCATCGGCGTCGGTGGAATGTCTGTATCAGGGCGCGCGCTGGTCCGAAGGGCCGGTCTGGTTCGGCGATAGCCGCACGCTTTTGTGGAGCGACATTCCGAACGATCGCATCCTGCGCTGGGACGAGGAGAGCGGCCAGGTCGGCGTGTTTCGCAAGTCGTCGAACAACGCGAACGGCAACACGCGCGACCGCGAAGGGCGTCTCGTGACCTGCGAGCACCTCACGCGGCGCGTGACGCGCACCGAATACGACGGCGCCATCACCGTGCTCGCCGACCGTTACGACGGCAAGCCGCTCAATTCGCCGAACGATGTCGTCGTGAAATCGGATGGTTCGATCTGGTTCACCGATCCGAGCTTCGGCATCGACGGCTTCTATGAAGGCGAGAAGCGCGACGCGCAACTGAAGCCGTGCGTGTATCGCGTCGATGGTCAAAGCGGCGAAATCACAATGATGATCGACGCGTTCGTGGGCCCTAATGGTCTCGCGTTCTCGCCGGACGAATCCGTGTTGTACGTGGTCGAATCGCGTTCGACGCCGCGCAGGATCTATGCGTTCGATGTCATCGACGGCGGCCGCAGGCTCGGCGAGCCGCGCCTTCTGATCGATGCGGGACCGGGCACGCCCGATGGCTTTCGCGTCGATATCCACGGCAATCTGTGGTGCGGCTGGGGCATGGGCGACGCCGAACTCGACGGCGTGCGCGTGTTCACGCCGCAAGGCGAAGCGATTGGCCATATCGATTTGCCGGAGCGTTGCGCGAACGTGTGCTTTGGCGGGCGGCATCGCAACCGGTTGTTCATGGCGGCGAGCCACGGGTTGTATGCGGTTTATGTGAATACGCAGGGCGCGAAGGGTGGCTAAGCCTTGCCGATCCTCTCCATGATCCGCTCCGGATGCCTGCTCGCCGCAAACCCGAAACGCGCGTAAAGCCCGTGCGCGTCCGAGGTCACGAGCATCATGCGGCGCAGCCCTTGCAGATCGGGATGCGCCATCACGCATTGCATCATCCACGTGCCGAGGCCCGCGCCCTGATGCGCGGGCAGCACGAAGACATCGGCGAGATAGGCGAAGGTCGCGGTATCGGTGATCATGCGCGCATAGCCGATCTGCTCGCCGCGCAAAAACAGCCCGAAAGCAAGCGAATGACGTGCGGCGCGCTCGACCTTCTCGCGCGCGATGCCCGGCGACCAGTAAGCCACTTCGCTCAGGTAGCGATGCACGACATCGAAGTCGAATTCATCGATGTCCGTGCTCAGCCGATAGTCGTCCCGGGTCCACTGCATCGCGCCGCTCCGTCGTCGTCATGATGCGCCGAGGATAAGCGATCGATGCGCCGCGCTCCATGCACAGTTGGCGCCTGTCAGTGCACGTTGTAGATACGTCCGCTCTCCGCGCCCTCGACACTGCGGCTGTACGCCAGCGCCACGCGCGCGCCGCTCGCGGCCTCGAAGCCGCGGAAGTACGGGCCGAAACTCTCGCGCGCCTCTTCGAGCATGGTCGGGCTCACGACGTTGATGCGCAGCCCGCGCGGCAATTCGATGGCCGCGCCGCGCACGAAGCCTTCGATCGCGCCGTTAACCGCTGCCGCGCTCGCGCCTTCGCGAATCGGCGCCGCGCCCACGATGCCGCTCGTGAGCGTGAACGAACCGCCGTCGTTCAGATACTCGCGCGCGGTGAGGACGAGATTGACCTGTCCCATGAGCTTGTCGTCGAGACCAAGACGGAACTGCTCGGGCGTCATTTTGACGAGCTCGCCGAAATGCACGTGACCCGCCGTGGCGACGATCGCATCGACGCGGCCGATCTCGTCGAAGAGCCGTTTGATGCTGCCGAGATCGAGCAGATCGACGCGATGCGCGCCGCGCGTCGCACCGATTTCGATGACGTCATGCCGGGCTTTCAGTTCCGTGACGACCGCGCGACCGACCGTGCCGGTTGCACCGATGACAGCGATTTTCATGTTTGAGCTCGCAAGTGGGAAGGAGGTCAGCCATTGTGCGAGCGCACGTGCGCGCGAACAAGGCGCGCACGCTTCAAGGATTGCAAACCGCCGGTTTCGAATGCTTATCGCGTCGCGAGGCGCGCGGGCATCGGCGAAAGCAGATAGAGCGACGCGGCGAACTTGCAGACCAGCGCCGCGCCGCTCACGAATGCACCGGCGGGAAACACGTGCCATTGCAGGGCGAGCGTCGGCGCGACGAGCGCGACGGAAACGAAGCCGAGCGCAACGGTGAGCCAGCGCGCCCATTGCAGCCGCGATGCAACGCATAGGTAAAGCAGGCCGACAAGCACGCGCGACGCGACCGACGCCGCGAGCGGATGGCTCGACGCGTCGCCGGGCAGCCCGATTGCAAGCGTCAGCGCAAGCTCGGTCCATGACAATGCGTAGGCCGCGCCGAGGCATGCGATCGCGGACGTGAAACGCTGCTCGGGCGTCGCCAGCGGGCGCGCGGCCGGCTCGATCCGGGCCGCTTCGTCAGGCTCGCGCTCGTACTCGTCGTAGGCGTGGATGGTGGTCATCTTGCGTTTCCCCTTTTGTCGATTCTAGGCCGTGTTGTTCGCGTCGCTTTGCGTCGTGTCAACCGCATACGCCGTGCCAGGGTCGGGGCACGGCTGTTGCTCGTCCTAACGTGATGAATAACGGCACAGGGAGCCCATGATGAGCACGAAAGAGCAACACCCTCATTCCGAACGCGACGACGAAGACGTCGACAAGGCGGTCGAAGACACGTTTCCCGCGAGCGACCCGCCGGCGACGGGCGGCGTGACGCGCATCGAAACCGATAAGGACAAAGACAAGGAAGAAAAGAAGTAAGCTGAAAGCGCGATGAAGTAAAAGAGCCGCTTATTCCAGGCGGCTCTTTGCTTATGCGCGCTGACGCTATGCTCAGCTACGCTCCAGCTCGATCAGACGCGAAGGCCGCAAATGATTGAGCGCGTAATGTTTGCGGCCGCGCAGCGTATGGCCATGCGGATCGCGCCCTTCGTAGCGGACCTTGTCTTCGACTTCGGGCACCGTCGGCGCAACCATGCCGCGATCGATCAGGCGATAACCGCGCTCCAGCGCGACCAGCACGCCGCTGCGCGCCGGACGGCTGTCGAAGCCGCCGAGGCCATCGCCCGGTTCGGCCACGTAGTTCACAGTCGTGGCATTCGAGTTGATGACGGAGTCCGGCTCGCGCGCGAGCATTTCCGCTTCGCGCCGCGCGTGGATGCTCTTCGCATCGGCGTCGACAGTGTCGTCGAGTCCGTCGTCGTTGGCCACATCGACGCCGCGCGGCGATTTCTCATAGAAACCTTGCGGCCCTACGTGCATGCCGGATTTCGTCGTTTCCGCTTTCGTTTTATCGCCCGCGCCCGCGTGAGCCTCGCCGCCCGCCGCAGCCTTCGCCGCATCGCTCATCGTCACGTGCGCGGTTTCGGCGGCCGGCGTCTTGATCGGGCTATCGGCGGCGCGATCATTCTGTTTGCCTTGCGCTTCGTTTCCTTCAGCGTTGTTCATCGCATCCTCCGTTGCATATCACTGACCCGGCCCGTTACGCAAATCTCATTCCGGCTATTTGGCGACGGAACCGCAAGCCTTGCAGGAAGGCGTCCTGATAGATGCCAAAAATTTCAGGCTTTTTTTTCAACCCCAAGCCGATGTCCTGCAAGTATCATTTGGAACCTGTCGGCGGCAAAGCGCAACAGGCACGATGCGAACACGAGGAGGGCGCATCTGTCATTGCTGCCGGATAAGCGCAATGCGATTCGAACGAGCAGGGCACTTTTACTCAGGTGACTCATGCAACACGATGCAGCCTTTTCACATCGAGGCTACCTTCTGAACTGCGCGCCCGCCCGGGCCGGAGATGGCAGCTACCAGCCCTATGTGGTGATCTCGCGAACGAGCGATGGCGAACTCGTCGCGAACCGCTTCTTTCCGTCCGAGTTGCGATTTCGCAGCGAGGACGACGCCATCGCGCACGCGCGCGACTGGGCCGTGCGCTGGATCGACGCGAGCAACGTCACGGTGTGATCGCCGTGCGTGCATGAAGCGCGAAGACGCCACGACGGGCGCAAAGCGCCGCGCGGCAGGCTTCCCCAAAACCGGTTACGCTTGAGGTTTCCTCCGCCGTGCGCGAGCGCGGCGGCCGCTTCTCTCGCATCATGGCCGACATGCAGAACACGCCCACGCCTGGCTTCATACCGCCGCTCGATATTGCTCACGACACCACGCACGACAAGCCGCAGGAATGGGGCCTTGCCGGTATCGTCGCGGACTTGCGCCAGTCGCGCGAGGAATTGCATCGCACGCGGCATCCGCTCGGCATACGCGAGCTGCCCTCGCGCGAGGCGATCGTAAGAATCGTGAACGGCCTGCGCTCCGCGCTCTTTCCCACGCATTACGGCGCGCCCGATCTGACCGACGAAAGCGTCGACTATTACGTCGGCCAGACGCTCGAAAGCACCTTGCGGCTGCTGCATGAACAGATTCGCCGCGCGCTGCGCTTTCTGCCCGAGTATCGCGATACGAGCGAAGCGGCGCTCTCCGCGCAAGCGTTCGCGATCGCGCGCGAGTTCGGTGCGCAACTGCCGCACATTCGCGCGCTGCTGGTCAGCGACATTCAGGCCGCTTTCACGGGCGATCCCGCCGCGCAGCACATCACCGAGATTCTTCTGTGTTATCCCGGCGTGTGGGCGATGACGCATCACCGCCTCGCGCACGCGCTGCACCGGCTCGGCGTGCCGCTGCTCGCGCGCTTCATCAACGAGATCGCGCATTCGCTCACCGGCATCGACATTCACCCTGGTGCGACCATCGGGCCGAGCTTTTTCATCGATCACGGCACGGGCGTGGTGATCGGCGAGACGGCGGTGATCGGGCAGCACGTGCGCGTCTATCAGGCCGTAACGCTTGGGGCGAAGAGCTTTCCCTCGACGACGGACGGCTCGCTCGTCAAGGGCAACGCGCGCCATCCGATCGTCGAGGACGATGTCGTCATCTATGCGGGCGCGACGATTCTCGGCCGCGTGACGATCGGCAAAGGCTCGGTTATCGGCGGGAACGTGTGGCTCACGCACAGCGTGCCGCCGGGCAGCAACGTCTCGCAAGGCAAGGTTCGCGAGGGCAGCGGGCCGGAAGTGCCGGGCAACGGATTCGGCGCATGAAACGACGAAAGGGCCGCGAGGCCCTTTCGTTTTCCGCGTGCCCGTTCGAGGCGTGGCGTCAGGTGTTCGACACGCTGAACGCGGTCTGATTGCCGACGATGGAAAGAAACTCGCGGCGTGTCGACGGATCGTCGCGGAACGAGCCGAGCATGCGCGATGTCACCATCGACACGCCCGCCTTGTGCACGCCGCGCGTCGACATGCATTGATGCGCCGCTTCGAGAATCACGCCGACGCCGAGCGGTTGCAGCACTTCGTCGAGCGTGTCCGCGATCTGCGCGGTCATCTTCTCCTGAATCTGCAGGCGTTTCGCGAAGGCATCGACGAGACGCGCGAGCTTCGATATGCCGACCACGCGTTTGTTCGGCAGATACGCGACATGCGCACGGCCGATGATCGGCACCATGTGATGCTCGCAATAGCTTTCGAAGCGGATATCCTTCAGGACGATCATTTCGTCATAGCCCTGCACCTCGGAAAACGTGCGCGCGAGGATGTCGTGCGGGCTCTGCGTGTAGCCGGCAAAGAACTCCTCATACGCGCGCACGACGCGCGCCGGGGTGTCGAGCAGACCTTCGCGGCGCGGATCGTCGCCTGCCCAGCGCAGCAGGACACGCACGGCGGCTTCGGCTTCCTCGCGGGTCGGACGATCGGCTTGTTCAGCAGGCATGTCCGAGCCTGAAAGATGGTTTTTGCGCGGGGCGCTCATCGAAAACTCCTGTCGGTCAATGCAATCGGTGCAATCGGTGCCTTTTGCATCCCGCCATTGTTTCACGTTTCCGATGGTCGATATGAATGTCAGGTTTTTCCGCCGCCATCGATGCCCGAGCCCGTGCGCCAGACCTGCTTGCCTTCTTCGCTCAACTGGCCGCTGCTGTGGTCCTTGTCGGGTTCGGTGCCGGGCTCGGCCATCGGCCCACCCGGCTGTTCCTGCGATGTCGGGCGATTGCCCTTGCGCTGCGCGATGCGGTCTTCCTGCGAACGCCCGGCGTAGTTGTTGCTGCTCATGTCGCGTCTCCTTTCAAATGATGCGATGAAAGGCGCGCAAGCCGCGTTCCAGCCGGACGTCTCGATGCTTGCCTTATTCCGGCTTCCCTTGAGCCCCGCCGAGCACCATCCAGGTTATGCCGAACTTGTCGGCGACCATGCCGAAGCGCTTCGCGAAAAAGGTCTGCTCCATCGGCATCTGCACCTGTCCGCCATTCGACAGCGCATTGAAGTACTTCTCCGCCTCCTGTTCGTCGTTGGCCGTGAGCGAAAGCGAGATGCCCTTGAATTCCGGCTTGCCGCTGCACATGCCGTCGGAGCCCATCAGCAACGAATCGCCGACGGTGAACGCCGCATGCATGATCTTGTTGTCGGATCCGGGCGGAATGCCGCATCCGCCGGCGGCTTCCACTTCGCCGGCTTCGGGGTTTTCGCTATAACGCATCATCATCACGACTTGCGCGCCAAGATGCTCGCGATAGAACGTGATCGCTTCTTCGCAGCGGCCTTCGAAAAACAGATAGGGTTGCACTTGCATGTCTGCTCCTTGATTGATGCCTTGCGGTTATGACTTCTCGTCGGGGTCCATATCCATCGTGAGCGGCACCGAAGCGTGTTCGTGCACCACACGCCAGTCGCCATCGATCTTTCTGAAACACACGGTGGCGCGCACGATGTCTTCCTGCTCGCCCACGGCGACGCGATTGACGGAGTGCGCATAAGCCAGATCGCCGCTCGCGGCGACTTCCACTTCCCGCATCTCGAACGTGAGCGGGCCTTTCATGCTGTCGAACCAGCGCTGCCAGTTCTCGCGGTAGTGCGCGACGCCGCGCAGCGAAGCGGGCGGCACGACGTCGAACACGACGACATCCGCGGCGTAATGGCTGACGAGCGCGCTCACGTCTTTCGCGAGCACCGCCTGCCGCCACGCCTCGATGAGTTCGCGTATGCGCGCGACATCTTCACGCTCTTGCGCACGCTCGTTCGGCTGGGTCATGACTGCCTCCGTCTCGTTAAGCACGATGCCGCCGCGTCGTGACAAAGCAACGGCAAGCACCGATGTGAAACTAAATTTTCGCTTGTGTACACCGTCCACAAAAAGTAGCAGAGATAATGGACAGTGTCCACATATGAAAAGCCCGACGAATCAGATGACGAATGGCAAGCCGCGCAGCACCTACCGACATGGCGATTTGCGACGCGCGCTGATCGAAGCGGGCATCGAACTGGCGCGCGAAGGCGGCCCGGATGCGATCGTGTTGCGCGAAGCCACGCGCCGCGCGGGAGTGGTGCCGAATGCAGCCTATCGCCACTTCGAGAGCCGTCAGGAATTGCTATCGGCGGTGCGTTCCGCGGCGCTGTCGCAGGTTGCGCAGGCAATGGAAGAAGAACTTGCGGCGCGCCCCAAGAAGCGCCGGCGCGCGGACGCCGCGCGTGCGGGATTGCGCGCTATCGGCCAAGGTTATCTGCGTTTTGCGCAGACGGAAACGGGGCTCTTTCGCACGGCTTTCGCCGCGCCGCAAGCGGAATGGGCGCAGCACGAAGGGCCGTATGGCGTGGGGCCGAGCGGGCTCGATCCGTTTCAGTTGCTGAGCCGTGCGCTGGATGAGATGGTGGAGGCGGGCGCGCTCGATACGAAACGCCGCGCCGAAGCCGAATATCTTGCGTGGAGCGCGGTGCATGGCTTCGCGCTGCTCGTCATCGAAGGCCCGTTGCAAGCGTTGAAGCGCGCGCAGATCGAGCCGCTGGCCGGGCGCTTGCTCGATATGGTCGAAAACGGCCTTTGAATGCGCATCGCGCCGCATGGAGCGGCGCGTTTCGTTTTATCGCTTCTCTTCCGCTATTGGCTCGACCACGCTCAAGAGCAGCAGCAGACAGAGCGCCGCCGTCCCGACCATATAAAGGAACACCGCGCTCCAGCTATAGCTGTCGAGCAGGAGGCCGACAGCCAGTGGCGCGCAGGCACCGCCGATCTGGCCCACCGAGTTCACGATGCCGAACGCCGTCGGATAGGTGGCCTTCGTCGCGAGGCCCATCGGATACGCGGAATAGCCCGCGAAACCGATGCCGAGCATGAGGCCTGCCAGCATCAGCGCCGCGCCGAGATACGCGACGCTATCGGGCGCATCGATCAAAAGGAAGGTCATGATCATGGTGCCGAGCGCGCCGAGCATCATCATCGGCTTGCGGCGGCCGCCGAGCAGGCGATCCGAGATGATGCCGCCCAGCATGTTGCCCGTCACCGCGCCGATGAAAGGCGCGGAAGCGAGAAAGCCCATCTTCACCGAAGCGAAGCCCTTCACCGTGACGAGATAGGTGGGAATCCACGAGATGAAGATATTGCTGATGCCGATCATGCAGCCATAACCCAGCGCAATGCCGAAGATATTCCACGAGCCGAACACCTGGCGAATGGTTTCGAGCTGCGGCACGCGTTTCGTGCGATTGATCGCATCGAGGCGGGGCATCGGCGTCATGCGTGCGCGGGCGAGCGGCTTGCCGCTGCCGCTGCCGATCGTGGTTTCATCGGCGATATAGCGGCGTTCGGCGGGCGAGCAGAAGCGGTTCTCGCCCGGCGAGTTCGTCACGAAGAACAGCCACACGATCGCGAGAATGATGCCCGGCACGGCGAATACATAGAAGATCTCGCGCCATCCCCACAAGTGGATCACGATGATGCACACCGAAGGCACGATTAGCGGCCCGAGCTTCGAAGCCGCGATCCACAGGCCTGTCGCGGTGCCTTTTTCCTGCGCGGGAAACCAGCGGTTGATGACGTTCGTGCAGCCGATGCCGAGCGGCCCTTCCGACAGGCCCAGACCGACGCGATATGCCATGAGCAGGAATACCGACGACGTGGTGCCCATCAGGCCCGTGAAGATCGAAGTGAAGATCATGAAGACGGAGAACAGCAGGCCCGTCGTCTTTTCGCTGAGGCGTTTGTACAGCAGTCCCACCGGAATCTGAACGAAGCCGTATGCGAACGAGAACAGGCTCACGATGAGTCCCGCCTCGGTGTTGGTGATGTGATATTCCTTCTTCAGATACGGCAGCGCGATGCCGAAGTTGGCGCGATCCGCACAGGCGATCGCCCAGATGCAGAAGATCAGTCCCATCACGACCCAGCGATGCTTCGTGCGCTTCTCAGCGATAGGCTCCGCTTTTGCGGACCCGATGATGCCGTCGGCATTGCTCATCGCGATGTCTCCTGCGCATGAACTGCCGTGTGGAAAAGGCGAATGGATGGATAGCGGGTAGGGCGCAGGCTCACGCTGTTGTCTCCGATGTCATTTTTAAAGGCTTTATTGTTGATATGCCTTCCGATGCTTCGAATTGTGGGGATGCCCCGCAAGAGCGTCCAATCTTTTATTGCTATTACCTGATTCCCGGATTGAATCGATTCGACGCGCTATTTTCGTCGCTTCGATTCGTGGATCAATTGATAGCCTTTTGGGATTGGACGTCATCGCCAAAAGCAGAGATGATCCGCTCCACATCAGAAACCGAATTCCAGGAGCGCGCGAATTGAAGCCGAACATTCTGCAACTGAACCCCATCCTCGTACCGACCATCAATGAAAAGCTGGATGCGCTCTACACGATGCATCGCCTGTTCGAACAGGACGACAAGGAAGCTTATATCCGCGAGCACGGCGCATCGATTCGCGGCGTGATTACCGGTGGACACACGGGCATTTCGAATGAGCTGATCGAGCGCCTGCCCGCATTGCAGGTGATCGCTGTGAACGGCGTCGGCACCGATGCGGTCGATCTGGAATTCGCGCGCTCGCGCGGCCTGCCGGTCACGGGCACGTTCGGGGCGCTGACCGAAGACGTGGCCGATCTCGCCATCGGTTTGATCCTCACCGCGCTGCGCGAAATCTGTCCGGGCAACGACTTCGTCAAGACTGGCAAATGGGTAGAGAACCCGAGCCCGAGCGCGATTCCGCTGTCGCGCCGTTTCAGCGGCAAGCGCGTGGGCATCGTCGGTCTCGGCAAGGTCGGCCGCGCAATTGCGCAGCGTGCCGCCGCCTTCGATTGTCCGATCGCTTATACGGACGTGCGGCAGATGGACGACATCAGTTATCGCTTCGTGCCGGATCTTCTCTCGCTCGCGCGCGAAAGCGACATTCTCGTGCTAGCAGCCGCAGCGGATAAGGCGAAGGGCATCGTGAACGCCGCCGTGCTCGATGCCTTGGGCAAGGACGGTTATCTCATCAACATCGCGCGCGGCAAGCTCGTGGTGGAAAGCGATCTGGTCGAAGCGTTGTCGCGCGGTGCGATCGCGGGCGCGGGCCTCGATGTATTCGTCGATGAACCGAACGTGCCCGCCGAATTGTTCGGCATGGATCGCGTCGTGCTGCAGGCGCATCGCGCGAGCGCCACGGTCGAATCGCGCACGGCGATGGGCGAGATGGTGCTCGCGAGCCTCGCGCAAGGTCTCGCGGGGCAGCGTCCCGAAGGCAGTCTGACGACCTGACGCATGCGCGAACGCAGGTCCGGCGCGAACATATAATGATCGGCTATCACTTCAACGTCGATTACGAATGCTCGATCTCGGACAAGTGCGTTGCTTCGTCGCCGCCGCGACGGAGCTGAACTTCAGGCGCGCGGCCGCGTTGCTCAACATGACGCAGCCGCCGCTTTCCCGGCAGATTCATCTGCTCGAAGAGAACCTCGGTGTGAAGCTGTTCGAGCGCGTTGGCCGCACGGTCAAGCTGACCACCGAAGGGCGCGTGTTTCTCGCGGACGCCACGCGGCTGCTCAATCTTTCCGAGCAGGCCGAGAGCACGGTGCGGCGTGCGAGCAAGGGCAAGACGGGGCGCGTGCGCATCGGCTTCACGGGCGCGGCGGGTTATGAGCTGATTCCCGAACTGCTCGTGGCGGCGAAGCACGACTTGCCGGATATCGATGTCGTGCTGCTCGAAATGATTTCCGTCGCGCAGATCGAGGCTTTCGAAGCGAACGCAATCGACCTCGGCTTCATGCGGCCCTTGCCGTCGCGGCAGAAAGTGGAGTTTCTTCTCGTCGATCGCGAACCGATGATCGTCGCGCTGCCCGCGGGACACGCGTTGTGCCGCTTCGAGGACATCGCGCTCAGGCAGTTGCACGAGCAGCCGTTCATCATGCATTCGCCGACGCACGGCAAATACTTCTACGACCGCATTCTGAGCATGCTCGTCGCCGATGAAGTGAAGCCGCATTTCACGCAATACATCGACCAGACGCCGACGATTCTCTCGCTCGTTCGCGCGGGACTGGGCGTATCGATTCTGCCGGCATCGTCGCAGCGATTTCATTACGACAACGTCGAGTTCAGGGCAATCGCCGGCAAACCCGTTCAGGCCGAAATGAGCATGGCCTGGCGTGCCGATCAGGACAATCCCGCCGTCACCGCCTTCCGGCACATGGCGGCGGAGTACTTCGCTAGGCGGCGTGCGTGATCGCGTGCGCGGTCGCGTCGAGCGCCGCTTTCGCCTTGTCGACGATCTCATCGATCTCACTGTGCGTGACGACGAGCGGTGGCGACAGCAACATGCGATCGTGACTCGCACGCATCACGAGATTGCCCGCGAAGCAAAAGTCGCGGCATAGCGTGCCGATCTCGTCGACGTCGGGAAAGCGCGTGCGCGCCGTGCGATCGGCGGCCAGTTGAATGCCCGCGACGAGACCCGCGCCCACGATCTCGCCGACGATCGGATGATCGTCCAGCGCCTCGCGCAAACGCCGCTGGAAGTAAGGTCCGATATCCTCCTTCACGCGCGCGACGATGCCTTCGCCTCTCAACAACTTCAGATTCGCGACCGCCACCGCCGCCGCGACCGGATGCCCCGAATACGTAAAGCCGTGATTGAACTCGCCGTGGTTCACGATCGCGTCCGCGATGGCATCCGATAACGCGACCGCGCCCATCGGCACATAGCCGCTCGTGAGGCCCTTGGCCATCGTGATGACATCCGGCTCGAAACTGAAGTGCTGGTGCGCGAACCATTCGCCCGTGCGCCCGAATCCGCCGATCACTTCGTCGGCGATCAACAGCACGTCGTGCTTGCGGCAGATGCGCTCGATCTCCGGCCAATAACTCGATGGCGGAAAGATCACGCCGCCCGCGCCCTGAAACGGCTCGCCGATAAACGCCGCAACGTTCTCCGCGCCGAGTTCGAGAATCTTCGCTTCGAGCTGGCGCGCACGCTCCATGCCGAAGGTTTGCGCATCCATCGCCGCGCCTTCGCCGAACCAGTAAGGCTGGTCGATATGCGCGACATGCTCCACCTTCGATGGCATCTGCTCGTGCATGTAGTGCATGCCGCCGAGCGTCGCGCCCGCGATGGTCGAGCCGTGATAAGCATTGTTTCGCGCGATCACATAGCGTTTGTCCGGCTTGCCCTGCACGGCCCAATAGCGATGCACCGCGCGCAGCGCCGTATCGTTTGCTTCAGAACCGCTATTGCAATACAGAAAGCGGTTGAACGCGCGCGGCATCAGTTCCGCCAGCATCGCGGACAATTCGATCACCGGCGGATGCGTTGTCTTGAAGAACGTGTTGTAGAAGGGCAGGGCCTGCATCTGCGCGAACGCGGCATCGGCGAGTTCGCGGCGTCCATAGCCGACGTTCACGCACCACAAACCCGCCATGCCGTCGATGATGCGGTTGCCGTCCGAGTCCCACAGATACACGCCCTCGGCCTTGACGATCACGCGGCTGCCCGCGCGGTTCAACGCGCCCATGTCGGAGAAGGGATGCAGATGATGTGCGGCGTCGAGTGCGCGGTAATGCGCGGTCGAATCGATTCGATCGTTCATGTCGTCGTCTCCCGATATCAAACGTGCAGCAGCAGATGTTTGCGTTCCCACGAACTGATCACGCGAAAGAACGCTTCGTATTCGGTTTCCTTGAGCGCGAGATACGCGCGCACGAACTTGTCGCCGAACATGTCCGCAAGCGGCTCGCAAGCGCCCATGAGCGCGAGACCTTCGTCGAGATTGCGCGGCAGCTGATACGGCTGACGATAGCCGTCGCTGGCGAGCGGCTCGGTCGGTTCGAGATGCTGCGTCATGCCGAGATAGCCCGCTGCCAATGTCCCCGCGATCGCGAGATACGGGTTGCAGTCCACGCCCGGTATGCGATTCTCGATGCGCCGTGCCTGCGGCGACGCGTGCGGCACGCGAAAGCCCACGGTGCGATTGTCGTAGCCCCATTGCACGTTGATCGGCGCGGCCATGAAACGCGATAGCCTGCGATAGGAATTGATATACGGCGCGAAGATCGGCATGAGCGCGGGCGTGTATTTCTGCAGGCCAGCGATATAGCCGTAGAACAGGCTGGTTGGTTCGCCGTCTCGATCGGTGAACAGATTGCGGCCCGTTTCTTCATCGACGATGCTCTGATGCACGTGCATCGCGGAGCCCGGCTCGTTTTCCATCGGCTTCGCCATGAAGGTCGCGTACATCTTGTGACGCAACGCCGCTTCACGCACCGTGCGCTTGAAGAGAAACACGCGATCGGCGAGATTGAGCGCATCGCCGTGCATGAAGTTGATCTCCATCTGCGCCGCGCCGACTTCGTGGATCAGCGTGTCCACTTCGAGCTCCTGCACCTCGCAGTATTCGTAGATATCTTCGAAGAGCGGATCGAATTCGTTGACCGCATCGATGGAATACGCCTGCCGTCCCGTTTCCGCGCGGCCCGTTCTGCCGACGGGCGGCTGCAAAGGCAGATCCGGATCGCGATTCACGTCGACGAGAAAGAACTCCAGTTCGGGCGCGACGACCGGCCGCCAGCCCTTCGCGGCGTATTTCTGAAGCACTTCGCGCAGCACGCGGCGCGGTGAAATCGCCACGGGCGTGCCGTCGAAATGCACGCAATCATGAATGACTTGCGCGGTCGGATCGGTGGCCCACGGAATCAGGCGGATCGTCGCGGGATCGGGCACGCAGATCATGTCGGGATCGGTGAGGCCGGTGAAGCTGCCGTCGTCGGGATAGTCGCCCGTCACGGTCTGGATCATCACGGCTTGCGGCAGGCGCATCGATTCGCCCGACTCGAACTTGCTGCGCGGAATGATCTTGCCGCGCGCGGTGCCCGCCATGTCGGGGATGATCGCCTCGATCTCGGTGATGCGATGTTTTCGCAGGAATTCGTCGATACGTTCCATTTTCGTTCTCGTGGTTTGCACAGGCGCGCGTTTCCACGGCCTTCGCGATGCATCGCAAAGGCGCGCGCGCATTCACGCGTGAAGGTTCACGCGCGGAAGCAGTCAGTCAGCGAAGAAAAGGAAGAGGCGCTACGGCAGCAGCGATGCCGCGCCGACGCAATGCACGGCGATGAACGCGCGCGCGGACAGGACGTTGCGACGCCGCACCGAGCGGCGGGAGAGGACGGTCAGAACCGACAGGAAGCGGCGATCGGGAGTCTTGCCGCAGCGATCGGCGCTGGAGCGGCGAAGGCTCCGACGTGCCAGAGGGCTTTGGACTTTCACGATAACACTCGTTTGGCGAGTTGATTTGCAGGGCAACGCAGACGATTACGATTGCCCTTCGAGGAGCATATACGGAACATGAACGCCGTCAATACGGTTTTTCCATGTCTGTCGCGCACGGGCTTTTTGTCGTTCGCGAAGGCCGTCGCCCGATTCATCGATAATGTCGGCTCTTTCAGCCGAAATACCCATCGAGCCCGATGCTCTCCAACTTGCTCGTCCAACTCGTCAACGGCCTGGCCGATGCCTGCGCGCTCTTTCTCGTCGCCTCCGGCCTGTCGCTGATATTCGGCGTCACGCGCATCGTCAACTTCGCGCACGGCTCGCTCTATATGCTCGGCGTCTATGTCGCATATAGCCTCACCAGCCGTTTCGGCGACAGCGTCGCGGGCTTCTGGGCGTCGGTCGCGGCAGCGGCGCTCGTCGTCGGCGCAATCGGCGCGGCGATCGAAGTGAGCGTGCTGAGGCGCATCTATCGCGCGCCCGAGCTGTTTCACCTGCTGGCCACGTTCGCGCTCGTGCTCGTCATTCGCGACGCCGCGCTCTATCTATGGGGACCGGAAGACCTCTTCGGCCCGCGCGCGCCGCATCTCGAAGGCGCCGTGCAATTGCTCGGGCATGCGCTGCCGGCCTACGATCTCGCGCTGATCGTCATCGGTCCGCTCGTGCTGCTCGCGCTCTGGTACGCGCTCACGCGCACGCGCTGGGGCACGCTCGTGCGCGCGGCGAGCGCGGATCGCGAAATGCTCGGCGCGCTCGGCGTCGATCAGGCGTGGCTTTTCACCGGCGTGTTCTTCGTCGGCGCGTTGCTCGCGGGACTGGGCGGCGCGCTGCAGGTGCCGCGCATGTCGGCGAATCTGTCGCTCGATCTGGAGACCATCGGCAACGCGTTCGTCGTCGTCGTGGTCGGCGGCATGGGTTCGATTCCGGGCGCGTTCGTCGCGGCGCTGCTGATCGCCGAAATCAAGACGATGTGCATCGGCATCGGCCATGTGTCGATCGCGGGCATCGACTTTTCGCTGTCGAAGTTCACGCTCGTCGCCGAGTTCGTCGTGATGGCCGTGGTGCTCGTGTTGCGGCCGTGGGGACTGTTCGGCCGCCCGCAAGCGATCGCGCGTTCGGCCGCGCCCGCCGATCAACCCTTGCGCGCCGCCACACGCAAGATGAAGATCGCGGCGGGCGCCGTCGTGATCGCGCTGGCGCTCGCGCCGCTTGCCGCCGACGCGTTTCCCTACATGCCGGTGCTCTTCGTCGAGATCATGATCGCGGTGTTGTTTGCCGCGAGCCTGCACTTCATCATGGGGCCGGGCGGCATGCATTCGTTCGGTCACGCGGCGTACTTCGGCCTCGGCGCGTATGGCGCGGCGCTCTTTCTCAAGGTCTTCGCGCTGCCGATGGAAGCGGCGCTCATACTCGGCCCGCTCATCGCGGGCATTGGCGCGATCGTGTTCGGCTGGTTCTGCGTGCGTCTGTCGGGCGTCTATCTGGCGATGCTCACGCTCGCGTTCGCGCAGATCGTCTGGTCCGTCGTCTTTCAATGGGATGCAGTGACGGGCGGCAGCAACGGCATATTGGGCATCTGGCCATCGCCGTGGCTCGCGTCGCCCGTCGCGTTCTATTACCTCACGCTGTTCTTCGCCGTGATCGGCGTGTGGCTGCTGCGGCGCATGCTGTTCTCGCCGCTCGGACTCGCGATGCGCGCGGGCCGCGATTCGCCGTTGCGCGCCGAAGCCATCGGCATGAACGTCGCGCGCGTGCAATGGGCGGCGTTCGTCGTCGCATCGCTCGTGTGCGGGCTCGCGGGTTCGCTCTATGCGTTCTCGAAAGGCAACATCTCGCCCGAGGCGATCAGCGTGGGCCGCTCCGTCGATGGCCTCGTGATGGTCCTGCTCGGCGGCATTCAGACGCTCGCCGGCCCCATCGTCGGGGCGAGCGTGTTCACCTGGCTTCAGGATACCGTCGCGCGTCAGACGGATTACTGGCAGGCGCTGCTCGGCGCGGCCATTCTCGTGCTCGTGATCGCGTTCCCGCAAGGCATCGCGGGCTTCGTGCGCGACCGTTTCGCGAAGGAGGCGCAATGACGCTGCTCTCCGTCGCGCATCTCTCGAAGTCGTTCGATGGCGTGCAGGCCGTCGACGATGTCTCCTTCGATCTCGAAGCCGGACAATTGCTCGCGCTGATCGGTCCGAACGGCGCGGGCAAATCGACATGCTTCAACATGATCAACGGGCAACTGAAGCCGGACGCGGGCGCGATTCGCTTCGACGGTCACGATATCGCCGGCATGCGTTCCCGCGATATCTGGCGTCTCGGCGTAGGCCGCACGTTCCAGATCGCCGCGACCTTCAATTCGATGACCGTGCTCGAAAACGTGCAGATGGCGCTGCTGTCGCGCGAGCGGCGCATCTATGGCCTGTTCAGGCGCGTCGCGTCATGGAAGGAAGAGGAAGCGCTGGCCTTGCTCGGTCTCGTCGGCATGACGGCGCATGCGCAACGCAGTTGCGCCGTGCTTGCCTATGGCGACGTGAAGCGCGTCGAGCTGGCGATCGCGCTTGCCCATGACCCGAAGCTCTTGTTGATGGACGAACCCACGGCAGGCATGGCGCCGCAGGAACGCAACGCGTTGATGTCGCTCACCGCGCGTCTCGCGAAGGAGCGCCATATCGGCGTGCTGTTCACCGAGCACAGCATGGACGTGGTGTTCTCGCACGCGGACAAGCTCATCGTGCTCGCGCGCGGCAAGCTCATTGCACAAGGCGACGCCGAAGCGATCCGCAACGATGCGCGCGTGCGCGAGGTCTATCTCGGCACGGGCGCATCGTTCGCGCCGTGCGCCGCCTTGCGCGCGGGAGCATCGTCATGACGCTGCTGAAAGTCGACGCGCTGAATGCGTTCTATGGCCGCGCGCAAATCCTGTTCGATGTCGGCTTCGAAGTCGGGCGCGGCGAAGTCGTCGCGCTGATGGGCCGCAACGGCGCGGGCAAGTCCACGACCATGAAGGCCGTGATGGGCCTGTTGCCGCGCATCGCGGGCACGGTATCGTTCATGGACGAGAACATCGCCGGCATGGCGCCGTATCGCATCGCGCGAAAAGGGTTGGGCTACGTGCCGGAAGATCGCCGCGTGTTCGGCGATCTGACGGTGATGGAAAATCTCGACACGGGCCGCCAGCCGCCGCGCGAGGGCGCACCGTCGTGGACGCCCGAGAAGCTCTTTCGCGTGTTCCCGAATCTCGGCGAAATGCGCGAGCGCCGCGCGAGCCGCATGAGCGGCGGCGAGCAGCAGATGCTCACGGTGTCGCGCACGCTGATGGGCAATCCGCGCCTCGTGCTGCTCGACGAGCCATCGGAAGGCGTCGCGCCCGTGATCGTCGAGCAGATGGCCGATATGATTCTCGAACTGAAGCGCGAAGGCCTCGCCATCCTGCTGTCGGAACAGAACCTGCATTTCGCGGAACTCGTCAGCGACCGCGTCTATGTGCTCGAAAAAGGCCAGATTCGCTACGAAGGCGCGATGAACGCGTTCGCACACGACGACGCCGCGCGCCGCGAATTCCTTGGCGTATGAAAGATCATCCAAACAGAGAGGACAGTACCCAATGACGTCAATGCGCTTCACCGTCGCCGCCATCGCAGCGAGCATGGCTTTCGCCGCGCACGCCGATACCATCAAGATCGGCGAGATCAATAGCTATAAAGTCGTGCCCGCATTCTTGACGCCGTACAAGAACGGCTGGAATCTCGCGCTCGACGAAATCAACGCGGCGGGCGGCGTCAACGGCAACAAGCTGGAAGTCATCTCGCGCGATGACAACGGCAATCCCGGCGATACCGTGCGCGTCGCGCAAGAGCTCGTCGCGCGCGAGCAGGTGAAGCTCTTGTTCGGCGGCTATCTGTCGAACACGGGTCTCGCGCTCGCGGACTACGCGAAGCAGCGGCGCATCTTCTTCCTCGCGGCCGAACCGCTCACCGACAAGATCGTCTGGCAGGACGGCAACAAGTACACGTACCGGCTGCGGCCATCGACTTACATGCAGGTCGCGATGCTCGTGCCCGAAGCCGCGAAGCTCAAGAAGAAGCGCTGGGCGCTGGTCTATCCGAACTACGAGTACGGACAGTCGGCGGTGGCGACGTTCAAGCGCTTGTTGAAGGCGGCGCAGCCGGATGTCGAGTTCGTGATGGAGCAGGCCACGCCGCTCAACAACATCGATGCGGGCGCGGTCACGCAGGCGCTCGCCGACGCGAAGCCCGACGCCATCTTCAACGTGCTTTTCAGCGCGGACCTCGGCAAGTTCGTGCGCGAAGGCAATACGCGCGGCCTGTTCAAGGATCGCGCGGTTGTGTCGCTCTTGACCGGCGAGCCGGATTATCTCGATCCGCTCGGCAAGGAAGCGCCGGTCGGCTGGATCGTGACGGGTTATCCGTGGTATGCGATCGAGACGCCCGAGAACAAGAAATTCGTCGCCGCGTATCAGGCGAAGTATCACGACTATCCGCGCCTGGGCTCGGTCGTCGGCTATGCGGCGATGATGTCGCTCGCCAACGGCCTGAAGAAAGCCGGCTCGCCCGACCCGGACAAGCTCGCCGCCGCATTCAAGGGCTTGCAGGTCGATACGCCGTTCGGTCCGATCACGTATCGCAAGCAGGACAATCAATCGACGATGGGCGCGTATGTCGGCGTGACGGGCCAGAAAGACGGCAAAGGCGTGATGACGACGTTCCGTTATGTCGATGGCGCGAGCGTGCAGCCATCGGACGAGGAAGTGAAGAAACTGCGTCCCGCCGATTAACCCTTGGGGAAGGGCTTGCTGACGAACTTCGATCCGGCAAGCCCGAAGCGCCACGGCACGTCGATCGCTTTCGTAAGGCCGATGCGCGGGCCGACCGCGATCGGAAAGTCCTGTTCCGGCGGCTCGATCTCGAACGGCGCTTCCAGCAGCGACATGCCATTTTGCTTGTGCGTGATGCCGAGCGCCTGCGCGAGACGGCCCGGCCCTGAGCATAAAAGCCTGAGCGGCTCCATCCCGCGCCGCTCGCGCATCAGATCGATGCCGACAAGCGGCTCGATCGCGCGAATCAGCACGCCCGCGCCGTGACCGGCCTCGCGGCACACGAAATTCAGGCACCAGTGAATGCCGTATGAGCGGTAGACGTAGGCGTGCGCGGGCGGCCCGAACATTGCTGCGTTGCGCGGTGTCGGCCCGGAAAACGTGTGCGACGCGGGATCTTCGCGATCGTACGCTTCCGTTTCGACGATGCGGCCGCCGACACCGTCGAAGGTCACGATCGCCCCGATCAGGCGTTGCGCGACTTCTTCGGACGGCGCGTAAAAATCGATGGGTTTGGGTTTCCTGTTCACAGGCGGTATTCTAGCCGCGCCCTCGCCGCCGCATCGAAACCCAACGATCAGGAGACGCCGAAATGAACACGTCGTGGTTTCTCAAGTTCTCGAATGCGCTCGCGCAGATCGCGGGCCGCGCATCGACTTTCATGATTGCGGTCGCGCTCGTGGTCGTCTGGGGCCTCTCCGGACCGTTCTTTCATTTCAGCGACACGTGGCAGCTCGTCATCAATACGTCGACGACTATCGTCACGTTTTTAATGGTCTTCCTGATTCAAAACACGCAAAACCGCGACACCGCCGCGATGCAGATCAAGCTCGACGAGCTCATCCGCGCGATGGACAAGGCGCATAACGCATTGCTCGATCTCGAAGAGCTCGACGAAAAGGAACTCGCGGTGTTTCGCAAGCGCTATGAGAAGCTCGCGCAAGAGGCGCGCGATAACTTTCGGTCGGCGAGCAGCGATATTGAAATGCCCGTTTTCCCAAATAGCGATAAGCGCAAAGACTAAGAACCCTTAACAAAATGAACGAAGGGGCTGTTAACCCTCGATGAATCCTGTTAACCTTTTCATTGTTTCGACGGTGAAAAGGACATGGCCAAGCCGCTACTCGACGACGACCTTTGGGCACTCATCGAACAGTTGCTGCCCCCTCCGAAGCCACGCCGGGCCCGTTATCCGGGGCGCAAGCCGCTCGACAATCGTGCGGTGCTCACCGGCATTCTCTTCGTCTTACAGACAGGCCTGCGTTGGGACCTACTCCCTCGCGAGATGGGCTGCGGCAGCGGCATGAGTTGCTGGCGTCGCCTGCGGGACTGGCAGGCGGCAGGCGTCTGGGAGCAACTGCACGAGGTGCTGCTTGGGCGACTGCGTGCAGCTGACCGAATCGACTGGTCTCGCGTCATCGTCGATTCCTCTTCAATCCGCGCTGTGGGCTCAGGTCAAAAACAGGACCGAATCCCACAGACCGCGCGCGACCCGGTTCAAAGCACCACCTCATCACCGAAGCGCAGGGCATCCCGCTCGCGGTGATACTGACCGGCGCCAACCGCAACGACGTCACTCAACTTCAAGCGCTGGTCGAGGCCATCCCGCCTATCAGCGGCAAGCGTGGCAGACCACTGTCAAAGCCTCGGGTCGTTCAAGGCGACAGAGGCTACGACCACGACAAATATCGACGTCCACTGCATGCCGCCGGCATTGCAACCGAAATCGCTCGGCGCGGTCAGCCCCACGGTAGCGGATTAGGCAAAACACGCTGGGTTGTGGAGCGGACCATCTCGTGGCTTCACAACTTCCGCAGACTGCGCATCCGCTTCGAACGGCTCGCTTTCATCCACGAGGCCTTCATGAAAATCGCTTGCTGCATCATATGCTGGCGACACCTGCAAAAGTCATTCTGTTAACGCCTCTAAGTCTGCATGGTATGCATCGATTTAAAACGTGGCGCAAAGTGCGTGACAAAGGTCAGCAAAGGAATGTAAGCTTGGGGTTTCGCCGGCCATAGCCCTTCACGAGGCTGCTAGACACTCCCTTTCCGGATGCGGTTCCCTAAGCAGCCGCAAACGTTTTCGCCAACACGCGCTAAAGAAACGAAAAGCATTTTTTGCGCGGCCGGGCTCTCCGGAAAAAAGCGAAAAAGAAAAATTCCACCCTCTAAAGTTTTTCGAATTCCTGCCGACAAGGGCACGCGCACAGGTTTTTTAAAGCGCTAACAGAGGCCATTTCCGGCCTTTAATTCGCGAAGTTATTTCTTTCCGAAATGGCTAGGATGTGTCCTGCCCGGTATTCCTTTTGCCGGGTCCACACCTACCTAAACCTTGAAGGAAAGAAAAATGCGCAAACTGATGAAGGCATTCGTGCGCGACGAGCGCGGCGTCAGCGCAATGGAATATGCGGTGCTCGCCGGCATCGTCGTGCTGGCGCTGGGCGCGATGGCCGGCGCGTTCAACACCAGCATCACGACGATGTTCAGCGACCTGTTCGCCAAGGTCTCGACGGCGCAGAACAAGGCCAACTAATCGTCGTTCGTTCCTTGCGCGGGCGTTCGAATACCGACTCAAGGCACACACCGCCCGCACTCAAAAAAAACCAGACCATCGTGCAGCTCCTGTCTCTTGGCATCCGTCTGATCGTGCTCTGCGTGCTGCTCTGGCTCGCGGTCATCGACGTGCGCTCCCGCCGTTTGCCGACCAGAATCGTACTGGTCATCGGGGCGCTCTTCTTTGCCGACGCGCTCGCGCGCCGCATGCCGCTCGACGATGTCATCGTGCATCTGCTGCTCGCCATTGGCGTGTTCCTGTTCTGCGCCGTGCTGTTCGCGGCCAAGATGCTGGGCGGAGGCGATGCAAAACTCGCCTCCGTGATTTTTCTCTGGGCCGGCCTCGCCTTGTCGCTGCCGGCTCTGACTTTGATTTCCGTGATCGGGACCGTCGTGTCGCTGATCAGTCTCGCGACGCGCGCCATGAATCCCGTTCAGCGCTTCATGCCGATGAGGGCGCTCGCGATGTTTTCCGGGGCGCGCGGCGTGCCCTACGGCGTCGCCCTCGCGCTCGGCGGCGGCATCGTGATCGTGCTGCCGGCGCTCATGCCTTTCATTGCGATCCGCTAGGACGTCGCGCTCATGTCCAACATCATCAAATTCGCCGTGCTGCTGGTTGGCGCCTTGCTCATCGCGCTCATCGTGCGCGTGGTGGTCGCGAGCGCTTCGCGCCCGGCCGATCACCCCGTTACTTCGGAGAAGGTGCAGGTGAGCGCCGCCGAATTGCCGCAAGGCCTCCTGCTGCGCGACGAAGACCTCGCGTGGAAGTCGGTGCCCGCATCGCAGGTGCCGCCGAATGCGATCGTTTCAGGCGCGCAGAACGCCGTCGATATCAAGGGCGCGCTGTTGCGTCATCCGGTCGAAAGCGGTGCGGTGCTCACGTCCGCCGATGTCATCCTGCCGAGCGCGCCGGGCTTTCTCGCCGCCACGCTCAAGCCCGACATGCGCGCCGTGTCAGTCGCCGTGGACGACGTGTCCGGCAACGCGGGTCTCATTCAGCCGGGCGATTACGTCGATCTGCTTCTGACGCAGCAAATGGATCGCCGCACCGATTCCCCGGACCTCGCCGTGTCGAGCGAAACCGTGGTCGAGCATGTGCGCGTGCTGGCTGTCGGCTCGGAGATCAAGCGGCCGAAGATTACGGGCGACGTGGCCGAAGCGATCTCGCGCGCCCGCACCGTGACGCTCGAAGTGACGCCGCGCATGGGCGAAGTGGTCGCGGTGGCGGCGCGTCTCGGCTCGCTGTCGCTCGCGCTGCGCAGCTTCGCGACCGATACGCGCGGTCCGGGCGCGACGGCTGCCGCTGCCGCCGCGGCGTCGTCGGCGCAGCGCACGCCGATTTGGGCCGGCGACATCTCGCGCGCGGTGCGCGATCTGCCGCGCCAGCGGCCCGCGCAGGCCGTCGCGATGGCGCGCGCGCCTGCGCCCGCGCGTCCGGTCGCGATCTATCGCGGCTCGGAGAAGAGCGAAACATCGAATATCGCGCAGCTCGGCGGATCGTCGGATGGCGCGCCGCCGCTGCCGAGCGTGCCGCCGGGCCGATGAACGTCCAGCGCACCGCGCAGTGATGCGGCAAACAGCAGCAGCAACCCGTCGCGGCAGCACAGTACCGCCAGGATCGAAACTCATGAGAACGCAGTTGGACTTCGGCAGCATCGAAAGGCGGGGCGCGCAAATCGCGCTCGCGTGCGCGGGCATGCTGCTGGCATGGTCCGTGGACGCGGCGCAGCCGGTCATGCCCGCGAAGGCGCAGAACCTGATGGCCGCTCAGGCCGCGCAGCCTCGCGCGCACAACGCTGCGCTCGCGGCGCCGAATCGCGCGGTTGCGCCGGCCGTCGAGATGGCACAGGGCGCGCTCACGCTCGACGCGGGCAAGGGCACGATGCTGCGTCTGCCGGAAGACGCCACGTCGGTGTTCGTCGCCGATCCGTCGGTCGCGGACGTCCACGTGCCGTCGCCGAAAACCGTGTTCGTGCTCGGCAAGAAGACCGGCACGACGACGCTCTACGTGCTCGGCCCGAACAACAAGACGCTCCTGCAGCGCACGGTGGTCGTCGCGCGCGACATGACGGCGCTGCGCAACATGCTCCTCACGCGCTTTCCGAATCTGAACGTGCAGGCGACCACGGGCCAGGGCTCGCTGCTCGTCTCCGGCCAGGTGCCGAATGCGTCGGACGCCGATGCCATCGTGCAGGCCGTGACACCCTTTCTCGCGGACAAGGAAGTGCTGATCAACCGCCTGACGGTGGATCGCCCGCTTCAGGTGCAACTGCGCGTGCGCATCACCGAAGTGGACCGCAACGTGACGCAGCAGCTCGGCATCAACTGGCAGGCGCTCGGCAGCTCGGGCAACTGGCTCGGCGGTCTCTTCAGCGGCCGCGCGATCCAGAACCTGAATCAGCCGATCGCGAACGGCAGCGGCGGCGTGACCTATCCGTTCAATCTCGCGGCCAACAATGCGTTCTCGTTTCTGGCCGGTTTCAGGACGGGCAACACGGACATTCGCGCGCTCATCGACGCGCTGAATCAGGAAGGCCTGCTCACCGTGCTGGCCGAGCCGAATCTGGTCGCCATGTCCGGCCAGACCGCGAGCTTTCTTGCGGGCGGCGAGTTTCCGATTCCGGTCTCGCAGACCAACGGCGCGATTTCGGTCGAGTTCAAGCAGTTCGGCGTCAAGCTCGATTTCACGCCGACCGTGCTGAACGAGCGCCGCATCAGCCTGAAAGTGCGCCCCGAAGTGAGCCAGATCGATACGACCGCGAGCGTGACGACCGGCGGCGTGACCGTGCCGGGCCTGTCGGTGCGCCGCGCCGATACGACCGTCGAGCTTGCGAGCGGGCAGAGCTTCGCGATCGGCGGGCTCTTGCAGAGCAACACGACGGACATCGTTTCGCAGGTGCCCGGCATCGGCTCGATTCCGGTGCTCGGCAAGCTGTTCTCGTCGTCGAACTATCAGAACAACAAGACCGAGCTCGTCATCATGGTGACGCCGTATCTCGTCGAGCCAACCGACTCCGCGAAGCTGCGCTCGCCGCTCGATTCGCTGATCTCGCCGTCGAGCGATGTCGAATACAGCTTCCAGCGCAAGGCGGGCCAGTCCAACGCCGCGCAGCCATCCGCATCCGAACCGCGTCTCGTAGGCGCGGCGGGCTACGTCTATTGAGCGCCAGGCCATGAAACACGCACGTCATCTCATGTTCGCGGCGCTCGTCGCCTTCGCATTCGGCGCGACCGGCTGCTTCCAGCCGCCGCGCAACATGCCCAACGATACGGTGATCGGCTATGACGGCCAGGATGCGATCGCGCCCGATTGCGATTCGCTCACGCGTTCGTCGCTGCTGACCGACGCGGGCCGCCGCCGCCCGGCGATGCAATGGGGCTGCGCGACCTATACGAACCTCGCGGCGCAACTCGCGCGTCCGGCCGATATCGTCGCGCCGCAGACGCTCGGCCCGGCGAACGGCGCGACGGCGGCGAGCGCGATCCGCCGCTACGAAACCGGCCACGTGACGCCGCTCGACACGAGCACGTCGCGCGAAGCGAAGTAGCGCCCTTAAAGACGGACATCATGAGCACAACAGAGATCAGTTTCTTCAAGGGCAAGCAGGGCGTGCGCATCGCGGATTTCATCGCGTTCGTGGCGGACCGCAAGACCGAGCAGGTGTTGAAGAGCTTCGTGCTCGAACAGGCGATGCCGCACGTGCACGTCGCTGTCGGCAACATGGACGACGCGATCGCGCATCTGTCGAAGATCGAGCGCTCGCCGCTCTTTCTGCTCGTCGATCTCGAAGGTTCGGTGATGCCGCTCTCGGACCTCGGCCGCCTGGCCGAAGTGTGCGAGCCGTCGGTGCAGGTCGTCGCGATCGGCGAGCGCAACGACGTCGGCCTGTTCCGCAGCCTGCTCAAGATCGGCGTGCGCGACTATCTCGTGAAGCCGCTGACGGTCGAGCTGCTCAAGCGCACCGTCAACGTGTCCGAGGGCAAGGTGAGCCCGGTGACGCTGGCGCGCGCGGGCAAGACCATTGCGTTCGCGGGTGCGCGCGGCGGCGTCGGCGTGACGACGCTCGCGCTCAATCTCGCGCGCCACCTCGCGGAAGACACGCACCGGCGTGTCGCCTATGTCGATCTGACGCTGTGCGGCGGCGCGGCCAACAGCATGCTCGGCACGCAGAGCAACAACGGTCTCGTCGATGTGCTGCAGAACGTGCATCGGCTCGATCCGCAATACGTGGAGCGCACGCTCGTCGCGAACGGCAGCCGTCTGTTCGTGCTCTCGGCGGACCTCGACTACGGCACGGTGAAGCAGTTCGAGCCCGGCGCGCTGCGCCGCGTGGTCGAGCTGCTGTGCGACAGTTTCCACTACGTGATTCTCGATATCGGCGACCCGAACGACGCGCTCGCGGCCGAAGCGTTCGATCACGCGTCGCGCGTCTATCTTGTCGCGGACCGCTCGGTGCATTCGACGCGCGAAACCATTCGCATGCTGCGCTATATCGAAGACCGCGACAGCAATCCGCCGACGTCTGTGCTGCTCAACAATCCGAACGCCGCGACTGCGGGCAAGGTGCAGGAAGCCGACTTCATGACGGCACTGGGCCGCACCGTGCTGCACGAAGTGCAGTTCGAGCCGAAGATGCTAGCGACCGCCGAGAACCTCGGCGAAGCGCCGCGCGAACGCGGTCAGAACAATTTCATGCAGGCCATCGGGCGCATCGCCAACGATCTGACCGGACAGCACGCCGCCGTCGAGCGCACGTTCCTCTCCCGGCTCAAGCTCAGGAGGGCGTGATGTTCGGGCAAAAGCAGGTGCCCGCCACGCCGCCGTCCGGTCTCGAGGACGGCGCGCCGCCGCAAGGCGAGGCGCCGCCGCTCGCGCTGGTCGAAAAGCCGGCTGCCGCGCCGCCCGCGCCTGTGCGCCCGCAGCCCGGCGACGGCAACGAAGCGCTGGTGCGCTCCGATCTCTTCAGGACGATCCGCACGGGCGTATTCGCCGCGATGAATCCATCGGCCGCGGTCGGCAAGACGCGCGAGCAGATGAAGCCCGCCGTCGAGGCGCTCGTGCTCGATGTCGCGGAGCGCGAACGCCTAAATGTCACGATTTCGGAGCAGGTGCAGATCGTCGGCGAACTGCTGAACGACATGTTCGGCTTAGGCCCGATCGAACCCTTGCTCGCCGATGAAACCATCACCGACGTGCTCGTCAACGGACCCGATCAGGTGTGGGTCGAGCGGCACGGGCGGCTGGAGCTGACGAACTGCAAGTTCCGCGACAACGCGCATGTGATCAACGTTGCCCAGCGCATTGCGGCTGGCGTCGGGCGGCGCGTCGACGAAAGCAGCCCGATGGTCGATGCGCGCCTCGCCGACGGCAGCCGCGTCAACGTCGTGCTGCCGCCGCTCGCGATTCACGGCGCGTCCATCTCCATCCGCAAGTTCTCGAAGCGCAACATCACGCTGCACCGCATGTCGCAGCAGGGCAATCTGTCGTCCGCGATGGCCACCGTGCTCAAGCTCGCGAGCACCTGCCGGCTGAATATCATCGTGTCGGGCGGCACGGGCTCGGGCAAGACCACGCTGCTCAATGCGCTGTCGCACTTCATCGGGCACGGCGAGCGCACGGTGACGATCGAGGACGCGGCCGAACTGCAACTCGTGCAGCCGCACGTCGTGAGTCTCGAAACGCGGCCCGAAAACGCCGAAGGCCTCGGCGCGGTGACGCAGCGCGACCTCGTGCGCAATGCGCTGCGGATGCGCCCGGACCGCATCATTCTCGGCGAAACGCGCGGCGCGGAAGCCTTCGACGTGCTCCAGGCGATGAACACCGGCCACGACGGCTCGATGACCACCATCCACGCGAACACGCCGCGCGACGGCATCACGCGTCTCGAAAGCATGGTGATGATGGCCAACGGCAATCTGCCGCTCTTGTCGATCCGCCGCCAGATCGCGAGCGCGGTGCATCTGATCGTGCAGATCGAGCGCATGCGCGACGGCATGCGGCGCGTCACGCGCGTGACCGAACTGGTCGGCATGGAAGGCGACGTCATCATCACGCAGGATCTGTTCACGTTCCGCTACGACGCGAGCGCGTACAGCGAGGAAGTGAAGGGCGTGTTCGAAACCGGGGCCGTGCGTCCGGCGTTTGCGCAGCGCGCGCTTTACTACGGTCTCGAAGACGCGCTGCTGGAGGCGATGAAGCCATGAGCCTCGTCAATCTGGTGACGTTCGCTGCGTTCGCGTGCGTGCTGCTCGCCGGCGTGATGATCGTGATCCTGCAGGATATGCGCGACAACCAGCCGCCGTCGCGCATCCGTCAGCGCATGCAGAAGTCGTTCACGCCGCAGGGCGCGCACGCGGCGCAGGCGAACAAGCTCGATCTCGACATCTTTCATGTGAACCGCAAGGACAACGCGCTCACGCGCTGGACCGGGCCGCGTCTCGCGCGCCTGCGCACCGTCGCGGGCGCGAACGGCCTGCGCATCGTGATCGTCGCGGCGCTGGCGGGCGAGCTCGTCGCCGTGCCGATGAACGCCTTCGCGCCGATGCCCGATTTCGCGCGGCCGCTCGTCATCGCCGGCTTGCCGATTCTCGCGCTCGTGCAGGCGTATCGCTTTCTGGTCGAGCGCTTTCGCAAGCGCTTTCTCGACGGCTTTCCCGATGTCATCGACCTGATCGTGCGCGCCGTGCGCGCGGGCGTGCCGGTCACGCAGGTGATCGGCTCGGCGGCGAGCGAGTGCCCCGAACCGCTGAAAAGCCAGTTTCAGTTGATGGCCGATTCGCTGCAGGTGGGCCTCGATCTCGACGAAGTGCTCACGGTCGCGATGCGCCGCATCGAAATCGCGGACTTCTCGTTCTTCTGCGTGTGCCTGCTGTTGCAGCGCGAAACCGGCGGGCAGCTCGGCGAGACGCTCGAAAACCTCTCGGGCATCGTGCGCACGCGGCGCGAAATTCGCCAGAAGACCAAGGCGCTGACCGGCGAGGCGCGCATCACGACGAAGATTCTCGCCGCGATTCCCGTGATCATCATGCTGTCGATGTACATGCTCAACCGCTCCTATCTGATGGTGCTGTTCAACACCGAGTCCGGCCAGAACCTGCTGACGTTCGGCGCGGTGTCCATCGTCATGGGCCTGATCGTGATCGGCAAGATGTCGAAGCTCGATACCTCGCGATGACACCGAACAACGTCGAAACCCTCATCAATCTGCTGATGCTGCTCGGGCTGCTCGCCGCGCTCGCGGTGTGGTGGGCGCACAAGCACGGCGGCAAGCGCGGGCGCATTGCGGAGCGGGCGCGCATGGCCGCGGCCACGCATCGCTTCGAAAGCGCGGCGGCCGACGACGGCGGCGAGAACACGCCGCGCACCGAACGCATCCTGCGGCGGCTCGCGCGCATCGGCGACAAGATTCCGCTCTTCGACGCGAAGTATCGCCTGAAGCTGCAAAAGGAAATGATCAAGAGCGGCTACCGCAGCCATCTCGCGGTGTCGATCCTGCTCGCGGTGAAGTTCTTCTGCGGGCTCGCCTGCGCCGCCGCGACCGTGATGCTCGGCTCGCGCATTCCGATGATCGGCGCGCATCCGGCGGGGCGCGGCATCGCCATGCTGATGGTGTTCATCGTCGGGATGATCGTGCCTGAGTACGTCGTCGCGTTCAAGGCGTCGCGCCGCCGCAAGGCGATGGCCGCGTGCCTGCCCGACGCGCTCGATCTGCTCGTCATCTGCACGAACGCGGGTAACAGTCTCGGTGTGTCGATCCGGCGCGTGGCCGACGAGCTGAAGACGATCTGCCCGCCGCTCTCCGACGAGTTCTCGCTCGCCGCCGACGAGCTCAAGCTTTCCGGCGACAGCACGCGCGCGCTCAACAACCTCGCCGAACGCATCGACCTGCCTTCGATCCGCGCGCTGATCTCCACGCTCACGCAGTCGATGCGCTACGGCACGCCCATCACGCAGGCGCTGCGCACGCTGTCGCGCACCGAGCGTGTCGCGCACATCGTGTCGCTCGAAGAGAAGGCCGCGAAACTCGCGCCGAAGATGGTCGTGCCGATGATGCTGTTCATTCTCCCCGCGATCATCGCGATCGCCGCAGGGCCTGCCGTTATTCAGTTGCTTGCGTTCATCGCGGGAAATTCGAAATGAAGTCATCCATCCGACGTATCGCGCAAATCGCCTGCGCCGCCGCTTTTGTGTTCGCCGCGGCGGGCTGCACGACGAGCGTGCGCCAGGTCACCGACACGCGCCCCGTGCTGCGCAACTCCGCGCCGAGCACGATGAGCGAGCTGCGCATTGCCGACACGGCGCTCGAATCGAACAATTTCGATCTCGCGACCTCGCTGTACGAAAAGGCCGTGCAGGCCGATCCGAAGTCCGTGCCGGGCCTGACGGGACTCGGCAACACGCTGTACGCCGTGGGCGACTACACGCGCGCGGGCGTCTACTATCAGCGCGCGAGCCAGATCGATCCGAAGGCGACGCCGCCGCTCATCGGCATCGCGCGCGTGGCGATTCATCAGCGCCGTTTCGACGACGCCATCGCCGCGTATCATCGCGTGCTCGCGATCAGGCCGAACGATCCGCTCGCGTGCGCGGGCCTTGGCGCGGCGCTCGATCTTTCGGGCGACCACGTACACGCGCAGGCGCTGCTGCGCGAAGCGCTGAACGCCAATCCGGGCGATCCGATGCTCTCGGTGAATCTCGGCCTGTCGCTCACGCTCGCGGGCGATCCGCGCCAGGGCGCGAACGTGCTGCTCGACGTGACGCGCTTTCCCGCCGCGCCCCCACAGGCACGCCAGAATCTCGCGCTCGCCTACGGCCTGCTCGGCAACGACGACGCAGCCGCGGCGATTCTGTCGCGCGATCTCCCGAAGGCGTCGGTGCAGGACAACCTGCGCTTCTACGCGCTGCAGCGCGCGCGCGACGGCCAGAGCGCGCAGCCGGCGAAGGGCGTCGCCGTATCGGCGATCGCGGCGCCCAGGGTTCAGACGGCGAGCGTGAAGTGACGATGCGCGCGCTCTCGCCGACCGCGGGCGGCTTCTTCCGGCGTTTCGCGCGCGACGAACGCGGCCTATCGGCGATCGAGTTCGCGCTCGTGGGGCCGCTGGTCTTCATCCTGATCCTCGGCACGGTGGAAGTCGCGCTCGACATGATCGTCGACGCCTCCGTGCAATTCGCCGCGCAGCAGGCCTCGCGCGCCGGTCTGACGACCGTGGTGCCGTCGAACGTCACGCGCGATGCGCAGGCGCGGCAGATCATCAACGACATCCTCGGCGGCTGGACGAGGATGGGCGGCACCGTGGACATCACCACGCGCGCTTACAGCACCTACAACGACCTCGGCAGCAGCAACTATCAGGAATCGATGGGCGGCTTCGGCGACGTGGTCACGTACAACATCACGGTGACGATCCCGACTTTCTCCGGCATCCCGAAGCTGTTCGGCTTCGAGACGCTGACCTTCCAGCGCAACTATCTCGTGCAGAACGAAAAATGACGTCCGCGAACGGCACTCTGGGATCGGCATTCATGACGGCGGTCACGCGCCGCGCGCGGCATGCGGCGCGGCGGCTCGCGCGCTCGGATCGCGGCGCGGTGACGATCGAATTCGTGATCGTCGTGCCGCTCATGCTGCTCGTGCTGCTCGGCTTCACCGAACTGTATCTGTACATGCGCGCGGTGAGCCTCGTCGAGCACACGGCGTTCACGCTCGCGGATTCGATCGGCCAGATGAGCAACGTGATCGACGACAGCACCGACAAGACCAATGCGAACAGCCTCGCGTCGATCTATGCGGCGGCGGTGATGCTCGCATCGCCGAATCAGCTCGATACGAAAGGCGGCGTCGTCATTTCGTCGATCTGCGACAGCACCGTCAATTGCACCTGCAAGTCGGTGTTCAATCCGACGCAGGCGCCGGGCACCCCGACGCTGCTGTGGCAGGCGAAGCCGACGTGGCAGGCCAGCGGACTGACGTCGACCGTCACGAAGACGAGCCCGACGCCATCGAACTGGCCGTTCTGGAACGGCGACTCGGCCGTGGCGGTCGAGGTGTTCTACAACTACACGCCGTTCTCGCTCACCGCGCCGTTCTGGAAAACGGCGCCCGTCGCGACGACCATCCGCGAGCGCGTTTACGTGCGGCCGCGCAACGGACAGGTGCTCGCACTCAACAACACGAAAACAGGCGCGCTATGCGAAACCGCCCCGATCAATTGAGCGCGCGCGGCACGCGCGCACTGCTGCGCGGCGACGAAGGCGCCGTCACGATGGTGTTCGCGGTCTGCGCGAGCCTCATGATCGGCACGATGTGCATGGCGATCGACGCGATCCACTACGAGATGACGCAGGCGCGCATGCAGATGGCGCTCGACGTTGCGACGCTCTCGGCGGGCGCGGATCTCGCGCACTACGACACCACCAAGCCCGCCGACCTCGCGCAGTGGCAGAAGGATGCGCGCGCCTATTACGACGTCAACATGCCCACGGGCTACATGGCGCTGAATCTGCGCGCTTCGGACTTCACGTCGCAGGTGTCGGGCGCGCCCGCGACGGGTCAGACCATCAAGCTCTCGGCGACGGGCACGATGCCGCTGATCGCGCCGGTCATCTTCAGCAACAGGACGTCGCAGGACGGCTCGGGCGGCAGCAGCGGCGGGCAGAATCCAGCGAACCCGGAGACGGCGAACGTGAGCGCGAGCAACGCGGCGCTGCGCCTGCCCAAAAGCACGCTCGAACTCGTGATGGTGCTCGATAACACGGGCTCGATGTCTGACTACGCCAACAGCAAGGACCATACGCAGGGCACGAAGATCACCGGTCTGCGTCTCGCGGCGCAGAACCTCGTGACCAGTCTTTTCTCGGTGACGGGCAACGACTCGTATGTCGGTCTCGTGCCGTTCACGACGATGGTCAACGTGAAAAAGGCGCTGCTGCCCTCCGGCAAGTGGCTGTCGCAGACGTTTTCGTACAACGACCAGCACATGTCCATGGCGACGAGCCCGAACTGGCGCGGCTCGGGCTGGGGCGGCTGCGCGGTCGAGCCGCGCGACGCGCAGAAGTACCTGCATGCGGACTCGTACCAGCCGGCCTCTTCGCCGGGCTTCACGCCGTTTTATTACAACGTGCCGAAGAATGGCTTCTCGGTCTATTCATACACGACCACCACCTCCAAGAGCGGCACGACCACCTGCAAGATTTCCAATAGCCCGACGCTGACGGTTGGCGCGCCGCTGACGTATCTCCGAAGCGGTAGCGTGACCACGTCGTGCAAAACGACGTTTTCGGGCAAGACGCCGCCGGCGATCTACGACCAGTGGTATGTCAACACCAGCTCGACTTCGACGACCACCTACGACCAGAACGGCAACACCAACTTCGGCACCAACGGACCGTGCAACATCGCGCCGGCGCTGTTCCTGAGCAAGGACAAGACCGCGCTCACGAACGCCATCTCGAACATGCAGGCGGCCGGCTCGACGCTCATTCCGACAGGCCTGCTGTGGGGCTGGCGCATGCTCGAATCGGCCTGGTCGGACAATGTGGCGGGCACGGGCAACGGTTTCATCTCGACCGATACGAGCCTGCCGCGCCCCGAGACGACGCAGGGCTTGCAGCGCGTGGTCATCGTGCTGTCGGACGGGCAGAACGATCCGGGCGGCGCGACGGGCATCATGCCGCCCCAGGCGTTCAACGGACTCTCGGGCGTGGGCAACGCCGACCTGCTCGCCTATAACGTGCGGCGCGCGGACGATGGCTCCCTGCTCACGTCGCCGGACCGGCCAGGCTCGATGGGCGAGGTCGTCGATCTCAACGCCTTCCAACTCGCGGTGTGCTCGGCCATGAAGCAGGACGGCATCGTCATTTATTCGATCACGTTCGGCGACTACGGCGACGATCCGGGCAAAGCGCAGGCGACGATGCAGAGCTGCGCGAGCCCGGGCAACTACTATCACGCGCCGAGCAACGCGACGCTCAATCAGATCTTCCAGCAGATCGCGGGCAACCTCGGTGTGCTGCGCCTGACGCAGTAAGGGTTTGCGGCCGAGGCGGGCACGCACGTTGCTCGCCTCTTCAGGGCAAGTTCACTTCATACGGAGGTCTGACATGCCCGAAAAGAAAACCCTCGAACGCGCGTCCAGGGCCAAGCGCGAAGGCAAGTCCGCAAGCACGCAAGCCGGCGCATTCGTGAAGGAGCAGATCGATCACATCCGTGAGGGCAAGCACGGCGCGAAGTCGGCGAAGCAGGCCATCGCGATCGGGCTGTCCGAGGCGCGGCGCTCGGGCGTGAAGATGAAGCCGCCTAAGAAGGGCGCGGCGTCCGAGGCGACGCGCAAGAAGGCCGCGCAGGATACGAAGGCCGCGCATCGCACGAAGAAGAGTCCGAGCACCGAGTCGAAGGCCAAACGCTCGGCAACGTCCACGCGCGTGCTCAAGCGCGAAAGCACGAAGGCGGCTTCGCACAAGTCGCTGTCGCGGCAGTCGCATGCGGCGGCGAGCCGGCGTTCGGCGGCCGATCGCTCGGCCGCGGCGAAGAAAGGCTGGGCGACGCGCCGCGCGAACGCGGCTGCCGGGTCGAAGGGCTCACGTACGCGTCACGCGTCGCGCTGAGCGGGAAGTATCCGGGAGAACGAGACGGCCATCGTCGCGAGTTCCTGCGCCGCGGGCGTGAGCGGTACGCCCGCGCGGCGCAGCAGGCACACCGGCGTTGTGGCGGCGCGTTCGGCGACCGGTACGATCTCGACGTGCTCGCGAAAGAACGGATGCCCCGCGAGGCTCGCGGGCTCGAGGCCGAGATAGTCGCTCGACGCGATGCAATGGAGCGTGTCAAAGACCGCTTCGGTCGTCGCGGCGACGCGTGGCGGCGCGAGTTTCGCATGGTCGAAGAGAGCCGACAGCTTGTTGCCCGCCGCGCCGCCGCCGCGCTGCCGCGTGCTGACCCATTCGGCTTCTCTCAGCGCTGCCAGCGTGCGCGAGCGCGCCAGCGGATGACCGCGCCGCGCGATCACCGCAACTTCCGAATCGAAAAGCGGCACCGTGTCCATGTCGTGGATATCGGCGTCGGGGGCGATCAGCGCGAGCGCGAAGTCGAGACTGCCGTTGCGCACCCATGACGTCAGCATGCGCGACGTCGCGCTTGTCAGGTGCACGTCGATGCGCGGGCAGCGTTCCCGATAGCTCGCGAGCAGCGCGGGAAAAAGCCGCAGGGTCGCTTCGGCGGCGAGCCCGAGCGACACGCGGCCCGTCAGCTCGCCGCGCAACTGGCGCATCTCCTCTTCGGTCTTCCTGCATTCACCGAGAATCAGCTCGGCGCGCACGCGCAGCCGCTCGCCGATGGGCGTGAGGCGCGCGCCGCGCACGTCGCGTTCGAAGAGCGGCCCGCCCGCCTGCGCTTCGAGCTTGTGCAACTGCTGCGTGACGCCGCTCTGCGCGACATCGAGACGGCGTGCGGCGGCGCGCACGCTGCCCGCATCGGCGACGGCGACGAACATGCGCAACTGCGTCAGAGTCAGGTCCACGTCGGCGTTCGGTCGAATGATCTCGAAAAATGATCATGATAAGCAAAACGGCTCTTTTTGCGAGCGTTTCGCGCTCGTACCATCGGTGTCAAATTTCGGAGACACCGTGTTCATGTTCAAACCCAAAGCTCTCTTCATCGCCGCCGCGCTGATCGCCGCCGCGTCCGTTCACGCGAAAGACGCCGATACGCTGCGCCTTGGCATCGACCCCGGTTATCCGCCGATGGACGTGAAAACGCCCGACGGCCATGTCGCGGGCTTCGACGTCGATCTCGGCGATGAAATCTGCCGCCGCATCGCGATGCGCTGTCAGTGGGTCGAGCTGGAGTTTTCGGGGATGATTCCCGCGCTTCAGGCCCGCAAGATCGACGGGATCATGTCGTCGATGGCGATCACCGACAAGCGCATGAAGCAGATCGCGTTTTCCAGCAAGCTCTTTCAGTTCCGCTCGCGTCTGCTCGCGAAGCAGGGCGCGCCGCTCACCGCGACGGCGCAGGGCTTGCGCGGAAAGCGCATCGGCGTGCAGAGCGGCAGCCAGTTTGAAACCTATGCGATGAAGAACTGGCAGCCGGGCGGCGTCGAAATCGTCGCGTACCAGAGCATGGACGGCGTGCTGAACGACCTGAGCGCGGGGCGCATCGATGCGGCGCTGCTCGGCTCGGTGGAAGCGGAGCACGGCTTTCTGAAGACGCCGCGCGGCGCGGGTTTCGCGTTCGTCGGCGAGCCGCTTTCGATGGGCGATCACGGCGTCGGCATGGGCTTGCGCCAGGACGACACGGCGCTCAAGGCCAAGGTCGACAAAGCCGTGACCGACATGCGCGCCGACGGCACGTACCAGAAGATCGCGCGCAAGTATTTCGACTTCGACGTGTACGGCGACTGAGCGGCGACTGACCATGCGAACTGAACGCAAGACACTCGTTTCGACGACGCTCGGGACCTCGCGCGAACTCGTCAGCTTTCATTTCGGCGACGCTGGCGATTCGAGCGAAACGGTCTACATCCAGGCCTCGCTGCACGCCGACGAGACGCCCGCGATGCTCACCGCGTGGACGCTGAAACGGCGGCTCGTCGAACTCGAAGCACGAGGACGCGTGCGCGGCGAAATCGCGCTCGTGCCGGTGGCGAATCCGATCGGCCTTTCGCAACACGTGCTCGGGCAATTTCTCGGGCGCTTCGAGGCGAACAGCGGCCACAACTTCAATCGCGGCTTTCCGATGCCGGGCGCCGCCGCGCTGATCGAACGCGTGGGCGCGCGCTTGTCATCCGGCGACGGCGCGCATAACGCGCGTATTCTGCGTGGCGCGCTCGTCGAGATGCTCGGCGAAATGCGCGCGAAGAACGAGTTCGAATCGTTGCGGCTCGCGCTGCTCACGTTGGCTTCGCGCGCGGATATCGTGCTCGATCTGCATTGCTCGCTCGAAGCGACGATGCACATTTACACGAGCCCCGCGAGCTGGCCCGCGATCGAGCCGCTCGCGCGTCATCTCGGCGCGAACGGTGTGCTGCTCGCGACGGATTCCGGCGGCCAGTCGTTCGATGAAGTTCACGCGCTGCTATGGAACGAAGTGCGCGCGCTTCTCGGCGATCGGGCGCCGCTCGGCGCGCCGAATATCGCGGCCACGATCGAGCATCGCGGGCAGCGCGACGTCGATTACGACACGGCGTCGCAGGACGCGAATGCCATCGTCGACTATCTGATCGCGCGCGGGGTGATCGAAGGCGACTCGAAAGATGCGCCACCGCTCGCGCAACCCGCGACGCCGCTCGCGGGCAGCCAGCAGTTGACGGCGCCGGTGAGCGGGATCGTCGTGTATCGCGCGAAAACGGGCGCGCGGCTGAAGGCAGGCGATCCGGTTTTCGATATCGTCGATCCGCTCAGCGATGCGGTCACGACCGTCACCACGAGCAACGACGGCGTGCTGTACATGCGCCGTGCGATTCGCTTCGTGCATGCCGGCGCACCGATGGGACGCGTGACGGGCGAGACGCCGATCAGGACGGGCGTGTTGATCGGGGCGTGAGGGCGTCGGTCGAGCGGGCGTTTTCCGTGCTCGCTAGAATGACCGATCCCCTTCGAGGAGTCTCGCCATGCTGGACTTCGAACGCCACGCGCGCACTCCGACGCTCGATATCGCCTACGCCGATTCCGGTCCCGCCGGCGGCCCCATCGTGATGCTGCTGCACGGCTGGCCCGATGCGGCCCGCGCGTGGAATGCGGTGGCGGCGCGGCTCAACGACGCCGGCTATCGCACCATCGTGCCCGAACTGCGCGGCGCGGGCGGCACGCGTTTTCTGCGCGATGACGCCGTTCGCGACGGTTCGGGCGTCGCGCTCGCGAACGACGCCGTCGCGCTTGCGGATGCGCTCGGCATCGCCACATTCGATGTGGTCGGCCACGACTGGGGCGCGCGCGCCGCGTACACGATCGCGGCGCTGTTTCCCGAACGCGTGCGCCGCATGGCCGCCCTGGCCCTGGCGTTTCAGCCCCGCGGCGAATTCAGGCTGCCGGATTTCTCGCAGGCGCGGCGCTTCTGGTACCAATGGTTCATGTCGCTCGATGGCGGCCCGGACGCGGTCGCCGCCGATCCGAAAGGCTTCGCGCGCATTCAGTGGGATACGTGGTCGCCGCCCGGCTGGTTCGACGAAGCCGAATTCGCGGCGACGGCGCGCGCCTTCGAGAATCCCGACTGGGTGCCGATCACGCTCAACGCGTATCGGCGGCGCTGGCGCGGCGATCAGCCGTCCGATCCGGCGCTCGCGACTTTATACGCGCGGCTCGGGACGATCGAGCGCATCGGCGTGCCCGCGCTGATGATTCAGGGCGGCGCGGATTTCTGCGACGAGCCCGCAAGCTCGGAAGGGCAGGACGGCTATTTCACGGCGGGCTACTGGCGCGTCGTGATCGACGGCGCGGGGCATTTCCCGCTGCGCGAAGCGCCGGACGCCGTCGCGGACGCGGTCATCGCGCATCTGAAATAGAAAGGCGGATCAGGCGAGCGTCTTGCGCCGGTGGTTCGGAGCCTCGTGACACGTTTTGCGACAAATACTGTATGCGTGTACAGTACTGTTCGCTGCGTCCGCCGCGCTTCCAAACACCCGCGCGGCGCCGCCATCGGTCGAGGAAGACCGTCAAACTCATTGAACCGGTTGAAAAATTGGCATCGAACAACGCAATCCGCATTCGCGGCGCCCGTCAACATAATCTCAAGAATCTCGACATCGACCTGCACACCGGCCAGATGACGGTCGTGACCGGCCCGTCCGGTTCCGGCAAGTCGAGCCTCGTGTTCGACACGCTCTACGCGGAAGGCCAGCGTCGCTATGTCGAGACTTTCAGCGCCTACGCGCGCCAGTTTCTCGACCGGATGGACCGGCCGCAGGTCGATCGCGTGGACGGCGTGCCGCCCGCCATCGCCATCGATCAGACGAATCCCGTGCGCAGTTCGCGCTCGACCGTCGGCACGATGACCGAGCTGAACGATCACCTGAAACTGTTCTACGCGCGCGCCGCCGAGCTTTTCGACAGGAAGACTTCGCATCGCGTGCGGCACGACACGCCCGAGACGATCTACGCCGAACTGCTCGAACGCACGCGCGCGGACGATCCGCGTCTCGCGATCACGTTTCCGGTCGAATTGCCCGACACGGCGAGCGACGAGGAAGTCGCGCAATGGCTGTCCGCGAGCGGTTATACGCGCGTGCAGGCGAAGCGCCACGTCGAAACCGAAAGCGGCAAGCGGCAGATGCTCGATGTCGTCGCGGACCGTTTCCGCCTGCAGAACACCGAGCGCTCGCGCGCGCTGGAAGCGATCGAAGGCGCGCTGCTGCGCGGCACCGGCCGCGTGAATGTCTATGTGCTGAAGGAAGAAGCCGAGCCGGAAATCTGGCGCTTCTCGACCGGACTGCATAGCCCGGAAAGCGACTTGCGTTACGCCGACCCACAGCCCGCGCTCTTTTCCTTCAATTCCGCCTACGGCGCGTGCGAAACGTGCCGCGGCTTCGGGCGCGTGATCGGCGTCGATTATGGCCTCGTCATTCCCGACGAAAGCAAGACGCTGCGCGAAGGCGCGGTCAAGACGCTGCAGACGCCCGCGTGGAAGGAAAATCAGGACGACCTCGTGAAGTACGGCGCAAAGGCGGGCATTCGTCTCGGCGTGCCGTGGCGCGATCTGACGCAACAGGAGCGCGACTGGGTCATCAAGGGCTCACCCGACTGGACCGGCAAGTGGCAGAACCAGTGGTACGGCGTGCAGCGCTTCTTCGACTATCTGGAGTCGAAGGCGTACAAGATGCATATTCGCGTGCTGCTGTCGAAATATCGCAGCTACACGACGTGCCCCGTGTGCGACGGCGCGCGCCTCAAGACCGAATCGCTGCTGTGGCGTCTCGGCACGAAGGAACAGGCCGACGCGGTGTTGTCGCCGGCGGATCGTTTCATGCCGCAAGGCGTGGACTGGAGCCGCGAACAGCTCGAAGCGCTGCCGGGCCTGACCGTGCACGATCTGATGCTGATGCCCATCGAGCGCATCCGCCGCTTCTTCGATTCGCTGACGCTGCCGTCCACCTTGCTCGACGAAGCGCTCAAGCTGCTGCACGCGGAAGTGCGCACGCGCCTGAAATATCTCTGCGACGTCGGCCTCGGCTATCTGACTCTCGACCGGCAATCGCGCACGCTGTCGGGCGGCGAAGTGCAGCGCATCAATCTGACGACGGCGCTCGGCACCTCGCTCGTGAACACGCTTTTCGTGCTCGATGAACCGAGCATCGGCCTGCATCCGCGCGACCTGAACCGCATCGTCGAGGCGATGCACCGGCTGCGCGACGCGGGCAATACGCTCGTCGTCGTGGAGCACGATCCGTCGGTGATGCTCGCGGCGGACCGTCTCATCGACATGGGACCGGGGCCGGGCGAACGCGGCGGGCAAATCGTCTACGACGGCGCGCCCGACGATATCCAGGCCACCGACACGCTGACCGGCGCGTATCTCGGCGGCCGCAAGCATGTTGCGCATGCGTCGAACTGGAACCGCCGCATCGTCGATGCGAACACGCCGCGCCTCGTTCTCGAAGGCGCGAGCGATCACAATCTGCAGGACGTGACCGTCGATATTCCGCTGCAACGCCTCGTCTGCGTGACGGGCGTGTCCGGCTCGGGCAAATCGACGTTGATTCAGGACGTGCTCGCGCCCGCGCTGATGCGCCACTTCGGCAAGGCCACGGAAGCGCCCGGCGCATTTCGGTCGCTCAAAGGCGCGGAGCAGTTGAGCGATGTGGTGTTCGTCGATCAGTCGCCGATCGGTCGCACGGCGCGCTCGAATCCGGCGAGCTATGTCGGCGCGTTCGATGAAATCCGCAAGCTCTACGCGAAAGCGCCGCTCGCGTTGCAGCGCGGTTATAGCGCGAGCATGTTCAGCTTCAACTCGGGCGATGGCCGCTGCCCGACGTGCGGCGGCTCGGGCTTCGAGCACGTCGAGATGCAATTCTTGAGCGACGTGTATCTGCGCTGCCCGGATTGCGACGGACGCCGTTACCGCGCCGAAGTTCTCGAAGTGAAAATCGAGCGCGGCGGGCGTGGGCTGAGCGTCGCCGATGTGCTCGAACTGACCGTCAGCGAAGCAGTGGATGCATTTGCTTCGGATGCCGAAGTATTGCGCGTGCTGCAGCCGATCGTCGATGTGGGTCTCGAATACGTGAAGCTCGGCCAGCCGGTGCCGACGCTCTCGGGCGGCGAAGCGCAGCGCCTGAAGCTCGCGGGCTATCTCGCGGAAACCTCGCAAGCGAAGAAGAGCGATAGCCGCCTCTTCATGTTCGACGAACCGACGACCGGTCTGCACTTCGACGACATCGCCAAGCTGATGCAGGCATTGCGCCGCCTGCTTGAGCGCGGGCATTCGCTGATCGTCATCGAACACAATCTCGACGTGATTCGCGCGGCGGACTGGATCATCGATCTCGGCCCCGAAGGCGGCGATGGCGGCGGGCAAGTGGTCTGCGTCGGCACGCCGGACGATGTGGCCGCGTGCGAAGCGTCGCACACGGGCCGCGCGCTGATCGACTACGAAGAAGCGATGCAGCCGGGCGCGGCGGAAAAGCGCGCGGGCGTGCCGCTGCAACTCGCGGCGGAAGTGGCGAGCGCGCGGCGCGCATTGCAGGGCGAAGACGTGGTGCGCATCGTCAATGCGCGCGAGCACAATCTGAAGTCGCTCGATGTCGATATTCCGCACAACAAGTTCAATGTCGTGACGGGCGTGTCGGGTTCGGGCAAGTCGACGCTCGCGTTCGACATTCTGTTCCACGAAGGCCAGCGCCGGTACCTCGAATCGCTGAACGCGTATGCGCGCTCCATCGTGCAGCCGGCGGGCCGTCCGGAAGTCGATGCGGTCTACGGCATTCCGCCGACCGTCGCGATCGAACAGCGTTTGTCGCGCGGCGGACGCAAGTCGACGGTCGCGACCACATCGGAAGTCTGGCACTTCCTGCGTCTCTTGTACGTGAAGCTCGGCATTCAGCATTGCATCCACGACGGCACGCCGGTTCAGGCGCAAAGCTCGGAATCGATCGCGGCGCAGATCATGCGCGATTTCAAGGGGCAGCACGTCGGCTTGCTTGCACCGCTCGTCGTCAATCGCAAGGGCGTGTATACCGATCTCGCGAAATGGGCGAAGGCGCGCGGCAATACGCATCTGCGCGTCGATGGCGAATTTCTGCCCGTGAGCCCGTGGCCGAAGCTCGACCGCTTCCGCGAGCATACGATCGAATTGCCGGTCGCGGATCTCGTCGTCTCGGCGGATAACGAAGCCGAACTGCGCCGCCTGCTCGACGAAACGCTTGAAATCGGCAAGGGCGTGATGCATCTGTGCGCGCCGCTCGATGAGCTGTACGGCGCGTGGCACGACGGCGTGCGCCGCGGCAAGGAAGAGACGCGCGTGTTTTCGACGAAACGCGCGTGCCCGGTCTGCGGCACGAGTTATCCCGAGCTCGATCCGCGCATGTTCTCGTACAACAGCAAGCACGGCTGGTGCAATACCTGTGTCGGCACGGGCGTGAAGCTGACGCGGGAGCAGCGCGCCGCGTTCGACGACACGCTCTTCGCGCAGGACGATCGCGGGCGCGAGCAGAGCATTGGCTCGGTGGATCAGGAGCCGGACGATATCGTCGATCAGCCGTGCCCGGACTGCGAAGGCACGCGTCTGAACGACGTCGCGCGTGCGGTGACGTTCGGCGATTATCCGATTACCGAAGTGGGCCGCTGGACCGTGAGCGATACGCGCGAGTGGATTGCATCGCTGAAGCTGAAAGGCCGCGATGCGGATATCGCGCGCGATGTCGTCAGCGAAATCGAAGGGCGCCTGCAGTTTCTCGAAGAAGTCGGGCTCGGCTATCTGAGCCTGGATCGCGCCGCGCCGACGCTCTCGGGTGGCGAAGCGCAGCGCATCCGTCTTGCGGCGCAACTCGGCAGCAATCTGCAAGGCGTGTGCTACGTGCTCGACGAACCGACCATCGGTCTGCATCCGCGCGACAACCTGATCCTGCTTTCCGCGCTCAAGAAGCTGAACGACAAGGGCAATACGCTTGTCGTCGTCGAGCATGACGAGGACACGATTCGCCGCGCGGACCACATCATCGATATCGGGCCGGGCGCGGGCAAGCGCGGCGGCACGGTGGTCGCGCAAGGCAACGTGACGGATCTCGCGGCGCACAAAGCGTCGCTCACCGGGCAGTTCCTCGCGAATCCGATCGTGCATCCGCTGCAGCCGCGTCGCGAAGTGCGCACGGCGACGGCCAAACGCGCCGCCGTGCCGGAGCAATGGCTCACGGTCGAAGGCGCGACGCTGCATAACCTGCGCAACGTGACGGCCAGCATGCCGTTGAACCGGCTCGTCGCGATCACGGGCGTGTCGGGCTCGGGCAAATCGACGCTTGCCCGCGACGTGCTGATGACGAACCTGCTCGATGCGGTCGGCCGCTCGGTGCTCTCGTCGCCCGCGGTGCGGCGCGCGCGCAAGGCAGCGCAAGCCGATGCCCCGGCGACGAAATCGCGCGCCAGCGTGCTCGCGCGCGAAGCGCCGCGTCCGAAGTTCGACGTGACGCATGCGTGGCAGGGGTGCAGCGGCGTGACCGGCTACGAGGCGATCGACCGCGTGCTCGAAGTCGATCAGACGCCGATCGGCAAGACGCCGCGTTCGTGCCCGGCGACCTACATCGGCATGTGGGACACGATCCGCAAGCTTTTCGCCGATACGCTCGAAGCGCGTGCGCGCGGCTACACGCCGTCGCGTTTCTCGTTCAACACGGGCGACGGGCGCTGCCCGGCGTGCGAAGGCCAGGGCGTGCGCACCATCGCGATGAGCTTTTTGCCCGACGTGAAGGTGCCGTGCGACGTCTGCCACGGCCAGCGGTTCAATCCCGAGACGCTCGCGGTGACATGGCGCGGCAAGAACATCGGCGAAGTGCTGACGATGGAGATCGACGAAGCCGTCGAGTTTTTCTCGTCGATGCAGAGCATCGCGCATCCGTTGCAATTGCTGCGCGATGTCGGCCTCGGCTATCTGACGCTCGGCCAGCCGTCGCCGACGCTCTCGGGCGGCGAGGCGCAGCGCATCAAGCTCGTCACCGAGTTGTCGAAGGTGCGCGACGACATCACGCGGCGCGGCCAGAAGCCGCCGCACACGCTTTACGTGCTCGACGAGCCGACGGTCGGCCTGCACATGGCCGACGTCGCGAAGCTGATCCGCGTGCTGCATCGGCTGGTCGATGGCGGGCATAGCGTGATTGTCATCGAACATGATCTCGATGTGATCGCCGAAGCGGACTGGGTGCTCGATCTCGGGCCGGAGGGCGGCGTGAACGGCGGCACGATCGTCGCGGCGGCCGATCCCGACACGCTCGCCACGCATCCGCGCAGCCATACGGGCGCGGCGCTGCGGCCGGTGTTGGGACGAACGAGGGCGACTGAAAATGCTGCGTGATCTCGCTACGCTCATCGCCTCGATGGAGCCCGAATTGCAGCCGGGCGTCTACGTGTTCGCTTCGCTGCCGCACGATGCGGCTGTGGGTGGCGCGGGCATCGTCGCGACGTTTCGCGAGCGCGAGGGCATGACCGTCGTGATGGAAGAAGAGGCGGCGAAGGCGGCTGGCATCGCGCCGCTTTTTCGCGCGGCGTGGATCGCGCTGACCGTGCATTCGGACCTGAACGCGGTCGGCCTGACGGCGGCGTTCGCGCGTGCGCTCGGCGAAGCGAACATCAGTTGCAACGTGATTGCGGCGGCGTATCACGATCATATTTTCGTACCGGTGGACGATGCCGCGCGCGCGATGGATGCGTTGCAGGATTTGCAGCGTTCTGCTGGTAAGCTTTCGCTCTTTCCGAAACCATGAAGCGAAGATAGATGGACACGCAGGACACAGCCCAGGACAAAGCCTTAGCGCTCAAAAGAATGAAGTGGTTCGCCTTCGCGCTGCTGATCGCGGCCGGCGCGTTGTTCGCGCTCGCGAAAAGCCAGCACGATGCGGGCGCGTGGGCGTGGGTATCGTCGTTCGCGGAAGCGGCGATGGTCGGCGCGCTCGCGGACTGGTTCGCCGTCGTCGCGCTGTTTCGTCATCCGCTCGGCGTGCCGATTCCGCACACCGCGATCCTGCCCGCGAACAAGGCGCGCGTCGCGGACAATCTGGCCGTTTTCGTGCGCGATCGTTTTCTCGGCACCGATGCGCTGGTCGCGCGCGTGAACGCGTTCGATCCCGCGAGCCGTTTGTCGATGTGGCTTGCCGAGCCGAAAAACGCCGATCTGCTCGGCCGGAAAGCGGTGACGGCGGTCGGGCAGTTGCTGTCCTTCGTCGACGACGAGCGCGTCAAGAACATGCTCTACGACAAGCTGCGCCGGCGCGCGGACACGTTCGATCTCGCGAACGCGGCGGGCAGCGTGCTGTCGGCGTTGACGTCGGACCGGCGTCATCAGCTGCTGCTCGACGAAGGCCTGAAGCAGATGGCCGCGTGGCTCGACAAGCCTGAAGTGCAGGAGATGCTGGCGGGGCGCATCGTGGCGGTGGCGGGTGAAGAGTATCCGAAGCTCATCGGCATGCTGGGTTTTGTCGGACTGAACGCCGATGAGCTTGGCGCGAAGTTCGCGGCGGGTCTCGTGCGCGGCGCGAATCAGTGGCTGCACGACGTGAGCAGCGATCCCGAGCACGAACGCCGCAAGGCTTTCGACGCGGCGGTGGAACGCTTCGTCGAGCGACTGAAGACGGATGCGTCGTTCAAGACGCGCATCGACGAGCACAAGCGCGAATGGCTCGGCCGGCCGGAGTTGCGTGCTTATGTGAACGGGTTGTGGGACGAGTTCATCGCGTGGCTCGATGCGGATATCAAACGCGCGGATTCGGCGCTGCACGCGAAGGTGACGGCGATGGCGGGGAGTTTCGCAGCGTCGCTCGGCAGCGATCCGGCGTTGCGCGATTCGATCAACGAGCATATGCGCGATGCGTTGAAGGCGCTTGCGCCGGAGTTGCGGGATGGGATTGCGAAGCATATTGCCGCTACGGTCAAGCAGTGGGATGACGCGACGCTTGTAAGGGATGTTGAGTTGAATATCGGGCGGGATTTGCAGTTTATTCGGGTGAATGGGACGTTGGTTGGGGGGGCGGTTGGGATTTTGATTCACGCTGTGGGGGTGGTTGTTTCGTAGAACTTGTATTCGTAGTGGTCTATTAGCATTGCCCCTCCCCGGGGCGGGGGTAACTTTCTTTGCTGCTGCAAAGAAAGTCACCAAAGAAAGCAGCTTTGTCACCGCCCGCGGTCACACGCAGTTTGGCCATTTTTCTCCTCCGGGAATGGCCCTCGCCTAAAGAGTGCCCCCATAGGCCCAATCGGGCTTGGATCGCGCACGGTCCGTCACATCGCGCCACATAACAAACTGGTACAGCCATTTCAAGTTCCGGCCCGCTTCGCGGCCGACGGGAAGAGCGGGTTTGCGCGCGCTTCTTTCCTGCAGGTTTCCTTCGCAAACCCCGCGGCAGCGCGTAGCGCTGTGCCGGATGTATGATTGCTGATCCAGTTACGTTGGTGGACTGGCTTGTCGGATCGTGCGCGATCCAAGCCCGGTTCGCCTACGAGGGCACTCGCTACTCTGGGTTCCATTCAGCCAATCGCCTGTGCCGCGGCCGGCATGAAGTACTTTGGATGGGGATAGCTGCTTTCTTTGGTTACTTTCTTTGCAGCAGCAAAGAAAGTAACTGCCGCCCCGCACAGGGGCAGTGCTAATAGACCGACGCGAAAGCAGCTTTCAACGAAAGAAGCCCAAAGCCCATGACTCGAATAAACCACCCCGCGGGACAAGAAAACCTGGAAGCCGAATGGCTAGAACCCGACGCCTACGGCGGCTTTGCTTCCGGCACGGTCGGCACGATGCGCACTCGCCGTTACCAGGCGCTGCTGCTCACGGCAACCCAACCGCCTGCTGGCCGGGTCGTGCTCGTGAACGGCATCGAAGCATGGCTAGACATGAACGGCACGCGCATCCCGCTGTCGATGCAACGCTACGCCCCCGACGTTCTCTATCCCGACACCTCAGCGAGCCTGCTCTCCTTCGACACAGACCCATGGCCAACCTGGCAATACCGCATCGATGAAAACACAACGATAATCGCCGAAACATTCGTCGTGAAAGAAACCAGCGAAACGGTCCTGCGCTGGCGCATCACACAAACAACAAACAACGCGATAAAACTCGAAGTCCGCCCGCTCCTGTCGGGCCGCGACTACCACGCGCTGCACCACGAAAATCCGGCCTTTTCCTTCGATGCCACGCTCGAAGGCGAGCGCGTGCAATGGCAACCCTACGGCGATCTGCCGACGATCTGCGCGACGTCGAACGGCGCTTACCAGCACGCCCCCGACTGGTACCGCAACTTCTGCTACGTGCGCGAACGCGAACGCGGGCTGGATTTCACCGAGGACCTCGCGACGCCCGGCGTCTTCACCTTCGATCTTGCGCGCGGCGAAGCCGTATTGATCCTGCACGCCCACACGGGCCACGAGAAACCATTCGACGAAACCGCAACGGCACGCGCAGCGCTGCTCGCATCGCGCGAAACGGAGCGCCGTGCGGCGTTCGGCTCGCGGCTCGCGCGCAGCGCCGATGCCTACGTCGTCAGGCGCAACGTCGGCAAGACGATCATCGCGGGCTTTCCGTGGTTCACCGACTGGGGCCGCGATACCTTCATCTCGATGCGCGGTCTGCTGCTCGCGTCGGGCCGGCATCAGGAAGCGGAATCGATCCTGCTCGAATGGGCCGACACGATCTCCGAAGGCATGGTGCCGAACCGTTTCCCCGACAGCGGCGGCCTGCCGGAATACAACTCCGTCGACGCCTCGTTGTGGTTCGTCGTCGCCGTTCACGACTATCTGGCCACGGGCCACGCGCACGCCGCGACCACGAGCCGCCTGCAACGCGCCGTCGACGCGATCCTCGACGGCTACTCGCGCGGTACGCGCTTCAATATTGCCGCCGATGCCGACGGCCTGCTGCGCGCCGGCGTGCCCGGCGTGCAACTCACATGGATGGACGCGAAAGCGGGTGACTGGGTCGTCACGCCGCGCATCGGCAAGCCGGTCGAGATTCAGGCGCTGTGGATCAACGCGCTGTCCATCGCGAGCGCGTGGAACCCGCGCTGGCAGGCGTTGCGCGATCAGGCGCGCGCATCGTTCGCGGCGCGCTTCGTCGATCCGGATACGCACACGCTCTTCGATGTCGTCGACGCCGATCACGCGCCCGGCAAGATCGATCACGCCATTCGCCCGAATCAGATCTTCGCGGTCGGCGGATTGCCGTTCGCGCTAGTCGATGGCGAGATCGCGCGCGCCGTCGTCGAACAGGTTCAGACGCAGCTTCTGACGCCGCTCGGCCTGCGCACGCTCGCGCCGTCCGACCCGGCGTACAAGGCCCACTACGCGGGCGGCGTGCTGGAACGCGACGGCGCGTATCACGAAGGCACCGTGTGGCCGTGGCTGATCGGCCCGTTCGTGGAGGCGTGGGTGCGCGTGCATGGCGCGGCGGGCGCGCGCGAGCGTTTCCTGACGCCGCTCTATGACCATCTGGATCATTACGGGCTCGATCACATCAGCGAAGTCGCCGATGCCGACGCGCCTCACGTGCCCGGCGGCACGCCCTTTCAGGCATGGTCGCTCGCCGAACTCATGCGCCTCGACAAGCTGCTCGGCGGGACTTGAGCGCGCGGCGCGCGTGACGGCATCAAAACGCGCTAAATTACGAGTCTTGCCCGCCGGCTCGCACGCCGCAACGAGGAGAGGCTCATGCCGAAATCGCGTCCCGTCAATCAGATCGACACCGTCGAAGGCTCCCGGCTACATTCGAAGGACGGCCCGCGCTGGCAGCGCTGGGGACCGTATCTGAGCGAGCGTCAATGGGGCACGGTGCGCGAGGATTACAGCGAATTCGGCACCGCGTGGGAGTACTTCCCGCACGATCACGCCCGCAGCCGCGCGTATCGATGGGGCGAAGACGGCATCGCGGGCTTCGGCGACGACAAGCTCAACTGGTGCGTCTCGCTCGCGCTCTGGAACGGCTGCGATCCGATCATCAAGGAGCGGCTCTTCGGTCTGACGAACGAAGAGGGCAATCACGGCGAGGACGTGAAAGAGCTGTATTTCTACATCGACGGCACGCCGACGCATTCCTACATGCGCATGCTCTACAAGTATCCGCATGCGGCGTTTCCGTATGCCGATCTCGTCGATGAAAACGCCCGCCGTGGCGCCGACATGCCCGAGTACGAAGTGCTGGACACCGGCGTGTTCGACGACGAGCGCTACTTCGACGTGCAGGTCGAATACGCGAAGCACACCGCCGACGACATCCTCATGCGCGTGACGGTCGAAAACCGCGGCAACGTGGCCGCGACGCTCGACGTGCTGCCGCAAATCTGGGCGCGCAATACGTGGTCGTGGAAACCCGCGCCGATCAGGCCTTCGCTGAAAGTCGCGACCGTGGAAGGCGAGGGCACCTACGTGCTCGCGCAGCAGGCCGCGCACGAGCCGATGGTCGTGACCGCCTGGTCGCCGGGCGGCGCGAACATCGAATGGCTGTTCTGCGAGAACGAAACCAACGTGAAGCGGCTCTTTCGCATGGAAGGCGAGGGTCCGTTCAAGGACGGCTTCAACGACTACATCCTGAACGGCGACGAAGACGCGATCCGCCGCGACACGGGCACGCGCGCGGCGGCGCACGCGCACTTGCGGCTCGAAGCGCACGGCAAGGCCGTGGTCTATATGCGCTGGCGGCCGGAATCCGCGCCGGACGCGGTCGCGCTCGACGCCGAAGCGCTCTTCGCGCGCCGGCTCGCCGAAGCGGACGAGTTCTACGGCGCGCTGCAGCACGACATTGCCGATGCGGATCAGCGGCTCGTGCAGCGCCAGGCGCTCGCGGGCATGTTGTGGTCGAAGCAGTACTATCAGTTCGACGTGACGCGCTGGCTCGACGGCGACCCGCTTCAGCCGAAGCCGCCGAAACAGCGGCGCTTCGGGCGCAACGCGGACTGGCGGCATCTGTGCAACGCGGACATCGTGTCGATGCCGGACAAATGGGAATATCCGTGGTACGCGTCGTGGGACCTCGCGTTTCATGCGGCCGCGTTCGCGCTGATCGACCCGGAGTTCGCGAAGCGTCAGCTGCTATTGCTCGTGAAGGACCGCTATCAGCATCCGAACGGCCAGTTGCCCGCTTACGAGTGGGCGTTCAGCGACGCCAACCCGCCCGTTCACGCCTGGGCGACCTGGCGCGTGTACGAGATCGATCGCGCGATCACTGGACGCGGCGACCGCGACTTTCTGGAACTCGTGTTCCACAAGCTGCTGCTGAATTTTTCGTGGTGGGTGAACCGCAAGGACGCCGACGGCAAGAACATCTTTCAGGGCGGCTTTCTCGGGCTGGACAACGTCGGCATCTTCGATCGCTCGTCGCCGCTGCCTACGGGCGGTCACATCGATCAGGCGGACGGCACCGCATGGATGGCCGCGTATGCGCTCGACCTGATGCGCATCGCGCTGGAGCTCGCGTATGCGAACAAGGTGTTCGTCGATATCGCCGTGAAGTTCTTCGAGCACTTTCTGTATATCGCGGAAGCGGTGAGTTGCGAGGACAACTGCGAGACGGGACTCTGGGACAGCGAGGACGAATTCTTCTACGACAAGCTGCGCCTGCCGGACGGCTCGAACGTGCCGATGCGTATCCGCTCGATCGTCGGGCTCATTCCGCTTTTCGCCGTGCATGTGCTGGAGCCGAAGGTGTACCGCTCGCTGCCGGAACTGCGCGAGCGTCTGCACTGGTTCCTGGAGCATCGCACCGATCTCGCGCGGCTCGTGTCGCGCTGGAACGTGCAGGGGCAGGGCAATAGCGTGCTGCTGTCGCTGTTGCGCGGGCATCGCATGAAGGCGCTCATGAGGCGCATGCTCGACGAAACCGAATTCCTCTCCGATCACGGCGTGCGCGCGCTCTCGCGCGTGCATCTCGACAATCCGTTCGTTTTCTATCACAACAGCGAGAGTTTCAGCATCCGCTATCTGCCGGCGGAATCGGATTCGCGCGTGTTCGGCGGCAATTCGAACTGGCGCGGCCCCGTTTGGATGCCGGTCAACTATCTGCTGATCGAATCGATTCACGAGTTTCATCGCTATTACGGCGACGATTTCCGCGTCGAATATCCGACGGGTTCGGGGCAGAAGTTCTCGCTCGCGCAGATCGCCGACGAGCTCGCGCGCCGCGTGACGACGCTCTTTCTGCTCGACCGCAACGGCGAGCGGCCCGTCATGGCCGCGTACCCGCTGCTGCAGGCCGATCCGCGCTCGCGCGATCTCGTGCTGTTCCACGAATACTTTCACGGCGATAACGGGCGCGGCGTCGGCGCATCGCATCAGACCGGCTGGAGCGGACTGGTGGCGCTGCTGCTGCAACCGCACGCGACGGGGCCGTCCGGCGTGGTGCCGCTCGCGGGCGAAGCCGATGCGGACATTCAGGAGTTTGCCGGCGCGAAATAACAGACCACGAAGTTTCGGCGTTTCACGAAAAGTCAACCGTGTTATGCCGAAGCCGTAGTTCGGAATAATCTTGTATTGCTTGCGTCTCCGACTGGGTAAATTGACAAATTACAAGTACCTGAAACAGTTTGGAGAACGGAATGAATCGTTCTGTTGATACTTATTCCATGAGTGGCTATCGGCTGAGCACGGGCGTGATCGGTGTGGCCCACGTCGAAAACGAGCAGTGCCCGCCGTTCGCCATGGTCATGCTCGTGTTTGCCGCCGCCATGCTGGGCGGCGTGTGGTTCAGCAGCGAGCTCAACAGCGTTGCGGCCGGATTGATCGCATGGGTCGCGATTCTCGCTACGCTGGGCGCATTCGTCGATCGCCGGTTCAGCGGCGCGAAGGCGCTCGAACGCCGTATCCGCCGGCGGCAGAAGGCGCGTCTGCATGCGCTTTGCGGCGGACCGGCAAGCGGTGTCTTCAGGCAGCCACGGCCTGATGGGAGCGTGTCAACAACACGGGAATGGACTTCGACGTCGGCGTACCGGCGCCATCCGCGACCGATGAAAGCGGCACGAGCGGGTTAGTCTCCGGGTAATACGCGCCGAGGCAGCCACGCGGAATGTCGTATTCGACCAGCGTGAAGCCGTCCACGCGGCGCTCCACGCCGTCGTCCCACACGCTCGTAATATCCACAACTTCGCCCGGCTCGAAACCGAGCATATCGATATCCTCGCGGTTCGCGAACAGAACGTGCCGCTGCCCATATACGCCGCGGTAGCGATCGTCGAGACCGTAGATCGTCGTGTTGTACTGATCGTGCGAGCGTGTGGTCATGAGCGTCATCAGGCGCTCGCCGTGAAGGGCGCGGGCGCGGTGAATCGGCGTATCGAACGCGATCTCGTGGACGATGAACTGCGCCTTGCCGCTCGGCGTCATCCAGACGCGATCGCGCGAGGCCACGCCAAGATGGAAGCCGCCGGGCTGCTTCAGTCGCTCGTTATAGCGCTCGAAGCCGTCGATGACTTTCTCGATGCCATCGCGAATCAGCGCATAGTCGTTCGCGTGCGCGAGCCAGTCGACCTTGCCGGAGCCGAGCGTCGCGTCCGCCATGCGCGCGACGATCGCCACTTCGGAAAGCAGGTTGGGGGAGGCCGGCTTGTTCATGCCGTAGGAGATGTGCACCATGCTCATCGAATCCTCGACGCTTACGCCTTGCGGCACGCCGTTCTGCATGTCGATTTCAGTGCGGCCGAGCGTCGGCAGAATGAGTGCGTCGCGGCCATGCACGAGATGGCTGCGATTGAGCTTCGTCGTGATGTGCACGGTGAGATCGCACGCGCGCATCGCTTCCCAGGTGCGCGGCGTGTCGGGCGTCGCGATCGAGAAGTTGCCACCGAGGCCGATGAACACCTTCACCTTGCCTTCGAGCATCGCGTGGATCGTATCGACCACATCGTAGCCATGCTCGCGCGGCGGCGCGAAATCGTAGGCTGCGCCGAGGCGGTCAAGAAACGCTTGCGCCGGCTTTTCCTCGATGCCCACCGTGTGGTCGCCCTGCACGTTCGAATGGCCGCGCACCGGGCATAGCCCCGCGCCGCGCCGGCCAATATTCCCGCGCATCATCATCAGGTTCGACAGAAGCTGAATCGTCGGCACGGAATTTTTGTGCTGCGTGAGGCCCATGCCCCATGTCGCGATGACGGCGCGGCCCTTCGCGTAGATATCGGCGAGCTGGAGGATGCCGTCCATGTCCACGCCCGATTCCGCGACGATCGCATCCCAGCTTTCGGCGCGCAGGTCGTCGGCGAATGCGTCGAAGCCGACCGTATGCTCCGCGATGAATTCGACGTCGAGCACGCGTGGCGCGCCGGCGGCCCATGCGGCGTCATCCAGTTCGATCACGCGCTTGGCGACGCCCTTGATCAGGGCGAAGTCGCCGCCCACTTTCGGACGGATGAACACCGAGCTGATCTTCACGCCCTTCGGCGAAAGCATGTCGAGCGGGTGCTGCGGGCTCGCGAAGCGTTCGAGGCCGCGCTCCTTCAACGGATTGATCGACACGATGGTCGCGCCGCGCTTCGCGCAGTCGCGCAATTCGCCGAGCATGCGCGGATGGTTCGTCGCCGGATTCTGGCCGAAGAGCAGCAGCGTGTCGGCGTGCTCGAAGTCGTCGAGCGTGACCGTGCCCTTGCCGATGCCCACCGTATGCGGCAAGCCGCGGCTCGTCGCTTCGTGGCACATGTTCGAGCAATCGGGGAAATTGTTGGTGCCGAACATGCGCACGAACAACTGATACAGAAACGCGGCTTCGTTGCTCGCGCGGCCCGACGTGTAGAACGCGGCCTGATTCGGGTCGTGAAGCTTTTTCAGATGCCAGGCGATCAGCTCGAACGCCTGCTCCCATTCGATCGGCACATAGCGGTCGCGCTTCGCGTCGTAGACGAGCGGATCGGTCAGCCGTCCGTGCTGCTCCAGCTCGTAGTCCGATTGCGTCATCAGCGAGGCCACCGTGTGCGCTTCGAAGAACGCGGGCGTGACGCGCTTGCTCGTCGCCTCGGCGGCGACGGCCTTCACGCCGTTTTCGCAGAACTCGAACGTCGATGCGTGCTCGCGGTCCGGCCACGCGCAGCCGGGGCAATCGAAGCCGTCGGGCTGGTTCTGCTTGAAGAGCGTCCGGTAGTTGCCGCCCGCGACCCGCTCCTTGACAAGATTGATGGCGACCTGCTTCAGCGCGCCCCAGCCGGCGGCGGGATGCGTGTAGGGCTCGATGCGCGGTTCGACGCGGACTTCAGGCTTCTTCATGGCGGTGGTTCAAGACGGAGCAGGCGATGAACGAAGCGTACTGTGTTCCGAATCGAGCGCGGCGCACAGAAAATGCGAAATCAGAGGGATACAGTTGCGACGTTTTGACATAGACTGCGACTCATATCGAGCAGAAAGGAAAACGCGCGTTGAAGCTCTACGAGAAGCTCGCCGATGAAATCGAGGAAGCCGTGCGCCGCGGCGTGTTCGCGCCGGGCGAGAAGGTCGCGTCCGTGCGGCAGGCCAGTCAGCAGCACGACGTGAGCATCAAGACGGTGCTGCACGCGTACGCGATTCTGGAAAGCCGCGGCATTCTGGAGACGCGCCCGCAGTCCGGCTACTTCGTGCGCGCGACGCTCGCGACGCTCAAGCCCGAGCCGAAGCGCCCGGCGCGCGCGCTGGCGGTGGCGTCGGAAGTCGATGTGAGCCGGCTCGTGCTCTCGACCTTGCGCAGCATCCGCGCCCACGACGCCGTGCCGTTCGGCTCGCCGTATCCCGATCCCGAGCCGTTTCCGTGGCGGCGCATCAACCAGTACGCGAACGCGATCGCGCGGCGGCATGCGACCTGGAATCTCATCGACGATCTGCCGCCGGGCAATGGCGAACTGATTCGCCAGATCGCGCGGCGCTACGCGGAAAACGGCGTGCCGGTAGACCCGGAGGAGATCGTGATCACCGTCGGCGCGACCGAGGCGATCAACCTGAGCCTGCAGGCGGTCGCGAAACCGGGCGATACGGTCGCGGTCGAATCGCCGACGTATTACGCGATGCTGCACGCGATCGAGCGCCTCGGCATGCGCGCGATCGAAGTGCCGACGCATCCGGCGGAAGGCATCGATATCGATGCGCTCGGGCAGATCATCGCGCGCAGAAAGATCGCCGCGTGCATGGTGATGCCGAACTTTCAGAATCCGCTCGGCTTTCAGATGCCGGACGAGCGCAAGCGGCGGCTCGTGGAACTGTTATCGGCGCATGAGATTCCGGTCATCGAAAACGATGTCTATCACGAGCTTTACTACGGCGATGCGCGGCCGTCGGCGCTCAAGAACTTCGACACGAAAGGGCTCGTGCTGCACTGCGCGTCCTTCTCGAAGAGCCTGACGGCGTCGTACCGGATCGGCTGGGCGATGCCGGGGCGGTATCGCGCGCAGGTCGAGAAGCTCAAGTTTCTCAATACGCTGACGACGCCATCGGTGCCGCAGGTCGCGATCGCGGATTATCTGCGTCAGGACGGCTATGACCGGCATCTGCGGCGCGTGCGCAAGCTGTATCGCCAGCAGGCGCGCATCATGAGCGCGATGGTCGAGCGTTTTTTCCCGGCGGGCACGCGCATGTCGGCGCCGCAGGGCGGCTACGTGCTGTGGGTCGAGTTGCCGGAGCGCGTCGATTCGATGCGGCTTTATCGCGCGGCGCTCGAATGCGGCATCACCGTCGGGCCGGGCTATATGTTTTCGACGCGCAATGCGTTCAGCCACTTCATCCGGCTCAATTACAGTTATCCGTGGACAGCACAGAGCGAGGCCGCGCTGCAGCGGCTGGGCGCGCTGGTGAAGGAGCATGCAAGTGAACGATGACATCGATCCGGCGCTCGTCGCCGTGCTGGCGCAGCTCTGGCGGGCGCACGGCGAAACGCCGGCGCGCGCGTGGTCGCTGGCGAAGCTCGCGAAGCAGTCCGGCCTGCCGATGAGCGCGCTACGGCGGCTACTGACCGCGCTGACGGAAGGCGGGCTGGTCGAGGTGCGGACGAGCGAGGAAGGGACGGGCAGCGCGTGGCTGACGGAGGACGGCGTGGGGTTTTGCGAGGCGGTGTTCGATCAGGGCGGCTGAAAAGAGCGCGGCATGACGCCCCGCGCTCACCCTTAACGCCCCACCATCACTGATCGCACAACAACAGCAGCTTTTCCTGCGCGGTGCAGCTCTCCTTCTTCGGCTTTTGCGTGGTGGCGTCCTGCTGACGCGTCGCGACCCTGCGCGTCGGATTCTGCGACTGATCCGCGGCCGCATTGCGCTGCGCGATGCACGCGCGCAAGTGCTTTTCCATCGGCGGATAGTATTTCCAGCCCTTCGTGAGCGGCGGCAATTCCAGATGCACCTGCTTCCACTTCGGATGGCCCTGCGCCTGCAGCGTGTCGAAGTTCGTGCACAGCGAATCGGCGAACTTCGACAGCGCGCCGACCGTGCCGCGCAAGCCGTAGTCGTAGGTCACGAGAAACGCCTTCACGGTGAGCGTCGGCGTGTCTTCCTGAATCCAGTTCGGATAGCTCGTCGTGCGGATCGTCGCCGGGAAATACGTCTGCTTGGCGCGCGCGGTTTCCTGCGCGGCCGAATCGAGGCGCAGCAGCTTGATCTGCTTCAGCAACTCGGGATTCATGTCCTGAAAGAGCTTGGCCGGCTGCCCCGCGACGATCACCGCGACATCGATCTTGCCGACGATCAGCCGCGCGAGCGAATCCTCGTTGTTCAGATGCTGCTCGCTGGCCTCGGCGATCGGCTCGCCGAACATCAGCCGGTACAGCGTTTCCGCCGATTGCGCCGTGCCGCTGCCGATCGGCCCCACGCTGATGTTCTTGCCCTTGATCTCGTGGATGTACTTCATCGGCGAATCGGCGCGCGCGACGAAGTAAATCTCTTCGTCGTAGAGCGGCATGATGAGCCGCAGCGGCTTGATGATCTTGCCGGCGTCGGTGTTGCCCGAGGTCGCCATGTCCATGTACGCCTGATACACGTCCGACTGCACGAGCGCGAATTTCACGCCGGGCTCGTAGCGCATGCGCTGCACGTTTTCCGCCGATCCCTTCGAGGGCAGCACTTCCAGTTCGATGCCCGCCGGCTCGGCCACGTACTTCGACAGATCCTGACCGATCTGGATATACGTGCCGCGTTCCTGGCCCGTCGTGATCTTGTAGGGAATCGGATCGGCGGCGAAGCTCGATGTCGCGCCGATCAGCCCGGCGATGGCGAGAAGCGCCAGCGCGCCCCGTGCGGCGTTGCGCATGTCTTTCCTGGTGAACATGATTGACCCTTTAATCGGAGTTGGAACGGGTGCTTTTTAAACTCGCGCGATACGGTTGACCCTTCGCGGCGCGCGCAATCTGCTCATGCCCGGTCATTCACATGCGTTGGCACGCGAAGCTGCGTGACGTGTGTGCCTGCCGTGCGGTTGTCTCTGTATGTACTTGTTCTTGCGTCGTTCTTTATTTTTAACGCGACGGCTTCGGCGCCGATTCGCCGCCGCTCCAGCCGTATTGCTTGATGGCGCGTTCGAGCTCCTCGGTCTTGTCGGAGTCAATATGCGAGCCCGCCGGCATGGCGGCGAACTGGGGCGACGTCGCCGCGGCGGCCGCCGGCTGCGTGGTGCGCGGGGCGGCGTTCGCCGGCGTGCCGGGCTGGCTGACGACGGGAACGCGCTGCGCTTGCGCGCCAGCCGTCTGGGCGGCGGGCTGCGCGCCGGCCGCGGGCGTGCGCGGCACGGCGGCCTGCATCGTCGAAGTGGAAGGCGGCAGCGCGCTGCTCTGGTTGGCGGGCTGGGCCGCGCGCGGCGCCGAGGCGCGCGGGGCGGGCGCGGACGGTTGCGGCGGATCTTCGCCCAGGTAATACGCGCCGCGCGAGTTGGCCGGGCGCGCGGGCTGCGCGGCCTCGTCGCCGAGATAGTACGGCGCGCGTGGATTCGCGCTTCGGGCGTTGGCCGAGGTGGAAGGCTGCGCTTCTTCATCGCCGAGGTAGTAGGGTGCGCGCGCCGTGTTGCTCTTCGCCGCCGGCTGCGGTGACGATGGCGCCGCAGCCTGTGCCGATGGCGTCGCCTGCCGGGGTGTCTGCGCGGCGGGCGCGGGCGGCGTCGTCATCGTCGTCGCGACCGTCGGCGGCGGCATGATCGTCGCGGTGAGCGCGTTGGTCGCCGCCTGGCCTCGCGCAATCTTATCCGCGCGCGCATCTTCCTCGGCCTGGCGCGCGGCGGCGGCGCTGCGCTGCCCCGGCCGGCGTTCCGCCGCGGGTTTCTGCGCGAAGGCGTTGGGTTTCGCGCCCGGCGCGGCCGCTGCAACGTTTGCCTGAGCGGGAACGGGCGCGGGAGCCGCCGCGCCGGCCCTCGGCGCGGCCGCGGCGGCGGTGTTCGCCGTGTCGCCCGCGGCAGGCCCGGCGCCGGGCATCTTCTTCGCGAGCGCGGCGGCCGCCGTCGGGGCGAGCCAGCCTGCATGCGAGATCACGCGTTCGAGCATCGCCTGCGATTCGATGTTGCTGCCGTCGAGCGCGAGTGCCTCGCCCGCATTCTGCTGCACGCACGCCCAGGCGGACGTCCGCTCGCAGGCTCGCGCGAGTTGCAACGCGGCGTCGCGCTGCGCTTCGCGCTTGACGAGCTCGTCCTTCAGGGTTTCGTACTCCGCACGCGCCTGCTGCTGCGCCGGCAGGACCTTGAGCAACGCGCGGGCGCTGGCGAGGTCGTGCTGATCGAGCGCGAAGCGCACGTCTTGCAGCGCATCGCCGGAGCTGGCTCTGGCCGCGCGGGTGTCCGCCGATGCATGCCGCTCGGCCGTGGCGGGCGCCGCCGGCATGACGGAGGGGGTGGACGTGTCCGTCGCGCCGCGCACGAGCGCACCGACCTTCGAATCGATCGCGCCCGAGACGCTGTGTTCGGCGGAAGGCGTGCCGACGTGGTCGGAATCGCCGAGCTGGTAGTAGAACATCGCGCCGAGCACGAGGACGAGCCCGCATGCGCCCGCGATGATCGTTTTCTTCTGGCTCCACCGGTCGGAGCCGGGCAGGGCGTCCGGATCGTTGCTGGATTCGGCGTAGGCGTTGCGCGCGGATTCCTCGGCGCGGCGCGTGCGATATTCCGCCGCTTTCTGGGCGATGCGCTCGCTCGCGCGCTCCGTCCAGCGCGAGCGCAGGCCCGGCTCGACGCGCTCGGACGCCTCTCCCCGCCCGCCGATCGAGCCGGAAACATGAGATGCGGAAGCGGAAGCGGAAGCCGAAGCGGACGCCAGCGGCGCGGCCGCCTCGTCGAAAATGGGTGCGCGCGGTTTCTCGGCGCGGGCCTCGCGCTTCTGGCCGAACGCGGCGCTGCGGTCGGCGCCGCAATTGGGGCAACTGTCGGCGTTCTTGCGCACCGTGCTGCCGCACCGCTGGCAGACGACGGAGAACATGGATGCGGGAAACGTCAGACGCGTGGTCATGCTGGAGCCCTCGAAGGACGTTTGCGTGAGCTTGCCGATTTCGCGTGGCCAATGCGCGCCGAGTCGCGCGTAGTCGCAGGGACGCGGTCCCGCGGCAGCAATCCTTCGTTTTGTTTCCTCGCTTGCGATGGGCGCTGGCGGGAAACGACATTCCGACTATGGTTCAACCGCTATCGGACGTCAATTGCCTTTCGCACCTATTCCGGACCGCGATCTTAAGCGACTACACCACTGCGCGGCGCGCCTGGTACGGCGCACAACGCGCGGCTTCTCGCTCACGATGTTTCTGACATTTTGGGATGGCGCCGGCGGTAGTGAACCGCCAATCCTTAGCCGTTAGACGACAAGGGCGCGCGGCGGCCGGATAACCCACTGATGCCAAAGCGATTCTCGCGCGCGGCCGGGCGTTGTAGCGCGCCAACGGCGGGAGGCGGGCGGCAGGAAAAAGGCGGCCCGAAATCGATAAGGTTTCCGAATCGTCGTCCGGAATCAGCGCTTTTCGTCCGCCGGGCAGACGTAAAAATGCCCGCGGCGCGAAATCTCGCGCCGCGGGCCGTAGCGACTGGACCGGAGAAAGGCTTACTTGGCCAGTTGCAGCTTGCCGTCGATGCGGCGGTTCAGGCCGAGCGGATTGTCCGTCTTGAGCGCGTCGGGCAGAAGCGCGTCCGGCAGATCCTGATAGCTCACCGGGCGCAGGAAGCGGTTGATCGCGAGGCTGCCGACCGAAGTCGAGCGGCCATCCGCCGTGGACGGGTACGGGCCGCCGTGGACCATCGCGTGGCCGACTTCCACGCCGGTGCCGAAGCCGTTCACCAGAATGCGGCCGGTGCGGCGTTCGAGCGCGGGCAGGAAGCCGCGGGCGTCGGCGTGATCCGCTTCGTCGATGTGCAGCGCCGACGTCAACTGGCCTTCCAGCGATTCGACCAGCGCGAGCATCGTCGCCAGATCCGGGCAGCGCACGACGAGCGACGACGCGCCGAAGATTTCTTCCTGAAGTTCGTGGCTCTTGCGGAAGGCGTCGGCGGTGGTGACGAACAGCGCCGACTGGCCCTGGTTCTCGCCCTTCGCCTCGACGCCGCGCGCGGCGGTGGTCACGCCTTCATGACCGGCGGCGCGCGACACGGCGCTCTGGTAGGTCTTGCAGATGCCCGGCGTGAGCATCGTCTGCGCGGCGGTTTCATTCAGCGCCGCCGAGGCTGCCGCGATGAACGTGTCGAGATCCGGGCCATCGACGGCGAGGATCAGCCCCGGATTCGTGCAGAACTGGCCCGCGCCGAGCACGAGCGAGCCCACGAACGCCTTCGCGATGCCTTCCGCGCGGTTCTTGAGCGCGTTCGGGAACAACAGGACCGGGTTGATGCTGCTCATTTCCGCATAGACGGGGATCGGCTCGGCGCGTGCCGCGGCGATCTTCATCAGCGCCGTGCCGCCGCCGCGCGAGCCGGTGAAGCCCGCCGCCTTGATGCGGTTGTCTGCCACGAGACCCTGGCCGACGTCGCGGCCGCTGTCGAACAGCAGCGAGAACGTGCCTTCGGGCATGCCGCAATCCTTCACGGCCTTCTGCACCGCGCGGCCGACGAGTTCCGCCGTGCCCGGATGCGCCGAGTGCGCCTTGACGATGACCGGGCAGCCGGCGGCGAGCGCCGACGCCGTATCGCCGCCCGCGACCGAAAACGCGAGCGGGAAGTTGCTCGCGCCGAACACCGCCACCGGGCCGACGCCGACATGACGCAGGCGCAGATCCACGCGCGGCAGCGGCTTGCGTTCCGGTTGCGCCGGATCGATGCGCACGCCGAGGAAATCGCCGTTGCGAACCACGTCCGCGAACATGCGCAACTGGCCGACCGTGCGGCCGCGCTCGCCTTCGAGACGCGCGCGCGGCAGGCCGCTTTCGATCATGCAGCGCTCGATCAGGTCGTCGCCGATATCGAGGATGTTCTGCGCGATCGTTTCGAGGAACGCGGCGCGCGCTTCGGGCGCGGTCTCGCGATACACGTCGAACGCGGTCCACGCGAGCGCGCAGGCGCGGTCGAGATCGGCGAGCGTCGCGCCGCCGAAAGCCGGTTCGATGGCCGCGCCGGTCGAGGCGTTGACGGCCTTGATCGCGCCGTTCGAGCCGAAGACCGATTCCTGACCGATGAGCAGGTTGCCAGTGAGTTGCATGTTGTCTCGTCCTTGCTTGAAATGTGTCGAGCGGGCAGTTGTACGATGACTGCCACCTTGCCCGACTATACGGCCTGGCTGGCGCGCCTGTATAGTGAAACCTTTCCATCGCATGATCGCTTTTGGGAATCACCCGCTTTATGAAGAACACGCTGGACGTGCTCATGTCGCGGCTGCGCATGAAGCAGTTGCAATTGCTGATCGCGCTCGACGATCACAAATCGCTGCACAAGGCGTCGAGCGCGATGTCGATCACGCAATCCGCCGCGAGCAAGGCGCTCGCGGAGCTCGAATCCATGCTGGAAGCGCCGCTTTTCGAACGCGCGAAAACCGGACTGATTCCGAATCCGTTCGGCCGCTGCGTCGTGCGCTATGCGCGCGTGCTCGCCGCCGATCTGAACGCGCTGTGTCAGGAAGTCGCGCAGATTCGCGCGGGCACGGGCGGGCGTCTGACGGTCGGCACGATCATGGGCGCGGTGCCGGACGTGGTCGCGCCCATCGTCAATGAAATGCACGCGAAGCATCCCGATCTCGCCATCGAGGTGGTCGAGGATACGAGCGCGCGCATGCTGCCGATGCTCGACGACGGCCGCGTCGATCTCGTGATCGGCCGATCGAGCGTGTCGGATCAGCCGTCGAAATATCACTATCAGCCGCTGGCGGACGAGCCGCTTTGCATCGTCGTCGGGCATGGCCACGAGCGCACGGGCGCGCGCGAAGTCGGTTTCGACGATCTCGCGCATTACCGCTGGGTGACGTATCCGAGCTATATGCCGATGAGCGCGCTGCTCGAACGCGAACTCGATCTCGCCGGCCTGCCGATGCCCGCCAATCCCATTTCCACCGCCTCGCCGCTCATGACCGTGACGCTGTTGCGGGAGAGTCCCGATCTCGTGTCGATCCTGCCCGCGAGCGTCGCGAAGGTCTTCGAGCGTCACGGCTTGCTGCGCATCCTGCCCGTGCGCATGAAATCGAAATCGCAGACTTACGGCATCGTCACGCGCAAGGGCGGCGCGCTGTCGCCGGCGGCGCGGCAGTTCGTGCAGATGCTGCGCGAACAGAGCCGGCCGCACTGAATTACAGGTTCAGCGTGTCGCGACGATGAAAATGCGCGGGAAGGGCAAGAGCGCGGTGTCGTCGTCGAAGACCGTGTACGCCGCTTCGAGGCCGGCGCGATAGCGCGCGAGATACGCGGCGGTTTCCTCTTCGTCGAGTTTCGCGAGAAACGGACGCAGTCCGCTGCCCTTGAACCATTCGATGATCGCATCGACGCCGCCTTGCAGCGGATGATGATACGTCGTGCGCCACACATCGACGTGCGCGCACAGCGGCTTCAGCAGCGCGTAATACCATTCGGCGCGATAGCGCGCGGTGCGCTCCACGCCCTTCAGCTTGTCGCGCCAGGGGCCGTCGGCGGCGACTTCGCGCATCAGCCGGTGCGCGGGCTCGTCGAGATTGTCGGGCATTTGCACGGCGAGCCGTCCGCCTTCCGACAGCATGCCGACGAGCTTCGGCAATAGTGCATCGTGGTCCGGCACCCACTGCAGCGACGCATTCGCGAGAATCAGATCGACGGCGCTTTCGGCCTGCCACGCGGCGATATCGGCGAGTTCGAAACGCACGGCCGGCAGACGCTTTTTCGCTGCATCGATCATGTCGGCGGAATTGTCGACGCCGATCACCTGCGCGTGTGGCGCGAAGTCCAGCAGCGTTTCGGTCGAATTGCCGGGGCCGCAGCCGAGATCCACCGCCGTGCGTGCGGTGTCCGGCTGAGCCGCGCTCAGGAGATCGCGCACGGGGCGCGTGCGCTGCGCTTCGAAAAGCGTGTATTGCCGGGCTTGCCAGTCTGACATGGAGAACTCCGCAGTCGGTTTTTTTGTGAAGACAGCCGCGATTCTGAACGCGTGCGCGCGCAGCGTAAAATGAATTCGCGCTGCGAGTAGCGATGAACTATGAAAGGAACGCTGAATCCGGCGCGCGTCGCAAAATCAAGAAGAACACTCGGATATGCGCTTTCCGCGCAGGCATCGGGCCTATACTGGCGAAGCGTCTACGGGCGGCTCCAGGCGGCATCGGGGCATGGCTTTCGACTGCATATCACGATCACCACACGCGCCGCGACCGGCGCCTCAAGCAATCGGGAACTCGCAGATGAGCGATACGTCAGTCGGCGGATTGAGCGGTCTCGTGGCCGCGTTGCGCGAGCAGCAACACGCGCTCACCGAACGATGGATGAAACTCGTGTTCGGCGATGAGGAAGTCGAACATTCCGACCAACTCACCTATCGGCAGCTCGCGGATCATCTGCCGAGCATCTTCGACGAAATCTGCATCGTGCTGGAATCGCGCAATTTGCGAGACCAGGAGGGCGCGATCGAACACGATGCGCGCCAGCACGGCCAATGGCGCTGGCAGCAGGGCTATCGCGTCGACGAACTGGTGCGCGAGCTCGATCTGTTCCGTCAGGTGCTGCTGCTCGCCATCGGCGATTACGCCGCCACGCACGACGATTTTGCCCGCGCCGACGAAGAGCACGCCCGCCTCATGACCGACGAAGTCTTGAGCTTCGTGACGCTCGCGTCGATTCGCGAGGCGATCGGCGAACGCGACCGCAAGATCGACGAATACACCGGCATGCTGGAGCGCGCGAACTTCGAACTGACGCTGCGGCAAAAGCTGATCAGCGATCTCTACGAAACGCGCATGCAGATAACGCGCCGCGTCGCACACGATCTGCGCAATTTCCTGAACGTTTTCTCGACGGCGCTGCAACTCGCTTCGCGCTCGCCCGCGAAGCGCGAAACGGCGCTGGGCCTCGCCAACCGGCAGGTCGCGGACATGGCGACGCTCGTCGATGAAATGGTCGAATACTCGAAAGTGCTCGGCGACGATTCGGCGCTGACCGTCGAAGCCTTCGATCTGGTCGGACTCTTCGACGAACTGATGCAGGCCTGCCGCGTCTCGACCGAGGCGAAGGGGCTGAAGCTCGTCGGCCATCTGGACCCGGCGCTCGGCGTGGTGACGTCGAACCGGCTGAAGGTCAAGCAGGTCGCGCTGAATCTGCTGTCGAACGCGATCAAGTACACGTCGTCGGGGGAGATCGTGCTGTCGATCACCGGCGTGGCCGACGCGCGCTGGAAGCTGCTCGTCGCCGATACGGGCGTGGGCATCGGCGCGGCGGATCAGGAGCGCGTGTTCGAGGAATTCGAGCGCGCCGCCGATGACGACATTCCCGGCGCGGGGCTCGGGCTTGCCATCGTCAAGGAATTGTCGCGCACGCTCGACGGCGAGTTGCGCTTCCAGTCGACGAAAGGGCACGGCAGCGTATTCGAAGTCACGTTCCCGCTCGTGCTGGAGCCGAAAGCGGGCGCGGATACGAAATAAAAAAAGGCGAACGGGTCGCCCCGTCCGCCTCCGGTCAACTCGACGCCTGACTGAACGCTCAGGCCGCCGCTTCTTCTTCGACCACTGCTTCGTCTTCCACCGACGCGCGGATCAGATGATCGAACGCCGACAGCGATGCCTTCGCGCCTTCGCCGACCGCGATCACGATCTGCTTGAACGGCACCGTGGTCACGTCGCCCGCGGCGAACACGCCCGGCAGCGAGGTCGCGCCCTTCGCATCGACGACGATCTCGCCGTGCTTCGACAGTTCCACCGTGCCTTTGAGCCATTCGGTGTTCGGCACGAGACCGATCTGCACGAACACGCCTTCCAGTTCGACGTGATGTGACGCGCCCGTCGCGCGGTCCGTGTAGGCGATGCCGCTGACCTTCTTGCCGTCGCCGGAAATTTCCGTGGTCTGCGCGTTCGTGACGATGGTCACGTTCTTCAGGCTGCGCAGCTTCTTTTGCAGCACCGCGTCGGCGCGCAGCTCCGTGCCGAACTCGATCAGCGTGACCGCCGACACGAGGCCCGCGAGGTCGATCGCCGCTTCCACGCCCGAGTTGCCGCCGCCGACCACCGCGACGCGCTTGCCCTTGAAGAGCGGGCCGTCGCAATGCGGGCAGTACGCCACGCCGCGGCCGCGATACTCGCGCTCGCCCGGCACGTTGATTTCGCGCCAGCGCGCGCCGGTCGAGAGAATCACGGTCTTCGCCTTCAGCACCGCGCCGCTCGCGAGATGAATCTCGTTCACGCGGCCCGGCACGAGCTTGTCGGCGCGCTGCACGTCCATCACGTCGACTTCATAGCTCTTGACGTGCTGCTCCAGCGCGGTCGCGAACTTCGGCCCTTCGGTTTCCTGCACGGAGATGAAGTTCTCGATGGCCATCGTGTCGAGCACCTGGCCGCCGAAGCGCTCCGCGACGACGCCCGTGGCGATGCCCTTGCGCGCCGCGTAGATCGCCGCCGCCGCGCCCGCCGGACCGCCGCCGACGATCAGCACGTCGAACACCGGCTTGTTTTCCAGTTCCTTCGCGGCGCGCGCCGAAGCGCCCGTGTCCAGCTTCGCGAGAATTTCCTTCACGCCCATGCGACCCGAGCCGAAGCTCTCGCCGTTGACGAACATCATCGGCACGGACATGACCTCACGCGCTTCGACTTCCTGCTGGAAGAGCGCGCCGTCGATCGCAACGTGCTTGATGCGCGGATTGATGATCGACATCACATTCAGCGCCTGCACGACTTCCGGGCAGTTCTGGCACGACAGCGAGAAATACGTCTCGAACGCGAAGTCGCCGTCGAGATTCTTGATCTGCTCGATGGTGGCGTCGTCGAGCTTGACCGGATGGCCGCCCGTCTGCAGCAAGGCGAGCACGAGCGATGTGAATTCATGACCCATCGGGATGCCGGCGAAATGAATGCCCGCGGGCTTGCCCGGCTCGCCGATGGTGAAGGACGGACGACGCACGCTGGCGTCCTCTTTCTCGACGACGCTGATCCGCGTGGACAGCGAGGCGATTTCATCGAGCAGGCTTTTCAGCTCGCGCGACTTGTCGCCGCCGTCGAGGAAGGCGACGAGTTCGATCGGCCGGGTGACTTTTTCCAAATACGCTTTTAACTGATTCTTGAGATTGGCGTCGAGCATGGCGATGTCCGTTCCTTGACTGGGTGGTGCAGACGCGTCGCGCCGCGGCGCTGCGAAGATCGCAGCGCCGGACGAACGCGTTTTTGGGGTGAATCCGCCGCTGACGCGCGGCAGATTCGATACGGCTCGTAGAGGGTACGAGCTTAGATCTTGCCGATCAGGTCGAGCGACGGGGTCAGCGTTTCAGCGCCCGGCGTCCACTTGGCGGGGCACACTTGACCCGGGTTCTTGGCGATGTATTGCGCAGCCTGAACCTTGCGGAGCAGTTCGCCTGCGTCGCGGCCGATGCCGTTGTCGTGGATTTCGCACAGCTTGATCTCGCCTTCCGGGTTGATCACGAACGTGCCGCGCAGCGCCAGGCCTTCTTCCTCGATCAGCACGTCGAAAGCGCGCGAGATCGCGAGCGTCGGGTCGGCGACCATCGGGTACTGGATCTTCTGGATCGTGTCCGACGTGTCGTGCCAGGCCTTGTGCGTGAAGTGCGTGTCGGTCGAGACCGAGTAGATTTCCACGCCGAGCTTCTTGAACTCTTCGTAGCGGTCAGCCAGGTCGCCCAGTTCCGTCGGGCACACGAACGTGAAGTCGGCCGGGTAGAACACGAACACCGACCACTTGCCCTTCAGGCTTTCATCGGTGACGGTCACGAAATCGCCATTGTGGTAGGCGGTTGCTTTGAACGGCTTGACTTGGCTGTTGATGATGGGCATTTACCGGTTTCCTTTTTGGAGTGGTGTTGAAGAAGTAAGTGAACTATACAGGAAAGCTATCGTAGCTGCGAAGTGGATTGATTTTATTGTCGGGATAGGGTTTTCCTATCGCGACGATATGTCGCCCACGCCGCGCTTGCCGCGCACATCTGGAAGACATGGCGGCGTGCGACGCGGTTTCAACGGCAGCAGCATCGAATTCGGAAAATTCGATTACGCGGAACGCTCGTACGGGAAAGCGCGGGAAGCGGCGCGCGCCGTGCGACAATCTGCAAACTTTCCCGATGGGCTTTACCATGACGAACCGGGCTGGCGCAATTCATCAGCCAAGGTCCGGCGCCGTGGACTCGCAGATTGACTTATGAAAACCGCTTCTCCCCCGCAGGACGTGCAGGCCCCGCAACATCGCTTCGGCGAGTGTGACGAGTGCGCGGATGTCGAACTCGTCGCTACCGCCACCATTCCGACCCGCTACGGCACCTTCGGTTCCTATGTGTATCGCGTGAAGCATACGGACGTCGAGCATATCGCCTTCGTGATGGGCGACGTGAGCGGCGGCGAGCCGGTGCTCACGCGCCTGCATTCCGAATGCGTGACGGGCGATGTATTCGGCTCCTACCGCTGCGACTGCGGCGAGCAGCTCGATCTCGCGCTGCGCTATATCGCCGCCGAGAGCCGCGGCATTCTGCTGTATCTGCGCGGGCACGAAGGGCGCGGGATCGGTCTCGCGAACAAGATCCGCGCGTATGCGCTGCAAGAGCAGGGGCTCGACACCGTCGATGCGAACCTGCATCTCGGCCTGCCCGACGACGCGCGCGAATACGATTCGGCCGCCGCGATCCTGCGCGCGATGAACGTGAAATCGGTGCGGTTGATGAGCAACAATCCGTCGAAGTTCGACACGCTGCTCAAGCACGATATTCCCGTGTGCGAACGCGTCGCGCTCGCCATCCCGATGCGCGAGGAAAACGAGCGCTATATCAAGACGAAGCAGGCGCGCTTCGGCCATTACTTCGACGAAAACGAGTAAGCGCGGCCTACCTGGCGTCGTGAAAAATAACGCCGAGCATGTGCCGCCGCCCGGAGCGCAGGCGGCTCACGCCATGCTTCATGTTCACGCGATACGGCCCGCGCGTGCCTTGCACGGGCCGGCGATGCACCGCGAAGAACACCGCGTCGCCCTGTGAAAGCGGCACGACTTCGGCGCGCGACTGCATCCGCGGACGCTGCTCGGTCATCACGAACTCGCCGCCGGTGAAATCGCGGCCGGGCTCGGAAAGCAGGATCGCCGTCTGAATCGGGAAGACGTGCTCGCCGTACAGATCCTGATGCAGGCAGTTGAAATCGCCGGGCACGTAACGCAGCAATAGCGGCGTCGGCCGCGTCTGCCCCGCGCGATGACAGCGCTCGACGAACGCCGCATGCTCGCGCGGATAGCGCGTCTCGATGCGCATCACCTCGTTCCAGCGATTCGCAAGCGGCGCAAGACGCGGATACACCGCGCGCCGCACCTCGTCGAGCAGGTCGGGCAGCGGATACGCGAAGTACTTGTATTCGCCGCGCCCGAAACCGTGGCGCTCCATCACCACACGACTGCGAAACACGGCGTCGCGATCGTAAAGCGCGGCGAGCGCCTCGCATTCGTCGCGCGAGAGCAGGGCGGGCGCGACCGCACAGCCGTAGTCGTTCAGTTGCGATTCGAGCGCGGCCCAGTCGAGCGCGCCGATGCGTGCTTCCATGTCCTCGGTCGTCGGGCGTTCGAGCACCTTCATTGGCTCTCTCCGGATAGGCGTGAGTTTGCATGCAGTGTGCATTGCCCGCCCACGTCACGCACTCCGGGTCTTGCGGTGCAATTCAGTGCGCCGCCGCGGTTTCGGCGATGCGCTCCTGCAGCGCCTTTTTGCGCGCGGCCATCTTCGCGCTGAGCGTGACGAGATCGATCTGCGTCTTGCGCACCGCGGGAAAGAGCGTCGTTTCCTCTTCCTCGATATGATGCGCCGTGTTCTCCCTGAGCACCTTGAAGGTCGCATCGAAGCCGTCTTCGCCGGCCTTCAGCGTCGCGAACCGGTCGATCAGCGTCTTCACCAGAAAATGCTCGACGTACGCCTCGTCGACGTCGATGCGGTCATGCGCGGCGAGCGCCGTTTGCGCGGCCGGATACAACAGTTCTTCCTCCACGATCGTGTGGATCGTCAGCAACTCGCACGCGCGCTGCACGAGCGCGTTCCGGCGTTCGTGGTCGGCGGCGTCGGCGCGTTCGAAGGCGTCGAACAATTGTTCGATCGCGCGATGATCGGCTTCGAGCATGTCGAGCGCATCGACGGGTCGCGGGGTATGAGCGGTGGACATGTGGGTTCTCCAGAAAGGGCGCTGACGGGCCCGCGAGGAACATCTTCGTGTCCTCTTCGTGTCCTTGAAGCGCCCGAGAGCAGCAAGACGAATGCCCGCGATTGACGAGTTAACGGCGGCCGTCCGCGCCTCTAAATAGGCGATTCCCTCGAACCGCTCAGGTCGCGCTGGCGCAGCACTTTCACCTGCCACCAGGCGGGCAGCAGGCGGCGCACTTCGGCGCGCGCGAAGCGGTCGTCGATCAGATAGAGCACGCCGCGATCGAGCGGCCCGCGGATTACGCGCCCGGCGGCCTGCACGACTTTCTGCAAGCCGGGAAAAAGATACGTGTACGCGTAACCTTCGCCGAAGGCTTGGTGCATGCACGCCTTCATCTGCTGATTCACGGGGTTCAACTGCGGCAGGCCGAGCGTCGCCACGAACGCGCCGATGAGCCGTGTGCCGGGCAGGTCGATCGCCTCGCCGAACGCGCCGCCCAGCACCGCGAAGCCGACGCCGCGGCCGTCGGGCACGAAGCGCGCGAGAAACTCGCGCTGCGCGGCCTCGCTCATCGCGCGCGATTGCTGCCAGCACGGAATCGACGGATGCCGTGCCGCGAGCGCCGCCGCGACCTGCGCGAGATACTCGAAGCTGCTGAAAAAGCTCAGATAGTTGCCTTCGGCGCGAACGAATTGCGCGGCGATCAGATCTGCGATGCGATCGACCGAACGCTCGCGATCGCGGTAGCGCGTGGACAGATCCGCGATCGCGCGCACATCGAGTTGATCGGCGCAAAAGGGCGATTCGACGTCGATGCGCACGCTCGAGGCCGGCAAGCCCAGCGTATCGGCGTAGAAATGCGCGGGCGTGAGCGTCGCGGAAAAGAGCGCGACGCTGTGAGCGCGCGCGAAACGCGGCGCGAGGTGCGGCGCGGGAATCACATTGCGCAGACACAGTACGGCATGGTGTTTCTTCGCATTCGACGCCGCGCCCGAGAGCGAGATGTCGAAGATCGAATGCGTGCCGAAGCGCTCCGCGATGCGCGTGAAGTGCACGGCATCGAAATAGAAGCGCAGGATGTCGGGCGTGAAGGCGTCCGGCTGCTCGCCGAGCGTTTCGGTCATCAGCGAGACCGCCTGGCCGAGCGCGGCCAGAAAGCGCGCGGGCGGCTCTGTGTGCGCGGCGTAGTCGATGTTGGCCGCATGCTGCCCGGCCGCCGTCTCGCTCCAGCTTCGCGCGACGCGGCCGAACGCCTTCTTCAGCAACGGCGGCGCGGCCCGGCGCATGACCTTGAACGCGGCCTGATCGAGCGTCGCGGAGTACATGCCGCGCGCGCGTTCGACGAGGTTATGCGCTTCGTCGACGAGCACCGCGACGCGCCAACGATTCGCCTCCGAGAGCGCGAACAGCATCGCACTCGTATCGAAGTAATAGTTGTAGTCGCCGACGATCACGTCGCCCCAGCGCGACAGCTCCTGGCTCAGATAGTACGGACAGACCTCGTGCCGGCGCGCCACGTCCGCGATTGCCGCGCGATCGAGCTGCGCGCATTCGAGCGCGGCGGCGCGCGCACCGGCCAGGCGATCGTAGAAGCCGCGCGCAAGCGGACACGATTCGCCGTGACACGCGCGGTCGGGATACTCGCAGGCCTTGTCGCGCGCGACGAGTTCGACGACGCGCAAGGGCGTGGCCGCGAGCGTTGTCAGCGCATCGAGCGCAAGCTGGCGTCCCGCGCTTTTTGCCGTGAGAAAGAAGATCTTGTCGAGCCGCTGGCCCGGCCACGCCTTCAGCAGCGGGAACAGCGTGCCGACCGTTTTGCCGATGCCCGTGGGCGCCTGCGCGGCGAGACAGCGCGCGGACACCGCCGAGCGATACACCGCTTCGGCGAGCGCGCGCTGGCCCGGCCGGAAATCCGCGTGCGGAAACAAGAGCGCCGTGAGCGCGGCATCGCGCGCCGCGCCGTGAGCGAGTTCCTGCCGCGCCCACGCGATGAAGCGCTCGCATTGCGCCTCGAAATGCGCGGCGAGCGCGCTCGCGCTTTGCGTTTCGACGAGCACGCTCTCGGTCTGATCGACGATATCGAAATACACGAGCGCGATCTCGATGGCTTCGAGCCCGAGCTTGAGGCACATCAGATGCCCGTAGACGCGCGCCTGCGCCCAGTGCAGATGCCGATGATTGAGCGGCATCGAATCGAGCCTGCCGCGATGCGTCTTGATCTCTTCGAGGCGATTGAGCGCGGGATCGTAGCCGTCGGCGCGGCCGCGCACGAGAAGCGGCCCGTATTCCGCCGAAAGCGAAATCTCTTTCTGATAACCCGCCGCGCGCCGGCCCGTGACGGTCACGTGGCCCGCGACGCCTTCCTGCGCGCTCGGCGTCGGCGTGAAGCGAAGATCCAGATCGCCCTGTTTCGCCGTGAACTCGCACAGCGCGCGCACGGCGACGGTGTAGGCGGGCGCGGATACTGTATGCATGTACAGCAGTCTAGCATGCGGGAATCGGCTATCACGACGCCGCGCGCAGCAATTCCCCGAGCGTTTTCATCGCGCTTTCGATCTGCGGCGACCACGGATGGCCGAAGTTGATGCGCACGTAATTTCCATACGCGTGACGCGCGGAAAAGATCGGCCCCGGCGTGACGTTGATGCCGTCTTCGAGCGCGCGCCGATGCAACTGCATTGCATCGACGTGCTCGGCGAGCCGCAGCCACAGGAAATAGCCGCCGTCGGGCCGCTGAAATTCGACGTCCGGCGGCAGCCAGCGCGCGATAGCGTGCTCCATCGCATTGCGCTGGACGAGCAGCGCGCCGCGCAGCTTGCGCAAATGTTTGTCGAAACCGCCGTGCTGCAAATAATCGGCGATGCCCGCCTGAATCGGGATGCTGGTCGAGATGCTCGTCATCAGCTTGAGACGGCGGATCGCGTCGGCGAAACGGCCCGCCGCGACCCAGCCGAGCCGATATCCCGGCGCGAGCGTCTTCGACAGCGAGGCGCAATGCATCACGAGACCTTGCGTGTCGAAGGCTTTCGCGGGCGGCGGACGATCCTGCGCGAAATGCAGCTCGCCGTAGACGTCGTCTTCGATGAGCGGCACGCCGTGCGTCGCGAGCAGTTCGACGAGCGCGCGCTTTTTCTCGACGGAGAGCGTGACGCCCGTCGGATTCTGGAAGTTGGTCATGAACCAGCAAGCGCGCACGGGATGCTTCTGGAGCGCTTCGGCGAGCACCTCGAGATCGAGACCGTCGCGCGGATCGACGGGAATCTCGACCGCGCGCAGGCCGAGATGCTCGACCGCCTGCAACGCGGCATAGAAGCACGGCGATTCGATCGCGACGACATCGCCCGGCTTGGTCACGGCCATCAGGCAGAGCGTGAGCGCTTCCATCGCGCCGTTCGTGACGATGAGTTCCTCCACCGGCTGCGCGATGCCCATGCCGATGTACCGCAGCGCGATCTGCCGCCGCAACGGCTCGTTGCCCGGCGGCATGTCCACGACGGTGCTCCACGGATCGAGCATGCGCGACGCATGCGCGAGCGACTTCGCGAGACGCGCCAGCGGAAACAGTTTCGGCGATGGAAACGCGGAGCCGAGCGGCACGACATCCGGACGCTTCACGGCATCGAGCACGGAAAACACAAGGCTGCTCACGTCGATGGGCGCGGGCTCCGTCAGCGTCGCGTGCACTTTCGGCGCGAGTGCGGCGCCCGGCGCGACGTAATAGCCGGAGCGCTCGCGCGCGCGGATCAAGCCCCACTCTTCGAGCAGGTAGTACGCGCGAAAGACCGTCGATTGGCCGACGCCATATTGCGTCGTCAGATGCCGCACGGAAGGCAGGCGCGTGCCGACGGGCAGTTGTCCCGCGCGAATCTCGGCGGCCATCGTGTCGGCAAGGGCTTGGTAACGCTTCATCGCATGCTTGAAAAGTGCGTGAAAAGACCGTGAAAGAGCGGGCGCGAAATTGTCTCACACGGATTTGCGAAGGAATATCGGCTGGCCGTCATGCGTTTAATGAACGAGCGGCTTGGTCGCCGCGTTGAATGCCTACGTTCCTTTTGGAGGTGTGTCATGAAGCTCGCCAGAATCGCCACGGTCATGATGGTGCTGTTCGCCGGTCTGCTCGCGGGATGTCAGACGGACGGTTCGTCCAGTTCGTCCGGCACGACATCGAGCAGCGGCAGCAGCGGCGGATATTGAGTCCGTCCGATGCCGCGCCGCTGCCTCCGGGCATGACGGCGGCGCGGTTCCACGCGGCGCTCGCGGCTTTCGCGGCGGCCCTCGGCGACGATGCCGTTCAAGCCAGCGACGACGTTTCGTATCTCGATCCGTTCGCGCCCGGCGATGCGCTCGCGCATGCGCCGTCCGCCGTCGTGCTGCCGCGCGATGTCGAGGGCGTGCGCGCGGCGCTCGACGTGGCGAATCGGTATGGCGTGCCGCTGTGGACCGTATCGACGGGACGCAACTTCGCTTACGGCGGCGCTGCGCCGCGCCTGCGCGGCTCGGTCGTGCTCGACTTGCGGCGGATGAATCACATCATCGAGATCGATGAAACGTTGGGGTACGCGCTCGTCGAACCGGGCGTGACGTACTACGACCTGCATCGCGCGCTCGGCTCGCCAAGGCGCTTCTGGCTCGATCCGCCCGCGGCGGGCTGGGGCAGTGTCGTCGGCAACACGCTCGAACGCGGCTATGGCACGACGCCGTACGGCGACCACGCCGCGAATCAATGCGGCATGGAAGTCGTGCTCGCGAACGGCGACGTGGTGCGCACCGGCATGGGCGCGATGTCCGCGAGCCGCGCCTGGCAAGTGTTCAAGAGCGGCTTCGGGCCGTCGTATGACGGCATATTCATGCAGTCCAGTTTCGGCATCGTCACGAAGCTCGGCATCTGGCTCATGCCCGCGCCGGAGGGCTACATGATCTGCCGATACGCGTTCGCGCGTGAGGACGATCTGGAGCGCGTCGTCGATACGCTGCGTCCGCTCAAAATGGACGGCACGATTCAGAGCAACGCGGTGATCGAAAGCGCCGTGCGCTGGGCGGCGGGCGTCTCGACCCGCAAGCAATGGTACGACGGCGACGGCGCGATGCCCGACGACGCCATCGACGCAATGGCGCGCAAGATCGGCATCGGGCGCTGGAATCTGCGTTTTTGCCTGTATGGGCCGCCTTCGCTCGTGAAGGCGCGGCGCGATATCGTTCACGCGCGGTTTGCGCCGATAGCAGGCGCGACGCTCTTCGAGATGCCGTATCGCGATGGCGGCGTCGAACCGGAAGGCGGCGGCGATCGCGCGCAGGTCGGCATTCCGGGGCTCGAAGCGTTTCGCTTGCTCGACTGGCGCGGCGGCTCGGGCGCGCATATCGACTATTCGCCGATTTGTCCGCCGCTCGGACGCGATGCCGCGAAGCAGGCGCGCATGGTGCGCGAGCGCGCCGCGCAGTTCGGCTTCGATTACTACGGCGGTTTCACGGCGGGCGAACGCGCGATGCATCACATTTTCGCAGCGATTTTCGACCGCGACGATCCGCGGCAATCGCGCAACGCCGGCGCGCTGATCGAAACGCTGATTCGCGACGCGGGCGCGGCGGGCTACGGGCAATATCGCGCGCATCTGGCGTATATGGATCTCGCCGCCGCGCAGTACGATTTCAACGACCACGCGTTGATGCGCTTATCGAATACGATCAAGACCGCGCTCGATCCGAACGGCATTCTGTCGCCGGGCAAGCAGGGCATCTGGACCACGCGATGAACGTCACGCGACGCGCCTTCCTGCTCGCAACCGGTTCGATGTGGATTCCGTGCGTCGCGGCCGTAGAGACGTCTTCGGCGCGAACGTGGGTTATCGACGAAGACTTGCCGCAAAGCCGTGTGCTCGTGCGGCGCATGAACGAGCACGGCGCGCGCGTCGTCTCGCTTTCAGGCGATGCAGGCTGGCTGTGGTTCGAGCGCCTGTCGAACGAAGCGGCGATCGGCGGCCTGACGCGCTTTTCCGATGCGTTCGTGCTGGCGCAACTCGGCGCGGGCATCGGCATGCGCGCGTTGCATCATCGTGAATGGAAGGAGGGCGCGTTGCTCTGGACGTTCGAGCGCGGCTAGAAAGCGCCCGATAAAATAAACGTATCTCGATATTGCCGCGCACGGACGAAACGATGGACACCACGGACACCCGCACCCGTACGATCGCCGACTGGCACGCGCATATTTACTTCGACGCCGTGACTCGCGACGCCGCGTGGCAGTTGCGGCAGGTCATCGAGGCGCGCTTTGCGAGCGAACTGCAAAGCGGTGCATTGCGCCTTGGCCGCTTTCACGAACGTCCGGTCGGACCGCATCCGATGTGGTCGTTTCAACTGGGATTCGGCGACAGTCTGCTCGCGTCCATGCTTTCCTGGCTCGCGCTGAACCACGGCGCGCTCGATGTCTTCATGCACCCGAATACCGGCGATGCGCTCGTCGATCATCGCGATTCGGCGGTGTGGATTGGCCGCTCGCACGCGCTCGTGCTTGATCGGCTGATCGGCTGACTTTGCCTGACACCGAAAAAGAAAAAGGCGGAACGCGTCCGCCTTTTTCCTGAAACGTCCCGCGAAATTACTTCTTCGCGCTGGCCGTTTTCGGCGTCACGGCGCGCACAGCCGACTGGCTCGCGACGGTGGCATCGTTTTGCGCGGCCTCGACCACCTGACGCGCGGCTTTACGAGCCGCTTCGTAAGCCGAATTCGCTGATTCCGTGGCGGCGTCGATTGCGGATTTCCACGCGGAAACGACCGCTTCGCTCCCGGCGGGCGCATTGCTCGCCAGGCTTTCGACGAACGCCTGCACATTGCGTTGCGACTTTTCGATCTGATCCTGCGCCGCTTCCAGATAGCCGCCGCGCACGCCCGTGGCGATTTCGTAGACGTTCAGCCAGTACGCCTGCACGCGCTGGGCGCTGTCCTGCAAATGCTGGTTCTGAAGCGCGAAGAATTCCTGCGGATCGCGCACCGACAACGACCGGGCGAAGAGCGCCTGATGCTCGTCGAGCACCGTCCTGACCGTACGCACGTTCAGATCGACCAGCTTTTCGAAACCTTCGACGGCTTGGGCGGCGAGGCCGAAAGTCGTATTGACTCCCGCCTTTTGTGACGCAATGACGTTTTCCGGCGCAAGACTGCTGATGCTCGATTCCATATGGATGTTCCCCATTGATTACGCGATGAATTTGTGCAGTGCAGCGAATCACCTATTTTAAGGAAAGCGAGTGAAGTGTCAATTACGTTTTCCCCGCTTGACATTAAATCATACGTTCATTTTTTCCAAAAAGAACCGCACCGTGTGCGCATATAGATATTCGCGGATAAGACAAAGTGATCAGACATCACATAAACAGTAGGACTATTTTAAAGTCTGGGCAGTGTTCCATAACTCAGAGTAATTCCCGTCTGCGCGGATGGCGAACGTGCGTTCGCCAACACTGCCCACGCGCGATTTAACGGCATTCCCCTCGTAAACACCTAAGCCCAAAGTTACCGAATGCGTTGTTTCCCCACTTGACGCATTCATGCGCCAGTTGGAACAATCTCGCACTGCAATACGCGTGAAGAATTCGCAGATTATCGGCAAGCATTTCCGGGTTTTGGTTGTCACTGCCACGTCATCGGGAATGCGTACGATTCTTTTCGCGCGAATGAGCCGGCGCTGAACGGCATAAAATATAAATCGAGAGAATTGAAGAAAATGGGGCGACATACCCAAACACTTGGCCACCTGGAACGTAGCCACGAAGACAACACCTTGCGGCGCGCCATGGCCGCACGACTCGACCGGGCCTTGCAGAAGGCCAACGTCAGTTCCGCAAAAGCCGCCGGCTGGCTCGAAGTGAGCGAGCACGATGTGCAATTCTGGCGGCGCGGCATTACGGTTCCGCCGTTCTACGCATTCAACCGCATCGCGAAGGCGCTCGATATCGATCCGCACTGGCTCTGCACGGGCCAGGATCAGGGCGCGCATCCGGCGAACTGACCGCACTCGCGCTCGCCAACCTTCTTCAGCGTCAGATTTCGGTCGATACGGCCGGCGACGGCTTGCGTCCGTGCAAGAGCACCGTGCCGATGCCGCTCGCCGCGATCACGCCCATGCCGATCGCCATCCACGTGTCCGGCACCTGGCCGAACAGCAGCCAGCTGAAGAGCGCCGCGAACGCGAGCTGACCGTAGGAGAAGGGCGTGAGGATCGACAGCGACGCACGCTTGAGCGCCTGGAGCATCAGCGCCTGGCCGAGCGTCGCCATCGTCGCCATGAAGACGACCAGCAGCCAGCTTCCCGCTCGCACCTGCGCGAGCGCCGGCAGCATTTCCGCCTGATCCATCCAGACGAGAACGCACAGCACGACCGTCGCGACGAGCGCGGTGAGGAAGTTGGTCGTGATCGCATCGTCGACGCGCGACAGATGGCTCGACACGACCTGGAAGCACGCGAAGGTGAGCGCCGATCCGATCGGATAAGCCACGGTCCAACTGAACTGGCTGCCGCCCGGCCGCACGACGAGCAGCATGCCGATGAAGCCGAGCACGACCATCGCCCATTTGCTGCGCGGCACGTCGTCCTTCAGCACGAGCGCGGCGAGCAGCGTGGAAATGAGCGGCGCGAGCATCGCGAGCGAAGTCGTGACCGGCAGCGGCAGATGGCGCAGGCCCGCGAACGTGCAGGCGGAATTGGTGAGCAGCAGCACCGCGCGCACGACCTGCAGCTTCACGCTGCCGGTGCGAAAGAGCCCGAATGCGCCGCGTCGCGCTTGCCAGACGCCCAGCACGATCATCTGAAACAGGTAACGCACCCAGAGAAGCGCCAGTAGAGGGACCGCGTCGCCGATCACCTTGACGGTGGAATCGCTGGCCGCGAAGGTCGCCGTCGTCAGGATCATGATGCCGATACCGGCTCCGGTGTTATCGGTATCAATGCGGTATCGCGCTTTGCCCTCTAAGCTTGCCATCGATTTCCTGTCGGTTCGCCGCCGCACGTTGAAGCGCGTCCAACGGCCCGGATGGCATCGCGGCAACGCTTCTGATAACGGCTCTTCATGAATGAGCGGCCCATCGGGCCGTGCTTCATTGTCCCGGCGCAGCGGCCCGCTTGCAAGGCAACAGTCAAGAACTTCCCACATTGTTGTGCGAGAGTCACGCCGTCAGAAATGTACTATCCAGTTCGAACGAACGTGCCTTTCGATTGCGATGGACGCGCTGTCGAAACGGCGTGCAATAAGCCTCGCGCGCTGGAATAGCGCATTGCAGTTTTCGAAACATACGCCGGGAAGCCCGCCAATAGGGGCTTCGAGGCTATTCTCCGATTGAGTCCTAATGCTTGTCTTGAAAATCTAAGACGAAGATTAGATCTTTCCTGGTCTCGGTTTTCTACTATTCCCTCAACGCAGAACGCCGGATCAACCAGAAAGTTGGACACGGTACACGCGTCATCCGCGGAGACGATGCGCAAAAGAAAGCGCGCCGACGACTCCATAAATAGTTTTAACCATTTATTCAAGTTATCTGGACACCCCATGAAAAAAGGCATCTTGTTCGCAGCCGGCATCGTTTCGATGAGCCTCGTCGCCCTCACCTCCATGAACGCTCACGCCTCGGATGGCACGATCACGGTCAACGGTGCGGTTTCCGATACGACGTGCTCGATCAATGGCGTCGCGAGCGGCTCGCCCGCCAACGTCACCGCGACGCTTCCGACCGTGACCGCAGGCGCGCTGTCGGCGGCGGGTGCGACGGCGGGCATCTCGAACCTCGGCGACATCAAGCTGACGCTGAGCGGTTGCTCGGGCGCGGCGACCAAAGCCGTCGCACGCTTCGAAAACGGTACGACCATTGACCAGAGCAGTGGCAATCTGAAGAATCTGGCATCGGCTTCGCCGGCGAACAACGTTCAGGTGCGCCTGCTCAATGCGAACCTTCAGCCGATCAACATCCTCACCAACACGAACAACGACGTCGCCACCAGCGGCGCGGCCATTTCGGGCGGTGCGGCGACGCTCAACTACTTCGCGCAGTACTACGCGACGGGCAAGGCAACGGCGGGCAGCGTCAACACGTCGGTCGAATACACGATGCAGTATCAGTAAGCAGCAGGGCGTACGCAGCAAGCCGGGCGTTGGCGCTGGCCAACGCCCGTAAGCATGAGCACAAGCCAGGGAGCAGACGATGAAGCGATGGATAGCCGCAATTGGGTTGATGATTGCAATGTTCGGGGGCGCTGCTCACGCAAGCGTAACGATCGGCGGAACGCGCGTTGTCTATCCACTGGATCAGCGCGAAGTCACGGTCAAGCTGAATAACGACAGCCGCACGCCATCGCTGGTGCAGGTCTGGATGGATGACGGCAACGCCGACACGAAGCCCGCCGAGAGCAAGACGCCCTTCGTCATCACGCCGCCGATCTTCCGCATGGACGCGAACAAGTCGCAAACGCTGCGTGTGATGTTCAGCGGCGAAGCGTTGCCGCAAGACCGCGAATCCATCTACTGGCTCAACGTGCTCGACGTGCCGCCCAAGGCGGAAGCCAATCCTGATGTGAACACGCTGCAACTGGCTTATCGCACGCGCATCAAGGTGTTCGTGCGGCCGCCCAAGCTGCCGGGCAAGCCGGAAGACGCGCCGCGCATGCTCGACTGGAAGATCGTGCCGGCGGCTCAGGGCGGCGGCAATGCGCTGGCCGTATCGAATCCGACTGCATACTACGTTTCGTTCAGCGAAATTCAGGTTACCGTCAACGGACGAAGCTACAAGAACGAAACCGGCGGCATGGTCGCGCCGCATGGCAAAGAGATCATCGCTATCCCGAAGATGAGCGGCGTGCATGCGGGCAAGGTTCACTACATTGCGATCAGCGATTTCGGCGGCGCGATCGAAGGCGATGCTGATGCCACCGAGTGAGCAACGCGAAGCGCGACGCACGACGATGGCATCACGGTAACTGCATCACGCTGTTTCAAATCTCGAAAAGGCTCGGGCGCATCGTTTGTCGATGCGCCCGAGCCTTTTTTATAGGCCTATTTGCATCTTAAAATTCGAATTCGTCCTAGATATCTGTATCTCGGAAATACGTAGCATCGGTTTGCTGGTCGTCAATCAATTCGATCCATCCGAACCGAAGGCTAACGTTATGAAGTCGTCATGCAAAGGGCAATCTCACACGCTGCGCAATGCGAAGGCTGATTTCATTTGTTCTGGATCCGCTGGTTGCCGTGGCGTTGTCGCTCTTTGCGATAACCGCGAGCACGGCAAGCGTGGCGGCCGCAAACGAAGCGAATCAGGCGGTCGAATTTGACACGACTTTCCTGCAGCTCGATTCGAAAGAGCGCGTCGATATCGCGCGCTTCGCGCATGGCAACGTCGTATCGCCCGGCGTGTACGCCGTGGACATCTGGCTGAACGACATCCGCATCGCACGGCAGGAAGTGCGCTTCGCCGCGGCGAATCCGGGCGAAAGCGCGCGTGCTTGCCTCACGCGCCCCATGCTCGAACGCTTCGGTCTCGACTTCGCGAAGATTGCGGTGGACCGGCCGCAAGACGCGAGCGCATTGGCCGGCGCCGAATGTATCGACCTGTCCGCAGCCGTTCCCGACGCAACGGTCGACTTCGATTTCTCCGAGCAGAAGCTCGTGCTCTCCGTGCCGCAAAAGTACATGCGCAACACCGCGCGCGGTTACGTGTCGCCCGAGTTGTGGGACAAAGGCGTCAACGCGGCCTTTCTCAGCTATAACGCGAATGCGTACGACAGCCACAGCGGCGGCGCGCATTCGACGCAGTCGTATCTCGGCCTGAACGCGGGCGTGAACATCGGCGGATGGCACTTCAGGCATCAGTCGTCGTTGACGGCGGCGACCGGTCAGGCAACGCAGTTCGACAATATCGCCACTTACGTTCAGCACGACGTGCCGAAGCTCAAGGCGCAGGCGACGCTCGGCGACGCGCAAACGCCCGGCGACGTCTTCGACAGCGTGGCGTTTCGCGGCGCGCAACTTTCGACCGACGACCGCATGCTGCCCGAATCGCTGCGCGGCTATGCGCCGGTCGTGCGCGGCACGGCGGCGTCGAATGCGCGCGTGACGGTGCGTCAGGGCGGACAGGTGATCTACGAGACGAGCGTATCGCCCGGGCCTTTCGAAATTCGCGATCTGTACGCGACGGGCTACGGCGGCGATCTCGACGTGACCGTCACGGAAGCCGATGGTCACGCGAAGAGCTTCACCGTGCCGTATGCATCGGTGGCGCAATCGTTGCGCCCCGGCACGACGCGCTTTGCCTTCACCGCCGGCCAGTTGCGCGACGACAGCCTGCAAATGAAGCCCGGCTTCACGCAGTTCACCGTACAGCGCGGCCTGACCGATCTCGTCACGGTATATGGCGGCGGCATTGCATCGAACGGCTATGCGGCGGCGAATGTCGGCGCTGCGCTGAATACGAAGTACGGCGCCTTCGCGGTTGACATCACCGGCGCGCGCACCGAGATTCCCGGCTATCAGACGATGCAGGGCAAGAGTCTTCATCTGGGCTACAGCAAGTTCTTCGATGCAACCGACACCAACTTCACGCTCGGCGCGTACCGCTATTCGGACACGGGCTATCTCGGCTTCGCGGATGCGGCGCGCGTGCGCGACTACGCGCAGAACGGCGGCAACGTGATGGACCGTCAGCGGGGGCGCATGCAACTGACGGTCAATCAGCCGCTGAAGGACCACGGCTCCGTGTTCGCGACGGCGTCATCGCAACGTTACTGGAACCGGCCGGGGCGCGATGTGTTCTTCCAGGCGGGATATTCGAACAGTTTCAAATACGGCACCTATAGCGTGACGGCCGGACGTTCCGTCAATGCCGACGGCACCTTGTCGAACGAAATCATGGTGAGCACGAGCATTCCGCTGGGCCATTCGCAACACGCGCCGCAACTGAGCCTGAACGCGAGCACGGGGCAAGGCGCATCGGGCATGCAAGCGAGCGTGAGCGGCGCCGCGGGCGAGCGCGATCAGTATTCGTACAACGTGTACGGCTCGGCGACCTCAGGCTCGAACTCGGGCGTCAACGCAAATGCCGGCGCGAGCGGCGTCTATCGCGCGCCGTATGCGACGGTGACGGCATCGGCGAGCGGCGGCGCGAATTCGTCGCAGATGTCGGCGGGCGTGAGCGGGTCGATCGTCGCGCATCCGGGCGGCGTGACCTTGTCGCAGACGGTCGGCGATACCTTCGCCATCGTCGAAGCGAAAGGGGCGCAAGGCGCGACGATTTCGAGCTCGAAAGACGTCAAGGTCGATTCGCGCGGTTATGCGGTCGTGCCGTATATGACGCCGTATGGCATGAACATGGTGGATATCGACCCGAAAGGCTCGTCCACCGATGTGGAGTTCCAGTCGACATCGGAAAGCGCGGCGCCGCGTCTGGGTTCGATCGTGATGCTCAAGTACAAGACCGTCACGGGCCGCGCTGCGTTGATCCGCGCGCCACGACTCGACGGCGAGCCGCTGCCGTTCGGCGCCGACGTGACCGATGGCGAAGGGCATGTCGTCGGCGTGGTGGCGCAGGACAGCCGCATCTTTGCGCGCGGTCTCGCGGACAAGGGCGCACTTCGGGTCAAGTGGGGCGACGGGGCCGGCGAGCAATGCAGCATCGGTTACACGTTGTCCGCGAAAACAGGCCCGGACATGGGCTATGCCACGGTGCAATCAAAGTGTATTGATGCATGGCCGACCACGACCGCGGGCGATTCGGCCCACGAAGCGGGACGACGCGCTGGCGCGGGGGTGTAGGTGTTCGATCACTCAGGAAAGGCGAAATGAAACATAACAACGATGCCAGTTTTATCACTGTGACGCGCGTGTATAACGACGCGGTTAGCGCGCTCCGTATCCTGGTCACGATCGGGCTGTCGGCAGCGGCATCTCACGCTGCCGCCGACTCGGTCACGTTCCCCAGGTCCGCGATGCCGGTTCTGTCGTTTCCTGCTTCGGTCTCGGCGAGCCGGGATGCAGCGGTCGGGACGATTCTCTCGAGTCAGTATGGAATTCCGGGACTGGTGGCCAGTACCACCTGTACGACGACCAAGAGTGTCACGGTCACCGGAACGCTCGTTCCAGGATCTTCGAACACCTATCAGACCAGCGTGCCGGGTGTCGGCGTGCGCTTCTATATCACGGACTATTGGAACAACTTCTACGGTTCCGTACCGATGTTGGAGTCGTTGGGCCCCGTCAACATCAACACGGAGTATTACACCCGGGCTGATCTCGTGGTGACCGGACCGATCGGCAACGGCACCATCACGAACTGGCCAAGCATGAACGTTTCGTTTTCGGGACCCTGCTATTCGACTACGACAGCCACACAGCCCGTGACCGGAACGACCATCATCACGGGCAACACGTGCAGCATCTCCACGCCGACGCTCCAATTCAATCTTCCGAAAGCCTTCGCCAAAGATCTGCTCACCGCAGGCGCGACGACGGGCGACACGACCGTTCCGCTCGTGCTCGCCTGTCCGGCAGGGGTCAGGATCGCGATGACCATCACGGACTCCACCAATTCGGCAAACCGCTCGACGGCGTTGGCGCTGGCCCCGGGATCGTCGGCATCCGGATTGGGCATCCAGATTCTGAACGGCTCGACCGCCATCGCGTTCGGCCCCGATTCAGCCGTAGCTGGCACGATCAATCAATGGACGGCCGGCACGGCGGCAGGCGGTCAGATGCAAATTCCGCTCACGGCGCGCTACGTTCGCGCGGCGGGCACGCTCATTCCCGGCAGCGTGAAGGCAAAAGCCACGTTCACGATGTCGTATCAATAGCGCGCGTATCGAATTTGCGCAGCCGCGATTCAATATTTCGCGTTCCACCTTTTCCGATGCTGATCTGCCGCCTACACTTAAAGTAGTTTCTCAACTGCTTCGAAGGAGGCAACGATGAGAACGAGAACCCGCGAAGTCGTGCGCATGCTCGCGACATTCCGCCATTCGGCGCATTGCCGGCGCCTGCGCGCGGCCGCGGCGGCGCAGGAAGCGCGCGCCCTCGCCGACGAAGAATCGCCGGACGACGCGCAGGAGGACGAACGTGCGGAAACATCGGCGGCCGATGAACGGCTCGCGTCGCGCAAGCCGCATCGCGGCATGCACTGAGCGACCGACCGCTACACGCGCGCCGAATTCCTGAAGGGCGAGAAGCGCCAGTGTCCGCTCGCGTCCTTCACCGCGATTGCGCCATGCTCGTGCAGCACCTCGCCGATGGCGCCCGGCTTGATGTCGTCCGATATGCGGATGACGAGCAAGGTGCGCTGCGGCGCGGCATCATCGGTCATATGCGGCGCGGGCGGATGGCGTGGCAACGGTTCGTGCGGAACGAAGCGGTTGCGCGCGCCGATCACGCCCTGATGCTCGCCGTGCGCGACGTATTCCGCGTCGTCTTCGTCGTGCGTGGGCGGCAAGAGCGCGTCGAGATTCATGTCGCCGCGTCCCGCTCTGTAAAGATGCGCATCGTCGCGTCGCAGGCCTGCAAGCTGCAATGCACGAAGCGCGTCGTGTCCGTCCCGATAGGAGCCGAACACGCCAACTATGACCTGATTCATCGTCGCCCCCTCTGTCAGTCCGCCTTATCGCACGGACCAAGCAACAGATGTCTTCATGCGCATGATGCACGCTGTTCGATTTGTCATATGAACATCAGCAACACCCGTTCCCGCATGACAGTTTGAAAGTAGCAGGTCGATAAGCGGTTTTCCGCGGGTTGCGACCCCCACGGCTATCACCTAAAGTAACTGAGCTTCTTTTCCCGGAACCGTGCGTCGCGTGACGCGCTCTTCGCGAGGTTCGAATGACTGCGAAAGCCTGTGCTTGGGTGCTCATGCTGATGGCGGGCTCCGCGGCGGCGGCGCCTTGCTATAACGACGGCGATGTCGTCATGCTCGAAGGCACGGCGGCGCGCCAGGCCGCGCACGAAGGCGATGCGTCCGCGAAATCAGCGTGGGTGCTTTCGCTGTCGAGTCCGATCTGCGTGTTGAGCGCGGGCGCGGGGCAGGGCGGGCGGCAGCAGTCGAACGTATCGGCGGTGCAGATCATCGACGCGACGCCGCCTGAAAACGCGCGCATCCAGCTTACGGGCAAGCTGGTGACGGGCAACGTCAGCGGCTATTACGCGGTGCCGACCGCGATCTGGGTGCTCAAGCAGCGCGTGCTTTCGGGACAATAGACGATAGCGCCGCGTTGCCCGCATGGGCCGTGCGCTTGAGTGCGACAGAAGAACGAACGATCAGGCCGCTTTGGCGTGCGCGTGATAGCGCCAGTATTCGGCGACCACGATATGCAGCGGTTGATGATCGAGCTTGCGTTCCTCGGCGAATCGCAAGATGGCGTCCAGTTGCTGGCCGGTGCAGCGGATTCCCGCGCGGCGCGGCGCCGTCTGGTTTTTCTTGTGCGTGGTCATGGCAATCCTTTTCTAGGACCTTCCCCGACAGGGCAGGGTCGTTCGACGGAGCGACCCGTGCGCGCGAACACTGCCTGCTGCCACATTAAGCCGTAGGCGCGCTCGCGCCACTGGCTGTTAGCGCACATAGTCGTCAACACATACGCGATAGCGCAAAGCGCGCGCCTGGCGCACGCGGGGGCCATTCGCTTGCGAATCCGGAATAAAGGTGCCGGCCCGGCCGTTTAACACGGCATGAACCCGCGCTGGCATGGAGACGGGGCAAGCGGAGGAGAAAGCGTGTGAGCGCCGATCAGCGTGCGCAAGAAGAGCTCGCGCACATCGGGCGGATGATCGCGGAGCTTGAGCGCGTCGCGACGAGCGGACGCGCCGCGCCGATGCGTCCTGCCGTCATGCGGCAGGAATACTGGCAGCGGCGCATCGATGCGTTGCTTGGCGCTTGCCCGAACGAGCCGCTGCGGCGCGATGCGGCTGCGCTGCGCGAGCGCCTGGCGGACGTGTTCGCCGAGGCCCATGAACGAGACACGGGGCACGCGGAGGAGCGTGTTGCGCGGGAGACCGGCGGCAGAAAATGAAACGAAGCCGCCGCGGCGTCATCATCCGGCCTGCTCGACGGGCGTCACGTCGACGCTGAGCTTCTGCGCGCCGCGCAGCACGGCGATCGTCACAGGCCGATCGATGCGCGACGCATCCAGCGTGCGCTGCAGGCCATCGACGCTATCGATGGCGATATCGTCCACCGCGACGATGCGATCGCCCGTGCGCAATCCGCCGAGCGCGGCCGGGCTGCCTTTCACGATCTCCATGACATGCACGCCGCTTGCCGCGCTCAGGCCGAAGAAGCGCTGCACGCGGCGCGAGATCGGCGTGGTCGTGCCCGCCACGCCGATATAGGCGCGCCGCACGCGCCCATGCGCGAAGATCTGCATGATGACCCACTTCGCCGTATCGATTGCCGTGGCGAAGGAAATGGCCTGCGCGCCCGAGATGATCGCCGTGTTCACGCCGATCACGCGTCCCGCCGAATCGATGAGCGGGCCGCCCGAATTGCCGGGATTGAGCGCGGCGTCGGTCTGGATGACGTCGTAGATCATGCGGCCCGAGGTCGAGCGCAGCGTGCGGCCGAGCGCGGACACGACGCCCGTCGTGACAGTCTGCGCAAGCCCGAGCGGGTTGCCCACGGCGATGGCGATCTGCCCGACGCGCAAGGCGCCCGAGCTGCCGAGTTCGACATGCGGCAACGGTTCGGCCGAGCCGATGCGCAGCACCGCGAGATCGCTCGCGGGATCGTCGCCGACGAGATCGGCGTCGAAGCGCGCGCCGTCCGCGAGCGTGACGGCGATATGCGTCGCGCCATGCACGACATGGCTATTGGTCAGCAGATAACCGTCTGGCGTGAAGATGAATCCCGAGCCCGTGCCGCCGACCGTGCGGCGCGCGCCGCGCTGATCGGCGACCTGGCGCTCGACGGAGATGAAGACCACGGCTTGCTGCACGCGCTCCAGTGCGCCGATGACCGTGCGCGAATAGGCGTCGAGCAGCGCGGTGTCGTCGAGCGGGGCGGAGGGCGCGGCGTCCTGCGCGCCGCGCGCGAGGTCGTCGATGAATTGAGGCCGGCTTCCCATGTTGCTTGAACTCCCGATGTCTGGAAGCCGACATGCGGGCCGCCGCCGCCGATTTCAAGAGACCGTCGCGGCGGCGAGCAACTTCATCGGCCCGAGCAATTCGACGATGCCGCGCTGCGCGTCGTCGCGCACGAAGAGCGAGCCGGCGAAGCCGAGCGCATTCACCGCGACGCCTTCGACATGCGACACGCCGCGCGGCACCGCGAGCATCCAGCGGCGCGTGACGAGCAGGTTGTAAGGCGCGCTCTGATGCGCGACGCCCGCGACATCGAGCGCTTCCACGCCAATGGCTTGCATCAGGCGCAGATAGGTTGCGCGTGCGTGTGCCGCGTCATCTCCTTCGAGAAAAGCGGCCGCATGCGCGAACGCGAGTTCGGGCGCGCGAAAGACGCCGTCCTTGCGCGCGGCGTCGAGAGACGGCTCGATCGGCAAGGCTTTGCGCGCGTTGGCGTCGAGCGGCAAGGGCACCATTTGCAGATGCTTGTGCGGCTGGCTCGAACCGGCAATCGCGCCGCCGTTATAAAAGCCCAGGCCGTCGAAGCGGTTCAGGCAGGCAAACAGCGCGGCGAAATCCGCTTCGCCGAGCAGGCATTCCTGCGGCTCGAAGTCCGTCGTCACGATCAGGAGATGATGCGCGAGCACGTTGAACTTGTTGAGCAAGAGGAAATGCCGCGCGCCGATATCGCCGACACGCAACGCTTCCTCGCACGGCGAGAACGGATCGCGCCATTCGCTCGCGGCGTCCGCAGCCGATTTCGCCGCGAGCTTCGACGCCTGTTCCTTGCGCGCGAGATTCGCCGCCTGCCGCACGAGAAAGCGCACGCCGCCGTCCTCGATCACGCTTTGCACGGTATCGAACGAACGCAGCGCGCCGCATGCGAGCGCGCGCCCGGTTTGCGCGACGACGTCGGACCATGAAGGTGCGGTCATGTGCGCCATGCTTCTCCTTTGCCGAATTCGTACCGGTCGAGCGATGCGGCGTGCATCTCGATGCTGTAGCCCGGCGCGTGCGGCGGCATGTAGCGCCCGTTCCTGATGACAACGGGATCGAGGAAATGCTCGTGAAGATGATCGACGTATTCGAGCACGCGATTCTCGAGCGACCCCGACACGCAGATGTAATCGAACAGCGAAATATGCTGCACATACTCGCACAAGCCGACGCCGCCCGCATGCGGGCACACCGGCACGCCGAACTTCGCGGCCATCAGAAGCACGACGAGCACTTCGTTCAGGCCGCCGAGACGGCAGCTATCGATCTGACAGAAGTCGATGGCCTCGGCCTGCAACAGTTGCTTGAAGATGACGCGGTTCTGGCAATGCTCGCCGGTCGCCACGCCGATCATCGGCGCAAGGCGCTTGCGGATGGCGGCATGCCCGAGCACGTCGTCGGGGCTCGTCGGCTCTTCGATCCACCACGGATCGAAGGCCGCGAGACGGCGCATGTTGGCGATGGCTTCATCGACTTCCCACACCTGATTCGCATCCATCATGAGCTTGCGGTCGGGGCCGATTTCTTCGCGCAAAATGCGTGCGCGCCGGATGTCTTCTTCGAGATTGCCGCCCACTTTCTGCTTGAAGTGCGTCCAGCCCGCCGCGACCCCTTCGCGCGCGAGCCGGCGGATCTTGTCGTCGTCGTAGCCGAGCCAGCCCGCCGATGTGGTGTAAGCGGGAAAGCCTTGCATGAGCATGTCCTCTTCGCGTTCGCCGCGCGTGCCTTGCAGGCGCTTGAGCAAGGCGAGCGCTTCCGACGGCGTGATCGCATCGGTCACGTAACGGAAGTCCAGACAACGCACGAGTTCTTCCGGGCTCATATCGACGAGCAGCTTCCAGACGGGCTTCTTTTCGCTCTTGGCCCAGAGATCCCACACGGCGTTGACCACCGCCGCGGTGGCGAGATGAATCGCGCCTTTGTCCGGGCCGATCCAGCGCAACTGACTGTCCGACGTGAACGCGCGCCAGAAGCCGCCCATGTCCGCGGCGATGTCCTCGATCGTTCTGCCGGCGACGAGCGGCGCGAGCGCCTCGACGGCCGCGACGACGACTTCGGTGCCGCGCCCGATGGTAAACGTGAGGCCATGACCGGCGAGCCCGGGCGCATCGGTTTCGAGTATCACGTAGGCGGCGGAGTAGTCGGGCGCGGCGTTCATCGCGTCCGAGCCGTCGAGCGAACGCGAAGTGGGAAAGCGGATATCGCGCACGGAGAGCTTCGTGATGCGGGTCATCTTCATCTCCTCCAAAAGTGGCGTGACGGCTTCAGATGCTGAGAATCAAGGGGTTTATCGACATTGACAACCCGTGTTTCGCCTCCTAGCCTGCTAGCATGTTAGTGCGAAATCCGGGGCGGCGTGAACTCATCGACGAATGAAAACAGTCTTGCCGCCGACCCGTATCGCGCATTGCCTCGATTGCACGGTTCGGAGCGCGGCAACCTTACCGACGCGGTCGAGGAAGCCTTGCGCGCGGCCATCGTCAATCTCGCGCTGGAGCCGGGCATGATGATCGACAAGCTCGCGGTGTGCGAGCGCATGGGCGTGTCGCGCTTTCCGGTTTCGTCCGCGCTGGCCAAGCTCGCGGCGGCGGGTCTCGTCGAAGTGTTGCCGCAACGCGGCACGCGCGTCATGCCGATCGTCATGCACGATATACGCCAGCATCTCTTCATACGCAGCGCGCTTGAGGTGGAGACCGTTCGCACGCTGGCCGTCGCGTGCGATGAAACCACGCTCGATGCGCTCGACGCCAATCTCGAGCGCGAACACGATGCGGTGCAGCAAGGCCTGCGCCGCGAGTTTCATGTGCTGGATCTCGCGTTTCATGCGCTGCTGCTCGATGCGATCGACCTGCCGCGCGTGAAGGAGATCGTCGCGGCCTCGCGCAACGCGCTCGATCGCGCGCGCCGGCTGATGGCGAGTCCCGAGCGGCACGCGCATACGCTCGCGGAGCACAGACGCATTGCCGATGCCATCCGCAAGCGTGACGGCGAGGCCGCCGCGCGCGCGATGCACGATCACCTCGATGAAGTCGTCGCGGAACTGCGGCGCTTTTCGGCTGAAAGACCGGACCTGTTCAGGGAGTAGAAGACAAGAAAGAACCCAGCGTGATCAACCGCAATGGAGGAGACACACAATGAACCTGTTCAAGCAAGCGGGCGCCGTGGCGGCGCTCGCGGCGGCCTGCTGTGCCGCATCGCCCGCGATGGCCGCCGATGACTTCAAGGGCGTGACCGTCAACGTGATGACCTTCGTCGGCCCGCAGATCGCCGAGCCGCTGCAACGCCGCGCGCCCGAGTTCGAAAAGCTGACGGGCGCGAAGGTGAACGTGCTGACGGTGCCGTTCTCCGATCTCTATCAGAAGCTCCTGACCGACTGGGCGTCCGGCACGAATTCCGTCGATGCCGCCGTGTTCGCGCCGCAATGGATGGTCGATTACACCAAGGGCGCGTTTCTCGAAGACCTGACGCAGCGCGTCGCGAAAGACGCGGCGCTGAAGGAAGACGACGTGATGCCGTTCTTCGTCGACTTCTCGCAGAAGTACAACGGCAAGACCTATCTGGTCGCGCTCGACGGCGACTTTCAGATGGTCTATTACCGCACCGATATTCTGAAGCAGCTCGGCAAGGAGCCGCCGAAGACGTGGGACGATTATCTCGACATCGCCAAGGCCGCGAACGGCAAGGCCTTCGGCGGCGACGGCAAGCCCGTCGCGGGCTCGTGCATTTCGAAGAAGCGCAATGCGCAGGCGTACTGGGCGATCATTTCCATCGCGGGCGGCTATCTGCAATCGAAGGGCACCGCGCAGGGCGCATTCTTCGATCCGCGCAACTTCAAGTCGCTCGTGAACAACGACGGCTTCAAGGAAGCCTTGCGCATCTACAAGGAATCGACGAGCTACGGCCCGCCCAACGAAATCAATCTCGATGTCGGCGATACGCGCAGCGCGTTCATCTCCGGCCATTGCGCCCTGACGCTCGACTGGGGCGATATCGGCGTGCTCGCTATCGATCCGAAGCAATCTAAAGTGATCGACAAGGTCGGCGCGGTGATTCTGCCCGGCTCGCGCAAGGTGCTCGATCGCGATACGGGCAAGCTCGTGCCGTGCGACAAAACCACGTGTCCCTACGCGATCGACGGCGTGAATCATGCGCCGTTCGCCGCGTTCGGCGGCTGGTCGGGCGGCATCAACGCGAAGGCGAAACCGAAGGTCAAGGACGCGGCCTATGCGTTCCTTTCGTTCATGAGCCAGCCGGCTCAGTCGAACGTGGATGTGACGATCGGCGCATCGGGCTTCAATCCATACCGGCGCTCGCAGTTCACGGACATGTCGGCATGGAAGAAGGCGGGCATGAGCGATGCCGCGGCGAAGTCCTATCTCGGCGCGATTCAACAGAGCCTGCAAAGCCCGAACATGATCATCGATTTGCGTATTCCGCAGAATCAGCGCTATGAGCAGGTCGTGCTCGATACGGCGGTGGCGCGCTTCGTCGCGGGCGAACTCGATGCCGACGCAACCATGAAAGCTATCGACAGCGGCTGGAGCGAGATCACCGACGATCTCGGCAAGGACACCCAGTTGCGCGCATACAAGGCGTCGATCGGCGCGAAGTGATGTTGTCACGCGGCGCGGATCGTGGTCCGCGCCGTCATGGAGACTCGATGAATACGCCGTCGCACGCATCGCCGGTTAGCGCGCACGAACGTGGCTCGCGCGCACGCGTCGCCAACTGGCTCGACAGGCAGGCGCCTTATGTCTTCGTGCTGCCGACCGTGCTGCTGATTCTCGGGTTCTCGATCTTTCCGCTCGTCACGTCGGCCTATCTTTCGCTGACGCGTTTCGAACTGGGCGAAGGCGGATATCAATTGACCTTCACGGGCCTGCGCAATTTCGTGCGGCTCTTTTCCGGCAGTCAGCAGTATCACTTCACCGGCGTGTTTCGCGCGCCGGGCATCGTCAGCATGGCAGCGATGGCGATAGCCGTGCTCGCGGTGCTCGTCTGGTTGTATCGTTACTTCGCAAGCGCACGGCGCTCGATCATGGGCGCGCTGGGCCGGCTGATCGCGGCGAGCACGTTTCTCGCACTCGTGTGGCTCGCGGCGAACACGCTGGGCGGCGGCGGTGCGCTCGGCAGCCTGATGGTCACGATCTTCTATGTCCTTTCGGGCGTCGCGCTGCAATTTCTGATCGGACTCGGGCTGGCTTATCTGTGCACGCTGCCGCTCAAAGGCGGGCGCTTCTTCCGGCTGCTGTTCTTTCTCCCGCTGATGGTGACGCCCGTCGGCATCGCCTACATGTTCCGCATGATGGCGGATACGTCGATCGGCCCGCTCGCGCCGCTATGGTCGTGGCTCGACCTGGGTCAGATCGCGTGGGCCGCCGACCCGTGGCTCGCGCGGCTCGTGGTCGTGATCGGCGATACGTGGCAATGGGTGCCCTTCATGTTCCTCGTGATGCTGGCGGCGCTCGAAGGCACGTCGCGCGAACAGATCGAAGCGGCGCAGCTCGACGGCGCATCCGCCTGGCGCGTGTTTCGCGACGTGACGTGGCCGTCGATCGCGCCGGTCGCGGCGAGCGCCGTGCTGATTCGTTTGATCGAAGCGTTCAAGATCGTCGATTTGCCGAACGTGCTGACCAATGGCGGCCCCGGCATCGCGACCGAATCGATGACGCTGCATGCGTTCATCGAATGGCGCGCGTTGAATCTCGGCGGCGCGTCGGCGGTGGCGTACATGCTGTTCTTCGTCTCGACCATCGCATGCGTGTCCTTCTTCCAGTTCGTCGTGCGGCGCGCGCGGGGAGATCAGTCATGAACGCGCTCAAACGCTGGTTCGTGCCCACGCGCGTGGATGAGTTGCCCGCCGGCGGCAAGGCGATCGCGTATCTGTTGCTCGGGTTCTGGTCGCTCGTCGTGCTGTTTCCGCTGTACTGGATGGCGATTACCTCGTTCAAGCTGCCGGTGGATGTTTCCACAGGACCGCTCTATCTTCCGTTCGTCGATTTCAAGCCGCATCTCGACGCGTGGCATTACATCTTCGTCGATCTCGGTCCCGACACGTATCGGCCTTACATGAACTCGCTGATCGTCGCGGCGGGCAGTACCGCGGCCACGGTGTTTCTCGGCTCGATGGCCGCGTATGCGCTCGCGCGCATCGAGTACCGGCCGCCGGTTGCGGCGGTGGGCCTCGGCGTGGTGTTGATCGCGCTGCTGATCGCGGCCGTCGCGTGGGGGCATGCCGATTTGCGCATTGCGCTCGCGGTGGCGTTCGCGCTCTTCTTTCTGCTGCTGCGGCCGATCATGCGCCGCGCGCATCGACGGCTCAACAATGACGACATTCTGTTCTGGGTCGTGTCGCAGCGCATTCTGCCACCCGTCGTCACGGTGATCCCCATCTATCTCATCTTCAGGGATGTCGGGCTGCTCGATACGCATCTCGCGCTCATCATCACGTATGCGACGGCGAACCTGCCGATCGTGGTCTGGCTGATGTTCGATTTCTTCGAAGGCGTGCCGCGCGAGATCGAAGAAAGCGCGCAGATCGACGGCGCGACGCGCTTCTCGATTCTCTTCGGCATCGTGCTGCCCTTAGTGGCGCCGGGCCTCGTCGCGACGAGTCTGCTCGTGCTGATCCTGTCGTGGAACGAATACCTCTTCGCGCTCTTTCTGACGACCGCGAATGCGCAGACGATGCCGCTGCTCGTCGCCGCGCAGAACGCGACGCGGGGTCCGCAATGGTGGAACATGTCGGTGCTGATACTCATCATGATCCTGCCGGTGATGCTGCTCACGCTCACGCTGCAGCGCTTCATCGTGCGGGGCATTCTCGTGGGAGCGGTGAAAGGATGACGGTCATGGATAGCGAGGCGGCGAAGCTCGACGACGCCCGCCTGACGAAGATCGCGGCGGCGCGACAGTCCAAGAGTGTGTCGTTGCGAAACGTCGGCAAGATGTTCGGCGACACGCGCGTGCTGCGCGACCTGTCGCTCGACGTGCAGGCGGGCGAATTTCTCGTGCTGCTCGGCGAATCGGGCTGTGGCAAGACGACGGCCTTGCGCATCGTCGCGGGGCTCGAATCGGCGACGGAAGGCGCGGTGTTCGTCGGCGATACCGATGTCACGCATCAGCTTCCGCGCGACCGCGATGTGGCGATGGTGTTTCAGTCGTACGCGCTCTATCCGCACAAGACGGTGTTCGAGAACATCGCGTATCCGCTCATCGTGAGAAAGCGCCCGAAGGCCGAGATCGAGGCGGCCGTGCGCGAAGTGGCCGCGAGCGTGCAGCTCGAACCTTTGCTTGCGCGTTTGCCCCGTCAGTTGTCGGGCGGGCAGCGTCAGCGCGTGGCGCTCGCGCGCGCGATCGTGCGGCGGCCCGCCGCGTTCCTGATGGACGAGCCGCTTTCCAATCTCGACGCCAAGCTGCGCGGTCACATGCGCGCGGAATTGAAGCACATGCAGCACGAGCTCGGCATCACGACCATCTACGTGACGCACGATCAAATCGAAGCGATGACGCTCGCGCACCGCGTCGCTGTCCTCGACAAGGGGGCGTTGCAGCAGCTGGATACCCCCGCGCGCATCTATTCCGATCCGGCGAATCTGTTCGTCGCGGGCTTCATCGGTTCGCCGCCGATGAATTTTCTGCGCGGCACGCTGGCGCAGGGACGTTTCGATGCACCCGGCCTTTCACTTCAGCCTGAAGCGCCATTGCGTCACGAAGGCAGCGCGACGCTCGGTGTGCGTCCCGAGGAGTGTGCATTGACGCGCCAGGGCGAGGGCGAATTGCAGGGACGCATCTATTCGGTCGAACTGATCGGCGATCATTCGCTCGTTACGCTGCATGTGGGCGAGCAGCCGATCGTCGTGAAGGTGCCGAATACTTTTGCGGGCGAAATAGGCGGCGCGGCGGGCGTGCGTGTGAATCGCGAACGCATTTACTTCTTCGATGAGAGCGGTGCGCGCATCAAGAAAGCTGTTTGAAAAACGTACTTTCGTGCGTCGTCTATATTGAATGCATGAGATTCGATAGTTGGAGGCGCGAAATGCGGCGCATCTATTTTCTACTGCCCAGCGTAGCGAGCGCGAAGGGAATCATCGACGAACTGCTGCTCAAGCGGATCGAATGGCGGCATATTCATGTGCTTGCGCGGCCTCATACGCCGCTTGCGGACTTGCCGGAAGCCACGCTGGTTCAACGCACCGATCTATTGCCGGCGCTTGCGCGCGGAACGGCCGCGGGCGGCGTGACGGGCGCGCTCGCCGGGCTCGTGGCGATGGCGTTTCCGCCGGCGGGGTTGACGATTGCCGGTGGGGTCGTGGTCTGCATGACGCTTGCGAGCATGGGGTTTGGGGCGTGGGCCGCCACGATGATCGGGGTCGGGATTCCCAATACGCGGTTGCGGCGGTTCGAGCATGCGATCGATCAAGGGGAATTGTTGATGATGGTGGATGTGCCTACGGGGCGGCTCGAAGAGATTGAGGCTCTTGTCAAGAGTCATCATCCGGAGGCGGATCTTGAAGGGGCGGATCCTACTATTCCTGCTTTTCCTTGAGGTTTTTGGTTTTGGTTTCGTGGAACTTGCTTTGGTGTTGGTTTATTAGCACTGCCCCTCCCCGGGGCGGGGGTAACTTTCTTTGCTGCTGCAAAGAAAGTCACCAAAGAAAGCAGCTTTGTCACCGCCTGCGGTCACACGCAGTTTGGCCATTTTTCTCCTCGGGGAATGGCCCTCGCCTAAAGAGTGCCCTCAAAGGCCCAACCGGGCTTGGATCGCGCACGGTCCGTCACACCGCGCCATTCAACAAACTGGCACAGCCATTTCAAGCTCCGGCCCGCTTCGCGGCCGACGGGTTAATCGGGTCTGCGTGCGGTTTCCCTTGCATACCCAGCGGCAGCGCGTAGCGCTGTGCCGAAGCTATTTTGTGCTGAACCAGCGCCTTCGAAGTTATGGTTTGTCAGACCGTGCGCGATCCAAGCCCGATTGGGCCTATGGGGGCACTCTTTAGGCGAGGGCCGTTCCCCGAGGAGAAGAGTGGCCAAACTGCGTGTGACCGCGGGCGGTGACAAAGCTGCTTTCTTTGGTGACTTTCTTTGCAGCAGCAAAGAAAGTTACCCCCGCCCCGGGGAGGGGCAGAGCCAATAGACCGACACGAATACAAGCTCCACGACGAAAACAAAGACCGCAAACGTTTCGTCACGCGCGATGCGCTAATATCCCCCATCAACAGCAATCCGAAGCCCAAACCCCAAACCCGAACGAACGTTCAAAAACCCCCGAAGGAACAAAACCCCGATGCGCCGTGTGGTCTTCAATCAAAAGGGTGGCGTAGGCAAATCCACCATCGTCTGCAATCTCGCCGCGATCAGCGCCTCCCGCGGCTTGCGCACACTGGTCATCGATCTCGATCCGCAAGGCAATGCGAGCCAGTATCTGCTCGGCGCCAACGCCCGCGACGCGCAGCCGAATCTCGCGAGTTTCTTCGAATCGGCATTGAGCTACAGCTTTCGCGAACCGGCGTTCGATTCCTTCATTCATTCGACGCCGTTCGAAAATCTCGACATCGTGCCGTCGCATCCGAATCTGGAATCGCTGCAAAGCAAGCTCGAATCGCGCTACAAGATCTATAAGCTGCGCGACGCGCTCAAAGGCCTGCAAGACTACGACGCCGTCTATATCGACACGCCGCCCGCGCTCAACTTCTTCACGCGCTCCGCGCTGATCGCCGTCGAGCGCTGTCTGATTCCTTTCGATTGCGACGACTTCTCGCGCCGCGCGCTGTACTCCGTGCTCGAAAACGTGCAGGAAATCCGCCACGATCACAATCCGGATCTGAGCGTCGAAGGCATCGTCATCAATCAGTTTCAGCCGCGTGCGAGCCTGCCGCAGCAACTCGTCGACGAACTGCGCGGCGAAGACTTGCCCGTGCTCAATTCGCATCTGTCGCTCTCGGTGAAAATCCGCGAGAGTCATCAGCACGCGCGCCCGATGATCTACCTCGAACCGCGTCACAAGCTCGCGCAAGAGTATCTCGCGCTGCACGAGGAACTGAACGGATGATGCAACGCGTGCAATAGTCGGGAATAAATCGGCGTCGCGGACGTTCATGCAGGAGACAGGCGCATTCCGTTGCGCCGCATTTCCCGATGATCACGCATATGACGACCGTTCCCTCGCAGGCCCATCCCGCACCCAACGGACCTCCCTCGACAGAAAGCCTCTCCGGCATGGTCGCTTTCGTGCGCGCGGCGGAATCGGGCAGTTTCGTGGCGGCGGGACGCGCGCTCGGCCTGTCGGCGTCGGCGGTGGGCAAGAGCGTGATGCGGCTGGAAGCGAAGCTCGGCGTGCAACTGCTCAATCGCACGACGCGCAGGATCGGCCTCACGCACGAAGGCGCGCGCTTCTTCGCGCGCTGCAAACGCATGCTGGCCGATCTCGAAGAGGCGGAGAACGAGCTGTTTCATTCGACCTCGTCGCCGCGCGGGCGGTTGCGCATCGCCGCGCCATCGCTCGGCGGCCGTCTCCTGTTGCCGCTCGTGCCGGAATTCAGGCGGCGCTATCCCGACATCGAACTCGATATCGATTTCAGCGACCGCATGGTCGATGTCACGCAGGAAGGCTATGACGCGGTGATCCGCACCGGTCGTCTCGCCGATTCGCAACTGCTCGCGCGCCCGCTCGCGCAATACGGCCCGGTCGTGGTCGGCTCGCCCGCCTATTTCGCGGGACACGGCGAGCCCGCGACGCCCGCCGATCTCGAAGGCCATGCGTGCATCCGCTTCCGTTCCCCGGCAAGCGGGCGGCCCGAGCCGTGGCGCTTCGCGCGTGACGATCACAGCTTCGCCATCGATCCGCACGCGACGCTCACCTTCAACGACATGGAAGCCGTGCTCGCCGCCTGCATCTCGGGGCTGGGCCTCGCATGCGTGCCGGATTTCATCGCGAAGGGCGCGCTCGAAGGCGGCCTGCTGCGCGCGGTGCTCGGCGCGCACATGGGCACGGAAGGCGTATTCCATATTCTCTGGCCGCCGAGCCGTCACGAAGCGCCGCGCCTGCGCGCGTTCATCGATCACGTCGCATCGCGGCTAGGCGGCCTGCCGTCGCACGAAGTGCGATTCCGCGCCGCCTGACGCGTCAATGCGTCAATGCGTCAGCTTTTCTTGGTCGTCTTCGCGACGAACGGCGCCGGCGCGTGCGCGATCTTCTCGCTGCCGCACTTCGGGCATTTGAGTTGCACCGTTGCATGCTCGGCGATGTGCTCCGCGTGTTCGAAGGTCTCGCCGCAATCCTGGCAACGGTATTGATAAGTCGGCATGGCTTCCTCCGCGCGCGACTGTGATCCGGCGCGATGAGCGCCGGTTCAACCCATTCTAGTTCAGCATTGGCGCAGCAAAGTCAGTTCACGACGCGGCGCGAAAGCGGCGTCTCCGGCGTGGGATAACCCGCCTGCTTGAATGTTTCGATGATCGCGCGGTTGGTGTCGAAATAGACCTGCCAGTAGTCGCTCGTATTGGTATAGGGCCGCACGCACAGGAGCGGTCCTTCCGGCGTGAAGGACAGCACTTCGACATCGGGCGGCGGCGTCGTCGCGACGTTCGGAATCTTGGCGACGGCTTCCTTGAGGCGCGCGATCGCATCGAGCGGATCGACGCCGTTTGCGATCTTCGCCGTCAGTTCCACGCGCCGGTGCGGAAGCAGGCTGAAATTCCAGATCGTGTCGGAAAAGATCTTGTTATTGCCGATGATGGCCGCGACGTTATCGGGCGTCGTGATCGTCGTGCCGAACAGGCCAAGCTCGGTGACGGTGCCGGTGACGCCACCCGCCGTCACGAAATCGCCCACTTTGAAAGGCCGCAGCACCTGCATGAAAACGCCCGCCGCGAAGTGGGCGAGCAGTCCGCCCCACGCGGTGCCGATAGCGAGACCGAGACCGGCGAGCAGCGCGGCGAACGACGTGGTCTGAACGCCGAAAATCTGCAGAATCGCGAGAACCAGCAGCAGATTGAGAATGACGCCGAGGATCGAGCCGAGATAATGCGCGAGCGTCGGATCGACGCGGCCGTTGCGCGACAGCAGCTTGCGTAGCGTGCCCGTGACGAGACCGATGAGCCAGCGCCCGATGATCCATAGCGCAATCGCGCCGATAACCATGATCGCGAAGTCGACGCCGCGCGTCATGATGAATACACGTACGGTTTCGATATTCATGTCGTTCTCGCTCGTGTAGCGCTGCGCCAGATAACGTGTCCGACCGGGAAATCATGCCGACAGGCCTGACAAGTTATAGGCGACGCACTGCGTCATCGCAAGAATTACAGGAATGTTTAAGTTTGATCGGAAGGTTCGACCGTGCAGCCGCAACGGTCAGGTCCATTCGGCTTCATCGGCGTTCTGATCGGGCAGGGTAAGCCCGGATGCGGGCAGCGGCAGCGCGGTCTTGTAGCGCACCTGCTTGAGCGCGAAGCTCGAACGGATATTGGAAACGCCGGGCATCTTGGTCAGCCGTTCGAGAATGAACCGTTCGAGTGCGGCCACATCGGGCAATACCACGCGCAAGAGGTAGTCCGCATCGCCTGTCATCAGATAACACTCCATCACTTCTGGCCGCTCGCTGATTGCCTGTTCGAAGCGCGCGAGCGCGTCCTTGATCTGCTTTTCCAGACTCACCTGGATGAATACATTGATGGATAAGCCCAGCGCTTCCGGATTGAGCAAGGTGACGTGCTGCTTGAAAAGACCCGCGTTCTCGAGCGCGCGCACGCGGTTAAAGCAGGGCGTCGGCGAAAGATTCACCGCGCGCGCGAGTTCCGAATTGGTGATGCGCGCATTTTGCTGAAGCTGATTCAGGATGCCGATATCGGTGCGGTCGAGGCGTTGCTTGGCATTGGCCGTCATAGTCGAAAGATTCCGGTTTCGGGCGTTTTTGAAGAATAAGTACACTACCGCAAAGCGGGACGGCAGCCAAATGAGACGCACATTCTGCGCCGCTATGGATATGCTTGAATGCATTCTCAAGCCTTAACGGAGTCGCGCCATGACCGACTTATCGAGCGGAACCCGCCAGCTTCTTTCCATTGCCAAGGGACGTGAGGACATCGATCCCGAGGAAACCGCAGAATGGCTGGAGGCGCTCGATGCGGTCGTCGCGCATGTCGGCCGCGAGCGCGCGCAATATCTGTTCGACCGGCTCGCGGAGCACGCACTGTCGGTGGGCGTCGAATCGGCGCGGGCGCGCGCGACGCCTTATGCGAACACCATTCCCGTCTCGCAGCAGACGCCTTATCCGGGCAATCTGGACGTCGAGGAAAAGCTCGCCGCCGTGCTGCGCTGGAACGCGCTCGCGATGGTCGTGCGGGCCAATCGCGCCTATGGCGAACTCGGCGGGCATATCGCAAGTTATGCCTCGGCGGCGGATCTTTTCGAAGTCGGCTTCAATCATTTCTTTAAAGCCGCCGATGCGAACAATGGCGGCGATATCGTCTACTTTCAGCCGCATTCGTCGCCGGGCGTCTATGCCCGCGCGTTCCTCGAAGGCTTTCTCGGCGAAGAACATTTGCAGCACTATCGCCGCGAAATCGCGGGGCCGGGCCTGTGTTCTTATCCGCATCCGTGGCTGATGCCCGATTTCTGGCAATTCCCGACCGGCTCGATGGGCATCGGTCCGATCAATTCGATTTATCAAGCGCGCTTCATGCGCTATGTGCAAAACCGCAATCTGCTGCAGACCGATGGCCGCAAGGTATGGGGCTTCTTCGGCGACGGCGAAATGGACGAGCCCGAATCCATCGGCGCGCTGTCGCTCGCGGCGCGCGAGCAGCTCGATAACCTCGTGTTCGTCATCAACTGCAATCTGCAGCGGCTCGACGGTCCCGTGCGCAGCAACGGACGCATCGTGGATGAACTGGAAGCGCAATTCACCGGCGCGGGCTGGAACGTCATCAAGGTGCTGTGGGGTTCGGACTGGGACGCGCTGTTCGCGCGCGATCGCTCGAATGCCTTGCTGCGCGCATTCGCGCATACCGTCGATGGACAATTCCAAACCTTCTCGGCGAACGACGGCCGCTATAACCGCGAGCGTTTCTTCGGACAGAATCCCGAGCTGGCCGCGCTCGTCGCGCATATGTCGGATGAAGACATCGATCGTCTGCGGCGCGGCGGCCACGATGTGCGCAAGCTGCACGCGGCCTACGCGAAGGCGCTTTCGCACAAGGGCCAGCCGACCGTGATTCTCGCGAAGACGATGAAGGGCTTCGGCATGGGCGCGGTCGGGCAGGGGCGCATGACGACGCATCAGCAGAAGAAGCTCGATCTCGACGATCTCAAGGCGTTTCGCGACCGCTTCCGTCTGCCGCTGTCGGACGAAGATGTCGAACAGCTCAAGTTCTACAAGCCCGCCGACACTGCGCCCGAAATGCGCTATCTGCACGAACGCCGCGCGGCGCTCGGCGGTTATCTGCCGCGCCGCCGCGCGAAGGCTTCGCAAGGTCTCACGCCGCCCGCGCTCGACACGTGGGGCCAGTTTGCGCTCGATGCATCCGGCAAGGAAATGTCGACCACGATGGCCTTCGTGCGCATGCTCGGCAGCCTGCTGAAGGACAAGACGCTCGGGCCGCGCGTCGTGCCCGTGGTCGCGGACGAGGCGCGCACCTTCGGCATGGCCAATCTGTTCCGGCAGGTCGGCATCTATTCGCCGCTCGGCCAGTTGTACGAGCCGGAAGACATGGGCTCGATGCTCTACTACCGCGAGGACACGCGCGGGCAAATTCTGGAGGAAGGCATTTCGGAGGCGGGCGCGGTGTCGTCGTGGATCGCGGCGGCGACATCCTACAGCGTGCACGATCTGCCGATGCTGCCGTTCTATATCTACTACTCGATGTTCGGTTTTCAGCGCATCGGCGATCTGATTTTCGCGGCGGCGGACCAGCGCTCGCGCGGCTTTCTGATCGGCGCGACGGCGGGCAGAACGACGCTCGGCGGCGAAGGCTTGCAGCATCAGGATGGCACGAGCCATCTCGCCGCATCGACGATACCGAACTGCCGCGCCTACGATCCCGCGTTCGCCTACGAAGTCGCGGCGATCGTCGACGAAGGCATGCAGGAGATGATGGAACGCCAGAACGACGTGTTCTATTACGTCACCGTGACCAACGAGAACTACGCGCAGCCGTCCGCGCCCGGCGGCTCGCTCGACGAAGCCACGCGCGAAGGCATTCTGCGCGGCATCTATCGCATCGGCGGGGAAGAGAAGCAAGCGCAAGTGCAACTCCTCGGCTCCGGCGCAATCCTCAACGAAACCATCGCCGCGCGCGAGATGTTGAAGCGCGACTGGAGCATCGAGGCCGCCGTGTGGAGCGTGACGAGCTACACGGAGCTTCATCGCGATGGCGCGTCATGTGAGCGGCTCGCGCGTCTGAACGACGATGCGCCGACGCCCTTCGTCACGCGCGCGCTGGCAACATCGCGCGGGCCGGTCATCGCCGCAACCGACTACGTGCGCGCCGTGCCCGAGCTGATTCGCGCCTACGTGCCGGGCCGCTACGTGACGCTCGGCACCGATGGCTTCGGCCGCAGCGATACGCGTCAAGCCTTGCGCGCGTTCTTCGAAGTGGACCGCGTATCGATCGTCATCGCGGCGTTGAAGGCGCTCGCGGATGAAGGCGTCATCGAGAAAACCGTATTGAAGGCCGCGCGCGACAAATACGGCAAGACGCAGGAAGCGCACGACGCGCCCTGGCTGCGTTAAGCGTCCTTGCGGGCCGCATCGAGCAGTTCGCGTACTTCGTCGTCGCTGGTCTGATCGAAGTCGACATAGAACTGACCGACGCCGAAGTACCGCTCCGGCCGCATCACGCAGACGAAGTCATCGACGATATCTTCGATGCGCGCTTCCGAATCCAGCGGCGCGACGGGCAGCGCCGCGACGATCTTCGAGGGATGCGCATGACGCAGGGACATCGCCGCGGCTTTCATGGTCGCGCCGGTGGCCATGCCGTCATCGACGACGATCGCAATGCGGCCTTTCATATCGAGCGGCGGCGCGTCGCCGCGATAGAGCTTCTCGCGCCGTTCGAGCTCGGCGCGCTCGCGTGCGATCACGCGTTCGAGATCGTGCTTGTCGACGCCCGCATAGTCGACGATGCGTTCGTCGAGAAAGAACGCATCGCCCGATGCGATCGCGCCCATCGCCAGTTCCGGCTGCACGGGCACGCCGAGCTTGCGCACGACGAGCACGTCGAGCCGCGCACCGAGCGCGCGCGCCACTTCATAAGCAACCGGCACGCCGCCGCGCGGCAGCGCGAGCACGGTGACGTCGTCGCGATTGGCGTACTCGTTCAGAAGCCTGGCGAGTTCGCGGCCCGCTTCCCTGCGGTTCTCGAACGCTGAGTTCATGTCGCCCGTCCTTTGTCCGATGGCCGCGCGACGAAGTGCGCCGCGCCGTCGAGACCTTCATCGAATACCGCGCCGTAGCCATTCGCGCCTTCGCGCTGCAAGGCCCGGTCGAGATCGTCATCGAACGCGTTCTCGTGAACCGAGCGCAAGTCCGCGTGCAAGGCGCCTTGCGGCAGCGCGGCCAGTTCGCACGCGAGCGCCTCAGCGACGCTGCGCGCTTCGCCCGGCGGCGCGAGCCGATTGACGAGGCCGATGGCGAGCGCTTCGTGCGCATCGACGGCGCGCCCGGTGAGGATCAGATCGAGCGCACGCGACATGCCGATGAGGCGCGGCAGCCGTATCGTGCCGCCATCGATGAGCGGCACGCCGACGCGTCTGCAGAACACGCCGAGCACCGCATCCTCTTCCGCGACCCGCAGATCGCACCACGCCGCGAGTTCGAGGCCGCCCGCGACCGCATGACCGGCGATGGCGGCGATCACGGGTTTCGTCAATGCGAGGCGCGTCGGGCCCATCGGGCCGGGGCCGCTGCCGTCGGCATGGATTTCGTTGCGGCGCGTATCGTCGTTCAGGGCGGTGAGATCGGCGCCCGCGCAAAACGTGCCGCCCGCGCCCCACAGCACGGCGACCGACGACGCATCGTCCGCTTCGAAGCGTTCGAAGGCTTCGCGCAACGCATTAGCGATGCCGCGATCGGCCGCGTTGCGGCGCGCGGGCCTATCGAGCACGATCGTGACGACGCGCGGATCGCGCGCGAGCTGTTCCATGCGTACGTGCTCGCCAACAGATTCGATGCGAGGCGACATCGACGGCTCCGTTGCATTCCGATTACATCTCAGGATACTCGCCGCGCGGCGCGGGCGTGTGCCCCATCGAAGCCTTGCGATAGCCCTACATGAGGCCTGCGTCCTGAAATATTTGGCTCGCGTGCGGTGCATGCGACGCCACGTAACGGGGCAATGCACCATGAGAGGGCGAAAGTGGATCAGCATGGAATTGCGTGCTGCACCATCCCTAAGCCGCCACGCACAACGCGCACGCACCGTTTCGATGCTCATGCGCCAACTTGGCCCGGAACTTGCAAAAAAGGCGGCCTTGTCTCCACCGACCGTTCGATCATGCAGGCACTTCAGTCCGGAACCGACACACTCTTTTTGTTGCTTGGCGCCGCGATGGTGCTTGCGATGCATGCGGGCTTTGCTTTCCTCGAACTCGGCACGGTGCGCCGCGAGAACCAGGTGAACGCGCTCGTGAAGATCCTCGTCGATTTCGCGGTATCGACGCTCGCCTATTTCTTCATCGGCTATAACATCGCGTATGGCGTGCAGTTCATGCATAGCGCCGATATCCTCGCCGAGCACAATGGCTATGCGCTCGTGCGCTTCTTCTTTCTGCTCACGTTCGCCGCCGCGATTCCGGCGATCGTGTCGGGCGGCATTGCGGAGCGCGCGAAATTCAATCCGCAACTGTTCGCGACCTGCGTGATCGTCGGCTTCGTTTATCCGCTGCTCGAAGGCGTGGCGTGGAACGAGCGCTTCGGCATTCAGGGCTGGCTCGCCCATGCGTTCGGCGCGCCGTTCCACGATTTCGCGGGCTCCGTCGTGGTGCATGCGTTCGGCGGCTGGGTCGCGCTGCCGGCCGTGCTGCTGCTCGGGCCGCGTCACGGGCGCTATCACAAGGACGGGCGCATTGCCGCGCATCCGCCGTCGAGCATTCCGTTTCTCGCGCTCGGCGCATGGGTGCTCGCGGTCGGCTGGTTCGGCTTCAACGTGATGAGCGCGCAGACCGTCGACAAGATCAGCGGACTCGTCGCCGTCAATTCGCTGATGGCGATGGTCGGCGGCACGCTCGCCGCGTGGTTCGCGGGCCGCAACGATCCGGGCTTCACGTATAACGGGCCGCTCGCGGGACTGGTCGCGGTATGCGCGGGCTCGGACCTGATGCATCCGCTCGGCGCGCTGATCGTCGGCGCGGTCGCGGGCGTGCTGTTCGTGCAGATGTTCACCTGCGTGCAGAACCGCTGGCGCATCGACGACGTGCTCGGTGTGTGGCCGCTGCATGGCATGTGCGGCGCGTGGGGCGGCATCGCGGCCGGCGTGTTCGGGCAGAAGGCGTTCGGCGGCATCGGCGGCGTCTCGATCTGGTCGCAGCTTATCGGCACGGTGGGCGCGGTGGCGCTCGCGCTCGCGGGCGGCGCGGCCGTGTATGGCGCGATCAAGCTGACGGTCGGTCTGCGGCTCGATCGCGAGGAAGAGTTCAACGGCGCGGATCTCGCGATTCATCGCATCTCGTCGACGCCGGATCGCGAAATGGCGGGGTAAAGTCTTGGCTCGGACTTTGGGGTAACGTAGCGAAGTTCATCCATCAAACGAGCCAGGACAATGTCGAACGATCACGCCTCCCGCCAGCCCGGCATCATCGAGGAACTGAAGGTTCCCGCCGTCTTCGATCTCGAAGCGGAACGCGAGCGCCGCATTGCGTTTCTCGCCGACTATCTCGAGGCGCAAAAGCTCAGGACCTACGTTCTCGGCATCAGCGGCGGCGTGGATTCGTCCACGGCCGGCCGGCTCGCGCAACTCGCGGTCGAGCGCCTGCGCGCGCGCAACGTCGATGCGCGCTTCATCGCGATGCGTCTGCCCTACGGCGAGCAGCGCGACGAAGCCGATGCGCAGCGCGCGCTCGCCTTCATCCGGCCCGACGAAACGATCACCGTGAACGTGAAGCCCGCCGCCGATGCGATGCGCGAAGCGCTCAAGGCCGGCGAGTTGCTGTTTCGCGACGAACGCCACGAGGATTTCGTGCTCGGCAACATCAAGGCGCGTCAGCGGATGATCGCGCAATACGCGGTGGCCGCGGCGCACGCGGGCATCGTGATCGGCACGGATCACGCCGCGGAATCGCTGATGGGCTTCTACACCAAGTTCGGCGATGGCGGCGCGGACGTGCTGCCGCTTTATGGCCTGAACAAGCGCCGCGTGCGCGCTCTCGCGGAAGCGCTCGGCGCGAGCGTCGAGATATCGAAAAAGGTGCCGACCGCCGACCTCGAGACGCTCACGCCAATGAAGCCCGACGAGGACAGCTACGGCATCAGCTACGAAGACATCGACGACTTCCTCGAAGGCAAGCCGGTGTCGGACCAGGTCTACACGACCGTCTACCGCTTCTACGATGCGACGCATCACAAGCGCGTGCTGCCGATCACGCCCTATGACGACTGGCGCAGACACGCCCTTCGCTGATAGATCCTGTCATCGACGCGCACTCAGCGCTTGTTGCGCGCGGGCACGGCGCGCGCGCCGACGAGGGGATTGAAGGCGGCGCGCTTCGGTTCGGCGGCTGAGGCTTTCTTCGCCGTGCGGGTTTTCGGTTCGGTATCGTTGCCGCTTAACTGGCTCAGCAAGTCTTCGTCGTCTTCGGGCGGGGCTGCTTCCCGCGCGCTTTCCTGCGGCTCGCTGGCAGCAAGATGCCCGACGATCGATATGAAGTCTTTACGCACGCTTTTGAGGCCGCGCGCGGGCATCATCACGAGCACCACGGCTTCCTGCACGCTGTGACCGTCCACGGTTTGCAGCGTGCCTTCCTCGTCCCAGTCGATGCCGCTATCCGCATACGCCGCGACGACGTGATGCAGCACCGCGGGCGACATGACACCGGCATCGTAGAGCGCGACGATCTGCCGTTCCGCGAGCGCGAAGAGGCTCGGCGCGCCCTGCGTCCGTCGAGGCTTTCTCGCGGCCATTCACTTCGAAGCGGGCGTGACCCGCCACACCGTGTTGCCGACATCGTCCGCGACGAGCAGCGCGCCCTTGCCATCGACCGCGACACCGACAGGGCGTCCGAGCGCACGGCCATCCGACGAGAGAAAGCCCGTCAGGATATCTTCGGGCGGACCGGCTGGCTTGCCGTTCTCGAAGGGCACGAAGATGACCTTGTAGCCGCTTCTCGGCTTGCGATTCCACGAGCCATGCTGACCGATGAACGCGCCGTTGCGATAGCGCTCCGCGAACGCGCTGCCGTCGTAGAACGCGAGCCCGAGCGATGCCGTGTGCGCGCCGACCGCGTAATCGGGCGCGATCGCCGCTTGCACGAGATCCGCGCGCTGCGGCTTCACGCGGTCATCGACATGCTGTCCGTAATAGCTATACGGCCAGCCGTAGAACGCGCCGTCTTTCACCGAAGTCAGATAGTCCGGCACGAGTTCGTTGCCCAGTTCGTCGCGCTCGTTCACGACGGTCCAGAGCGCGCCGCTTTGCGGCTGCCATGCCATGCCGTTCGGATTGCGCAGGCCGGAGGCGAACAGGCGCGACTGCTTCGATTCGATATCCACTTCCATGATCGCCGCGCGCCCGTTCTCCGCGTCGATGCCATTCTCGGCGACGTTGCTGTTCGAGCCGACGGTCACGTACAGCTTCTTGCCGTCGCGGCTCGCGATGACGTTCTTGGTCCAGTGATGATTGATATCGCCGGCAGGCAGGTCGATGAGCTTCTCGCCGGGCGTCGTGATTTGAGTCGCGCCGGTTTCGTACTTGAAGCGCACGATCGAATCCGTGTTCGCGACGTAGAGTGCGTCGCCGACCAGCGCCATGCCGAAGGGCGAATGCAGCTTGTCGATGAACACGCTGCGCGTTTCCGCGACGCCGTCGCCATCGGCATCGCGCAACAGGACGATACGGTCCGCGCTCGGCACGGCCGCGCCCGCGCGTTTTTGCATCTTCTTCATCACGAAGCCCTTGATGCCGGCGTTCTCGTCGTGCTTCGCAGGCGCGTTGCTTTCGGCGACGAGCACATCGCCGTTGGGCAGCGTCGCGAGCCAGCGCGGATGATCGAGCGCCGTGCCGAACGCGTTCACGCTGAAGCCTTCGGCAGCCGTGGGCTTTTGTCCTTGCGGCCAGGGTTTTGCCGGCGCGATGTTCACCGTCGGCATCAGCGATTTATGCGGTGCGGGCAGCGTCGGATTCGGGCCGAAGTCCTGCGCGTAATCGTCGGCGATGGCTGCGCCGCTCGCCAGGACCAAAGTGAAGGCCGTCGCCTGCGCGAGTTGCCTGGATCGATTGTTCAAGCGAGCGCTCCTGACGAATGAGAGTTCGACGCCAATGAGAGTTCGACGCGGCCCATTCAACCGCCGCCGATGCCTTGCGTCACGGTGCCTGTGCCGCCGCATGTCTTGCAGTCCGCGCCTTCCATCTTGCCCGAGCCGTTGCAGTCGGGACAGACGTCTTCGCCGCTGCCGGGCGCGCCGGGCTCGGCTTCATCGCCGGGATTGAGTGGAGGTTGTTGGGCCATCGCTGTTTCCTCGCTTCTGAAGCGTTGCAATGCCATGAAGGGAGCAATCAGCGTTCCTCATCGCTTTTGCAAGGCTTGCAGCAGTGTGGAAGTTTTTTCATACGTGCCGCGCGCAGGGGCCTGCAAACCCTTGCTGCGCGGGGCGCTGTTCTGGTACGCACGATGCTTTTACTTTCATGCGGCGCGAGCCGCGGCTTTTACCACTGCAAACGCCGTCGCGCGGATTTCTTCGCCGTACGACGACAAAGCCAGGAGGGACTTTATGAGCGGAAACAAAAAGCAGATGGGCAGTGAACCGTCCAGGCCGAATCAATCGAACGAGTCTCACAGGCAGCACGGACAACAAGAGAAGTCACCGGGGCAATCGCAACAAGGTCAGAAGTCTGGTCAGCGGCAACAGAATCAGCCGCAGCCGCAACATCAGGGCGGCCAGCGTCAACCTTGATCATCCTGGAGTCGTGGCAGTAAGCAACGCGCGCGGTCTCGCCTTCGCGGGGCCGCGCGCGGTCGTCTTCACGGCTTGCGCCCAAACGCTTCGCGCAACCTTTTCTTCGCGCGTTCGAGCGTACTCTTGCGCGACTTCGGCAGATTGCGTCCCGCACGATTGATATAGAAATTGAGCATCGACATCGCCGATTGAAACGGCGAGCCTTTGCGGCGCGTGCTGCGCGTGGAAGATCGCTTGAGTGAATCGGCGATTTCCTGCGCATTGCCGCTCTTGAAGATATCGCGCTGAATATCCATTGCGTCGCTCGTCTCCATCACGTGATGCGACCAGCGGTGCGACGACCGCTCCGGCTTCTTGCGCGCGCCCGCGAGCGCGTGCCTTTGCCGCGTGCTCGGGCGCTTGCCGCTGCCCGTCTTGCTGCTCTTTTTCTTCGATGCCGTTTTGGTAGCTGTTGCCATTATCGTGTCCTGTGATGCGTGACGAGCCGATGCGCCTCGCGCAACGCATCGACGATCGCCTTGTAGGCGCGTTCGCGTGTTTCGGGATCGGGCGCGCGCAACGCGAACGAAGGGTGATACGTCGCGACGATCAGGTTCGACGCCGAGCTGCGGCTGCTTCGTCGCGGCCATGTCAGCCGCTCATGCGTTCGCGATGTGCCGCGCGTCGGCGAGCGTGAGCGGCTCGCGCATCGCTTCGGCAAGGCGGCACACGGCGGCGTCGTGCTCGCATGCGACGACCGCGCCTACGCGGCCGTCCTTCATCAGATAAGCGATGAAATGCTGCGCATCGAGATCACCGTCTATCTCGATGCTGTCGGGCTCCTTCACGTGCCCGAGATAATCGAACGTCTTCTCGTAGTGATAGGTCCAGAAATAGGGCACGCCCACGTATTTGCGCGGGCTGCCCGCCATGTTGTACGCGGCGACGCGCGCATGCTGCTGTGCGACGCGCCAGTGCTCGATGCGCACGCGCTGATCCGAGCGCGGCAGCGCAAAACGCGCGATATCGCCGGCGGCATACAGCGCGGGCGCGGCGAGCATCGTGTCATCGACGGCGATGCCGCCATCGTCGTCGAGCGTCACGCCCGACAGAAACGATGTCGCCGGTCCGACGCCCGTACCGGCGAGCACCACATCGGCCAGGAGCTTCTCGCCCGAATCGAGGATGACTTCGCGCACCGCATTGCCGCCCCGGAATGCGTTCACGCGCGCATTCATATGAAAGCTCACGCCGTTCTTCTCGTGCAGTTTCCTGAACATCTCGCCGATGCGCTCGCCGAACTGTTTCGCGAACGGCACCTTGCCGGGCGCGACGACCGTCACGTCGATATCGCGCTTCCTGAGACAGGACGCCGCTTCGAGCCCGATGAAACTCGCCCCGACGATCACCGCACGCTTGCGCCCTTCGAGCGACTGGAGAATCGCGCGCGCATCCTCGCGCGTGCGTAGTAGATGAACATGGTCGAGATTGGAGCCCGCGATATCGAGCGGCTTCGGCACGCCGCCCGTGCAGACGAGCGCGGCTTCGTAATCGATGCGCTGGCCGTTCGCGAGTTCGGCGTGCCTGTCTCCGGCATCGAGACGAACGGCGTTCGAATCGATGCGCTCGATATCGTGCGTGGCGAAGAAATCCTGATCCAGCAGCGGTGGAACGTCGTCGGGCGGCATGTCGCCCGCGAGCGTGAACTTGCTGAGCGACGTGCGATCGTAAGGCTCGCGCGCGTCGTCGCCCGCAAGCACGATGCGGCTGTCGAAGCCCGCTTCGCGCAATGCCGAACAGGCGGCCGCGCCTGCCGCGCCCGCGCCGACGATCAGCATCGTGCGGTCTTTCGTATGCCGTGTCTCTTTCACCGCGCCGCTGTCGGCGGGCGGCAGGGATACATAGACGTCGCCGTCCCTGATGCTTGCGTCGTAGCGCGTCAATGCCTTCAACGGCGGCGGTTCGACGAGACTGCCGTCGCGAACTTCGAACGTGCCTTTGTGCCACGGACACACGATGCGTCCGTTGCAGATCGCGCCTTCATCGAGCGGGCCGCCCGCGTGGGGACATTCGGCGGTATAAGCGCGCACGGCGTCGCTATCGCGCACGAGCAAGATCGGCGTTTCCTTGGCGTCTTTTGCATCGCTCTTGATGCACACGCGTGTGCCGCGCTCGGCGGAAAGATCCGCGAAACGCGCGACTTTATGCAGGGTGGGGGACATCGCACTCTCCGTTGGCTGAAAGGCCAAGCCATCGAAGAGCGCGAAGCAATTATCGGACCGCGGGACCTTGAAAAAAGCTCAAAGCGCGTCGGTCACTGCGCGCAGGAATTGACGCGTGCGCTCATGCTGCGGCGCGGTGAAGAACTGCTGCGGCGGCGCCTGTTCGATGATCTTGCCTTGTGAAAAGAAGCACACGCGATCGGCGAATTCCTTCGCGAAGCCCATTTGATGCGTGACCATCAGCATCGTCAGGTTATGTTCCTCGCCGAGGCGGCGAATCACGTTAAGCACTTCGCCGCAGAGTTCAGGATCGAGCGCGGACGTCACTTCGTCGAACAGCATGATCTTCGGGCGCATCGCGAGCGCGCGCGCAATCGCAACGCGCTGCTGCTGTCCGCCCGATAGTTGCGACGGATAGTGATTGCATTTCTCCGCCAGGCCGACCATCGAGAGCAGTTCGCGCGCACGCTCGGTCGCTTCCTTCTTCGATAACCCCAATACGCTCATCGGCGCTTCGATGGTATTCGCGAGCGCGGTCATGTGCGGAAACAGATTGAAGCTCTGAAACACCATGCCGATCTTGCTGCGCACCTGCCGCACGTGACGCGGCGAAGCGGGCACGAGCTTGCCGCCGCGCATCTCGTGCGTGAGCGGCTCGCCGTCCACTTCGATGACGCCATCGGTCAGCGGATCGAGCGTCATCAAGACGCGCAGCAGCGTGGACTTGCCCGAGCCGCTCGGCCCGATGATCGCCACTTTCTCGTTGGGCGCGACATCGAGATCGAGGCCGTCGAGCACGGTCAGCGCGCCATAGCGCTTCGTGACATTGCGAAAGCGCACGATTGCCGCGTTGGCCTGCGCTTCGGCCGCCGCGCTCAGGCGCGGGTCGAGGTCTCGCTTCATGTGCTGCTCCTGAATGTGGGTGGCGGTCATGGCAGCCTCACGCGCCGTTCGACATGACGCACGCCCGAGGCGAACGTCACGCTGATGATGAGAAAGAAGATGCCGGTCATCGTGATCGGTTCGAGATAGCGGAAGGTCTCGGAGCCGATGTTCTTCGCCTGCTGCATCAGTTCGACGACCGTGATCGCGGAGAGCACGGGCGTGTCCTTGAACATCGCGACGAGATAGTTGCCGAGCGCGGGAATCACTGGGCGAATCGCCTGCGGCAGAATCACGCCGGTATACGTGCGCCACGGCGAGATCGACAGCGCGCACGATGCTTCCCACTGTCCGCGCGCGACACCGTTGAGCCCTGCGCGATAGACCTCGGAGACATAACACGCATAGTGCACCGCGATGCCGAGCGTGCCCGCCGTCAGCGCGGACATGGTGAAGCCGTAGAGCGGCGCGACATAGAAGAGCACGTACACCTGAATCAGCAGCGGCGTGCTGCGGATGAACTCGATGAAGAACGCAGTGGTCTTCGCGAGCGGCGCGAAATCGCTGCGCCGCATGATCGCGAGCACGAGGCCGAGCACGAGCGCGATCGCGAAACCGACCAGCGTGATGCCGATCGTGTACATGGCCGCGCGCGCGAGTTCGGGCAGGATATGCAGCGCGTAATTCACATCGAAGAGCTGGCCGAGCGATGTCATGATGCGGCTCCCTGAGGCGTGCGGCTGATCTTGCGGATCGCGACATGACTGCTCACGCGGCGCTCGAACACACGCATCACGGCGACGATGATCTGCGCCAGCACGAAGTAGATGAGCAGCGTGAGCCCGAAGACTTCGGCCGTCTTGAACGTCGCTTCGTCGAGCTGGCGCGCGCGGAACGTGAGATCCGAGAGCGTGATCAGCGAGACGAGCGAGGTGCCCTTGAGCAGTTCGATCATCAGGTTCGTGGCGGGCGGCAGCGCATTGATCATCGCCTGCGGCAGCACGATACGGCGCAGCCGCGCGGCCGCCGGCATGTTCAGTGCGAGCGCCGCTTCATACTGGCCGCCCGGCACCGAGCGCAGCGCGCCGCGCAGAATCTCCGAGCCGTATGCGCCGTAATGCAGCCCCAGTCCGACGATGGCGACCGTGAAGGGCGTCAGCTTCACATCGAACGGCGGCAGCGGCAGCACGAAGAAGAGCCAGAACAACTGCACGAGCAGGGACGTGCCGCGGAACACTTCGACATACACGTTGCCGGCCCAGCGCACGAGACGGTAGGGCGCGGCGCGCAACGCCGTCGCGACGCCCGCCATCACGATCGCCAGCACGATGCTGATGACGGCGATCTGGATCGTGACGAGCGTGCCCTTCATCATCAAGGGCAGAAGCTGATTGAGGTCACTCATGACGGTTCCTCGCTATTTGATGGACGCCGCGCGTCGCCAAGCGCCGATGTTCAGCCGGCACACAGTTCGGGCGCTTTCTTCGTCGTCACGTTGGACTTGTCGAAGCCGAAGGGCGCGACCGTCTTCAGGTGATCGTCGGTGCCCAGCCATTGATGAAGTTCCTTGTTCACGGCGTCGCGCAGATCGGTGTCTTCGGGGCGGAATGCGAGCGCGCCGTAGCCCGTGTGTTTCGGATCGTCGTTGAACTGGCTGATCGCTTCGACCTGCGGGCCGCCCTTCGCGGCGAGTCCCTTCATCGTCAGCGCGGTGCCGACGGCGGCATCGGCGCGGCGCGCGCGCACGGCCTGCAATTGCGCGGTCGTGTCCGGAACCTGAAGGATCTGGTCATCCTTGATGCCCGCCTGACGTGCATAACCGAGTTCGGCCGTCCCTGCCATCACAGCAAGTTTCGTGTCCGGTTGCTTCGCGACATCGGCGTAGCTGTGCAGGTTCTTCGGGTTGCCCTTCATCGTCAGCAGCGTGTCGGGAATCTGATATTGCGGATCGGCGAAAGCGACCTGCTTGCAGCGCTCGGGCGTGATGTACATGCCCGCCGCGATCACGTCGAAGCGGCCGGCCTTCAGGCCCGGAATCAGCGCGCCCCATTCGGTCAGCACCGCATCGACCTTTTTCACGCCGAGCTTCGCGAACACTTTCTTCGCGATCTCCGGCGATTCGCCGGTCACGGTGCCATCCGGCGTCGTGTAGGCGAAGGGCGTTTCGTTCGCATAGCCGATGCGCACCTCGCCGGTGCGCTGAATGCGCTGCAGCGTGGTTTCCGCGCTTGCGCTCGTGGCATAGGCAGCAAGGCTCGCTGCCGCGACGCACGCCGCTGCCAGCAGTCCAGACAGTCGCTTCGTGTTCATATCGTTCCCGTATTGATGGTTCTTCAAGCGTGGTCGAATAGGGCGAGGAAATGCGCGAGAGACCGAGGAAAACCCTGACTCCAGAGGGCTTTGACGCCTCACGCCGCACAGCCACCGACGCAGAATACAAAGCCATATATTTGTTCCGATTGCTCTAGGACAATTATTTTCACGCGCGTTTTTGCGCCACTATTGCGCAAGGAACCAGGCAAGCGAGGAGCAGGACGTGAACGAACGATGGCGCGACGCCGTGCGCACGGTGCAGGGCGTGCAGTCCAAATACAAGCGGCTCGTCAAGGCGATGGCCGCCGATATCGAAAGCGGCGCGCTGGCCTCGGGCGAGCGCTTGCCGCCGCAACGCGCGGTGGCAGCAGATCTCGCGATCAGCGTGCAGACCGTCACCAACGCCTACAAGGAACTCGAAAGGCAAGGGCTGATCCGCTGCGAAGTGGGGCGCGGCAGCTTCGTGTCCGCGCGCGTGACCGAGACGATGTCCAACTACATGCTCGATACGGCCGAGCGCTCCGTCGTCGATTTCTCGATCGCGCGCATCGTGCATACGCCCGAGCACGACGCGATGTGGCGCAAGGTCTGCGCGACGCTATCGACGATAGAAGATCAGCCGTGGATACGCGCATTCAGGCCGATCGCGGGCTTCGACAGTCATCGGCAGGCGGGCGTGGAATGGCTTGCGTCGCTGAACATGCCTGCGAAGGTGGAGACGCTGCTCGTCACCAATGGCGTTGCGCATAGCATTTTTCTCGCGCTCGCGAGCATCGTCGGTCCCGGCGATACGGTGCTGTGCGAAAGCCTCACCGACCACGGCGTGATCGGCTCGGCGAACGTGCTGGGGTTTACGCTCAAAGGTCTGGAAATAGACGAGCACGGCATTCGCCCGGAACACTTCGAGGAAGTCTGCGACAGCGAACGCGTGAGCGCGCTCGTCTGCACGCCGACGCTGAACAATCCGACCGTCGCGATGATGCCCGATTCGCGCCGCCGCGCGATTGCGCGCATTGCCGAGCGCTATGGCGTCTATGTGATCGAAGACGATGTCTATGGCGCGCTGCCCGCGAAAACGCAGACGCCGATTGCGAGCCTCATTCCCGAGCTCGCGTTCTATTGCACGAGCATGACCAAGTCCGTGCTGAGCGGCTTGCGCACCGGCTTCATGACGGTGCCGCGCCGTCTCGCGTTGCGCGCGGAAAGCGTGCTGCGCGTGAGCTGCTGGATGGCGACATCGCCGATCGCCGAAGTCACCGCGCGCTGGATCATGGACGGCACGGCGCAGCGTCTCGTGCAGATCCAGCGCGAGCGTCTTGCCGCGCGGCAGAGCGTCGTGCGCGAACTGCTCGGCGATTACGTGCTCGGCAGTCATCCGAATGCGCTCTCCGTATGGCTGCGCGTGCCGGATGAATGGGAAGCCGAACGCATCACGCGCGAGCTGCGCAACCGGAACATCGCGGTGACATCGCCCGATCCGTTTCTCGTGCGCGGTGCGGAACGGCCCAATGCCGTGCGTCTTTGCGTGGGCGCGGAAGTGGGCGAGAGCACCTTTCGCGCGGCCGTGCAGACGATGCGCGAAGTATTCGGCCAATACCCGCACGTGCACGATTTCAATTAGATCGGCGCGATTGAACTAGGACAATCGAAAACGATTTTTTAGGACATTAGACTGGTTTGCATCGTTACCTGAACATGCAATCCGGTCTCACATGTCCGCTCTCACGCTCGCCGATGTCTACCGTGCCCGCCAACGCATCGAAGGGCGCGCGCTCGTCACGCCGCTCGTCCAGTCGATGGCGCTCTCGCGTGCCGCGGGCGTGCCGGTTCATCTGAAGCTCGAAACGTTGCAACCCACCGGCAGCTTCAAACTGCGCGGCGCGACCAATGCGCTTGCGCAGATTGCCGAAGCGGGATGCACGCGCGTGGTTACAGCATCGACGGGCAATCATGGCCGCGCCGTTGCGCATGCGGCCCGCGCGCTCGGCATCGAAGCGGCGGTGTGCATGTCGTCGCTCGTGCCGAAAAACAAGGTCGATGCCGTGGCCGCGCTCGGCGCGCGTGTCGTGATTGCGGGCAAGAGCCAGGACGATGCGCAGGTCGAAGCGCAACGTCTCGTGCGCGAGGAAGGCTATGCCTTCGTGCCGCCCTTCGACGACGAACGCGTGATCGCGGGACAGGGCACTATCGGCCTCGAAATTCTCGAAGCCCTGCCCGATCCGGCGAGCATCGTCGTGCCCTTGTCGGGCGGCGGACTCTTCAGCGGCGTCGCATTCGCTGCGAAGCACATTCGCCGCGACGTGAAGATGATCGGCGTGTCGATGGAGCGCGGCGCCGCGATGCACGCGAGTCTTGCGGCCGGCAAACCCGTGTTCGTCGATGAACTCGAAACGCTCGCCGATTCGCTCGGCGGCGGCATCGGCCTCGATAACCGGCATACCTTCACCATGACGCGCGATCTCATCGACGACGTCGTGCTGCTCGATGAAGTATCGATCGCGCGCGGCATCGTGCATGCGTATCGCGAGGAGCGGCTCGTCGTCGAAGGTGCGGCGGCGGTCGGCATGGCGGCGCTGCTCGATGGCGCGATCGAAACGCAGGGCGGGCCGATCGTCATCGTCGTGAGCGGCAGCAACATCGATATCGAAACACATCGTCGCCTGATCGGAGCGGCCTAACTTCATGTCCAACATCGACACTTCCACCGTTTTGCTCGGGCAGGCGCAATTGCGCAAGCTCGTGCCGCTCGACCTCGACGCGATCGAGCAAGTCGAAGCCGCGTTCAAGTCGCTCGCGACCGAAGCCGTTGCGATGCCGCCGATTTTGCGTCTCGACATTCCCGAGCACGCCGGCGAAGTCGATGTAAAAACCGCTTATTTGCCGCGCTTTCCGAGCTTCGCGATCAAGGTGAGTCCGGGCTTCTTCGACAATCCGTCGCTCGGCCTGCCGAGTCTGAATGGCCTGATGCTGGTGCTGTCGGTGCGCACGGGCCTTACGGAAGCGGTGTTGCTCGATAACGGTTATCTCACCGCGGTGCGCACGGCAGCGGCGGGCGCGGTCGCATCGCGCTGGCTTTCGCGCAAGGACGCCAAGCGCGTCGCGATCATCGGCGCGGGCGAGCAGGCGCGCTTGCAACTGAAGGCCTTGCGTCTCGTGCGCGATATCGATCATGTGACGGTGTGGGCGCGCGAGCGCGATCGCGCAGTGCAGTTCGCGCGCGAATGCGACGGCATCGATTGCGATGTCGCGGATAGCGTGAGCAGTGCGCTGAAGCGTGCCGACATCGCGGTCACGACGACGCCGAGTCGCGAGCCTTTGATTCATGCGCGCGATCTGCATCCCGGCCTGCATATCACGGCGATGGGATCGGATGCCGAGCACAAGAACGAAATCGCGCCGGACGTGTTCGCGAGAGCGCGCTACGTCTGCGACCGCCTGCAGCAAGTGCGCGTGCTGGGCGAACTGCATCACGCGATCGAGGCAGGCGTGATCGATGCCGGTGCGTCGTTCGCCGAACTCGGGCAAGTGATCGCGCAACAGGCGCCCGGCCGCACGAACGACGACGAAGTGACCGTGTGCGATCTCACCGGCACGGGCGCGCAGGACACCGCGATTGCAACGTTAGCGATTCAGCGTGCGCGCGCGGCCAAGGCAGGAACCATTTTCCACAACGATGTGACCGCTTGATAGAGGGGACGATGTCCGAAATCATGCAAGACAAGAAAGGCGAGGCGCCTGTGGTACGCCTGCCGTTCGAGCGCAGCGAATACGACGCACGTATTGCGAAGACGCGGCGCGCGATGGAGAAGGCGGGCGTCGATCTGTTGATCGTGACCGATCCGACCAACATGGCGTGGCTCACGGGCTATGACGGCTGGTCCTTCTACGTACACCAGTGCGTGCTGCTCGCGATGGACGGCGAGCCGGTCTGGTACGGTCGCGGCCAGGATGCGAACGGGGCGAAGCGCACGGTATTCATGAAGCACGAGAATATCATCGGGTATCCTGATCATTACGTGCAATCGACGCTGCGCCATCCGATGGACTATCTCTCCACCGAAGTGATCGCCGCGCGCGGCTGGAATGGCAAGCGCATCGGCGTGGAGATGGATAACTACTACTTCAGCGCGAAGGCGTATGCGTCGCTGACGCAGCATCTTCCGGACGCGAAGTTCGTCGATGCGACCGCGCTCGTCAACTGGCAGCGTGCGGTGAAGTCGCCGCGCGAGATCGAATACATGCGCGTGGCTGCGCGTATCGTCGAAAAGATGCATGCGCGCATTCTCGACAAGGTCGAGCCGGGCATGAAGAAAAGCGATCTCGTCGCGCAGATTTACGAAGCGGGCATCACGGGCGTGGAAGGCTACGGCGGCGATTATCCCGCCATCGTGCCGCTGCTGCCGACCGGTTCCGATGCCGCTGCGCCGCATCTCACATGGGACGACTCGGCCTTCACCGCGAACGCGGGCACGTTCTTCGAAATCGCGGGATGCTTCAAGCGTTATCACTGCCCGCTCTCACGCACGGTGTATCTCGGACGCCCGCCGCAGCATTTCATCGAAGGCGAGAAGGCGGTGGTCGAAGGCATCGAAGCGGGTCTTGCGATGGCGAAGCCGGGCAACAAGACCGAGGATATCGCCAATGCGTTCTTCGCGGTGCTGGCCAAGTTCGGCATCGAAAAGAACAGCCGTTGCGGTTATCCGATCGGGGCGAGTTATCCGCCGGACTGGGGCGAGCGCACGATGAGCCTGCGTCCGGGGGACAAGACCGTCCTCGAACCCGGCATGACGTTTCACTTCATGCCGGGGCTGTGGCTCGACGACTGGGGCCTCGAAATCACGGAGAGCATCCTGATTACGGATACCGGCGTCGAGACCTTTTGCAACACGCCTCGAAAACTGTTCGTGAAGGAGTAACACGATGCGCGCGTCACCGATCAGCCCGACCGTCGATTTCGACGCCGAAGGCGTTCAGCACGGCTTTCTGAAACTGCCGTACTCGCGCAACGATTCCGCCTGGGGCGCCGTGATGATTCCGGTCACCGTGATCAAGCACGGCGACGGACCCACCGCGCTGCTCACGGGCGGCAATCACGGCGACGAATACGAAGGGCCGATCGCGCTGGCGAAGCTCGCATCGACGTTGAAGGCGGGCGACGTGAACGGCCGCGTGATCATCGTGCCGTTCATGAACTACCCGGCGTTTCGCGCGGGCGCGCGCACCTCGCCGATCGATGCGGGCAACCTGAATCGCAGCTTTCCCGGCAAGCCGGACGGCACGGTGACGGAGAAGATCGCGGATTACTTCCAGCGTCATTTGCTGCCGCTCGCCGATTACGTGCTCGATATTCACGCGGGCGGCCGTACGCTCGATTTCCTGCCGTTCGCGGCGATACACGTGCTCGACGACGCGACACAGCAATCGCGCTGCGAAGCCGCGATGCGCGCATTTGGCGCGCCGTATTCGATGCGCATGCTCGAACTCGACAGCATCGGGCTTTACGACAGCGCGGCGGAAGAAGCGGGCAAGGTATTCGTATCGACGGAACTGGGCGGCGGCGGATCGTCGACGGCGAAGAGCGTGGCGATCGCGGAGCGCGGCGTGTATGGCTTTCTGGCTTATGCGGGCATCATCGAGAAATCGGTGGTGCAGGGCGAAGCGCGCACGACGACGCTGCTCGATATGCCCGATGGTTCGTGTTACACCACGAGCGAGCATACGGGGCTGCTCGAAATGTGCCGCGATCTCGGCGATAGCGTGAAGGCCGGCGACGTGCTCGCGCGCGTGTACGACATTGCGCGCACGGGCGAGCCTGCGATCGAGTATCGTGCGAAGCGTGATGGACTGCTTGCGGCGCGGCATTTTCCGGGCCTCGTGCAGACGGGCGATACCGTGGCTGTCGTGGCGGATATCGTCGAACGCAACATTGCCGTGAGCGTATAAGTTGATCAAGCTCGACCGCTACGATCTGGCCATTCTGCGCATCCTTGCGCGGGATGGCCGCATTACGAAATCGCGCCTGGCCGAAGAGGTGAATCTTTCCATCTCGCCGGCGTGGGAGCGTGTGAAGAAACTCGAAGACAGCGGACTGATACGCGGCTATCGCGCGGATATCGATTGGGCGGCGGCTTTCAAGGGCAGCCGTATCGTCGTTGAGGTGACGCTTTCGCGTCATACCGCGCAGGATATGCGGCGATTCGAGGAACGGGTTTTAGGGGCTTCCGAAATTGTGCAGTGTTATGCCACTGGTGGCGGGGTGGATTATGTGCTGCATGTCGTGGCGCGGGATATCGATCATTATCAAAGGTTCATCGATTCGCTGCTCGTCGAGGAGTTGGGGATTGAGAGGTACTTTACTTATATTGTGACTAAGATCGTGAAGGACTTTGGCGAGGGGGCGCCGGAGTGGGGGGATAGCTTCGGTTGATTTTTGCGTTGAACTTGTTTTCTTGTCGGTCTATTAGCACTGCCCCTCCCCGGGGCGGGGGTAACTTTCTTTGCTGCTGCAAAGAAAGTCACCAAAGAAAGCAGCTCTCTCACCGCCCGCGGTCACACGCACGTTGGCCATTTTTCTCCTCGGAGAACGGCCCTCGCCTAACGAGTGCCCCCATAGGCCCAATCGGGCTTGGATCGCGCACGATCCGTCACGTCGCACCACACAACAAACTGGTACAGCCATTTCAAGCTCCAGCCCGCTTCGCGGCCGATGGGTCAATCGGGTATGCGTGCGCGCTCGCCTTCCGTTGGTTTCCCTTGCATACCCAGCGGCAGCGCGCAGCGCTGTGCCGAAGCTATTTCGTGCTGCACCAGTGCGCTCAAAGTTATGGTTTGTCAGACCGTGCGCGATCCAAGCCCGGTTGGGACTCTGAGGGCACTCTTTAGGCGAGGGCCGTTCCCGGAGGAGAAAAATGGCCAACGTGCGTGTGACCGCGGGCGGTGAGAAGGCTGCTTTCTTTGGTGACTTTCTTTGCAGCAGCAAAGAAAGTTACCCCCGCCCCGGGGAGGGGCAGTGCTAATAGACCAACACGAATACAAGCTTCCAGAAAAGCCAAACCAAAACACCGAACCAAACAGAAAAAACACCAACCTCACACCGCAATAACAAAAAACCCAAACCCCAAAACGTCCATAAACTGACAAACATCGAATCAACTAAAGCGAAAACGCAAGGAGACGACCATGCTTCTAGGCCATCCCGTCCTGTTCAAATCCCTCTGCTATGTCGACGGCCGCTGGATCCACAGCGACAGCGCCGCCTCCATCGCCGTGACGAACCCCGCGGATCAAAACGTCATCGGCCATGTCCCGATGCTCGACAAGGCGCAAATCAAAAGCTCGATCGATGCCGCCGACCGCGCCTTCCAGTCATGGCGCTGGATGCCGCAGCAAAAACGCAGCGCACTGCTGCTTCGCTGGCATGAACTGATCATGCGTCATCAGTCCGATCTGGCGGGCATTCTGTCGCTCGAACAAGGCAAGCCGCTCGCCGAGTCGAAAGGGGAAATCGCCTACGCGGCAAGCTTCGTCGAATGGTTCGCGAACGAAGCAAAGCGTCTCTCGGGCCGCACGATTCCCACGCATATCGACGGCGCGCATCTCGGCACCATCATGGAACCCGTCGGGGTCGCGGCGCTCATCACGCCCTGGAATTTCCCCGTCGCAATGATCACGCGCAAGGCCGCGGCGGCCATCGCCGCAGGCTGCACGGTGGTCGTCAAGCCCGCGCACGAAACGCCTTTCTCCGCGATCGCGCTCGCACAACTCGCGGAAGAAGCAGGCTTCCCGCCGGGCGTGTTCAACGTCGTGATCGGCGAGCCGCACATGGCGATGGAAACGCTCGTGAGCGATACGCGCGTGCGCGCCGTCAGCTTCACAGGCTCGACGCGCGTCGGCAATCTCGTCGCGCAAACGGCAGCGCAATCGGGTATCAAGAAGGTGGCGCTCGAACTGGGCGGCAATGCGCCCTTCATCGTCACGGAAGATGCCGACCTGGAACAGGCCGTGCGCGTGGCAGTGGGCGCGAAGTTCCAGACGTCCGGTCAGGATTGCTGCGCCGCGAACCGCATTCTGGTTGCGCGTCCGCTCTACGAGCAATTCGTCGAACGCTATACGGAAGCGGTCAAGGCACTCAAAGTAGGCACTGCCTTCGAAGCGAATGTCGATGTCGGTCCGCTCATGCATCAGGCTGCATTCGATTCGACCGTGGCACGCATCGACGACGCGAAAGCGCAAGGCGCGCGCATCACCGTCGGCGGCAAGGCGCATGCGCTCGGCGGCTGGTTTTATGAACCGACCGTCGTCGCCGATGCCAAACCCGGCATGCGTATTTACGACGAAGAGAACTTCGCGCCGATCTCCGCGATTTCCCCGTTCGATACGCTCGACGAAGCCGTGATGCGCGCCAACGACACCGAATACGGCCTCGCCGCGTATATCTGCGCGACGCGCATCGACACGATCTTTCAACTCGTGCGCCGCCTCGATTTCGCGATGGTGTCGGTCAATGGCGTGAAATTCACCGGCGCGCCGATTCCTTTCGGCGGCATGAAGGCATCGGGTCTCGGCCGCGAAGGCGGTGCGGAAGGCTTCGAGCCTTTCGTCGAAACGAAATACTTCTGCCTCGGCAATCTCGGCCTGCCGCTCACGAGCGCGGCCTGAAAGCACTATCCTCAAAGACACGCATCATCGAATCAAGGAGAAGCACATGACCCAGCAAAAACAATCGCTCGACCAGTTGTTCGCCGAAGACCGCGCGCACTTCATGCACCCGTCCACGCACGCGCAGGATCACGCGAGCGGCGCGCTGCCCGGCAAGATCGTCACGGGCGCGAAGGGGATTCGCATCGAGGATCATCAGGGCAAAAGTTATATCGATGCATTCGCCGGGCTCTATTGCGTGAATATCGGTTATGGCCGCACCGAAGTGGCCGAGGCCATCTATGAGCAGGCGAAGAAGCTCGCGTATTACCACACCTATGTCGGGCACTCGACGGATACGATCATCGAGTTGTCCTCGCGCATCATCGACTGGTCGCCCGAAGGCATGAAGAAGGTGTACTACGGCATGTCGGGGTCCGATGCGAATGAAACGCAGATCAAGATCGTCTGGTACTACAACAATGTGCTCGGCCGTCCGAACAAAAAGAAGATCATTTCGCGCGAGCGTGGCTATCACGGTTCGGGCATCGTGACGGGCAGTCTCACGGGCTTGCCGAGCTTTCATCAGAACTTCGATCTGCCCGTCGATCGCGTGAAGCATACGGTGTGTCCGCACTGGTATCGCAAAGCGCCGGCCGGCATGAGCGAGACGCAATTCACGGCATATTGCGTCGAAGAACTGGAAAAGCTGATCGCCAAGGAAGGCGCGGATACGATCGCCGCTTTCATCGCCGAGCCGGTGATGGGCACGGGTGGCATCATCGCGCCGCCGCAAGGCTATTGGGAAGCGATTCAGGAAGTGCTGCGCAAGCACGACATCCTGTTGATCTCCGATGAAGTCGTATGCGGCTTCGGACGTCTCGGCTCGAAGATGGGCGCGCAGCACTTCGGCATCAAGCCGGATCTCATCACGGTCGCGAAGGGTCTGACGAGCGCGTATGCGCCGCTGTCGGGCGTGATCGTCGGCGAAAAGGTGTGGGACGTCATCGAGAAAGGCTCGAAGGAATTCGGTCCGATGGGTCACGGCTGGACGTACTCGGGACATCCGATTTGCGCGGCCGCGGCGATCGCCAATCTCGACATCCTCGAACGCGAAAACCTCACGCAGAATGCCGCGGATGTCGGCGCTTACTTGCAGCAGCAGTTGCATACGGCATTCGATTCGCATCCGCTCGTCGGCGAAGTGCGTGGCGCGGGCATGCTCGCAGCGCTCGAATTCATGGCCGATAAGGACGCCCGAAAGCCCTTCGATGCGGCGTTGAAGGTCGGGCCGAAGGTCTCGGCGGCGGCGCTCGAACGCGGCGTGATCGCGCGCGCCATGCCGCATGGCGATATCCTCGGTTTCGCGCCGCCGCTCACGACGACGCGCGCCGAAGTGGATGAGATCGTCGGCATCGTGAAGCAGGCTGTCGATGCGGTGGCGAACGAAGTGATCGGCTCGGCGCTTGCGACGCAGGCTATCTGATTCTCGCAGCAAGAGCGGCACCACGGGCCCGCGCGCAAGCGCGGGCCTTTTCATTCGCGATGGAACTGGAATGCGCGTTGCTCATCGTTCTTCGATGACGTTCGAAAAGGAGAACCATGATGAGTGAGAGCGAACAGCAAAGGGAAAGCACCGACAAGCCTCTGGGCGATGCAGGCAGTGGTGCGAGCGGCGGCGGTTCCATCGGCAATACGCCGGGGCCGGGATCGGCGACGGGCGGCGATCCAAAGCAGGGCGTGCGCCAACCGAATGCGGGTGAAATCGAACCGGAGAATCGTCGTCTGGATCAACATCCGCATCAGACGGCGGAAGTGCCGTATGGCTCGGGCAATGCGCCGGAAATCCCTGGAAAGGGCGGTCTGGACGCACAAAATGCCGATCAGCCCGATCCGGCGAACAAGCATACCGAACCGATCAGACGCGAATGAAATGCTATAAGACGTCAATAAAACAAAACGGCCACTCACATGGCCGTTTTGTCATTTCCGATTAACGCGTCGCAATATACATCGTTATTTCAAAGCCAAAGCGCATATCGGTGAAACTCGGGGTTTCCCACTTCATAGAGCCTCCTTGTGCATTGATTGGCCAGACGGATGCCAGGCCACTGCGCGGATCTCCTGCCAAGGGCCGTGCAAAGCCGCGCACCCCAAATCGACCCACCTTCAATCCTAGCGCAGTTAGCCCGATGCACGATTGGAAATTGCACCGGCGTTCATTTATTTTATTTATAGCGATTGCGGGCGATTTCCCGAATCGTCAGGCGTCGTACCGAGTTTGTCAGGCGCGCTCTGTCTCGCCTTTTTTCGGCCGAGGGATTACCCTGTCTGCCTCTTCGCGTTCGATATTGCTCAGATTATTGCCGCCCGGCGCGTGCGGCTTATGTCGCGTGCCCGGGAACACGGTTTTTCAGCCATTACGTTTTCTCTATCGAATGCATCGGATCGCAGGCTATCGCAAGCTTTGCGCAACGCAGCGCATGACTACAGCGCAGCGCTTATGGTTGTCGCACGCGGTGCCAGCGAGGCGCGCGTGAGCGCTTCCAGTGGCAGCGGCTTGTCGAAGAAATAGCCTTGCGCCTGCGCCGCACCCATGTCGCGCAGCACGGCGAGCGTCGCCGCATCTTCGACGCCTTCCGCAACGAGCGTCAGATCGAGCGACTCGGCCATGCGCACGATCGCGCGAACGATGGCGCGGCTGCGCGGGCTCTCCGTCAGTTCGAGAATGAAGGACTTGTCGATCTTCAATCCGGTGAACTGATACTGATGCACGTAGCTCAGCGACGAGAAGCCCGCGCCGAAGTCATCGAGCACGACGGACATGCCATTGTCCGCGAGCCGCTGCATCGTGCGCCGCGCGAGATCCGGCTCGGCGACGAGCGCGCCTTCGGTCAGTTCGAGGCACACGCGCGACGGCGATACGCGATAACGCCGCAACAAGGCGAGAACGTCGTCGGCGAATTCGGGGCGCGTCATGCTGTAACTGGAGCAGTTCACATGCACGGGCGGCCAGTGCGCGAAACGCGCATTCGAAAGAATCGCGGCGACGCGTTCGAGCATATAGAGATCGAGCCTGCCGATGAGTCGCAATCCTTCCACCGAAGGCAGAAATTCGGCCGGCCCAACGATATGTCCATCCGGCTGACGCCAGCGGATCAACGCTTCGAGCGCGACCACTTCACCGCTTTTCACATCGACGATCGGCTGGAAGTAGGGCAACAGTTCGTCGTCGCGCTTGATCGCGTTGCGCAGCGCGCCTTCGCGTTCGACCTGGTCCGACACCTGGCGTCGCAGTTCCTGATTGAACACGACGAAGCTGTCGCGGCCCGCGTTTTTCACGCGATACATCGCGGTATCGGCATCGCGCAGCAGATCGGCGGGCTCGGTATGGAACTGGCTGTCCGCGCTCACGATGCCGATGCTGCACGACGAAAACACCACATGCTCTTCGATATGAAACGGCAAATCGAACGCGGCGAGAATGCGCTTCGCGATCGACACCGCATCGCGCACCGACGCATCCGGCGACAGCACGGCGAACTCGTCGCCGCCGAGGCGTGCGAGCAGATCCGTCGAGCGCAGGCAATCGCGCAGACGCGAAGCGGCCTGCACCAGCAGCATGTCGCCGAAGTGATGCCCGAGGCTGTCGTTCACCACCTTGAAGCGGTCGAGGTCGATGAACATCACGGAGAGTTCATGGCCGCGCGTCTGATAGTCCTGCCACGCGCAGCGCAGCTTGTGCATCAGATGACTGCGATTGGGAAGCCCCGTCAGCGAGTCGTGCGCGTTCTCGTAGAGCAGGCGCGCGTTGACGTCGTCGAGTTCGCGCGTGCGGGCCTGCACGCGCGCTTCGAGTTCGAGATTCGCAGCATGCAGCGCTTCGGCATCGCGTCGGCGCGAGAGCGCGGTATCGATATGGCGCGACACGAACGTCAGCAATTCCTGGTCGCGCAATGAATAACGCACGAGCGGCGAATAGCTCTGCACGGCGAGCACGCCGCGCACGACATCGCCGTCGAAGAGCGGAATGCCGAGCCACGAGCGCAGGCGCACTTCGCTGTGCTCGATCTCGAACGCGCCTTCTTCGATGAGACGCAGCGCTTCCGAATGGTCGATGAGCCGCGCGCGCCGCTCGCGAATCACGTATTCCGTGAGACCGCGCTGGCCGCGGCGCGGCGCGGGGCGATCCTGCACGATCTCATCGACGTAATACGGGAACGACACTTCGCCCGTTTCCGTTTCGAAGAGCGCGATGAAGAAATTGCGCGCATACAGCAGCTCGCCGACGATGCCATGCAGGCTGCGCAGGAACTCCATCATGTCGCCGGGGCGGCTCGACAATTCTGCGATCTGGTAGAGCGCAGCTTGCAAATGCTCGGAACGCTCGCGTTCCGCGATGCCGTGACGCAGCGCCGCGTTGAGCTTCGACAGTTCGGAGGTGCGCCGCGCCACCTGTTCTTCGAGATCGGCGCGGTGCAGGATACGGTCGAGCGCCATCGCCACGTGCCGCGCGACGACGAGAAAGAGCGCGCGGTCTTCCGCCGTGTAAATGCGCGAGAGATCATAGACCTGCATCGCGAGCATGCCGAACACTTCGTCGCTGGCGTTCTTGAGCGGCGCGCCCATCCAGAACTCGGGCCGGTCCCCGATGCAATAGAAACGGCCCGTGCGTTCGGCCTCGCAGATATCGCCGGCGGTGATGAAAAGCGGCTGCCCGCTCGTGAGCACCTGTCCGGTCATCGAGAGCCGCGCCGGATTCAGGAGGTCGTAGTTCTCGGCGGCGACCACGTCCGTATCGATCACGTCGACGTAATAGGGATACGTGATCCTGCCGGTCTTGCGGTCGTAGAGCGCGAGATAGAAGTTTTCCGCGTCGATGAGCGTGCCCAGGCGCTCGTGCACGCCGCGCAGAAAGTCGGCGCGCTCGGGCACCGAGCTCGCCAGATAAGCGATTTCGTACAGCACGCGCTGCGTGAGCTGAGCGCGCGCGAGAGCATCGGACTGCACGCGCTCGCCGAGCGTGCGTGCGAGTTCGGCGAGATGCGCATCGTCGCGGTGCGTGGCGGGTGCGAGCAGCCAGCCGAGCACGCTCTCGCCGCGCCCGGTCGGCCAGCAATGCCAGCCGTGCGCGGCGCAGGTCTCGTCGAGCCGCTCCTCGGCGAGGCTATGCGGCCAGTCGTTGCGGTCGGCCGGCGCTTCGCCGCGCCGCTCCAGATGCAACTGCTCGCCCGCGCGATACCACGCCCATTGCTGCGGGCAGCCCGTCGCGGCGGCTTCGCGCAGCAGGGCGTCGATCGATGGCGCGGCGCAGGCGCCGCTCTTCTCGCCACTTGCCGTTACGGTTGCGGGTTCGACCGCGGTTGCGTGGGCAACCAGCGCGTCGTACGCGGGAAACACACTCATCGGCGCTCCAGGCCATATTGCCGCCACGGCGGGCGGTTCTCATTAGCGACAGCGCTCGCACGCCGCCTGGGGCGCGCGTCTCAAGCAAACGTTCTAAATGGGGTAACGGCACGCAGCTTACAGGCTTGAGCGCGCCAGACAAAAAAACGTCGCGCGGCCGGGGCGTGCCTTCATTCCGGTCGCGCGGCGAACCGGTCGCGATATGCCTGCGGCGACACGCCGAGCGAGCGCAGAAAGCCGCGCCGCATCGTTTCCTCCGTGCCGAAGCCGCAGCGCGCGGCGACGCGCTTCACCGGCAACGCCGTATCCGCGAGCAGGCGGCGGGCCGCTTCCAGACGCATGCGCTCGATCGAGCGCGCGGGCGTCGTGCCGGTTTGCGCGCGGTAATGGCGCACGAAACTGCGCTCGCTCATGCCCACGCGCGCGGCCAGTTCGCCGACCGACAAATCCGCCTCCAGATGCTCCGCGATCCACGCGTGCAGTTCGGCGAAGCGCTCGCCCGATTTTTGCAGCGAGAGCGCCGCGCTGAACTGCGCCTGCCCGCCGGGGCGTTTCAGGAACACGACGAGCTGGCGGGCGACATCCAGCGCGAGCGCGCGGCCGAGATCGTCTTCGACGAGCGCAAGCGAAAGATCGATGCCCGCCGTGACGCCGGCAGACGTCCAGACGTCGCCATCGCGGATGAAGATCGGGTCGGACTCGACGCGCACCGCCGGGAAGCGCGCGGCCAGTTCGGCGCAGCGCGTCCAGTGCGTGACGGCGCGCCGCTCGTTCAGGAGGCCCGCCGCGGCGAGCAGAAACGCGCCCGTGCAGACCGACGCCGTGCGGCGCGCATGCGCCGAGCGCGCGCGCACCCAGTCGACGAGCTCGCGATTCTGCACCGCCTGATGCACGCCCCAGCCGCCCGCGACGATCAGCGTGTCGCAGGGTTCGCGCGCATCGGGCAACGCTTCGCCGACGAGCCCCAGGCCCGCCGATGCGCTCACCGTGCCGCTTTGCGCAACCACGCGCGGGCGATACGGACGCGGCAGGCCCGCGGCTGCCGCCAGATCGTTCGCGGACGCGAACACCTGCACCGGACCGGCGACGTCGAGCAACTGGACATCGGGGAAGGCGAGCACGTCGATCATGCGCGGCGATTCGGTTTGCACGGCGGCTTTCCTCGCGAGACGTGGCGGAAAACGTGGGGTCTATGTCAATTTCGCCATAGGGTAGCGGCGTAGCATGGGTTCGTCCATTGGAAAAACCGCCTACCGAGGAGAAGACGATGACCCTGCATATTGGCCTGCTGCTGTTTCCGCGCGTCCAGCAACTCGACATGACCGGCCCGTACGACGTATTCGCGCACCTGCCCGATACGCGCGTGCATCTCGTCGCGAAAACGCGCGAGCCGCTTAAATCGAGCGCAGGCATGATCCTGACGCCCGACGCGAGCTTCGACGACTGCCCCGCGCTGGATGTGCTATGCGTGCCGGGCGGCTCGGGCGTCGGCGATCTGATGGAGGACGAGGCGACGCTCGCGTTCCTGCGGGAGCAGGCGAAGGGCGCGCGCTACGTGACCTCCGTGTGCACCGGCTCGCTCGTGCTCGGCGCGGCGGGGCTGCTGCACGGAAAGCGCGCGACGACGCACTGGGCGTACCACGCGCTGCTCGCGAAGCTGGGCGCCATCCCGGTGCACGAGCGCGTCGTGCGCGACGGCAATCTTTTCACGGGCGGCGGGATTACCGCGGGCATCGATTTCGCGCTGACGCTCGCGGCGGAACTCGTCGGCGAACAGGAGGCGCAGGCCGTGCAGTTGCAGATGGAATACGCGCCCGCGCCGCCGTTCGATGCGGGCGATCCGAACAGCGCGCCCGCCGATGTCGTGGAGGACGTGCGCAAGCGGCTGGAATCGTCGTTCGCGGCGCGCAGTGCGATTACCACGCGCGTTGCGGAACGCCTGAAAGCGAATGCGTAATGTGAAACGCTAGAACCGCTTCTGCATGAAATAGCGCGGCTTGCCCGCGTGAAAGTCGGCGAGTTCGCCGAAGGTCTCGTAACCGCAGCGCGCGTAGAGCGCGTGCGCCGCGGGATTGACCGTGTCGAGCCACGCCGCGCGGCAGCCGCGCTTGATCGCTTCGTTTTCGGCGGCGGCGAGCGCGCGCGTGCCGAGTCCGGCGCGGCGCGCGTCCTCGCGTATCCAGAGCCATTTCACGAAGAGCCAGTCCCACGCGGTAAAGCCCGCGAGGCCGCCGAGAAAATCGTCATCGCGATAGAGCGACACCGCGAGATCGCGCTGATGGCTCGGGCCGAGTTGCGCGCGATTGAACGCCGCGAGACCGCCCGCGACGTCATGCTCGAACGTCGCGTCGATCCAGTCGGTAATCGCGAGCGTGACGTCCGCGCTCATTGTCAGACGGGCGCGGCCGGCGCGACCGATGCGCCCTCGATGCCGTACCGCGCGAGCGCATCCGCGACGAAGCCCGAGCGCTTCACGTCTTCGACGAATTCGCGCAAATATCGCGCGGCCTCGTCGCCACGCGCCTTGGGCATGCCCATTGCCTGCTGGATCACCATGAAGCGCCCGTCGAGCAGGCGCAATCCGGACGTGCGCGCGGCATCGGCTTCGAGTTGCTGCCTCACGCCGGCCGCGACTTCGATGTTCTCGCGCAGGAACGCATCGACCACCTTCTCCGACAACGCCGTGCGCACGATCTGCGCCTTTTTGATCTCGCGCGTGAGAAAGAGATCGTACGCGCTGCCCGTGCCGACCATGATGCGGTTGCCTTCGCGATCCACGTCTTCGTTGCGCGTGACCGGCGATGCATCGCGCACGAGATAACAGCCTTCGATCAGCACATAAGCGGCGCTGAATGCGATGCCCGCGCCGCGCAACGGATCGATCGCGAAGAAGCCGATATCGGCGTCTTCGTTCGTGACGGCGGCGACGGATTCCGCAGCGCGCTCGAATGAAGTGAACGAAACCGGCACGCCGAGCCGCGAGGCCAGCTCGCGGGCGAGATCGACGGATACGCCGCCGGGTTCGGCACTGTCCGTGCGGCGCGCGAGGACGGGATTGCCGAGATTGATCGACGCGCGCAGCGTGCCGGTCGGAGCGAAGGCATTCAGCAAGGAAGAGGAAAGCGTCATGGTGTGGGTCGTCGAGTGGGGAGCGAATATCCGATGCAGAATACGCGAACCGCAACCGCTCTTGCAAAGGGAACGACATGCAACGTGACCGCATCGACAGTAAAGTCTGGATCGAACGTCTGAAGCTCGAACCGCATCCGGAAGGCGGATTCTTCCGCGAGACGTATCGCGCGCAGGGCAAGGTCACGCGCGAGCAGGAAAGCGATGCGCGTTGCGCCTCCACCGCGATTTATTTCCTGCTATGCGACGGCGCGCATTCGGCCTGGCATCGCATTCGTTCCGACGAGGTGTGGCATTTCTATGCGGGCGATCCGGTCGATGTGCATGTGCTCGATGCAAACGGCGCGCTCGTCACGCATCGGCTCGGCAATGCGCTGCATCATCCGGATACCGTGTTTCAGGCGGTCGTCGAAGCGGGCGACTGGTTCGCCGCCGAGTGCCGCGAGGCGAACGGCGCGGCGCTTGTCGGCTGCACGGTCGCGCCCGGTTTCGAATTCAGCGAGTTCGAAATGGCCACGCCCGGCATGCTCGAAACGCGTTATCCGCGGCATCGGGAATTGATTGCGCGGCTCGGTCCGCTATCATCGCGCGCATCGTCAACTACCACGCAGGGTCAGGCATGAACGGAGCGCGCCGGGGCATTCAATCGATCGAAGTAGGCGGGGCGCTCTTGCGCGCGCTCGTGGATCACGGCGGCCCGATGCTGCTCGGCGATCTCGCGAAGAAGGCGGGCATGCCTTCGGCGAAGGCGCATCCGTATCTCGTCTCGTACGGCAATCTCGGCCTGATTCAGCAGGACCCCGCCACCGGCCGCTATGAACTCGGGCCGTTTGCGCTGCAGATGGGTCTGATCAGCTTGCAGCGCGTCGATCCGGTGCGTCTCGCGATCGCGGAGGTGGCGAACATGACGCCGCGCATCGAGCATACGGTCGCGCTCGCGAGCGCGGGCAGCTACGGACCGACCATCGTTCATATTCAGCAGGCAAGCGTGCCGATTCACGTGACGATGCGCACGGGCACCGTGATGTCGCTGCTGCAGACCGCAACAGGCCGCGCGTTCGCCGCCTATCTTCCGCCGATGACCGTCGATGCGCTCGTCGCGATGGAGCGGGCGGGCGCATTGCAGACCGGCGCGGAGCGTCGCGATTACACGCGTGCGCAGATCGACGCGATGCTCGCCGAAGTGCGCGAGCACGGCATCGCGAGAGCGGTGGATGAACCCGTCGCGGGCATCGGCGCGATGAGCGCGCCGGTCTTCGACCACACGCGCAATATCGTGCTCGCGATCACGGCGATCGGGCCGAGCGGCTCGTTCGATGGCGCCTGGGACGGCGCTATTTCGAAGGCCCTGCGCGACTGCGCGCAACGCGTGTCGAAGATGCTCGGCTTCGTCGCATGATGCGTTAGCAAAAGCATCGTATTCAATGTTCATATGAGACCTGCGGCGCTCGCGCCGCGGCCCGCGTACGGGTAAACGCAAATTCAACAATATAAAACGGCTTGTACAATAATAAACAGATAACCGAAAGCGAAGCAATTCGCCCATCGACGATGGAGACGATCGAATGTCCGTGAACTACGCCAGTCTGCGTTTCGAATACGAGCGCGCCCCCGATCACGATGCGCCCGCATCCTCGCCTTATCCCGTGGCCGTGGTCGGCGCGGGACCGGTCGGCCTCGCCACGGCCATCGATCTCGCGCAACAGGGCGTGCGCACGGTGCTGCTCGACAACGACGACACCGTGTCCACCGGCTCGCGCGCGATCTGCTTCGCCAAGCGCACGCTGGAGATCTTCGACCGCCTCGGCTGCGGCGACAGGATGATCGAGAAGGGCGTGAGCTGGAATGTCGGCAAGGTCTTTCTGCACGACGACCTCGTGTACACCTTCAATCTTCTGCCCGAAACGGGGCATTCGCGTCCGGCCTTCATCAACTTGCAGCAGTACTACGTCGAAGGCTTTCTCGCCGAACGCGCGATGGAGCTGGAGCAACTGCAATTGCGCTGGAAAAGCAATGTCGTCGGCGTGACGCAGCATGAGGATCACGTCGAGTTGCAGGTCGAAACGCCCGATGGCGTCTACGCGCTGAAAGCGCAATACGTCGTGGCCGCCGATGGCGCGCGCAGCCCGATGCGCCGCGCGCTCAACCTCGACAGCCAGGGCCGCACGTTCAAGGACCGCTTCCTGATCGCCGACGTGAAGATGAAAGCGCCATTTCCGACCGAGCGCTGGTTCTGGTTCGATCCGCCGTTTCATCGCAACCAGTCGGTGCTGCTGCATCGCCAGCCCGACGATGTCTGGCGCATCGATTTCCAGCTCGGCTGGGACGCCGATCCCGTCGCGGAGAAAGCGCCCGAGCGTGTGATTCCGCGCGTCAAGGCGCTGCTCGGCGAAGACGCCGAATTCGAGCTGGAATGGGTGAGCGTCTACACGTTCTCGTGTGTGCGCATGGAAAGCTTCCGGCATGGACGCGTCATTTTCGCGGGCGATGCCGCGCACGGCGTGTCGCCGTTCGGCGCGCGCGGTGCGAATAGCGGCGTGCAGGACGCGGACAATCTCGCATGGAAGCTGAGACTCGTCGTCAACGGCGATGCGCCGCACGCGCTGCTCGATACCTATGCGTCCGAGCGCGAATACGCCGCCGATGAAAACATCCTCAATTCCACGCGTTCCACCGATTTCATCACGCCGAAGAGCGCGGTCTCACGGCTCTTTCGCGACGCGACGCTCAAGCTCGCGAAGGACGCCGCGTTCGCGCGGCGCATCGCGAACAGCGGGCGGCTCTCGGTGCCGGCGGTGCTGCGCGACTCGACGCTCAGTACGCCCGATAGCAAGGACGATGTCTTCGACGGCGCGATGATGCCCGGCGCGCCGTGCGTCGATGCACCCGTGCGCGTCGATGACCGCGATGCGTGGCTCTTGCCGCAAACGCATGGTGGCGCGTTCACGGGCCTCTATTTCTGCGGGCTCGGCCACGGTCCCGACGCATGCGCGCAGAGCCTCGCGGCTTTGTCGAGCGCTGCGTTGCCGGTGCGCACGCTGATCGTCGTGCCGAGGGGTATGGCTTGCGCCGTGCCGGGCGTGACCGTCGTGGAGGACGTGGAAGGCATGGTCGCGCATCGCTTCGACGCGCGGCCGGGAACCTTCTATCTGCTGCGCCCCGATCAGCACGTATGCGCGCGCTGGCGCGCCTTCGATGCCGCATCGGTCATGGCCGCGGTCAAGCGTGCAACCTGCAACGGATGATGAATCGTATGAAGCTCAATCTCGAACTGAATATTGCGGACCACGATGCGTTCTACGAGCGCCTCATCGACACGCACAACGGCCTCTCCGACGAAGACAGCCAGTTGCTCAACGCGAAGCTCGTGCTGTTGCTCGCGAATCACATCGGCGATAACGACGTGTTGAAAGAAGCGCTGGCGATGGCGCGTCATGGCCTCGCCGCGAGCTAATCCTTCAATGCAATGCCCACACGCTCGCAGATGAACGCGCCGATCCCCGCGATGTCGTCGAGCGCGAGCGTGGGCAAGATCGTATCGATGGCGGCGGGATCGTCGGTGGCGATGGCGATGATCTCCACATCGGTCTTATAGAGCGGATCGCGGCCCGCCGAGGGCCGCACGACTTCGAGCCGCGGCATCGTTTCACGCGCGAAGCCTTCGACGATCACGAGGTCCGCGTGCGAGAGCCGCGCCGCCAGTTCGCTGATCGACGGCTCCGCTTCGCCATTCAATTCGCGCAGGATCGCATACCGATACGGCGATGCGATCAGCACTTCCCCCGCGCCCGCGCGACGAAAGCGCGCACTGTCCTTGCCTGGCGGCTCGAGTTCGATCGAGTGATGACTGTGCTTGATCACGTTGACTATAAGCCCGTGCGCGCGCAGCCAGGGCAACAGCGCTTCGATCAAGGTGGTCTTGCCCTGGCCCGAGCGGCCCGAAATGCCGAAGAGCGGCGGATGAGGCGAATTCATGCGAATGGTCGGCTGATTGTTCTGTTCTGGATCAGACGAGTGTAACGGGTCGATGGCGAGCGGCGGAAAATCGCGCTATCGTCGGGCATTCCCTTTGCGGCAGTTCACGCAGATTTCAAAGGAACCGACATGGCCGAAGACAATCCCAGCACCGCTCTCGCACCGCAGCAGTTTTCCATCGACGTGATGCTCGAAAAATACGCCAAGGGCGACGAGACGCGCGTGGAGGATATCTACCGCCGCGTGGCGCGCGGCGTCGCAAAGGCCGAGCCGGAAGAAGCGCGCGCGAAGATCGAAGCGGAGTTCGTCGATAACTTCAGGCGCGGCGCGCTCGGCGCGGGGCGCATCATGAGCGCGGCGGGCGCGGGCATCGACGCGACCCTCATCAACTGCTTCGTGCAGCCCGTGGGCGATGCGATCCAGGGCGTCGACAGCAATGGCTTGCCGGGCATCTACGTTGCGCTGTTGCAGGCAGCCGAGACGATGCGCCGCGGCGGCGGCGTCGGCTATAACTTTTCTGCGATCCGGCCGCGCGGCGCACGCGTGCATTCCACGGGATCGGCGGCGTCGGGGCCGTGCAGCTATATGGATGTGTTCGACGCCTCGTGCCGCACGGTCGAAAGCGCGGGCTCGCGGCGCGGCGCGCAGATGGGCATTCTCGATTGCACGCATCCCGATCTGCTCGAATTCATCGCGGCGAAACATACGAAGGGACGCTGGAACAATTTCAACGTGTCGATCGCGGTGACGGACGAATTCATGCAGGCCGTCGCCGACGATGCCGCATGGCAGCTCGTGCACAAGGCCGAGCCTTCGCCCGCGCAGCGTGCCGCCGAAGACATGCATCAGCGCGAAGACGGCATGTGGGTCTATCGCGAAGTGCAGGCGCGCGAAGTGTGGAACACGATCATGCACTCGACTTACGATGTCGCCGAGCCGGGCGTCGTGTTCATGTCGCGCATGAACGACGACAACAATCTGCGCGCCATCGAAGCGATCCGCGCGACCAATCCATGCGGCGAACAGCCGCTGCCCGCATACGGCTGCTGCAATCTCGGCCCGCTCAATCTCACGCGCTTCGTGCGCGATCCGTTCGCGCAGATGCGCGGCGGCGCGCCTTCGTTCGACTGGGACGGGCTTGCACGCACCACGCGCACGCAGGTGCGCTTTCTCGACGACGTGCTCGACGTCACGCTCTGGCCGCTCGAAGAACAGGCGGACGAAGCGGCGGCAAAGCGGCGCATCGGCGTGGGTTTCACGGGGCTGGGCGATACGCTCGTGATGCTCGGCTTGCGCTACAACGCGCAGGAAGGGCGCGACTTCGCCACGCGCGTCGCACGCACGATGCGCGACGAAGCGTATCGCGCCTCCGTCGATCTCGCGCGCGAGCGCGGCAAGTTTCCGCGCTTCGATGCGAAGCGTTATCTCGAAGAAGGCACGTTCGCTTCGCGCCTGCCGGACGACATCAAAAGCGCGATTCGCGAGCATGGCATCCGCAACAGCCATCTTCTGTCGATCGCGCCGACGGGCACGGTGAGCCTCGCGTTCGCGGACAACGCATCGAACGGCATCGAGCCGGCGTTTTCATGGACGTATCAGCGCACGAAGCGCATGGCGGACGGTTCGCGTCAGACCTTCGCCGTCGAAGATCATGCGTACCGGCTCTATCGCGAGATGGGCGGCGATGTGACCGCGCTGCCCGATTACTTCGTGAGCGCGCTGGACATGTCCGCGCACGATCACATGGAGATGATGGCGGCGGTGCAACCGTTCGTCGATACGTCGATCTCGAAGACCGTGAACGTGCCCGCCGATTATCCGTTCGACAAGTTTCAGGATCTCTATTTCGAAGCATGGCGGCGCGGACTCAAGGGGCTGGCCACGTACCGGCCCAACGAGACGCTGGGCGCGGTGCTCTCCGTCGCGCCCGCCGAAACGCCGAGCGATTCGCCGGACCCCGAGCTCGATCTCGATCCGCTGCGCATCGCGATCGATCATCGGCCGAGAGGCGAATTGCCTGCCATCATCGAGAAGGTCGAATATCTGACGCAGGCGGGGAAGAAGTCGCTCTATCTCGCGGTGTCGTTCATCGAAGTGACGGGGCGCATCGCGGGCGAGGACGTCACGATCGAGCGGCCCATCGAGTTCTTCATTCCGACGGGGCAGAGCGACGAATCGCAGCAGTGGATCACGGCGACGATGCGTTCGCTGTCGCTGGCCGCACGCGGCGGGTTCGCCGCGCGCACGCTGCAGGACATGCGCAAGGTGTCGTGGGATCGCGGACAAGTGCGGCTCGGCGACGTCGAGCGGCTCGACGGTCATCGCAGTCCGCGCTGGCACGATTCGGAAGTCGCGGCGCTAGCGTATGCGATCCAGCAGATTCTTCATCGCCGTGGCTTCCTCGATGCAGAGGGCAACCAGGTACCGTCGCGCGTGCTTGCGCGCAAGAGCGCCGATCGCGCGGCGCATGCGGTAACTGCAAGCGACGAAGGCGAAGATGTTTCCGAGGGTGTCGCGCAAGGCGAAATCGATCCTCATGGCCTTCCCCAAATGCACGGCCGCAAATGCGCGACGTGCGGTGCGAATGCCGTCATCCGCAAGGATGGCTGCGACTTCTGCACGTCGTGCGGTGAAATCGGCGCGTGCGGTTGAATGAAAAAAGGCGCGGATTCAGCATCCGCGCCTTCGTTCAATGTTTCGAATCGCTTTCCTGTTTAGCGTCCTGCATCGTATCCGCTGCATGCGGCACGAACGGACGCCATACCGGCGTCGTCGAAGGGAGTTCGTCGAGAAGCGAGAATTGATCGAGTGATGTGTTATCGAACATGATGACCTCTTGATGCCTGAATCACGGCGCGATCAGCGCGCCGTCACGTTGCCGGTTGCCGAGCCGTTTGCGTACTCGACGATTTCACGATTGCGTGCTTCCGCTTGCGCCGCATCGCGGGCGCGCTGCTCGCTTTGCGCGGCGATGGCGTCGCCCCACATGCTGCGCTCCGGGTAGCTATTGCGGTTCAACGCGGGCAGCGAACCATTCGAAAAGGCGGCCACGAGTTCCGCGCGCACTTGTGCGCGGCTCTTCGGCGTATCGCCCGCATTGGCTTGCGTCTGCGTTTGAACCTGATAATTGCCGGCGCGGCCAATGCCCTGTCCGCCCTCCGCGAAGGCGGTGGTCGTGACGACGGCCGAGATGGCGGCGAGCGAAAACCCCGTGATGAGCTGCTTCATGCTGGCGACTCCTTCGTTCCGATGCGGCGTGCGGGCAAATGCGGATTGCAATTCGCGTTAAGCACGCTGCGGTAGGAACGAATGTAGTCTCGCGCCACATGCGGATAAATGCCGTATCCGCGAAAAGATTTATTGAAATCGGCGAATAATCGCGTAAACCCTTGTCGGGCAAGCGCCTACGCGAGTTGCTTGTGAAAGAAAGTGGTGCCGCACAACGTGCCGTCGGGCATCAATGCATAGTTCGGCACGACGCCCACGCGTTGCCAGCCGGCGCGTTCGTAGAGGCGTTCGGCATCGCCGCCGGTCACTGTATCGAGCACGAGGACGGATTTGCCCGCGTGGCGCGCGGCATCGTCGGCGGCAGCCATCAGACGGTGCGCGATGCCTTTGCGTCTTGCACGGCGCGCGACGAGCATCTTCGCGATATCGGCGCGATGCGGCTGATTCTCGGGCTGATCGAGGATCAACTGCACCGTGCCGACGACATCGCCATGCGCGTCTTCGGCGACGAGCAGAATGCGCTCATCACGCGCGACGCCTTGCGCGACACGCGTCCAGAATGCGATAGCCGTTGCGCGCGAGATCGGCAGCATGAAGCTCACTGAAGCGCCGCCTTCCACGCAGTCGATGAGCACGTCGGCAAGCGCATCGACATAGCTCAGCGCTTCGTCCGCGCCCACGCGGCGCACGAATGTGTTTTCGTTTATCGTCATTCGTGCGCGGCTCAGGAGCGCAGGTTATGCAACGACATCTTCGGTGCCGGCGACTTCCGGCGTGCCATGCCGAATGATGGTCGGCGATGCCGTGCTCGTCGGCAGGCAGCGCTCTTCCGCTTCTTTCTGGCCTTGCAGAAGCGGGCAGCGCTCGAACAACTCGGCGGCCCAATCGACGAATACGCGCACTTTCGGCGACAAGTGCCGGTTATGCGGATACACCGCGGAAATCGGCATGGGCAGCGGATTCCATTGCGGCAGCACTTCGACAAGCTCGCCCGCGCGCAGATGCGGCAGCGCCATGAAGCGCGGCACCTGAATGATGCCGACGCCTTTCAGGCCGCAACTCAGATACGCTTCGGCATCGTTGACGGCAATCATGCCGCGCATCTTCACTTCGATGGTTTCATCGTCGACGACGAAATCCATATCCAGAATGCGACCCGTGCGGCTCGAAAAGTAATTCACCGCCGTGTGATTCTGCAGATCTTCGAGCGTTTTCGGCGTGCCATTGCGTTCCAGATATTGCGGCGCGGCCACCGTCACGCCCTGAAACACGCCGATGCGCCGCGCGACGAGACTCGAATCCTGCAACGTGCCGACGCGAATCACGCAATCCACGCCTTCCTGAATGAGATCGACGGGCTTGTCGCCGAAGCCCATCATCAGCTCGATATCCGGATAGCGCGTGTGGAAATCGCATAGCTGCGGCATCACGATAAGCCGCCCGATCGCGCCCGGCATATCGACGCGCAGCTTGCCATGCGGTCCCTTGCCGTTATTCGAGAACGTGCTTTCCGCTTCTTCGATATCCGCGAGAATGCGCACGCAGCGCTCGTAATACGCGGCGCCGTCCGGCGTGAGATTGAGTCTGCGCGTCGTGCGCTGAAGGAGCCGCACGTTCAGATGCGCTTCGAGATTCTGAATGATCGTCGTGACCGACGCGCGCGGGAGATTGAGCGTGTCCGCCGCGCGCGAAAAGCTATTCGTGTCCACGACGCGGGTGAAGACCTGCATTGCCTGTAGCCGATCCATGTTCTCTCACCTTCCTGGCTTAGCGACGCACTTTATTAAGCGAGCGCTAAAGAATGGCCGATACAAACAATCGCAAGGGATAACCACGATTGTTCGGTGCGACCGAATTGTGTTGCCGGATTATAGGCATTTATCAAAAAAGGCGCGGACTCCATCATTCGCACCATCGCAACTTATGCGTGAAGGCCTTGCAGTACCGGCCTTGCACCGAAAATAACCATGGCAACACTGTTGGATCTGGAGTCGGGTCCGCGCTTGTGCGTCGAAGATGTGCACATCACGGGACACGCGCAACCGATCACGCTGCGCAGTTATCGTCCGGCCTCGGACGGCACGCTACTGCCCATCGTTCTTTACTTCCACGGCGGCGGTTTTATTCGCGGCCATCTCGACGACGCCGATATTGCCGCCGCGACGATTGCCCGCGATACGCCCGCGTGGGTCGTGTCGGTGGGCTATTCGCTCGCGCCCGCTTATCCGTTTCCCGCCGCGCCGGAAGACGGCTACCGCGCGGTGCAATGGGCGGTTGCGCAGGCCCGCGCGCAGCGGGCGGACCCGCAGCGCATCGGCATTGCGGGCCACGACGCTGGCGGAAATCTCGCCACCTGCGTCGCGGCCATCGCGCGCGATCGCGGCGATATACGCATCTCGGCGCAGGTGCTGCTCGCGCCGCTGCTTGATCCGAGCATGACGCGCCTCGCCGACGAGCGCAAAGTGCTGTGCCCCGACCTGGAGGCGAGCGAGTGCGCGCGTTGTTATCGCGCGTATCTGCCGAATCCGTCGCAACGTTTGCATCCGTATGCCGCGCCGCTCGAATCGCGCCGTCTCGCGGGCCTGCCGCCCGCGCTGATCGCGAGCGCCGAGCACGATCTGCTGCATATCGAAGCCGAGAAATACGCGGGCGAGCTGATCGCCGCCGGCGTGCCGACCGAAGTCACGCGCCATAACAAGGCCTCGCACAACGCGCTGGCTGCGCATCCCGACGCGCTCGCCGATGTCGTCGCGTTCTTCAGGAAGCGTCTCGCGCGCGCAAAGTGACCGCAAGATTCGGCACGCACGAATCGCCCCACACAACAACAATCTCAACGCAAACCGGAGCCTCTCACCATGTCTTTCACTCGCAAACGCATCTACGCCGCGCTGGGCGCGACGCTGATCATCGCCGGCGCGGGCGGATACACCGCCTGGCGCGGCCACGGCGATGCGGCGATCAGCGAAGCCAAAGCCGCCGCTCATAGTCCGACCGCCACCGAAGTCGATGTCGCGACCGTGGTATCGAAGACCATCACCGACTGGCAAAGCTATTCGGGCCGGCTCGAAGCCGTCGATCACGTCGATATTCGTCCGCTCGTTCCCGGGACCATCGTCGCCGTGCATTTCAAGGACGGCCAGCTCGTGAAGAAGGGCGATGCACTCTTCACGATCGATCCGCGCCCGTATGAAGCCGAAGTCGATCGCGCGCAGGCGCAGCTCGCGGCGGCGCAGGCGCGCAACGGATATACGTCGACGGATGCGGCGCGCGCCGAACGCCTGCTCGCCGACAACGCGATCGCGAAGCGCGATTACGACGAGAAGCAGAACGCCGCGCGCGAGGCCGTCGCCAACCTGAAGGCCGCGCAGGCCGCGCTCGAAGCCGCGAAGATCAATCTCGCGTACACGCACATCACGGCGCCCGTGTCGGGCCGCGTATCGCGCGCGGAGCTCACGGTGGGCAACATCGTCTCGACGGGCGGCAACGCGCCCTTGCTGACGACGCTCGTGTCTGTCTCGCCGATCTACGCATCGTTCGATGTCGATGAACAAACGTACTTGCGCTATCTCGGCCGCGATGCGGGCAGCAACGTGCCGGTGTCGCTCGGTCTCGCGAACGAAGACGGCTATTCGCGCGACGGCGTGGTGGATTCCGTCGATAACCGGCTCGATACGACGTCCGGCACGATTCGCGTGCGCGCGCGCTTCAACAACCCGGACGGCTCGCTGGTGCCGGGGCTCTATGCCCGCGTGAAAGTGGGCGGCGGCACGCCGCATCCGGCCGTGCTCGTGGAGGACGAAGCCATCGGCACCGATCAGGACAAGAAGTTCGTAATGGTGGTCGACAAGGACAACCGCGTGCAGTACCGCGAAGTGTCGCTCGGTCAGACGCATGAAGGCCTGCGCGTCATCAGCAAGGGTCTGCAGGCGGGCGAGCGCATCGTCGTGAACGGCTTGCAGCGCGTGCGTCCGAACGACGTGATCAAGGCCAACAACGTCGCGATGAACGACGACGACAAGGCGCCCGCCGTGAAGACGGCGTCCGCGCAGTAAGGGCCGTTCCGCAACAGACAGAACTCGTCATGAACATATCCAAATTTTTCATCGACCGCCCGATCTTTGCGGGCGTGCTCTCGGTGATCGTGCTGCTGGCGGGCATCATCGCCATGTTCAAGCTGCCGATCTCCGAGTATCCGGAAGTCGTGCCGCCTTCGGTCGTGGTGCATGCGCAGTATCCCGGCGCCAACCCGAAGGTGATTGCGGAAACCGTGGCCTCGCCGCTCGAAGAGCAGATCAACGGCGTCGAGGACATGCTCTACATGCAGTCGCAGGCGAATAGCGACGGCAACCTCACGACGACCGTCACGTTCAAGCTCGGCACCGATCCGGACAAGAACACGCAGCTCGTGCAGAACCGCGTGAATCAGGCGTTGCCGCGCCTGCCGCAGGACGTGACGCGTCTCGGCGTGACGACGATCAAGTCGTCGCCCACGCTCACGATGGTCGTGCACCTGAACTCGCCCAATGGCCGTTACGACATGACGTATCTGCGCAACTACGCGCTGATCAACGTGAAGGACCGGCTCGAACGCATTGCGGGCGTGGGTGAAGTGCAGTTGTGGGGCTCGGGCGATTACTCGATGCGCGTATGGCTCGATCCGCAAAAGGTCGCGCAGCGCGGCATGACGGCGACCGATGTCGTCAACGCGATTCGCGAGCAGAACGTGCAGGTGGCCGCAGGCGTGATCGGCGGCTCGCCGACACTGCCGAACGTGCCGCTGCAACTGAACGTGAACGCGCGCGGCCGCTTGCAGAACGAGTCGGAATTCCGCGACATCGTGCTGAAGACTTCGCCCGATGGCGCGGTCACGCATCTCTCCGATGTGGCGCGTGTCGAACTCGCGGCGTCGGAATATGGCTTGCGCTCGCTGCTCGACAACAAGTCGGCGGTCGCGATCGCGATCAATCAGCAGCCGGGCGCGAACTCGCTGCAGATTTCCGACGAAGTCCGCAAGACGATGAAGGAACTGCAGGCGGACATGCCCGCAGGCCTGGAATATCAGATCGTCTATGACCCGACGCAGTTCGTGCGTTCGTCGATCGAAGCCGTGATTCACACGCTCGCCGAAGCCATCGCGCTCGTCGTGCTCGTCGTGATCGTGTTCCTGCAGACGTGGCGCGCGTCGATCATTCCGCTGCTCGCGGTGCCGGTCTCCATCGTCGGGACGTTCTCGCTGCTGCTTGCGTTCGGGTTCTCGATCAACGCGCTGTCATTGTTCGGGATGGTGCTGGCCATCGGCATTGTCGTCGACGATGCGATCGTGGTCGTCGAAAACGTCGAGCGAAACATCGAGGCGGGTTTATCGGCGAGAGAGGCGACTTATCAGGCCATGCGCGAAGTGAGCGGGCCGATTATCGCGATCGCGCTGACGCTCGTCGCCGTGTTCGTGCCGCTCGCGTTCATGTCGGGTCTCACGGGCCAGTTCTACAAGCAGTTCGCGATGACCATCGCGATCTCGACGGTGATCTCCGCGTTCAACTCGCTGACGCTGTCGCCCGCGCTCGCCGCCTTGCTGCTCAAGGGTCACGATGAACCGAAAGACTGGCTCACGCGTGGCATGGATCGCGTGTTCGGTGGATTCTTCCGTGTGTTCAACAAGGTGTTTCATCGCGGTTCCGATGCGTACGGCAAGGGCGTGAAGAATGTCATCAATCGCAAGGCCTTGATGATGGGCGTGTATGCCGTGCTGCTCGGCGGCGCGGTGCTGATGGGCAAGGTCGTGCCGGGCGGCTTCGTGCCCGCGCAGGACAAGGAATATCTGATTAGCTTCGCGCAACTGCCGAACGGCGCATCGCTCGATCGCACCGAAGGCGTGATCCGCCAGATGAGCGATATCGCGTTGAAGCAGCCGGGCGTGGAGAGCGCGGTGGAATTCCCGGGCTTGTCCGTGAATGGCTTCACCAACTCGTCGAGCGCGGGCATCGTGTTCGTCACGTTGAAGCCGTTCAAGGAACGCGTGCATGACAAGGCGCTGTCCGCGGGCGCGATCGCCGGCGCGCTGAATCAGAAGTACGCGGGCATCAAGGGCTCGTTCATCGCCGTGTTCCCGCCGCCGCCGGTTCTGGGCCTCGGCACGCTGGGCGGCTTCAAGATGCAACTGGAAGATCGCGGCGCGCTCGGTTATGCGGCGCTCAACGATGCCACGCAGGCGTTCATCAAGCGCGCCGCGCAGACGCCCGAGCTCGGACCGACGTTCTCCAGCTATCAGATCAACGTGCCGCAACTCAACGTCGATCTGGATCGCGTGAAGGCGAAGCAGCTTGGCGTCTCCGTGACGGACGTGTTCGACACGATGCAGGTCTATCTCGGCTCGCTCTACGTGAACGACTTCAATCGCTTCGGACGCGTGTATCAGGTGCGCGTGCAGGCCGATGCGCCGTTCCGCGCGAATCCGGAAGATATCGGCTTGCTGAAGACGCGTAACGCGAATGGCGACATGGTGCCGCTGTCCTCGCTCGTGAAGGTCACGCCGACGTATGGCCCGGAAATGGTCGTGCGCTACAACGGCTACACCGCCGCGGATATCAACGGCGGGCCCGCGCCGGGCTACTCGTCGGGCCAGGCGCAGGCCGCGGCGGAACGTATTGCGGCGGAAGTGCTGCCGCGCGGGATCAAGTTCGAATGGACCGATCTCACGTATCAGCAGATTCTTGCCGGCAATGCCGCGCTGTGGGTCTTCCCGATCAGCGTGCTGCTCGTGTTCCTCGTGCTCGCCGCGCTGTATGAAAGCCTGACGCTGCCGCTCGCGGTCATCCTGATCGTGCCGATGAGCATTCTCTCCGCCTTGCTCGGCGTATGGCTCACCGATGGCGACAACAACATCTTCACGCAGATCGGCTTGATGGTGCTCGTGGGCCTGTCGGCGAAGAACGCGATTCTGATTGTCGAGTTCGCACGCGAACTGGAGATGCAGGGACGTTCCATCGTGCAGGCCGCGATCGAAGCGAGCCGCCTGCGTCTGCGCCCGATTCTGATGACGTCCATCGCGTTCATCATGGGTGTGGTGCCGCTCGTGCTGTCGTCGGGCGCGGGCTCGGAAATGCGTCATGCAATGGGCGTCGCGGTGTTCTTCGGCATGTTGGGCGTCACGCTCTTCGGTCTGATGCTCACGCCGGTGTTCTATGTGATCCTGCGCAAGCTCTCGCGCACGGAGCATGTGACGGACAAGCACGGCACGCATCCGCAGATGCGCGGTATCGGTGCTTCGGTCGAAGCGCAATGAGGTCAATGATGAATAAGCTGCATGTTGTTTCGAGTCTGATGGCCGCGTTGCTGCTGGTCGGATGTTCGCTTGCGCCCACCTACGAGAAGCCCGACGTCAACGCGCCTTCCGCCTATAAGGAAACGCCCGCTTTGCAGGCGTCGGAAGCGGGCACATGGAAAGCCGCGCAGCCTTCCGAAGAGATGCTGCGCGGCGAATGGTGGACGATTTTCGGCGACGCCACGCTCGACGATCTGGAAAAGCAGGCGCAGGACGCGAACCAGAATCTGCGGGCCGCCGCCGCGCGCGTGAAGGAAGCGCGCGCGATCAACCAGACGGCGCGAGCGGGCCTGTTCCCGACGCTCGACGCGGGCTTCGGGCCGACGCGGGAGAAGTTCTCGCCCGCATCGCAGTTCCTGCCGCCCAATGGCAACGTGCCCGCGCAGACGTTGTGGCGCGCGCAGGCGAGCGTGTCGTATGAAGTGGATCTGTTCGGCCGCGTCGCGAACACGGTGCAGGCCGCGAACGCCGAGACGCAGCAAAGCGAGGCGCTGTTCCGTTCGGTGCAGCTCGCGCTGCAGGCGGATGTCGCGCAGAACTACTTCAATCTGCGCGAGCTCGATGCCGAAGCCGACGTCTACACGCGCACGGTGCAACTGCGCGAGGAAGCGCTGAAGCTCGTGCAAAAGCGCTTCAACGAAGGCGATATCAGCGAACTGGATCTGGCGCGCGCGAAGTCGGAGCTTGCGACGGCGCGCTCGGAAGCGATGACGGTGCAACGTCTGCGCGCGGCATCGGAGCATAGCCTTGCGGTGCTGTTGGGCAAGGCGCCCGCCGAGTTCACGATGGCCGCGAATCCGCTCAAGCCGGTGACGATCCGCGTGCCGCCGGGTCTGCCTTCGTCGCTGCTGGAGCGTCGTCCCGATATCGCGGCGGCGGAACGCGCCATGGCGGCGGCGAATGCGCGCATCGGCGTGGCGAAGGCGGCGTTCTTCCCGTCGCTTACGCTGACGGGCCTGGGCGGTTTCGAATCGGCGACGCTCGGCGATCTCTTCAAATGGTCGAGCCGCACATTCCTGCTCGGGCCGTTCGCGGGCACGGCGCTCAATATCCCGATCTTCGATGGCGGCCGGCGCAAGGGCAATCTCGCGAATGCGCGCGCGATCTATGAAGAGGATGTGGCGAGCTATCGCCAGCAGGTGCTGGTCGCGTTCCGCGAGGTGGAGGACAACCTCTCGGACCTGCGCATTCTCGAAGACCAGACGGCCACGCAGGAGGATGCCGTGAAGGCGTCGGTCCGCGCGGCGCAGCTCTCGCGCACGCAGTACACCGAGGGCGCGGTGAACTATCTCGACGTGATCGATGCCGAGCGCACCGTGCTGCAAACGCAGCGTTCATCGGTGCAATTGCAGGGCGCGCAGGCGATCTCGACGGTGAATCTGATCCGCGCGCTGGGCGGCGGCTGGGGCGATGCGATGCCCAAACCCGTGCCCGAGCCGAGTCTCGCGCAGAAGTAATGCATGAATATGGCCCTGCTCAATGCAGGGCCATATGCATTAGGCGCCGGGTAAACGCGATTGTTCGTTTCCCGGAACATATGTCTTCACCTATCTAGCGTTTATCCGCAGGGCTCGAATCCTTAGAATTCAATCAAGGGATAAGGAGCCGATGATGAGAGACTTGATCGCAAAGCAACTGTATCAGCCGGCGGTGGTGCTGCCACTGCTGCTGTTGACGCGCCTGATGGTCACGCTCGACTTCAATCTCGCCCAGGTGATGTTCGTGATGATGCTGAAGGGCTCGCAGCACGCGTATCAGTTCGCGCTGCGTCATACGGTGGCGCGTCAGCGCAGCAGCGCCGCCGTCAAGCATCTGCCCTGCAACAACTGCTGCTGATATCGACGCTCAATAGACTTCGGGAACGTACATATCGTCGGGAACGGGCTGACGCAGATAATCGGGATTGAACACGCGGTCGGGCAGTTCGATCGACGCATGCTCGACATCGTGATACGGCACCTGGCTTAGCAGGTGGCTGATGCAGTTCAGGCGTGCGCGCTTCTTGTCGACCGCGTGCACGACCCACCACGGCGCCTCGGGAATGTGCGTGCGCTGAAGCATCACTTCCTTGGCCGCCGTATACGCTTCCCAGCGGCGGCGGCTTTCCAGATCCATCGGGCTCAGCTTCCACTGCTTGAGCGGATCTTCGATGCGCGCCTGGAAGCGCACTTCCTGTTCGTCATCGGTGATCGAGAACCAGTACTTCACGATCTGGATGCCGCTTCTCACCAGCATCTTCTCGAACTCGGGCACCGAGCGGAAGAATTCTTCATACTCTTCGTCGCTGCAGAAATTCATCACGCGCTCGACGCCCGCGCGGTTATACCAGCTCCGGTCGAATAAAACGATTTCACCGGCCGCCGGCAAGTGCGAAACATAGCGCTGGAAATACCATTGCGTGCGTTCGCGATTGTTCGGCGCGGGCAGCGCGGCCACGCGGCACACGCGGGGATTCAGGCGTTGCGTGATGCGCTTGATCGCGCCGCCTTTGCCCGCCGCATCGCGTCCTTCGAAAAGCACGACCAGCCGGTGCCCCGTGTGCACGACCCAGTCCTGCAGCTTCACGAGTTCGCCCTGCAAACGGAACAGTTCGCGGAAATACGTCTTGCGCAACTGGCGCTCTTCTTCCGAAAAGGTCGATTCGCCGTCCAGGAAGCGATCGTCGACCTCCATCTCGAACTCTTCGTCGTAGCTGTCGATGATGTCGGCATGGAAACGGCGCTGTTTGTCCGTCGTGTTCATGAAGGGCTCCGTGGCGTTCTGGGGCAGCCGCTGTCGTCGTTTCGACTTGCGGCGCGGGACGGCCGATTATGACGGCATTCGATGGCAGTCATATGACAATGACCGCATCGGCGATTCGCTGATTCATTTTAGAAAGCGCGCGCGCTTTATGACACGACGGCGCGCGCCGTTAGAATGTTCCGGCATTTCGATGGCATGCCGATGGCACTTTCAACCCTAACAGCGAGCGACACGATGACCGCGACGATCCACAGTTTCGACGAAGCCAACACCGCACGCCTGGTGCCGTACGACCGGCTCGTGGACACGCTCGCCGCGACCATGCTCGATTACGCGGCGGGGCGCATCGTCAGTCCGGAGCGCATGGTGGTGCCGATCGAAGGCGGCGTGATGCTCTCCATGCCCGCGAGCGCCGCCGATCTCGCCATGCACAAGCTCGTGAACGTCTGCGCGGGCAATGGCGCGCTCGGCCTGCCGACGATTCATGGCCAGGTCACGGCGTATGACGCCGTCACCGGGGTGCCGCAGTTCATGCTCGACGGTCCGACCGTCACGGGCCGGCGCACGGCGTCGGTCTCGATGCTCGCGATCCGCGCGCTGCATGCGGGCGCGCCGCGCGAGGTGCTCGTGATCGGCACGGGCAAGCAGGCGGCGTATCACATCGAGGCGCTCGCCGCCGTCTATCCCGATGCGCGTATTCGCGTGCAGGGCTCGCGTGCGGGACGTGCGCGCGAATTCTGCGCGGCGCACGCGTCGCTGTCGGCCAGTCTGACCGCGCTGAACGACGCGGCGATTCCCGATTCCGTCGATGTCGTGATCGCCGCGACCACGAGCAAGACGCCCGTCTACACGATGCCCGCGCGCGCGGGCCGCCTCGTGATCGGCGTGGGCGCGTTCACCGCCGATGCCGCCGAGATCGCCGCCGCGACCGTTCATGCGAGCGAGCTTTACGTGGATGATCCCGCGGGCGCGCGGCACGAAGCGGGCGACTTCATTCTCGCGGGCATCGACTGGAACGCGGTGCATCCGCTGGCCGAGGCGCTCGCGGCTTCGGCGAAGAACGCCGACGCCACGCGCGCCGTGATGTTCAAGTCGGTCGGCTGCGCGGCGTGGGACCTGGCGGCGTGCCGCGTCGCGCGCGCGATTTTGTCGGAGGAAAAAGGCGCGTAACGCCAGACCCCATAAGGCCGTGCGGGTTGGAACGGGACTTGCTGACTGTTTTTTTTGAGCGATGAAGGCGCGAAGACGCCATCGGATGAACGGCGCACAGCGCGCCACAGCAATAGAGCCAGCGAACTGACCCATGAAAAGTCGATACGACAGCAAATGGCACCCGTGGATTCCGGCACACGAGGACGGACGAGAGGGCGCGGGCGGGGACCGCAAGGGGGCGGCCCGGCCAAGCGCCGCGCCGCCGGCGGCATACTTCATATCCGTGCTCGAGCTTGCCACCGGCGAGAAGCTCGGCAACGACGAGCGTTTGCGCGCCGTGGCGATGCTCGAATCGCAATTCGGCGCGGGGCGCCCGCGTACGTTGAAGGAAGCCGTGCGCATCTGCGCGGCGGCGATCGATTCGTCGACGTTGCAGCGCATGGCGCGCGGCGCGAAGAACTGACAACCGTCTGAAAAAAGCACGAATGCAAAGCGCGTTTTTTCACATCTGTGTAAAACGAACGTGTTTCACCGGAGAAGCGCGCGACCGTTCGAATCCACGCGCCAGTGCCTATTTAACGGTCTGAATGACCTCGAATCCTTCGAACTCGGGATGCCCGAGATAGAGCTGGCGCGTTTCGCCGCCCGCGTTGCGATGCGCGGCGCGAAACGCGTCCGAGCGCGTCCAGTCTTCGAAGGCCGCCTGATTGGCCCAGATCGTATGGCTCGAATAGAGGACGTGATCGTCCTTTGTCGGACCTTTGAGCAGATGAAACTCGACGAACCCCGGCACGTCTTTCAGATGCGTGTCGCGGCTGGTCCAGAGACGTTCGAAGTCGGCCTCGGCGCCGGGCACGATCTTGAAGCGGTTCATGGCGATATACATGTCGATATATTTCCTTCGCGATTGAACAAGAAAATCAGTTGCGTTCGAGTTCGACGATGGTCGTGAAGCCGCCGAAGAACATGCGTTTCCCGTCGAACGGCGGCTCGCCGTTTTCCATCATGGCTTTGAGGCGCGGGTCTTCCATGACTTTCGCGTTGACGCTGTCGCGCTCTTCGCGTGATGCGTAGACGATATACGAGAACACGACGGTCTCGCCTTCCTTCAACTGCACGCTCTGCGGAAAAGACGTGACCTTGCCGGGCTTCACATCGTCGGCGATGGTCTCGACGAATTGCAGCGCGCCGTGTTCCAGCCAGATTTTGCCGGCTGCTTCGGCCATCGCACGGTAGGCATCGATTTTGTCGATGGGAACGGGTACGACGAATCCATCCACGTAGTGCGCCATCTGAGTCTCCTGTAACGGTTCGGGCGGCATCGCGCATGCGATACGCTGTCTGCTTTGAGCCGTTCGCCGGGAGCGAAGTTCAGGCGATCCATGCATCGGCGGGCGAAGCGCGTTTCAGCACCGTCGAGGACAGCGGCGCGAGGTCCATCCCGTAGACCGATCGAAGCGGCATGCCGAGCGCATGCGCGAGCGCGGCTTTCACGACGATCGCATGCGTGACGACGATGCAGCGCTCGCGCGCATTGAGCCGGTCGATAAACGCAAAACCCTGAGCGACGCGTGCAGCGAGCATCGCGACGCTTTCCCCGCCGTGCGGATGCGCCTCCGGGTCCGCGAGCCATGCGGCGAGTTGCGCGGGTTCGCGCTCGCCGGCTTCGCGCAGAGAAAGCCCGCGCCAACGGCCGTAATCGATGTCGTCGAACGCGGGCACGATCTCGAAGGCATCGGCGATCCATTCCGCCGTCTGGCGCGCAACACGCGCCGGGCTCGCGATGACGCGCGTGCCGCCGCGTGCGCGCAGCGAAGCGACCCGGTCGCGCTCATCGTGGGCGGCCGGTTCGTCGCCGGTGGGAAAGCGGCCGGCTTTCATCGCGCGCGTGGCGGCGTGGCACAGAAAGATGAGTTCCAAGGGAGCGTGACGGGCGGATCGGAATCGTTTCACTTTGCCGTCAATCATCATAGAATGGCAAGCTTGCAGTGCGAGGAAGCCGGTGCAAACCCGGCACGGTCGCGCCACTGTATGCGGCAGAGCCGAAAGGCGCTGCGCCGCGAGTCAGACCCCGCTGCATGCTCTTCGTCAATCGGGACGCGCTTTTCCCTGGAGAACCACCATGAACGCTTCCAACGCGCCGGTCTTTCCGGCTCCCTCGTCGCTGGATGCACCCGTGCCCATTCCGGTGCGCGAGGTGCTGCCCTGGGCCATTTTCATCGGCCTCATTCTGCTGATCGCCATTTATTTCGTCGGGGCGGAGCAGGGCGCGACATCGATCTTCTCGGGCACTTACGTCCACGAATTCGTTCACGATGGCCGGCATCTGCTCGGCTTTCCGTGCCACTGAGGGCGATTCATGATTCGCACCTTGCTGATACGCGGCATGATCGCGGGACTCGTCGCGGGCCTGATCGGCTTCGGTTTCGCGCGTGCGTTCGGCGAGCCGTCGGTGGCGCGCGCCATTGCGTTCGAGGAACAACACGAAGAGGCGCAGCCCGCGCACGAACACGAGCATGAACACGCGCCCGCCGATGCATCGGCGAACGCCGCGCACTCGCACGATCACGGCGGCGAAGACGTGGTCTCGCGCGATACGCAAGCGGGCCTCGGCCTGCTGACGGGCGTCGCCGTATTCGGCACCGCGTTGGGCGGGCTCTTCTCGCTCGTGTTCGCATTCGCCTATGGACGGCTCGGCGCGCTGCGGGCGCGGGGCACGGCGGCGTTGCTGGCGTTGTTCGGCTTCGTGAGCGTCGCGATCGTGCCGTTTCTCAAGTACCCGCCGAATCCGCCCGCCGTGGGCAATGCCGAGACCATCGGGCCGCGTACGGCGCTGTTCTTCGGCATGGTCGCGATTTCCCTCGCGGCGGCCGTGTTCGCCGTGCGCTTGCAGCGGCGCATGGCGGCGCGGCACGGCGGCTGGAACGCGACGCTCATCGCCGTGGCGGCGTATGTCGTCGTGATCGTGATTGCGCAGGTCGCGCTGCCGGGTATCGACGAAGTGCCCGCCGGGTTCTCCGCGTCGCTGCTGTGGAATTTCCGCGTGGCCGCGATCGGTATTCAGGCGCTGATCTGGACGACGCTCGGCCTCGTGTTCGGCGCGCTCGCCGCGCGGGAACTGGAAAGTCCTTCGGTGCGGCGCATGGCTGCGGCCTGAGCGTCTTACTTCGCTTTCGCCGCGCGCCGCGCAAGCAGGGCGTCGAACAGAGCCAGCTTCGCGGCGTCGTCCATCGACCTGAAGGTTTTGATCTCTTCGCGGCTTCTGAAACAGCCGAGGCACAGGCCGCTTTCGGCATCGAGCTTGCAGACGTCGGTGCACGGGGAGCCGACCGGCTGCTGCGTTCTTGCACGCTCGATGGTGTCGGCGAGGTCGAGCGGCGTGCGGATGTCTTGCGTGGTCGTCATAGTGTTTCGCCGCGAAAGAGCGCGGCGGCTGCGGCCGGATTCGACGGCCAGTAGGCATGCATGTACGTGGCCGTCACCGGGCCATGCCGATACAGCGCTTCGCCCGCCGCGCCCGTGGTCGCGTGCGTTGCGTTGAGAACAGGGCGCATCGGCGTGTCGAGTGTCGAGTAGTGGAACGTGTGGCCGGTCATCGCGCCATGCGCCGTGTCGATGCGCTGCATCGCGAGGCGCGACAGCTTGCGTTGCATCGCGGCATCGCCGGGCAGTACGCCGAGCATGGCATGCCGTGTACCTTCGACGTCGGTGAGCGTATCGAGCAGATACAGCATGCCGCCGCATTCCGCGACGACCGCCTTCCCGCGCGCGACGTGATGCGCGATCGACGCGCGTGTGCGCGCATTGGCCGCGAGCGTTGCGGCATGCAGTTCGGGATACCCGCCGGGCAGATAGAGCGCATCGGCTTCGGGCGGCGCGGGCTCGTCGGCGAGCGGCGAAAACGTGTGGACGCGCGCGCCCATCGCGACGAGCAGATCGATATTCGCCGGATAAACGAACGAGAACGCGGCATCGCGTGCGATCGCAATATCGAGGCCCTCCAGAAGACGCGGCGGCGCGGGAAGCGTCGCATCGGCAAAATGCACAGGCGGCGGAAGCGCGGCGAGCGTCGTTTGCGCGATGGCATCGGCGGCGCGGTCAAGACGCGCATCGAGCCCGGCGACCTCGTCCGGCTGCGTGAGACCGAGATGACGCTCGGGCAGCGCGATATCGTCGGCATTCGAAAGATGGCCGCAATAGCGCAGCCCTTCCGGAATGGTCTCGGACAACATCTGCGCATGACGCGGCGACGCAACGCGATTCGCGAGCACGCCATGAAACGGCACGTCCGCGCGATAACGCGCGAGGCCGAACGCGATGGCGCCGAAGGTCTGCGCCATGCCGTGCGCGCCGATCACCGCGAGCACGGGCACGTCGAACGCGGCGGCGAGATCGGCGCTGCTCGGCGTGCCGTCGAAGAGGCCCATCACGCCTTCGATAAGAATGAGATCGGCCTCGCGCGCGGCCTGTGCGAGCAGCGCGCGGCATGCTTCGAGACCGACCATCGACAGATGCAGCGAATAGACGGGCGCGCCGCATGCGCGTTCGAGGATCATCGGATCGAGGAAATCCGGGCCGGTCTTGAAGACGCGCACCTTCAGGCCGCGGCGCGCGTGATGCCGCGCAAGCGCGGCCGTGACCGTGGTCTTGCCTTGATGCGACGCGCTCGCGCCGATGAAAAGAGCGGGGCAGTCGGGCATCGCGTTCAGAACTCGACGCCGCGTTGCGCTTTCACGCCCTGCTCGCGATACGGATGCTTCACGAGGCGCATCTCCGTGACGAGATCGGCGAGTTCGATGAGCGCGTCCGGCGCGTGACGGCCCGTTACGACCACATGCAGCATCGCGGGACGTGACTTCAATACGCCGAGCACTTCGTCGAGCGGCAGATACTCGTACTTGAGCACGGTGTTCAGCTCGTCGAGCACGACCATTTGATACTCGCCGCTTTCGATCATGCGCCGCGCTTCGTTCCAGCCTTTGCGGGCGGTGGCGATATCGGCTTCGCGGTTCTGCGTGTTCCAGGTGTAGCCGTCGCCCATCGTGACGAAATCGCATTGCGCGATCGCGCCGAGGAAATCGCGCTCCGACGTGTGCAGCGCGCCCTTGATGAACTGCACGACGCCGAGCTTCATGCCGTGACCGAGCACGCGCACGGCCATGCCGAAAGCGGCCGTGGTCTTGCCCTTGCCGTTGCCGGTATTCACGATCAACAGACCTTTCTCGTGATCGGCCGCGGCCTGCTTTTTCTCGTGCCCTTCTTTGCGACGCTGGGTCATGCGCAGATGCGATTCGGTATCGGTTTTCACATGATCTCCAGTGTGAAGGAAGGGCCGTATCGTACCCCAGATAACGTGCTAACTCGGCGCTAACAAACGGTGTGCATCATGAAACCATGCAGCAACCGATTCGAGGAGCAAGGAAATGGACGCGATCTACTTATATATGGAACTCATTGCGCTCGTCTTACTCGTCTACGTCTGCAAGGACATGTTCAAAGCGCGAGCCCAGAAAAAGTCCGCTGCAAACGAAGCACCCCGCGCGATGAAGAAGCCGCTCTTCATGTTCCGGCCGCAGAGAAATCGCGCGCCCTTGCAATCGCGACGGTTACGCCGCAATAGATCGTTTTTGGCGCGATGAGCGTGTCCGCGTTGCCTGCGAGCAGCGCGCACGGTTCGCATACGCCATCGACGTTCATTGCTTGTTGCGCATGATATGAAATCGCGGTGCGCGGCGCTTGGGCGATTTCATCGGCGGTAAAGAAGGCGAGCGGCACGCGATGGCGCTCGCAGAACGCGAGCAATCCCGCTTCTTCCCTTTTCGCATCGATGCTCGCGACGATGGCGATCGCGCCGAAATCATGCGCGCCGAGCGCGATGCGCACCGCTCGCTCGATCGAATCCGCGCTCGCACCGCGCCTGCAGCCGATGCCGATCGCGAGCCGCATGATGCTGTGCTCCATGGCGAAACCGGCCTCCCGTAAAGACCGAAGATGATACAACGCCTGTCCGCCTTTTCTTGACGCTCGGCCCCGCCGGCCCTAGACTTTCACGCAGTTTTGGTGCTCGCGCGCGGATTCTCTCGCGCGCAGTTAAACGGGAAGCAGGGCGCGTTCCATTCGGCCGATCGAACGGACGTCAACCTGCGCTGCCCCCGCAACGGTAAGCGATTCCCCGCGCGCACGGTGTTTTTCAACGCGTGTGCGGGAAGCCGGCTTCGAAGCCACTGCGCGAAAACGCGCGGGAAGGCGAAGCGGCGTCATCGTCAGCCCGGATACCGGCCAGACTTCAGAGGGATCGATGCCGCGGGGATGCGGCACGGTCCATGATCCATCGAAGCGCGGCACGACGCACGCGGTCCCCGCAACGCATCGCGCCGACTTTCACGCTTCATCCGCCACGGAGCTACGATGCAAACCCGCAAGATCCCCGTCACGGTCGTGACCGGCTTTCTCGGCAGCGGCAAGACCACGTTGATGCGGCATATCCTCTCCCACGCGCAGGGAAAACGTCTCGCCGTCATCGTCAACGAATTCGGCGAGCTTGGCATCGACGGGGAAATCCTGAAGGGTTGCGGCATCGGCTGCGACGACGAAGCCGGTTCCGCCGATCGCAATCTTTATGAGCTGGCGAATGGCTGCCTGTGCTGCACGGTGCAGGAAGAGTTTTATCCGGTCATGGAGCAACTCGTCGAGCGGCGCGACAGCATCGATCACGTGCTGATCGAAACGTCGGGGCTCGCGTTGCCCAAGCCGCTCGTGCAGGCGTTCAACTGGCCGTCGATCAGGAACGCGTTCACCGTCGATGCGGTCGTGACCGTGGTCGATGGCCCCGCCGCCGCGAGCGGCCAGTTCGCGGCCAATCCCGTCGCGGTCGATGCGCAGCGCAAGGCGGACCCGAATCTCGATCACGAATCTCCGCTGCACGAGTTGTTCGAGGATCAGCTTTCGTCGGCGGATCTGGTCATCGTCAACAAGACCGATCTCATGGACGACGACGCGCTGCAAAAGGTCGTGGCGCTCGTGCGCCCCGAAATCCCGCCCGAAGTGAAGATCGTGCCCGCGCACATGGGTAAGCTCGATGCGCATACGCTGCTCGGGCTCGAATCGGCATCGGAGGAAACCATTCACCTGCGGCACGATCATCACGGCTCGCCCGACGATGCAGGTCATGCCGACCATCACCATGACGAATTCGATTCGGTCGTCGTGCATGGCCGCGTCGAATCGCGCGAGCAGGCTATCGCGGCGCTGCATGCGCTCGTCGAGCATCACACGATCTATCGCGTGAAGGGTTTCGCCGCGTTGCCCGGCGCGGCGATGCGGCTCGTCGTGCAGGGCGTCGGACGGCGCTTCGACAGCTATTTCGACCGGCGCTGGAACGTGAATGAAGTGAATGAACTGAAGGATGCGAAGAGCGAAAGCCGCTTCGTGCTGATCGGCGAAGATCTCGATCGCGACACGTTGCAACGCGCGTTCGACGCCGCGCTCGCGAGCGCGCCCGTGCAGGCCTGACGCAATGCATCTGCTTCGCACGACACCGGGGGGCTTCGTCGACGACGCGCAGGGCGTCATGCGCATCGATCAGACGCGTGCGCCGATCGTCGTGCTCAGTTCCGCCGATACCACGCTCGCCTTGCTCGCAAGCGTGTTTCCGCGTCTGGAAGCGGGCTTTCCCGAAGTGCGGCTGGTGAATCAGTCGTTTCTGCGTCAGCCCGCGTCCGTCGATTTTTATATCGACGATGTATTGCGGCACGCGCAGGTCGTGATCGTCGATCATCTCGGCGGCGAATCGTACTGGCCGTATGGCATCGAGCGGCTCGTCGCGCTGGCGAAGCAGGAAAAGCAACTGCTCGCGATGTTCTCGGGCGATCTCGCCGAAGACCCCAACCTGACGGCAAAAAGCACCGCGGACGCGCCGTTCTGCCGCGAGTTGTCGCGCTATCTGCGCGAAGGCGGCGCGCGCAATGCGGAAGAATTTCTGCGCAGCATCGCATATCGGGCATTCGGTTTCGGACGCGCGCCGCAGTCGCCGAGTCCGTTGCCCGCGGTCGCGATCTATCATCCGGAGCGCGATATCGCCGTCATCGACGACTGGCAGGCGCGCTGGACGCAAGACGCGCCTGTCGTCGGCCTGTTGTTCTATCGCGCGCATTTGCAGGCGGGCAACACCGCCGTGTTCGACGCGCTCATCGAAGCGCTCGAAAAAGAAGGGTTGAACCCGCTGCCGATCGCGATTTCGTCGCTGAAGGAAAGCGTGAGCCGCGAAGTGGTCGAGCGTTTGTGCGCCGAGCATCGCGCGTCGCTCGTCCTGAATACGACGGCGTTCGCGGCCAGCGTGATCGGCGAAGACGAAGTATTTGAAGTCGCGGGCGATGCGCCGGTGCTGCAAGTCATTCTGAGCGGCGGCAACCGCGACGACTGGCTCAAGGACAATCACGGCCTGAATTCGCGCGACATTGCCATGCACATTGCGCTGCCCGAAGTCGATGGCCGCATCATCACGCGGGCGGTCAGTTTCAAGGGCCTCGCGTATCACTGCGAGCACACGCAAGTGGACGTCGTGCGCTATCAGGCCGATGCGGAACGCGTGCGCTTCGTCGCGGAACTGAGCCGCCGATGGTGCGCGCTGCGCCACACGCCGAATGCGCAAAAGCGCATCGCGCTCGTGCTCGCGAACTATCCTGCGAGCGAAGGGCGCATCGGCAATGGCGTGGGCCTCGACACGCCCGCGTCGGCCATCGGCATTCTGTCGATGCTCGCGCGCGAAGCGTATCGCGTCGGCACGATACCCGCGAATGGCGATGCGCTCATCGCCGCGCTGACCGAAGGCGTGACCAACGATGCCGTTGTGCGCGATCTGCGGCCCGCGTTGCAAAGTCTGTCGCTCGAAGACTATCGCGAAGCGTATCGCGCGCTGCCAGCGGATGCGCGCATCGCACTCGAAACAACCTGGGGCGCGCCCGAAGACGATCCGACGGTGCGGCGCGGCCGCTTCATGATCGCGGGTTATCGCTGCGGTCAGGTCTTTATCGGCATTCAACCGTCGCGCTCGCGCGAGCGCAACGATTACGCCAGTTATCACGACGCCGAACTCGTTCCGCCGCATTCGTACCTCGCGTTTTATTTCTGGTTGCGGCTGCGCTTCGAGGCCGATGCGCTCGTGCATGTCGGCAAGCACGGCAATCTCGAATGGCTGCCGGGCAAGAGCGTCGCGTTGTCGTCGTCGTGCTGGCCCGATGCGATTCTCGGGCCGATGCCGCATCTCTATCCGTTCATCGTGAACGATCCGGGCGAAGGCAGTCAGGCGAAACGCCGCGCGCAGGCCGTGATCATCGATCATCTGATGCCGCCGCTCACGCGCGCCGAGAACTACGGGCCGTTGCAGGATCTCGAACGTCAGGTCGATGAATACTACGAGGCGCTGATGGTCGATGCGCGCCGCGCGAAGCTGTTGCGCAAATCGATCCTCGAGAACATCGTCGAGAACAGCCTTCACGAAGAACTCGGCCTCGATGCGCCGCGCGATGTCGCCGGCGAAGATGCCTTGCTCACGCGCGCCGATGCCTATCTTTGCGAGCTGAAGGAAGCGCAGATTCGCGACGGCTTGCATGTGTTCGGCGTCTCGCCGCAAGGCGTGCAACGGCGCGATACCCTGCTTGCGCTCGGACGCTTTCCTGTGGGCGACCTTCAGGGCGCGAACGCGAGTCTCATCGCGGCCATTGCGCGCGATCTGCGATTGCCTGATGACTTCGATCCGCTCGACGCCGACTGGGCCGCGCCGTGGAATGGGCCGCGCCCGCAAGCGCTCGCCGATATCATCGATGCGCCGTGGCGTCATCATGGCGATACGCGCGAGCGCCTTGAATCGTTCGCCATGCAATTGCTATCCGACGATGACGCCGCCGCGCCCGGTCCGCATTCGGCGTGCGTGCTCCAACGCTTGCGCGGCGACGTGCTGCCGCGGCTCGATGCATGCGGACCGCAGGAACTGCTGCAACTCAAGCGCGGTCTGGAAGGACGTTTCGTGCCGCCGGGCCCGAGCGGCTCGCCATCGCGCGGCAGGCCCGATGTCTTGCCCACGGGCCGCAACTTCTATTCCGTCGATACGCGCGCATTGCCGACGCAGGCCGCCTGGTCGCTCGGCGTCAAGTCGGCGAATGCGCTGGTCGAACGTCACGTGCAGGATCACGGCGATTTCCCGCACGCGATCGGCTTGTCCGTGTGGGGCACGGCGACGATGCGCACCGGCGGCGACGATATCGCGCAGGCCTTCGCGCTGATCGGCGTGCGACCGAAATGGGCCGCGGGCAGTCATCGCGTGACCGACTTCGAGATCCTGCCGATTTCCATTTTCAATCGTCCGCGCATTGATGTGACGTTGCGCGTGTCGGGCTTCTTTCGCGATGCGTTCGCGAATCTCATGCATCTCTTCGATGCGGCGGTGCAAGCGGTCGCCGAACTCGACGACGAGCCCGACGACGTCAACCCGATTCGCGCGCGCATTCTTCGCGAGCGCGACGAACTCATCGCGCGCGGCATCGATGCGAAGGAGGCGCGGCGCCGTGCGGGCTGGCGCGTGTTCAGCACGAAACCGGGCGCCTATGGCGCGGGCTTGCAGGAATTGATCGACTCGCGGCAATGGCAGACCGACGCCGATCTCTCGGCGGCTTATCAGAGCACGGGCGGTTATGCATATTCGCAATCCGGCGACGGCGTGGAAGCGCGCGCGAGCTTCGGTGCGCGGCTTTCCACGCTCGATGTCGTGGTGCAGAATCAGGACAACCGCGAACACGATCTGCTCGATTCCAACGACTATCACCAGTTTCAGGGCGGCATGGTCGCGGCCGTGCGCTATCTGTCGGGCGTGCAGCCGCAGACTTATAACGCGGACCACAGCAATCCCGCCGCGCCGCGCGTGCGCACGCTGAACGAGGAAATCGCGCGCGTGGTGCGTGCGCGCGTCGTGAATCCGAAGTGGATCGACGGCGTGAAGCGGCATGGCTACAAGGGCGCGTCGGAGCTGGCGGCGACGGTCGATTATCTCTTCGGCTACGATGCGACCGCGCGCGTCGTGTCGGATCATCAATACGCGCTCGTCACCGATGCTTACGTGAACGATGCCGGCACGCGCGCGTTCATCACCGAGCACAATCCGCATGCGCTGCAATCGATCTGCGAACGCCTGCTCGAAGCGATGGAGCGCGGCTTGTGGCGTGAGCCGGCGGGTTATCGCGAGCAGGTGGAACGCCATCTGCTCGATGTCGAACAGCGAATCGAAGGCCGATAGCATCCATGTCATCTTCCGTATTTCCTTTCTCCGCGCTCGTTGCGCAAGCGCCCTTGCAGCAGGCGCTCTTGCTCGCTGCGGTCGATCCGTCGATTGGCGGCGTGCTCGTCAGCGGGCCGCGCGGCACGGCGAAATCGACGGCGGCGCGCGCGCTCGCCGAGTTGCTGCCCGAAGGTCGGCTCGTGACGCTGCCGCTCGGCGCAAGCGAGGAGCAACTCATTGGCACGCTGGATATTCAAAGCGCATTGCGCGACAGCGCGGTGCGCTTTTCTCCGGGCCTGCTCGCGAAAGCGCATCTCGGCGTGCTCTATGTCGACGAGGTCAATCTGCTGCCGAATCCGCTCGTCGATCAGTTGCTCGACGTCGCGGCGAGCGGGGTGAATATCATCGAGCGCGATGGCATCTCGCATCAGCATGATGCGCGCTTCGTCCTGATCGGCACGATGAATCCGGAAGAGGGCGACTTGCGTCCGCAGTTGCTGGATCGCTTCGGGCTTGCGGTCGAGATGAGCAATCATTTCGATGCGGGCGTGCGGCAGCGCATCGTGAAAGCGCGTCTCGAATTCGATATGGATGCCGAAACATTTCGCGCGCGGTATGCAGGCGAGCAGGCTTCCCTGGTCGAGCGCATTCACGCGGCGCGCGCGTCGCTCTCCACATTCGATTTCGACGATGCCGTTCATGCGCGCGTGAGCGATCTTTGCATCGAAGCGCATGTCGATGGCTTGCGCGCGGATATCGTGATGCTGCGTGCGGCGCGGGCCCTGGCCGCGCTCGAAGGCGCATCGCGTATTTCCGTGACGCATGTCGAACGCGTCGCCGATGCCGTGTTGAAGCATCGGCGTCGTGAAGCGCAAGCCGGTTCGGAAGCGCCGCAAAACACGGCTGATCCGACGCCGGGCGATACAAACAAAGGCGACGCGGATTGGGGCTACATGCCGCCCGAGCCGGCGGGAACCGCGCACGTCAAATCGGTAAGGCCGCTCGCCGCAAAAAAAGCCTGAGCCATCGAAGGCGCGACGCGGATGCCTTCGACACAGGGCATCGCCTTCGATGGAACACAGGCCGTTTCGCGTCGCGTGAAGGCGAACCGGGCGCGTCCATCGACTGGATGGCGACACTGCGCGCAAAACGTTCCGCCCCACTCGATGCGCGGCATCTCCGCTATCGCCGCACGCAAGGCGAGGGCGCGCAACTGCATTGCTTCGTGCTCGATTGCTCCGGTTCGATGCTCGCCGGCGAGCGGCTCGCGCGCGCGAAAGGGATGCTCGTCGCGCTGTTCGACCGGGCTTATCGCGAGCGCGCGCAGATCGCGCTCGTGTGCTTCGGCGGAGGCCGCGCGGAGGTGCGTCGTCAGCCGGGCGCGGCGCATTGGTTCAATAAGCGATGGGTTGCGCCGATCGGCGGCGGAGGTGGAACGCCGCTCGCGCTCGGCCTGGCGAGTGCGGCGACGGTGCTCGAACGCGCGGCGAGGCGCAGGCCTTCGCAGAAGCGCTGGCTGTGGGTGCTGACCGATGGACGCACGAACGAGCGGCCCGAAGCGCCTGCATCGGCGGACGAAATCGTCGTGGTGGATTTCGAGGAAGGCGCGATACGGGCGGGACGCGGCAAGCGCTTCGCTAGCGACTGGAACGCGCAATACGTCACCGCCGATGACGCGCTGTCCTACTCGTACCAGCGCGGCGTATAAACCCAGTCGCCCACCACGCGCGTCGTCGATGAGCCGACGATGACCATCGTCCGCATATCGACCCACTCGCTTTTCAGCTCGCCGAGCGTCACGACTCGTAAGGCCTCGGCCGGACGCCCGATGTCTCTTCCCAGCACCACGGGCGTCTGCGGTTTCCGATACCGCTTCACGATCTCGATAGCACGATCGAACTGCAACGGCCGCGCCTTCGACAGCGGGTTATAGAAGGCCATCACGAGATCCGCTTCGCCAGCATGCGCGATACGTTTCTCGATCACGCTCCACGGCTTCAGGTTATCCGATAACGACAGCACGCAGAAATCATGGCCCAGCGGCGCGCCCGCGCGCGCGGCCGTCGCGAGCGATGCCGACACGCCCGGCAGGATCGCGAGTTTCACCGCGCGCCATGCGGGCTGCGATGCGTAGCCGCGGTCGAGCGCTTCGAGCACGGCCGCGGCCATTGCGAAGACGCCCGGATCGCCCGACGACACCACGACCACGCGCCGCCCTTCGCTCGCCAGTTCGAACGCGTGGCGCGCGCGCTGCAGTTCCTCGCGGTTGTCGGTGATGTGCACGCGCTGATCGCCGCGAAACGGGCCCGCCATGCGCACATACGTCTCGTAGCCGAGCACGTCTTGCGCGGCGTCGAGCGCGGCGCGCGCGGCGGGCGTCATCGACTCCGCGTTGCCGGGGCCGAGCCCGATGACGGTCAGCGTGCCGCGCGCGCGGCCTATCGACTGCGCATCGACGGGCGCATCGTGCACTTGCAACGCGATGCCGTCGCCTCTGTCAAACGGCGCGGCATCGGAGAAACGTAGAGGCAGATCCAGCGCACGCGCGGCATCGGCGAGGGCTTCGGATGTCATCAGATGCATGGGCGCGACCAGGGCCGCAAGCGCCAGCGGCGACAGCCCTCGTTCGCGCAAGGCGATACGCACACGTTCCACGATGCCGGTATCGTCGTCGATCCACGCCAGCACGCAGCGCGGATGAATCACGAGGCTGTGTTCGTCGTTCACGGCGTGCGGGGTGATGCGCACCGCGAGACGCGCATCGTCCGCGAGGGGCAGGGCGGCGGCGTCGAGCCACGGCGCGCCGCCTTCGATGCGCGTCGTTGCTCCCGCAAGCAAGTCCGACACGAAGCGCTTGCCTTGCTCGATATCCGCGAGCGCGTAACCCTCGGGCGGTGCGAGCAGACACTGGCCGAAGCGCAATTCGCCGCTCGTCGTGATCGCGGGCGCGATATCGAGCGCCGCGCCGATCTCGCGCGCCAGCGCATTCACGCCGCTCGTGCCGCCAAGCAATGGCACGACCGCGCTGCCATCCTGCGCGACGGCGAGCACGGGCGGCTCGGCGGACTTGTCGGCGAGGCACGGCGCGAGCGCGCGAATCACGATGCCCGCCGCGCACAGCGCGACGATCGGCACACCCGCGCGATACAACTCGCGCATATGCTCGCCGAAGTCGTCATAAGCGATATCGGCGCTCACGCGATGCGCGAGGCCGTGCACGCGCGCTCCATCAAAACGCGATTGAATGCGCCGCGCCGTATCGAGCGCGGCGGGGCCCAAAATCACGATCGCCAACGGAGAACTCATGCCCGCCATTTCTTCCCCGGCACGACGAGCAATGAAAAATACGGCGACGCCATCGGATCGACTTCGTCGAGCGGCACGATGCGCTGGTTGCTCATCGTCGCGCGTTCGACGTAGAGCGCGCGTTCATCGAGCCCGAGCTTGCCGAGCACGCGCCGCACTTTCTCGAAGTTGCGTCCGAGCTTCATGATGACGGCCGCATCCGCCGCTTCGAGACGTTGCTGCAAGTCGTCTTCGGGCAACACGCCCGAAAGCACCGACAGACTCTGATTGCGATACACGAGCGGCACGCCGAGCACCGCGACGCCGCCGAGCATCGAGCACACGCCCGGCACGACCTGTGCTTCGAAGCGCGCGGCGAGCCGATCGTGCAGATACATGTACGAGCCGTAGAAGAAGGGATCGCCTTCGCAGATCACCGCGACGTCGCGCCCGGCTTCCAGATGACCGGAGATCGTGAGCGCGGCTTCATCGTAAAACGCGCTGATGATCGTCTCGTAGCACAGCGGCGGTTCGAGTGCTTCGGTCGTCACCGGATAGACGAGCGGCAGGCGCGTTTGCGCCGCGTCGAGATGCGACTCGATGATGCCGAACGCATTGCCCTTCTTGCCCTTCGCGACGAAATACGCAACCACGGGCGCGGCCTTCAGAAGCCGCAATGCCTTCACGGTGATCAGTTCCGGATCGCCCGGGCCGACGCCCAGGCCATAAAGACGTCCGCGCATCATTCGGTCTCCGAAGCAAGTGCGTTCACTGCGGCGGCGGCCATCGCGCTGCCGCCGCGCCGGCCGAGCAGCGCGACGAAGGGCACGCCGCGGCTGTCGGCGGCGAGCATGGCTTTCGATTCGGCCGCGCCGATGAACCCGACCGGAAAGCCGAGGATGAGCGCGGGCTTCGGCGCGCCCGCATCGAGCATGTCGAGCAGATGAAAGAGCGCGGTCGGCGCGTTGCCGATCGCGACGATCGCGCCGTCCAGATCGGGACGCCAGAGTTCGAGCGCGGCGGCCGAGCGCGTGTTGCCCATCGCGCGGGCGCGTTCGGACACCGAGGCATCGCCGAGCGTGCAGATCACGCGATTGCCTGCGGGAAGACGCGCGCGCGTGATGCCTTCGGCGACCATGCGCGCATCGCACAGAACCGGAGCGCCTGCCGCCAGCGCTCGCCGGCCCGCCATGCCCGCGCCCGGCGAGAAGCGCAGATCGCTCACGATATCGACCATGCCGCAGGCGTGGATCAGGCGCACCGCGAGCTTTTCCAGATCGGCGGGAAGGGCGGTCAGATCGGCTTCGGCGCGGATCGTCGCGAAGGACTGGCGGTAAATCTCCGCGCCGTCGCGGATATAGTCAGACATCGGCATGGCTCCGGGCGAGCCGTTCGGCCGCCTCTTCGATAGTGAGATTGCGCGCGACGGTTCCATCGTCGCGATGTAGGTCGTAACGGCCCGGCGCGGCGGCATAGAGCGTGGCCGGAACCGGATGCGCCGCCGCGCACGAGCGCTCGCAGCCGCTCAGATGCACCTGTGCCGTGTCGTGCGCGGGCAGCAGCGGGGCGAGGCGAAGCGCATCGGCTTTGGTGTCGGCGCGGCTTTTTGCGCAGCCCGCCGAACCCGCGCACGCGATGAGGCGCGCAAGCGGCGCGCGCGGGTCGGTGGCGAGGCCGAGCGCGTTCAGGCGCCGCAGCACGTCGTGCGTGTCCGCCGGCGCGATGCCCGCGATCAGCACGCTTTGCCACGGCGTCATCGAAAGGCGGCCTTGCGCGTGCTCGTCGGCGAGATCGGCGAGGGCATCGAGCGTGCTGGCGTCGAGCCGCCCGAGCGGCGTCTGCGCGCCCGCATACCATGTCGCGCGCTGCGGCTCTTCGTGCGCGCCGAGCCGTAACGAGGCATCGGCGGGGGCGCGTCGCCATGTTTCCAAACCGGTATCGAAGGCGAAGGCTCCGAGAAAACGCGCAGTGCCCGTAGTGCCGATACGCGCGAGCAGATCGCGCATGCGGTTTTCTTCGGGCCTGGCCATCGCGAGAAAAGCGCGCAAGATGCCGGGAACGAACGTCACCAGTTCGCCCGCCGCGATGGCGCCGAGCGCGGGCTGTCGCGGTGTGCCGGCAAGCCCGAAGGCGAAGCGCGCGCCGCCGTCGACGGTCGAGAGCCAGAGATCGTGCGGATGATCGAGCATCGCGAGGCGCTCGCCGCCGTCGAGCTGCAACGCAAACTTGGGCGACAGCGCGTGAAGCGCGGCATCGGCCTGCATCGCCGCGATGAGGTCCGCCGCGAGCGCGCGCGTGCCGTCGCTCGCGAGCGGGCTCAGCATCAGATTGCGGATGTCGTCGCCGCTCGCCGCGGCCGGGCCGAGGCCGGCATCGAGCGCGATATCGACGAGCGCGGCGTGGGCGTCGTCGCGAATGCCGCGCAGTTGCAGATTCGCGCGATTGGTCACTTCGATCACGCCCGAGCCGCACTCCCGCGCGGCGCGCGCCACGGCCCGCGCCGCGTGCGCGCTCAGCGCGCCGCCGACGAGGCGCAGACGGGCGAGCCCGCCGTCGCGCGCGGGCACGATGCGCATAAGGCCCGGACACGCGGATGCGCGCGCGGCGGTCGTCAGCGGTGAGTGGTCGAATGAAGTCAAAAGCGTGACCCGTCAGGGCTTCGCGCATGTCGAGCGAACCGGTACACCCCGCCCGGCTGGCGTTGCGCGAATGCGTTGAGTCGGCAGGTCTCTTGGCTGGCAGGTCTTCATTCGCGCCGGCCTTCCCGGTGAAAACCAGTGGCAGTGGAGCGCGGACTCGCTGCGTACAATTGCGGGGGCAGCCACAGTTTCTCTGTGTTCCATCTTAGGCCCTCGGGCTGAACCCTCGGGCACCGACGGACCTGTATTATGCCCGCTTTTATCGACCATCTGGACGCTTCCGGGCCGCAACGCGAAGCGTATTCCGAACCGCAAAAAGGAGACGGCGCATGTCGACCTGGCTGACCGTGGTGGGGATCGGCGAAGACGGCTGGCACGGGCTGTCGCGCGTGGCGCGCCGTGCGCTCGTCGATGCGCAGTCGATTCACGGCGGCGAGCGCCATCTCGCGCTCCTGCCCGCGCGCGTCGCGGCGCGGCGCGTGCCGTGGCCCAAGCCCTTTTCGCTCGATGCCGTGCTCGCCGAGCGCGGCGACGGCCACACGCGCATCTGCGTGCTCGCGAGCGGCGATCCGATGTGCTTCGGCGTCGGCGCGACGCTCGCGCGCGAAGTTGCCAACGGCGAAATGCGCGTGATTCCCGCGCCGTCGTCGCTGTCGCTCGCGGCGGCGCGCCTGCGCTGGGCGCTGCAGGACGCGGTGTGCGTGTCGCTCGTCGGGCGGCCGGTCGCGTCCTTGCTCGCGAGCCTGCATCGCGGCGTGCGCCTGCTCGTTTTGAGCGCGGACGGCATGACGCCCGCCGCCGTCGCCACGCTGCTGACGGCGCATGGCTTCGGCGCGAGCCGCATGACGGTGTTCGAGCATCTCGGCGGGCTGAACGAACGCCGGATCGACGAACGCGCCGACGACTGGCGCGAGCCGCTCGTGGCCGCGCTCAATCTCGTCGCGATCGAATGCCGCACGCACGCGGGCCACGCCGGGCCGCCGCTCACGCCAGGCCTGCCCGACGACGCCTATCGGCACGACGGCCAGCTCACGAAGCGCGACGTGCGCGCGGTGACGCTCGCGCATCTCGCGCCGCAGCCGGGCGAACTGCTGTGGGACGTGGGCGCGGGCTGCGGCTCGATCGGCATCGAATGGATGCGCGCGCACGGCGCCTGCCGCGCGATCGCGATCGAAGCGAACGAAAGCCGGCAGCGTCTCATCGAACATAATCGCGACGCGCTCGGCGTGCCCGCGCTGCAACTCGTGCGGGGCGTGGCGCCCGGCGCGCTCGACGGCCTGCCCGCGCCCGATGCCGTGTTCATCGGCGGCGGCCTGACCGTGCCCGGCCTGCTCGATGCGTGCTGGGCGCGTCTGCGTCAGGGCGGGCGGCTCGTCGCCAATGCGGTGACGCTGCAAAGCGAAGCGGCGCTCGTCGAATGGCGCGCGCGGCACGGCGGCGAGCTGACGCGCATCGGGATCGCGCAGGCGGAGCCGCTCGGCAGCTTCGACACCTGGCGGCCGGCCCTGCCGATCACGCTCCTGCACGCGAGCAAGCCGTGATGCGTCATGCGTGAAGAGTCGCCGGAACAGGCCGCACCGCTCAGAAGCGGCTACACGACGGGAAGCTGCGCCACCGCGACGAGCCTCGCCGCCGCGCGCCTGCTGCTGCTCGGCGAGACGAGCGAGCGCGCGGACATCGTCTTGCCGAAGGGCCGCCACGTGACGATGACGCTCTCGTTCTGCCGGACGACGGGCAGCGATGCCGCCGAAGCGGGCGTGATCAAGGACGCGGGCGACGATCCCGACGTGACGCACGGCGCGCTCGTCTTCGCGCGCGTGCAATTGTCCGATTCGACCGGCGTGCGGTTTCACGCGGGCGAGGGCGTCGGCACGGTGACGCGCGCCGGGCTGGCGCTCGCGGTCGGCGAACCGGCGATCAATCCGGTGCCGCGCAAAATGATGACCGAACATCTCGAAGCGCTCGCCGCCGGCGCGAGTTATCGCGGCGGCTTCGAGGTGAGCATCGGCGTGGAGAACGGCGCGGCGCTCGCGCTGAAGACGATGAACCCGCGGCTCGGCATCGTCGGCGGTCTGTCGATACTCGGCACGACCGGCATCGTCAGGCCGTTTTCGTGCTCGGCGTATATCGCGTCGATTCATCAGGGTATCGATGTGGCGCGGGCGAACGGTTATCGGCATATCGCCGCGTGCACCGGCAATCAGAGCGAGGACGCAATGCGCGCGCTGTACGGCTTGCCCGACATCGCGCTGATCGAAATGGGCGACTTCGCGGGCGCGGTGCTCAAGCATCTGCGGCGCGCGAGCGTGGACAAGCTGAGCTTGTGCGGCGGCTTCGGCAAGCTGTCCAAGCTCGCGGCGGGGCATATGGATCTGCACAGCCGCAGTTCCAGCATCGATCTGACCTTGCTCGCGGTCTGGGCCGCCGACGCGGGCGCGAGCGACGCGCTGCAGGCCGCGATCCGCGCGGCCAACACGAGCCAGGAAGCGCTCAAGCTGGCGCGCGCCGAAGGCATCGCGCTCGGCGATATCGTGTGCCGCCGCGCGCGCGCCGTCGCGCTCGACGTGCTGCCGCCGGGCATCGACGTCGAAACCTTCGCGATCGACAGGCAGGGGCACATCGTCGGGAGCGCGGCATGAAGCGCGTGCTTGTGCTCGGCGGCACGGGCGATGCGCTCGCCATCGCGCGCGGTCTGCCCGCCGGGCATGTCTACAGTCTCGCGGGCCTCGGGCGCGTGCCGGCCGATCTCGCGTGTTCGGTGCGCGTGGGCGGCTTCGGCGGCATCGACGGGCTGGTTCGCTATCTCCGCGACGAGCGCATTGCGCTCGTGGTCGATGCGACGCATCCGTATGCCGCGCAGATGAGCCGCCATGCGCACGCGGCGTGCGCGAGCGCGCACGTGCCGCTCTGGGCCGTGCGCCGTCCGGCATGGCAACCGCAAGCGGGCGACGACTGGCGCGATGCGCCGGACTGGCGCGGCATCGCCGAGCGGATCGGGTCCTATCGGCGGCCGCTTTTCACGCTCGGACGCGAGCCGCTTGCCCATCTCGACGAGATTCCTGCATCGCAGCACTGGACGATCCGCTGTCTCGACGCGCATCCGGGCAATGCCCGCGCGATGATCGTCGATGCGCGCGGCCCGTTCGATCTCGACGGCGAGCGCGCCCTGTTCGATGCAGCGGGCGTCGATGTCGTCATCAGCAAGAACAGCGGCGGTCGCGCGACCGAGGCGAAACTTGCGGTCGCGCGCGAGCGGGGCCTGGCGGTCGTGATGCTCGCGCGGCCCGTGCTGCCCGATGCCCACCGCACCTTCGACGATGCCGCGAGCGCGCTCGACGCGCTCACCCATTGGCTTCACACATCGGAACAATGACTGTCTATTTCATCGGCGCGGGACCGGGCGATCCCGAACTCATCACCGTCAAGGGGCAGCGGCTCATCCGCGAATGCCCGGTGATTCTCTACGCCGGCTCGCTCGTGCCGGAAGCGGTGCTGGCGGGGCATCGCGCGGCGCAATGCATCGATACGGCCGAGCTCGATCTCGACGCGATCGTGGCGCTGTTGCAGCAGGCGCACGCGAATGGCCAGGACGTGGCGCGCGTGCATTCGGGCGATCCGTCGCTGTATGGCGCGATCGGCGAGCAGATCCGCAGGCTCGATGCGCTCGCGATTCCCTACGAAGTCGTTCCCGGCGTGACGGCGGCGGCGGCATCGGCGGCGGCGCTCAAGCGCGAACTGACGCTGCCCGGCATTTCGCAGACGGTGATTTTCACGCGCTACGCGACGAAAACGTCGATGCCGGAGGGCGAAAGTCTCGCGGATCTCGCGCGCCATCGCGCGACGCTCGCGATCCATCTCGGCGTGCGGCATATCGAGCGGATCGTCGCGGATCTGCTGCCGCACTACGGCGCGGATTGCCCGGTCGCGGTCGTGTTCCGCGCGAGCTGGCCGGACGAGACGCGCGTGGAGGGCACGCTTGCCGATATCGCGCCGAAAGTGCGCGCGGCGGGCATGGAGCGCACGGCGATGATTCTCGTCGGCCGCGTGCTCGCCGCCGACGGTTTCGCGGATTCCACGCTCTACGCGAAGGACTGATCACGCCATGCGCGACCTCGACGCCGTGTTCGATGCGCTCGCGAAATCGGCCTTCCGGCGGCGCTTCGCGCTCGGCGTGCGCGAGGGGAAATATCTGCGGGAAAAGGGCATCGACACGGTGCTCGCGCAGGCGCACGAACTCATCGGCAAGCGGCTCGCGCCGCAAGCGCCCCTGAACGACGGCAAGCAGACGCCGTTTCGCGGGCATCCGGTGTTCATCGCGCAACACGCGACGGCGACGTGCTGCCGCGCGTGTCTCGCCAAATGGCACGGCATCGCGGCGGGCAGGGCGCTCGACGACGCCGAGCGGCGGCATGTCGTCGATGCCATCGAGCGCTGGCTGCGGGCGCAGCCGCTTCCGACTCAGCCGGCAGCGGCGCCCGACGATCCGCAGCGCGAACTGCCGTTCTGAAGGCTACTCGTGGCGAGGCGCGGCCGCCCGCGTCTTCGCGCGCCGCGCCAGCATGTTGAGACCTTCGACGAGCGCCGAGAACGCCATCGCCGCATAGATATAGCCCTTCGGCACGTGCGAGCCGAACCCTTCCGCGATCAGCGTCATGCCGATCACGAGCAGAAAGCCGAGCGCGAGCATCACGATCGTCGGATTGCGCTCGATGAAGCGCGACAGCGGGCCCGCGGCGAACAGCATCACCGTGACGGCGGCGATCACCGCGACGAACATGATCGGGATGTGCTCGGTCATGCCGACCGCCGTCACGATGCTGTCGATGGAGAACACGAGATCGAGCAGCAAGATCTGGCCGATCGCCGACAGCGGCGTCAGGCGCTTCGGCGATGCCGCGCCGGCCTGCGCGTCGGCGTCGTGCGCGACGTGATGATGGATTTCGGTCGTCGCCTTCCAGACGAGGAACACGCCGCCCGCGATCAGGATGATGTCGCGCCACGAAAAACCGTGTCCGAACGCCTCGAAGATCGGCGTCGTGAGCCGCACGATCAGCGCGACGGTGCCGAGCAAGCCGAGCCGCATCACGAGCGCGAGCGCGATGCCGATGCGCTGCGTGCGCTCCCGGTGCGCCTCGGGCAGCTTGTTGGTCAGGATCGAGATGAAGATCAGGTTGTCGATGCCGAGCACGACTTCCATCACGACGAGCGTCGCGAGGGCGGCCCAGGCGGCGGGATCGGCGAGGAGGGCGACGATGTAATCCATGATGGTTCGAATGAGGTTCGACGGTGAGGGCGTGATCTTAGCCTGATCGGCCCGGGAATTGAAAGGAGTCTGAAAACTTGTGGCGCGCACGAGGCGCTTTCCACGCGCGCCGGTAATTTTGTCAACGAAATTAGTCAGACCCGCCACAAATACCGGATTTGAAACGATTATTTGCGCTACTTCTGATGATGCGATGCGTCATTTACGGGTAAACTCCTACGCTTACCTGGCCGCGTCTTTTGCGGCGTCATTAAACCATCCTGTCGCCCCAGGACAACACGCCAAGCCGCATGCAGCAAAAATCGCAACGTCTCGTCGAACTGGATTTTTTCCGGGGACTGGTTCTGCTGATCATCGTCATCGATCACATCGGCGGCAGCATGTTGTCCCGCTTCACGCTGCATTCGTTCGCGCTGAACGACGCCGCCGAAGTCTTCGTGTTCCTCGGCGGCTTCGCCACGGCCACGGCGTATGTCTCGCTCGCGGAGCGCCGCTCCGAAAGCGCGGCGCGCGTCCGGTTCCTGAAGCGTGCATTCGAACTGTATCGCGCGTTCGTCGTCACGGCCGTGCTGATGCTCGTCGCCTCGTTTGTGCTGCGGCCGCTGTTCGGTCACGCGCCGAATCTCGCGCTGCACGACCTCGACAGTCTCCTGTCCGAGCCGGTTTCCTCCATCGCGCAGATTCTCACCTTCGAGCGCCAGCCGTATCTGGCCGCCGTCCTGCCGATGTACGCGTTCTTCGCGCTCGCCGTGCCCGTCATGCTGCCGCTCGCGCGCAGCAAGCCGTGGCTGTTGCTCGGTCTGAGCCTCGCGCTGTGGGCGTTTGCCGCGCAGATCGGCGAACACATGCCGTCCGTCGACGACAACCTTTGGGACTTCAACCCCGCGGCGTGGCAGCTCATGTTCGTGCTCGGCGTGCTGGCGCGCTGCCAGCCCATCTATCAGCGCGTGAGCGCGAACCGCTTCGGCTGGATCGTGAGCGCGGGCGCGGCCGCGCTGATCGCCGGCATGGCGTACTACAAGCTGCTCGTTTTGCCGCCCGTGCTGGATAGCGCGTTCAAGCGCGATCTGGCCGGTCCGCGTGTCGTCAATTTCCTCGCGATCGCGTGGATCGCGGCGAATCTGGCGCGCTACGGCATCGTCAAGGAAATCGCCAAACGGCTGCAGTGGGTCGGCGCAGTGGGGCGCGACGGCATGGTGTCGTTCGTCGCGGGCACGGTGATTTCGCTGACCGTCGATTCGATCCTATTCACGCTCACCGACGGCCTCGTCAACGTGCCTGCGGGACTCGCCGCCGACGCCATCGCGATCGGCGCGCTGCTCGCCGTGCCGCGCGTGCATCAGTGGGTGTCGGGCTGGCTCGGCACGCGCCGCGCACCGCCGGTGGCAGCCGCGCGGGCCGTGGCCGCGACCGACAACCGGATGCGATAGACGCAATCGAGCGGGCAGTTCGCTGCCCGCTTTTATCTTCGATCGATAAGCAACTAACGGTCTGGTTTTTTCGCCGCCTCGAACCGAAAGCGCCAAGGCACACGGCTTGCATGCACAGGTCACCACAACTAAAACCGGACCTGCCATGCTCAAGCTCGCCATTCTTTTCGCGGTCATTTCCGTCGTCGCTGGTTTCTTCGGCTTTACGCGCGTGTCGTCCGGCGCGGCGGGCATCGCCAAGATCTGCTTCTTTATCTTCCTGATCCTGTTCGTGATCTTCCTGATCGTCGCGATTTCAGCCGGATCGCTGGTGCTGTAGCGGGGAGGGCGCGCGGCCACTCCGCGCTTCCTCGAATCGACCCGCGCGCCGCGACGGTGTTACATTGCCCCGAAGAGACACGGCGGACACGGCGGCTTCGGCCGAAGCCGCCGCGTAACGCGACAAGGAGGGGCAATGCAAGCCATCGGCGCGGCCTTGCGGCCGGAACAGCACGACGTCATCCGTCATTCGCACGAGCGTTCGGCCACGTTCGGCCTTTGCGAAACCATGCGCCCGGACTACGCCGTGCTCTCGGGTGCGGCACTCGCCGTCAAGCTGGACGAAAGCCGCGCGCTGTTCGCGCATGCGCTGCCGGTCATGGAAACGCTGTACGCGCAGATCGCGAATACGCACAGCATGATCGCGCTGACGGATGCGGGCGGCCTCATCCTGCATTCCCTCGGCGACGACGACTTTCTCGCCCGCGCCGAAAAAGTCGCGTTGCGCGCGGGCGCGGTGTGGAGCGAGGCGCATCAGGGCACCAACGCGATCGGCACGACGCTCGCCGAGCGCAACGCTGTCACCGTGCACGGCGACCAGCACTATCTGCGCGCCAATCGTTTCCTCACGTGTTCGAGCGTGCCGATCCTCGATCCGCACGGCAATATCTCAGGCGTGCTCGACGTCACCGGCGACCGCCGCGGCTATCACCAGCACACGATGGCGCTCGTGAAAATGTCCGCCCAAATGATCGAGAACCGGCTGATCGCGAGCGCATTCGGCGACGGCCTGCGCATCCGCTTTCATAGCCGGCCCGAGTTCATCGGCACGCTGATGGAAGGCATCGCCGTCTTCGATCTCGACGGGCGGCTGCTCTGCGCGAACCGCAGCGCGCAGTTTCAATTCGGTCACGAACTCGGGCGTCTGCGCGCGCTGACGCTCGAAGCATTGTTCGGCGAACGCGCGGATATGCTCATCGCCCGGTCGGGCGAAGCGCCTTGCCGGCTGGAACTGCATAGCGGCGTGGTGGTGTTCGCGAGCGTCGATTTCCACGCGCGCGCGGCGTCGAACGTGGTGCAGGCGACGAGCGCCGTCGCCGTGCGCGAGCCGCCGCGCGCATCCGGCCTCGACGATCTCTGCACCGGCGACGCCCAGATGAGCGACATCGTCGCGCGCGTGCGCAAGGTCATCGGCAAGAACATACCGATTCTGATCGGCGGGGAAACGGGCGCGGGCAAGGAGATGCTCGCGCGCGCCATTCACGCCGATTCGCCGCGTCGCGCGGGGCCGTTCGTCGCGGTGAATTGCGCGTCGCTGCCGGAGACGCTGATCGAATCCGAACTGTTCGGCTATGCGCAGGGCGCGTTCACCGGCGCGGCGAAGCGCGGCGCGACCGGCAAGATCGTGCAGGCGAACGGCGGCACGCTTTTTCTCGACGAGATCGGCGACATGCCGCTCGCGATGCAAAGCCGCCTGCTGCGCGTGCTGCAGGAGCGCGTCGTCGAGCCGCTCGGCGCGGCCCGCGCGGTGCCGGTCGATTTCACGCTCGTCTGCGCGAGCAACCGCAAGCTGCGCGAGTGCGTGGCGAAAGGCGAGTTCCGCGAGGATCTGTACTACCGCATCAACGGTCTTTCGGTGACGCTGCCGCGGCTCGCCGCGCGCACCGACCTGCGCGCCGTCGTCGACAAGCTATTGCGTCACGAGCGTTTCGCGGGCCGCGTGGTCGGCATCGGCGATGACGTGCTCGCGCTCTTCGCGCGTCATCCGTGGCCGGGCAATTTCCGGCAGTTGAGCAACGTGCTGCGCACCGCGTCCGCCATGCTCGACGATCACGATACGCATATTCGCGTCGAACATCTGCCGCACGATTTCGTCGATGAACTGGGCGAACGCGTACCGGCCCACGACGCACCGGCAAGCTCGAGCGGCGCGCGTCTCGCCGATATCGAAGCGGGCGCGGTCGCGGCGGCGCTCAAGGCGCACGGCGGCAACGTATCGGCGACCGCGCGCGCGCTCGGCATCTCGCGCACGACCTTGTATCGCAAGTTGCGGGTTTAGGCTTCGAGCGGTTTTGCCTTGTGCGCGGACGGCGGCAGCGAGCCGCTCAGATCCTTCAGGCCGACGCCGGTCAGCTTCAGCCGGCGCGCTTCGTTCAGATGCCACAGCAGTTTGAACGCGGCGGCGTCGTAACCGAGGCCTTCCGGGCGCACGTTGGAAATGCAGTTGCGTTCGGCGTCGTGGCGGCCGGCGCGCGGCGCGTAGGTCACATAGAGGCCGAGGCTGTCGGGCGAACTCAGGCCCGGCCGCTCGCCGATCATCACGACGACGATCTGCGCCCGTAAAAGCTCACCGATGCGATCGCCCAGCGCGACGCGCGCCTGCGTCGCGATCACGACGGGCCCGACGTTCCAGCCGTCGAGCTGCTCGCGCAGTGCAGCAAGCAGCTGCGCGGCGTGGCGTTGCGCGGCGAAGGCCGACAAGCCATCGGCGGCGACGAAGACGAGTTCGTATTCGCCTTCCGTCTCGCACGCGTGCGCCGCGAGCCGCCGTGCGCTCTCATCGTCCAGCACGCGGCCGAGATCGGGCCGTCGCAGATAGACATCGCGATCGGGCGCGGCGCTTCGCGCGTCGAGCGTGTCGAAGCCCGCGGCGCGAATCGCGTCGCCGAGCGCGGCGGTATCGAGCGGCTGGTGCACGGCGTCGCGCGCCTGCGCGTGCGCAAGCTCGAACGCGAGCAGCGGGGCGGTCGGCAGGCTGCTGCCCGCACGGCCGAGCGCGATGCGCGCGTTCGTGAAGCGTCTGAGCGCGTCCCAGGTGTCGGCGTTCGTCATGATTCGATCCATTCGAGCAAAGGGTGCGCCGGCGGCGGCAACAACTCGCCGCGGGCATCGGTGACGCGCATCTTCTCCAGCCACGCCTCGAATTCCGGCGCGCGCTTCAGGTTCAGCGCGCGGCGGATATACAGCGCATCGTGAAACGAGGTGCTCTGATAGTTGAGCATGACATCGTCCGCGCCCGGCACGCCCATGATGAAGTTGACGTTCGCTACGCCGAGCAGCGTGAGCAGCGTGTCCATGTCGTCGGAATCGGCTTCGGCGTGGTTCGTGTAGCAGATGTCGCAGCCCATCGGCACGCCGAGCAGCTTGCCGCAGAAGTGATCTTCGAGACCCGCGCGGATGATCTGCCGTCCGTCGTAGAGATATTCCGGCCCGATGAAGCCCACTACCGTGTTCGTCAGCAACGGCTTGAAGCGGCGCGAAACCGCGTACGCGCGCGCCTCGCAGGTCTGCTGATCGACGCCGTGATGCGCGTTCGCCGACAGCGCGCTGCCTTGTCCGGTCTCGAAGTACATGACGTTATCGCCCACAGTCCCGCGCTTGAGCGACGCCGCCGCGTCGTGCGCTTCCTCCAGCAGCTTGAGGGACACGCCGAAGCTCGCGTTCGCGCGCTCGGTGCCCGCGATCGACTGAAACACGAGATCGACCGGCGCGCCGCGTTCGATCGCCGCGAGCGTGTTCGTGACGTGCGTGAGGACGCACGATTGCATCGGCACGTCGTAGCGCTGGCGGAAGTCGTCCATCATCGCGAGCAGGCTGCCGATGGCGGCGGGCGAATCCGATGCGGGATTGATGCCGATGACCGCGTCGCCGCAGCCGTAGAACAGCCCGTCGAGCATCGATGCGGCGATGCCTTTCGGGTCGTCCGTCGGATGATTCGGCTGCAGGCGCACCGACAGACGCCCGGGCAGGCCGATCGTCGTGCGAAAGCGCGTGACCACCGGGCGCTTTTTCGCGGCGAGGATCAGATCCTGATTGCGCATGAGCTTGGAGACGGCCGCGGCCATTTCCGGCGTGACGCCCATCGTGAGGGCGTCGAGCGCGGCGGCGTCGGTGCTGTCGGCGAGCAGCCATTCGCGGAATTCGCCGACGGTCAGATGCGCGATGGGCGCGAACGCCTCGCGCGAATGGGTATCGACGATGAGGCGCGTGACTTCGTCGTGCTCGTAGGGAATGAGCGGTTCGTCGAGGAAGGCCGAGAGCGGCGTCTGCGCGAGCGCCATTTTCGCCGCGACGCGCTCTTCCTCCGTGGCGGCCGCGATGCCCGCGAGTTCGTCGCCGGAGCGGCGCGGACTGGCGCGGGCGAGCAGCGTCTTCAGATCGTCGAAACGGTAGCGGCGCGCGCCGATCGTCGCGTGATAGCTCATCGCTCTTTCCCCGAACGGATCGATCCGCTCACTTTAACCGCATCGCGCGCGGACAAAAAAGCGCCGCCCGGGCCGAAATGCGCCCGCGTGCGATAATTTTTCGTTCGATTCAGTCAGCGCACGCCCGCAAATCCGTGAAAAACCTGCTCGTTTCCATCGACCGCCTGCGCGATTTCGACGAAATCGTCGATGTCCGCACACCGCTCGAATTCGCCGAGGACCACGTTCCCGGCGCGATCAACGCGCCCGTGCTCAGCAACGAGGAGCGCGTGATCGTCGGGACGATGTACAAGCAGGTCTCGCCGTTCGAGGCCACGCGCGTCGGCGCGGCGATGGTCGCGCGCAATATCGCGCATCATCTCGACACGCTGTTCGCGGACAAGCCGCGCAACTGGCGGCCGCTCGTGTATTGCTGGCGCGGCGGCAAGCGCTCCGGCGCGATGACGACGTGGCTGAACATGATCGGGTGGCAGGCGCGTCAACTGGAGGGCGGCTACAAGAGCTACCGGCGCGACGTGATGGAGCGGCTCGGCATGCTGCCGGGGCGGTTCCGTTATGTCGTGCTGATCGGTCCGACGGGCAGCGGCAAGACGCGGCTCTTGCAGGCGCTGTCCGCGGCGGGCGCGCAGACGCTCGATCTGGAAGGGCTAGCGGCGCATCGGGGGTCGCTGCTCGGCGCGCTGCCGGGGCATCCGCAGCCGTCGCAAAAGGCGTTCGATTCCGCGCTGCTGGCGAGGCTTTCGGGCTTCGATCCGGCGAAACCGGTTTTCGCCGAAGCGGAAGGGCGGCGCATCGGCTCGATCACGATTTCCGATGCGGTGCTCGACAACCTCCACGCGGCGTCGTGCGTGCAGGTGGAAGCGCGCCGCGAAGACCGCATCGCGTTTTTGCTGCAGGATTACGCGCATCTCTTCGACGATCCCGCGTTTTTCAAGGCGCAGTTGTCGAAGCTCGTCGCGCTGCACAGCCGCGAGCGCGTGGAACGCTGGCATCGGCTGATCGACGACGACGCGCGCGCTGCGCTTTTCGCCGAATTGATCGATTATCACTACGATCCCGCGTACGGGCGCAGCAGCCAGGCGCTTTACAGGGCGTTGCCGCACGCGTCGCGCATGCTGTTCCGTCCGAACGATGCGGATAGCGTCGATCAGGCGAAGGCCTTGCTTGCCCGGCTCGCCGAGACCGCGCCCGCGCTCTGATTCAACTCACTTCTTTCAAGAAAAATATGACCACGCTTCGACAACCGCGCGTCGCCCTGGGCTGGCTGGTGTTCCTGCTGATCGCCGTCGTGGGGCTGTTCTATGTCAAATGGTTTCCGTACTACAACCGCGCGTTCGTCGCGGCGAGCCAGCATTCGATCGGCAAGTCGATTCTGATGGGCACCGCCGCGAGCGCGCCGGAACCGTCGTGGCAGGCCGCGCTCGATTACGCGATCGCCTACGGCAAGGCAATCTGGCAGGCGATGGTCTTGGGCCTGCTGCTCGGCTCCGCGGTGCAGGCGCTGATTCCGCCGCGCTGGGTCGCGCGCGCGCTCGGCGAGCATAACTTCGGCAGCGTCGTGAACGGCGGGCTGATGTCCTTGCCCGGCATGATGTGCACGTGCTGCGCGGCGCCGGTCGTCGCGGGTCTGAGGGCGCGCGAGGCTGCGCCCGGCGCGGCGGTCGCGTTCTGGCTCGGCAATACCGTGCTCAATCCCGCGGCGCTGGTTTTCATGGGCTTCGTGCTCGGCTGGCAGTGGACCGGCTTGCGCCTCGTGCTCGGCGTGCTGATGGTGTTCGGCCTGGGCTACGCGGTGAACCGCATGGTGACGCCCGCGCAGGCGGCGGCATCGCGCGCGGCGCTCGCGAAGCTCGTCGAAGAGGATGAACCGGGCACGGCGTTCTCGCGCTGGATCGCGATTCTCGGGCGCATGGCGTTGCGCCTGATTCCCGAATACATCGTGCTCGTGCTACTGCTCGGCGCGGCGCGTGCGTGGCTCTTTCCGCATATCGGGCCGGACATCGACAACGGCATGCTGTGGATCGTCGCGTTCGCGGTCGCCGGCACGCTCTTCGTCATTCCGACGGCCGGCGAAGTCCCCATCATCCAGGCGATGCTGTCGCTCGGCATGGCGGCGGGGCCCGCCGGCGCGCTCCTCATGACCTTGCCGCCCATCAGCGTGCCGTCGCTCGCGATGCTCGCGCGATCGTTCCCGCCGCGCGTGCTGGCGGTGGTGTCGGTGGCGGTGGTGGGCTTCGGGATCGTGAGCGGGCTGATCGCGGCGGCGTGGTTCTGAGCGTGCCCGGTCAATGAATCGCCGCGCCCGCCTTGATCAGCAGCTTGAACGGCAGCGCGAGCAGCATCGCGCCGCCGACGCCCGCCACCCATAGCGCGACGAACCAGAACACCTTGCGCGCGCGTTCAATGGTAGTGATGTTCGCCATGACGCACCTTTCCTCTGAAAACCCAATAGCCTAGCGTCGTGTACGCGACGATCACGGGCAGGATCACCGCCGCGCCGACGATCGTGAAAAGCTGGCTCGAACGGGGCGCGGCCACGTCCCAGATCGACACGCCGGGGAAAATGGCATCGGGCGAAACGCTCAGAACCAGTCCCGTATAGCCGAGGAACACGAAGCCCAGCGCCATCGCGAACGGCTGTTTTTCGTGGCGCGACTTGATCGCGCGGCGCATCGCGAACGCGCAGGCCGCGACGAGCACCGGCACCGGCAGCATCCGGTAGAACCACGGCGAATCGAACCAGCGCGACGCGATGCCCGCATCCTGCAACGGCGTCCAGATGCTGACGACCGCGATCGTCGCGAGCTGCAATACCGTGAGCGGCCACACGACGCGATACATGCGCCGCTGCAAGTCGCCTTCGGTCTTCGCGATCAGCCAGCATGCGCCGAGCAGCGCATACGTGACGACGAGCGCGCCGCCCGTGAAGATCGAGAAGGGCGAGAACCAGCCGAAGGCGTCGCCGGAGAAGCGGCCGTCGGCGACGGGAATGCCGCCGAGGAACGCGCCGAGCGCCACGCCCTGAAAGAAGGTCGCGCCCGCCGATCCGCCGATGAACGCGAGGTCCCACATGTGCTTCGTGCGCTGCGCCTTCGCGCGGATCTCGAACGACACGCCGCGGAAGATCAGGCACACGAGCATCAGCACGAGCGGCAGATAGAGCGCGGACAGCACGGTCGAATAGACCATCGGGAAGGCGGCGAAGAGCCCCGCGCCGCCGAGCACGAGCCAGGTCTCGTTGCCGTCCCAGACGGGCGCGACGGTGTTCATCATCACGTCGCGGTCGTGCTGGTCGGGAAAGAAGGGAAAGAGAATGCCGATGCCGAGATCGAAGCCGTCGAGCACCACGTAGAGGAAGAGGCCCGCCGCGATGATCGCGGCCCAGGCGAGCGTGAGATCCATATGCTTATGCTCCTTCGATGGACTGTTGCGGCAGGCTGAGCGGGCGTCGCGCGCTGCCGTCGGAAGGCTGGCTCGGCGTGCCGGGCAAGGCGGGACCGTGGCGCAGCAGCTTCAACATGTAGTAGATGCCCGTGCCGAAGACGATCGTGTACACGATCACGAACGCAAGCAGCGACACGCCGACCTGCTGCGCCGTGACGGGCGACACGGCATCCGCTGTGCGCATCACGCCGTAGACGACCCACGGCTGGCGGCCCGCTTCGGTCGTGACCCAGCCCGCGAGCAGCGTGATGAAACCGCTCGGGCCCATCGCCAGCGCGAAGCGATGGAACCAGCGCGCATCGAACAACCTGCGCTTGCGATGCAGCCACCACGCCGCGAACGACATCACGATCATCAGCACGCCGAGGCCCGCCATCACGCGAAAGCTCCAGAACACGAGCGTCGAATTCGGACGGTCTTCCTTCGGGAATTCCTTCAGGCCGCGAATCTCGCCGTCCCAGCTATGCGTGAGGATGAGGCTGCCGAGATGCGGAATCGACACGGCGTACTTCGTCGTTTCGGCTTCCATGTCGGGAATGCCGAAGAGATTGAGCGCGGTGCCGCCTTTCTCGGTCTCCCAGATGCCTTCGATCGCCGCGATCTTCGCCGGCTGATGTTCGCGCGTGTTCAGGCCGTGCGCGTCGCCGACGAGCGCCTGGATCGGCGTCAGCGCGAGCAGCAGCCAGAGCGACATCGAAAACATCTTCTTGATGGCGGGGTCGCGGCGGCCTTTCAGCAGATGCCACGCGCCCGTTGCGGCGACCACGAGCGCCGCGACGATGAACGCCGCGATCGCCATATGCGCGAGCCGGTACGGAAACGACGGATTGAAGATGATCGCCCACCAGTCCACCGGCACGACGTGATCGCCCTCGATGCGAAAGCCTTGCGGCGTCTGCATCCAGCTATTGGACGCGAGAATCCAGAACGTCGAGATGAGCGTGCCGATGGCGACCATCAGCGTCGCGCCGAAGTGCGCTTTCGGACCGACCTTGTTCCAGCCGAACAGCATGATGCCGAGGAAGCCCGCTTCGAGGAAGAACGCGGTCATCACTTCATACGTGAGCAAGGGGCCCGTGATGGGACCGGCGAAGCTCGAAAAACCGCCCCAGTTGGTGCCGAATTCGTAAGCCATGACGACGCCCGACACGACGCCCATGCCGAACGCGACGGCGAACACCTTCGACCAGAAGAGGCACAGCTCCTTGTAGACCGGCTTGCCGGTTTTGAGCCACGCGCCTTCGAGCACCGCGATGAAGCTCGCGAGCCCGATGGAAAGCGCAGGAAAGATGATGTGAAACGAGACGGTGAACGCGAACTGGATCCGCGCCAGATCGAGTGCTTCGGGAGTCGATTGCATGATTGACTGTGCCTTGAAAATTCACGCGTGGCCCGCGTCGGAAGGCGGGCGAGTCCGGTGCTGAATGAGACGTCTGACGGGCCGGAGCTTAGCGCCATTTCGACAAACTGTTGCGCTGCGTCAGACGTTATTCATTGCGCGCAAATGCCGCAGTTTCAATGGCTTAGCGCAGCTACCAGATTGATTTACCGATGATTTCGAGACGCCCGGATAGTGCGGTGCGGCAAGAGCGCGCAGACGCTTTCGCGACAATCGACCGCACGGTTGAAGTTGGTTCGCGGCAGGCGCGGAAAGAACTTTTACGATGCGCCGGCACGAGACGTGCGAACGGCGCGGGTACCATAATGACTTTTGAACACGCGCACCGCGCGAGCAGGAAGGAGAAGCATCATGCGCCTCGATGACGAAGCAGAAAGCCGGAATGTCGAAGACCGGCGCGGCGGGGGCGGCGGCTTTCGGGTCGGCGGCGGATCGATCGGCATCGGCACGATCGTCATTGCGCTCGCAGCGTCGTATTTCTTCGGCATCAATCCGATGACGATCATCAACGGCGCGCAGGTGCTGCAAGGCAATGCGCCGCAGCAGCAGGCCGCGCCGAGCAACGCGCCGCCCGCCAACGATCCGGGCGCGGTCTTCGTGCGCCGCGTGCTCGGCAATACCGAGCGGACCTGGCAGCAGGTCTTCCGCACGCAGTTCAATCAGGACTATCCGGCGCCGAAGCTCGTGATGTTCTCGGGCGCCACGCAGACCGCCTGCGGCACGGGGCAGGCCGCGATGGGTCCGTTCTATTGTCCGGGCGACCGCAAGGTCTATATCGATCTCTCGTTCTATCGCGAATTGCGCGACCGCTTCGGCGCGAGCGGCGACTTCGCGCAGGCTTACGTGATCGCGCACGAAGTGGGGCATCACGTGCAGAACGTGCTCGGCATCATGGGCAAGGTCGATCAGGCGCGCTCGCGGATGTCGAAAGAGCAGGCCAATGCGCTGTCGGTTCGCGTCGAGTTGCAGGCGGACTGCTTCGCGGGCGTCTGGGCCGCGGTCGCGCAGCAGCAGAACGCGAAGCTGATCGAGCCCGGCGATTTCGAACAGGGCTTGAACGCCGCGGCCGCGATCGGCGACGACCGTCTGCAGCAGCAGTCGCAAGGGCGCATCGTGCCCGAGGCGTTCACGCACGGCACGAGCGCGCAGCGCCAGCGCTGGCTGCGGCGCGGTATGTCGACGGGCGATGTCAGTCAGTGCGACACCTTCTCGGCGCGCTCGCTCTGAGTGTTCGTCGGGCGCGGCCGAAAGCGGCCTTTCGTCTCGAAATGGACTATGCTGAACCGTCGAGGCGCGGCCGCATCGCCTCGCGGCTTGCCGCCGGTGCTTACAAACGCTGACACGCGTTTGTCTTAAAGTCATTAGAATCGCTGGTTTTCCGGGCGCGGCCAGGTGCCGCGCGACGTGACGTCCTCCGGACCCGACACGCACCGGAGCATTCCCGTTCTCTTCATGAAGCGAATTCTGATCGTCAAAGTCACGTCGCTCGGCGATATCGTCGAGACGCTACCGGTCGTTGCGGACCTGCGGCGCGCGTTTCCATCCGCCCAGCTCGATTGGGCCGCGGACGCCGCCTTTGCCGACATCATCCGCTGGAATCCGGGCGTGGATCGTGTGCTGAGCGCGCCGCTGCGCAAGTTCAAGAAGGCGCGCAACTGGAACGATCTGAAGGACATCGCCGGGTCGATCGGTGAGCTTCGGGCGGAAAAATACGACGCGATTCTCGATATTCACGGCGTCTACAAGAGCGCGATCATCGCGTTCATTGCGCGCGGGCGGCGCCGCTACGGCTATCAGAACAAGGATCTCGGGGAACGGGGCGCGGCCTTTGCGTATAACGCGCGCTTCGGCCCGCGGCCGGACACCGATGCGTGGCGCGGCATGCGCGTGAGCGTCGCCGAAGCGCTCGGCTACCGGTTCGACGAGACGCCCGACTACAACATCCAGTTGCCGCCTGTCGCGCGCGATCTGAACATTCCGCGCGGCCAGCCCATCGCGATGCTGTTCCATGCGACGTCGGCGGACGTGAAGAAGTGGCCGAAGGAGCATTGGGGCGAAGTGGGCCGCTGGCTCACCGCGCGCGGTCATACGATCGCCTTGCCGTGGGGCACCGAGCGCGAGCAGGGCGAAGCGCAGGCGATCGCCGCGCTCGTCCCCGGCGCGATCGTGTTGCCGAAGCTCTCCGTCCTGGAATGCGCGCACTGGATTCGCGCGTCGGAGCTCGTTGTCGGCGCGGACACGGGCCTCGTGCATCTGGCGCATGCGTTGCAGCGCCGGACCGTCATGCTGTTCGCGGCAACCTCGCGCGAGCACTTCGGCGTGAACGAACCGGGCCGCTCAGTTTCCGTGGGCGACGAAGGCGCGCCGCCTAACGTGGAACAAGTGCTTGCCGCCATCGAAAGCGTGGCGGTCTCCGCCAGCGCGCCGCGCGCGTTATCTCGATAAAACTTTTATGCGCATAAAACTTTTTGCGTGGATGCGGCGCGTCGCGTCGAAAGTCGTAAATCTGAAACAGATATCAGTGCGCTAACGTAAAAGTTGCCGCCTGACACTTGACGACGGCTTCGGTAAGCACGACGATTGCGAAAACGCTTAAGAATCGTCCTATAAGATGACCGAAGAAACCGTTGCAGAGGCGCGCCCGTTAACGGTTCGCCTCGCCGCTTCCGATATTCCCTTGAACGCGTCGCTCAAGTGGCCCATCGTTTCCGCCGATGGCGCGCTGCTGTTCGATGCAGGCGCCGTCGTGCCGGACGCGTCGGCGCGCGCGTTCATGTTCCGTCATTTCGAGCCGCACCGCGTGCTTCAGGAGCCCGCGCCGAGCCTGCCCGACGACGAGGCCGCCAAAGACGGTCCGCTGACGCTGGACGATATCGGTCTGACCATCGGCGCGCGGGTCGGCTTGCGCGGCACCGGCGGCACGGGCTCGGCCATGTATGCGAGCCGCGTGATCGGATTTTCGACGCCGCGCCGCAATGGCGAGCGGTCGCTCTTCGTGACGCAGCCGGTGATGACGGGTTTCGATCCGCTCGACCTGACGCTCGGCGAGCAGGTCGATCTCGTCGCGCTCACGGGGCGGGGCGTGTTCCGCTTTGCCTGCACGGTCGACGCCACCTGCCGCGAGCCGTTCAACTACGCGGTGCTATCGGCGCCGGGGGCGATCCGCCGATTGCGCACGCGCAAGTTCGCACGGATGCCGACACGCCTTGCGGCCCATTTCGCTGCGGATGGCCAAACGCACGCCGCGCCGCATCTGGGCCGCGTGAGCGACATCAGTCCTTATGGCATGTCGCTGACCGTCGCGAATCCGGCCGCGCGCGTGGGCGACCGTCTGAAGCTCTCATTCCAGTTCAAGACCGATGGCGTCGATGTGAAGATCGACACCATCGCGATCGTGCGCCATGTCGGGACGATCGATCCAGCCGATGGCAGCGCGGCCTACGGGCTCGAATTCGAATCGATCGAGCCGTCGCAGCGTATCGCGCTGAAATCGTTCATGGCCGAGCACAGCTAGTATTGGCGGGCCGCCTGCGCGGCTTCAGTTGCCCGGAAAGCCGTCCGGGAAAAGCCGCTCGACCGCCGCTTCGAAGTGCTGGACCGGCGCCGCGCCGCGCAGGGCGATGGGCGGCGGCGGCTCCTGCCCCGGCGCGGACTCCCGCGACAACACCGCGAACGGCACGCCGGTCACGCCCAGCTTCTTCGCGAACTCTTCGTCTTCGATCACGAGATCGGTATAGGTGCCGTCATCGAGCGCCTCTTCGAGCATCTCGGGATCGACGCCGCAGGTTGCCGCGATGTCGAGCAACGCGTCGGTGTCGCCGATATCGATGCCTTCCTCGAAGTACGCCTTGAAGATCGCGCGATGCACGAGATCGTAGCGGCCCGATTCGCGCGCGAACATCGCAGTTTCGAAGGCCTTGCGGCTGCGCGGCGCGACAGGCGGCAGACGCATCGTCACGCCGCGCTCCGCTGCGAGCGGGCGCACCGAATTTTCCCAGGAATCGACGATCGTCTCGCTGTTGGGATCGGGCAGGGGCGTCGGTTCCGGGCGCAATTCGAACGCGTGCCAGCGGATCTCGACCGCATCGCCGTATGCGTTGCGGAACTGGTCGAGCACGGGCGTCTCGAGATAGCAGAACGGACAGGTAAAGTCCGACCAGACGTCGATATAAAGAACAGGCGTGGATGCCATGTGAGCCCCAAAACGAACGGCGCCCCTGCGCCGTTTGACCGAACCGGGCGGCCGCAGCGAAGAGCCGCGGCCGCAAAACCGGTATGTTAGCGCGTGCGGGCGGCAGCCGCGTGTCTTACCGGCGCGTCAGAAGCCGCCGTCGATCTCGATGGTGCTGCCGTCGAAAAAGCGCGAAAGGCGAAACGCGCGTGGATCGACGAGCGGCGCATCGTTCGCGACGATATCGGCCATCAGTTGGCCCGCGCCCGGCCCGATGCCGAAACCGTGGCCCGAGAAACCCGTCGCGATGAAGAGTCCCGGCCTGCCTTCGACGCCGGAGATGACGGGCACCGCGTCGGGCGTGACGTCGATGTATCCGGCCCACGCCTGTTCGATGCGCAAACGGGCGAGCGCCGGAAAGACGGCGCGGAATTCCTTGAGGGCCGCTTCGTTGAACGATTCGACCGGCGCGGGATCGAGGGTGCGCACGGTCTCGAAGACGGTCGGCCGGTCGAGCGGCCAGCGGCGCGGCCTTCGCAGTTCCTCGAAGAAGCGCGCGTTCAGGCCGAGCTTGATCGAGCCGATCTGGCTCTTCAGCGCGGGCAGGAACCTGGCGAACAGGCGAAAGCTGTCCGGCGTGATGTCGTGATAGCTGTGAAACGCGTTGGCGATGGTGTAGCCGCCGTCGAGCCGCTTTCTGTATCCCATCTCCTGATTGCACGCGCTCACGGCCGGGCCGTCTTCGTGCGCTTTCACTTCCGACGTGCGCATGACCGACGAGCGAACCATGAGTTGCGGCACATCGACGCCGAGGCTGCCCGCGAAATAGCGCGTCCATGCGCCGCCCGCGACGACCACGCTCGCGCAGCCGATGCGCCCGTATTCCGTGACGACGCCGCTGATCGCGCCGCCGCTCGACTCGATGCCGCGAACTGCGCAGGGCGTCAGCACTTTCACGCCGCGCTCGCGCAGCGCGGCGGCCATCGCGGGTACGGCGCGTTGCGGCTCGGCGCGGCCGTCGCTGGGCGTGTAGATGCCGCCAGCGAAGCGCCGCGACGCGCCCGGCATCAGCGCCGCGGTTTCGTCCGGCGAGACGATGCGCGAATCGAGCGCGCCGCGGCCGACGAGCGCGACGGCGCGCGCGAGCCAGGCTTCGTGATCGGCGAGGGCGTCGGCATCGTCGGCGGCATAGAGGATGCCGCATTCGCGAAAGCCCGTGTCGATGCCGAGTTCCGCATCGATGCACCGCCACAGCTTCAGGCTTTCCAGGCTGAGTTCGAGTTCGCGCAGGTCGCGGTGCGTCGCGCGGCACCAGCCCCAATTGCGGCTCGACTGCTCGCCGGCGATGGCGCCCTTCTCGCAGACGGCGACCGACAGCCCTTTCTCCGCGAGCGCGCGCGCGGTGCTGATGCCGATGATGCCGCCGCCAACGATGACGACGTCGACGCGATCCGGGAGCGTGCGGTCTTCGGTGATGCGTTCGGTAGGTGGACCCATGTTATGTCGTAGTTTTCAGGACGTTCCGGGCGATCCTCGCGGACTTCGAGGCGAGTTCGTGGTTGACGTGCTGGTCAAGGTGATAGTCAGCCATGACGCGTGCATTTCGCAATTCAACCAGGTCTCTGGCGATCGCTTGCGACACCTCGTATTACCTATCGGCCGGGTTGATCATGGGACGACTCAGTTGCGCAATGAGTTGTTCGTGACGGCCGCGCGCGCGTCCGACGGTGCCGGGAACCGGCAGTCGCCGATGAAACGCATGGGCCGCATGAAATGCACCGTAGTACGCCCGGCTGCAGACAGCCCGATACCGGGGTTCATCTGCCGCATCGCTCAGCAACGCAGTCGCGCATTCGACAAGCTCCTCGGCGGTGCTGCTCATACGCACGCTCCGTTGATCCTGACGGCAAAGGCGATGGGTTCGATACCGTCCAGCTTGTTTTCCTCGAGCATCACCTCGTGGTCCATGCCCCGTGCCGGCTCGAACGCAAGCGGCACTCGCAGCCTGTAAGTCACCGTGCGCCATACCCCTTCCACCGATATAACCTGCGTCGCGATAACCGCCTGATACCCATGCCGCCGCAACACCACGCCGCCGCAATCGAGCCGTTGCGCGATTTGTTCGTCGGCGACATTCGCATCCGACATGATCGAATGCGCTTCCAGCACGTCCGCCGACCACGCCTCATCAAGACTGACGCCCGTCCTGCGCGCCTCTTCGATCAACTCTGCCGTGCGTCCGATCGCCCCGACAAGGAACCCATACCGCGCGATCGTCGCGAGATCCGAAGCGCGCCGGTCCGCAAGCTCGCGAAACAACGCCTGCGCCCCGGAAAACAGGCCCAGGTTCAGCCGCGTGATCATCCAGTTCTCGCGATTCACGCCCGTGCACCCGAGCGCCACGCTATTTCTGAACGCCGCCTCCGCGCCTTCGACGTCGCCGGCGAGCGCGCGCCACGATCCCGTCAGTTCCCACGCGGCGCACGCGTCCACGCGCATGAGACGGTCGATGTCATGCCTGATGGCATTCCATTCGCGCGACAGCGGCGTGATTTCCGAGGTGTCGATAAAGCGCGGCGAGGCAGCCTGCAGCGCGTTGAGGCGATCCACGATCTGATGCGTTTTCGGTTGCGGTAGTGCGTTCATGCTCATTGCCGAGAAATGCGAAAAACAATGCCGTGGCCGATGCGCGAAGCAGGTGCGCTTTATCGCGCATCGGTCAAAACGGCGGGTCAAAGGATGCTAAGTGAATCGTTCGCGTTTGACCATACGAATGAAGTTGCCTAAAGGCATCGAGATCGCGACGATTGCCCGAAAAGCCTTGTCGCAGAAGGCGTTGCGGGCGGCATAGTCCGAACGTCATAGTCCGCTCCGCATCGTTGCTGCGTGCGTTCGCACGTTCCGCTACGATGCTCGACGGCGGGCCTGTCCAAACCGTTCGGGCTATCGAATCGGGCACGGCGCGTGCGGGTCTTCATGACGCGTGCGCTTCGCCGATCGGCATCGCGTGAGCGCCGGTCATCGCAATTCCACTTCATCTTTCGGAGAACTCTCATGCAAAAGACAGCATCGGCAAAATGGAGCGGCGGCATCAAGGACGGCAAGGGTTTCATCACGACGCAAACCGGCGTGCTCAACGAAGCGCCCTATGGCTTCAAGTCGCGCTTCGAGGAAGGTCCGGGCACGAATCCCGAAGAACTGATCGGCGCGGCGCACGCGGGCTGCTTCACGATGGCGCTCTCGCTGCAACTCGAACTGGCCGGCATGAAGGCCGAAAGCCTCGAAACGAAGTCCACGGTCACGCTCGACAAGGACGGCGATGGCTTCACGATCACCGCTTGCCAGCTCGACCTGAAGGCGAAGATTCCCGGCGCCGACAAGGCCGCTTTCGACAAGGCGGCGCAGGCCGCGAAGGAAGGCTGCCCGGTCTCGAAACTGTTCGCGGGCAACACGAAAATCACGTTGAACGCCGAGCTCGTGTCCTGAGCACTTGGCACGCGCGGTCAAGCCACGCGGACGGGCGTGTCATCCGTCCGCGTTTTTTTCGCGGGTCAGTTCCTCGATGATCAGCCGCGCCGGGGCCGGCAGCGCCGCGCCTTTGCGCGTCACGACGCCATAAGGCTCCGTGCGTGAGCGCACGGCGATGGCGAGGCGCTTCGCCAGTCCGTGGCCGGCGAGGAAGGTCGCCATGTCGAGCGGCATCATCGCGACGAGCGTCGGGTCGCGTTGCAGCAGCAGCACGGTCGTGATGGTCGACGCCGTTTCGACCGGATGCTGGGGCAGCGGCAGGCCCGCTTCCTTGAATTCGCGCTCGTAGAGGCTGCGAATCGGCATGATGGCCGGATAGACGATCCATCGGCTCGACGCGAGATCGGCGAGCTCGACGCGCGGCGCATCCACGAGCGCATGCGCGATCCCCGAAACGATCGCGAGCGGTTCGTCGCGCAACTCGACATAGTGATAGTGATCCGGCTGCCGCGCGACGCTCGCACGGCAGATCGCGACATCGAGCCGTCCCTGGTCGAGCAGCGAGAGCAGCCGCGCGCTCGTGTCCTCGACCACTTCCACCGTCAGCGCCGGCTGCCGTTCCCGAAGACGCGCGAGCGCGTCGACGAGCACGCCCGACACCGCGCCCGTGATCGCGCCGATCGCGAGCCGCCCGCCCGTGCCTTGAAGAATGCCCGCCATTTCCTCGCGCAAATGCGCGACGTCCATGTGAATCAGCCGCGCATAGCGGATCACGCAGCGTCCGAGGTCATTGGGCTGGATGCCCTGGGCGGAACGCGTGAACAAGGTCGCGCCGAGCGTGGCCTCGATTTCGCGCAGCGCCTTGGTCGCGCCGGGCTGCGTGAGCGCCATTTCGTCGGCGGCGCGGTGCAGCGAGCCGTGATCGTCGAGGGCGATCAGAAGGCGCAGTTGCTTGAGCCGCAGACGCGCGGCAATGGAATCGGCGTTCGGCAGCATGCGCTCGAAAAGAGGAGATCAGGGAGAACACGAAGATAACGCAAAGTTATCTCCCGTGCCGCAGCTTTCATTATTCAAGCGCGCCGGGGTTCTCTACATTGTGGGCTTCCCATCAACTGTTCAAGGAAGCCCCGACTCATGAAGCTCTTGCGATACGGCGCGCCTGGCCGCGAAAAGCCCGGCTTACTCGATGCCAACGGCACGATCCGCGATCTGTCGGGCGTCGTCGGCGATATCGCGGGCGACGCGCTGCTGCCCGAATCCATCGCGCGCCTGGCGAAGCTGGACCCGTCGACATTGCCGAGCGTGCCCGCGGGCGAGCGCATCGGGCCGTGCGTCGGACGCATCGGCAAGTTCATCTGCATCGGGCTGAATTATGCCGACCACGCGGCCGAGTCGAATCTGCCGGTGCCGTCCGAGCCGGTCGTGTTCAACAAGTGGCTCTCGGCGGTCGTCGGCCCGAACGACGATGTGCGCATTCCGCGCGGCTCGAAGAAGACCGACTGGGAAGTCGAACTGGGCGTCGTGATCGGCAAGGGCGGCGCGTATATCGACGAAGCCGACGCGATGAGCCACGTCGCCGGTTACTGCGTGATCAACGACGTCTCCGAGCGAGAGTATCAGATCGAGCGCGGCGGCACGTGGGACAAGGGCAAGGGCTGTGACACGTTCGGCCCGATCGGCCCGTGGCTCGTCACCACCGACGAAGTGCCCGATCCGCACAAGCTGCCGCTCTGGCTCGAAGTCGACGGCAAGCGCTATCAGAACGGCAATACCAGCACGATGGTCTTCAAGGTGGGCGAGATCGTTTCGTATCTTTCGCGCTTCATGAGCCTGCAACCGGGCGATGTCATCTCGACGGGCACGCCGCCGGGCGTCGGCATGGGGCAGAAGCCGGAAGCCGTCTACCTGCGCGCGGGGCAGGTGATGCGTCTTGGCATCGAGGGATTGGGTGAACAACAGCAACGGACGGTGGACGCATGAACCAGTACGACTTCACGAATCGCGCGGCGGTGGTGACGGGCGGCGCGCAGGGCATCGGTTATGCGGTGGCCGCGCGGCTGCTCGAAGGCGGCGCGCGCGTCGCGCTGTGGGATCGCGATGAAGGCGCGTTGTCCGAAGCGCGCGCGCAACTGGGCGACGTGCAAACCGTGTGCGTCGATCTGATCGATCGCGATGCCGTCGCACGGGCCACGTCGGCGACGCTGGCGCGCTTCGACAAGATCGACGTGCTCGTGCACAGCGCGGGCATCGCGGGCGCGAACGCGCCGGTCGCCGATTACGCGCCCGAAGAATGGTCGCGCGTGATCGACGTCGATCTGAACGCAGCCTTCCACGTGAATCAGGCCGTCGTTAAAACGATGATCGCGCGCGGCTATGGACGCATCGTGAATATCGCGTCGATCGCGGGCAAGGAAGGCAATCCGAACGCGTCGGCGTACAGCGCGGCCAAGGCCGGCGTGATCGCGCTGACCAAGAGCCTCGGCAAGGAAACGGCCGGGCTCGATATCGCGGTGAACGCCGTCACGCCGGCCGCCGCGCGCACGAAAATTTTCGAGCAGATGAAGCAGGAGCATATCGACTACATGCTCTCGAAGATTCCGCGCGGGCGCTTCGTCGAAGTGAAGGAAATCGCGTCGATGGTCGCGTGGCTCGTGTCGTCGGAGAACTCGTTCACGACGGGCGCGGTGTTCGATCTTTCCGGGGGACGTGCAACGTACTGACATCGCAGCATCCATAAAAATCAAGGAGACTACCCCGTGGATTCCATCGCCGCCCCGCGCGCGCTCGCGCACGACGACGCCCAGATCTACCGCAAGGTGTTCTGGCGCTTTGTGCCGCTGTTCGTTGCGTGCTTCGTGTTCTCGTATCTCGACCGCATCAATATCAGCTTCGCGAAGCTGCAGATGCAAAGCGAGCTCGGTTTTTCCGATGCGATGTACGGCTTCGGCGCGAGCGTGTTCTTTGTCGGATACTTTTTGTTCGAAGTGCCAAGCAATATCGTTTTGCATCGCGTCGGGGCGAAGCGCTGGATCGCGCGCATCATGATTACCTGGGGCATCGCATCGGCGTGCATGATGTTCGTGCGCACCGACACGTGGTTCTATGTGCTGCGCTTTCTGATCGGCGCGCTCGAAGCCGGTTTCGTGCCGGGCGCGCTGTACTTCTTCACGAAGTGGTTTCCGTCGTCGCGGCGCGGACGCATCAATTCGTTCTTCATGGCGTCGATCGCGCTGTGCGGCATTATCGGCAGTCCGCTCTCGGGCGCGATCATGAAGTTCTGCGACGGTCTCAACGGCATGCCGGGCTGGCAATGGCTTTTCCTGCTCGAAGGCATTCCGTCGGTGCTGCTCGGCTTCGTCGTGCTCGCCTTCGTCGATGACGACGTGGATCACGCGAAATGGCTCGACGCCGGCGAAAAGCGCGCGCTCAAGGCGCAACTCGCGAGCGACCCGAAAGTCGGCGAAGTGCATTCGCTGAAGGCCGCGTTCAGCGAACCCGTCACGCTTGTGATGGCGCTCATTTATCTCTTTCTCGCGATGGGTATCTACGGCCTCGTCTTCTGGATGCCGCAACTCGTGAAGACGGCGGGCACGAGCGATCCGTTCATGATCGGCCTGATTTCGATGCTGCCATACGCGGTCGCGGGCATCGGCATGATCCTGATCGGCAAGCACTCGGACAAGACCGGCGAGCGGCGCTATCACCTCGGCGCGTGCGCGCTCGCGGGCACGGTCGGCTATGTGCTGTGCGGCTTCTTTCCGGGCAATACGGTGATGCTCGTGATCGGCCTCACGATCGCGGCGACCGGCATCATTACCTCGCTCGGGCTGTTCTGGATTCTGCCGACGCGCTTTCTCACCGGTATCGCGGCGGCGAGCGGCATCGCGCTCATCAATTCGGTGGGCCAGTTCGGCGGCATCATCAGCCCGTACATGGTCGGCAAGGTGAAGACGATGACCGGCAGCGCGACGCCCGGCCTCTATGCCATTGCGTTCGCGTGCCTGCTCGGCGCGATGCTGATCGTCTGGGGCTTGCCGCGCCGACTGTACTTCCGGGAAAGCGGCAGCGAGTGAGACGTTCTAGTGCGCTCGGCCGTGCTTCCGCGCGGCCTTGTGCGCGTACATCTTGCTGTCGCTCGACGCGAGCAGATCGATGACCGACGCGTGCCGCTTCGCATCGAACTGTGTCTGCCCGACGCTGAAGCGAATCTGGTAGCCGCGCGACGCAGCCGCGTCGCTCGCCGCCAGCGCGTCGCGCAACCGGTCGAGCGCGCTTTGCGTTTCATCGCCGCGGGCGTCGGTCAGAAGCGCGACGAACTCGTCGCCGCCCAGCCGCCCGATCACGTCGCTTTCCCGCAATGACCCGCGCAACGCGTCCGCAAACGCCACGAGCGCGCGATCGCCTTCGGCGTGACCGAACGTATCGTTGATGCGCTTGAAATCGTCGAGATCGAAGAACAGCAGCGACGCGTCGCGGCCCACGCGCTTGCACACGTTCAACGCGTGCTGGGCGAGCGCCTCGAAGCCGCGCCGGTTCGCGATCAGCGTGAGTTCGTCGACGGTCGCGAGCTCGATCGCCGCGATCTCGTGTTCCGCGATATGCGCGAGATCGCGCAACAGGCCGCGCTGGTCGGCGTCGAGCTCGCGCGGCCGCGTGTCGATGAGGCACAGCGTGCCGAGCTTCATGCCGTTCGGGACCGTGAGCGGCTGGCCCGCGTAGAAGCGGATGCCCGGATCGCCCGTCACGAGGGGATTGTCGTGAAAGCGCGCGTCGGCGCGGGCGTCGGGGATCATGAAGACGTCGTCCTGCAGGATCGCGTGCCCGCAGAAGGAGACATCGCGCGACGTCTCCTGCGCGCCGAGGCCCGCGCACGATTTGAACCACTGCCTGTTTTCGTCGATGAGGCTGACCAGCGCCATCGGCACATCGAAAAGCCGCCGCGCGAGGCGCGTGAGGCGATCGAAGCGTTCTTCCGCGGGCGTGTCGAGGATGCCGAGCGAGCGCAGCGTGGCGAGGCGGGCGGGTTCGTTCTCGGGTTTCGGGGCGACGAGCATGTGTCTTTCGGTTCCTCTTCGTGGGCGCGAAGGCCTTATTCTCCGACAATTGCGCGATTAATTCACCCCGTGGCGGCATCGTGCGCGAGAACGCGCGCCACACGGCGTTTTCGCTATCATGCCGATGGTCTGCGGCCCTTTGTCACGGCAAGTTTCTTGCACGCGCGGCGCTCGATCGGGTCGGATGCATTCGGCGCGTTCTTGCAGCGACCTTGCGGCCGCATTGCATGAGCCGACGATTCCCTTCACCCGATCTCCCCGGAGCGCCGATGAAATTCAAGCTGGACTGGACCCTCGTTACCCCGATCGTCGCGCTCGTCGTGCTCGGCGCAGCCGCGCTGATGCCGGGAGCCTTCATGACCGCGCTCGCGGCTATCGCGCTCGCGTTTTCCGTGTTCGCGGCCGTGCATCACGCGGAAGTGGTCGCGCATCGCGTCGGCGAGCCATTCGGCACGCTGGTGCTCGCCATCGCGGTCACGGTGATCGAGGTGGCCTTGATCGTCTCCGTGATGCTCTCCGGTGGCCCGGAAAAGGCCGGCCTGCCGCGCGACACCGTGTTCGCCGCCATCATGATCTGCAGTTGCGGCATCGTCGGCCTGTGTCTGCTCATCGGCGGCTTGCGGCATCACGTGCAGGACTTTCAGCTGCAAGGCGCGGCCGCGGCGCTCGCGATTCTCTGCGCGCTGTCCGTGCTCACGCTCGTGCTGCCGAACTTCACGAGCACGGTCGTCGGCCCGGCGCTGTCCACGTCGCAACTGATTTTCGTCGGCGTGATCTCGCTCGTGCTGTACGTGACGTTCGTGTTCGTGCAGACGATCCGCCATCGCGATTATTTCCTGCCGTTCATCCCCGCCGCCGCCGTCAATGCGAACGGCGAAGAAGATGCACCGCACGCGCCGCCGCCGACGAATGGCGAAGCGTGGGCCGCGCTCGGGTTTCTGATGCTGTCGCTCGTGGCGGTGGTCGGGCTCGCGAAGCTGCTGTCGCCGGCGGTCGAGGCGGGCGTCGCGGCGGCCGGCGCGCCCGAGGCCGTGGTGGGCGTCGTGATCGCCGCGCTCGTGCTGCTGCCCGAAGGGCTCGCCGCCTTGCGCGCCGCGCGCCTGAACCGGCTGCAGACGAGCCTGAATCTCGCGCTCGGCTCGGCGCTCGCGAGCATCGGGCTGACGATTCCGACGGTGGCGGTCGTATCGATCGTCATCGGCCAGCCGATTTCGCTCGGCCTCGCGCCCAAGGAAATCGTCATGCTGGCGCTCACCCTGCTCGTATCCGTCATCACGCTCGGCACGGGCCGCTCGACGGTGCTGCAAGGCGTCGTGCATCTCGTGATCTTCGCGGCGTTCCTCTTCCTCTCCGTTGTGCCTTGATGGACGTCGTGCGTTCAGGCGTGCGTTTTTGTTACCATTCGCGGTTTCGCGCGCGCTGGCGCGCGACGTGTCGTCGTCTCATCGAAAGTCCCGAAGGAAGAGCATGTCATTGAAGAAGTCCGCATCGCTTGCGATGCTCGCCGCACTGGCCGCCGTTTCGTTTTCCGCGCAGGCCAAAGAGATCACGCAAATCCGTTTCGCCGTCGATCCGTCTTATCCCCCGTTCGAATCCAAGCAGGCCGACGGCAAGCTCGCCGGTTTCGATATCGACCTCGGCAATGCGCTGTGCGCGCAGATGAAGGTCAAGTGCGTGTGGGTCGAAAACAATTTCGACGGCATGATTCCCGGCCTGAAGGCGCGCAAGTTCGACGCCGTGCTGTCCGACATGGGCATCACCGAAGAGCGCCTCAAGCAGATCGATTTCACCGATCCGTTGTATGACACGCACGCGCAGCTCGTCGCGCGCGCGGGCTCGGGCATTTTGCCGACGCCGCAGGCGCTCAAGGGCAAGCGCGTCGGCGTGGAGCAGGGCACGGTGCAGGAGCGTTACGCGAAAGTGAAGTGGGAGCCGCAGGGCGTGACGGTCGTGCCTTACGGCGATCAGGAGCAGGTCGAGGCCGATCTCGTCGCGGGCCGCATCGACGCGATGTTCACCGACGCCGCGCAAGCCGCCATCGGCTTTCTGAAGAAGCCGCAGGGCAAGCCGTTCGCGCTCGTCGGGACGATCGTCGAAGACAAGGCGATCATCGGTCCGGGCACGGCCATCGGGCTGCGCAAGGGCGATGCCGATCTGAAGAACGGCCTGAACAACGCGTTCGCCGAGATCAAGAAGAACGGCACGTTCAAGCGCATCATGGCGAAATACTTCGAGACCGATATCTCGATCCAGTGATCGCCGTCTGACACGGTCACACGAAGAAGGCATCGTTCGCGGTGCCTTTCTTTTTTGACGAGGGAATCCGACACGATGCAGGTCCATCATCATCCGCTCGTCTGCGCGTCGCTCGGCACCGCGCGCGCGATCACGAGCTATCGATTCGGTCCGCAAGGCAGCGACGCCGATACATCGCCGAAGGTCTATATCCAGGCGTCGCTGCACGCGGACGAACTGCCGGGCATGGTTGTCGCGTGGCGGCTCAAGCAGCGTCTCGCCGAACTGGAAGCGGCCGGGCGGCTCGCGGCGCGCGTGGTGCTCGTGCCGCTCGCCAATCCGGCGGGGCTGAATCAACACTGGTTCGGCGCGCAAATGGGCCGCTTCGAGATGTTATCGGGCCAGGATTTCAACCGGCGCTTTCCCGCGTGCGGTCCGGCACTCGCGCTCGAACTGAAGCGCCGCCTGACGGACGACGCGGCGCATAACGCGCGGCTCATCCGCGCCGCCTTACGCGCGCATTTCGAGGCGATGAAGGCGGCGACCGAACTCGAATCGCAACGCATCGAACTGATGAAGCTCGCTTGCGACGCGGATCTCGTCATCGATCTGCATTGCGACTGGGAAGCCGTCGCGCATCTGTACACGACGCCCGAAGCGTGGCCCGCGATCGAGCCGCTCGCGCGCTTTCTCGGCAGCGAGGCGCAATTGCTCGCGGACGTGTCGGGCGGCGAGCCGTTCGACGAAGCGTGCGCATCGGTGTGGCGCTATCTGCGCGGCGCGTTCGGCGAGCGTTTTCCGATTCCGATGGGCATGAAGCCGGTCACGCTGGAACTGCGCGGTGTGCGCGACGTGTCGCACGAGATGGCGGCGCGCGACGCGCAGGCGATCATCGACTATCTGACGCATATCGGGATGATCGCGGGCGAGGCGGCCGAGCCGCCCGCGCTGCGCCATCCCGCGACGCCGCTCGCCGGATGCGAGTACGTGCACGCGCCGGTGTCGGGCGTGATCCTGCATCGGCGCGAAATCGGCGACAGGGTGCGCGCGGGCGAGACGATCGCCGATGTGCTCGATCCGCTCGGCGACCGGCTCGTGCCGCTCGTCGCGCAGACCGAAGGCGTGCTGTACGCGCGGCACTGGACCCGTTTCGCGACGGCGGGCATGCTGGTCGCGCGCATCGCGGGCGCGGAGGCGGCGCGCACCGGCGATTTGCTCGTCCCCTAGAATAGATTCGGCTCTGACCTCACGTCACTGGAGAACAAGAAAGCATGCTGAAGAACATCGATCCGCTGCTCAACGCCGACATCCTGCACGCGCTCTGCGCCATGGGGCACGGCGACGAAGTCGTGATCTGCGACGCCAACTTCCCCGCCGATTCCGTCGCGCGCCAGACCGTGCTCGGCCGGGTGCTGCGCCTCGACGGCGTGAGCGCGCCGCGCGCCGTGCGGGCGGTGCTCTCGGTGTTGCCGCTCGATACCTTCGTCGATCATCCGGCCGAGCGCATGGAAGTTGTCGGCGATGCAAGCGCGCAACCCGCCGTTCAGCGCGAGGCGCAGCACGAAGTGGACGCCGCAGAAGGGCGCGCCGTGCCGTTCGCATCGGTCGAGCGTTTCGCGTTCTACGAGCGGGCGAAACGCGCCTATTGCGTCATCGCGACCGGCGAAACGCGCGGGTACGGCTGCTTCATCTTCAAAAAGGGCGTGCAACTCGCGCCCGACGCGCCGCAGCAAAATTGACCGGCGCACTAGGGAATACCCTGTTGCTTTTTTGACAAGTTGTTGCAATGCAGCGTGAAAGGCGTATAGTCAGGGTTATCCCCTAGCTACTTACCCTGAGAGACGCACATGAAAACCACCGCACAACAATCCTTGCTCGTTTCGTTCGGTTCCTGGCTGCGCGCAGCAAAGGCTACGCTGCGTCGCGAGTGGGACCGTGCGCTGCAATTGCATCTGCAAAACTGCGAAGTGCTCGTCGAATCGTATCGCCGCAAGTAAGCGCGGTAGTCGGTTAAGCGCGTTGGTCGACGCCCCCGGAAGCCTCAGGCTTCCGGGGGCGTCGTCGTTTCCGGCGACGATCGCCTTGACATGCAACCAAATGGTTGCATAATGATCGTTATGGATGACGATTCGGTTTTTCGCGCGCTCGCGGACGCGAGCCGCAGGCAGCTTCTCGACCGCCTGCACGATGAAAACGGCCAGACGCTCGGCGATCTCTGCGACGGCCTTCGCATGACGCGCCAGGCCGTGTCGAAGCATCTCGCGATTCTGGAGGCCGCGAATCTCGTATCGACGCAGCGTCACGGTCGCGAGAAACGTCATTTCCTCAATCCGGTGCCGATCCACGAGATCGCGCAACGCTGGATCAGCAAGTTCGAGCGTCCGCGTCTGGATGCTCTGACCGACCTCAAACGCAAGCTCGAAGGAGACGACCATGACTAACGACCACTTTGTGTACGTGACCTACATCCGCACGACGCCCGAGAAGCTCTGGTCCGCGCTGACGACGCCCGAGTGGCAGCGGCAATACTGGTTCTCGATGCATCAGGAATCCGACTGGCAAGCCGGTTCGGCGTGGAAGATGCTGTTTTCCGACGGGCGCGTCGCGGATGCGGGGGAAGTGCTCGAAGCGGAGCCGGGCAAGCGCCTGGTGCTGAAATGGCGCAACGAATTCCGCGAGGATCTGAAGGACGAGGGCTGGTCGCGCTGCACTTACGAGATCGAAAGGCATGGCGACGACGCCGTGAAGCTCACCGTCACGCACGCGAGCGAAGGCAGGAAGTTCATCGAAGCCGTGTCGGGCGGATGGCCGAAGATTCTTTCGAATCTCAAGTCGCTGTTGGAAACGGGACGTGTCGCCATCGAGACGAAGTAAACGCAAAAACGGCGCGCCGTCCTGTCGAACGAGCGCGCCGTTCCCGCAATACAACTAGATCGCCCAGCCCCCGAGGTAGAACACCGCGAGCACCACGGCGATCGCCACCGTGCCGACGTTCAGCTTGCGCCATTCGCCCGCGACGAGCCGGCCGATCACCAGCGTGCTGAAGCCGAGCATGATGCCCGTCACGATGTTCGCCGACAGCACGATGTACACCGCGCAGACGAGGCCCGACATCGTGTCGACGGTGTCTTCGAAGTGCAGCTTGCTCACGTTGCCGAGCATCAGCAGGCCGACGTACATCAGCGCGGGCGCCGTCGCGTAGGAGGGCACGAGCGCGGCGAGCGGCGAGAGGAACATCACCACGAGGAACAGCACGCCGACGACCGTCGCAGCCAGCCCCGTCTTCGCGCCCGCCGCCACGCCCACCGACGATTCGATATACGCCGCCGCCGGCGCGCCGCCGAAGCAGGCCGAGAAGATCGAGCTCAGCGAATCCGCGGTCAGCGCGCGGCCGCCGTTGACGATGCGCCCGTTCTTGTCGATCTGGCCGGCCTGGCCCGCGACCGCGCGGATCGTGCCGGTCGCGTCGAACACGGCGGTCATGACGAGTGCGAGCACGCTCGGCAGCACGGCCATCGAGAGCGCGCCCTTGATGTCCATCGCACCGATCAGCGACGAATGACCCGGCGCCGACAGCGACGGCAGCGCGAACACGCCATGAAAGCGCACGGACGGATCGAACATCAGGCCGATCGCCGACAGACCGATCACGACGAGCAGGATGCCGCCCGGCACGCGCCGGCGCTCCAGACCGAAAATCGCCGCGAGACCGAGCACCGACATCAGCACCGGAAAGGCCGTGATATGCCCGAGCGACACCGGCATGCCGGGCGCGGGATTCTTGATGATCAGCCCGACATCGTTCGAAGCGATCAGCAGCAGGAACAAGCCGATGCCGATGCCCGTGCCGTGCGCGACGCCCGTCGGCAGATTGCGCAGGATCCACGAGCGCACGCCGGTGACGGAGATCGCGGTGAACACGACGCCCATGAGGAACACCGCGCCGAGCGCGATGGCGGGCGTCAGCCCCTTGCCGAGCACGAGGCCGAAAGCCGTGAACGCGGTCAGCGAAATCGCGCAGCCGATCGCAATCGGCAAGCGCGCCCACACGCCCATCAGGAGCGAGCCGAACGCGGTCGTGAGGCACACGGCCACGAACACCGCACTGGTATCGAAGCCGGCTTTGCCCAGCATGCCCGGTACGACGAACACGGAGTAGACCATCGCGAGGAACGTCGTGATGCCCGCGACGACTTCGCGCTTCTCGGTGCTGCCGGTTTGGGAAATGCCGAAATAGCGGTCGAGAAAGCCGCCGCTCACGGCCTCTTTGTGTTCCTCGCGTTCGGTGGGGGAAACGTCGATATCGCCAAGCTGCTGGGCGGAGGATTCCAACATGACTGCTCCTTTATCAGCACGCTGAAACGGAAACACCGTGCACGCATCGGGTATGCCGATACGCACTTCGGTCCGTCGTCAGGGTCGTCTCGTATGTGTAGTTCTGGATAGTGCCGAGTGACGGGCGTTGCCGGCTGCACTCGGTCAGGACAGAGACTAGGGGAACAGAACGCGGGGTCCAATCCCATGAAAAACATGCCGCTCATGCCGAAGGGCTTATATGCCGCGAATCCCGCATGGGGCGGGGCTTGCGCATGAGTGGAAAAAGGCCGGACTAGGGCAAACGCTTAGTCCGGCCAGGGGCGCTATTTTACTCGCGCGGCGTTGTGCGGCGCATTATCGGATGATGCGCGAGACGCCGCGTCCGCGCGGGTCGGACATCGGTTCGGGCTTGCCGCCGTCGATGCGGATCGCCTGAATGTCGCCGTTGAAACCCTGCATCGTGAACTTGTAGCCCTTCGCTTCGAGCGTCTTGATCACTTCCGGATCGAGCTGATGGAACGGCTCCTGGTAGATCGTGTCAGGCGGCAACAACTGATGGTGAAAGCGCGTCGCGCCCACCGCTTCGGGCAGCGGCATGTTGAAGTCGTACACGTTCGTGATGACCTGGAAGATCGACGTGAAGATGCGCGAGCCGCCCGGCGTGCCGATCACCATCGCGACCTTGTCGTCCTTCGTGAGAATGGTCGGCGTCATCGAGGAAAGCGGGCGCTTCTTCGGCGCGATGGCGTTCGCGTCGCTGCCGACCACGCCGAACATGTTCGGCACGCCGGGCTTCGAGGCGAAGTCGTCCATTTCGTCGTTGAGCACGACGCCCGTGCCTTCCGCGATCACGCCCGAGCCGAAATAGCCGTTGATCGTGTACGTGTTCGACACCGCGTTGCCCCATTTGTCGACCACCGAGAAGTGCGTGGTTTCCGCCTTCTCCGGCATCGACGTGCCGAGTCCCGGCTGGACGCTCTTCGTGTCCGAGGGCGTGTCGGGATTCACTTCCTGCGCGCGCTTCAGGATGTAGTCGTCGTTGATGAGCTGCGCGACCGGCACCTTGTAGAAGTCCGGATCGCCGAGATACTGCGCGCGATCGGCGAACACGCGCTTTTCGATTTCCGCGACGAGATGAATGTACTGCGCGGAATCGAGCGGCACGCCGTCGAACTTGTCCTTGAGATCGGCCTTCATCTTGAGCAACTGCACGAGGCCGACGCCGCCCGAGCTCGGCGGCGGCGCGGTGATCACGCGATAGCCGTTCCAGCTCGCGGTGATCGGCTGACGCCACACGGCCTTGTAGTCCTTCAGATCGCGCTTCGTGATGAGGCCGTGGCCTTCCATCGACTTGGCGATCAGATCGGCCGTTTCGCCTTCGTAGAAGCCTTTCGCGCCTTTATCGGAGATGCGTTGCAGCGTGTTGGCGAGATCGGGCTGCTTGAACGTCTGGCCCGATTTCATGCCGCCGAAGTAGAGATCGAAGTTGGTCTTGTTCTCGAAGTCCTTCGAGGCCGCGTCGCGCCGCTTGATCAGTTGATCGTCGACGACGAAGCCATCTTTCGCGTACTTGATGGCGGGCGCGAGCACCTGTTTCCACTTCAGCTTGCCGAAGCGCTTTTGCGCTTCCCACATGCCGTCCACGGTGCCCGGCACGCCGACCGCGCGATGCCCGAAGAGGCTCATGCCCTTGATGACCTCGCCTTTTTCATCGAGATACATGTTGCGCGTCGCGGACATCGGCGCGCGCTCGCGATAGTCGAGGAAGTACGGGCGATGATCGACGTACAGCGTCATGAAGCCGCCGCCGCCGATATTGCCCGCTTCCGGATACGTGACGGCGAGCGTGAAGGCGATCGCGACGGCCGCATCGACCGCGTTGCCGCCTTGCTTGAAGATCTGCTCGGCGGTGTCGGCGGCGTAGGTGTCGGCGACCGCGACGGCCGACGCCGTCAGGACCTGCGGCTGAGCGTCGGTGGTTTTTGCGTGCGCGGGCGAGGTATCGACGAATCCTGCCGCGACGAGCGCCGACGCGACGATGGCGCTCAGCGCGAGGGACCGCACGCGCGGTTCTTGTTTGAAAAACATGTCCTGCGTCTCCTTTGTTACGTGCGACGAAAACACCACGCTTATACCATGAGCCGCGCGCGATCAGATTCAGGGCATCAACTGGCCACCGTTCACGTCGATGATCTGCCCCGTCACGTAGCGCGACATCGCTTCGGACGCGAGGTAAAGGAACGCGCCGCTGCAATCGTCGGGCTCGCCGATGAAGCCCATCGGGACCGACTTGCGGAACGCTTCGAGTTGCTCAGGCGACGTAAAGCGCTCCTGAAACGGCGTCTGAATCACGCCCGGCGCGACGGCGTTCACGCGGATGCGATCGGGCATCAACTCCTTGGCCATGCCTTTCGTGATGGTGCTGACAAAGCCCTTCGAGGCCGCGTACAGCAGCGCGCCCGGGCCGCCGCCGTTGCGCGCCGCCACCGACGTCACGTTGATGATCGAGCCGCCGCCGCCTTCCTTGAGCGAGGGCAGCGCCGCGCGCGTGAACGCCACGACCGAGCGCGCGTTGATGTGCATGATCTCGTCGAAGAGCTCGTCGCTCACGGACGCGATCGGCTCGCGCTTCACGAGGCTGCCCGCGTTGTTGATGAGCACGTCGATCTTGCCGAAGCTTTCGACGACCTGCGCGACGGCGGCGTCGATCGCCTTCGAATCGCGCACGTCCGCGCCGACCGTGATCGCCGAGACGCCGAGCGCCCGCACGTCTTTCGCGACTTCCTCGGCTTGTTCTTTCGAGCTGTTGTAATGCACCGCGACATTCGCGCCGTACTGCGCGAACGCACGCGCCGCCGCTGCGCCGATGCCCGTGCTCGCGCCGGTGATGAGGATCGATTTGCCTTTGAGATCGTGCATGAATGCTCCGTGTGGAAGAGGGCCCGCCGCGCGGCGGGCGCTGCATGGACAGGTTTTGAAGCGCGCGCTGCAGACGAGAGTATGAAGCGAAGCGCGAGCGAGCGTGTCAGTCGCTTTCGACGCGAACGTCCTGTGGGGCTTCGAACGAATAATGCTCGACCACGCGCTTCACCGAATGGCGGAACGACGCGACCAGATCCGAGCGGATGCCGCTGCTCGGATACGACAGCACGTATTCGTATTCGATGTCCGTCTCGAACGGCCGCACGACCACGCCGTGCGCGCGCCAGACCTTGGCCGCGAACGGCTCGACGATCGAAATGCCGAGGCCGCCCGCGACCATCGCGTAGCGGGTGTGGGCCGTGTCGGTGAACACGGTATAGCGCGGCCGGTCTTCCGTCGACGAAATGAGCGACTGCTCGGCCTCGTAAGGCTGGCGCGAGTTCGGCAGCCAGCCGATCAGCTTTTCGCCGCGCAAGTCGGCCGGCCGGACGATCTTCTTCTTCGCGAGCCTGTGCGTGGCGGGCATGGCGCACGCCGCGGGCGCCTTGAGCAAGGTCTCCACTTCGATGCCCGCGACCGCGGGAAACGCGAGGCTCAGCGCGATATCGGCCTTGTGGTTCTGAAGGTTCACGAGCACTTCGGGCACCTTCACCGAATCGACCTTGATCGGCACGCCGGGATGGCGCTCGGTGAAGTCGGCGAGCACCGGCGGCAGGAGCGTCGTCGCGAGCACGGGCATGCAGGCGACCGTGAGGCCATCGGAGGCTTCCTCGCGAATCATGTCGGCGACCTGTTTCAAACGCTCCAGCCCGAGGAAGTTTTCCTCGACCGACTTGTAGAAACGCAGGCCCGCCGTCGTCGGATTCAGACGGCCGCCGACACGCGAAAAGAGGCTGAAGCCCAGGTCGGCTTCGAGATCGGCGATCAGACGGCTGATCGCGGGCTGGGTGACATGGAGCTTCTTGGCTGCGCCGACACTGGTGCCGGTCATGATGAGGCTGCGAAAAGCCTCGATCTGGCGAAAACGGATCATCTTGCGGACGGCTGTGAGGCGACGGTGAACGTGGGATACGGCGACGCAGATCTTATAGGAAACAAGCACTTGCTGCCTCTAACCTTGCCGATCGGCCCAAACTTTCCGCGCGCCGACTCAAAAAAATGCACGACTATTCGAAAAATTTAGTGACTATAAGCACATGTGAGTGGCATCCGTCTTATTGATGCGAAATACTCGCCGCCAGCTTGAAAGCGCAGATGAAAGCGTTTGCGTCAGAATCGACTACCCGACGTGAGACGCCAGCGCGCAATCGACGCATCGCGTCGACGATTGGCAGAAAGCTTTTTGTTAGATTTGCTAAATTCGTAGCGCGTGTTTATCTCTATTTCGATAAACACGCCGAAACGAAAAGCACGCAAGCCAACGAAGCACCACAAGCAATAAGACGAGACGAACAAAGAGGACTCCCCATGACGTTTTTTGCCGTTCCCCATGCATCGATCCAACGCACGAAGCTCGCCGCCGCCGCGGCGCTGCTTGCCTTGTCCTCACTGAGCGCACTGAACGCGACGGCCGCCGTGGTGCCGCCCGGCGTCGCGCTCGCCGTCAAACAGGAACTCGTGCGCAACAACGGCTCTGAAGTCGAGACGCTCGATCCGGCGCTGGTGGAAACCGTGGTGGCGGCCAACGTCGCTCGCGATCTGTTCGAAAGCCTGACCGCGACGAACAACGATGGCGCAGTCGTGCCCGGCGTCGCCGAGAAGTGGGAGCAGAAGGACGCCACGACCTGGATCTTCCATTTGCGCAAGAATGCCCGCTGGTCCAATGGCGATCCTGTCAGCGCAAACGATTTCGTCTACGGCTGCCAGCGCTTTCTCGATCCGAAGACCGCGTCGTCGTATGCGAGCGTGTATGGCCCGTTCCTCTTGAACGGCGCGGATATCGTCGCGGGCAAGAAGCCCGTCAGCGCGCTCGGCGTGCGCGCCATCGACGCGAACACCGTCGAAGTCAAGACCGACGGCCCGGTGCCGTTCCTGCCGGAACTGATGTCGAATCCCAACCTCGGGCCGGTGCATCGCGCGACCATCGAAAAATTCGGCAAGGACTGGACCAAGCCCGGCAACATCGTCAGCAACGGCGCGTTCCAGTTGAAGGACTGGCAGGTCAACAGCAAGCTCGTGCTGTCGAAGAACGCGAACTATTGGGACAAGACCAACGTCCAACTGACGCAAGTCACGTATCTGCCGATCGAGGACGAGAACACCGACGTCAAGATGTTCCAGTCGGGCGAGAACGACATGACGTATCAACTGCCGACCGGCACGTACCCGAAATACAGCCAGCAGTTCCCGAAGGACATCCGCAATTCGCTGATTCTCGGTACGCGTTATTACAGCTTCAACAATCGCGATCCGCTTCTGAAGGACGTGCGCGTGCGCCGTGCCTTGTCGATGGTGATCGACCGCGACCTGCTCGCGCAACGCGTGACCGCCGATGGCCAGACGCCGCTCTACGGCCTGCTGCCGAAGGGCGTGAGCGGCGCGGACGTGTCGAACTACGAATGGTCGTCGTGGCCCATGGCCAAGCGCGTCGAAGAAGCGAAGAAGCTGCTCGAAGAGGCGGGCGTGAAGCCGGGCACGAAGCTGCGTTTCGCGATGAACACGAGCGATTACAACAAGAAGATGGCGATCTTCGTCGCGTCGGAATGGAAGACCAAGCTCGGCCTCACCATGGATATCGAGTCGATGGAGTTCAAGGTGCTGCTGAAGAAGCGTCATGGCGGCGACTATCAGATCGCGCGCAACGGCTGGGTGGCCGACTATAACGACGCGACCAGCTTCCTCACGCTCGTGCAGTGCAAGTCGGAGCAGAACGACAACTTCAGTTGCAACCCGAAAGCCGACGCGCTCATCAAGCAAGCCGGCGAAACCACCGATCTCGCTAAGCGCGCGCAGTTGCAGACGCAGGCCGCGAAGCTCGCGATGGACGACTATCCGTTTCTGCCGCTGCTGCAATACGGCCTGCCGCGCCTCGTGAAGAGCTATGTGGGCGGATACTCGCTCAAGAACCCGATGGATCACTACGGCAGCAAGGATCTGTACATCGTCAAGCACTGACGGAAAGGAGCCTTTCTCATGTGGTCTTATACGCTACGGCGCGTGCTTCTCACGCTGCCGACGCTTCTGATCGTCGTCACGGTCTGCTATCTGCTGCTGCATGCGACGCCCGGCGGCCCGTTCGACGGCGAGCGCAAGGTATCCGCCGAAGTGCTCGCCAATCTGCAGGCGAAGTATCACCTCGGCGAGCCACTGTGGAAGCAGTACGTCTACTATCTCGACGGCCTGCTGCACGGCGATCTCGGCGCGTCGTTCCGCTATGCCGACTGGAGCGTGAACGATCTCGTGCTGCGCGCGCTGCCGGTGTCGCTCGCAATCGGCGGCGTGTCGATGCTGCTTGCCATCGTGATCGGCGTCGCGCTCGGCATCGTGGCGGCGCTGCGTCGCAACAGCCTCGCGGACTATGCGCTGATGCTCGCCAGCAACGCGGGCAACGCGTTTCCGTCGTTCGTGCTCGGGCCGGTGCTGATCCTCGTGTTCGCGATCCTGCTGAAGTGGCTGCCCGCGGGCGGCTGGAACGACTTCCAGTTGCGCTACATGGCGCTGCCCGTCGCGCTGCTCGTGATGATCAACGTGGCGACCGTTGGCCGCGTGACGCGCGCAAGCCTGATCGAAGTGCTGAACACGAACTACATCCGCACCGCGCGCGCCAAGGGATTGTCCACGCGCACCATCGTGCTGCGCCATGCGTTGAGGCCCACGCTGATTCCGGTCGTGTCCGTGATCGGGCCGCTCGCGATTTCGTCGATCACGGCGGCGGTCGTCACGGAATCCGTGTTCTCGCTGCCGGGCATCGGCAAGCTGATCGTCAACGGCGCGGCCAATCGCGATTACACGCTCGTGCTCGGACTCGTCGTGCTCGTGACGGTCGTGGCCGTGCTGCTCAACCTGCTGGTCGATCTCGCGTATGCGTGGCTCGATCCGAAGATTCGCTATTGAGAGGGCGCGCAATGAAATCTGCTTCACTGGCTCCCATGCTGGACAAGGCGGTCGCGGGTCGCAGTCCGTGGCAGGACGCGCGTGCGCGTTTCCTGCGCAACAAGGCCGCCGTCGTGAGCCTGGCGCTGCTCGTGCTGATCACGCTCGCTTGCATCGCCGGGCCGTGGCTTTTGCCGAACGAATTCGACTCGACCGACTGGAACGCGACCAGCGTGCCGCCCACGCTCGCCGGCTGGCATCTCTTCGGCACCGACGACACCGGCCGCGACCTGCTCGTGCGCTGCCTGATTGGCGGACGCGTGTCGCTCCTGATCGGTGCGCTCGCCACGCTCACATCGGTGACGCTCGGCATCGTGTGGGGCGCGATCGCGGGCTTCGTCGGCGGGCGCGTCGATAACGCGATGATGCGCATCGTCGACATGATGTACGCCATTCCGTATCTGCTCATCGCGATCCTGATGGTGACGCTGCTCGGGCGCGAGTTCTATCTCGTCGTCGTCACCATCACCGTGTTTTCGTGGATGGACATGGCGCGCGTCGTACGCGGCCAGACGCTGTCGATCCGCTCGAAAGAGTATGTCGAAGCGGCGCGCGCGATCGGCGTGCCCACGCGGCGCATCATCGCGCGGCATGTGGTGCCGAATCTGCTGGGCATCGTCGCGATCTACACGACCGTCACCGTGCCCGCCGTGATTCTCACGGAGTCCGTGCTGTCCTTCCTCGGCCTCGGCGTGCAGGAACCGATGACGAGCTGGGGCGTGCTGATCCAGGACGGCGTGGGCGTGATGGAGGCGTCGCCGTGGATTCTGCTGTTCCCGGCGGCGTTGTTGTCGATCACGCTCTACTGCATCAACTTTGTCGGCGACGGGCTGCGCGACGCGCTCGATCCGAAGGACAGGTGAGCCATGTCGCTACTCGAAGTCAAAGATTTGCAGGTCGAATTCAGGACGCACGACGCCACCGTGCGCGCCGTCAACGGCGTGAACTTCGCGCTGGAAGAGGGCGAGACGCTCGGCATCGTGGGCGAATCGGGTTCGGGCAAGAGCCAGAGCATTCTCGCGATGATGGGCCTGCTCGCATCGAACGGACGCGCGCGCGGACAGGCGTTCTATCGCGGCGAGAATCTCATCGGCATGCCGCACAAGACGATGAACCGCATCCGCGGCAATCGCCTTTCGATGATCTTCCAGGACCCGATGAGCTCGCTCAATCCGTATCTCACGATCGAGCGGCAGATGACCGAAGTGCTGGAGCTGCACAAGAACGTCACGCGGCGCGAAGCGAAAAAGCGCGCGATTTCGATGCTCGAAGCCGTGCGCATTCCGGAAGCGGCGCATCGCATCGGGCAGTATCCGCACGAGCTGTCGGGCGGCATGCGGCAGCGCGTGATGATCGCGATGGCGCTGCTTTGCGAGCCCGAAGTGCTCTTCGCCGACGAGCCGACCACCGCGCTCGACGTCACCGTGCAGGCGCAAATCCTGCAACTGCTGCGCAATCTGCAGCACGACTTCGGCACGTCGATCGTGCTGATCACGCACGATCTCGGCGTCGTCGCCGGCCTCTGCGAAAAGGTGATGGTGATGTACGGCGGCCGCGTGATGGAGCAGTGCGATGCGGCCACCCTGTTCTCGAAGCCCTCGCATCCGTACACCATCGGTTTGCTGCGCGCGCTGCCGCGTCTCGATTACGAAGGCGGCGAACTCACGGGCATTCCCGGCAATCCGCCGAACATGGCGCATCCGCCGGCAGGCTGCCCGTTCCACGAACGCTGCGCAAATGCGAGCGCCGAATGCGCGGCCGAAGCGCCCGCGTTGAAAGCTGTCGAACCGGGCTGGCTGCGCGCCTGCCATCGTCCGGTCGAACTGATCACGAAGGAAACGAGCCATGTCTGACGCGACGATTCTTTCCGTGCGCGACATGCGCGTGCATTTTCAGGTGAAGTCGAAAAGCCGCCTGCCTTGGGCGCCGCGCCGCACGCTGAAGGCGGTCGAAGGCGTGAGCTTCGATCTGAAGGCGGGAGAGACGCTCGGCGTCGTCGGCGAATCGGGCTGCGGCAAGTCCACGCTGTCGCGCGCGATCCTGAACCTGATTCCCGCGACGAGCGGCGATATCGTGTGGATGGGCGCAACGCTCTCGGGCGCATCGACACGCGAATGGCATCGCGTGCGCGCCGACGTGCAGATGATCTTTCAGGACCCGCTCGCCTCGCTCGATCCGCGCATGACGGTCGGGCAGATCATCGCGGAGCCGCTCGTCGAGCATCGGCCGGGCATGGGCAAGCGTGACATCGACGAACGCGTGCGCGCGATCATGGCCAAGGTCGGCCTGCGCGAGCAGATGATCAACCGCTATCCGCACGAGTTTTCGGGCGGGCAGTGTCAGCGCATCGGCATTGCGCGCGCGTTGATCGTCGAGCCGAAGCTCGTGATCTGCGACGAGCCGGTGTCCGCGCTCGACGTGTCGATTCAGGCGCAGATCGTCAATCTGCTCAAGTCGCTGCAAAAGGAGATGAAGCTCGCGCTGATCTTCATCGCCCACGATCTGGCCGTCGTGCGCCACATTTCCGACCGCGTGATGGTCATGTACCTCGGCCGCGTGATGGAGCTCGCGGACAAGCACGCGCTCTACGAAACGCCGCGGCATCCGTACACGCGCGCGCTGCTGTCGGCGGTGCCGGTGCCGGACCCGTCCGTGGAGCGCGCGAAGACGGTGCAGATTCTGTCCAGCGATATTCCGAGCCCGATCGCCCCGCCTTCGGGATGCGTGTTCCATACGCGATGCCCGATGGCGCAGCCCCGCTGCGCGCGCGAAGTGCCTGCGCTGCGCGTGCTCGGCCCGGATGCTTCGGCCGCGTGCCTGTTCGCGTGACAGGTATCTCGCGCCGAACAAAAGATCAATGACATTCGAGGAAACCACGCCCCAGCAATAGACCACGCCCGTTAATCGAGTTCACCCCAGTTCACCAAACCGCCTCAATGCCTCGACGTTTTCGGACGTCGCCGGGCAGGGTCATTCGTCATCCTTAGTTTCGATCAAGCCGTCAGAAGTTGAATTAAAAGTGGAGATCTTTTTCGTGAAAAAACAAAAACGTTCACTCGCGCTATCGATTTTGTTGTTCAGCGGGATCATGGCCGCCGGGTTCGCCGCGCACGCCGATGAAACCGATACCGAGCCGCCGTCACGCCATACCGAGGCGCCGCCGGATTCGCCGCCGAACACCGAAGCGGATGCGCCCGTGAGCAGTCAGGCGAAGTCCAAGGGTTTCGTCGAGGATTCGCATCTGAATCTCTTGATGCGCTCTTTCACCGAGCACGACGAGTTCAAAGGCGCGGGTAAAAAGGACGCATGGGTGCTCGGCGCGCAGGCCGTGTTCGAATCGGGTTATACGAAAGGGTTGATCGGGCTGGGCGGCGATGTTTCGCTCTTCGGCGCGTTGAAGCTGAATGGCGGGCAGGGCGCGGGCAATCGCGTGCATGTTTCGTCGAGCGGCGACCCGAGCGGCGCGAATCAGCTCGCGTGGGCGTATCCGGGCGTGTGGGACGTGAAAGCGCGCGTGTCGAACACCGTGCTCAAGTACGGTCAGCAACTCTTCGACAATCCGTTCCTCGTGCCGCACGACAACCGCGCATTGCCGCCGACCTACCGCGGCTTCTCGCTCGCGAGCGACGAGATCAAGAATCTCACGCTGAAGGCCGGTACAGTCGATGGCGTGATCGCGCGCGGCATGACGACCGTGACCGGTCTCACGACCGAATACGGCGGCACGCACATCTCGCGCTTCACGTACTTCGGCGGCGACTGGACGCGTGGCGAAGACACGGCGGTGACGCTGTACGGCAGCATTGCGAACGATGTATGGCAGCAGTACTACCTGACGGCGACGCAGAGCATCGGCGATCCGAAGAGCATCCGCTGGACGGGCTCGCTGAACTACTACTACACCGGCGCAATCGGCGACAAGCGGCAAGGCTCCATCAACAACAACGCGTATTCGCTCGCGCTCGCCGGCACGCACGGCGCGCACACGGTGCAGTTCGCGTTTCAGCAGATCGTGAGCGATCAGACGTTCGACTATATCGGCCAGTCCGCGGGCGACTTTCTCTCGAACTCGCTCGACGTGGACTACAACCAGCCGCATGAAAAGTCCGTGAGCCTCTCGTACTCGCTCAACATGAAGCAGTACGGCGTGCCCGGACTCAAGCTGACGATGTGGGGTGCTTACGGATGGGGCGCCGACGGCAGCGCAATGGCCAGCAGCGGTACGGCGCAGGCGGGCAACTACATCGTGAATGGCGAGCCGCTTCATGGCACGCACTACGAACTTGGCGTGATTCCGAGCTACACGGTGCCGGACGGCAAGTTCAAGAACACGTCGGTCAAGTTCTACTACATGCATCATCACAGCAACAGCGCTTACTATCCGGACGGCACGAGCAATGTGTATCGATTGATGGTGAACGTCCCGGTGAACGTGTTCTGAAACGGCTGAATTCGTTGCAGCGTAAACCCTACAAAAAAACTCATTTACATTACGTTTAACTTTCATTTATAAAGAGGGTGCGTGCTGCGGATTGCCATGTCTCGCCCCACGCTCATCGCCCGGCAGGCCTGTCTCTGCCGGGCTTTTTTTTGTCTGCTCGAAGCGCGGCCCACTGCAGCTTTCATGCGCTTACAGCATGGGTTCGTCTAAGTGAAAACCCCGTCAATTCTTTCGCTTGACTTACTTGATATATCACATACTGTGTATATGCGACGCAGCATGACAAACGCGTCGTGAGAGGCGCCGTTCGGCGTCCGCATACACAAGGCAAATTTGCCCAGGAGACAGGCATGGGAATGAACCAGATGGACCGCCAGGAAGGAGCGTCGCGTCTTGCGTCGCCGTGGCTGCAGTTGGTTTTCGGCGTGATTTGCATGGCGATGATTGCCAACATGCAGTACGGCTGGACCCTCTTCGTCAATCCGATCGACGAGAAGTATCACTGGGGCCGCGCGGCGATTCAGGTCGCCTTCACGATCTTCGTCGTCACGGAAACATGGCTCGTGCCGGTGGAAGGCTATCTCGTCGACAAGTACGGTCCGCGCCCGGTCGTCGTGGGCGGCGGTCTGCTATGCGCGATTGCGTGGGCGCTCAACTCGGTGGCGTCGTCGCTGCCCTTGCTGTACTTCGCGGCGGCCGTTGGCGGCGTGGGCGCGGGCGCGGTGTATGGCACCTGCGTCGGCAACGCGCTCAAGTGGTTCCCGACGCGGCGCGGGCTGGCCGCGGGCATCACGGCGGCGGGCTTCGGGATGGGCTCGGCTGCGACCGTCGTGCCGATCGCGCACATGATCAAGGCGAGCGGCTATGAATCGACCTTCCTCTGGTTCGGTCTCGGCCAGGGTCTCGTCGTGTTCCTGCTCGGCATGGCGCTGTATGCGCCGCCCGCGCAATTGCTCGCGACGGTCAAGAGCACGGTCAAGGCCGCGGTCTACAACGCGAGTCCGAAGCAGGTGCTGGCCTCGCCGATCTTCTGGGTCATGTACCTGATGTTCGTGATGATGGCCGCAGGCGGCCTGATGGCCACCGCGCAGCTCGGGCCGATCGCGAAGGACTTCGGCCTGCACGATTCGCCCGTGTCGATTCTCGGCCTCACGCTGCCCGCGCTGACTTTCGCGCTCACGATCGACCGCGTGCTCAATGGCCTGACGCGGCCGTTCTTCGGCTGGGTGTCGGACCGCATCGGGCGGGAGAACACGATGTTCATCGCGTTCGCGATCGAAGCGGTGGGCATCGTCGCGCTGTCGAAGTACGGGCATGATCCCGTGGCGTTCGTCGTGCTGACCGGCATCGTGTTCTTCGCGTGGGGCGAAATCTACAGCCTCTTCCCGGCGACGTGCGGCGACACCTTCGGTCCGAAGTTCGCGGCGACCAATGCGGGTCTGCTCTACACGGCGAAGGGCACGGCCGCGCTGCTGGTGCCGTTCTCGAGCGTCATCACGAATATGACCGGAAGCTGGCACGCGGTGTTCATGCTCGCGGCGGGGATGGCGGCGGTATCGGCGTTCCTCGCGCTCTTCGTGCTCAAGCCGATGCGTAATGCGCATTCGCAGAAGCACGCGCGCGCGGCATCGCTGGACATGTCGTACACGCCGATCGTGAAGGAATGACGGTTTAAAGCGTGATGTGGCAGGGCGGGCGACCCGGCGTGTCGCCCGTTTCTTGTTATCGAGCTCGCGCTCTCCGCTTTTGCGACTGATTTTGATGATGCGGCGCGTGCGCCGCATTGCGGATGCGCGTTTTTATCGTGCCGCCGGCAGGTGGTCTCCTCGCTCCCTTATCCCCGTGATCGAGGCAGCACGATGCGCGTTCTATGGCGACGCGCGAAACGAAAGCAGATGACGGCGCGGATTCGAAGCACCGCGCGCGGCGCGATACGCGAGCCGCGGCATACGGAGGTCGATGCTGGCGCTCCACGCGACGAAGGCCAGCGCGCAAGCCGGCGATACGAGAGCGAGAAGGGCCAGACTTACGTGAGCGTTCATGCGTGTCTCCGGTCGATGTGATGTTGCCCAGTGACTGCAGTGTCGCCGTGAACGATGCGCGCGCAAACCCGGCTCGCGCAGGGAGCCCGCGATTATTCAGGAGATAGACGAATCGAGCCCCGCATGAGTGGGGGCGGCGGATCAGAACCGCGTGCCCACGCTGCAGCCGCCGAAGCCGCCGCCGTTGGTCGCGAAGCCGCCGCAGCCGAAGAGGCCGCAACCGCCGAGCGTGAGGGAAGCGGCGACGAGCGCCGCCGCGGCGCAGAGAAACGGAGTTGCTTCATGACGACATCGATAAGTGAAAAGCCGAGCGCGATTCTCGCGGAACACGCCGGCCCCGATGTCAAAAAGCGTGGCGGCCTCAGCCCGGCTTGCCGTCCTCGCGCGGCCTGAAGAGCGGCGCCGCGTACGCCGCGACATACAGCGCGAAGGCGAGCGCCCAGCAGATCCCCGCAGCGTAAATCCACATCGAATGCCATGCGGGGGCAGCGAGCGGCCCGAGCACGCGCAGCGCGCCCGCCGCCAGGACGAGCGCATAGCACGCGACGTCGCGCCCGTCCGCAACGAGCGGCCGGCCCGTGTGACCGCGCGCGGTGCGCGTGATCATCCCGATGATCGCGCCGCCGATCGCGCCCGTGGCGAATGCATGCATCGCGAGGCTGTGCGGCACGCGCGGCCAGCCGATCGCGGCGAGCGCAAGCAGCGCGAAGCCGAGCGGCAGCCAGGCATACGCGAGATGCAGGATCGCGAGAATCGGCCGCCCGCGCACCGCGTACGAGCGCCAGCCGATCATGCGCGCCAGATGCACGCCGCACGCGAGGAGCGCGAGCGGCGCGACGATCGCGGCATGGAGGTCGAACGCGTCGGCGAAGAACGCCGCGAGCGTGAGCGGCGCGACCGTCGCTTCGACGAAACGCCAGCGGCGGGCGACGAAGCCGGGAATCGCGTTGGCGGTAAACATCGGGATCACGCGTCCGCTGATCACGCCGACGAGCAACACGACGACCCCCGCCGATGCGTACACGGCGCGCATCGCGAGGTCGGGGCGCGCGTCGATCGACAGGCTGTGGAACGCCGCGTTCAGCGCGCCGAAGGCGAGCAGCACCGCGGCGATGAAGTAATTGCGCCGGTTGCCCGCTTTCACGAGCACGCGCAGCAGCAGGAGCGCCGCGACGGGCAGGAACGCGCTGTCGACGACAGCAGCCGGCAGCGCCGGGCCGCTCCATACGAGGACGCGTCCCGCGAGCCAGAGCAGCGCGAGCGCGGCGAGCGTCGCGCCTTTGGCCGTGTCGCGCCCGGTCCACGCGCGCACGGCGGTCAGCAGAAAGCCGACGACGATCGCCGCCGCGAAGCCGAACACCATCTCGTGCGCGTGCCAGCCGATCGGGTCCGCGCGCAGCAGATAGCCGCCGAGCGCCGGCACGCCCGACAGCACGAGCAGCCACACGGCGAGCGCCACCGCGCCGAACGCCGCGCCGCACAGGTAGAACGGCCGGAAGCCGAGATTGAACAGCGCGAGCCGCCGATGCTTCGGCTGCCGCTCGGGCGCCGCGACGAAAACGGTGCTGGGTTCTGCGATCTTCATGACATCCTCACATTAAACACATGCGCGACGGCGTCGCGGCCACTGCGCACAAAAAAACCCGCGGGGCGAATGCGCCGCGGGTCGAGAGGCGCAGTGTCACGCGCGTACGGTTCAGTCGAGCGCCGCGGCCGGGCCGAAGAACTCGTAACGGCTCTGCGCCTCAGGCACGCCGAGCGCCTTCAGATGCTTTTTCACCGCCTTCATGAACGCCTTCGGTCCGAGGAAGTACGCATCGACGTCGCGGTTCTTCGGCAGCCACGTATCCAGCAGTTTTTCATCGACGAAACCGATGCCGTGCGCATCGTGATCGCCGTCGCGCTTGTGCTCGTAGCAGTAGAAGCGCTTCAACTGCGGATGACGCGCCGCGAGTTCCTCGATCGCCGCGCGGAACGCATGCACGCCGCCATGCCGCGCCGAGTGGATGAAGTGGACCGGGCGCTTCGTTTCGAGCGCGGCTTGCAGCATCGCGAGCGTGGGCGTGATGCCGACGCCGCCGCTGATCAGCACGAGCGGCTTCTCGCCGGCTTCGAGCCGGAAGTCGCCCGCGGGCGGATAGAGATTGAGCACGTCGCTTTCGTGCACGGTCTCATGCAGGAAATTCGACACCTTGCCGTTCGTTTCGCGCTTCACGCTGATGCGATATTCGCGGCCATTCGGCGCGGCCGAGAGCGAGTAGTTGCGGCGCAATTCCACGCCGTCGATGAACACGCGCAGACCGATGTACTGGCCCGGATGAAAATCGAGCAGCGCGCCGCCGTCTTCCGGCACGAGATAGAACGACGTGATTTCGTCGCTCTCCTTGACCTTGCGCGCGACGACGAAAGGCCGCGTGCCGCGCCAGCCGCCCGGCGCCTGTTCGCGTTCGCTGTAGATGCCTTCTTCGAGCCCGATCAGCAGATCCGCGAGCTGGCCATACGCGGCCGCCCAGGCGTCGATGACCGCGTCGGTGGCGATTTCCTCGCCGAGCACTTCGCGGATCGACTTGAGCAGGCAGCTTCCGACGATCGGATAATGCTCGGGTTGGATGTTCAGCGCGACGTGCTTGTTGATGATCTGCCCGACGAGGCCGCCGAGCTTTTCCAGTTCATCGATATGCCGCGCGTACATCAGCACGCCGTTGGCCAGCGCGCGCTGCTGCGCGCCGCTCGCCTGATGCGCCTGATTGAACATGGGGCGCACTTCGGGGTACTCGGTGAGCATCTTGTTGTAGAAGTGCTTGGTGAGCGCTTCGCCGCCGCTTTCCAGAAGGGGGACGGTTTCCTTGACGATGGCGCGGTGTTCTGCTGACAGCATGCTTCGGTTCCTCGTGTGATGAAGGCGGCAGCGGGGCGCTTCCGCATTGAAATCTTTCGGCAGATTCTTATACACGAACCATGCCAGAGTAGAATCGTCGATAAATCAACCGCTTAAGACATCACATGGTCGATTCGACTCTAGTCAAAAAGACTGCCGAAGTAGTCGCAATGACCTCGCGCGTGTTGCTGGACGCGCTCGTTCCGCTCATCGAGGATCTGTCGAGCCAGATGCCCGAGACCGAGCGCTACCGGCGTCTGCTGCACACGCTGCGCGCGCTTTTTCCCAGCGACGCAACCGCGCTGCTACGGCTCGATGGCGATACGCTCGTGCCGCTCGCCATCGACGGTCTGTCTGGCGACACGCTCGGGCGGCGCTTTCGCGTGAGCGAGCATCCACGGTTCGCGCGCATCCTTGCCCGCGAAGGGCCGACGCGCTTTTCCGCCAGCTCCGATCTCCCCGATCCTTACGACGGTCTCGTGAAAGGCGTGAGCGGCCATCTGGAAGTGCATGACTGCCTGGGTTGTCCGCTCGTCATCAACGGCCGCGCGTGGGGCCTGCTCACGCTCGATGCGCTCGATCCGGCACGTTTCGACGGCATCGACATGGCCTCGCTTCAGGCGTTTCTCAGTCTCGCGGCGGCGACGGTGAGCGTGGCCGAGCGCATCGATACGCTCGCGCGAACGAGCGAGGCCGAACGCCAGCGCGCCGAGGTGTACCGGCAGGCGAGCGGCCCGCGGCGGCGCGAGATGATCGGCAGCAGCGGGCCGCACAACCGCTTGCAGGAAGAGATTGCGATCGTCGCGTCGAGCGATCTGACCGTGCTCGTGACCGGCGAAACCGGCGTCGGCAAGGAACTCGTCGCGAGCGAGATCCATGCGCTCTCGCCGCGCGCCGACAAGCCGCTCATCAGCCTGAACTGCGCGGCGCTGCCCGATACGCTCGTCGAGAGCGAGCTCTTCGGGCATGTGCGCGGCGCGTTCTCGGGCGCGTCGTCGGACCGGCGCGGCAAGTTCGAACTCGCCGACGGCGGCACGCTTTTCCTCGACGAAGTCGGCGAACTGCCGCTTCCCGTGCAGGCGAAACTGCTGCGCGTGCTGCAGAACGGCCAGCTTCAACGCATCGGCTCCGACAGCGAGCACAAGGTCGATGTGCGGCTCATCGCGGCGACCAATCGCGATCTCGCCGAGGAAGTGCGCGAAGGGCGGTTCCGCGCGGACTTTTATCACCGGCTGTCGGTGTATCCGCTCGTCGTGCCGCCGCTGCGCGAGCGCGGGCGCGATGTCTTGCTGCTCGCGGGCTACTTTCTCGAAGAGAACCGTTCGCGGCTCGGCTTGCTGAGTCTGCGTCTGTCCGCCGACGCGCAGGCGGCGCTGCTCGCGTACCGCTGGCCCGGCAACGTGCGCGAACTCGAACACCTGATCGGACGCAGCGCGCTGAAGGCGCTTGCGGCGCATCGCGAGCGGCCGCGCATCCTGACGCTCACGGCCGCCGATCTCACGCTCTCCGGCGACACCGCGCCAGAGACCGCGCCCGCTGCGGCGCCGCCATTGCCCGCGCCCGGCGCGGACTTCCGCGAAACGGTGACGGCCTACGAGCGCACGCTCATCCTCGACGCGCTCACGCGTCACAACCAGAACTGGGCGTCGGCCGCGCGGGAGCTCGGCATGGATCGCGCGAATCTCAACCGGCTCGCCAGGCGGCTCGGGCTCAAATAGCATCGTTTGTCCCGAAATGATCGACAAGGCCGCGCAAAGCGACTATCTGTAGTCTCCATCGGATCGGCGCAAGGACATTGCGCATCTCAAAAAGATGCGTTTTATTGTTCAAACGCAAAAAACGATCAAGTGAGTCGCATGCATTGGCGCGACACATTGAGACAATTCTGAAGCTGGGAAAAACAGGCTGTCTCTTCTAAGATCAGAAAAGCCAAGCGCAACCCATCGGCAGCAAGAACATTGCAGCGCCTTGAAGAACCGCGTCGGGTGAAGAGCAGCACACGCCCGATCAATCGAATACGGCAAATCGACAACGGGGGTTACGTGCGAAACGTGGCAAAGCGCAGCGCTTTCATCTCGTCCGCGCTCTTCGCCTTTTTCAGCGTCGCGGCGTTCGCGGCGGACGCTGCGGGCGGCGCACCGCTCGAACGTGCGCCCGACACGATGCAGGCCCGCGTCCTCGGATGCGCCGCATGCCACGGCGCGCGCGGCGAGGGCACCGACAACGACTACTTCCCGCGCCTGTCCGGCAAGCCCGCCGGCTATCTGTACAACCAGTTGCTCGCCTTTCGCGATGGCCGGCGCAAGTATCCGCCGATGAACTACCTGCTCGCGTATCTGCCGGACGCGTATCTGAAGCAGATCGCGGAGTACTTCGCGAGCGAGCGTCCGCCGTTTCCGCCGCCCGCCGCCGTCACCGTCGATGCCAAGATGCTCGATCTCGGCAAGACGCTCGTCATGAAGGGCGATGCGTCGCGCAAGGTGCCCGCGTGCGTCGCCTGCCACGGTACCTCGATGACGGGCATGGAGCCGGCGATTCCCGGCCTGCTCGGCCTGCACGCGGACTACCTCAGCGCGCAACTGGGCGCATGGCGCTACGGCACGCGCTCGACCGTCCCGCCCGATTGCATGGGGCAGGTCGCGAAGCTGCTCTCCGAGCGCGACATCACCGCGATCGCTGCCTATCTCGCGTCGCTGCCGGCCCCCGCCAATCCGGTGCCCGTCGCCGCCGGCTCGTTCAGGATGCCGCTCCAGTGCGGCAGCGTTCATAACTAACCGAGGACCCGTCGTGCTCCGTTTTCGACATCTCCGAGCGCTGACCGTCGCGGTCTTCATGGCGGCGTGCGCCGCGCCAGCCGGGCAGGCGCTGGCGCAGGGCGCGGACGCCGCCACCATCAAGCGCGGCGAATATCTCGCGCGCGCGGGCGATTGCATCGCGTGCCATACGCTGCCGGCGGGCAAGACCTTCGGCGGCGGCCGCCCGATGGACACGCCCTTCGGCACGCTCTATACGCCGAACATCTCGTCGGACAAGGAGACGGGCCTCGGTCAATGGAGCGCCGACGAGTTCTACGCGATGATGCACACGGGCAAGTCGCGCGACGGCTCGCTGCTCTATCCGGCGATGCCCTTCGCGTCCTATACGAAGGTCACGCGCGCGGACTCGGACGCCATCTACGCCTTCCTGATGTCCACGCCGCCCGTGCATCAGCCGAACCGGCCGCATGAACTGCGTTTTCCGTTCAACAAGCGGCAACTGCTGCTCGGCTGGCGCTCGCTGTTCTTCAAAGAGGGTGAGTATCAGCCGGACCCGAAGCAGTCGGTGGAATGGAATCGCGGCGCGTATCTCGTCGAAGGTCTCGGACATTGCTCGATGTGCCATACCGCAATCAACGCGCTCGGCGGCAACGTGACCTCGAAGGCGTTCGAAGGCGGCCTGATCCCGATTCAGAACTGGTATGCGCCGTCGCTCACGTCGAACAAGGAAGCGGGTCTTGGCGACTGGAGCATCGAGGACATCGTCGGTCTGCTGCATGCGGGCGTCAGCAATCGCGGCGCGGTCTATGGGCCGATGGCCGAAGTTGTCTACGACAGCCTGCAATATCTGACCGAGGAAGACGTGCGTGCGATGGCCGTCTATCTGAAGGCGCTGCCCGCGCGCTCCGGCGACAAGTCCGAGCCGCCGAGCCAGGCGGTCGCCGAGCAGAAGACGAGCCTGTCGCCGCTCGGCAAGAAGATCTACGACGCGCAATGCGCCGAATGCCATGCCGCGCAGGGCCAGGGCAAGCCGCCCGATTTTCCGCCGCTCGCGAACAACCAGTCGATCGTGATGAGTTCGGCCGTCAATCCGATCCGCATGGTGCTCAACGGCGGTTATCCGCCTGGCACTTTCAAGAACCCGAAGCCCTACGGCATGCCGCCTTTCGCGCAGTCGCTGTCCGATGTCGAGGTCGCCGCGGTGGTCACGTATATCCGCACCGCGTGGGGCAATCACGGCACGCCGGTCACGGTGAAGGAAGTCAACGAGCTGCGCTCGGCGCCACTTTATTGAACATCGACCATGAACGAAGACCCGAAGGAAGCCTCGGCCGAAGACGCGAAGGTCGACGAGATCGTGCGACGCGGCCCGTCCGGCGCGATCGCGCTCGCGGGCATTTCGACCGCGATCGTGATCGGCCTCTGGTTCGTCTTTTACTTCGCCGTGTTTCTGCCGCGCGGCGTGATCCAGTGATTCGCAAGGCTTATTAAGGCATCGCATATGGCCATTGATCCAAGTTCGCACGACGTCGCCGACAAGGTCGAACGGCGCTGGGCGATTCTCGTACTCGCGATCGTCGTGGTGCTGGTCGCGATGGTCGTCTATACCGGCGTGCACTGGGCGATGATGCCGCCCTCGCGCGTCGAGACGGTGCGGCCGGAAACGCTGCATATATCGGGCGAATTCATCGAAAGCAATCTCGGCAGCGCGCCCGAGGCGGACGGCTCGGTGACGGTGCGCATCGTCGCGCAGCAGTATTCGTTCACGCCGCAATGCCTCGTCGTGCCGGCGGGCGTGCCGGTCACGTTCCGCGCGACGAGCTCGGATGTGGTGCACGGCTTTCTCATCACCGATACGAACATCAATTCGATGCTGGAGCCGGGTTACGTATCGACCTTCAAGACGACCTTCGCCAAGCCCGGCGAGCATTTGATGCCGTGCCACGAGTTCTGCGGCACCGGGCATCAGAACATGTGGGCGCACGTGAAGGTGGTCGATCGCGCCGAATTCATGCAGATGGCCGACAAGCTGCCGGCCGATTCGCGGAGAGTCTCCTGTGTTCAATAGCAAGCGCCTCGTACTCGCGCATTTCTGGCTGGCGTTCGGCGCCTTCGGCGTCGCGCTCCTGCTCGGCGCATGGCAGATGCTCGTGCGCAGCCCGCTGCATCCGTGGCTGCAGAATCCGGAGCTTTACTATCGCTCGGTGACGGAGCACGGCACCGTCATGGGCTATGCGTTCCCGACGCTCGTCGCGATGGGCTTCGGCTACGCGGTGAGCGAGCTTGCGCTGAAGCGCCCGCTCGTGGGCCTGCGCTGGGCGTGGCTCGGCTTCTGGCTCGTCGCCATCGGCGCGGTGACGGCGACCGTGCCCGTCGCCATGGGCCTGGCCTCCGTGCTCTACACCTTTTATCCGCCGATGATCGGCAACGTGTTCTATTACGTCGGCGTCGTGTTCGTCGTGGTCGGCTCGTGGGTGTGGGTCGCGCTGATGTCGGTGAATCTTGCATCGTGGAAGCGCGCGAACCGTGGCAAGCCGATCCCGCTCGCGATGTTCGCGACCGTGGCGGGCGCGTATCTGTGGGGCTGGACGGCGGTGGGCGCGGCCATCGAAGTGATCTTCATGATCCTGCCCGTGGCGATCGGCTGGAAGACGACCATCGACGCCGGCCTTGCGCGCGTGTTCTTCTCATGGACGCTGCACGCCATCGTGTATTTCTGGCTGATTCCGGCGTATATCGCGTACTACACGATCATTCCGCGCGCGATCGGCGGGCGTCTTTACAGCGATGCGATGGCGCGCATCTCGTTCATCCTGTTCCTCGTGGTGTCGATGCCGATCGGCATTCACCATCTTTTCGCCGATCCGCAAGTGGGCTCGGGCTTCAAGTTCATGCATTCGGTGTTCACCGCGCTCGTCGCCGTGCCGACGTTCCTGACGGTGTTCACGATCTGCGCGTCGGTGGAGATCGCGGCGCGGCTGCGCGGCGGCAAGGGGCCGTTCGGCTGGATCAAGGCGCTGCCGTGGGATAACCCGATGATGCTCGCCGTCGCGTTTTCCTTCGTGATGCTCGGCTTCGGCGGCGCGGGCGGGCTCATCAACATGAGTTATCAGCTCGATTCGACCGTGCACAACACGCAATGGGTGACGGGCCACTTCCATCTGATATTCGCGGGCGCGATCGTCATCATGTACTTCGTGATCGCCTACGACCTGTGGCCGCATCTGACGGGCCGCGCATTGCAGAGCGTGAAGCTGATGCGCTGGCAATTGTGGCTGTGGTTCATCGGCATGATCGTGCTGACGTTCCCGTGGCATTTCGTCGGCATTCTCGGGATGCCGCGGCGCATGGCGTTCTACGACTACAACGACCCGGCGATCGCGGCGCAGGCGCTTTCGGTGATCATTTCGGTGATCGGCGGATTCATTCTGGTGGTCTCGGCGGTGCTGTTTTTCATCGTGCTGATCAAGGGGCATCGTGCGCCGAAGATCGCGGTCGAGGAGTTTCGTTTCGCCCGTGCGGTGCATGAGCCGCGCAGCATTCCGGTGGCGTTGAACAGCTTCGCGCTGTGGCTCGTGCTGATGATCGGGCTCACGCTCGTCAACTACGGCTATCCGATTGCGCAGCTTATTGCGCGGTCTGACACGGCGGTGCCTGCGGTGCCGATCGGAGCGCAGCGATGAGCGACGAACGCCTTTTCACATTCCGCAATCGCTGGTTCACGGTCAGCGTGCTGGGGACGATTGCGATTGCGGTGGTATCGGCCTTGATCGGTTTCGTGTGGCTGCCGTCGGTGCAGCGCGATGCGCAGTTCTCGGGCATCTGGAACGCGATCTGCAGCGCGGCCGGCGTGCCGCGTAGCTGGTATGCGGGCGGCGAAGCGATCATCGCGCCGAAGGTCAAGCTCACGAGCGTCGAGGTCACGCCGCAATTGCTCGTCGAGGTGAACGCGAACTCGATCGGGCGCGGTGCGACGCTGGCCTTGCGCTGCACGATGTGTCATGGCGAGCGCGGCATGAGCGAGGCGAATTCGCCGAATCTCGCGGGGCAGTATGCGTCGGTGATCTACAAGCAGCTGATCGATTTTCAGAAGGGCGCGCGCACCAACGCGGTGATGTCGCCGATGGCGATGAACCTGTCCGATCAGGATATGCGCGATCTCGCGGCGTATTACGCGAGCCTGCCGCGGCCGCCTGCGCAGCGCAAGGTGAGCGATTCGCTTGCGCCGCCGATCGTGGCGCATGGTGCGCCGATGCGTAATATCGCGCCGTGTGCGGCGTGTCATGGGGGGATTGATAACAAGGCTGGAAGTCCCTGGCTCGATGGGTTGCCGGCGGCTTATACCAAGGCGCAGTTGGTTGCGTTTGCCAATGGGACGCGGACGAACGATATCAATGAGGTTATGCGCAATGTTGCGCGGAATATGACTGCGGGGGAGATCGATGCGGCGGCGATGTATTACGGTAGGGAGTTGAATTCGGGGAAGTGAGGGGGTTTCTTTGATTTTGCCGGATCCCGTATTCGTGGTGGTTTATTAGCACTGCCCCTCCCCGGGGCGGGGGTAACTTTCTTTGCTGCTGCAAAGAAAGTCACCAAAGAAAGCAGCTTTGTCACCGCCCGCGGTCACACGCAGTTTGACCATTTTTCTCCTCCAAGGCGGCACTCGCCTAAAGAGTGCCCCCATAGGCCCAATCGGGCTTGGATCGCGCACGATCCGTCACATCGCACCACACAACAAACTGGTACAGCCATTTCAAGTTCCAGCCCGCTTCGCGGCCGATGGGAAGAGCGGGTTTGCGAATGCGTTCGCGTTCGCTGGTTTCCCCTGCATACCCAGCGGCAGCGCGCAGCGCTGTGCCGGAGCTATTTTGTGCTGAACCAGCGCGTTCAAAGTTATGGTTTGTCGGACCGTGCGCGATCCAAGCCCGATTAGTCCTTCGAGGGCACTCTTTAGGCGAGGGCCGTTCCCGGAGGAGAAAAATGGCCAACGTGCGTGTGACCGCGGGCGGTGAGAAGGCTGCTTTCTTTGGTGACTTTCTTTGCAGCAGCAAAGAAAGTTACCCCCGCCCCGGGGAGGGGCAGTGCTAATAAACCCACACGAAAACGGGATCCGGCGACGAAACAAGCCCGCTAGAATGCGCTTCATAGCAAACAGCCGCCGAGCAGAACCCTATGAACCCCCTCAAAAAAATCCGAAAAGAAACCGCAAAGGACATCTACGCGATCGAATCCCTGACCGAAAAGGCATTCCTCGAAATGCCCTATTCGAGCCACACAGAGCATTTCATCGTGAACGCATTACGCCGGGCGGGCCGTCTCACGCTATCGCTGGTCGCGATCGAAAGCGCAACCGACGAAATCCTCGGCCACATCGCAGTCTCCCCCGTCTCCGTCACAGGAAACGCAACCGGCTGGTTTGGCCTCGGCCCGCTCTCGGTGACACCCGAGCGTCAACGCGAAGGCATTGGCAGCGCGTTGGTAAAAGAAGCGCTCCAACACCTGAAAAACGCAGACGCAGCAGGCTGCGTCGTACTCGGCGACCCAGACTACTACGCCCGTTTCGGTTTCAAGGCCGAAGCCGCGCTCATCCTTCCCGATGTGCCCGCCGAATACTTCCAGGCCATCGCGTTCAAAAAGAACATCCCTTCCGGAACCGTCACTTTCGACGAAGCCTTCGAAGCCCGCGCCTGACCCAATCGCCGCTAAGCCAAAAGGGGCTTCATTGCTCCATCAAAACGCTTTCTGTATCGTGGCCCAAGGAATGCTGAAAGCCAAGGAAACGGAAACCCCTGAAATGGAACCCCAACGCGAAGCCATAAAAACCGACGTATTGATCATAGGCGCAGGCCCCGTCGGCCTGTTCGCCGCCTTCGAGGCCGGCGTGATCGGCCTCACGTGCCAGATCGTCGATACCCTCGGGCGCATCGGCGGGCAGTGCATCGAGCTCTATCCCGACAAGCCCATCTACGATATCCCCGCGATTCCGTCATGCACCGCGCGCGAACTCGTCGATCGACTGCTGGAGCAGATCCGCCCCTTCGACGTGCCCATTCATCTCGATCAACGCGTGCAATCCGTCACGCAGCGCGAAGGCGATCATCGCTGGACGATCGAAACCGAAAACGGCATGACGTTCGACGCCGCCGCCATCCTTATCGCCGCGGGCAACGGCGCCTTCGTGCCGCAGCGCCTGCAATTGCCGGAAGCGGCGGCGCTCGAAGACAAGGACGTGCACTACAGCGTGTCGCGCGCGGCGGATTTCGCGGGCAAGGAGATCATCGTCGCGGGCGGCGGCGACTCCGCGCTCGACTGGGCGCTCGCGTTGAAAGACATCGCGAAGAAGCTCACGCTCGTACATCGGCGCAACGGCTTCTCGGCGGCGGCGAACTCGGTGGCGACGATGAAGCGCGCAGTCGAAGCCGGCGAGATCGAGTTCGTCGTCGGCATGATTGAATCGCTCGATGCGCCCGATGGCGTCCTGCGCGGCGCGCGCATCAAGCAAGTGGAAGGCGCGACGGATATCCGCGTGGACAAGATCGTCGCGCTCTACGGCCTCGTCTCGGAACTGGGACCGATCGCGACATGGAATCTCGACGTGCGCGGCGGGCGCATCGAAGTGGATACGTCGAACTATGAATCGTCGCGGCCCGGCATTTTCGCGGTCGGCGATATCGCGAACTATCCGAACAAGCAGAAGCTCATCCTGTCGGGCTTTCACGAGGCATCGCTCGCGCTGCGCAAGGCCTATGCGTATGCGTATCCCGAGAAAAAGCGCGTGCACGTGCATTCGAGTTACGACGCCAAGCTCGCCGAGCGTGTGAACGCCGCGCACGCCGCCGACGGCGCCGACGGCGCATAAGCCAGGCGTGATCGCACGCCTCATCGCGTGGCTGTTGCTGGCGTCGCTCGCCGGCGCGATCGCGTTCGGCTATGCGGTGTATTCGAAGCGCATCGCCGTGCCGGAACGCTACGATCCGTTCGCGCCGCTCGACGTGCGCGCGCCGCAAGGTCCGCTCACGCGCCTCAAGCTATGGCGCGCGATGCACGATGCGAAACTGTGCGACGCGGCGCTCGCGCGTTCCGGGCTCGTCTATCGCGCCATGGCCGATGCGACCGGGCAGGGCGGCTGTGAGTTGAACGACGTGGTGCGCATCACGCAGTCAGAGGACCTGCGCTTCAGTTCGCCGTTTCTCGCGACATGCCCGCTCGCGCTCGGCCTCGCGTATTTCGAGCATCAGTATCTTCAGACCGCGGCGCTCGAAACCTTCGGCGCACGCGTCACGCGCATCGAGCACGTGGGCAGCTATGCGTGCCGCAACGTCAATCACCAGCAGGACGCGGCGCTGAGCCAGCACGCGAGCGCGAACGCGATCGACCTGACGGGCTTTGTGCTCGATGACGGACGACGCATCACGCTCGCGCGCTGGGACGATGCATCGTCGCTCGACGGACAGTTCCTGCGACGCGTCCACGAAGGCGCGTGCCGTTCGTTCGACACGACGCTGGGCCCCGACTACAACGCGCTTCACAAGACGCACTTTCATGTCGACATGGGCCCATACCGCGTATGCCGCTGAATCACGCGTGATGATGCGCCGGATTGCGGCACGTCGAATGATCGTGAGGCTGATCGTTCCATGCCGAGCCGAGAATGATGCTGCAGAAGTTCAGGCGCTTGTAGTTCGGGTCCTTCAGCGCGAGCACATCGGCCTTGACGTTGCCGAAGGTCGACAAGGGCTTGTTTTGCGTGCCTTTGGCGAACGCATCGATGATGCTCTCCTTGAAGTTCGCCTCGCGCGGATGCGCGGCCACCACGAGGCGGCGCTGATCCGCGCTGAACTCGTCGTAGGCGAGGCCGAGCACGTCCATCTCGACGCCTGCCGTAACCAGCGCGACCACCGGTTTCTTGTATTGCGGAATGCCGGGCGTCGTATGCAGCGCGATCGCGTCCCAAACCTGTTCGATCTCGACTTCGCCGATGCCATGCTGGCGCAGGAAATCGCGCGCGGCGTTGGCGCCATCGACCTCGAAGCGATCGTGCGCGCTGCTATACGCTTCGGTCAGCCCCATGTCGTGGAACATCGCGCCGATATACAGCAGCTCCGGGTCGTACTGCAATTGCTTGCGCTCGCCCGCGAGCGCGCCGAACAGGAAGACGCGGCGCGAATGGTGATAGAGCAGGTCGGGCTCGGTGTCACGCACGAGTTGCGTGGCTTCGCGCGCCAGTTGACTGTCGGGAATCCTGATGCCTGCGATGATTTCGCTCATGAGTATGGCTCCGTAATGTTGATCGGTGGATCGGGCGTCCGGAGACGCGAATGCCTGTGCGTTGCTAAAATCGCGCAGCGCGTCGGATGCTTATCAGTCTCGTCAAAACGCCCTGGCAGCTCAATCGGAACGACGCGTCGAAGCCTGCCAAGCGCACGCCGTCTCCTGCCACGCGAGCCCAACACGGACATTCACGCCGATGCGCACAGTTGCAATCGCAATCTTTCAGGGCGTGCAGGCGCTCGATGTCGCCGGTCCCGTCGATGTCTTCGCGGAAGCGAACGGTTTCATCGCCGCGTCGGAGGCCTACGAGATCGCGCTCGTCGGGCCCGAGGAGCGCATCGTGCGCGCATCGAACGGCACGCGGCTCGTCGCGGACCTGAGCTTCGACGAAGCCAGCGCGCGCTACGGCACGGCGCTCGTCGCGGGCGGCCCGACTCTTCCCGTCGATGCGCCCGATCCGCGCCTGAGCGCCTGGCTCACCGATATCGCGTCGCGCTGCGCCCGCTACGGCTCGATCTGCACGGGCGCGTTCGCGCTCGGTCACGCGGGCCTGCTCGACGACCGCGACGTGACCACGCACTGGCAGGACGCGCCGCGTCTCGCCGAACGCTTTCCCCGCGCGCGCGTCGAACTGGACCGCATCTACATGCGCGACGGCAATCTCGTCACGTCGGCGGGCGTGACAGCGGGCATCGACGTGGCGCTCGCGCTCGTCGCCGAGGATCACGGCGCGCAGGTCGCGCTCGCGGTGGCGAAGCGCCTTGTGGTGTTTGCGCAGCGGCGCGGCGGCCAGTCGCAGTTCAGCCCGTACCTCAGCGCGCCCGCCGATGAAACCTCGCCGGTCGCGAAGGTGCAGGCCTACGTGATGGAGCACATCGGCGAACGGCTCTCGGTGGCGCGGCTGGCGGGCGTCGCCGGCATGAGCGAGCGCAATTTCGCGCGCGCCTTCGTGCAGCTTGCGCAGATGACGCCGCATGAATTCGTCGAACGCGCGCGCGTCGACGCGGCCCGAAACATGCTCGAAAGTAGCGACACGCCGTTGAAAACCGTCGCGTTCGACTGCGGCTTCGGCACGGCGGACCGCATGCGGCTCGTGTTCGCGCGGCGGCTCGGCGTGTCGCCGAACGACTATCGGCTGAGCTTTCGCACCCGTTTCACGAAGTGACCGGAGCGCTCGCGCGCCGACGCATCACGGCGGGTTCGCTAAAATTCAAGATGAACGCGGCACGTGCGGCAGTGCGCGCGCCGCAGAATCCACCCTCGACATATCGGAACAGCGAATGACGAAACAACAGACCGCCATGCAGGATCCCTACGAACGACGCGCGTTGCTGCTGCACCTGGGCGATGTGCTGGAGACGGTGTTTTGCCTGAGCCAATGCGCCGATGAATACGCGAGCATCGGCGAGGCGGTGAAGGGCAACGATGCGCTCGCGGGCTTCACGCTGCTCGGCTTCGTCGACGAGAAGATGACGCCGCGCGATTTCATCCGCCGCGCGTCGGGCGCGTTTTTCGTCTGGCCGAAAGGTTTGCTCGACGAAACGCTGAATCGCCCGATGCTCGCGAACACGGTGAAGCACGATCTCTTCGCGGACAACGCGACGGGCTGGGACGCGTACAGGACAGAGCGGCAGCGCGACGTGCCGTGGTTCGGCGAAGACCTGCCCGACAGCGCGCAAAGCGCGGCGCCCGCGCATGAAGCCGAGACGTCCGCGCCTGCGGCCAAGCCGGGCAAGAAATCACGCTACGCAACGTGGCCGTGGCCCGACAAACCAGCCGGGGCGTAATCGGCCGCGTTACTGCTTCTTGCTCATGCCGCTCGCGCCCGCATCGAAGCCGAGTCCATTCGGCCGGTCGGGCTTCGCGCCTTTGCCCGCCGACGTTTCGCCCGGCCGTGTCTTCAACGCATCGCTCGCGTTGGCCGCCGCCGCGGCGGGCGGCGTGACGTTCTTTTCCGAGTAGGCGGGCGTGCTGTCGTATTCAAGCTTGTTCGGTTTTTGCGGCGCTTGCTGAGCGCTCGCCACGACGGCGAGCGTGCCGCCGAGCAGGATCGCCGCCATGCGCCCGAATGCGCCGAATGTGCCGAGTTTGGGTCTCATCGGTTGCCTCCCATTTGTTCTGCACTTTCCCCTTGATTTAGCAAGGCGCGGACCCGCTTTCGGGCGGCTTGCGTACACGTTGCTTGTCGGCGCGCAAGCTCGCGGCATGCGAGTGTGCACGCGCACGGACGGCTTGACTGCCATCAAAGGCGCAATGCAACGCGGCCGGGACAATTCTCGTTTTTAACGTGGGAAAGATAGAAATGAGAAAAGGTCTCGGGGCAATCGCGATGGCGTGCGCGGCGTTGTTCGCAGGCGCGGCGCAGGCAGCGGGCGACGTATCGCCGGGCGGATCGATGGACGGCATCCACGCGGGCGACGTGCTCGTGCGGCTGCGCGCGATCAGCATTCAGCCCGACGTGTCCGCGGGCGGCGCGCTGGGCACGCTCGGCGTCGGCGTGAACAATGCGATCGTGCCCGAGCTCGACTTCACGTACATGTTCACCGATCAGATCGGCGCGGAGCTGATTCTCGCGACATCGCGGCACCAGGTCACGTCGAGCATCGGCGGACTCGGCGGCGTGGGCGTGCTGCCGCCGACGCTGCTCCTGCAATACCACTTCAATCACGCGGGCCGCGTGCGTCCGTACGTGGGCGCGGGTCTGAACTACACGTACTTCTACAACGACAAGCTGAAGGCCGGCGACACGCCGGTGTCGATCAAGCGCAGCAGTTTCGGGCCGGCGCTGCAAGTCGGCGTCGACGTGCAGGTGGCGAAGAATCTCTTCGTCAACGCGGATCTGAAGAAGATCTGGATGCGCACGAGCGCCTCGGCCGAAGGCACGGATCTCGGCTCGCTGAAGATCGATCCGTGGGTGATCGGCGTGGGCGTCGGCATGAAGTTCTGACGCGCGGCTTCGGTCTTCCCGCGTGTGCGCGAGGCCGCGCTTCGTCTGAAAAATGGCGGAAGATGCCGGTGCTTCTGGCGTGGACGGTTGTGCGGTCGCGGTATCCTTGACAGCAGGCCCGGCGCAGGCTCGCGCCGTTCGCATATAGCCGAGCGGCGCGGCCTGCAACGACAAATAACACCGCATCGGGGAACTGCAAGCCAATGAGACCTTCCACTTACGCGGGAATCGCCTTGCTCGCGGCGTGTGGCGCCGCCTTCGCGCAGCAGCCGCTCACCGTGCCGGGACGCAGCCAGAGTTCGTGGCAGCAATCGGTCGATAACGCCGCCTGCTACGGCTACGCCAATCAGACGACGAAAGTGAACATGGCGCGCGAGCCGCAGACCGCGCCGCGCGATGCACCGCGCGAAACGCGCGTGCTCACGCCGCCGCGTCCGGTCGAGCCGCCGTTGCCGGCGCTCGCTTCAGGTGCGCGTGGGGCTTCGGCCGCCGTGCCGGCGTCGGCGGCCATCGCGGCGTCGGGCGCACCGGCGGCGACGGTCGCAGGGGCTTCCGCGCCGCGCGATGCATCGTCGGCGATGCCGACACTGCCGGCATCGATTGCGGCCGGCGCGTCCGGCGCCTCCGACGCCATCTACGGCGGCGACATGAAGATGCCGCCGCTTCCGCCGCCCGAACCGCCGATGACGCGCTACTGGCGCGCCTATAGCGACTGCATGTCGAACCGCGGCTACTTCGTGCGGTGAATCACCGGCGCGTGCCGGTCGCGGGAGACGACGCATGAACCCTCAGCCGGTCCACGAAGGCGGTTGCGCATGCGGCGCGGTGCGGGTGCGCGTGACGGGCGAGCCCAAGGAAGTGAACCTGTGCCACTGCATGACGTGCCGGCGCATTCACGGCGCGCCGTTCGGCGTCTACGCGATCTTTCCGCGCGCCGCGTTCGCGGTATCGGGCGACACCGTCGCATGGCAAAGCTCCGCGACGGGCAGGCGGCATCATTGCCCGGCGTGCGGTTCGCCCGTTTATCTGGCGTTCGATGGCGTCGACGAGATCGAAGTGCCGACCGGCATCTTCGATGAAACCGGGCTGTATCCGCCGCAGTACGAAATCTGGTGCAAGAGCGCCGAGCCGTGGCACGACGCACAAGGGCGGCCGCGCTATGCACGCGGCGCGCCCTGACTAGACCCTCAGCACTCGACGATCGCCTTCACGACGCCTGCCTTCGGATCGAGCAGCGACGCGAACTGTTCCGGCACGCCGGAAAGCGTCAGACGATGCGTGTTGAGCGCATCGGTCGGCACTTCGCCCTTTCGCATGGCGGCGAGCACCGTCTCGAAGTCTTCGGGCGTCGCGTTGCGGCTCGCGAGCAGCGTGGCTTCGCGCTTGTGAAACTCGGGATCGGCGAACGAGATGCGATCGGGCACGATCGATACCAGCACATACTTCCCGCCATGCGCGATGAACTCGAAGCCGCGTTCCATCGCGCGTGAATTGCCGGTCGCGTCGAAGACGACATCGAAGAATTCGCCGTTCGTCAGCTTCGACAGTTCCTCTTTGTCATGCTCGCCGATCTGCACGGTCGCGTCGGCCTTCAGTTCGCGCTGGCAGAACGCGAGGCGGTCTTCGCGCGTGTCGAGCGCAGTGACGTTCGCGCCGCGCAGCCGCGAGAAGGTGATGGCCGCCATGCCGATCGGACCGGCGCCGACGACCAGCACGCGCTGTCCCGGCTGCACGTCCGCGCGGCGCACGGCGTGCGCGCCGATCGCGAGGAATTCGACCATCGCGGCCTGATCCAGCGTGACGCCTTCGGCCTTGTGCACGAACTGCGCGGGCAAGTTGAGATATTCGGTGAACGCGCCGTCGCGATGCACGCCGAGCACCTGGATGTTCACGCAGCAATTGGTCTTGCCCTGACGGCATGCAATGCACTTGCCGCACGAAAGATAGGGCATCACGTAGACGGTGTCGCCCGCCTTCAGGCCGCTCGCCGGGTCTGCTTCCTCGATCACGCCGGAGAGTTCGTGGCCCATCACGCGCGGATACGACAGATACGGCTGATTGCCGGTGAAGATGTGCAGGTCCGTGCCGCACACGCCGACGCGCTTCACGCGCAGCAGCACTTCGTTTTCGCCGCGCTGCGGTTTCTCGCGCTGTTCGGCTTTCAGGGTTCCGGGCGTTTCGCAAATGACGGTCAGCATGCTCTTGTCTCTTGATGTCTTTGGAGTGGGGCGAACCACAATCTAACGATGCGCGTCCATTTGGTCAAGCCAATTTCGTTAATATGAAAGTGGTAAGGCCAGCGGCGCGGCCGGTTTCGCCTTATATTCCGATGACGAGCGCGCCGACGCGCGAAAGGAATGGCACGTGCAGCAGCTTCATGAATTCGTCGAACGGTATCCGCGGCTTTTCGTGCTGTCGGGTGCGGGCATCAGCACGGAATCGGGCATTCCCTGTTATCGCGACCGCGAGGGCCAGCGCACCGGCCGCGCGCCGATCCTGCTGAAGGATTTTCTCGGCTCCGACTATGCGCGGCGGCGCTACTGGGCGCGCAGCCTGATCGGCTGGCCGGTCGTCGACAAGGCCCAGCCGAACGCCGCGCATCACGCCTTGCGGGCGCTGGCGGCGCGCTCGCGGGTGCATCGGCTGGTCACGCAGAACGTCGATGGATTGCACACGCGCGCGGGCAATCCCGATGTGATCGAACTGCACGGCAATATCGGGCGCGTGCGCTGCATCGAATGCGGCGAGCGGCATACGCGCGCGGCGGTGCAGCGCATGCTGGAGGCGGCGAATCCGGATTTTGTCGGCCACACGGCGCCGGCGGTGCCGGACGGCGACGCGCAGATAGAAGACCTCGACTTCGCCGCCTTCGATGTGCCCGGCTGCACGCGCTGCGGCGGCGTGCTCAAGCCCGACGTGGTGTTCTTCGGCGAGAGCGTGCCGCGCGCGCTCGTCGACGACGCGGCGCATTCGCTCGCAGCCGCCGACGCGATGCTCGTCGTCGGCTCGTCGCTGATGGTGTATTCGGGCTATCGCTTCTGCGAATGGGCTGCGAAGAGCGGCAAGCCGATCGCCGCGATCAACATCGGCAAGACGCGGGCCGACGCGCTCCTCGCGCTGAAGATCGAAGCGCCGTGCTCCGAGGCGCTCGAACGCCTGATCGAGCGCCTCGACGCGCGCTGACGCCTACTTCGATTCGCGCGCCAGCGTTTCGATGCCTTCGAGCAAACGCGCCGCGTCGGCCATCGTCGAGAACAGCGCGGGCGTCACGCGCACGACTTCGCCCGCGTCGGGGCCGGGACGCGTCACGGTGAACACACCGAAGCGGTCGCGCAACGCGGCGACGACCGCATCGCAAGCTGCCTTGGTCGCGTGCCCGTTGAGCCGAAACGCGGTGATGCCCGCGGTCATCGAGGCATCCGCGGGCGTCATGATCTGCACGCCGGGCAGCGCGCGCGCCGGCTCCGCCCAGGCGTTGCGCAAGGCCCGCAGACGCGCTTCCTTCGCCTTTGCGCCGATGCGCAGATGCACGTCGAGCGCGGCCGGCAACGTGAACCACGCGGCGAAGTTCGGCGAGCCGGTGTGCACGCGCGCGCGGATGTCGTCGGCGGGCCAGGAGCGGTCGCCGAAATACGGGTCGATCGACGCGACATGGCCGCGACGGATATAGATCGCGCCGCAGCCGAGCGGCGCGCCGATCCACTTGTGCAGATTCAGCGCGGCGAACGGTGCGTTCAGATCGGACACGTCGAAATCGAGCTGGCCCCAGGAGTGCGCCGCATCGACAATCACGTCCGCGCCTGCGTCCCGCGCCATCGCCGAGATTTCGGACACCGGCAGCACGAGGCCCGTCGCGAAGCACACGTGTGAAAGCAGCACGAGCCGCGCGCGCGGATGCTCGCGCAAAGCCTTCGCGTAGGTATCGAGAACCGCTTCGCGCGTCGCGGGCTCGGGTATCACGATGCGCACGGGCGTCACGCCGCGCCGCTCGCGGAGCCATTCCATCGCGTCCTTGCCGCACGGGTAATCGAGATCGCTGTAAAGCACGGTGTCGCCCGGCGCGAGACGGTTGTAGCCGCTGATGAGCGCGAGCAGCGCTTCGGTCGCGTTGCGCGTCAGCTCGATTTCCTCGACCGCGCAGCCCATCGCCGACGCGAGGCGTTCGCGCAAGCCCTGATACAGCGGCATCAGATGCGGCCGGATGAACAGCGTCGTCTCGTGGTTCACGCGCTCGGTCCAGTGATGAAACATCGCCTTGACCGGCTCGGTCATCGCGCCCCAGAAGCCGTTTTCCAGATTGATCAGCGCGTCGGAGTGGCGCCACAGGCGGCGCACGGCGTGCCAGTAGGTGTCGTCGGCGGCGAGGTTCGCCGTGGGCGTGGACGGCAGCGCGGCGAGCGCTGCTTCGAATTCGGGCGTGCGGAAGTCGAGGGAATCGGGCATCGGAACTCTTGGGTTGGGAAGAAAAGCGAGCACGAGCGTTCAGTATCGCCCATCGCGCATGCAAGTAGGCGATTACCGGACTGCGTCGGTCGTTCCGACCGCCGGGCATGGACAAAATGCGGACCGGGTGCATCTTTTACCCTTCAGACCGTAGACGCTGCCGCCGTAATCAGCAGGAAGAGCGTTGCGCCCGAAGCACGGGCAAACGTTCGCTCGCGCGGAGTGGGACGCCGCGCGCAGCGAGCGATGACGCCGTTTATCCGCGAGAACGGACACTGAGAGAGAACCCACAACATGAACCTCAAGAACATCACGATCAAAAACAAGTTGATCGCAGGTTTCGGCATCCTGGCTGTACTGGTCATGCTGGTTGCAGGCATGTCGCTGCGCGCGCTGTCCGACGCAACGGCGGGTTTCGCCGATTACGTCAACGGCATCAACGCGCGGGCCGATGTCGCCGCGCAGATCCGCACGGCCGTGGATCGGCGCGCGATCGCCGCGCGCAATCTCGTGCTCGTCACGAAGCCCGCCGATGTCGAACTGGAAAAGGCCGAAGTCACGCGGGCGCACGAGGACGTGCAGACGCGGCTCAAGCGCTTGCAGGACATGATCGCCACCGCGACCGATACGAGCGAAAAGGCGAAGAGCCTGGTCGCGGAAATGGCGCGCGTCGAGGCGCTGTACGGGCCGGTGGCGACGGATATCGTCGCCACCGCGCTCGCGGGACGGCATGAAGAGGCGGTCGTCAAGCTCGACGATCAGTGCCGGCCGCTGCTCACGCAACTCGTGAAGGCCACCGACGATTACGCGACCTACACCGCCACGCGCCGCGAAGAGATCGTGCGCGCGGACGAGGCCGGCTATCGCGTGCAGCGCAACCTGCTGATCGCGCTGTGCGCGGTGGCCACGCTCTTCGCGATCGGCGCGGGCATCACGATCACGCGTTCGATCACGACGCCGATCGGCGAGGCGGTCGGCATCGCGCAGACGGTGGCGCGCGGCGATCTGACGAGCCGCATCGTCGCCGACACGAAGGACGAAACCGGCGACCTGCTGCGCGCGCTCGCCACGATGAACGCGCGTCTCACCGAAACCGTCGCCCGCGTGCGCGAAAGCAGCGGCGCGGTGGGCGGGGCGGCGAAGGAGCTCGCATCCGGCAACACCGACCTGAGCCAGCGCACCGAAGAGCAGGCCGCCTCGCTGCAGCAGACGGCGGCGAGCATGGAAGAACTCACGTCCACGGTGCGTCAGAACGCGGAGAATGCGCAGCAGGCGAGCACGCTGGCGTCGAACGCGTCGGATATCGCGCGAAAGGGCAGCGATGTCGTCGGCCGCGTGGTCGAAACGATGAACGGCATCAGCCACAGTTCGGACAAGATCGCGGACATCACCGGGATCATCGAAGGCATTGCGTTCCAGACCAATATCCTCGCGCTCAACGCGGCGGTGGAAGCCGCGCGCGCGGGCGAGCAGGGACGCGGTTTCGCGGTCGTGGCGAGCGAAGTGCGCAGCCTCGCGCAGCGTTCCTCGACGGCGGCGAAGGAGATCAAGGAACTCATCGCGGCGTCGGTCGATAAAGTGCGCGACGGCTCCGTGCTCGTGGACGAAGCGGGCACGACGATGGCCGAAGTCACGCAGGCCGTCGCACGCGTGACGGACATCATGCAGGAGATCGCGGCGGCGTCGGCGGAGCAGGGACGCGGCATCGAGCAGGTGAATCAGGCGATCACGCAGATGGACGAAGTCACGCAGCAGAACGCCGCGCTCGTCGAAGAGGCGGCGGCCGCGGCCACGTCGCTCGAAGATCAGGGGCGCAGGCTCAACGAAGCGGTGGCGTTTTTCACGGTGGAAGGCGCACCGGCGGCGTTCAAGCCGAACGCGCCTCGTACGGCGCGCGCGCCAGTTGCGAAGCCCGCGCCGCGCGCCGTCGCGAAAGTTGCCGCAGCGAGGCCGGCGGCGACGGCAGCGGCATCCGCCGACGACGGCTGGAGCACGTTCTGACGCCTCAGGCGTTGACGTCGACGATCACGCGCCCCTTGATTTCGCCGCGCAAGAGCCGCGCGGCGGCTTCGGGCGCGTCGGCGAGCGGGATCGTCGTCGCGACGCTTTCGATGGTCGCGACTGGCACTTCGTCGGCGATCGCATTCCATGCGGCGATGCGCCGTGCGCGCGGCACGTAGACGCTGTCCACGCCCAGCAACGCGACGCCGCGCAGAATGAACGGCGCGACCGTCGCCGGCAGATCCATGCCTTGCGCGAGGCCGCACGCGGCGACCGCGCCGCCGTAGCGCAGGCTCGCGCAGACGTTGGCGAGCGTATGGCTGCCGACGCAATCGACGGCTGCGGCCCATCGTTCCTTTTGCAGCGGCTTGCCCGGTTCCGACAGCGCCGCGCGCTCGACGATATCCGCCGCGCCCAGCTCGCGCAGCCGCGCCGCTTCCTCGGGACGTCCGGTGGACGCGATCACGCGATAGCCGCGCCTCGCCAGAATCGCGACCGCGAAGCTGCCGACGCCGCCGTTCGCGCCGGTCACGAGCACGTCGCCGTCTTGCGCCGCGACCCCGTGCTTCTCCAGCGCCTGCACGCACAGCATCGCGGTATAGCCCGCGGTGCCGACCGCCATCGCCTGGCGCGTCGTGATGTTCGCGGCCAGCGCGATCAGATGATCGCCCGGCACGCGCGCCTTCTGCGCGAGCCCGCCCCAATGCGTTTCGCCCGCGCCCCAGCCGTTGAGCACGACCTTGTCGCCGGGCTTGTAGTCCGGATGCGAACTCGTTTCGACGACGCCCGCGAAGTCGATGCCGGGCACCATCGGCCATTGACGCACGACCGGGCCCTTGCCCGTGATCGCGAGTCCGTCCTTGTAATTGAGCGTGGAGAATTCGACGCGCACGAGCACGTCGCCGTTCCCGGACGATGCAAGGCTGGCTTCGTCGATCGACCGAATGGACGCGACGGTGCGCTCGTCCTGTTTGTCGAGCATGAGGGCGTTGAACATCGGGGGCTCCGGTTGACGGCAGACGGCGAGGCGGCGCGCGGCCGCCTCGCCGTGACACTACGACGTCATGACGCTATGACGCTGTGACGCTGTGACACCAGGCATCAATGATGCTCGTATTCCGCGCGCGGCTTGGGCGTGGTCTTCACCTTGTTGTACTGAAACTCGGGGAGCGCCTTGATCGCGTCCTTGGTCGCGCCCGCGAGCACGAACTGGCCGTTCTTCACGTCGAGTTGCTCGATGGGAATGGCCACGTCGTGACGCGCCACGCCGAGGAACTTGTTCGCCGCGATGATCGCGAACGAAACCGACTTGTCCGGCGCGACGATGATGTCGTTGATCACGCCGACGCGCTGCCCCTGTTCGTTCACGACCGGTTTATTGAGGACGGACTTCTTGACGCTCCAGCCGTCAATGATGGCCGTCGAGACTTCGACCGACACGCCGAGCGGCTGGCTTCCCGCAACCTGGGCGAACGATGCCGTGGAAGTCAGGCCGAGTGCCGACGATGCAACGAGCAGTGCCACGAGTTTCGATTTCATTGGTTCGATTCCTCAAAGGATTGGGCAAAGCGGTTCTATGGAATGCGCGTTTCGATTTTTCAGCGCGGTAGAAGTTTGACCGCTAATCGGGGTTTTTGCAGCAACGGTGTAAGGTCGCGCCGCGCGCGCACCGGAATAGTGCGAGCATGCGCGCGCGATGAAAGGTTTTCAGCCAGCGATGCGCTTGAGCGCGCCGGCCTTGTGCACGGCGCGCTTGCCGCTCTTGTCGCTTTCCACTTCGAAGTGCGGATCGTCGCGCGAGGCGTTGACGGTGTGGCCGTCGAGCGTCGTGCGTTCGGTGACGATGCGCACGATGCGGCCAGTCGTCTCGCCTTGCGGCGTGTTCCAGCGGACGTGATCGTGCAGCTTGAAGGACTGGCTCATGGCGTCGGGCTCCTCGCGAAACAGGGGTGTTTCGGGCAGCGCAACGGCCATGCCCGTCATGCGAGGCGGGCGAGCGTTGCGTCGTCGGCGTGGCCGTCGAAATAGCGGCGCAGGGCTTCGTCGAAGACGGCTGGGTCGTCGGCGACGTGGGCGAAGAGCGTCATCGACGAATGGAATTTCAGGTCGTCCGGATAGCCGAAAATCTCCTCGACGCCGCGTCCCTGCACGCCGTTGACGATGCGCGTCAGCTCGACGAGCCGCGCGCCGAGCACCGGATGCGCGAGATAGGCGCGGGCTTCGTCGCGCGACGAGATCGCGTAATGCTGCGCCATCGCGCTGTGCCCGAGGCCGGCGATCTGCGGAAAGACGAACCACATCCAGTGCGTGCGTTTGCGGCCGGCGGAAAGCTCGGCGCGGACATCATCGATGACGCTGGCCTGCGCATCGACGAAACGTTGAAGGTCGTGGGGATCGCTCATGATGGGCTCCTTACGGGATCGCATCGGCGATGCGCTGTTTCATCGCGGCATCCGGATAGACGCCGATGCCCGCGTGCGCGTTGTCGATCATGTATTCGGGCCGTCCCGTGCCGGGAATCACGCAGGTGACGGCGGGGTGGCCCAGCACGAATTTGAGCAGGAGCTGTGCCCACAACGTGCAGCCGAGCGTCTGTGCGAACGCGGGCAGCGGGCGGTTGCGCAGGCTGGCGAGCAGCGAGCCGCCGCCGAAGGGTTGGTTGACGATCACCGCGACGCCGCGTTCGGCTGCGAGCGGCAGGAGGCGCGCTTCGGCGTCGCGGTCGTTGGCGGCGTAGTTGATCTGCACGAAGTCGATGCGCTCCGAGCGCAGCACCGCTTCGACCTGGGCAAACGCGCTCGACGTGTAGTGCGTGATGCCGATGTAGCGGATTTTCCCGGCGGCTTTCCAGTCGCGCAGGGTGGCGAGGTGCGTGCGCCAGTCGAGCAGGTTGTGGATCTGCATCAGGTCGATGCGATCGGTTTGCCACAAGCGCATCGATTGCTCCATCTGCGCGATGCCGGCTGCGCGTCCGTCGGTCCAGACCTTGGTGGCGATGAACGCCTTGTTCCGGGTGTTCGATTCGGCGAGCAGCGCGCCCGCGACGGCTTCGGACGAGCCGTACATCGGCGATGAATCGATCACCGAGCCGCCGGCCGCGAAGAGCGCGCGCAGGACACCGGCGAGTTCGCGGCGGCGGGCTAAGTCGTCGCCGGCGTCGAAGGTGCGCCAGGTGCCGCAGCCGACGATGGGCAGCTTTTCGCCCGTCGAGGGGATGGGGCGGGTATGCATGGGCTGTGTTTCAGCGGCGCGGGGCGCGTGGGCGAGGTGCGTCGCGAGGGCGGTTGCGGTGGCCGTGCGGAGGAAGTGGCGGCGGGTGGGCATGGGCGGGGAAGACCTCAGTCCGGAGTGCGACGCGGTTTCTCGTACTCGTGTATTCCGATGTTCGATGGACGACAGAAGCGAGTGTACTCGGATAGTGCTATTTGATTTTGCCTTCGCCTTCTGCATAGCGAACCTGAAATTGCCATTTCTCATGCGATGGTATCGGGGACTATTAGCGCAGAATCCCTGTGCGTATTCTGCTGAAAATAACAATGCAAAAGATGATCCATAATTGGTTTTGCAATGTTCCGGGCTGGCATAGTTGATCGTTGTCTCTCAGAAATTCTGACAATGCCGCACAGCTTAAATTGACGAGAGATTTAATGACGTAGCCTCGATCAAATATTTCGTTGCTCTTCCTGCGTTTTTTCATTTCCTCAATGCCGAATGCGAAGTTGGCGCGAAGTGCGCGCGGGGAAAGGCTGGTCGTTCAATGCAGAGCAGCCTTCGGTAGGGGATAAAGCCCGGATTTGCTTCAACGAAGCTCACAACCGTAAAAGCCCAGATGAAAAGACGGGTTCGACCGAGCACAGGATAATGCTGACCGTCGATTCGGGCAACGGTGAACAAGCAGGTTCGGAGTTTCCTCAAAAATACTGCCGAACGGCTTGAAATTAATTTCGTTGTTTTATCGAAATTAAATGACTAAAAGCAGTATTGAATAGACTATGTTTGCCGCGTGGAATTGATCGCTTCTCTTCGATGTCTCTAGCGGTCGCTCGCATCTGAGTGACCGTTTTAATTATATTAATTAGAGAAGGGCATGGAGTCTCCCGGGAAGACTCCGTCAGGCAAGAAGAAATGAGACTGAAAGGCTCCGTTGAACGGAGGAATTGGTTCGTCGGGGCTATTACGCGGTCTATCTCCACGAAATGGAGCAGCGCAAACATGATAGCTGAGCGACGGCCCAAAAAACGGACCGGCATCGACAACATTGTCAAAAAGTTTCGACCTACGAAACTGCAAGAGAAGACGGTTTGCATCCCTGATAGAGTGCAGACCCTCGACCCTCATCAAAATCTCAAAAGGAAATCAAACTCATGAGTCGATCGTCAGTTCAGCCGTCATTCGCTTTCATTGTGGCGTCATGGAGTGCTTTCTCTTGCGTCAGATAGCCCTTCTGGTCGTAATCGCGCTTCCACAGGCCGCCCTCGGCGTCGCGAATCTTTAGCAGATTGTCCTGCTCGTCGTACGCAAAGTGCACCGTGCTGCCATCGGCGCGCGTGTGCGAAACCATGTTGCTGCGATCGTCATACGTGTACTCGTCGCTGCTGCCATCGGTGTGCAGATGACGCACCACGTTCTTGGCCGCGTCGCGGAAGAACCATTCCGACAGGCCATCGGCGTGCCGCACCCGGTAGGTGTAGCCCAGAATGTCGTAGTAGTACCAGGTCTCGTTGCCGTGGGCGTCCGTCACGTAGGTCAGGCGGATATCCGGATCCCATTCCAGCTTCGTGTCGTAGCTGCCGTCGTCGGCCCATTCGCGCACCGCCTTCGCGGTCGGCTCCGTGCCGTGCCAGCGCAGGTTCATGCCGCGTCCGGTGCGGTCGGTGTAGCGGGTGAGCAGATGGTGAGCGTACGCGTAGCCGCGTTGCGCGCCGTGCTCGTCGGTGGCCGACACCAGATCGCCCGCCTCGTCGTATTCATATGCCGCCAGTTGCCGCACCGGCTTGCCTTCGTCGATCAGCCATATCTGCGTGATATGACCCGTCTTGTCGGCAATCGTATGCACGTGCGCGTGGATATCGTCGCCGTGATGGCTCATCAGGTCGGAGGGCGTGAGCGCATTCGCTTCGCCCGCGTGCTCGTAGGCCAGCGCCACAGCTGCGCCGTTGCGCAGCGTGATGTTCACCAGCCGATAGTGCTTGCCATGGCGCTCGTAGGTTTCCTTCGTCTCGACGCCGCGGCACACCGCCACGCTGTTCTCCGCCACGCGCACCAGCGTCACGTTCTCGATGGCGTCGTAGTGAAACGCGCCGACCTTCGGCTGCGGCCACTCGTGCGTGCGACCGTCCGCGCCGTGATAGCGCAGCAGTTCGGGCCGTGCGCCGCGATCGATGATGTCCAGCCGCGTGGTGAAGGGCGAGCTCCAGCGCGCGCCCCAGGGGACTGGCATCGTAGGCGTCATGATCCGAGCGATACATGCGCGCCCAGTCCAGCGCGAACACGCCCGCCAGCGAGAAGTCCTCGTGCGTGAGCTGCTCGGCGCCGCGCGCGAAGCTGATGCTGCGGCCGGTATTGGCGGGCGCGGGGCAGTTCTTGCAGCCGGGGTCGCTCTCCGAGTCCGCTTCAACATGCTTGGACTCGAGCTTGCCCTTGCCATTCTGCTTCTTCGCCTGACTGACTTCCTGTTCCTTGATGTTGAGGTTCTTGCCGCGAGCGTGCTTCTTGCGCCACGCCGCGATAAGGCTCACCAGAATCGTCAGCAGCTTCGCAATCGCGCCGGTGCGCGGGTTCGCCAGCGCCGCCAGCGCCTGGCGGCACATCGACGCCATCTTCTTGATTTCTGCCTCGACGACGGCGGCCATCTCCGCGCGCTGATGCGCCGTGGTCGCGGCATTGACCAGCGTATTCGATGCCGTCCCCATCGCAACCTGTTGCGCATGCCACAACGCGCTCCAGCCCATGGCGATGCTCTTCGACGGATCGTGCACGAAGGTGGCCGCAGCCTCGTGCGCCTCGCTCGCCGCCTGCCGTGCGTTACCCGACGCGTCGAGCTTGCCCAGCGCGGCCTGCTTCAGGCCATTGGCCAACTGATGCAGCATCGTCTCCAGCAACTCGCCCGCCGCCTTGAGCATCTCGTCGAGCCTGTTCTCGGCCTCGCGTACGAACGTCTCCAGATCGCCGATGATCGTCGCGTTCAGGTGATCGGCCAGCAGGCCCACCAACGTGTCGCTCAAGGTTGCCTTCGCGTAGTCCTTCACCAGCAGCTTGCCCTGCGCGACCAGTTCCTGACGCACCACGCCGAGCATCGGGCGCAGGCTCATGCGCATCGCCGCCAGATTCGCCGGCATCGGGATCACCCCGATCAGGTCCACGCCGATGTCCACATAGTCCAGGGCATCGGCCGATTTCTTCTCGTACAGATCCTTCACGTCCAGCGCCACCGACACCAGCGCGATGATGTTGCCCACCACGGGCAAGCCACGCACTATCGCTACGATGAGTTTGGGAACCTGACGCAGCGGACGCAACAGGGCGAGCAGACGGAGTATCGGTGGGATTTGTTCGACCGGCTCGTGAGTTCGAGCAGCCCGACCATGCGGGTGGCGTACCACTACGACGCACTGGGCCGGCGCATCCTGAAGGAATCCACGGCGCAGGGGCTACGCGCACCGGATGCGGATGGACGAGGCGCAGGCGCGACGCTGTATGGATGGGATGGCGATACGCTGGCGTGGGAGAGTGGCGACGCATACGCTGGCGGTCAGGCGCGCACGACGCATTATGTGTACGAGCCGGGCGGTTTCGTGCCGCTAGCGCAGGCGAGCCAGAGCGGGTATATCGGGCTGCACGCGCAGCCGGTGTATGAAGGGCGTTACGACATCGACCGGGATCCGTTGTGGGTATCGGTGGCGGAGCCGGTGGCGTTTGCGCAGATCGGCTACTATCAGTGCGATCATCTGGGCACGCCGCAGGAAATCACGGACGCTCAAGGTGAGGTGGCGTGGAGCGCGCATTACAAGGCGTGGGGCGAGGCGAAGGAGGCGATCAGTACGGCGGCACGCAGGGCGGGGATCAGCAATCCGCTGCGCTTCCAGGGGCAATACCACGATCATGAGACGGGGCTGCATTACAATCGCAACCGGTACTATGATCCGGCAACGGGGCGCTACCTAAGTAAAGACCCCATCGGCTTGGCGGGTGGATTCAATTATTACCAGTACGCTAATGCTAATCCGGTCGGTGGGATCGATCCGCTCGGACTGACTAGTGGCCTGTAACGATTGAAACGGGAGTAATTCGACGTGTTGGGTCAAAGTACTTCCACTTTACGGGTTTGGGTTGCTCGTTGTATTTGCGGATGTAGCGCATGAGCTTTCGCTTGAGATCGGGTACCGAGGTGAACACGCCGCGCGAGATCACGTCACGCTCGATCTTGGCGAACCATAACTCCACCTGGTTGAGCCAGGACGAATAGGTCGGGGTGAAGTGCATATGAACTTGCGGGTGCTCGCTGAGAAACGCATCGACCTGCCGGGTCTTGTGCGCCGAGAGGTTGTCGGCAATGACATGAATTTCTTTGCCGCGGGGTTGGTTGGCCACGAGGTCGCTCAGGAACGCTACGAACTCGGCCGAGGTATGCCGCGTTGCCGTCTTGCCGAGGACTTCGCCAGTCTTTGTATTGAAGGCGGCGTACAGCGAAAGCGTGCCGTGTCTGAGGTACTCGAAGCCGTGACGCTCGGCGCGTCCCGGCGACAGGGGTAGCACAGGGTCTTTGCGATCGAGCGCCTGAATGGCAGTCTTCTCGTCGACGCTGAATACGGCCGCATGCTGCGGCGGGTTGAGATACAGCCCGATGACATCGGCCGCCTTGGTCTCGAAGTCCGGGTCATTGGAGGCAAGGTAGCCCTCCAGCCGATGCGGCTTGATGCCGTGTTGGCCCAGATGCGGGCCACAGTCATGTGCGAGATGTCGCCGCCGAGTTCGGCCGCGAGCTTGCGCGTGGACCAGTGCGTGGAGCCGTCCGCGGGCGTGTGCCTGGTCGTACGCGCAAGCACTCGTGCTTCCACGCGATCGGTCACCTTGTAGCGTTCGCGCCCGGTGTGACGAGCGAACAAGCCCGCCAACCGCTCCGCAGCGAAGCGCTTGCTCCAGCGATCGATGTAGCTGTCGCTGCAATCGAGCTTGGCTCTGATCTCCGACCAGGTCAGCCCGTCAGCGAGCAGCAAGATCAGGCGAGCGCGACGTGCCGAATCCGCTCGCACGGTCCTCGCACTGGCTCGCCGCTGCAGTTCCATGATTTCGCTTTCGGTCAAGTTCATCGCGTCCTCCCAAGACGCAATGATACTTCCCATTTAAACGTTACAGTCCACTAGTAGCCCTCTCTTGTATAGAGGCGTAAGCGCAAAGCATCCAGCACTGGAGAAAGCCAAGCAGGGAATCGTGTGTCCCGCGAATTCACATGGTAATTTGACGCCGGAGGAACACGCTGCTGGGGGGCAGACCGGTAAAAGTCAGTATGTTTCGTGGACCCCGAACAAAGACATCGCGCTTGACAATGCGAATAAGGACGGCCCTGGTGGTGTGCTTTTATCGGTTCCAAAGGGTCCTCCACAACCAGGAGATTCATGGAGTTGGGGATGGACCCATTGGACGGAATGGGGCGAACCAGAGATGCTTCAGGAAGGTACGAGAACGGGTGTAAAGGTATCGCACTTATGAAAAACGATGTTGCTTACCTCACAAAACTGCTCGATCAAACGGCGGAAAAGCCGTGGACGGAAAAGCTGCGCACGATGTTTGCGTCTGACAGCTTTATGGAGAAGGCGGACAATCCGCAAAGTTGTATTGTTTCGTTTGCGCTGAATCAAGCGAATCGACGCCTGAAATACACGCAGACTATCGGCAAGGAAACATTCGGCATTGACGAGTTGATTGCTGTGCTCTCCACACTTGATCAACGCAAGGAACTAGAGTTCTTCTCAATCGAAAATTCTAAGTACCTCGGGACCTGCTACATTGCTGATGAGCGCATGTTGGGTTGCGAGTGTGTATTGAAGACCGGAACGGTCTCCAAACCCGGGTTATGGATTGACGGTAAGCAGATCAATTAGCAAACACAAAAGGGCCGCTGCGCAGCCCTTTGTTCATTCGGCGGTAATGGTCGTCGGCCCGTGTTCAACGTTGATCTTGACGCGCTGCCCTGCGTGAAATCCGGCGTTCTCAATCAAGATGGCGAGTCACGAAACGCCGGGTGGCAAGCGCCTGCAGATGCGTGAGTACCGCTACGATGGCGCGGGCCAGTTGCAGGCGATCCGCGATGTGCGGCGCGGCGATCTGGATTACCGTTATGACCCGGCGGGGCGGTTGCTGTCGGCGCTCAGCGCGCAGGGCGAGGAGCGTTTTGCGTTCGATCCGGCGGGCAATCTGCTGGACGATCCGCACACGCGGCGCATCGAGGCCGACTCCGAACGAGGGACGGCGGAGTACGCGAGCCGCATTCAGGGGCGGCCGGTGCTGCTGGATAACTTGCTGAAGGGTTACGCAGGCACGCACTATCGCTACGATGAGTTTGGGAACCTGACGCAGCGGACGCAACAGGGCGAGCAGACGGAGTATCGGTGGGATTTGTTCGACCGGCTCGTGAGTTCGAGCAGCCCGACCATGCGGGTGGCGTACCACTACGACGCACTGGGCCGGCGCATCCTGAAGGAATCCACGGCGCAGGGGCTACGTGCACCGGATGCGGATGGACGAGGCGCAGGCGCGACGCTGTATGGATGGGATGGCGATACGCTGGCGTGGGAGAGTGGCGACGCATACGCGGGTGGTCAGGCGCGCACGACGCATTACGTGTACGAGCCGGGCGGTTTCGTGCCGCTGGCGCAGGCGAGCCAGAGCGGCTATATCGGGCTGCACGCGCAGCCGGTGTATGAAGGGCGTTACGACATCGACCGGGATCCGTTGTGGATATCGGTGACGGAGCCGGTGGCGTTTGCGCAGATCGGCTACTATCAGTGCGATCATCTGGGCACGCCGCAGGAAATCACGGACGCTCAAGGTGAGGTGGCGTGGAGCGCGCATTACAAGGCGTGGGGCGAGGCGAAGGAGGCGATCAGTACGGCGGCACGCAGGGCGGGGATCAGCAATCCGCTGCGCTTCCAGGGGCAATACCATGATCATGAGACGGGGCTGCATTACAACCGGCATCGGTATTATGATCCGAAGACGGGACGGTTTATCTCGAAGGACCCGATTGGATTGCAAGGTGGACTCAACGTCTACCAATACGCGCCCAATCCGATTGGCTGGATTGATCCCCGTGGCCTGACTTCTGGCGGAAAAGCCACGATAAATTGGTACGATAATCGCGGCCCAGATAACGCGTATGGTCACTATTCAGTTTCCGTGGAGCACGGTGGTAGTGTGCTTAAAACGCATCAATTGGGAGCTCCAGGCACAGATACCATGATTAGCAATGACCTGACAATGTTGGATCCGAAAACAGATCCTCTAGCAAAATCGGGAACAGTCGATCTACCTGACGCTAAGTCCGCACAAAATTTTCAGAAAGAAAATTTGAATAAAATCGGACCCGCTTATGACACAAAGCATCGTAGCTGCGTAACTCATGTCGGTGATGTTCTTAGAGCGGGTGGCGTGAATGTGCCAAAAGAACCCGGTGCTCAGTTCAAATTTCTTAAGCGACTAGGTTTATAAGGAGTTGAAAGTGAAGCCGGGAATCTGCAAAAAGCACGGGGTTCAACGATTTACGATTACCTCCCCTCTCTTAGCGAAGGCTGACTTTAATGACAATTTAGGCGGAATATCGATCACGAAACTCCGAATATATTCAAGCGAGCGTTGGAGCGAGTATTGGGTAGACGATGAATATCTAGATCATTTTTTGCCAAAACATTCGCATGGAGAAGTCGTTTTGCACGATAGAGATGTTGTGCAAAAAAAACTGAATGATCGACTTCTCATAACAAAAATTACTTCTGAAATGAAATATGTTTGTCCAATATGTTTGTCTGAAATCGTAAAGACAAAGTTGAACAATTTCGGCTCGTCACGTCCAGATAGTTAAACGAAGGGCCGCTGACGCGGCCCTTCGTTCATTCGGCGGTAATGATCAGCCAGGGCGCGGCAGTGCGCAAAGACGTGCGCGAGCGTGGAGCGCCGGTGTGCATCGGCCCTGTTCCGCCGCCTCTGCCGTCAACCTGCGGCCGCCGTCGGCTCCGGCCGGATGATGATCGGCGCGGCTATACTCACGTGCATGAATCCGTTCATACTACGATGGCCTGCACCTCGCGCAGGCAACTTACTTCGCTGGCCAATGTGCTGCATCGGGCTGTTGTATGTGTTCGCAGACATGGCTTGTTGCCGTTCGCGACGCAGAATGCGACTCTGGAGGAAAATTCCTCCTGGACGCCGGCCGATCGTCTGGAGGGCTTGCCGGATAAGGGATTGCGCCCGACGCGTGGGGAGTTTGCGTCCAGGCGAACAGAGTCGGGTCTGCATTACAATCGGCGTCGATACCGTTGCAACTGCCTTCCAAAATGTACTGACAACACAGTTCCGGGCTCGAAAGACGAGACCCATATCGACTTGCAGGGCGCTTCGCACTTCGATAAGGCGACGGGTGTCGATATTCCAACGCCGCATGTGCAAACGAGAAAGATTAACGTTGCACCAAACGGCATGATAACTACATTCAAAAAGATGGAAGTTGCAAGAGTAGCAACCAAGCAGGATGTTCGAGTGGCCCGTGAACTTGCAAGACGCCAAGGGTTGTGCCGATGATGAACTTAATCGATGTGTTGCAAAGCTGGTATGCAAGCCAATGTGACGATGCCTGGGAACATTCATTCGGTGTCGAAATCGCCAACATTGATAATCCAGGCTGGAAGGTAAAGATAACTGGAGCAACCGCTAGAAAATTGACGAACGTGAGTCTTGAGCGCAGTGAAACCGATTGGATTACGGTTCAAACAACGGAAACGGAGTTCAATGGATACGGCGGCCCCCGAAATTTGCAAGAACTGCTTACGCTAGCTGTTGATTGGATTCAATGGACACGAAGGGTCGCTGACGCGGCCCTTCGTGTTTCTACTCGGCAGTTCTAATCAGCCGTCCCTGCTCATCATTGATCGTCACACGCTGCCCTGCTTCAAACCCTGTCTGCTCAATCCACCGCCCGGCGCGTTTGAGCCACGGAAAACTCGGTGGCTCGGGACGTTGCCAGTACGGTTTCGTTGAGCGGCTCTCGCGCTGCGACTGGATCTAACCTACCGCGTGTTGAAAAACCTCAGATCTGCTGATCACGATCGACACCGGCGGGTGCATCTCGCCGGCGCGCTGAACCGCTCGGTGTGGGTGCTTATCGCAGGCGTGCGACTGCCGTTGGGACGACTGCTAGCGCTTCACGCCGTAGTAACCGTGGATGCATCTCTATCGACAAACAAACCGAAACTGGCGACTGGACCCGGCCACTCGCCGACCTAACAGCCCTCAATGCTTCCTCAACACCACCTCACGCCGAAACCCCCTGAACCGCTCCCGCCGATGCTCCTCGTCGAAATGCGCCTTCGCCGGCTTCACGAGATCGCTGCGCGACACGATGCCGACGAGCTTCAGCGACTGCTTGTCCGTGACCACCGGCAGGCGCTCCAGCTCATGCACCGCGAGGCGCGTCGCGGCGAGACGGCATGGTTCGCCCGGCAGCGCGAACGCTGGCGCGTCGTGGCTCGAGCGCTGCAAGGCATCGCCGACCGTCAGGCCCGCCTCATCCGCCGATGACGCCCCGATCAACGCGCCCAGCGACGCCCGGTCGAGCATGCCGGCCAGCACGCCGTCGCGCACCACGGGATACGCGCGATGCACCTGTTGCGGCCCGAAGTGCTTCGCGAGCACATCCGCGAGCGGCGTCGCGGCGTCGATCGTCAGCACGTCGCGGGTCATGACTTCATCGACGTGATGGCGCTCCAGCGGGTCCACGCCATATTCGCGATAGATGTGATAGCCACGCCGCGCGATTTTCTCGGTCATGATCGAGCGCTTCATCACGACGGTCGCGAAGCCGTGCGCGACGAGCGTCGCGGCGAGCAGCGGCAAGAGCGCATTGGCGTCGTGCGTGAGGCCGAACGCGAACACGATCGCGGTGAGCGGCGCACCGAGCGTCGCGCCGAGCGTCGCCGCCATGCAGACGAGCGGCCACAGCGCGGCGTCGTGTCCCGGCAGGACCGCGCCGAGCACGGTGCCGAGGCCCGCGCCGAGCATCAACAGCGGCGCGAGCACGCCGCCCGACGTGCCGGACGCCAGCGCGACGACCCAGATGATCGCTTTCACCGCGAGGATCGACAGCGCGACGGAAATCGCGATGTGCTGATGCAGCAGGTCGCCGATCACGTCATAGCCGACGCCGAGCGCGCGTGGCTCTAGATATCCGCCGATGCCGACGAACACCGCGCCGAGCGCCGGCCACCACATCCAGTGGATCGGCAGCTTGTGGAACAGGTCTTCGAGCTTGTAGAGCGCCGCCGACAGCCCCGACGCCAGCGCGCCCGACAGCAGGCCCGCGACGAGGCACGACAGCAGCGAAATCATGTGCGGCGGCTCGGTCTGAAGCGGAAAGAGCGCTTCGGTGCCGAACACCGCCGCGCGCGCGAAGCCCGCGACCGCGCACGCGAGCGCGACCGGCAAGAAGCTGCGCGGCCGCCATTCGAACAGCAGCAGCTCGACCGCGAGCAGCACCGCTGCGACCGGCGTGCCGAACACCGCCGTCATGCCCGCCGCCGCGCCCGCGACGAGCAGCGTCTTGCGCTCCGCCGCCGTCACGTCGATGCATTGCGCGATCAGTGAGCCCAGCGCGCCGCCCGTCATGATGATCGGGCCTTCCGCGCCGAACGGCCCGCCGCTGCCGATCACGATGCCCGACGAAAGCGGCTTCAGGATCGCCACTTTCGGCGACATGCGGCTCTTGCCGAACAAAATCGCTTCGATGGCTTCGGGAATGCCGTGACCGCGAATCTTGTCCGACCCGAAGCGCGCCATCATGCCGACGATCAGGCCGCCGATCACCGGAATCGCAATGACCCAGGCCCCGAGCGTATTGAGGGCGGGCGAGCGGTCCGCGATCGAGAACGTGCCGAAAAAGAACAGGTTCGTGAACAGATGGATGAGCGCGAGGAGCACGACGGCCGCGAGCGTCGCGATCGCGCCGATGACGGCGGCGAGCCCGCAGATTTTCAGGAGCCGGTCGTTGACCGAAAAGTCCCGTTTGTGATGGTCCATGCCGTGTGCTCCCGGAGATTCAAACGTCGATTGATTCACAGATCGATTTGCGGCACGCGGAACGCGCCTTCGAGCGACTTCAGTTCCGCGCGATGCAGCGCGGCGAGGCGTTCGAGCACTTCTTCGCCGCGCGCCTCGAGATACACGTGCACCTGGCGCCGGTCCTCGACGCTCTGCGCGCGGCGCACGAGCCCGGCCGCCTCGCAGCGCGTCACCAGCGCCACGACGCCGTGGTGATGCGACTGCATGCGCTCCGCCAGCTCGCCGACGGTCGCCCAGTCGCGGCCCGGATAGCCCTTGATATGCAAAAGCAGCAGGTATTGCAGGCGCGTGATGCCTTCGTCCTGCGCGGCGCGTTCGGAAAAGCGCTCGAAACGCCGCATCTGATAGCGGAATTCGGACAACTGCTCGAAGTCCGGCTTGTTGAGATGACGTGGTTCGTTCATGGATTCCGGTTTCCTGCGACGCGGCTCACGCGCTCTTGCGCTCGCCCGCGAACGATTGTCGATAAAGGCCCGAAATCAGGTCGGTCTCGGTGATCATCCCGACAAGCTGATCGTGCGGGCCGATCACGGGGATATGGTGGTGCCCGAAGTGCGCGAACATCGGCACGAGTTCAGCGATCGGCGTCTCGGTCTGAACGGTGCAGACATCCGTCGTCATCAGCGCGGCGACGAGCGGCGGCGTCGTCGAGGGGCCGCGCAGCAGCTTTTCGATCGCGTGCTTCACGCCTTCCGCGATGCCGCCGCGGCGCACGGGCGCGAGGTCCGCGCGCGTGACGATGCCCTGCACGCGGCGCGTCGCATCGATCACCGGGAGCGCCTTCACGCGATGCCGGTCGATGAGCGCGAGCGCCGCCTGCGCGCTCGTATCCGGGCTCACCGAGACGATCGCGCGCGACATGATGTCGGCGCAGGTGAACTCGGTGAAGCGGCGCGCATACGCCTGCAACTGGGTTTCGCGCAGCAGCGTTTCGAGATCGTCCGGATCGACGTCGAGCATTTCGCTGCGCCGCGCGAGCACGGCCTCGAGATCGGCGCGCGTGAAGGACGCCGCGTCCGGCGGCGCGCTCGCGGGCTTCGGCACGGCATGACCGTGCGGATAGCGGTGCCCGGTCAGCGCATGAAACACGATCGCCGAGCCGAGCAACGCCACCGACTGAATCGCGACGGGCGCCAGCACGAAGCCGTAGCCGAGCGCGTGGACCGATGGCCCGCCGAGCACCGCGGTCAGCGCGACCGCGCCCGAGGGCGGGTGCACGCAGCGCAGCGCGAACATCGCGCAGATGGCGAGACACGCGGCGAGCGCGGCGGCGTCGACGGGATCGTGGATGAACATCGCGCAGGTGACGCCGACCGTCGCCGAGACGATATTGCCGCCGATGATCGACCACGGCTGCGCAAGCGGGCTCGCCGGGACCGCGAACAGCAGCACGGCGGAAGCGCCCATCGGCGCGATCAGAAACGGAATCGCGGACGCGTCGCCGGTGAGCAGATGCGCGATGCCGCCCGTCAGCGCAATGCCGATCAGCGCGCCGAGGCCCGCGCGCAGGCGCTCGGACCAGCGCAGCGTGACGGGGGCGGGAAGAAAGCCATGCAGCCAGCGAAGCAAAGCGGATCGCGACACGTTTTCAGTGTTCCCGGAAAAGTCAGTGGACGTACACAACACTGCCTGCCCGGGTCGATGACGCGAAAGCGAGCGTGCGTAAAACACGAAATTCTATCGCAACATGATACAAATTGTCGCGTGCGTTGTTTCGCGGCGTGTACGATGAGCTATCCCTCGCGCCTCTGCCCATCACGCCCGACATGGTTCGCTGCCTCGTTCTTCTCGCCGGACTTTGCGCGTGGACCGGCGTCATGGCCGCGCCGGACGACGATCCCTCGACCATCGTCAGCGACGACCACGCGTTCGTCGTCGCGGCGGATGGCTCGCTTACCGAAGACGACACCACCGTGCTGCGCGCGAACACGTCCGCGGGCGTCGACGAGATCGCGCAGCGCTACGTCTGGTACGACAGGAGCGTGTCGAACGTGGAGATCGTCGAGGCGTATTCCGTCGATGCGAACGGCGCGCGCCACGACGTCACGCCCGACCAGATCCGCGACATTCAGGAGCCGCGCTCGGCGGGCGCGCCGACGTTTCAGGACGCAAAACTGCGCGCGGTGATCTTTCCGGCGGTCGGCATCGGATCGACGGTGCATCTTCGCTTTCGCAAAAGCCAGGCGGCGGCGGTGATTCCGGGGCAGTTCAACTATTTCGTCGATCCGGGTCAGCGGCCCGTGCTGCAACAGCGGCTCGTTTTCGATCTGCCCGCCGGCAAGCCGCTGTACGCCGACGCGCGCGGCTATGTCGCCGAGCCGCCCATCACGGAAAACGGCCGCACGCGCTATGCGTTCGCTTACCGGCGCGAGCGGATTGCGCGCATCGAAGGCGGCTCGGTGGGCTACGCGCAGTACGGCGATCGCCTGATGGTGTCGACGTTTCCCGATTACGCGGCCTTCGCGGCGAGTTATCGCGACGCCGCCATCGATGCGGGCGCGGGCGATCCCGCCATCCGCGCGCTCGCGCAATCGCTCACGAAAAACGACGCGGACGATCGCGCGAAAGCGAAAACGCTGTATGACTGGGTGCGCCGCAATATCCGCTATGTCGCGATGTTCATCGGCCAGAGTCCGGCCGCGCCGCATCGCGTGATGGACGTGCTGGCGAACCGCTACGGCGATTGCAAGGATCACGTCGCGCTCTACGGCGCGTTGCTCGATGCAGTGGGCATTCGCAACGAGCCGGCGCTGATCGGTCTGGGCGCGGTGTATACGCTGCCGTCGGTGCCGGGGTACGGGTCGGGCGCGATCAATCATGTGATCACGTGGCTGCCGGACCTGAATACGTATGCCGACAGCACGGCGTCGAGCGTCGAGTTCGGCTTTTTGCCGCTCGCGGACATGGACCGGCCCGCGCTGCTCGTGAATGCCGGCGCGCTGTCGCGCACGCCCGCGACGCAGCCGCTCGCGCGCACGGTGCGCCTGCAGATCGAAGTCGCGCCGGAGGGCGAGGCGAACTTTGCGTACTGGGTCGAGGATTCGGGATGGAGCGCGGAAATCGAGCGCATCACCTTGCGCCTCGCCAACACGCAGCGGCGTGATCAGATCGCGGCGGACCGGCTGCGCTTCACGAATCTGCGCGGCGCGGGCGCACTGACGACGAGCGACGTCGATGCAACCAGCGGCCCGTTCGCGACGACGCTGCGCGGCACGCTCGACGACATCGTCTGGCCGACAGGCACGACGGCGCTGCCCGCGCTCACGAGCCTCTCGGGCGGCATCGCCACGACCACGCGCAACTGGCTCGCCGAGCGCACGCGCACGCAGCCGTATCTGTGCATCGGCGGCAGCTTCGACGAGGTGTCGCAGATCACGCTGCCCAAAGCGATGCGCGTGACCGAAGTGCCCGACGACGTGGACCTGACGAACGATGTCTTCCGCTACCGCGCGCGCTATGTCTTCGATCCGTCGACGAACGTGATCCAGATTTCGCGCACGCTGCGGGCGCATTTCGGCCGGCAGGTCTGCACGCCGGACGATTTTCAGGCGGCGCTGCCCGCGCTCAGGAAGATCGAGCGCGACACGCAGGCGCAGATCATCGTCAAGGCGGCGGGACGATGACGCGCGCGCCCGCTTTCACTACTCCATATCGCGTGCGACGCGAAAGCCGTTTTGCGATTGCCGCACGCTGGAGCTGTACTTGAAGCGCGTCGCCGACTGCATGTAGGTCGCGCCTTCGCGCCACGAGCCGCCGCGAATCACGCGCACGGAGCACGAGGGATCGTCCCACGCGCGGCCATCGGCGGGCGCGTTCTTGTACGAGCTGTGCCAGCAGTCCGCAACCCATTCCCAGACGCTGCCGTTCATGTCGTAAAGACCATACGGATTCGCCGCGAACGACCCGACCGGCGTCGGCGCTTCGGGCTTGTACGGATCGCCGCAATCCTTGCAGTCCGCGTTGCCTTTTTTCATCTGGTCGCCCCACCAGTAGGTCGATTGCGTGCCGCCGCGAGCCGCATATTCCCATTCCGCTTCCGTCGGCAGCCGATACGCCTTGCCGCCCACCTTGCTCAGCCATTTGACGTAGACCTGCGCGTCGTCCCAGCTGACGTTGCGCATCGGCGCGTTGCCGGCCGGGGGCGTCGAACCGTCGCCGTCCAGCGCGATGCGCGTGCATGCGCCGGCATCGGCGCACGCGTTCCATTGCTCGACGGTCACTTCGTATTTGCCGATGGCGAACGGATGCCCGATCGATACGCGATGCGGCGGCTTCTCGGCGGGATCGTCGTTGTTGCTGCCCATCGTGAAGCTGCCGGCCGACAGCGGGATCAGCACGGGGCACGACGGGCAATCCTTGACTTCGCCGCCGCTCGCCGTCTTCGCGGCCGGTTTGGCGTTGGCGGCGGCGGGCGCGGCGGGCGTCGCGGCCACAGGCGGCGCGCTCGGGCGCGGCTTTTCCGGCGCGGCGGCGGTGGCAGGCGTCGCGGGTGCGGCCGGCGCGGGCTTGGGCGCCGGTGCGGCGGGCGTGGCGGTCGCCGCCGGGGGCGCCGCAGGCGTGGCCGGCTTCGCGCTCGCCGTGCCCGACGCCTTGAGACGCTCGATGCGCGCCTTGGCGAGCGCCGCGAAGCGTCCGTTCGGATACGACTTCAGATACGCCTCGTAGTCGCCGGGATAGGTGCTGTCCTTGATCGAATCCCAGAACGTCAGTTCGTACTGCTCGTTGCTGTCCTTCGGCAGGATGCCGCGCATGCGGATGACGCTGGCCGATTCGGCCGATTCGATGGCGTGCGTGTCCGCATTCGCGATACGCAGGGTCTTCGGCGCATCGGCGATGGCAAAACCCGCTTCGAGCGTCGATGCGATCCACGGACGCTGTGCGCCGTGCGAGCCATGCGCGACGTCGGCTGCGGCGGCCGCGAACGTTGCCGGCGTCACGGCGCGCTCTGCATCGAGCGCGCGCAGGAGTGCCGCCGTATAACGGCCGTTGCGCGCGTCTTCGGCGGCCGCGGCGCCGGGCGCGGCCGCATAGGCGACGAGCGTGCGCGGCGGCAGGTTCGAGATGCGCGCGGGTGTCTTTTCGAACGGCTCGTCGAGACACATGTCGAGCACGACGATATTCGCCGCGCCGGGACGCGCGCGCGTCATGCGCTCGACGATGTCCCGCGCCGAAAGCGCATCGCGCACGAGCGTGACGGGGCGGGCTTTGCGCGCGCCGAGCGGGACGAGCAGCGCGTCGCCGCCCGCCTGCACGCCGTGACCGGCGAAGTAGACGAAACTCGTATCAGCGGGGCCGAGACGCGCGGCGAAGACATCGAGCGCGTGGCGCATCGCGGCTTCATCGAGATTCGTGAGACGCGTGACCTGAAAGCCGAGCGACAGCAGCGCGGCGCTCATATCGCCGGCATCGCGCGAGGCGCTTGCAAGCGGTTTATCGACATAATCTGCATTGCCGATCACGAGCGCGAAACGCTGCGATGCGTGCGCGTTCGTCGTGGCCGATGAAGCGGGCGGCGTCGTGACCGCGGCCGCGCAGGCTGGCGCGATCGCACCGGTCATCAGGAACACGCCCGCGAGAAGAAAAGTTCGCCACATATTCACACCCTGTCCGTCCGGCTTTGAGTGGATGGCATAGCGCTGCGTTCGCGCATGTTATGCCGAGGCTTCGGGGCGAGGTCCGCGCCCTCGATGGCCAGCACCAACGACACTTCAACTACAGCATTAACAACGATAGCACGCACTCACGCGGCGCTTAATCCCCTGAAAGGAGGTATCCGTCATCGGGGTCGAACGACCGTCGTGTGCACGTAGTTTTTTTAAACGTTACGTCCTAATCTAAAAGCCGAAGACGATGCGTTGCGCTGGCTGCATCGTGCGCCTTGCACGAGCGTTCGCGCGCGCAAGGATCGATTCCCGGGCCGTTCGCGAGGCCTTTCAACAAGAGGGGCGTGCATAACATGATGAGAAGAACCGTGCTTGGCGCGCTGGCTTCCCTGGCCGCGCTGGCCGCCGATTCGACGTTTTCCGCCGCCGCGCGCACGCGTACGCCCGCGCCGCCGAACGCCGAGGCGTACATCATCTGGCCGCCCGATGGCGCCGTGATTTCCGGCGGCAAGCTGTGGGTGCGAATGGGCTTGCGCAACATGGGCGTCTGTCCGAAGGGCGTCGATCTGCCGAACGTGGGTCATCACCATCTGCTCGTGGATACGGACCTGCCGCCGCTCGATCAGGAGATTCCGTCGGATCGCAATCACCTGCATTACGGTGCGGGCGAAACCGATGCGCGTCTCGAACTGCCGCCGGGAAAGCACACGCTGCAATTGCTGATGGGCGACTACAACCACGTCCCGCACGATCCGCCGGTCTACTCGAAGAAGATCACGATCACCGTTACATGAGCCGCGAAAACCGCGTATTTGCAGAGGGCATACGACATGAAGAATCGATCCGCTGACGCGCTCGCGCTCTCGCGTTCGCTCCTCGTCGCCGCCATGCTGGCGACGGCGTTCGCCGCGCCTTGCGCGCTCGCCGGGCCGACGCCCGCGCCCGCCAACGCGTATGCGTACATCGGCTATCCGAACGATGGTCAGACCTTGCCCGCGGGCAAACCGTTCAAGGTCTGGTTCGGGCTGCGCTACATGGGCGTCGCGCCGCGCGGCGTGAAGTTTCCGAACACGGGGCATCATCATCTACTGATCGATGTGGATTTGCCGCCGATGGATCAGGAGATTCCATCGGACCGCAATCATCTGCACTACGGCGCCGGCGAAACCGAAACGATGCTCGAACTGCCGCCGGGCAAGCACACGATTCAGCTTCTGATGGGCGATGACAAGCACATACCGCATAACCCGCCCGTCTATTCCAAGAAGATCACGATCTACGTCAAGTAGTCGTTCCCGATAGCTTTTTAATCGCGTTTCCATCCCGCGTGTTTTATCGCGGCGGGGACGCGTTTGCCTTCTGCTTTTTGGCCGATGTCGCCATGAAACAGACAGCCGCAGCGCGGAGTGTTGGTTCGGCAGCATCACACGAGGTTATCGGCAGCTCGGCGATAGAAGCGTTCAACGCCTTATGCGGCAAGGGAAACACGGAAATCGAAGCGCAGCGTCACGCAATTGGCACGGCTCATGCATTGAATGGCCGCAAGCAGACAAGTTGTTCGAAGCCACCACCGACTGCGCGACGCGCACCCAAGGAGCACCGAAATGAAGACGCTGACCATCAAGGATCTTCCCGTGACCGAAGAGCTCGACAGCCGTGCGATGTCCGCGGTGCGCGGCGGCGCTGCGGTGCTGTTCCCCGGCTTCATTTCGATGGACGGCGTCACGCTGTCGATGCCGTTCAGCCCGCAGCAGTTCATCAATCAGACGCAGACGACGACGAATTCGGTCGGCAGCAACGTCGCGTTCGCGGAAGCGCTCAAGTCGCAATCGAACGTCGCGCCGACGCAAAGCGCGCAGAACATCGCCAACGTCAACTTCGGCCTGGCGGGCAATCTCGCATAAGGCGAGCCGTGCAAGGAATGAATCATAAGTCGATGCGGTAAAGCATCCATGCAGTCAGCAGTAAAAGCGGGGCGCGGGGAGCTTCGCTATAACACCGCCCGCTTCATGGGCGTCGCGGTTCGAGCGCAGCAGGGGCAGCGCAAACGAACCGCGTCACGAAACGCGCGACGTGCCACAGAGCACGCGCGCGCCAAGTGACCCAACCCGCGACTTAACCCGTGACTTAACCCGTATGGAGTCCCGGCGCGCCGTGTGATTTACTTGATGTACCGAACGGCCGGCGCCGCGCTTCTCACCCAACATAATCTGACCGTCGGTGCGCGTTCACCGGGAGCGAGATCGTGCAAGCCTTGTTGCCATCGTTGCGCGTCGCCATCGAGCGAAAATGGACCGTATTGCCGGCGCTGGCCGCCGCCGCGCTGCTCGCCGGCTGCATCGACACGAAGGTGCCGACGTACCAGCGCCCCGACACGCCCGAGAAAACATCGTTCTCGAAGATCGACGCGCCCAAGGTCGCTCCTGCCGACACTATCCAGCCGGACTGGTGGAAGCAGTTCCAGGACCCGTATCTCGACTCGCTCGTCGAGAAGGCCATCAGCAGCAACTTCGATATCAAGGTGCTGGCCGCGCGCATTCAGGTGGCGGGCGCGCAGATCGGCGAGGCGCGCGCGGGCGCGTTGCCGTCGATGGATCTCGGCGCGGGCGCGAGCTTCGAAAAGACGACCGGCCAGCAGTTCTCCAAGCAATACAACCTGGCCACGCAGGTTAGCTGGGACATCGACATCTGGGGCACGGTGGAGAAGGGCGTGCAGGCGCAGAAGGCCGAATTCCGCGCGACCGAGGCCGACTGGCGCGCGGGTTATCTCGAACTCGTCGCGCTCGTATCGACGACGTACTTCCAGATTCTCCAGTTCGATGACCAGATCCAGCAACAGAAGCAGACCATCGCGACCAACCAGCAGATCCTGACGATCTTCGAAGGCATGCAGAAGAACGGTCTCGTGCCGAAGACGCAGGTGTTGACGCAACGCGCGGAACTCAACCGCCTGACGCGCGAGCTGCTCGAACTGCGCCGCGCGCGCGATCTCGCCAACAACGCGCTTTCGACGCTGATCGGCGTGCCTGCCGGCGAATTCAAAATGCCCGACGGCAAGCTGCAAAAGCGCGTGCAGCCGCCGCCGGTGCCGAGCGGGTTGCCGTCGCAGTTGCTTGCGCGCCGTCCCGATCTGATTGCGGCCGAATATCGCGTGCTCGAAGCGTATGACCTCGTCGGCCAGGCGAAGCTCGCGCAACTGCCGACCATCAATCTGACCGGACGCGCGGGCTCGGCGAGCTTTCAACTGACCGATCTGCTGAAGATGTTCACGCTGAGCTTCGTGCCCAGCATCAATATTCCGATTCTCGATCCAGCCGTGCGCGCACGCGTGAAGACGACCGAAGCGCAGACCGGGGTCGCGGAACAGCAATACCGCAGCACGGTGATGAATGCGTTCGAGGAAGTGGAGAATGCGCTCGTCAATCTCGACTCGCACATGAAGCAGCGCGTCGAGCTGCAACAGGAAGTCGATCAGTTGAGCGTGGTGGCCGCGCAGATCGACGCGCAACTGAAAGAGGGCGTGATTTCGCAGCTTCAGGTGTTCGAGACGGAACGCACGCTGCTCGCCGCGCAACTCGCGCTGCTCGCGAATCATCAGCAGATTCTCTCCGACACCGTGACGCTGTATAAGGCGCTCGGCGGCGGCTGGCCGACGGTGGACGTGCAGGCCGTGAGCAAGGACGGCTTGAAGTGAAGCGCTCCATGAATAGTGGCTGCAATCATATGAAGAACTAACGATCGTTTCAAATCGCTATTTCATGGCGCAATGCGCCGGTGCCGCCCGATTGACTACGACGATGCGTGACTTAAACTCTCAACAGCCGCCGGTTCCCAATGACATCGATGACGGCGCGGTCCAACCTGTCCATGCGCCCGGACTTTCCGGGCGTTCCTCTGGCGCGTGCGCGGCAGCGGCTGGACGTACCTCGTGACATGGACATGGCTCAAGGCGCTTCCGTAGCGGAACAACAGCCGAGCGTGGGCGAGGCGTTCGACGTCATTCTGAAGCCCGCCCCGCACCCCGAGCTTGCCCGCGAACTGGCGGACAGGCTCACGGAAATCCGCATCGACGAAAACCTGTTCGCGATCGGGCGTGCGGAAGCGCCGTTCGACACGAGCCCGCCGGAAGCCGTCGCGCAGCTTTCGCGGCGCCATGCGCGCATCTTCATCGAGCACGGGTTCGTCTATATCGCCGATCTCGGCAGCAAGAACGGCACCGCGGTAAACGGCACGCCCGTGCGCGAAACGCCGGCGCGCGTGCGCAGCGGGGACATCATTTCGTTTGGCAACCGGCTTTCGTACCGCACGCAATTCGCGCCGCGCACGCGCCGTCTCGATGCGCCGAGGCCGGTCGGCATCACGCTCACGCCGCAACGCGACGACATCGGTCTGCATCCGATCGAACTCGCGCAGTTCCCGTTTCTCGTCAGCAAGACCGATGACACGTTCGCGCGCTATCGCGAGCAGTATCCGCATCAGGTGAACTACGTATCGCGGCGGCACGCGCATGTGTTCATCAAGGGCGGCTCGCCTTTCGTCGAAGATCTTGGTAGCACCAACGGCACGTTCGTCAACGGCGAGCGCCTCGGCGCGTCGGCGGTCGAACTGAACAATGGCGACACGCTCGCGTTCGGCGGCACGCACTTCGCGTACAAGGTGCAACTGCACGGCGACGAGGGCGAATCGACGCTCACGGAAATGGTGGCGCAGGCGGCGGCGCCGTCCAGTCACGATCATCGCGACGAACTCGACAGCGACAAGACCACCTTCGTCGGCTCGGCGCATTCGTTCCTCGATATCTTCTGCGTCGATCAGGCCGCCGCGCGCGAGGACGAAGTCAACGAGGAAGCGCAGCCGGCGCCCGCCGAAGAGAAACGGCAGGAGGCGGGGCAGACGAAGCGGCAGGCGAAGCGCGGCAAGTTCGCGCTTTTCGTCGGCGAATTGCGCCGTGCGCTCGCGAGCGACGATCCGCACGCCGCGCGCCGCACGCGCATCATCGGTGCGTGCGTGCTGGCCGTGCTCGTTGCGGGCGGCGCGGCGCTTTTCTATAGCGGCTCGCCGGAACGTCAGGCGAAATCGCTCATGGCGAGCGGCGAATTCGGCGAGGCGGCGTCGGTCACGAACGACTATCTGAAGACGCATCCGGGCAGCGCGCAGTTCGCGTCGATAAACACCGAGGCCGTGCTCAAGTCGAACGTGCCGCGCTGGCTCGCGGCCTTGAAGAAGGGCGATTTCGCGAGCGCGGACGCGATCATCGCGCAAATGCGCACGCTCGCGGAGCACAACGCGGACGTGCATTCGCTCATCGACGAACTCGAATGGGTCGGCAAGCTGGAGAGCTTCGTGATGAGCCGCGGCGGCGCCGAAGCGCCGATCCGCATGTATGGCGACGAGCCGCGCATCGGCGCGATTCTGAAGCACTGGGAAGCGGATGCCTCGGGGCATCAGCGCGATCTGGACCGCATCGCGGGCTATGTGCCCGAATTCCGCGATCCGTATGCGCTCGCACTGAGCCATCTGCGCAAGTTGCAAAGCGACGACTCCGTGTATCTCGCGGCCATCGACCGGCTCGACGCGAGCATCGCCAAGAGTCTCGCCCAGGACGATACCGATGCGATCGGCGCGACGCTGAAGGAATACGCGGACAAGTATCCCCGTCTCGCGGGCCTCGATCGCGTGCGCGCCGATCTCGATGCGTACACGGTCCTGCGGCGCGGTCTCGCCGGGACGAGCCTCGCGCCGCTCGCGGGCGCGGCGGGCAAGGCCACGTTCTCGACGCCGCCATTTCAGGAAAGATTCAAGCAGATGAGCGCGAGCCAGTTGCCGCCGCCGGAGGTGCTCACGCAATACGCGACCGTTGCCGATGCGTGGAATCGCGGCCAGAGCGCGCAGGCGATCGACGCGCTGCAAAAGCTGCCGCAGGGAACGTGGTCGCCGATGGTGCAAAAGGAACTCGCGCACAAGAAGGCCGTGGCCGCGCAATACGCCGACTTGCAGAAAGCGCGCGGCTCGAAAGGCTATGAAGACGCGCTGCTCTCGTTCTACGAAACGCTCGATCTCGACGCCGATACGTTCTACGCGAAGGCGCTCGCGCCTGAAGTCGCGGCGCTGAAGGACCGGGCGATCGGCCGCGCGCAGACCCTGATGGCGCAGGCGCAGACGCAGTGGCAGCAGTACCGGACGAACGGCGGTATCGGCGGATCACAGCGGCTCGAATCGGGCGTCTCGGATACGTTCAGGACGCAGGCGCGGCTGCTGACGGATGCGCAGGATGCGGCGACGCGCGGCATGCGCATCTTCAGGCAAGTGAAGGCGGACAGCGCGACGGCGAAGTGGTCCGCGCTCGCCAGTGAGATCGACACCGAAGCGGACTTGCAGCGGCGTTCGCTGCAGGACCTGCGCATGGTGCTCGAACCGGGGCTTCTCAACACAAAGCTGAGTCTGATCGGCGGAGGCACGAGCAGTGAAGCGAGACGCACACCTTAAGCCGCTGTCGGAGGCGCTCGGAGAGCACGGCGCCGAAGGCATCGCAATACTCACCGCCGAGCCGGCCAGGGTCACGCAGGGGCTCGTCGTCGCCATGGTCGCGCTGGTCGCGTCCGCGCTCGTGTGGTCGTTCGTCGGTCATGCCGACGTGATGGTCACGGCGCAAGGCACGCTCGCGCCGGAATCGGAAGTGCGGCGCTTCTATGCGCCGATCGACGGCGAGCTCGCGGATCTCTTCATCGCCGAAGGGCAGCCCGTGCGCAAAGACGATGTCGTTGCGCGGCTCAATGCGCGCGGCGCGATCGAGGCGGCGACCAATGCGCTCGAAGCGCAATTGAAGCTCGACGACGCCGAGCGCGAGTGGAAGCAGTTCCCCGAGAAAAAGCTCCTGATGGAGCGCAGGATCGCCGCGCTCAAGGATCAGATGGATGTGGAAGAGCATCAGCACCAGCAGCGCGTGTCAGAAGGCACGAGCAAGCTCGCGGAAGGCCAGAAGGCGCAGTTGCAGGAAGCGCGCAGCACGCTGGAAAACGCGCGCCGCGCACGCGATGCGGCGAAGGTCGAGCTCGACCGCTTCCAGCGCCTGCTTGCGTTGCCGGGCGGCGGCGGCATCGCGGAAGCGCAGGTCGATCAGAAGCGCAACGCGTATCTGGAAGCGGACGGCGCGTATCGCGTCGAGCAATCGCGGCTCGCGGAACTGGACTTTCGTCTGAGCCACGATTTCACGCAGGCCAAGCGCCAGCTCGAAACGAGCGGCCAGGAAGCGACCAGTCTGCGCCTGCAATACGAAGCCGCGATGCGCGAAGTGGCGAGCACCGAAGACAAGCTGCGTTTGCAACTGCAGACGGCGCGTCTCGTCGCGGATGCCGCCGCGCGCATCAAGTTCGAGAACATCGACAAGGACAATTTCCTGCTGATTCTCGCGCCCGTCTCGGGCGTGGTCACGGACGTGACATCGACGCAGCCCGGCGACAAGATTCAGGCGAACACGCCGCTCGGCGGCATCGCGCCGGCCAATGCGAAGCCCGTGCTCAAGATCGAGATCGCCGAGCACGACCGGGCGTTCCTGCGCGAAGGGCAGCGCGTGAAGCTCAAGTTCAACGCGTTTCCCTATCAGCGCTATGGCGTGATCGACGGCACGCTTGCGTTCATATCGCCCGCGACCAAGCCGAGCCCGACTTCCAAGCAGCCGGTGTATGAAGGACGCGTGACGCTCGATCGCGATTTCTATCAGGTGGCGGACACGAAATATCCGCTGCGTTACGGCATGACGGCGAGCGCCGAGATCGTCGTGCGCGAGCGGCGCCTGATCGATCTCGGGCTCGACCCGTTCCGCAATCTGGCGGGATAAGGAGGGAGGGTTACGTACCCGCCCAAACGCGAAGATGATGCGCAATTCAACCTAGAACCGAACGGAGAACGACATGACGGCGATTGTGCGTATCGACGACGAAGTGGTCGATGTCGGCGAATTCATCAGGTTATTGAAATTGAACGGACAGTTCGACGGTCTCATCGAGCAGCTCGTGCGCGACAAGCTCACGGTGCGCGCGGCGAAGAAATCCGGCGTCGCCGTGAGCGATGACGAGATCCAGAATCGCGCGGATCAGTTCCGCCGCATTCGCGGGCTGCATCGCGCGGCGGACATGAACAATTACCTCGATGCGCTGCACGTGAGCCTCGACGAGTTCGAGGTCTTCATCACCGACACGCTCTATCACGAGAAGATGCTCGACAGGGTGGGCACGCAGCGCGAGGTCGAGGAATATTTCCAGCTCAATTCGCCGCGGTTCGACAGCATCGAAGTGAGCCACATCCTGCTCGATACCGAGGGCAGCGCGAAGGAAATGATCTCGTATCTCAACGACGATCCCGACAGCTTCGCGGAGATGGCGCGCGAGCATTCGCTGGCCGACACGCGCGACCAGGGCGGCGTGATCGGCCGCGTGATGCGCGGGCAGATGAAGCCCGAAGTCGAGGCCAAGGTGTTCAACGCGGAAGTCGGCGACCTGCTCGGGCCGTTCATCTCGGCGGACGGCGCGTCGTATGAAATCTTCGCGGTGACGGCGAAGTATCCCGCCGCGCTCGACGAAGACGTGTCCGCGGAAATCCGCCGCCTGCTGCGCGAGGAATGGATGATGGCGCGCGCGCAGGAGCACGTCATCGAAGCACGCTGATCTCATCGGACACGCGATAAAACATGGACGCTCCATCGAGCCTTGATTCGCCCGCCGACTTCCTTGCGTCGGTCGAGATTCTTTCGCCGTTCACGCGCGAGGAAATCGAGCATCTGGCGGCGCACACCGAGTCGCGGCGCTTCGGCTTCGGCGAAACCGTGTGCAATGTGGGCGATGCGGCCGCCGGGCTCTATATCGTGAAGGCGGGCTCCGTGCGCATCTTCACCGAGGAGCACGGCAAGGAAATCAGCATGGGGGTGAAGAAGGAGCGCGAGACCTTCGCGGATATCGCGATGCTGCGCGACTACCGCCATGAGTCGTCGGTGCGCTCCTCGGGCAAGACGGAATTGCTGTATATCCCGCGTACCGCGATCGACCCTGTGATCGAGAAGAATCCCGCGGCGCTCGCGTTCGTCACGAGTTATGTCGCGATCAATTCGGCGGGCGGTTTCGTCGCCAAGCTCTTCGATCTGCGCGGCAAGCTCGATCGCGCCGAACTCGAAGAGTGCGTGCGCAGCGTGGGCGTGAAGCGTGTCGGCGAAGGCAAGGAGATTCTCAAGCAGGATTCGCGCGACGACCGGCGTCTTTATGTCGTGCGTCAGGGGGAAGTGCGCATCGTGCGCGAAGAGGGCGGCGCGCAACACGTACTCGCGACGCTCGGCCCTGGCGAGATCTTCGGCGAAAAGGCTTGCGTAATGCGCCAGGAGCAGATGGCGTCGGCCATTGCGAGCGTCGATACACGCCTGCTCGTGATTCCCGAGAAGACGGTGCACTTCATTATCGAGCGCAACGTGAAGCTGCGCGAAGTGCTCGAAGAGCGCATCCGCTTCACCGAGCGCGAATTGCAGCGGCAAAAGAAGATCGCGGAAAAGCGCAAGCTGCCCGCCATGCTAGATCTGCACACGAGGCCCGAACTGGGCGAGCGCGTGATCAAGCGCTTCGCGTGGGTGGAGCAGGCCGAGGAGATGGATTGCGGCGCGGCCTGTCTCGCGATGATCTGCCGGCACTACGGCATCAACATGACACTCGGCAAGCTGCGCGAGCTCGCCAACGTGACGACATCGGGCGCGACGCTCGATTCGCTCGCGCGCGCGGGCGAATCGCTCGGCTTCACGACGCGCGGCGTGCAATGCACGTTCGAATCGCTGCGCGGCTTCGAGATGCCGTTCATCGCGCACTGGGAGGGCTACCACTACATCATCATCTACGGTATTTCGAGCGAAAACGTCTGGGTCGCGGACCCGGCGATCGGCTTCAAGAAGATGACGGTCGGCGAATTCGAGCGCGGCTGGAGCGGCACCTGCCTGCTTTTCACGCCCGGCCAGGATCTCGCCCAGCAAGCCGTGTCGCGTTCGCCGTGGCTGCGCTTCGTCGGCTATCTGAAGCCGTACAAGAAGATCCTGCTGCATCTTTTTCTCGCGACCTTCGTGATTCAGGTGCTGGGCGTGATTCCGCCGCTCATCATCCAGAACATTCTCGACGGCGTGATCGTGCATCAGAACATCAGCTTGCTGCATGTGCTGATCGGGGGGCTCGTCATCGCGAGTCTCTTCACGCAACTAATGACGACGATACGCGCGTATCTCGCGAACTTCATGGTCCGCAACATGGACTTCGCGATGATGTCGCAGTTCTTCAAGCACACGTTCTCGCTGCCGTTCGGCTTCTTCGCGAAGCGCAAGACCGGCGACGTGTTCGCGCGCTTTCAGGAGAATCACACGATCCGCGCGTTTCTCACGGAATCGACGGTGTCGACCGTGCTGAACCTGCTGATGATCTTCATCTACTTCACGATCATGTTCCTCTACAACGTGAAGCTCACGTTGCTGCTCATCGCGTTCGTGATCCCAATGATGGCGCTGACCGTGCTCGCGACGCCGCGCATCAAGCACAACGCGCGCGAGACCTTCAACGCGGGAACGGATGCGCGTTCCTATCTGATGGAAGCGCTCGGCGGCGTGGAAACGGTGAAGGGCATGGGCATCGAGCGGGCGGTGCGGCTGAAGTGGGAGAAGAAGTACGCGAAGTCGCTGGAGGTGCAGTACAAGTCGCAGCGCTTCAATATCGCGGTGGGCCTGTGCAGCCAGTTGCTGAACGCGGCGACGACCATCGGCATCTTGTGGGTCGGTGCGAATCTCGTGCTCGCGCGCGAACTCACCATCGGGCAACTGATCGCGTTCAATGCGTACATGGGTAGCGTGCTCGCGCCGCTGATGGGCCTCATCAATCTGTGGAGCCTGTTGAACGATGCGGGCGTGGCGATGGAGCGGCTCGGCGACGTGCTTGACATCGAGCCGGAGCAAAAGCCTCAGGACATGCAGCAGCGCGTGATGCTGCCGGACCTGCAGGGCGACATCAGCTTCAAAGGCGTGTACTTCCGTTATGGCGAAGGCGACGCGCCCTATGTGCTCGAAAACATCAGCTTCGATATCAAGCCAGGCGAATTGATCGCGATCGTCGGGCGCAGCGGCTCGGGCAAGACGACGCTCGCGAAACTGCTCGTCGGTTTCTATGCGCCGAGCGAAGGAAAAATGACCGTCGATGGTTACGACATCAACGTTGTCGATAAAGGCTTCTTTCGCGCGCAGATCGGTTATGTGATGCAGAGCAATCTGCTGTTCTCGGGGACGATCGCGGATAACATCGCGAGCGGCGACGAAGCGCCCGACAGGCGGCGCATAGAAGAAGTGGCGAAGATGGCAGACGCGCACGGTTTCATCGCGAAGATGCCGCTCGGTTATGAGCAGGTCGTGGGCGAGCGCGGCGTGGGGCTTTCGGGCGGGCAGATTCAGCGGCTATGCATTGCGCGGGCGCTGTATCACGATCCGCGCCTGCTCGTGTTCGACGAAGCCACGTCCGCGCTGGACACGCAATCGGAAAGCAATATTCTCGGCAACATGCAGGAGATTCTGAAAGGGCGCACGGCGGTCATCATCGCGCACCGTCTTTCGACGATCATGCGCGCCGACAAGATTCTCGTGCTGTATGAAGGCGGCATCGTCGAGCAAGGCAAGCACGACGAACTCGTCGCGAGAAAGGGCATGTATTACCAACTCGTGCAAAAGCAACTGAGCGCAGCATGAAAATACTCGACCAACCGGAAAGCGATAGCAGCGCGCCCGCGTCATCGGCGATTTCGTATGCGGGGCTCATCGAAAAGATCGAGATCTTGCGCTCGACGCTTCGATGGACCTCGCGGCTGGAGCGGCCCGAAATCGAAAAGCTGTTGCGGCAGGCGAGCACCTTGCGCGACGAAGTCATGCAGCTCTCGCACAAGGAGCGCTTCGTGCAGGCGGCCGCCGCCGAGCCGAAGCGTGAATTGTCGGCGGGCGCACGGCGTCAGGCGCTGATCGAACGCAGCTTCGTGTTCGAAGGCACGTTCGGCGATAACCCGAAGCTGCTCGAAGCGCTGGAAATCGCGGAAAAAGCCGCGCCGACGGATCTTCCCGTGTTGATCGACGGCGAAAGCGGCACCGGTAAGGAACTGATGGCGAAGGTCATTCACGCCAACGGCTCGCGCGCGGACAAACCGTATATCTCGGTCAACTGCGGCGCGATTCCTGAAAATCTACTGGAGTCCGAACTATTCGGGCATCGCAAGGGCGCGTTCACGGGCGCGACCAACGATCGCAAGGGCAAGTTCGAAAGCGCGCACACGGGCACGATCTTTCTCGATGAAATCGGCGAGTTGCCTTTGTCGGGGCAAGTGAAGCTGCTGCGCGTGCTGGAATCGCACGAGATTCAGCGCGTCGGTTCCGACGAGCCGATCGCGGTGGATACGCGCATCGTCGCGGCAACGAATCGCAACCTGCGCAAGTTCTGCGACGAAGGGCGCTTTCGCGAAGACCTGTTTTACCGGCTGAGCGTGATTCATCTGACGCTGCCCGCGTTGCGCGAACGTCGCGACGAGATTTCGCTGCTGCTTGCCTATTTCGGCGATGAAGCGGCGGCGACGTTGAAGCGTCGGCCGGTGAAGCTGTCGCCGAGACTGCGCGATTTCCTGCGCAACTACGACTATCCGGGCAATATCCGCGAGTTGCGCAACGTGGTGTACCGGCTCGCGTGTCTTGCGGGCGATATGGCCGACATCGATCATCTGCCGGTGGACATCCGGCCGAAGTCATCGCTGTCGCTGGCGATGGGCGGGCCGGCTGCGAGCGGCAATGGCATTGCGACGGCGAGTTCGCTCGCGGAAGCGAAACGCGTGGCGAGCGACGAGGCCGAGCGCGCGTTCCTCGAGCGCGGATTGCAGGAGACCGGCGGCACGGTCGCCGAGCTTGCGCGGCGGTACGAGATGAACCGGTCGCATCTGCAGATGCTGTTGAAGAAGCATGGGCTGCATTCGAAAGAGTTTCGGGCGGCGGCGCAGAAGAATCGGGAGGCGGGGGGGTGAGGGAATGGTTGCGGTAGTAGCTTGACGTCGTATGTGCATCCGGGTCAAAATGTACATACAAACGTCAATACAGGTGGTGTGTGCATTTCGAATGGGATGAAAAGAAAAATCAAACCAACATTCGAAAGCACGGAATCGATTTTCAAGATGCAGTTGACGTGTTCAATCACCCAGTACTGACGTGGCCGGATACGCGGGAAGCTTACGGAGAAGAACGCTGGATTGCGTTAGGCTGGATGAAGGAACTGATTGGCGTCGTGGTGTATGTGGAGCGCTACGCGGACGTGATCCGGATCGTCTCGGCGCGAAAGGCAGCCAGACACGAGGCAAAACGATATGAGCAAGAAATCGGGAACTGACTGGAAGCGGCTGGAGAAGATGAAGGATGCCGACATCGACTTTTCGGACATACCGGAACTCGACGACGCGTTCTTCGAGCAGGCGGAACTGCACGTACCTCCCAAGCAAGCTGTGACGATGCGACTCGACGCCGACGTTCTGGAGTGGTTTCGTCAGCAGGGCAAAGGTTATCAAACGCGCATCAACCGGCTTCTGCGCGCTTATATGCAGACTCAGCAGCGCCGCCATTCCTGAGGCGGTTTCAGATAGACGGATTCACCTGCGTCTTATCACTCGCCATCAAATCCTCCGCATGCGCGACGACAACCGAAATGTTGTCGCGCCCGCCGCGCGCGAGCGCGATCTCCAGAAGCCGCTGCGCCGCCGCTTCGCAGTTCCCCGGCGCGAGTTCGCTCGCCATCTCCGCTTCGCTGACCTCGTTCGACAAACCGTCGCTGCATAGCAGGAACGTATCGCCATCGTTCAAGGTGAGCGTGTTCTCGTCGAGTTCGAGTACGTCGAGCGCGCCGACCGCGCGCGTGATCAGATGCTGCGCGGGATGATGCAGCGCTTCCTCGGCCGTCAACTGACCGCGCGCCTTCAGTTCCTCGACGTGACTGTGATCGCGCGTGAGCTGCACCAGCCGGCCCTGCCTGAACAGATAGATGCGGCTGTCGCCTGCCCACAGATAAGCGCACGCGCCGTCGCGCGCGGCGAGCAGCACCACCGTGCTGCCGATGCGCGATACCTGACGGCGCGCCGCTTCCACGCGCAAGCGCTCGTTCACGTCGAGCAGCCGCGTGCGGGCATCGGCGACGACGCTCGCGAGGCCGTTCGCGCCCGTCGCCTTCGCGAGGCTCTCGATCACCATGCGGCTCGCCAGATCGCCGACCGCGTGCCCGCCCATGCCGTCCGCGACGGCCCACAAGCCGCGCTCGGGCGCATCGAGCAGTGCGTCTTCATTGATCTGCCGCACGCAGCCGGTATCGGTGCGGGCAGCGGACGTCCAGCGGAATTCGGTGCTGAAGGTCATGGCAACCTCCGGAATTTCGGGTGGCGCGGCGTCGGACGGCTCGCGCCGAGGGTCCTGCTCATTGTGACCCAAGCCGCGCCTGAAACGAATCTTGATCTGCACGGCATCAACCCGCGCGATTGCCCGCCACCGAATTCGGATTGACGGTGAGCGTCGCGCCGTTCCCCGTGTTGCTGACCGCGACGCTCTGGAATTGATTGACCATCTGGCCGACCGTGATGTTGTTGTTCGTGATGTTGTTGGTGACCTGATAGATGTTGTTGGTGACATCGATGAGCGTCACCGCCGACGCACCACCGCCGCCGCCCGACGGACGCTCCACGAACGGCACGATCCAGCCGAACACCCACGGCGCGCCGCCTCCACCGCCGATGGCCGACATCGCCGCATGATCCAGCTCGCGGTCGTACTGAAGATCGCTGATGGTGAGGGCGCACATGTTGTTTCTCCGTAAGGGCCTGTGAGCAGGACGCCCGCATTCAATGCAAGGCCCGTGCCGACGCGCCCGTCCATGCCGGACTTTTCGGCGTATCGCCGTCTGCGTGGGGTCGTGGCGGCTGCGCGCGACCCGCGCTTCAGAACGCCTCGCTTCGCATCAGTTGGATGACCGCCAACAGGCGATGTTGGCGCAGCGAAGACGAACCAACACTTCGGCGATCGAACGGCCGCGCGCTTTTAGCGGCCCGTCCGGCCATGATTTCGATGCCTCCATTTCTGACGCTCTGAACCCGACAAACACCGCCGAATTCTGTTGGCTTAGCAAAAACACAACGGCACGGCGGAATGCTCTAGATCGGCGCTAAAGGTATATAAATCAATGACTTAACAAACCTGGCAAGGAAGATGCAAATGACATGGCAACCCGGCGCCAAACAAACACCTGGCGCCCAGCAGAGAAAAATCGGAGCCAGCCATGTCAACCAACCAACAATCCGGACTGATCGACCAGCAAGCCGCTTGCGGTTTCTCGCTCGACAACGAACCGGCGCTCGGCACCGAACTCGTGACGCGCCGCTCGGGCTACGAACACCACGGCGTCTATGCCGGCAACGGCATGGTCATCCACTACGCGGGTTTCGCAAAGTCGCTGCATCGCGGCCCGGTGGAAGAAGTCACCGTCGAACAGTTCGCCGCCGGCCATGAAGTCACGATCCGTCAGAACCCGGCCGCGAAGTTCGTCGGCATGGAAGCGGTGCGCCGCGCGCGCAGCCGCCTCGGCGAAGACAACTATCACCTGCTGACCAACAACTGCGAGCACTTCGTCACATGGTGCCTCGACGGCCGCGCACGCAGCCGTCAAGTGCAGGCCTGCTTCGTCCACCCGAGCGCCGCGGTTCGCGCCGTGACGGGCCTGTTTCGCGCCTATGTCGCCGCCGAACGCCGCCGCCGCATGAACGCGGCGCTCGCAGCCTGAACCTCAAGCCTAGCCGTCCATTCAGATCCGATCGCGAGGAGACCATCATGCAAACCACCGAAAACTCACTGCACTGGGCCGTCGACAAATGGCTCGCCCCGACGCCGGCGCATCCGGCACGCGTCGTGCGTCTGTGCCGTTCGCACGTGACCGGCGCGCGCTATGTCTGCATCGAGGCGCAGCATCCGGGCGGCCCTCTCGCGATTATCTTCTTCCGCCACGACGACGGCACCTGGAACGTGTTTCCGCCGCAGGCAAAGCGCCCGTCGATGAGCGCGGAGCGCCTCGCCGCCTGAACGGTCACGATTTGACGGCGATCGGCCGGGGCGCGTCGGGCTCCCCGGCTTTGACACGGCAATCCCGCTGCCGCTAATCTAGGCGCACCATCGCAGCGGTTCGTCGCACGGATACGGCAGGTCGTGGTAGTTTTGCGTCCGTGAACCAGATCGACCATTTTCGAGGTATTGCCGATGACCCAGCCCGACTCCTCTTCCCCCGCCCGCGCGATGCCCGATCCGAACGTCGGCGACAATCCGCTCGGCATCGCGGGGCTGGAGTTCGTCGAGTTTTCGAGTCCCGATCCCGAAGGGCTCGCCACACTGTTCTGCACGCTCGGTTTCGTGCCGATTGCCCAGCACGTCAGCAAGGCGGTGACGTTGTTTCGGCAGGGCAGCATGAATTTTCTCCTCAACGCCGAGCCGGATTCGTTCGCGTCGCGCTTCGCCGAATCGCATGGCGTGGGGATCGCCGCGATCGGCATTCGCGTGCTCGATGCGCAGATCGCCCATGAGCGCGCGCTCGAATACGGCGCATGGGATTTCGAGGGCGAGAAGATCGGCCCGAACGAGCTTGCGATTCCGGCGATCCAGGGCATCGGCGATTCGCATATCTATTTCGTCGATCACTGGCCCGGCAAGAATAGTGGCGAGACGTCGATCTACGACATCGACTTCCGGCCGATTCCGGGCGCGAGCAGCGACGCACAGAGCGCCGGCCTGCTCGAAGTGGATCACTTCACGCAGACGGTCGGCGCGGGCCGCATACAGGAATGGCTCGATTTCTACCGCGAAGTGCTGCACTTCTCGGAGATTCATCAGGTGCATCCGGACTGGCACGTCTCGCAGGATTCGGCCGTGACGCTGTCGCCGTGCGGCTCGATCCGCATTCCGGTGTACGAGGAAGGCACGTATCGCACGGACCTGATGCAGCAGTATCTTCCCGATCATGCGGGCGAAGGCGTGCAGCATATCGCACTGGCATCGGCGGATATCTTCGCGTCCGTCGATGCGCTACTCGCGCGCGGCGTGCGCTTTTTGCAGCCGCCGCCGCGCTATTACGACGAGATCGACGAGCGCCTGCCCGGGCACGGGCTCGATACGAACGCGCTGCGCGCACGCGGCATTCTCGTCGATGGCGAGATTCTCGCCGACGGCGCGCCGCAGCTTTTCCTGCAAACCTTCGTCGAGCGCAAGCCCGGCGACATGTTCTTCGAGATCGTCGAGCGCCGCGGGCATCACGGTTTCGGCGAGGGTAATCTCGCGGCGATCGCGAAGGCGCGCGGCTGACGCGGCGCGCCTTCGCGCACGGCTTCATTGCACGACGACCGTGCCCGTCATGTGCGGATGCAGCGAGCAGAAGTACTTGTACGTGCCGGGCTTGTCGAACACATGCGAATAGCTCTCGCCGTTGTCGAGGGGATCGGACTTGAAGCTCTTGCCCTCGTCGGCGATGGTGTGCAGCATGTCGTCGTGATTCACCCACGTCACCTTCGTGCCGGCCGGCACGGTGATCGTCGCCTGGTTGAACGCGAAGTTGTCGATGGACACCGTCGGCGCGTTGACCGCCGCGATCTGCTGCGCGGGTTCCTGCGCGCAGGCCGCCGGTATCGCCGCGCTGATGACGCCTTTCACGACGAGCGCAAACGCGGCCTTGCGCAGGAATTTGCCGGCGAGCGGGCGCAGAGTGTCGGGCGAGAGGTAGCTTGCGATCATCATGATTGCCCCGCTGCGAGCGACATGTCCGTGACCGCCAGATACTCGCGCCCCGCGACATGCGTGACTTCGCGCAAGCCGAGCATGGTGCGCAATTGCTCCGACGGCACTTTCATCGGTCCGGGCCCGGATGCCGCGCCGGGCGCGGGCTGCGGAAACGCCGTGGACATCGCCGAATAGAAACGCATCTCTCCCTCCACTTTTTGCGCTACCTGATGGACGTGGCCGTTCAGAACCGTCACCGAGCCGAAGCGCTTGAGCAGCGCGAGCGCCTGCGTGCTGTCGTCGGTGCCCCAGCCCCACTGCGGATACAGCGCCCACAGCGGGATATGCGCGAACACCACGATCGGCGTGCTGCTCGATTTGCCTTGCAGATCGGCCTTGAGCCAGGCGAGTTGCGCATCGCCGAGAAAGCCGAGACCGCCGCCTTTGAGATCGATCACGTTGGTGAGGCCGATGAAATGCACGCCGCCCTGATCGAAGCTGTACCAGTGCCGGGTACTGCCCTTGCCGTACTGCCCGGAAAAGCGCTCGAAGAACGCGTTGCCTTCTTCGACGAGCACGTCGTGTTCGCCCGGCACGTAATGCACGTCCATGCCCGCCTTGTCGATGATCTGCGTCGCGGTGTCGAACTGCGCGGGCTTGGACAGATGCGTGATGTCGCCGGTGTGGATCATGAAGGCGGGGCGCTTTTTCATGGCGCTCACGCGGTTGACGGCTTCTTCGAGCGTGCTCGCCGGTTCGGTGTTGGGATCCTTGTTGAAGCCGATATGGCTGTCGCTGATCTGCACGAAGCTGAACGAACTGGTCTTCTCGGCCGCTTCCGCCGATGAAATCAGCCGCGAAACGGGCACGCCGCCGCTCACGGTCCAGATCACGCCCGCGCCGGCCCAGGCCATGCAGGAGAGTGCGGTGCGACGGCGCTGGCCGTGCGCGTCGAGTTCGTCGCGTTCCTGCTCCGGTGGCAGGAAGGTGGGATCGGGTTTCATGGCAGTTCCTCTGATGTTGGCGGCCGCGGTTCTTGTCGTTCGAATCGGTAAATTCACGCGCATGGCGGCTCGATGCATGGGCGCAAGGCCGGCGGCTTTGCCTCGGTGAGCGAGGCCGCAGCGGCTCGTGTCCATCGAACCGGCGATGACGTCGCGTTATTCCCGCGATATTTTTTCGCTCCGTCGACGTACGCGGGAATAAACCGGACGCGCCGGGAGTATCGGAGGGGAAGGCGCGCAAAGCCGGCATGCGGCGGCGCCCGAACGATGATTCCTGAACGTGGTTGTCGAAAGGAGACCCGCGCGATGTGGCAGAGCAGGTCGAAACAAGACAAGTCCGGGCGCGGCGGCAAGTCGGACGCCGGGGCCGTCCACGCGCGCTTCGAGGCGGCCGTGATGCCGCATCTGGACGCCGCGTACAACCTCGCGCGCTGGCTTTCGGGCAGCGCGAACGACGCCGACGATGTGGTGCAGGAAGCCTATCTGCGCGCCTTCCGTTTCTTCGGCGGATTCGAGGGCGGCGAGGACGCGAACGCGCGTGCGTGGCTGCTCGCGATCGTGCGCAATACGTGGTTCACGGAGTGGCGGCGGCGCGTGCAACTCGCGGACGCGACGCCTTACGACGAGGAACTCGGCGGCGACGAAGCCTTGCCGGGCTGGTCGGAGGAAGGCGCGGTCGATCCCGAAACGCTGGCCGTGCGCCGCGACGAGGTTCATCTGGTGCATCGCGCGCTGGAGGCGCTGCCGATCGCCTTTCGCGAGGTGCTGGTGTTACGTGAACTGGAAGACATGAGCTACAAGGAAGTGGCGTCCGTGACCGGCGTGCCGATCGGCACGGTGATGTCGCGGCTCGCGCGCGGCCGCAAGATGCTGGCGGGGGCGGTGCGCGCGGCGCAGAGCGGACAGGACAAGCCGAACGTGCGGCTCGTGCGCCGCGCGGGACCGGGACATGCAGAGGAGTCGGGAAATGGAAAATAACGACACCGCCTCGCTCGATACGAGGCTCACCGATGGCTCGCTCTATCAGCGCGCGCCTGTGCATTTGCGGGCGCAAGTGCTGGCGCGCGTGCGGGAGCAAGCCGAACAGGACGCGCGCAAGGCCGAGCCGGCGCGGCGTGCCCGGCGTGGCTGGAGCAATCCGTTCGCGGCGCCCTTGCCGTTCTTCGGCGGTGCGTTCGCGGGCGCGACGCTTTCCGCGCTCGTGCTCGGCACGATGCTGTGGTTCCAGGCGGCGCCGCTCGTGTCGCCGGGATCGGGCGGCTCGCCGATCGCGCAGGAAATCGTGTCGAGCCATGTGCGCGCGCTGATGTCGGATCGCCCGATCGACGTGCTGTCGAGCGACAAGCACACGGTGAAGCCGTGGTTCAACGGCCGCATCGACTACGCGCCGCCGGTGATCGATCCGGCCGGGCCGGGATTCGCGCTCGTCGGCGGTCGGCTGGACTACATCGATCACCGGCCCGTGGCGGTCGTGGTGTATCGCTACCTGAAACATCCGATCGACGTGTATGTGTTTCCCGAACGCCGAGGCGATGCGAAGACTGAACCGGTGGTCACCCAGTCCGACGACGGCTATGCGCTCGCGCGCTGGAATCACGATGGCATGACGTTCTGGGCCGTCACCGATGCGTCGGGCGCGGTATTGCGTCAGTTCGCACACGCGATCGAGACGGGCGCGCCGCGCTAAAAAAGAGTTCGTGGAGTGCGCAAGGTTGCGCGCGGCCGTCCTCCGGGGGATAGCCGCGCGCTTTTTTTGCGCCTGGCGTGCGATGTGCGCTAACGCTCGTGCTCTTCGGGTATGTCCGAATATGGTCATATCCTTACATTTTTCTAAACTCGCTCAACCTATGTAATCGATAACGCACGGTGCGCTTAAAAAGCAGTGCCGGCATGTCGCCACGTTGCATGGGCTGTCAAATAACGATTAACGATTCAAAGCGACGGAGACACACATGGGTATGCAGATGAAGCTCATCGCGAGCGCGCTCGCGTTCGGCGTTTTTTCGTTGGCGCACGCGGCGGATCCGATCAAGATCGGCGTCGATGGTCCGTTCACGGGCGGTTCGTCTTCCATGGGTGTCAGCATGCGCGACGGCGTGCGTCTCGCCACGGCGGAAATCAACAAGTCGGGCGGCGTGCTTGGCCGTCAGATCGTGCTCGTCGAGCGTGATGACGAAGCGAAGAACGAGCGCGGCGTGCAGATCGCGCAGGAGCTCATCAACAAGGAGAAGGTCGTCGCGGTCGTCGGTTATATCAACACCGGCGTGGCGCTTGCGTCGCAGCGCTTTTTCCAGGAAGCGAAGATTCCCGTGTTCAACAACGTCGCGACCGGCACGGTGGTGACGAAGCAATTCGACGATCAGCCGGATAACTACGTGTTCCGCAATTCGGCCGCCGACCGCATTCAGGCGCCGATGATCGTCGAAGAAGCCATCACGAAGCGCGGCTTCAAGAAAGTCGCGATTCTTGCCGATTCGACCAACTACGGCCAGCTCGGGCGCGAAGATCTGGAGAAGGCCTTGTCTGCGAAGGGCGTGAAGCCCGTTGCGGTCGAGAAGTTCAACATCAAGGACGTCGACATGACGGCCCAGTTGCTGAAGGCGAAGGAAGCGGGCGCGGAAGCCGTGCTGACGTATGGCATCGGGCCGGAGCTCGCGCAGATCGCCAACGGCATGGCCAAGCTCGGCTGGAAGGTGCCGCTGATCGGATCGTGGACGCTGTCGATGGCGAACTACATCGACAATGCGGGCGCGAATGGCGAAGGCGCGCGCATGCCGCAGACTTTCATTCAGGAAGCGAACACGCCGAAGCGCAAGGCGTTCATCGATGCGTATCTGAAGGAGTTCAAGCCGAAGAACGATCGCATCGATTCGCCGGTGTCGGCGGCGCAGGGTTATGACTCGATCTATCTGCTCGCGGCGGCGATCAAGCAGGCTGGCACGACCGAAGGCCCGAAGGTCAAGGCGGCGCTCGAGAACTTGAATGGCAAGGTGGAAGGCGTGGTGATGGTCTATGACAAGCCTTTTACGAAGGCCGATCACGAAGCTATTACGCCGAATGTGCCGGTTATTGGCGAGGTGAAGAGCGGGCGGGTGATCTTTGCGTATGACGCTGATAAGAAGGGCGGCGGGACGTTGCGCACGAAGCAGACGACTGCTTCTAATTGATCTTTCTTTTTTGACTGATCCCGTTTTCTTTTTGGTCTAATAGCGCTGCCCCTGTGCGGGGCGGCACCTACTTTCTTTGCTGCTGCAAAGAAAGTAGGCAAAGAAAGCAGCTCGTCACGGCCCGCGGTCACACGCAGTTTGACCATGCTTGCCAGCCCACAGTGGCACTCGCCTAAAGAGTGCCCTCGTAGGCCCAATCGGGCGTGGATCGCGCACGGTCTGACAAGCCATAACTTTAAACGCGCCGGTTCAGCACGAAATAGCTTCGGCACAGCGCTACGCGCTGCCGTTGGGTATGCGAGGGAAACCACCCATCGGCCGCGAAGCGGGCCGGAACTTGAAATGGCTGTACCAACACATTAAGTGGCGCGATGCGGCAGACCGTGCGCGATCCAAGCCCGATGGGTCCTGTGAGGGCACTCTTTAGGCGAGGGCCGTTCCCGGAGGAGAAGAGTGGTCAAACTGCGTGTGACCGCGGGCGGTGACAAAGCTGCTTTCTTTGGTGACTTTCTTTGCAGCAGCAAAGAAAGTTACCCCCGCCCCGGGGAGGGGCAATGCTAATAGACCGACAAGAATTCAGGATTTCACAGAAGCACAAGGCACACCCAACCCAGCCACCCAGAAAGCCCCCGATGATTCTCCTCCAACTCATCTACAGCGGCATCGCCCTCGGCATGATCTACGCCGTGATCGCGTTCGGCTATCAACTCACCTTCGCCACATCGGGAACGCTGAACTTCGGACAAGGTGATGCGCTCATGCTCGGAGCGCTCGTCGGTCTCACGCTCGTCTCGGCAGGCGTCAACTACTGGCTGATGATCCCGCTCGTCTGTCTCTTCGGCCTCGTGCAGGGCTCGTTCGTCGAGCGCATCGGGGTGCGGCCCGCCATCAAGATCAAGTCGGAGTTCGGCTGGATCATGTCGACGATCGCGCTCGGCATCATCTTCAAGAACGTCGCGGAAAACGTCTGGGGCCGCGACGACCTGCGCTTTCCGTCACCCTTGCCCGAAGCGCCGCTCAAGATCTTCGGCGCGAATGTTCTGCCGATGGAACTGCTCGTCATCGGCGGCGCGGTCGTGATGATGCTCGCGGTCGAATTCTTCAACCGCAAGACGATCTTCGGCAAGGCCGTGGTCGCCACCGCGAACGATCGCGATGCGGCCTCGCTCATGGGCATCAACACGGGCCTCGTCATCACGTTCTCGTACGCGCTTTCGTCGCTGACCGCTGCATTTGCAGGGGTTTTGATCGCGCCGCTCACGCTGACCGGCGCGACCATGGGCGCGGTGCTCGGCCTCAAGGCATTCGCCGTGGCGATCATCGGCGGCCTGTCGAGCGGCATGGGCATCATCGTCGGCGGGATGATCCTCGGCATCGCCGAGACGACGACCGGCTTTTATATTTCCACCGGCTATAAAGACGTGCCGGGACTCGTGCTGCTCTTGATCGTGCTTGCGGTCAAACCGGCAGGTCTCTTCGGCAAGACGGCGATCAAGAAAGTCTGAGGCGGCGACGATGAAAGCAAAGAACTGGATCGCGGCGCTGATTGGACTAGCCGCACTGCTTATTTTTCCGGTGGCATCGGGCAACCCGTACTACATCCACCTTGTCGAAACCATCATGATCTACGCGATCCTGTTGTTCGGGCTCGATATCGTGGTGGGCTATACGGGGCAGGTTTCGCTCGGTCACGCCGGCTTGTTCGGTGTGGGCGCGTACACGGCGGGCGTGCTTTTCATGAAGCTCGGCATGCCGTTCTATGTCACCGCGCCGCTTTCGATACTCGTCACCGCGGCGTTCGGCGCGATCCTCGCCTTGCCCGCGCTGCGCGTCTCCGGCCCTTATCTCGCGATGGTGACGCTCGCGTTCGGCACGATCATCCAGATTCTCATCAACGAGATGGATTTTCTGACGAACGGGCCGATGGGCCTCAAGATTCCGAAGCCGATGTTCGCGGGTCACAAGCTCGACGAAGTGGAGTATTACTGGCTCGTGGCGGCGATGCTCGTGGTGTCGCTGATCGTCGTGCATCGCGTGCTGAAGTCGCATCTGGGGCGCGCATTCGAAGCGCTGCGCGACAGTCCGATCGCATCGGATTGCATGGGCGTGTCGGTGTATCGCTACAAGGTGTATGCCTTCGTGATCAGCGCGGGTTTTGCGGGCCTTGCGGGATGCCTCTATTCGTACTCGGAGCAGTACATCTCGCCGAACACGTATAACTTCGAGCTGACGATTCTGTTCCTGCTCGCGATCATCATGGGCGGGCGCAAGACGCGCACCGGCGCGATCATCGGCTCGACGGTTATCGTGCTGTTGCCGAAGCTGCTCGACGACATCGCCAACTTTCGCGTGGTGGCGACGGCGCTTGCGGTGGTCGTCGTGGCGGGCGCGGCGCTCGCGCTCATGCGCAAGACCACGACGCCGCAGCGCGTGGCGGTGCCGATCATCGGCACGGCGGGACTTGCCGCATTTTCGTTCTGGATCGATGCGTTGACCGACTGGCGGCTCACCATCTTCGGTTTGATGATTCTGCTCGTGGTGTATTACCTGCAGGACGGCATCGTGGGCTTCGTGCGCAAGACATTGAATCTCGGACGCGTGCGCGTGACCAAGGTCGATACCGATGAACTCGCGAGCCACACGCGCCAGGACGATGCGGTTGCGGCGGTCGCCACGGAAGGCGCGGACACGCTCCTGGACGTGCGCGGCGTGCTGATGCAGTTCAGCGGACTGAAGGCATTGAACGACGTGAATCTGACCGTGAAGCGCGGCACGATTCACGGCCTCATCGGTCCGAACGGTTCGGGCAAGAGCACGATGATGAACGTGCTGACGGGCATCTATGTGCCGACCGCGGGCGCGATCGAATACGAAGGGCAGTCGCTTGCGGGGCGTACATCGTCGAAGATTGCGCTATCGGGTATCGCGCGTACGTTTCAGAACGTGCAGCTTTTTGGCGAGATGACGGCGCTCGAGAATGTGCTCGTGGGATTGCATCACACGTTCAAGTCGAATCTCGCGGATGTCGGGGTGATGAGTTCGCGATACCGTCGCGAAGAGCGCGCGGCGCGCGAGCGGGCTTTCAACATGCTGCGTTTCGTGGGGCTGGAGAATGTCGCGGGCGAGGAAGCGCGGAACCTGCCTTATGGTAAGCAACGTCTGCTCGAGATTGCGCGTGCGTTGGCACTCGATCCGCAATTGCTCTTGCTCGATGAGCCTGCGGCGGGGTTGACCGCGCCGGATATTCGCGAGCTTGTCGCCATCATTCGGAAGGTGCGGAATCACGGGATTACCCTCGTGTTGATCGAGCATCATATGGATGTGGTGATGAGTGTGTGTGATGTGGTGTCGGTGCTCGACTTCGGGCAGAAAATCGCTGAAGGGAAGCCTTCCGAGATTCAGGCTAATGAGAAGGTTATTGAGGCTTATTTGGGCGGGCAGACGGCTGAGGCGGTTTGATTTTTTTCGTTTCGTGGAATCCTGTTTTCTTGGTGGTCTATTAGTGTTGCCCCTGTGCGGGGCGGCACCTACTTTCTTTGCTGCTGCAAAGAAAGTAGGCAAAGAAAGCAGCTCGTTCAGGCCCGCGGTCACACGCAGTTTGACCATGCTTGCCAGCCCACAGTGGCACTCGCCTAAAGAGTGCCCTCGTAGGCCCAATCGGGCTTGGATCGCGCACGGTCTGACAAGCCAGTGCGCGAAGCGCGCTGGTTCAGCACGAAATAGCTTCGGCACAGCGCTACGCGCTGCCGCCGGGTATGCAAGGGAAACCCATCGGCCGCGAAGCGGGCCGGAACTTGAAATGGCTGTACCAGTTTGTTGAGTGGTGCGATGTGACGGACCGTGTGCGATCCAAGCCCGATGGGTCCTGTGAGGGCACTCTTTAGGCGAGGGCCGTTCCCGGAGGAGAAAAATGGCCAACGTGCGTGTGACCGCGGGCGGTGACAAAGCTGCTTTCTTTGGTGACTTTCTTTGCAGCAGCAAAGAAAGTTACCCCCGCCCCGGGGAGGGGCAGTGCAAATAGACCGACACGATTTCAGGCTTCCACGACATCAAAAAACAAAACATGCTGACGATAAAAAACCTCCACGCCGGCTACGGCAAAGTCAAAGTCCTCCACGGAATATCGCTAACCGTGCCGAAGGCAAAAGTCGTGACGTTGATCGGTTCAAACGGCGCAGGCAAAACCACGACCATGCGCGCGATCTCCGGCATGATCAAGCCAACAGAAGGCGAGATCACGATGGGCCTCGGCAATGAAACAAAGCGCATCGACTCGCTAGACTCGCACAAGATCGCGCGCCTGGGACTCGCCCATTCCCCCGAAGGCAGACGCGTCTTCGCCACGATGTCCGTCACCGATAACCTGCTGCTAGGCGCCTTCCCACGCCTCACATGGTCAAGACCAAAAGGCGACGTCAACGGCGATCTCGAACGCGCGATCGAGCTATTCCCGCGCCTGAAAGAACGCCGCAATCAACTCGCGGGGACGCTCTCCGGCGGCGAACAGCAAATGCTCGCCATGGCGCGCGCGATCATGCTCAATCCGGATCTCGTCCTGCTCGACGAACCGTCGATGGGCCTCGCGCCCATTCTCGTCGATGAAGTCTTCCGCATCATCGAGCGCCTGAAAGCCGATGGCGTCACGATGCTGCTGGTCGAGCAGTTCGCCGCCGCCGCGCTGAATGTCGCGGATTACGGCTACGTGCTGGAAAACGGCCGCGTCGCGACGCACGGCCCGGCCGAGCAGTTGCGCAACGATCCCTCCGTCAAGGCGGCGTATCTCGGCGCGAGTCACTGATTGCCGCACTGCGCAAAAGGAACGAAACAATACGCTCTATCATGGTGAAGGCGCGAAGACGCCTGTCCGACATCCTCACAAGGAGCTGCCATGATCAGCGGCAAGACCACTCTGATTGCTCATCTCGGCTACCCGACCGAAGCGTTCAAGGCGCCGATGATCTATAACCCATGGTTCGACAAACAGGGCATCGACGCCGTCGTCGTGCCGATGGGCGTCAAACCCGAGGATTACGTCGCGTTCCTGCCGCATCTGTTCAAGCTGACCAACATCCGCGGCGCGCTCGTCACCATGCCGCACAAGATCACGACCGTCGGCCTGATGGACGAAGTGAGCCCGACCGCGCGCATCGCCGGGGCCTGCAATGCGATCCTGAAGCGCCCGGACGGCACGCTCGTCGGCGATCAGTTCGATGGCGCGGGCTTCGTGCGCGGCGTCGAACGCAAAGGCCGCAAGCTCGCGGGCACGCGCGTGCTCGTGCTCGGCAGCGGCGGCGTCGGTTCGCCGATCGCCGCATCGCTCGCGGCTGCGGGCGTCGCCGAACTCGCGGTCTTCGACACCAATACGGCCTCCGTCGATGGCCTCGCGTCGCGCTTGCGCGAGCACTATCCCGCACTCGTCGTGCGAACCGACACTAAAGACCCCGACGGCTTCGACGTGATCGTGAACGCGACGCCCCTGGGCATGAAAGACAGCGACCCGCTGCCGTTCGATATCGATCGAATCGCGCCGGGCACGTTCGTCGGTGAAGTCGTGATGAAGTCGGAGTACACGCCGCTTTTGCGTGCGGCGAAGGAAAAGGGCTGCGCCGTGCAGGTTGGCACGGACATGCTTTTCGAAATGATCCCGGCGTATCTGGAGTTTTTCGGCTACGGCACCGCCACCGCCGACGATTTGCGCGCCGTCGCGCAAATCAAGTACGCGTAAAGCTTCTCGAACGCGCATCCGTTTCTATACTCTTATCGACACAGCAACGCAGACGCTCATCCTCTGACAAATAGGCGGCTCGCGAATCTCGGCGGCCTGAACAATGCAGGGAGGAATCATGGGATCGACTGCACCCGGCGTGCCGGCCGACGACAAACACGCGCCCGAACCGCACGGCCATCCGGCATTGCTGGGGCTTTCGCTCGCGGCATTGGGCGTCGTCTATGGCGATATCGGCACGAGCCCGCTCTATACGCTCAAAACCGTGTTCGATCCCGCGGGCGGCCTGCCGTTGCAGCCCGCGAACGTCATCGGCATCGTCTCGCTGATCTTCTGGTCGCTCACGGTCATCGTTTCGCTCAAGTACGTCACGCTGATCCTGCGCGCCAACAATCATGGCGAAGGCGGCATCATGGCGTTGCTCGCGCTGGCGGCGTCGTCGGTGGAATCGAAGAAGCGGCTGAAGCACGTGCTGTTGCTCATCGGCGTGATGGGCGCGGCGCTCTTTTACGGCGATGGCGTCATCACGCCCGCCATTTCCGTGCTGAGCGCGGTGGAAGGCCTCGAAGTGGCCGCGCCGGTGCTGCAGCCGTATGTCGTGCCCCTGACGCTCGTCGCGCTCATTGCGCTCTTCGTGATGCAGAAGCACGGCACCTCGGGCATCGGCGCGGTGTTCGGGCCGGTCATGGTGCTGTGGTTCATCGTGCTGGCGGTATCGGGCATCGTGAACATCAAGGATGCGCCGCATATCCTCACCGCGCTGAATCCGCTCGAAGGCCTCGCATTCGGCCTGCATCATCGCTGGCTCGCCTTCGTCGCGCTCGGCGCGGTCGTGCTGTCGCTCACGGGCGCTGAAGCGCTCTATGCCGACATGGGCCACTTCGGCTCGCGGCCGATTCGCCTGACCTGGTTCGCCGTCGTCTTTCCCGCACTCGCGCTGAACTATCTCGGGCAGGGCGCGCTTCTGATCGCCGATCCGAGCGCATTGCAAAATCCGTTCTATCGGCTCTTTCCGTCGTGGATGCTTTATCCGATGGTCGTGCTGTCCACCATCGCGACCGTGATCGCGTCGCAGGCCGTGATCTCCGGCACTTACTCGATGACCAAGCAGGCGATGCAGCTCGGTTTTCTGCCGCGCATGAGCGTGGTGTACACCTCGGCGAGAGAGATCGGTCAGATCTATGTGCCGGGCATCAACTGGACGCTGCTGCTCGCGGTCGTGGCCGCCGTGCTCGGCTTCGGCTCGTCGACCGCGCTCGGTTCCGCATACGGCATCGCCGTGACGGGCACGATGCTCATCACGACCGTGCTGACCTTTTTCGTGATCCGCTACGCCTGGGGCTACAACTGGGCGCTATGCCTCTTCGCGACGTCGTTCTTCTTCATCATCGACGCGATGTTCTTCTCGGCGAATTGCCTGAAGATCAGGGAGGGCGGCTGGTTTCCGGTCGTGATCGGCCTCGTGATGTTCACGATCATGGCGACCTGGGGACGCGGCGCGCAGATGATGATCCAGGAAGCGCGCGCGCGCGCGGGCGCGGCGCCGCTCAAGCCGTTTCTCGCGAATCTGATCGCGCATTCGCCCGCGCGCGTGGAAGGCACCGCCATCTTCATGTCGAACGATCCCGAAGGCGTGCCGCATTCGCTGATCAACAACCTCATGCATAACCGCGTGCTGCACGAGCATACGGTGTTTCTGACGGTCGCGACCGAACCCGTGCCGTGGGTCGACGAGGGCCGCCGCGTGGTCTTGCAGGCGCTCGGCGAGGGCTGCTTCCAGGTGACGGTGAACTACGGCTTCAAGGACGAAGTGGACCTGCCCGCCGCGCTGGAAAAATGCCGGCCCTCGGGCGTGAAATTCGACCGCGCCACGAGTTCGTATTTCCTGTCGCGCGCGACCGTCGTGCCGACGCCGGGCACCGGCATGGCGTTATGGCGCGAGCGGCTGTTCGCCATCATGCTGCACAATGTGGGGAACGTCGCGGCCTATTTGCGCCTGCCCGCCGATCGCGTGATCGAGCTTGGGGCGCGTGTCGAGATATGACGGCGCAAATCGGCTGATCTGCGTGCTTTGGACGCAAGCATGCAACGCGACGGGGAGCGAGACTGACGACAAGACAACGCCGCGCACAGGAGACGCCATGACCGCCAGCAGCACGCCGACCCGCCATTCGTTTCCCTCCACCACGCGCCTCGTCGAGCGCGGCAAGATCGTGTCGGCGCGCGAGGCCGTGCGCCTGATCCGCTCGGGCGACACGATCGCGACGAGCGGCTTCGTCGGCATCGGCTTCGCGGAGGAAGTCGCGATCGCGCTGGAAGAACGGTTCGTGGAAGGCGCGGATCCCATTGCCGGACTGACGCTCGTGTATGCGGCCGGTCAGGGCGATGGCCGCGCGAAAGGCCTCAATCATCTCGCGCACGAAGGCCTCGTGAAGCGCGTGATCGGTGGCCATTGGGGCCTCGTGCCGGGTTTGCAGAAGATGGCGATCGATAACCTCATCGAAGCCTATAACTTGCCGCAAGGCGTAATTTCGCAGCTCTTTCGCGATATCGCCGCGCACCGGCCGGGACAGCTTTCCACGGTCGGGCTCGGCACCTTCGTCGATCCGCGCAACGGCGGCGGCAAGCTCAATGCGCGCACGACGGAAGACCTCGTGCGGCTCATGCCCATCGACGGCACGGATTATCTTTACTACAAGACCTTCCCGATCGATGTCGCGATCGTGCGCGGCACCACGGCCGATCTCAACGGCAACGTCACGATGGAAAAGGAGGCGCTGACGCTCGAAGCGCTTTCCATCGCCATGGCCGCGCGCAATTCCGGCGGCATCGTGATTGCGCAAGTCGAGCGGCTCGCTGAATCGAACACGCTCAATTCACGTCAGGTAAAGATTCCCGGCGTAATGGTCGATTGCGTCGTGCTCGCGAAACCCGACAACCACTGGCAGACCTTCGGCGAGCAGTACAGCGCGGCGTTTTCGAGCGAATTGCGCGTGGCCGCGAGCTCCGTGCCGCCGATGGGCCTCACCGAGCGCAAGATCATCGCGCGCCGCGCCGCCTTCGAGTTGATGGCGAACAGCATCGTGAATCTCGGCATCGGCATGCCGGAAGGCATCGCGAGCGTGGCGAACGAAGAGCAGGTGATCGATCTCTTCACGATCACGACCGAGCCCGGCGTGATCGGCGGCATTCCGGCTGGCGGCCTCAACTTCGGCGCGGCGACGAATACTCAGGCAATCATCGATCAGCCGTATCAGTTCGATTTCTACGATGGCGGCGGCCTCGATATCGCATTCCTCGGTCTCGCGCAGGCGGACCGCGAAGGCAATCTCAACGTGAGCAAGTTCGGCCCGAAGCTCGCGGGCGCGGGCGGCTTCATCAACATCAGCCAGGCGGCCAAAAAGGTCGTGTTCGTCGGCACGTTCAACGCGGGCAAGCTGGATGTGACGATCGAAGACGGCCTGCTCAGGATCAATCGCGAAGGGGATTGCCGCAAGTTCGTCGATGCGGTCGAGCATCGCACCTTCAGCGGCCGTTACGCCGCCGAGCGCGGACAGCCCGTGCTGTATATCACCGAGCGCTGCGTGTTCGAGCTCACCGCGAAAGGACTCGCGCTGACGGAAGTGGCGCCCGGCATCGATATCGAGCGGGACATCGTCGCGCAAATGGGTTTCGCGCCGGTCATGAACACGCCGCCGCGTCTCATGGACGAACGCATTTTCCGCGATGCGCCAATGGGCCTGCGCAAGATCCTGCTGAGTCTCGACCTGTCCGAACGCTTCAGCTACGACGCGGAGAAGCATCTCTTCTTCATCAATTTCGAAGGGCTCGAAGTCAAGAGCCTGAGCGATGTCGAAGCGATTCGCCGCGAAGTCGAAAAGCAATTGGCCGATGCCAAGACACGGCCGCACGCGATCGTGAATTACGATAACTTTTCCATTCGCCCCGATATGCTCGACGCCTATTCGGAGATGGTGACGAAACTAGTCGATGGTCATTACGACCGCGTGACGCGCTATACGACGAGCAGTTTCCTGCGCCTGAAACTGGGCGATGCACTGAAGCGCCGCGGCGTCGCGCCGTATATTTATGAAAGCCCGGAAGAAGCGCGCGAACACGAATCGAAGCGCGCTACCGAGTGAAAGCAACGGGCCTTGGCGTCGTCACGATGCGTCTCGTCGATTGCGCAATTTGCTATGGCGTATGCCATACGCAAAGTAGATCACGACGCCGATCGCCATCCAGATGACGAGGCGTATCCACGTATCGGCGGGCAAGCCTGACATCAGAAAGAGCGAGGACAGCGCACCGAGCGGCGCGACGATGAACACGGCGGGCGTCTTGAACGCGCGCTCCAGATTCGGTTGCGTGATGCGCAGCACGAGCACGCCCACGCACACGACCATGAACGCGAACAGCGTGCCGATGCTGACGAGCTCGCCCACGAGCCCTATCGGCAGCGTCCCCGCGAGAATCATCACGATGATGCCGGTGACGATCGTCGTGATGTACGGCGTACGAAAGCGCGGGTGAATCTTCGAAGCGAACGGCGGCAAAAGGCCGTCCTTCGCCATCGTGTAGAAGATGCGCGGCTGCGAAAGCAGCAGCACCAGAATCACGGAAGTCAGGCCGAAGATCGCGCCGAGTTTCACGATGGGCGAGAGCCAGCGCATGCCGATCGCATCGACGCCGACGGCGATCGGGTCCGCGACGTTGAGCTTGTCGTACGGCACGATGCCCGTCAGGACATACGCCACGAGCACGTAGAGAATCGTGCAAATCGTGAGCGAGCCGAGCAGGCCGATGGGCATGTCGCGCCTCGGGTTGCGCGTTTCCTGCGCCACGCATGACACGGAATCGAAGCCGATATAGGCAAAGAACACGACCGCCGCGCCGCGCAACACGCCGCTCATGCCGAACACGCCGGATTCGCCCGTATTCGGCGGCAGGAACGCGCCCGTGGGGTTCTGCGCGGTGACCCAGTGTCCCTTGTCCACATACGCGAAGCCCGCGGCGATGAACGCGAGCACGATCAGCACCTTGATGACCACGATCACACTGTTCACGCGCGCCGACTCGCGTATGCCGACCACGAGCAGCATCGTGATGAGCCCGACGACAACCATCGCGGGCACGTTGAGTATCGCGCCGGCGTGGCTCCAGCCGTGTCCCGGCTCGTAAGCGAAGGGCGCTTTCGACAACTGCTCCGGTATGTCGATGCCGAGCGAATGCAGAAAGCTCACCACATAACCCGACCAGCCGATCGCGACCGTCGTCGCGCCGACGGCGTATTCGAGAATCAGATCCCAGCCGATGAGCCAGGCGATCAGTTCGCCCATCGTCGCATAGGCATACGTGTAGGCGCTGCCCGAGACCGGCACCGTCGAGGCCATTTCGGCGTAGCAGAGGCCTGCGAGCGCGCAGACGATCGCGCCCAGCACGAACGAAATGGTGATGGCGGGACCGGCGTTGGTCGCCGCCGCGTGACCGGTCAGCACGAAGATCCCCGCGCCGATGATGCAGCCGATGCCGAGCAGGGTGACATCGAGCCCGGTGAGCGAGCGGGTGAGCGCATGGCCGCCGTGCTCCTGAAGCACTTCTTCGGTTTCGGCCGCTTCGCTCTGCAGCGCAGCGACGGATTTTCTTTGCATGACGGTCACGATCGCCTCCTGTGCGCTACGGCTGCACGTTGGTTCTGAGTTGATGTCGTTTCGTGATAGCAGATTTTGCAGCGGAATTCGAGCGCGACCCGATGCGCGATCCGTATGGCAAGCGCATTTTTAAGCGTACGCTCGTTCAGCGGCGAACGGCAGGACGATGCGGCAGCACGAAGCGTGCCTTACATGCCGATGCGCCTTGAAAGGCCATGAGAACGCAAGACCCCACGGCGCTCAAGGGCAAAAACGGGCCGCTGCGGGCACCGATGCGCCGCGCACTATAATCGAACTCATAGTTGCGTTTCTCAATCCCGGAAACCGTTTTGCCGCGACGGCGGAACGTTCCCCGGACTTTCCCTCACGTGGAGATTTGATATGGCTATACGCATTGGTGATGAAGCTCCCGATTTCACGGCAGAGACGACCGAGGGCACGATCCGCTTCCACGAGTGGATCGGCGACAAGTGGGCCATCCTGTTCTCGCACCCGAAGGACTTCACGCCGGTCTGCACGACCGAACTCGGTTACATGGCCAAGCTCAAGCCCGAGTTCGACAAGCGCGGCACGAAGGTCATCGGCCTTTCGATCGATCCGGTGACGAATCACTCGCAGTGGGCGAAGGACATCGAGGAAACGCAGGGCACCGCGGTCAATTATCCGATGATCGGCGACGCCGACCTCAACGTCGCGAAGCTCTACGACATGATCCACCCGAACGCGAGCGGCGCGAACCCGCGCACCGCGGCCGATAACGCGACCATTCGCGCGGTGTTCATCGTCGGTCCGGACAAGAAAGTGAAAGCCACGTTCACGTATCCGATGAGCGCGGGCCGCAACTTCGACGAAGTGCTGCGCCTGCTCGACGCGCTGCAACTGAACGCGAAGCACACGGTCGCGACGCCGGTGAACTGGAAACCGGGCGATGACGTGATCATCCCGACCTCGGTGTCGGATGACGACGCGAAGAAGAAGTACCCCGACGGCTTCAAGACGCTGAAGCCTTATCTGCGCACCGTCGCGCAGCCGAAGTAACGCGCTTTTTCGTGCAATGCGGCGCCGGCCCGCGCAATGCGGACCGGCGCTTTGTCATTTCGGCTCGGCGTGCCCCGTGCGGCGCTCGGGCGACGTATCGACTTCGCCGGGCCGCCGCAGCATCTTGTCGACTTCGCCCGCGTGCATTTCCTCGACTTCGATCATCTGCCGCGCGTATTCCTCGAGCGCGACCGAACGGTCCTCCACGACCTTCAGCAAGTCGCGATAAAGACCGAGCGCAACCGTCTCCGCCTGCAGGGATTCGCGCAGGATCGTTGCGATGTCGAACGTGTGATTATCGAGCAGCGGGCCGATTTCCAGCGACGGATACGCACCGAGCGTGGTGATCCATTCGCCGGCCTGATGCGCGTGCACGAGCGATTCGTCGGCCTGCGCGCGCAGCCACGAGACGATCGGAATGCGGCCGAAGCCGAACACGAGAAACGAATAGTGCGTGTAACGCACGACGCCGGCCAGTTCGGATTCGAGAATCTTGTTCAGGACGGCGACGACCTTTTCCTTTTCGAGCTCTGCCATTCCAGCCTCCGTATTTTCAACGCCAGGCGCTTAATCGCATGCGGCTTCACTCATTGTAGTCACGTGAGCGGCGCATGCGAGGCGAAACTGCGGCGTCGGGGCGCGCAAGATACGCTCCCGGCTCGAAGGGGTGGGGAAGGCGGGTGCGGCGCGGCGGCTCGTGGCCGCGCCGGCGGCATGCCCTCAGGCGATTTCCTCTATCCAGATCGACGCCGTGCGCGAGAGCACCTGCGACATCGCCGTGCGCGCGCCGTCGCCATCGGCGGTTTCGATCGCGCGCACGACCCTGCCGTAGTCGCCGAGCTGCGAATCGGGCACGCGCGGCAGCGCATGCGGCTGCGTGCGCAGCGCGGCCTTCATCGTCCTGATGCCGACGCGTACGACGCTGCCCATCTGCCGTAGCAGTTCGTCGCCGCTCGCATCGACGATGGCGGCCTGCAACGCATCTTCGGCGGCGGACTGCAACGGCTCGGACGGACTCGCGTGCACGAGCCGCTGATAAGCCGCGTTGATGGCGATGCGCTGGTGGCGGTTCGCGCGCGTCGCGGCGAGGCCTGCGGCGGGCGGATCGACGAGCGAGCGGAACTCGATCAGCCTGCGTATGCAATCGGGATCGTGCAGCGCACGAAGGCGCCACTCGGCCACTTCCGGGTCCATGATGAGCCATTCGCGCGCGGGCTTGATGCGCGTGCCCGTCTTGGGTCGTACGTCGAGCATGCGCCGCGATATGAGGATGCTCAGGGCCTCGCGCATGATGGTGCGGCTCACGCCGTGCTGCTTCGACAGAATGACTTGTGGCGGCAGCACGTTGTCCTGGTATTCGCCGCCCACGATGCCCGCGACGAGTTGATTCACCACGCGCTTGACGAGCGATGCTTCATATCCATGATTCATTTTCTTGTTCTCGTGATAACGCCCACGCTTGCGGCTTCGCCGCCCGGTCAGGAGCGGCGAAGCCAGCGTTTGTCTAAGATCACGGCGCCTCGGTGCGCACGCGTCTGCATCTCTGCGAAGCGCTTCCCCTTCCGGCACGCCGTGTATTTGGTCCCCAGGTTTTCAGCTACCGATGCGGCAACAGCCGCACACCCCGCAGCGGCCGGCTTTTGTTTGGACTGCATCGTCGATCCGCTGAAGGAAGCGTATATCCGCGTGCCCCGTTTTAACAATATGGTCCACCGCTAATTCGACTGACTATCGTGCGTCGGCCCACAAAATCGGGCGGGCGCGGCACGCCGCGTGATAGCGCTCGAGATGCGCAAGCGTTTGCGCGTCATCGGTTATGCGAAGCATCGCACGCATCGTTTCGATGCATGCCCGTGTGTTACCTTTGCGTGCCATAGCAACGCAACAAGGAGAAGCGAAACATGAAAGTCGCTGTCATGGGAGCAGGCGCGGTCGGTTGTTATTACGGCGGCATGCTCGCGCGCGCGGGTCACGAGGTTGTGCTGATCGCGCGGCCGCAGCATGTGGAGGCGATCGAGCGCGAAGGCTTGCGCCTCGATACGCAGCATTTCGACGAGCGTGTGCGCGTGGCCGCGAGCACCGAAGCGAGCGCCGCGAAGGGCGCGCAACTGGTGCTCTTCTGCGTGAAATCCACCGATACGGATAGCGCCGCCCAGTCGCTTGCGCCGTATCTCGAACGCGACGCGCTGGTTCTTTCGCTGCAAAACGGCGTGGAAAACGCGGAGCGTCTGCGCGAACTTTTGCCGCAAGAAGCCGCGGCCGCGGTCGTGTACGTCGCCGCTGAAATGGCGGGGCCGGGCCATGTGAAGCACAACGGTCGCGGCGAACTCGTGATCGAGCCGTCGGCGCAAAGCGAGAACGTGGCGCGCGCGCTCGTCGAGGCGGGCGTGCCGACCGAGATCTCCGATAACGTGCGCGGCGCGCTGTGGGCCAAGCTCGTTCTGAACTGCGCTTACAACGCGCTGTCGGCCATCACGCAGTTGCCGTATGGAAAGCTCGTGCACGGCGAGGGCGTGACGCGGGCCATGCGCGATGTCGTCGACGAATGCCTCGCCGTGGCGAAGGCCGACAACGTGACGATTCCCGGCGACGTCGATACAGCCGTGCGGCGCATCGCCGAAACGATGCCGAACCAGTATTCGTCGACGGCGCAAGATCTCGTACGCGGCAAGAAGAGCGAGATCGATCACTTGAACGGGCTGGTGGTGCGGCGTGGCGAGGCGCTCGGCGTGCCGACGCCCGCGAACCGCATGCTGCATGTGCTCGTGAAGGCAATCGAAAGCAAAGCGGCATAGCGCTTGATCGACACACGCGGGCGCACTCCGGCAAACGGGCGGGCACGGGCGATGCTGATTTTATGCAGCACGCACAGAAAACACCGTGCGTAGCCCAACAAACCGGAGGTTCACCATGAAATCGATCGTCAAGGCAATCGCCGTCGCCGCCGTAGTGGTGGCGCCCGTGCTCTCGTTTGCACAAACCGATTCGTCGCTCACGCGCGGCCAGGTGAAGGATGATCTGCGGCGGGTCGAAGCCGCGGGCTATGACCCGACGCGCTCCGACCAGACTTCGTATCCGTCGGATATCCAGGCTGCAGAACGCCGCGCTTCTGGGCAGGGCGACAATACCGACAACGCGAACATGAACGCATACGGCGGAGCCGCCGCCGGCCGATCTGCAGCGGGAATGCGCACGATGCGCCCGATGAACGACGACGGCAGCAAGCCCCTGTATTTCGGGCATTAATGCTTCTGGCGGCGGTTCGATCCTGCGCATTGCGCGCAACGGCGCTACCATCGCTTCTCGTTTAGCCCAAGCGCGAAGCGCAGGAAGACACTCATGGACAAAGCCGTCAAGATTCCCGGTCCCGATCATCCGATCACGATCGCGCGCAGTCCGCTGCGCGTGATCGTTAAAGCAGGCGGGCACGTAATCGCCGATACGACCGAGGCGCTTTCATTGCACGAGGCCTCGTACCCCGAAGTGCTGTATATCCCGCGCAAGGATGTGGACATGTCGCAACTGGCGCGCACGTCGCACAGCACGTATTGTCCTTACAAGGGCGAATGCAGCTATTACAGCATTCCCTCCGGTGGACAAAAGGCGGCCAATGCGGTGTGGACGTACGAGTCGCCCTACGACGCCGTCGCTGACATCAAGGAGCATCTCGCTTTCTATCGCGATCGCGTCGATTCGTTCGAGACGCACGAGGCCTCCTGAGCTTCAATCGAGAAACGATTTGGCGCGGTGCTTCAGCATCGTGCTGAAATCATCGAGCCAGCCGAGCGCGAGACGCCAGCTCTGCCAGTAGAGATCCACATCGAAGCGCGAGCCGGGCAGCACTTCCACGAGCTCGCCGCTTTCGAGTTGCCGCGTGACGAGCCGTTGCGGACACATGCCCCACGCCAGTCCCGAGGTGCACGCGCGCACGAAGCCTTCGCCGTGCGGCACGATATGCGCGGGCGGTTCGATATCCACGCGACTCACGCGCTTGATAAAGCGCTTCTGCAATTCGTCTTTCTCGTTGAAGTTCACACACGGCGCGCGCCGCAGCGCGTCTCGCGTGAGGCCGTGCGCGAAATGGCGCTCGAAGTAGGCGGGCGAGCACACCGCGCGATAGCGCATGCGTCCGAGTTTTAGCGAACGCCAGCCGGGAACGGGCTCGGCTTGCGTCGTGATCGCGCCTTGCACGTCGCCTTCGCGAATGCGCTGCGCGGTGTGGTCCTGATCGTCCACGACGAGATCGAGCATGAGTTCACGTTCGATGCAGAAGTCCGCCGCGGCGTCGATGAACCAGGTGCTCATGCTGTCGTCGTTCACGGCGATGCGCAATTTCGCTCGCCGTTCGCTCGGCGTGCCGGGCAAGGTCGGCATGCGTCCGCCGAGTTCCGCTTCGAGCAGTTGCACGCGTTCCGTGTGACGGCACAAAAGCGCGCCCGACGCGGTCGCCTCGCACGGCTGGCCGCGCTTGACGAGCAGGCTGCCCACGCGTTCTTCCAGCAGTTTCACCCTTTGCGACACGGCCGAGGGCGTGACGTTGAGATCGCCCGCGGCGCGTTCGAACGAACCGGTCCGAACGACGGCGAGAAGGGCATCGAGCAGGGCATAGTCGAGCATTAGCGTTGCTTAATTCAAATTAGAAAGTTTAGCTGTTTGAATGACGGGCATGAGCGCAGACTACGGCTTTCTTTCATTGCGATCAAGCGCGCCATGCAACCGACTCCCTTCAAACTCGAACGTTACTTCGCGCGGCATGAATTCACCGCGCGCCATCTGCTCTGCAGTTCCGATCCCGAATCGATGTCGGTAGGCGAATTGCTCGCTTACGAGCCGAACGCGATCGACGGATTGCGCGAGACCTGGCTCGGCTACACCGAATATCCCGGCGCGCCGGAACTGCGGCGCGCGCTCGCATCGCGATACCAGAACATCGAGGCCGACGACATCATCGTGCACACGGGCGCGCAGGAAGCGATCTATTCGTTCATGAACACGATGCTCGCGCCGGGCGATCACGTGATCGTGCATATGCCCGGCTATCAGTCGCACTATTCGGTTGCCGAGGCGATGGGCGTGAAGGTGTCGCCCTGGAGGGCGCGCGAGGAAGCGGGCTGGGCGCTCGATCCGGACGAACTGGAAGCGCTCGTCACGCCCGCCACGCGCGCGATCGTGCTCTGCGCGCCGCACAATCCGACCGGCTATCTGCCGTCGCGCGATGTGTTCGATGCGATCGTCGCCTTCGCGCGCAAGCACGGTTTATGGCTTTTCAGCGACGAGGTGTATCGCGGGCTGGAACACGATCCCGCCGATCGCCTGCCCGCCGCCTGCGACGTCTACGAGCGGGCGATCTCGCTCGGCGCTTTATCGAAGACGCATGGACTCGCGGGCCTGCGCCTCGGCTGGATCACGTCGAAAAGCGCGCAAGTGATCGAGCGCATGAGTACGTTCAAGGACTATCTCACCATCAGCAACAGCGCGCCGAGCGAGTATCTTTCGACCATCGCGGTACGTCACAGCGATGCGCTCATCGAACGCAACGTGGGGATCGTGCGCGCCAATCTGCGGCTGCTCGACGCATTCTTCGCGCGTTACGCGGATCGCTTCACATGGCATCGTCCGCGTGCGGGCACGATCGGCTTCGTGCGCTTGAAGCACGGACGCGCCGAGCAGTTCTGCGCGCAACTGCTCGAACGCACGGGCGTGTTGCTGCTGCCTTCGACCTTGATCGATCATGGCGATGCGCATGTCCGTCTTGGCTTCGGCAGGCGCAACATGCCCGAGGTGCTCGCCGTGGTAGCGGACTATCTCGACGCGACCGCCACGAGCACCGCATCCTGACGGTAGGCATCCGGAAACGCCCGCTTCAGATTCGCCACCTTCGGCAGATCGTTGATCGCGATATACGGGCTTTCCGGATGCTCGGTCAAGTAGTTCTGGTGATAGCTTTCCGCCGGATAAAAGCCCTTGTAATCCTCGACTTTCGTGACGATCTTGCCGCGATAGAGGTGCGCTTTGTCGAGCTGCGCGATATACGCACCGGCGATATCGCGTTGCGCCGCGTTGGTCGGGAACACAGCGGAACGATATTGCGTGCCGTGGTCCGGTCCTTGATAGTTCAGTTGCGTCGGATCGTGCGCAACCGAAAAGAAGACCTGCAAGAGCTTGCCGTACGTGACCTGCGCCGGGTCATAGGTGATGCGCACCGATTCCGCGTGCCCGGTGTCGCCTTCGCTGACGCGATCGTATTGCGCGGTGTTCGCCGCGCCGCCCGCATAACCCGACATCACTTCCTTCACGCCGCGCACGTGTTGAAACACGCCTTGCACGCCCCAGAAGCAGCCGCCTGCGAATACGGCGGTTTCCGTATGCACGGCGCCCGCGGTTTCATCGTGCGCGGGCGGGGGAATCCTGACGGCTTCCTCGCTCGAATGCGCGGCGCGCTGCAAGGCGAATGCGCCCGCGAACAGCACGGCCACGCTCGCGGCTTTGAAAGTCCTGCTGGTGATCTTCGACATGTTTGCTCCTCGGGTTCAACCGAACGTGAATGCGTAGGCTTCGACGCCAGGGTCGAGAAATTCGATCGTGAAGGTGCGGTCCGCTACCTGTCCCGTTTGCCGCACGAGTTGATAAAGGCGTTGCCCGGTGACGGTGCCGCTTCCATCGGCATTCACATCGCTGCCATGCGATGCACCCGGCGCGGCGCCGTCGATGCTCACGCGAAAGCGCACCGGCTTGCCATCCTTCGACGGCCCGAGCACCAGATGCAGATCGCGCGCATGGAAGCGATACACGATGCGGCCCGTCCCGCCTTGGAGCGTCGCATTCTCCGCGCCGACCTTCCATGCGCCCGCAAGCCCCCAGTCGTTGACATCCAGCGCTTTCGGCGCGGCATAGTCGTGAATGCGATCGGGCCGCTCGCCGCCCGGCGACATGAACTGCTGCGCGCGCTCATAGCCGATATACGTTTCCGGCGAACGCATGTCCGCGTTATCGGCCTGCATCATCGCGCCCTGGCCGATGGCCTTGTCGTCGTGCGTGGTCATCGCAGCGGCAGGCGGCGCACCGTGGCCCGCTTCGGCGAGCAAGGTCTGAATCACACGCTCGGAGTGCGCGTAATCGCCTTCGCCGAAATGGTGATAACGGATATTGCCTTGCGCATCGATGAAATAGTGCGCGGGCCAATACTGGTTGTTCAACGCACGCCATATCGCATAGTTGTTGTCGATCGCGACGGGATAATCGATGCCGAGATCGTGAACCGCCTGCTTCACGTTATCCACATTACGCTCGAATGCGAATTCCGGCGCATGCACGCCAATCACGACGAGCCCCTGATCGCGATACTTCTGCGCCCAGCTTTTCAGATAAGGCAAGGTGCGCAGGCAGTTGATGCAGGAATACGTCCACACATCGACGAGCACGACCTTGCCGCGCAACGCTTCCTTCGTGAGCGGCGGCGAGTTGAGCCATTGCACGGCGCCGTCGAGCGGCGGCAGCGCGCCTTCCACGGGAAGCGTCGCGGCTTTCGGCGGTTCGGTGCTTGCACGCATCATCGCGGGGGCGTCGTTGGACGCGTCGTTGGACGCATTGTTGGACGTATTGGCGGCTTTCATCATCGCGCCGTCGTTTCGATTCGACAGCTTGTCGACGAGATGCTGCTCGATGCCCGAAGTCGCGACCGTCGATACCCGGGCGAGCACGCCGGTGTCGAGCCCGAGCGCAATCGCGGCGACACCGGCGAGCATCGCCACGCCGATGCCGCGCCGCACCCATTCGCCCGCGCCCAGCGAGCGCTTCATCGCGGTGAAGACGCGTCCGCCGATGAGCAGCGCAATCGCGAGCGACGTGGCCGCGCCCGCCGCATAGGCAATCAGCAGGAGCGTGGTACCGACGCTCGCGCCATTGAGCGCCGCGCCCGTCAGCACGAGGCCGAGAATCGGGCCTGCGCACGGCGCCCACAGCAGCCCCGTCGCGATGCCGAGCACGAACGAGCTGCCGGTCCCCGGTGTTCCGTCGCCGCGTTGCGCGAATGCGGTCAGACGATTGCCCGCGCTGACGAGCGGATGCATCACGCGCTCGGCCAGGCTCGGCAACAGCAAGGTGAGGCCGAACACCGCGAGCAAGACGATCGCCGCCCAGCGGCCGTACTGATTGGCCTGCGTGACCCAGCCACCGCCGACGGCGGCAAGCGTCGCGACCGCGGCGAAGGTCAGCGCCATGCCCGCGAGCAAAGGCAGGCCGCTCTTGACGAACGGCTGATCCGCGCGCGAAAACACGAAAGGAAGCACGGGCAGAATGCACGGACTGAGAATCGTCAGCGCGCCGCCGAGATAGGCAAGAACGATGAGCAGCATGATGATGTCGTGTCGTGAGTGAGAGGAAAGCAGGCGCGGTTCAGGCCGCGCCAGGCGTGAAGTTCATCGCGATGCCGTTCATGCAGTAGCGCAGGCCGGTGGGTTTCGGACCGTCGTCGAACACATGGCCGAGATGACCGCCACAACGGCGGCAATGCACTTCGGTGCGGACCGTGCCGAACGAACCGTCGATGCGCGTGCCGACCGCATGATCGAGCGGCGCCCAGAAACTCGGCCAGCCCGTGTGACTGTCGAACTTGGTGCGCGACGAAAACACCGCGAGCGCGCAGCCCGCGCAACTGAACAGGCCCGCGCGATGCTCGCCGTTCAGCGGGCTCGTATAAGGGCGCTCGGTGCCTTCGCGGCGCAGCACGTCGAATTGCGCGGGATTCAGCAGGCGGCGCCACTCGTCGTCGCCATGGACGATCTCGAAGCTTTCCTGCGATGGGGCTTTCATTGGCGAGCCCGCCGCCAGCACGCGCAGGCGGCCGCCGAAGGCGAACGTGGCGACGGCCGCGGCGGCGCCCGTCATGAGAAAACGGCGGCGTGTCTGCATGATGCGATCCTCGTTTTCGACTGGATTGGCTGCATCGTAGCCGCGCGCGTATCCCCGAGTCCTCACCGAAAGTTAAATTAAATGTGATACTTGGCTGCGCGCTTTTCTGCACAATGACGCACAGGAAACCTCGTTTGCCGACGACATTCGCTCATGGATCATCCGAAACGCATTCTGATCGTCGAAGACGACGTGCATATCGCCGAGGTGCTCAGTCTCAATCTGCGCGACGAGCGCTATGAAGTCGTCCACAGCGCCGACGGCGCCGAAGGCCTGCGCCTGCTCGAACAGGGCGGCTGGGATGCGCTGATTCTCGATCTGATGCTGCCCGGCGTCGATGGCCTCGAAATCTGCCGCCGCGCCCGCGCGATGACGCGCTATACGCCGATCATCATCACGAGCGCGCGTTCTAGTGAAGTGCATCGCATACTCGGTCTCGAACTCGGCGCGGACGACTATCTCGCCAAGCCCTTCTCGGTGCTCGAACTCGTCGCGCGTGTGAAGGCGCTGTTGCGCCGCGTCGATGCCGTCGCGAAGGATTCGCGGCTCGATGCGGGGCGTGTCGAAGTCGCGGGCATCGCGATCGATCCACTTGCGCGCGAGGCATGGGTCGATGGCGCGCGCATCGAACTCACGCCGCGCGAATTCGATCTGCTGTATCACTTCGCGCGCCATCCCGGCAAGGTGTTCTCGCGCATGGATCTGCTCAACGCGGTGTGGGGTTATCGGCATGAAGGTTATGAGCACACCGTGAACACGCATATCAACCGCTTGCGCGCGAAAGTGGAGAAAGACGCGGCCGATCCGCAGCGCATTCTCACCGTATGGGGCCACGGCTACAAGCTCGCGCCGCATGCGCCCGATGACAAGGACGCCGCGCCGTGAAGCTCACGCTGTCGCAACGGCTCTTCGCGGTGTTCTGCGTGTTGCTGCTCGCGTGCTGCGGCGCGTCGGCATGGCTGCAGATTCGCGCGAGCGATCTGCGCGAGAAAGAGGTCATTCAAAGTCTTTCGCGCGGACTCGCGGCGCATATCGCGCGCGACGGCGCGCTTGCCGATGCGAAAGATATCGACGCGCCCGCCGTGCGCCGTCTCTTCAATCAACTGATGGTGGTGAATCCGAGCGTCGAAGTGTATTTGCTCGACAGCGCCGGCCATATCCGCGCCGACGATGCGCCGCCGGGGCACTTGAAACGCGATCGCGTCGATCTCGCTCCCATCGGCAAGTTTCTCGATGGCGATCCCTTGCCGATTCTCGGCGACGATCCGCGCAGCGGCGACAAGCGAAAGGTTTTCAGCGCCGCGCCGCTCGCCGCGCCCGGCATGCCGCCATTCGGCTATGTCTATGTCGTGCTGCTCGGCGAAGAGCACGATGCGCTCGCGGCGAAGGCATCGGCGAGCGCGGTACTGCGGACCACGCTGGCGTCGATGGGCCTCGTCACGTTGCTTGGCCTCGTCGCGGGCGTGGTCGCGTTCGGTCTGGTCACGCGGCCGCTGCGCCGCCTGACCGAGGCGATGCGCAACTTCGACGCACGCGGTGCGCCCGCCGAGAAGCCATTGTCGGCGATGCTGCCCGCCGATAAAGCCGATGAACGCGACGAGATCGCCGTGCTCGAAAGGACCTTTGCGCAGATGGCGGATCGCATCGCGGAACAATGGCGCGAGCTTGGGCGGCAGGACCGCGAGCGTCGCGAGATGGTGGCCAATATCTCGCACGATTTGCGTACGCCGCTATCGTCGCTGCATGGTTATCTGGAAACGCTGTCGCTCAAGTCGGATACGCTCGCCGATGCCGAGCGCCGACGTTATCTGTCGATCGCGCTTGCGCAGAGCGCGAAAGTCGGCCATCTCGCGCAGTCGCTGTTCGAACTCGCGAAGCTCGAACACGGCATGGTTGCACCGGAAGCCGAGCCATTCTCGCTCGTCGATCTGCTGCAGGACGTATTCGAAAAGTTCGAGTTGTCCGCGCAATCGCGCGGCGTGCGGCTCGATGCGCAGATCGCCCCGCGTTTGCCGAATGTCATGGCGGATCTGGGCATGATCGAGCGCGTGCTGACCAATCTGCTCGACAACGCGATCCGTCATACGCCCGCGCAGGGAACGGTCAGCGTGTCGCTCGCGCACGGGCGCAATCATGGCGATAGCGTGACCGTCACGGTCCGCGACACGGGATCGGGCATTCCGCCCGCCATGCGCGACGCGCTATTTCAGCGGCCGTTTGCATCCGGCGGCGCGCATCGCGGCGGCCTGGGCTTATTGATCGTGCAACGGATGCTGCAATTGCACGGCAGCCAGATTCGCCTGATCGATACGACGGAGACCGGCACGGCGTTCGAGTTCGACCTTCCTGCCGCCACTGCGCCGACAGGCAATGGCGCGCCCCGAATAAGCGGACGGCACGATTGAAAAAAAAGCCCGGCGTGAATGCCGGGCTGAATGGGATGGTCATCGCCTGCGCCGTGCCGCGCTGTTGAGAGCGCGTGTGGCGTTGCCCGGTCTGACCATCCGCGTGGACGTTGGATGAAAGCCGGTGCGCTGCGAGTAGCGGCATCGCGCCGCTATGTTGCCCGCGCCTTAAGTCATGTTTTAATCTCCAATGCTTAAACCAATCTTAAGGACCGTGCGGTGCGCGAAACGCCGCGCCGGCGTTTTCGTCATAATGCGTTTATTCGTTGCCCCTGCTCGTGTTGTTTCGCAATGTGGTGGATGCATACACACGATTCTGGCCGTGCTCGACGGCAAAATGTGCCGAGTGACACCTATGTGAAACCCTGCGGCGTTCCTCTATGAGGAAACTTTCCTTGGTTTCCCGCGATATGTTTGCTAGCATGTAATCGAGCCGCATGCTGACGCGCGCGTTCCGAGTCACGAGGCGCAACACCCGGCGGCCGATTCAATAAGGATCTTTGAGGCGAAAAGTAATCGAAGCGCGTAATGTCCGCGCTTGGCCTTCACTCGTTTGTCACATCATGCGCGAGGCACAGTCGCTTCGTGGGGAACCTGATAAGCATATCTTCAGCGCGTTCATTGTGCACAGCCATTTGCGCTGTTTCGTTTAACGCGGGTAATTAAAAAACGTATCGCTTTCGTGAAGCGTCTTTAGCCGAATCTTAAGGTAATCGGATCGAATGTTGCCGGTTTTGTCGCAGCACGTTTAAACGCGCGCGCAATTCAATTCGGCGCTTCGACATAAGACGCGCATATCTCTTGGCGTTGCAGGTGATTTCCAGGCAATGAGTTATCGTCATCGCTTTCGAATGACGATGGGATATCACGCGCACAGGATGCGCACACCATGCGGGAGGGAACGTGGAAACGGAACTCAGCCAACGGCTTGCGAAGGCATTATGGCGTTGTGCGTTGCACGGGCATGTGCTGGCCTATCAGCGCTTTCATGCACTGTGCGACAAGAGCGTGCCGCTGCCTCAGCGCTATGCGGCGCTCGAATCCGCGATCAAGACGCTCGGCGATGTGCGCGACATCGACTATGGCGTGCTCATGGCGCTGGACAGCGGCTTGCCCGGAGCGGAGTTCTTCCAGCGTTATCTGCGGCATCGTCATGGCGAATACGTGACGCAGATGGGCGATCCGAAATATCACAGACAGACGCTCGCGGGCAAGCGCACGCTCGTCGCACGGGAGCGCGACCGCGTCTATGCCCACGCGCGGATGCTGGAAGAGGAGCGAGCGCGACAGGCCGCGTGATTCAGGCGTCGGCTGCCGATTCCCGCTCGCGCTGTTCGCTCAGCACGAGACCGAGCCGTTCGACGAGATTCTTGCGCGCGTTCGCGGTGTGCAGATCCGTGAGCGCGGCGGCTCGCTGGCCGTCGCCTTCGTTGACGGCCGTCGCGATGGCCGCGTGCTCGTCCCAGATCGCCTTGCGCTGTCCCGATACTTGCAGCACCGCGCCCATCACGCGGCGCAGATGCACCCAATGCGTCTGCGCGGTCTCGGCGATTAGCGGATTGCCCGACGCCGCGTAAATCGCGTTGTGAAACGCCAGGTCGGCGTCGATCATGGCCTTCACATCGTCGCTCTTCGAGGCGCGCCTTCCGTTGGTGATGAGCGCCTTGTCGATCTTCGCGCCCCGTTCGGCGGCAAGACGCGCGGCGAGCGAGTCGAGCGCGCCGCGAATTTCGTAGAGGTGACTGATCCACGCGGGATCGAGCGGGGTGACGAGCAGGCCGCGTCCGGGCGCATCGACCACGAGGCCGTCCTTCTTCAGCAGGCGCAAGGCCTGAAGGACGGGCGAGCGCGAGACGGCGAGTTGCTCGGCGATTTCTTCCTGCGTGATGCGCGTTCCGGGCGCGAGCGTACCGGAGCTGATGGCGTCGAGCAGCACTTTGTAGACCTCGTCCACATAGTCGGTGCGCGCCTGGAGCTTGAGAAGTTTGGCGGCCATGGTATTTACTACATGTCTGGATACAGAATACGCCAAGCTTACAGCGCGGCGGCGTCGTGCGTCAACGCGCTGCGAGGGAAACAACTGCGCTAGCTACGGAACGCGAGCAGCCCGTGAGCGAGCTTGCCGCGTCTTGAGTATCCTTCGATACTGGGAATCCGGCCCTTGCAGGACGGCGTCCCATCAGGAATCCATGTCAGCGGACTCGAACGGCGCGTTCGCGCCGCGCAGGCCGCTCAACACAATGCACAGGAGTCTGGCGATGTCGATCGAAAAGGTTTTATACCGTGCGCATGCCCATGTCACTGGCGGACGCGACGGCCGCGCGACCGTGCCCGAAAGTAATCTCGAACTCAAACTGACAACACCGAAAGAGTTAGGCGGTGGTGGCGGCGACGGCACGAATCCGGAGCAGCTTTTTGCCGCAGGTTATAGCGCGTGCTTCATCGGCGCGATGAAGTTCGTCGCCGCGCGCGACAAGATCACGCTGCCGAAAGACGTCGCGGTCGATGGCAGCGTGGGCATCGGTCAAATCCCGGATGGCTTCGGTATCGAAGCGGAATTGAAGATTTCATTGCCGGGCATGGATCGCAACGAGGCGCAGGCATTGATCGATAAGGCTCATTACGTATGCCCGTATTCCAATGCGACGCGCAATAACATCGATGTCAAGTTGACGCTTGTCTGAGTGACGCTTGCCTGAGCGCGCTCGAATGTTCGAGCGCTCCTTCTGCGCACGCTCGAACGCCGTATTGTTTTTCGGGCGCGCGTAGATGCCGTACAGGAGGAAACGATGCTGACATCTGGAATCGACCACGTTGGCCTTACCGTGCGTAACCTGGAAGCGACGCGAGACTTCTTCGTGCAATGCCTCGAATGGAAGATCGTCGGCGAGCGGCCGGAGTATCCCGCCGTATTCGTCTCCGACGGAAAACTATTGGTTACGCTATGGCAGGTGAAAGACGACTCGGCGCCAAACGCGTTCGATAGGCGAAAGAATATCGGGCTTCACCATCTCGCGTTTCGCGCAGCGGATGAAGCCGCGCTCGCGACGATTCTCGAGCGCGTGTCGGCCTGGCCGGGTGTCGAGGTGGAGTTTGCGCCAGAACTGTTAGGCGCCGGTCCCAAACGCCATATGATGATTTATGAACCGGGCGGCATCCGGATCGAATTCGATTTCGATCCTCGCGTTTAGCTGAGGAAATGCGCTAAGGGCATGCTTTCGAACGCAACCGGGGGAGTGACGAACTCCACCGGTTCTGAATGCTTGATCAGCCGATCAGAAATGGCGTGCGGTCTTCGACAGATGCGAGCCACGCAGGCGCGCGGCCACGTCCGCTCCACGTTGCGCCGGACTGCGGATCGCGATAGAGGGCAGGTTGAGGGCCGCGCGGTTGCCCCTTTGCTCTGCCTTTCCCCTTGGCTGCGACGCCGGCTTTGCCTTTAGTCTTGGCAACTGATTCGCTTGCGCCCACCGCGAATTTGCTGCGGTCTTTCGCTTGAGCGATCCATCCGGGCGCACGCCCGCGACCACTCCACGTTGCTCCGGTTTTCGGATCCTGATAAGCCACCGTGCTTTGCTTCTTTAGCGACTTCGACCGTCCGGTTTTCTTGCGCGTGCCCGAATACTGTTCGATGTCCGAGATACTCAATCCGTGAAGCGACATCAAGTCCCGAATCTTTTGCAGCGCGCCTTCCGATTGCTTTGCGACGAGTGCATCGGCTTTCGCCTGAAGTGCTTCGATACGTGCCTGAATACTTTCGAGCGTTGACATGACGAATCTCTAATTGATGGTTTTTGCACTATGCCATGCGCATGCACGATACGCCAGAGGTAATTCGTATAAATGCGTTGCAAATGAAAGGGATAACTTTGTTAGGCGGTGCGTCGCACATTCATAACGGCAGCCTTAAAAAAACCCTCCAGTTCTTTAGCGTCCTGCGATGAACTTTCGTTTCACGATTGCATTCCTTCGGCACGCGAACGGCGGCGAAGCGAACGAAAGGCCATGCGAGGCAAACAGATGGTTCATCAAAAATGATGCATGGAATCATCAATCATCATTTTACATGAGACATCGCGCGGCCTATCGTGTCTTCGACATCCATAACATTCCAAATCAGGAGACACCGCAATGCCCTCGACTGCTGGCCAGGACCTCTGGCTGATGCCTGCTTTCCACCAACTCGTCTCGCGCAAACGCAAGTTCATCGCGCGCCTGACGCTCGGCACGCTGGTGCCGTATTACGCCTTCGTATTGATCGCCGCATTCGCGCCGAATCTGCTTGCCGCGCGGGTCTTCGGCGCAAGCGTCATGACGGCGGGGTGGACCGTCGGCGTGTTGCTCATTGCGGGAACCTGGCTTCTCACGGGCCTCTACATTTACCGTGCGAATGGCGAATTCGATGCGCTTACGAGCGAAATCCTGAAGGGAGCAGGTCAATGAATCTGACGGCTATCTCGATGTTTCTCGCTTTCGTCTTCGCCACGCTCGCGATCACCTGGTGGTCGGCTTCGAAGACGCGCTCCATGAAGGACTTCTATAACGCGGGCGGATCGATCACCGGCTTTCAAAACGGTCTCGCGCTGGCTGGCGATTACATGTCGGCGGCGGCATTGCTCGGTCTCACGAGCATGATCTTCTTCAACGGCTATGACGGGATGATCTATGCCGTGAGCTTCTTCGTCGCCTGGCCGTTGCTGATGTTTCTGTTTGCCGAACGCATCCGGAACCTTGGGCAAGTCACGATTGCGGACATTGCTTCATTCCGTCTCGATCAGCAAAGAACGCGCGCGATGATGGCTCTGGGCTCGCTCACGGTCGTCTGTTTCTATCTCGTGGTGCAGATGGTCGGGGCAGGGCAATTGATTCATCTTTTGTTCGGGCTGAGCTACAACCAGGCGATCGTCGTCGTCGGCGTGCTCATGGCCGTGTACGTGACATTCGGCGGCATGGTCGCGACGACGTGGGTTCAGATCATCAAAGCCGTGCTGATGTTGTTCGGCGCAACCTTGCTGACATTTCTTGCGCTCAGGCAATTCGGCTTCTCACTGGACACGATGTTCGAGCAGGCGATTCGAACGCACAAGAACGGAAGCGCGATCATGCTGCCGAGCAAACTCGTCGCCGATCCGTTTGCGATGCTTTCGTTATCGGTCGGACTCGTATTCGGCACGTCGGGCCTGCCTCATATCCTCATGCGCTTTTTCACGGTGCGCGATGCGAAGGCCGCGCGCAAGTCGGTATTCGTTGCGACGGGCTTTATCGGCTATTTCTTTCTCGTGGTGGCCTTGCTCGGCGTGGCGGCAATTGCGATCGTCGGGCGCAATCCGCTCTTTTACGAGGGCGGGGTGATAGGCGGCAAGCTGATCGGCGGGTCGAACATGCCTGTCATGCATCTCGCGAAAGCGCTTGGCGGCGACCCGGCGCTCGGCTTTCTCTCCGCCGTTGCTTTCGCGACGATTCTGGCTGTCGTCGCGGGCCTCACGATGGCGGGCACATCCGCGATTTCGCACGATCTCTATGCGATGGTCTACAAGAAGAATCGCGCGACGCCAGAGAACGAGAAGCGCGTATCGCGCATTGCATCGATGGGCATAGCGGTGGTCGCCATCATGCTCGGCATGCTGTTCAAGGATCAGAACGTCGCGTTTCTCGTTGCGCTGACATTCAGCATTGCTGCGTCGGTGAATTTTCCGGTCCTGACGCTCGCGATCTACTGGAAAGGCCTGACCACGCGCGGCGCGCTTATCGGCGGCATGGCCGGGCTCGTCAGCGCCATTTCGCTGGTGGTCCTTTCGCCCGCCGTCTGGGTGAAGGTTCTGGGGCATGCGGCGCCCGTTTTTCCTTACGACTATCCGGCGCTCATCTCCATGAGTATCGCGTTCTTCTTCATGTGGCTCGGCTCCGTGACCGATCGCCGCGCTCAGGCCAATGAAGAACGGCGCAGATTCAACGATCAGTTCGTTCGTGCGCAGACCGGAATGGGCGCATCGGGCGCGGTGAGTCATTGATCCTCGAAGGAGTCGTCATGTCCAAAGCTCAGCCTCACCTCATGCCGGGATCCGTGCGTTTCAAGACGAGAGACAACGGACTCGGGTTTTCGCCAATCACCATCGTGCTTCACTGGCTGATTGCGTTTCTCGTGCTATCGATCATCGCAATGAAAATCGTCGCGCTTTTCGCAGCGTCGGACAACGCCGAGCGCTTCGTCAATCTGTGCGCAACGTTACTCTTTCCGCTCTCGATTTATCGGTTCTGGGCGCGCATCACGTCGTGGCATCCGTTGCCGGTCGGCACGCCGAATCCGGTGGAAGTGATGGTAAGCCGCTCGGTCGCCGTTGCGCTGGCTCTGGCGATGGTGCTCCTGCCGATTGCCGCGTGGCTTGCGAAATCGAGCGCGGGCGTACCGATCGAATTGCCGGGCGGTGTCATCGTGCCGGCCCTCATGCGTCCACATTTCGGTGCTGCGCATGTATTCGGCGTGCTGTTCGACATCGGCGCCGGCGCATTCTTGTGCGGACTTATCCTGCACATGTTCGGCGCCTTCAAAAATCACTTCGTGTTGAAGAACGATTCGCTCAGGCGAATGCTTGGCAAGCATGTGGAGCTTTGAACCATGAATGCAATCAATAGAAATGGGCCGACCAACGCCGTCGCCAGGCTTTGCGGCGTCCGCTATCCGATCTTCCTCGCCGGCATGGCAGCCATCTCGGGGCCTCGGCTCGTCGCGGCGGTCGCCAATGCGGGCGGGATGGGTACGATCGGCGGACTGCGGTTGCCGCCGCTCGCATTGCGACGCTGGATCGACGAAACGCGGGCGCTGACGGACAAGCCTTTCGGCGTGAATCTGGTGCCGTCGTTCGGCGGGCCGGATGTATTCGAGGCACAGTTTCAGGTTGTCCTCGAAAAGAAGCCGAACATGCTTTCGCTTTTCTATGCGGAAGCTTATCCGGATATGATCCGGCGCGCGAAAGACGCGGGCATGGTCGTGATGGTTCAGGTCGGTTCGGTGGAACTGGCGCGCCAGGCGATTGCCAACGGCGCCGATATCATCACCGCGCAGGGCAGCGAAAGCGGCGGGCATTTGAATCGCGGCACGATCGGATTGCTGTCTTTGTTGCCGGGCATTCTTGCCGTCGCAAAAGAGCGGCCCGTCCTCGCCGCCGGCGGCATCACGAATAGAAGCGATGTCGAAACGGTGATGCGCATGGGCGCGTCCGGCGTGCTCGTGGGCACGGCGTTCGTCGCTTGCGAGGAATCCAACGCGCATGCGCTGTACAAGCAAAAGATCGTCGAAGCGACGGTCGACGATACCGAGTATCGCACCGGTTATTCGTTTGGCTGGAAATACGGCACACCGCATCGCGTCATGCCAAACCGGGAACGCTGGAATCTGCTGCGATTCATCGGCGGCGGTGCGCGCATCATCGACAAGCCGCGCATGGCGCAAAAGCTGTCGCTCTATGCGGGACAAGGGGTGGGCAAGATCGATCGCGTCATGCCCGCAGCGGCGCGCGTGGCCGAACTGGCCGAAGGTCTGGCGTTCGACTGCGAGGAAGGATTGCAGTTTCGTTATGCGTGATTCGAACACGAATGCGCCTGCGATCTTATGCAGGCGCATTCGCGAGCGAAAGCTCGCTATCGGCATTCGGTTGGCCGGAACCATTGCCGAACTGCTCATGCGCCAGCGCGAGCAGCGCTGATAACGCGGGCGTCACGACCGCATCCTGATTGCGGATGAAAACCGTGGTCACATTCGAAAAATCCGGCGGCAGTTCGTGGATGCGTACAGAGCGCCGGCTGCTGTGTCGTTCGACGACCGCTTTCGGCAAGAGCGTGATGCCCATTCCCGCCGCGACGCACGACATGATGCCGTCGAGCGTGCCCAGTTCGAGTATTTGTCCCGGAATGAGTCTCGACTGATAAAACCAGTTCTCGAGCGTGGAACGATAGAAGCAACCGGTTCTGAATACGAGCACCGTTTGATTCGAGATCTGCGCCATTAATTGTTCAAGCGAACGGAACTGCATACTGCTGAGCAATGCAAGCTCTTCGCGGAACACTTCTTCCTGATGAAGCGCGGCATTCTGATGAAATCCGCCGACGAATGCGGCATCGAGCCGATGGGTTTCCACGGCCTTGATGAGTTCGCTCGTCGTGCCGGTAATGAGCGAAAGCTGCACTTGCGGATACTTCTTGTGATAGCCGGCGAGCACTTTCGGCAAGCGGATCGCCGCGGTGGTTTCCATCGACCCGAGACGCAGCGGTCCTTTCGGCGTGGTCACATCGAGCATGGCGCTGCGGCTCTCGTCCATCAATTGCAGCACGCGCCGTGCATAACCGAGAAACGTATGGCCCGCGGAGGTGAGCACCACGCCACCTTTGGACCGCACGAACAATTGCTGACCGAGCTCGCTTTCCAGCTCCTTCACGCGCATCGTGACATTTGACTGAACGTTATGCACTCTTTCGGCCGCAGCGGTGAAGCTGCCGGTTTCCGCCACGGCGCAGAAGATCTTCAGATGTCGAAGTTCCATCGGTATGCCCCTTAATCATCGAGAATGATGAAGCAGTCGCGCTTCCATTCTGATTGATGATGCAAGGCATGTAAAGCAGACCCGGCTCAACTGCCGCGATACGTTCCGAAACTCCAGGGCGAACAGAGCAAGGGCACGTGATAGTGCTGAGCGGCATCGGCGAGCGTGAAACGCACCGGGACGACATCGGCGAAAACATCGGGCGTCTTGAAGTAATCCGCAACCCAGAAGCGCAATTCGAAATCGCCTGCGCGGGCCTGCGCAGCGGGCAGAATCGGCGAGTCCGTGCGGCCGTCGCGATTGGTGCGTGTGCGGGCGATGAGCGTCGGCGGTTGAGTGCCGACATCGAACAATTCGATCTGCATGCCCGCAGCGGGCTTGCCGAGCGCGACGTCGAGTACATGCGTGGTGATGCCTGCGGCCATGATGTGTCTCCTGATCTCGTTTGCCGTTCGATTTCTGCTCAACTGCCGCGGTAATAGTTATAGCTCCACGGTCCGAACAACACGGGCAAGTGAATGCGTTGATTGACGTCGGTAATGCGAAAGCGCAGCGGTATCTTCGAAAGGAACAGCGGTTGCGGCAGATTTGCCTTGCGCGCGGCGAAGTAGTCGTCCGCGTGAAGCAGCAATTCATACGTGCCCGCGCGATACGTGTCGCCGATCAGAAGAGGCGGCTCGCTGCGGCCGCTCGCGGCAAGCGTGATGGTCTGCAGTAGCTTCGAACGGCCATCCTCTATCGCGAACAGATCGACGCGCATGCCGGCTCCGGGCGTGCCGTGCCAGGTGTCGAGCGCATGCATCGTGAGGCGCGGGCTCAGACCGTCCTGTTGCGTCGGCCCGGTCGTTTGGTTGGGCGCCACCGGCGACTGAGGATCGGCGGCGAGCGCGGCATTGGCCACGAGCATGCTGCCGCCCAGCGCCACCGAGCGCAGCGCGAAACGACGGCGGCTCGCATCGAATGCGGGGGAAAGGTCTTTGTCGCGCATGTCAGGCCCCTTGCTTGTTGCCGAGCTTGCGAATGCCGATGAGCACGAGCACCGCGGCGATCACTTCGATCACGGCGACGATATACAGGCCGGTCGTGACCTTGCCCGTCGCATTCTTGATGAGCCCCATCGCGTACGGCGCACCGAAGCCCGCGAGATTGGAGACCGAGTTGATCAGCGCCACGCCGACCGCCGCCGCGCTGCCGGCCAGATAGCGGTTAGGCAACTGCCAGAACACGGGGATCGCACTCATGGTGCCGACGAGCGACACGGTCATCGCAAGCAACGCCACCACCGGAGACAGCTTGTCGAAGCCCATCAGAATCGCCAGCACCGCCATTGCCACGCCGCCCACAATCGCCGCGCCGCTGAAATGCCAGCGCACTTCGTTGCTGCGGTCGGAATGCGCGCCGTTGAGGATCATGCCGGCCGCGCCGCACAGATACGCTACCGCCGCGATCCAGCCGACGGCCATCGGCGTGCTGATACCCACGTCCTTGATGACGGTCGGAATCCAGAACGTCAGCGTCGAATTCGCGCACAGCAGGCAGAAGAAGATCGCGATGAGGAGCCACACCTTGCGGTTCGTGAAGAGCGAGCGCCAGTCGTGGCCGCGTTCGCCCATCGCCGCGTTATCGCGTTGCAGGGCGTCGAGCACGACGCGCTTTTCATCGTCGGACAGCCAGCGCGCCTGCTCGGGCTTGTCGGTCATGTAGAACCACGCGAAGATGCCGGCCAGCACCGACGGAATGCCCTCGAGAATGAAGAGCCATTGCCAGCCATGCATGCCCTGCACGCCGCCCATCGACGTCATGATCCAGCCGGCGAGCGGGCCGCCGAGCACGCCCGCAATCGCGGATGCCGACATGAACGTGCCGAACGCGCGGGCGCGCCGCTGTGACGGATACCAGTACGTGAGGTAGAGAATCACGCCGGGATAGAAGCCGGCTTCGAATGCGCCGAGCAGAAAGCGCAGGAGATAGAACTGCGTCGGCGTCGTGACATGCGTTTGCAGCATGCAGATGACGCCCCAGCAAATCGTGATGCGCATGATCGTCTTTTTCGCGCCGATCTTCTGCAGCAGCATGTTCGACGGCACTTCGAAGAGGAAGTAGCCGATGAAGAAAATACCCGCGCCAAGGCCGTACACCGCTTCGCTGAAATGCAGCGAGTCCAGCATCTGCAATTTGGCGAAGCCGATGTTCACGCGGTCCAGCCACGCGAGCACCCACAACACGCCGAGAAACGGCAGCAAGCGCCACGAGACTTTGCGATACACGCTCGCTTCGGCGCTTTCGGCCTCGCTCGCGAATACCGGCATCTCCTGTTTGATGAGCGACATGGTGTCTCCTTTCCTGTCGGTTTGCGTCGCGCGGTGACGGCCGTGCGTCCGGTTGGAAGCAAGTATAGAAACGGCCATGAATAGGGGAACGGCGGGCGGGCCAATAAGCCCCATAGCAACACCTGTATGGGTTGCGAAGCCTTATACGGTGGGGCTGTGCGCGATTTTTCATGCCGCTTTCCGCGACCTATGGATTACCCTAGCGCGGTGCCGTTGAAGCGGTTATGGCGATTGCGGCTGTCAAAATAGCGGCGCGGCGACGCGAACTTATCAGACACGGAACTCACCATGAATCGCACCGACGATCCATTCGATACCTATCTGCTGCGCGTGCTATGCACGCTGATCGGCGAGCGCAGCGTGTCGCGCACGGCGATTCGTATGAACCAGTCGCAACCTGCGATCAGTTCGGCGCTGAAGCGGCTGCGCGCGATCTTCAACGATCCGCTGCTCACGCGCGAAAAAAACGCGATGGTGCCGACCGAACGCGCGATTCAACTCGCGCAGAGCGCACAGGCCGCATTGAGCGCGCTCGATAACCTGCTCGTATCGGACGATCATTTCGATCCCGCGACGACCGAACAAAGCTTCACCGTGGGCATGCCAGACTATCTGGCGCCGCCGTTTTTCGCGCATGTCGTGCGCGAATTCAGGCGTGCTGCGCCGCACGCGCGCATCGTCGCCGTGCCGCTCTCGGCATCGTTCAACTATGAACAGGGGCTATCCGAAGGCTCGCCGGATATCGTCATCGGCAACTGGCCCAATCCGCCGGAGCATTTGCATTTGTCGGTCCTGCTGGAAGACGAGGTCGTATGCGTCGTCGCGCGCGACAGCGTGTATGCGCAGTCCGGCAAGTTCGATGCGGAGGATTATCTGAGCGCGTCGCATATCGTGCCGGCGCCGTATTCGCGCGATCAGCGAGGCGTGGTCGATACGGGGCTCAGCACCATGCGCGTGCATCGCGACAATCGCGTGAGCTGCCCGTATTTCAACCTTGCGCCGAGCCTGATTCCGGGCACCGATCTGATTCTCACGACGGGCCGGCATTTCGCCAACTATCACGCTCAGCATCTGCCGCTCGCGGTGCTCGAACCGCCGATCGAGTTTCCGTTCATGCGCTTTTATCAGCTATGGCATCCGTCGCGGCATCGATCGGCGTCGCACGTATGGCTGCGCGGCATGCTGACGGCGGCTGCGCAGGAATTGCGCGCGCTGCGCGATATGAATCGCGCGTAGCGCTATCGCGTTCTGTTATGCGGTCAATAGGATTGGATGCCTCGCCGCGCGTTCGCGCGCTTCCTATACTCGGCACGAATCGCCATCGACGCCATGCGAATTCGGCGTGCCTTATAGGAGAGGAGTTCATGTCACAGTCGATCAATTTCGAGCCGGTCAACGCGCTGGATCGCACGGCCTTCGTCGGCGCGTTCGCAAGCGTATTCGAGCATTTTCCGCAGGCAGCGGAGGGCGCATGGAGCGCGCGTCCTTTCGCATCCGAAGCGGCGCTGCACGACGCGATGATGGACGTCATTCGCAAGCTCGACGCCAATGCGCAGCGGGCTTTTCTCAATCAGCATCCGCTCTTGTCCGGAGCGAACATTCGTTCGGGAACGATGACGGCGGATTCGGATGCCGAACAGAAGAGCGCCGGCCTCGACACGATGCCTGTGGATCAGGAAGCTGCGCTCGATCGCCTCAATGGAAGCTATCTTGCGCGCCACGGCTTTCCGTTCATCATCTGTGTGCGCAATTACACGCGTGAAGGCATTTTCAGCGCGCTGGAGCGCCGTATCGGACGCAGCACGCAGCAAGAGCTCGACGAGGCGCTGGCGCAGATCGCGGCGATCACGCGCGCACGGCTGAATGCGCGGCTTTCCGCATTGAACTGAGGCGCGATTTCGCGGGCCCGATCCCCGTTCGGGCTCGCAATAGCATTACTGCGATGGCGCCGCGTTCCATGTCTGCGCGGTCGTTCGCCACTTTCCGTCCGTGCCTTTGGTGAGCACCTTGAGTACGACGCCCTTATAAGGCGTCTTCTTGCCGTCCTTCTCGGCAACGGCCGTCCAGTTCGCCGTCTGATAGATCAGATTGCCGACGCGTTTCGCGCTGACGACATCGATCGTATGATCGCGAAAGCCCGCCTCGAACAAGCCCTTATAGAACTTCTCGACATCCGGGCGTCCCTGAATCGTCGTGCCATTCCCCGGCGATAACACCACTTTTTCGTCGTACAAGGCGCCGAGCGCCCGAGCATCTCCCTTGTTAAAAGCCGCATTCCAGGTTGTGTTCGCATCGTCGACGACCTTGTCGCCTTGCGCGAAAACCGGCGGTGACGCGACCAGCACAAACAGCACACACGCACTCCATTGCCTCGAGATCTTGTTCATCACGACTCTCCAAGTGGCGAACGAGCAGACCCGGGCGATGCGCGCCGTTATTCACGCCTTCCTTTCAATCGCCTGTCTGCGCGTGGAGTATAGGAAGCGGTGTTCCTGTAATCAATTAACGCGGAACCGGCGCTAAGACATCATTGCGCAGCGCACACGCGCGGCACGCGATGAAAGTTGCGATCGAAGTAAATCAGGCTATCGCCATCGTCACGCACGCGGATCGCTGTCGTCTGGACGAACATCACTGAATGCGAGCCCACTTCCTTGGCTTCGACGATGGTGCCTTCCAGACTCGCCAATGCATCGCGCAACACCGGCACGCCGTTCGCGCCTTCGTCCCACACCGGCAAGGAAAAGCGTTCTTCCATCGACAACTGAGTGAGCCCGGCGAAATGCCGCGCGATCTGTTCCTGATGACCCGGCAGTACGTTCACGCACACATTGCGATTGCCCGCGAATGCCGCATGCATGGCGCTCGACCGGTTGATGCAGACGAGCAGCGTGGGCGGCGAGTCCGTGACCGAGCACACCGCGCTCGCGGTAATGCCGCAGCGTCCGTGCGTGCCCGCCGTGGTGATGACGTTCACTGCGGCGCCGAGATGAGACATGGCCTGGCGAAACTGCTTGCGCACCTGTTCGATGTCGGTATAGTCGGGGCGGGGCATCGCGGACATATCGGCGTCTCCTGTTCGATTCGTTTTCAAGTCTGTGTATATCAAGTTGTGAGTCAAGCGTACGCGCTCAACCGCACAAAACATATCGGCACGATCAGCCGACTTGCCCTGCGCCGTTACCAAGCGCACTAAAGCTTTTACCTATCTCATTCGATCCCGCTAAAAGAAGGGGCTTTCGCGGCGAATTTCCTCTGGTTATCATTGACGCTCCATAAAAACGAGACCCCTGCGATGAGACAGCCGAATCTTCCGGCGCGCACGGTCCGAGACGCATGCATCGAACGAGCACTCGCAATGAACTCTCCCGCTCCCGTGGTCTATATCGTCGATGACGACAACGGCATGCGCACCTCGCTCGCATGGCTGCTCGATTCGGTCGGCGTGAAGTCGGAAGGATTCGCGAATGCCGCTGAATTTCTGCGTGCCTTCGACGTGAGCCGGCCCGCCTGCCTCGTACTCGATGTGCGCATGCCCGAAACCAGCGGCTTCGATGTGCAAGCCGAACTCAACCGTCGCGGCGCGACCTTGCCGATCATCTTCGTGAGCGGTCACGGCGACATACCCATGTCGGTGCGAGCGCTTCAGCATGGCGCGATCGACTTCGTCGAAAAGCCCTACAACTCGCAGCAAATGCTCGATCGCGTGCAGCGCGCGATGAAGCTCGCCACGCAGCGTCACGCAAAAGATCAGCGGCAGCGTGAACTGCGCGAGCGCGTCGAATCGCTGACCGCGCGCGAAAAAGATGTCTTGCGCGGCGTGATCGAAGGCAAGGCGAGCAAGCGCATCGCGGCCGATCTGTCGATCAGCGTGAAGACCGTCGACGTGCACCGCGCGAGCATCAAGGACAAGCTCGGCGCGGCATCCATCGCCACGCTCGTGCGCGACGTGCTCGAAGTATGGAGCCCGCCCGACGACGGGCTCGCCTGAACGCGCGCTAACGCATGTAAAGCCCGCCATTGACGTCCCAGCACGCGCCATTGGCGAAATACGCATCGGGCGACGCGAGCAGCACGGCCACATCGGCGATGTAATCCGCCGAGCCCAGACGGCCGACGGGTATCCCCGCGATCACTTTGTCGAGCTTGTCGGCGGGCACGCTTTCGTGCACGACGGGCAGATCGAGCGGACCCGGCGAGATCGCATTGACGGTTACCCCATAAGCCGCGAGATCGCGTGCGAATACTTTGGTCAACGTAATCGCGCCGCCTTTCGCTGCCGCATAATGCGCGCCGGTTGCCGAACCGCCGTTCTGGCCGGCGAGCGATGCGATATTCACGATGCGTCCCGCGCCGCGATCCGCGAAATAGCGGCCCAGGACCTGACAACCGAATAGCACGCTGCGCAGATTGATGTCGATGACGTCATCGAATTGCTCGGCGGTGATTTCCATCACGGGTATGACCTTCGACGCGCCCGCGTTGTTCACGAGCACATCGATAGCGCCCCAGCGTTCGAGCACCGCGTCGCGCGCGCGTTCGAAATCCGCTTTCGAGGTGACGTCGAGTTTGACTGCGCATGCGCTGCTTTGATCTTCGCTCAGCTCACGCGCGAGCGCTTGCGTGGCATCGGTTGCGATATCGGCGAGGGCGACCCTATAGCCCGCAGCGTGAAAACGGCGCGCGACGACTGCGCCAAGGCCGCGCGCTGCGCCCGTGACGAGCGCGATTCTGTTCGACATGTTCGAGTTCCTTTATAGAGCGAGCGCCGCTTCGATATGGGCCGCTACCGCGCAGACTGTCTCGTCGTCGCCTTTACGGCCGACGATCTGCAAGCCTGCCTTGAGCGATGCGCCTTCGACCTGCACCGGCAGGCTCAACGCGGGATGACCGCTGAGATTAAATGGCCTGATCAACGACGACATGGCAATGACCGACGATCCTGCGCGCGCGGCTTGCAACGTGATCGGAAACGCGGGCAGGGTAGGGAGCACGATGACATCGACCTCATCGAGCGCACGATCCACTGCCGCAGTGAAGATGCGTCTGACATGCTCCGCGTTGTCGAGATCGGCGGCCGTGGTGTTCGATGCCAAGCGCAGACGTGCGACGAGATCTGCGCCGAGCTTGCCCGTATCGACGAGATGACCGAACGCTTGCCAAGTCTCCGCATTGATGACCGCGAGGCCCGAGTTGAATGCGTCGCCAATCGAATCGAGTGCGATGCTGCAGGACGCGAGTCCTGCACGGCGCGCGGCCGTATCGATCGCCTGGCTGATGTCCGCATCCGCATTCACGGCGGCGATACCCACGCGCGTCTTCGATGCGTCTCGTTGCGCGATACGCGTATCGAATGTCGGATCGATCGCTTGCATCGTGTCGATCAGCACGCGCATTTCACGCGCGAACGGGCCAACGCAATCCAGCGTGGTTTTCAGCGGCGCGACGCCACGGCGCGACACGCGGCCGAACGTCGGCTTCAGTCCGATTACGCCGCAACATGCAGCGGGGCCGCGAACGGAACCGCCCGTATCGGTGCCGAGCGCGGCATCGACCAATGCGAGGCCCACGGCGGACGCCGAACCGCTCGACGAGCCGCCCGGAATGCGCGTGACGTCTTGCGGATTTTCGGGCGTGCCGGTGAAGTCGTTAATGCCGGTCATGCCGAACGCGAGCTCGTGCATGTTGGCCTTGCCCTTGATGCGCCAGCCCGCATCGAGCAGGCGCTGGACAACTTCCGCATGCGCGGTCGCGGCGGGTGCATCCGCGAGTGCGCGGCTAGCCGCTGTCGTCGGATAACCTGCGATATCGATACTGTCCTTGATCGCGATGCTCGGGCCTTGGGCGTCGCGCGTGTGCAAATCGAATTCGCTGATGAATGCGCTCATGCCTTCGTCTCCTTTCGCGGATTCACCTGCCACGGCGCGTCGAAAAGCCGCTCGGTACGAAAGTGCCGAATCAGCCACGCATGATCGGCGCCGCGTGAGAAATCGATTTCCAGCCGCGCCGCAATGAGTTCGGCTTTCGCGTCGACATACCCCGACGCTTGCAGCATGATCCATCGGCCCTTGGCCTTATCGCCCATGACCTCGATATGCTCGGACGTCAGAAAATGCACATTGGTCGCGAAATGCGGCGCGGGCGGCAAATAGCGTTGGAGCATGCCGACGATCGCTGTGGGGCCTTGCAACCGCCCGAACTTGTGCGCATAGTGCGGGCCGATGCCTTCCCACACGGCATCATCGGTGAAGAGCGCGCCAAGCGTTTCGCCTTCGAGCGCGGCGCGGGGCACGTCGCATAACGCCATGTAACGTGCTGCGGTCTTGCGCACTTCGTTCTGCGCTTCGAGCATCGCGAGACGCGTGAACAAGGCATCGATCGTGGTTTGCGTCATGGCGTCACGCATTGTTCACTGCGGGCGGCACGGTCAGCGCACGACCGACGCGCGCTTCGATTTTTCCATACCGCCACAGGTTGTACTCGCCAACGGGTGTGGTGCGATAGAGATTGCATACGGCCACGGCCGTGTCGAAATCGGCGACATCCGCCATGATGTAGAAGGTCCACGGCGCGCCATCGGACTGACCCACGACCAGCCGATCGTCGTCCATCACGCCGAGCACGCGCACGTCGTTCATGGCTTCGATTGCAGCCAGCATCTTGCCGTAGGCCTGCCAGACTTCGCCGATCTGCTCGCGCGGCAAGTCGAAGAAGTTTTGCGTCACGCCGCAACAGAACAACACGCGCAGCGGAAGGTTTCGTTTTTCGTCCATGTTTGATGCTCCTTTTGTTATGCGCCGATGATGATCAGAGATAGCCGGGAATCGGCGGCACGCCCACGAACACCGCGCCTGCGCCGTCGTAGTTGCCCTCGCCGAGGAATGCGTGCTGCGTGACGACCATCGCGTCGCGCATCAGCCGTTGCAGCGGATGCGTGCGGTAGATCGCCATCGTTCCCCCCAGCCGATAGGCGCGATTCACCACGTCCGCGCCTTCGCGCGCGATCTGCGTCGCTGAGAGCCGCAGCAGGCTGACCTGATCGGGCGTGACGTCATCGCCCGCCATGATCGATCGCCATACGTTGTCCGTCGTTTCATAGAAGAACGCGCGCGCCGAGCGCAGTTGCGCTTCCGCTTTGGCGAGCTCGATGCGGTAATAAGCGCGATCCGCGAGCTGCGGCGCGCCCGTGGTGGTCTTGCGGCCGCCCGCCATTTGATTCGCGACATCGAGCGCGGCGCGCGCGAGACCGAGGTTCACGACGGCGAGCACTTGCGCCGCATAGGCGATCGTCGGATAGCGATAGAGCGGTTCATCGACCGTCGATGGGCCGCCGCGCACGAAGGTCCAGTCTTCCGCGACGAACTGGTCCGTCACGCGCAGATCGTGACTGCCGGTGCCCTGCATGCCGACCACATTCCAGTTCTCGACGATCTCCACCTGGTGCGGACGAAACACCGCGGTGCGGGGCTTGCCCGGGGCTTCGCCCGGCTTTCCCGTGCCGATCCCGACGCCTAGCCAGTCCGCGCCCTTGCAGCCGCTCGCGAATTTCCACGTACCGTTCACGCGATAACCGCCTGGCGAGGCTTGCACGTTCTGCACCGGGAAAAGGCCGCCCGCGAAGACCTGATCGGGACCGTCCGCATAGATCGCGGCTTGCGTCGCGAGCGGCAGCGCGGCGAGATAGAGATTCGCGGAGCCGAAGCTCGCGACCCACGCGGCAGACCCGTCAGCCACGGCGATACGTTCGATCATTTCGAGGAATTCGCCCGGCGCGCGCGCATCGCCGCCGAAGCGCTCAGGGGTCGCCGCCCGATAGATGCCGACGCGCTTCAACTTCGCGATGACATCGCGTGGAATGTGCGAAAGGCGATCGAATTCGTCACGGCGCTGCGCGATTTCCGCAATCACGTCGTCGAGCGTGAGGACATCGGGTTGAGTCGAGAAATCGTCGCGGATCGCGACAGCACTCGCGGAAGCTGACATGGGGCGTCTCCTTTTCGTTTGTTCACGTTGATGCCAGTCTAGAAACGCAAAAAGACCGGCACAATTGGGAAGGCGTGCGCGCGATTGGGTGAAGCATCCCGGTCTTCTAAAGAAATCTTTAGGGGCGCGCGGCCTGCGCCGATGCTATGGTTATCGTTACCCGGTTTTCTTTGTCGCGCCTCGCTATGGACTTTCCCGCCGAAGACGATTTCCGCCGTCTGCTCGACGCATTGACGCAGTGCGTGCTGCTGCACGACGCACAAACGAAAGCGATCGTCTGGGCGAATCGCGCGGCATGCGTCGCGCTCGGGTTTTCGGTCGAGGAGTTGCTGCCGCTGAAGGCGCACGACATGACGCGCGACGACATCCGTTATCGCCGCGAGATCGCAGTGAGCGCAATGGACCGCTCGGTCGCGGAAGGTCCGCAAAGCTATGAATGGTGTTACCGCTCGCGCGCGGGCGTGGACATGCTTTCCGAAGCAATCGCGACTTATGTGCCGCTTTCCGGCCGCGCGGTGGTGATGGTGCAGTTTCGCGACATCAGCGAGGAAGACGCGATGCGCCGCAAACTGCGCCGCTACGAAGCGCGCCTGCGCGAATACATGCAGGATCTGGGCGAGGGGGTCGCCGTCATTACGCCGCGCGGCAAGGTGAGTTTCATCAGCGAATCGGGACGGCGCGTGCTCGGCGTCGCGAGCAATGCGCCGCTCGGCGTCGCGTTGGACTATTGCACGAGAGAAGACCGCGACCGTCTGATCGCGCAGTTGCGCAGCGCGGAGCGCCTGCATTCGACGCCCGCGCAACGTTATGCGATCACGCGCCGCGACGGGGCGAAGCGATGGCTTCGCATTACGTGCAGACGTATCGATATCGAAGAGGGAACGCTGGTGCACTTTCGCGATGTCAGCGATGAAGTCGCGACCGAAGAGGCCCGCCGGAACGAAGCGCGCATGCTCGAATACGCCGGGCGTTACAACGCGATGGGTGAGATGGCGACGGCGATCGCGCATGAGTTGAGCCAGCCGCTCGCCGCGGTGCGCAACTTCATCGAAGGCGCGATACAGCGGCTCGCTCAACCGGATGCCGTCGAAAGCGCGATATGGGGCCTGCGCGCGGCGGATCGCCAGGCCGAGCACGCGGCGCACATCATCAAGAGCGTGCGCGAGTTCATCGTCAAGCGCGAGCCTATCGAAGCGCACGCGGATCTGCGCGACGTGCTCGCGGACGTCGCGTACTTCATCCAGTTGCGCGCGCGCGACGAAGGCGTGACGGTCAGGATCGCGCAATGTGCGAAGCCCTTGCCGATACGTTGCGAGCGAGTGCTTATCGGTCAGGTCGTGCTCAATCTCGCGTTCAACGCGGTCGAAGCGTTGACGGGCACGACACCATCGACGGGCATCGTGACGCTTGCGACCGCGATGAATGGGGAGATGGCCGAACTGCATGTGATCGACAATGGTCCCGGCGTGCCCGACGATGCGCTCGAACGCCTCTTCGACGGTTTCTCTTCGTCGAAGGCGGGCGGCAACGGCATCGGCTTGTCCCTGTGCAAGAACATCGTGTCGCGCCACGAAGGACGCATCTGGGCGCGGCGCGCGGCAGGCGGCGGCCTCGAATGCCGCTTCGCGCTGCCGCTGTCTCGTCCCGCATGAAGGCTTATGCGTCACCAATGATCAGAGCAGAAAACCGATTGCGCTCAGTGCTTCGGTCGAATCGATCAGGCGAATCACCTTTTCGACGAGCTTCGGTTCGCCGCTCGTCATGCTGATCTTGTGCGTGAGATCGGCGGCAAAGATTGTCGCTACGCCGCGCTTGTAGGCCACGATCACCTGCGCGGATTTCACTTCGACACTATCGGCGCTATCGCTCGACAGCGTAAAGCGCGATACCGTGCGCACCGTGCGCGCCGCATCCGATGCCGAAGCCGAGTAGCCCGACATCATGCGCTGAACGCGCTTTTCGCGCATGTCGTGATCGTCGTAGGCATAGTTCAGGGTCGCGGCATAGTCCGTGGTTTCCGGATCGATCGGCACCACGTAGAAGCCCGACGGCTCCCACAAGTCGAGCCACGCGGCATAGTCGCGGCGATCCAGCAGTTCGGCTTCGCGCCAGATGAATTCGATCGCGCGCGCGAAAGTCTGTTGAGAGAAGAGTGCGTTGCGATCGTCCATCATGCATGCTCCATCATTGCGCGCCATTGTTTGTAGGCTTCGCGCATGCCGGTTTCGTCGGTGGCGTGCGCGGTCTTTTCACCGTTGGGTGCGGTGGTTTCGCGGTTCAGGCCGCGATTCACGAGAATCGGCACATCGGGGCCCGCATGCGAGCCGCGCTGCACGCGTTCCCATGCTTCGGCGTCGTCCGGACTGCCGAAGCCGAAGGGACCCTGGAAATGCTCGTGAATGCGCAAGCGCACGCGATTGGCTTCTTCCGGCCCGCCGTCCATCGCAAGCGCGACGTGGCGAATCTCGGTCTCCTGCGCGGAAATGGGGCGCAGCACGCGGAAGAACGCCATGGAAAGCGCGAGATTCGGAAAGAGATTCAGATTGAAGCCGACGCCCATCAGCGAGCGCACGATGCGCCGCACTTCCTCGGGCGTGTGCTTCTCTGCGAGCTGCGCGGCGAGTTCGCTGAAGCGTTCGGGCAAGGGCGCGCCGTCGTCCTCGTCGAGATCGACGATTTCGGGCACCAGCACCGCGAGACTGTGGCCGTTGCCGAGCGAGCGGCAGAAGGCGTCTTCACTCGTCATGAAGCTCGTGATGGCGGCAGCGGTTTCATCGTCGATCGACTTCATCCACGACTTGTGGACCACGGGGAAGTGATAAAGATCGGTCGTGTTCTCGAGCTGAATCTTCCAGTTGCCTTTGAACTTGAACTTGTGCTCGCCGTTGGCCTTGATCGGATAACCCGCGCCTTGCTTCATGAACAGATCGATCCACGGCTTCGCGCCGCCGAGAAAATCTTCGAGCGGTTCGATCGCTTCGTTGAAGCTCGCAAAGATCAAGCCCTGATAAATCCCCACGCGCAGTTTCTTGAGCGGCAGATCGCCTTTCTCGCACACGCCTTCGTAGCCGTCGCCGTAGGGCAATGCGCGCAGCGTGCCGTCGAGCGCATAAGACCAGCTGTGATAGGGGCACGTGAAGCCCTTCGCATTGCCTTTGTGTTCTTCGCACACGGTGGCGCCGCGATGACGGCAGCGGTTTTGCAGCACGTTCACCGCGCCGCTCTTGTCGCGCACGACGATAACCGGCTGGCGGCCGATGGTCGTCGTCACGAAATCGCCGGGCTTCGGCAATTCGCTTTCGTGCGCGACCCAGATCCATGTTTTATAGAAGATGCGTTCGAGTTCCGCTTCGAAGAGATCGGCGTCGTAATAGAGCGACGGCGCGATACGATCGGCTTGCGCGCGCGTATGCAGCGCGCTCGTGTCGATGATGTGGGTGGTCGATGTACTCATCGTTCGTTGTGGGGTGAGGTTGATCGGTCAAGAGGCGCGCGATGCGGATCGGCACATCCTCTCGTTGACATCAGTCTCGCTTTGCGAAGATCATGCGTCAAATCGATTAAAAAACGGTTGCCCGATAAATGCGGCCGATATCTTGAGAGTTCCGCAATGACTTCCCTCGACCATGTCGATCTCAATCTGCTGCGTGTCTTTCAGGCCATCGTGGAAGAGCGCAGCCTCACGAAGGCCGGCGAGCGGCTCGCGCTATCGCAGCCCGCGGTGAGTTATTCGCTCGGCCGCCTGCGCACGCTTTTCGACGACGCGCTTTTTATCCGCACGCGCGCGGGCATGCAGCCGACGCCCGTCGCGCTGGAACTGGCCGAGATCGTCGGACGCGCGCTCGATACCGTGCGCGAAGCGTTGCGCTTCGCCGAGCGCTTCGATGCATCCACGAGCAATCGCACGTTTCGTCTTTCGCTTTCCGATGCGGGAGAAATGGCGTATTTGCCGGCGATTTGCCAGGCGCTGCACGAGACCGCGCCGCGCGTGAAGCTGTTGATCGAGCCTTCGCCCGTGGAGGAAATCGAAGAGGCGCTGCGTTCGAGCCGCCTGGACTTCGCGATCGGCAATCTGCCGTCGTTGCTGCCGCGCACGCGTCATGCGCTGCTTTTCGAGGAAGCGTATGTCTGCATGACGAGAAAGCGCGCGGACTTGCCCGCAGGCGAGACATTGAATCTCGATGAGTTTCTACGGGCGTCCCATGTGCAGGTGCGTTCGCTCGAACATAGCCATCACGCGCTCGACGACGCGTTGCGCGCGCAGGGCGTAGGCCGCAACATCGTGCTTGCGCTGCCGCACTTCGTCGCCGTGCCCGGCGTGCTCACGGTGACGGATTTGTTCGCGACGCTGCCCGAACGCCTCGCGCATATCCTCAATCGCAACGACGCCTTCCGCATCTATGCGCTGCCGGTGCAGTTGCCTAAGGCCGCCGTCACGATGCACTGGCACGAGCACTTCCACGAAGACGAAGGCATCGCATGGATGCGCGGCCTGATCGCCGATATCCTCGCAAGCTTCGGGAAACTGTGAGCTCAGAGATCGAGCACGAGCACCGGCGAACGGGAGCGTGACACACAGCAGCAGATCACACTGTTGCTCGCGCGCTCGGCCTTGGAAAGACAATGATCGCGATGCTCGGGTTCGCCGCTCACGACATCCACCATGCAGGTGCCGCAAACGCCTTCGCCGCATGACGTATCCACTTCGATGCCGATCGAAGCGAGCGCATCGACGATCGATGTGGCGGCATCGACACGCACGGTCTCGCCGCTGCTTGCGATTTTCACATCGAACGTATCGAGCGATGTTTCCGGCTGAGCGTGCGGCTCGGCCTTGAAGCGTTCGAGATGAATGGCATCGGCGGGAAGACGTTTCTGCGCCGACTCCACCACGACGTCCATGAATGCCGCGGGACCGCACGTGTAGACATGCGCGCGCTCGTTCGCATCGCGCAGCAAGGCGTCGAGTTCATCCGATAGCGCCTCGCGGCCGACGCCGAAATGCAGCTTTACATGGCGGTCGAACGGCGCGCGCGCGAGAAGGGGCAGAAAAGCCGCATGCGTTTCGCTGCGCGCGAAATAGTGCAGCGTGAAGGGCGCATCGATGGCGACGAGACGGTACGCCATCGAAAGCAAGGGCGTAATGCCGATGCCCGCGCCGATCAGAATATGCTCGCTCGCGGTTTCTTCGAGCCGGAACAGGTTGCGCGGCGCGCCGATCGACAGTTCACTCCCGATGCGCACTTCGTCATGCAGCGAACGCGAGCCGCCGCGCGACTCATCTTCCTTCTTGACCGCGAAAACATGCGAGTCGCGGCAAGACGGATCGCCGCACAGCGAGTATTGGCGCGTGATGCCGGTCGGACCCGTGACATCGATATGCGCACCGGGTTCGTAGCTGTCGAAGGGCAGGCCGTCGAGCCGCGAGACGCTGAACGAGCGAATGCCGTGCGCTTCCTCGCGCAATGCATCGACGCGAACTTTGAACGTTTGAGCTTGCATGATGATGCCTTTCCGAAGTGATCAAGGGACGATGTGTCTAGCGTATCGTCCCTTTTCGGATAAACAAAATAGATTAAAAATAACCCGTGATATCAATGCGACGGATATTTCACGCGGTCGTCGCCGCAGCTGCGGGCGCTGATTCGCGTGGGGATGCCGCCTCGACCGTCGTGCGCGCTTCACGCGCTTCGCGATCGAGACTCGCCCGGTATTGTCTGCATCCGGCGAAGAGCAGTGCGGCGGCGAGCACGATGGCCACGGCGTTGATGATCGCCATCGAGTGGCCGACCGCGAGCGGCGAGGCGAACACCTTGTCCGTGACGAGCGCGACGAGCGTCGTGCCAAGACCCAGGCCGATCAGGTTCGATACGAGCAGAAACATCGCCGATATCTGCGCGCGCATCTGATTCGGCGCGAGCGCCTGCATCGCCGCGGCCGAAGTCGGAAGCGGGAACGACGCGAAGAACATCGCCGCAACGAGCCATGCAAGCGATACGCCGAGGCTCGAAGCCTGCGTGAACGCGATGGCCGGCACGAGCATGCACGCAGCGCCGATCCATGCGGCGCGCATCGGCGCATCGGTGCGGCCGCGGCGCAGCAGCCAGTCGTTGAGCCAGCCGCCGCAAAACACGCCCGTCGTATTGGCGGCAAGCATCACGATGCCGAGCATATAACCGGTCTCGACGGGCGTCAGGCCAAAGCGGCGCATATAGAACGCGGGGGTCCATCCCATCAGGCAGTAGAGGCCCATGGCATAGAACGAGAAGCCGGCGTAATGACAGAAGAATGTCTTTCGATGGCTCGCGATGAAGCGCAGCGCGTCGCTCATCGCCACGCGTTTGACCTTGCCCGTGCCGTCCTGCGCGAGTCCTTTGCGGGCGGGGTCGCGCACCGTCAGCATGAAGACGAGCGCGACGAGCAGACCCGGCAAGCCGACGATGAAGAACGTAAGCTGCCACGCGCGCACTTCGCCGACGAGCGGCAGCGTGAACGCGCTTGCATGCTTGAGCAGCGCGATCACATAGCCGCCGACGAGAAAGGCAATGCCGCCGCCGATGAACGAGCCGAGCGAATAGATGCCGATTGCGCGGCCCATCTTTTCCTTGGGAAAGTAATCCGCGAGCATCGAGTAGGTTCCGGGCGACAGCGCCGCTTCACCCACGCCGACACTCATGCGCGAGGCGAACATATGCACGAAGCTCTGGCTCAGACCGCATGTCGCCGTCGCGATGCTCCACAGCGCAATGCCCGCCGCGATGATTCTCGGCCGCGCGAAACGGTCGGCGAGATAGGCGATCGGCATGCCCATCACCGCATAAAAGAGCGAGAACGCGAAGCCGTGCAGCAGGCTGAATTGCGTATCCGTGAGATGGAGATCGCGTTTGATCGGCTCGATCATGAGCGCGAGCACCTGGCGGTCGATGAACGAAAAAACGTAGGCCAGCATGCAGATCACGACGACATACCACTCGTATCTGTAGCGCTTGCCTTCGGGCTTCGTGGTGCTTGATGAATGCATCGTGCGTCTCCGATGAATGCTGGTTTTTCGACGTGCGCAGTGTCGATGCGGCGTAAATCCGCGTCAAATTCGCCGAAAAGGGCAGCGGTCATCAGTGCGGCAAATGTTCGTCAACTTAAAGTAATGTCTCAACTCGCGCCTATGCACGCTCGCGCATGTTTTTCAATCGTGCATTCCTAGCATTGCGCAACGAACCGCTGCCGGAGAAAAATTGAAAAGCTTGACGCCATGAAAATGAAAATCTATAAGCAGTCGCATCAGTGGCGACGCAAGTAGCAGGAGGAGGGATGTACGCCAATTTCGAAACCTTTGAAGACGCCGACCGCCACGCGCATGCGCTGACGGGCTGGGAACAGCGTTACGACCAGGTTGGCGAGGGCGCTTTTCGCAGCACGGTGAAGCAGGTTTCGATCGCGGGCGTGCAGGTATTTCAGGAATCCGCGAACGTTCGCATTGTTCAGCGCGGGCAGTTGCCGGCGGGCTTCGTTACCTTCGGGCTCGTGCTCGGCGGCGGTGCGCCGTTTTCATTTCAGGGCGTCAAGGTCGACGAGAACGCGCTCGTCGTCGCGCCCGGATCGCGGGAATTCCTGTTGCACTCGCCGCCGAATATGTCGATGCTCGGCGTCGCCGTCGACGCGAAACTGCTGTCCGCGGCGGCGGATATCGCAGGCGTCGATGTCCAGGACGAAATTCTTCACCGGCACGTCTTGAGCATCCCGAGCGCGGCGGGCGCACGCGCGGGCAAGCGCATCATCGCGGCGGTCGAATCGGTGCTGGCCGATCCCGATCCTTTCGTTTCCGGCGAGGGCGCGCACCGCTTCACGCAAACGGTCACGGAAAGCCTTATCGATCTGCTGACATTTCATGTGCCGACGCGCGAGGACCGGCTGACTTATGCGTGCCGCGCCGATGTCGTCAAGCGCGCGCACGATCTCGTGCTCGCGCGCCCCGAGCAGCCCATATCCGTGCTGGACCTGTGCGAGAAACTGCGCGTGAGCCGCCGGACCGTTCAAAACAGCTTTCAATCCGTCACGCAGATGAATCCGGTCAGTTATCTGCGCGCCGTGCGTCTTGCACAGGTAAGACGCGTGCTGACGACAACATCGCCGAACGAAGTGCCGGTGCGCGAAGCCGCGATGCGCTGGGGATTCTCCAATCTCGGCCATTTCGCGAGCGATTACAAAAGCCTGTTCGGCGAGCTGCCCTCTCAAACACAGCGCGCCCGATAAAGCGGCGCGCTTTTTCCTTTTAAATGAACGTAAGCCGCATTGGCGCGGCGTGGATCGCTATCGCCTGTCGATCCTTGCGTAAAGGCGTCTCTCTGTCGGCTTGCTTTCGAATGCTCCATTTCGGCACGCACGCGCTGCCGGTTCCGAAGTGCTCTTTTTTATTGTCGTCTTTAGAGTCAATTCGACGATAAACAAGGAGGAGCACAGATGAAGCTGAGACGGCTGGCCGCCGCGATGGGGGCCTTACTGTATGGACTGCTTGCGTGTCAGGCGCACGCGGCCGAGAAGCCGGAAGAACTGACGGTGGCGAAGTTGCCGCCGTATAACCCGCATCGCGTGTTCGTGGCGGACGTATCGTTCGCGAGCATGACCGATGCGCGCGTTCATGTTTTCGATGGCGATATGGAACGCTTCGTCGGCGAGATCGATGGCGGCTTTGCGCCGGGATTCGCGATCTCGCCCGATCACAAGACGAGTTATGTCGCGACGACCTACTTCGCGCGCGGCGGTCACGGCGCGCGCACGGACGTGGTCGAGATCATCGACAACACGACGCTCGACGTGACCGGCGAAATCGTCATTCCGGCGAAGCACGGCCAGGCTGTGCCGACGCCGTACAACACGATCTTGTCGGAAGACGGCAGCCGTTTGTATGTGTCGAACATCACGCCGTCCACATCGGTGACGGTGATCGATACGGCCACGAAGAAGGTCGTGAGCGAGATCGACACCGATGCCTGCGTGCTTGCGTACCCGAGCGGCAACGATCGTTTCTCCGCGCTGTGCGAGAGCGGCAAGGCGCTCACGATCAGGCTCGATGCGGCGGGCAAGGAAGCGAGCCGCAAGCTCTCCGATGCGTTCATCGATGTCGATCGCGATCCCGCGTTCGTCAATGCGGTGCGCGACGGCAACAAGTATCTCTTCGTCACCTTCAACGGCAACGCGCGCACGGCGGATTTCTCGGGCGATGCGCCGGTGTTCGGCACTTCGTGGTCCTTGCTGAGCGATCAGGAGCGCAAGGCCGGATGGCGTCCGGGCGGCTTGCAGCAGACCGCGCTGCACGTGGCGAGTCATCGTCTTTACGTCGCGATGCATAAGGGCGTCGACGGTTCGCACAAGGAACCGGGCACGGAAGTCTGGGTGTACGACACCGAGAGCAGGAAGCGGGTCGCGCGCTGGGATCTCGCGAAGCAGAAGATCGATCCGCTGCTCGCGATTCAGGTCAGCACCGACGACAAGCCGCTGTTCTACGGCCTCACGCCGACGTCCGATCTCGTCGTGCTCGACGCGATGACCGGCAAGCGCCAGCACGTCGAAAAGCAGCTCGGCACGACGTCGACGCTGCTGCTCAATCCTTGAGGTGACGCGATGATCGATCCTGTCATTCTCATGGTGTGCATCGCGTCGGCGGCGATCGTCTCGCTCGCGAGCGCAGCGCCCAAATGGCGCGATCCGTCGCGCTTCCGTGCATCGCTCGAAGCGTTCGCTTTGCTGCCGTCGTTCGCGCTCACGCCGCTGTCGTTTGCGTTTCCGGCCGTGGAGACCGCCGGTGCGCTCGGCTTGTTGTTCGCCGATACGCGCATGCCGAGCGCCATCGCCTTGATCGCCTTGTTCACGCTCTTCGGCGCGGCGCTCGCGATCAACGTGATGCGCGGCCATACGGATATCGATTGCGGCTGCTCGGGCTTCATCGCCTCGGCACGCACGCCGAAATCGATCGGCTGGTGGCATGTGGCGCGCGCTTTCGCGCTTGCCGCGCTGACCGCGCTCACGCTTATCCCTGAAGCAACGCGCTCGCTCGTGTGGTTCGACTATATGAGCGCGGCCGCCTGCACGCTTTTCGCCGTCGCCGCGTGGTTCACGCTCGACGTGCTGCTGGTCAATCTTCCCAAGCTCGATTCTCTGAGGAATTCATGATGCAAACCGCCCTGATGATTTCGGCCGCACTGTCGTGGGCCGCTTTGCTCGCGCTCGGCGCGATCTGTCTCGCACTCGTTCGCCAAGTCGGCATTCTCTATGAACGCATGATGCCCGCGGGCGCGCTCATGATCGACAAAGGCCCGGCCGTCGGCACCATTGCACCGGTCTTCGAACTCGGCGATATCGCCGGCCGCGCCGTGAAGGTCGGCGGCTTGTCCAACTCCAAGCGCAATACGCTCGTGTTCTTCCTGTCGCCGAGCTGCCCCGTGTGCAAGAAGCTGCTGCCCTTGCTCCCGTCGATCCAGGCACGCGAAGGCGCGACCGACATCGTGCTCGCGAGCGATGGCGATTTCGCGGAGCATGCCGCGTTCTATCGCAAGGCGGGTCTTTCGCAATACCCGTATGTGCTGTCGCAAGAACTCGGCCTCTCTTATCAGATCGGCAAGCTGCCTTATGCGGTGTTGCTCGACGAAGAAGGCAAGGTGCGCGCGAAGGGTCTCGTGAATACGCGCGAGCATCTGGAAAGCCTGTTCGAAGCGAAGGAGCGCGGTGTCGCATCGCTGCAGGAATTCGTGCACGGCAAGCACGACGATCACGCGCATCACGACCATGAAGGCCAAGTCGGGCAGCACGCCTGAAGACGCCGATAAATCATTCATTCCTACAGGTGAGCGTCCATGAAATGGCTGGATTCATTCTTCGAACATAAGGCGCGCGGTGTCGCGCAGCGCAGCTCGCGGCGCAGCGCGATGGCGAAGCTCGGCAAGGTGTTGGTCGGATCGGCGATGGTGCCGTTGTTGCCGGTGGACCGCACCGCCTATGCGACGGAACCGAAGAAGCCGGGTTCATCGGCAAGCGACGATCCGCTGAGCTGCGATTACTGGAAGTATTGCGCGATCGACGGCTGGCTTTGCAGTTGTTGCGGCGGCACGTCGAGCAGTTGCCCGCCGGGCACGACGCCTTCGCCGATCACGTGGATCGGCACATGCCGCAATCCGCACGACGGCTCCGATTACATCGTGTCGTACAACGATTGCTGCGGCAAGACGAGTTGCGGACGCTGCTTCTGCAATCGCAACGAACGCGAAAAGCCGCTTTACAAACTGTCGCTCAATAACGACATCAACTGGTGCATGGCGAACGGCAATTCGAATTACCACTGCTCGGTATCGGTCCTGTTGGGGGCGGCAACGCAATGAAGACGGCACGTGTATGGATGACGGCGCTCGTCGCGGGCGCCATGAGTCTCGCATCGCAGGGCTTCGCGCAAACGGTGCATTATCCCGGCGGCAAATCGTCCTTCGACGGCAAATGCGCGGTCTGTCATCAGGCGGGCGGCAAGGGCATGGACGGACTTGCGCCGCCGCTCGTCGACTATCCGGGCAAGTATGCGGGCTCGCCCGAGGGCCGCGCGCAATTGGGCCATACGGTGATGTACGGCATGTTCGGCCCGATCAAGGTCAAGGAGAAAAGCTACAACTTCAAGATGCCGAGTTTCGCGTCGCTGTCGGACGAGGAAATCGCCGATGTGCTGAATTACGTCGTGTTCGATCTGAACGCGCAGCACGGTTCGGCCAAGCCCTTCGATGCCGCCGAAGTGAAGGCATGGCGCGCGGCGCCGCTCGATCAGACCGCGGTGCATCAGCGGCGCGACGCGGTCGTGAAGGGCCTCGGGCTATGAAGCCGCGCGCGGTCATCGCCGCCGCGATGCTCGCCGCGCTCGGCCCGGCGGCTGCTTCGCAGGCACAGGCGCAGGACGCGGCGCGTGCGCGTCAGGACTGGGTGCTCAACTGCATGGGATGCCATACCGCCGACGGTTCGGGCATTCCCGGCAAGGTGCCGCCGTTGCGCGAATCGCTCGGGCATTTCGTCTCGCTGCCCGAAGGCCGGACGTTCGTGATGCGCGTGCCCGGCGCGGCCAATTCGGCATTGAACGACGCGGAACTCGCGAACGTTCTGAACTGGCTGCTCACGACGATGAACGCGCAATCGCGGCCCGCATCGTTCAGGCCTTATACGGCGGAAGAGATCGCGGCGCACCGCCGTCCCGCGCTCACCGATGTCGCGCGCACCCGCACGAAGCTCGTGAAGGAATTGCAGGAGAACGGCGTGAACGCCGTCCCGGAACACTACTAGGAGACAAGAACATGAATGACAGCCAGCATCCCGCGATGCTCGATTCGACGCGCGCGTTTCTCGCGTCGAAACAGAAGATGTTGATCGACGGCGCATGGGTCGAAAGCGCAAGCGGCAAGACGCTCGATGTCATCGATCCCGCCGATGGCGAATTGCTCGCACGCGTGCCGAGTGCGGACGAAACGGATGTGGACCGCGCCGTGCTCGCCGCGCGCCGCGCATTCGACGATTCGGCATGGTCGCGCATGAAGCCGACGGATCGCGAACGTCTGCTGTTGCGCGTCGCCGATCTGATCGAAGCGAATGCGCGCGAGCTCGCGGAGATCGAATCGCTCGACAACGGCAAGCCCGTGACGGTCGCGCAAGGCCTCGATGTGTCGATGGCCGCGCAATGCTTCCGCTATATGGCGGGATGGGCGACGAAGATCGAAGGCAGCACGCTCGAAGCCTCGATTCCGTATAGCCCTTCGAACGATTTCTTCGGTTATACGCGCAAGGAAGCGGTGGGTGTCGTCGGCGCGATCATTCCGTGGAATTTCCCGTTGCTGATGGCTTCGTGGAAACTCGCGCCCGCGCTTGCGACCGGCTGCACGGTCGTGCTCAAGCCCGCGGAAGACACGCCGCTGTCGGCGTTGCGTCTTGCGATGCTGATCGAGGAAGCGGGCATCGAAAAGGGCGTCGTGAACGTGGTCACGGGCCTCGGCCGCACGGCGGGCGCGGCGCTCGCGCGTCATCCGGGCATCGACAAGATCGCGTTCACGGGATCGACCCCCACCGGCAAGGCGATCGGTCACGCCGCGCTCGATAACATGACGCGCATGTCGCTCGAACTCGGCGGCAAGTCGCCGGTGATCGTCCTGCCGGATGTCGATATCGACAAGGCCGCGGAAGGCGTCGCCAATGCGATCTTCTTCAACTCGGGACAAGTGTGCACGGCAGGCTCGCGCGTCTATGTGCACGACAAGGTATTCGATCGCGTGATGGAGCGCGTCGCGGCGATCGCGCAATCCTTGCCGATGGGGCCGGGACTCGATGCATCGACGCAGATCGGGCCGCTGGTATCGGCGCGGCAGATGGATCGTGTGCTGAGTTATATCGAAGCGGGCCGCGACGAAGGCGCGCGCGCGATCGCGGGCGGTGCGCGCAAGGAAGGCGCAGGCTATTTCGTGAGGCCGACCGTGCTCGTCGATACCGATCATTCGATGAAGGTCGTGCGCGAGGAAATCTTCGGGCCGGTGCTGGTCGCGATGCCGTTCAGCGATATCGACAGCGTGGTCGCGAAGGCGAACGACACGCCGTATGGCCTCGGCGCGAGCATCTGGTCGAATGATCTTTCGGCGATTCACAAGCTCGTGCCGCGCATCAAGGCGGGCACGGTGTGGGTCAATTGCCACTCGCTGCTCGATAACGCCATGCCCTTCGGCGGCTTCAAGCAATCGGGCTTCGGGCGCGAACTCGGACGCGCGGTGATCGACATGTACACCGAAACCAAGTCGGTGCTGATCAACTACGCGTGAGGACGCTCGCATGATAACTAGAACGATCTCGCGCCAGTTGCTGTCCACGGCGGCGCTCGCCGTATGCGCGAGCGCATCGGCACAGAGCACGGTGACGCTGTACGGCACCGTCGATGCCGGGCTGACATATACGACCAATCAGCAGTTCACCAACGCCGACGGCAGCGTCGGCTCGGGGCATAACATCGCGTTTTCGGGCGGCAATCTGGTGCCTTCGCGCTTCGGCTTTCTCGGCGTGGAAGACCTGGGCGGCGGCCTGCAGGCGAAGTTCAACCTGGAAAACAGCTTCTACACAGGTAGCGGCGGTTTCGTTCAGGGCGGTGCGTTATTCAACCGGCAGGCATGGGTCGGATTGGCGCAAGAGCAATTCGGCACGCTCTCCTTCGGGCGTCAGTACGATTCGTACTCGGATTTCCTCGGCGTGTATGTGTCGAGCAATTCATGGGCGACGCTATACGGATCGCATATCGGCGACGTGGATAACCTCAACGAAGCCTTCAACTTCAATAACGCGATCAAGTACACGAGCCCGGACTGGAATGGTTTCTCGATCGGCGGCACGTATAGTCTCGGCGGTGTGGCAGGGGACTTCTCGCAACGGCGCGGCTATGCGATTGCCGCGGCTTATACGCGTTTGCCCGTGTCGATCAGCGCGGGCTATCTGAACCTGCATAATCCGCTCGATGCGGCTTTGGGCGGCACGAATGGTTATATCGGCGATTTCGCCTGCTCGAATCCGACAGCGCTGTATTGCCAGTTGCAGAACGCGGAAGCATTGAAGGCGTATGGCGCGGGCGCATCGTATGCGATCGGGCCGGCGACCATTGCGCTGACTTATACGCACAGCCGTCTGGAGCATAGCCAGTATTTCGCCGACAGCGCGAATCCGCAGGGCCGCGACATTGCTTTCGACATCGGCGAAGTGAATCTCACGTATGCGGCCACGCCATTCCTGCAACTGGGCCTTGCGTATATCTATAACAACGCGAAACCGGACGGCGGTTCATCGACGCGCTTTCATCAGGTGAACCTCGGCGCGAATTACGCGTTGTCCAAGCGCACGGCGCTGTACGGCGTCGCGATCATGCAGAAGGCGGTGGGCGCGGGACTCGGCGTCGATCCGGCAACGGGCGGACCGGCGAATTACGCGCAGATTCCGAACCTGCCGAACTCGAACAGCGACCGCCAGTTGTCCGTGACGCTTGGCATACGGCATAACTTCTAAACCATCCGAGGGCGTGCTTTTCACCCGGCCGGGACATTCCCCGCCGGGTTTTTTGCGTTGCATTGCGCTTGCGCAGCGATAAGATTCATCGATACGGCACGCCATATATGAGCGAGCATCGACGCCCTGTTGCCACTCGCTAGGCATTCGCCTTACGATAGTGCGCAACATGCAGCGCTTTCACGCGTTCGGCGAAGTCCTCGACGGGTCCATCGACTACCGTATCGTCGATAACGTCCTGAATCGCCAGAGCACGCACGCGCCCGGGCTTCGCGCCGAGTTCGGCTCGCCATCGCGTGAACTGCTGAGTGGACGCCGCGTACACGATGCGCCCGAGACCGACCCACGCGTGCGCTGCCGAGCACATCGCGCAATGCTCGCCGGACGTGTACACGACCGCGTCGCGGCGCTCGGCTTCCGGCATGTTCTCCGCCGCCCATTTCGCGATCGCGAATTCCGGATGCCGCGTGTGATCGCCGCCGCTCACGCGATTGCGATCTTCGAATAGCACGCGCCCGTCTTTCGCGACGAGCATCGAGCCAAAGGGTTCGTCGCCATCGTCGAGCGCTTCCTGCGCGAGTTCGATGCAGCGTAGCAAATGCTTCCGGTCGATATCGTCGATCATGTCATGTCCTCCTGTTGACGGGTTAGCGAAACGCGCGCATCTGCGCGGTCATGAACTGAAGCATCTTGTTCGATGCAACCGATAACCTGCGCCCCGCGCGCGTGACGAGATGCGCTTCGGCATCGGCGAGAATGGGATGCGTGATGTCGATCGCGAAAAGATCGCCCGCTTCCATTTCGCTCGTCACGGCGAAGGCGGGCAGCACCGTGATGCCCAGCCCCGATTTTACGAACTGCTTGAGTATGGCGATGGAATTGGTCGTCACCACAGGATCGAGCCGCAGCTTCTCCGCGTATTCGACGGCCTGCAACATCTGCCGCGTGCCGTATGAAGCGTGCGTCACCGCGAGCGGATAGCGCGCAAGCTCGTGCACGGTCATCGACTTGTGTTCCTTGCGCGGAAAACTCGCGCCGACGATCGCCATCATCGGCTGACGCTTGATCGCGCGCGACACGAGCTTCGGTTCCTGCGGCGGGTTATAGACGAGACCGATCTCGCCTTCATCCTCCGAGATCTTGCGGATCACGTCATTGGTGCCGCCGAGATCGAGATTCACCTTGATGCCGGGATATTGCCGGCAGAACTGCTGCATCGGCCCGGAAAGCAGATCCGACACGAAGCCCTCGCCGAGCACGATGTTCACTTGCCCCGTGCGCAATCCGCGCAATTCCTGAAGACGCGAAAGCAGATCGTCGCGATGCGCGAGCTGCTCGCGAAAATATTCGATCACGCATTGCCCGGCCTCGGTCGGCTTCACGCCGCGCGCATGGCGTTCGACGAGCGCCGCATCGAGTTCCGTTTCCAGCAGGCCGATCTGCCGGCTGACCGCAGAAGGCGCGACGTTGAGGTAATCCGCCGCCGCGCGAATCGTGCCGCAGCGCACGGCTTCGAAAAAATAAACGATGCGGCTGTCGGTGAGGTTGTCCGTCATGGCGCTTGAGTGTTCTAAAAATTAGAACAATTCCAATATTGGCGTTGATTGATTGTACGGCTTCGGCGGCCGAATATGACGGAACCGCACAACGCATGAGAGGAGCAAGACGGATGAAGACTGTAGGTGTGATCGGCCTGGGGAACATGGGGCGCGGCATGGCGCGCTGCGCGCGACGCGGCGGTTTTCGCGTGCTCGGCTTCGATGCGGCGCCGGGCGTCGCAGAAGCGCTGCGGGACGACGGGATCGAAGCGTGCGCATCGATTGCGGCGATTGCGAGCGCAGCCGATGTGCTCATTCTCTCGCTGCCGACCTCCGCGATCGTCGAGGAAGTCGTGCTCGGGCAGGGCGGTGTGGCGTCAAGCGGCAAGGCTGGTCTGATCGTCGTCGATACGACGACCGCCGATCCGAACAGCACGAAGAAAGTGGCCGCGGCGCTCGCGGAATGCAAGATCGGCTTTGTCGACGCGCCCGTGAGCGGCGGCCCGAAAGGCGCGGCGACCGCCACGATGACGATGGTGCTCGGCGGCTCGGAAGCGGACGTCGCGGCCGTCGAACCGATCCTCGCGGCGATCAGCGCCAAGCGCGTGCATGTCGGGCCGGTCGGCGCGGGCCATGTGACGAAGATCATCAACAACATGCTGACGGGCGTGCATCTGCTCGCCGCGAGCGAGGCCGTGCGCGCGGCGCAGGGCGCGGGCGTCGATCCGGAGAAGCTCGTCGAGGCGCTCAACGGCGGATCGGGCCGCAACAGCGCGACGCTCACCAACTATCCGACGTGGATCTTCAACGGCAAGTTCGACTCCGGCTTCACGATGAAGCTGATGCGCAAGGACGTGCGCCTCGCGATGGCGCTGCTCGACGGCCAGCACGAGAACGCGCCGATCGCGCGTGAAGCAGGGCGCTTGTGGGCGGCAAGCGAGACGAGCATCGGCGATGCGGAGGATTTCAATCGCATCGTGCAGTTCACTGAATCGAAGTAACGGGACTCATCGACATGGCGAATAGGGAATACGACGCAGCAGAACAGCTTCTCGCGGCCTTCACGCATTTCTTTCCGGGCGCGAAGACCATCGGATCGTATGTCGGCGGCGAGTTGATCGAAGGCGCGGGCGACAGCATCCAGCTTTACGACGCCGCCACCGGCAAGCCGAGCCTCGCGTACAAGGACGGCGGCGCGGCGGTCGTCGAGCAGGCGGCAGCAGCGGCCACGCGTGCCCAGAAGCAATGGTGGGCGCTCACCCACGCGGCGCGCGGCCGCGTGATGTTCGAGATCGCGCGCGAGATCCGCAAGGAGGCGGAGCACATCGCGCGGCTCGAATCGCTCGGTTCGGGCAAGCCGATCCGCGATTGCCGCGGCGAAGTGGCGAAGGTCGCCGAGATGTTCGAGTACTACGGCGGCTGGGCCGACAAGTTTTATGGCGATGTCATTCCCGTGCCGACATCGCACCTGAACTACACGCGCCGCGAACCGGCCGGCACCGTGCTGCAGATCACGCCGTGGAACGCGCCGGTCTTCACGTGCGGCTGGCAGGTCGCGCCCGCCATGTCGATGGGTAATGCCGTGCTGCTCAAACCTTCCGAGCTCACGCCGTTCACGTCGCTTGTCATCGGCTTGTTGGCCGAGCGCGCGGGTGCGCCGAAGGGCCTCGTCAACGTGCTCGCGGGACTTGGACAGACCGTTGCGCAATCGGCGATCGCGCACAAGGCGGTGAAGAAAGTCGTGTTCGTCGGCTCGCCTGCAACGGGCGCGCGCATCGCCGAAGCGGCGGCAAAGCGCGTGCTGCCGTGCGTGCTCGAACTGGGCGGCAAGTCGGCCAACATCATCTTCGCCGATGCCGATTTGAAGCGCGCCGCGCTGACCGCGCAAGCGGCGATTTTCGCGGGCGCGGGACAAAGCTGCGTCGCGGGTTCGCGCCTGCTCGTGCAGCGTTCCGTCTACGACGAATTCGTCGCGATGGTCGCGGCGGGCGCGAAGAAAATTCGCGTCGGCGCGCCGCTCGAAGATGCCACCGAAGTCGGCCCGATCAATAATCGCAGGCAATATGATCACGTCATCTCGATGATCGAGAAGGGCGTGGCGGCCGGCGCGACGCTCGCGGCGGGCACGGCCGAGCGCTCGGATGCGGGCTATTTCGTGCCGCCGACCGTGCTCGCCGGCGTCACCAACGAGATGGACGTCGCGCGCACGGAAATCTTCGGGCCGGTCGTCGCGGCGATCCCGTTCGAGTCGGAAGAGGAAGCCATCGCGATCGCCAACGATACCGAGTTCGGCTTGGCCGGCGCGGTGTGGACCAACGACGTCGCGCGTTCGCATCGCGTCGCGAGTCTCGTCGATGCGGGCACGTTCTGGGTCAACGGCTACAAGACCATCAACGTGGCGTCGCCGTTCGGCGGCTACGGCTTGTCGGGCTACGGACGATCCAGCGGCGTCGAGGCGCTCTACGAGTACACGCAGACCAAGAGCGTGTGGGTCGAGACGGCGAAGGAGCCGGCCACGACCTTCGGCTATCTATGACTGGCTATGAGTAATCGATGACCAAGGCGCCCGCGCGTCGCCGATGCGTCGCGCGGGCCAACAAGGGGACGAGACAATGGAAAGCACGTTGAGCGCGGATGGCGCGGAAGGCAGCGGCCTGAGAACCGCGAAGCTCTTTTTTTATGCGGCGATCATTTTATTGATCGCGGAGTTCATCGGCTCGTTCACGTTCAGGATCGGCCCGGGCAAGGTCGTTCTGTTGCCGATGATCTGGGCGCTTTTGCTCGGCGCGGCGCTCGGGCTGGCTTCGGAACGCTGGAAGAGCCCGGCGCGGCTCGACGTGCGCAGCCAGTTCTATGCCGCGGCCATTCTGCAGCCCGCGCTGTTGCTGTTCGTTTCGAAACTCGGCCTGATGGTTGGCAGCGCATTGCCCAAGCTCGCCGCGGCGGGCTGGGCGCTGGCGTTCCAGGAACTCGGCCACTTCGTCGGGACGATTCTGCTTGGATTGCCGCTCGCGCTTCTGCTCGGCATCAAGCGCGAGGCGATCGGCGCGACGTTTTCGGTCGGGCGCGAGCCGAGCCTTGCGATCATCGGCGAAAAGTACGGCATGGATTCGGCGGAAGGGCGCGGCGTGCTCGCCGAGTATCTGACGGGCACGGTGTTCGGCGCGGTGTTCATCGCGATTTTCGCGGGCTTCGTCGCGAGCCTGCATATCTTTCATCCGCTCGCGCTCGCGATGGGCTCGGGCGTCGGCTCAGGCAGCATGATGGCGGCGGCATCGGGCGCGATCGCGGCACAGCAGGACCCGGAGACGGCGAAATCGGTGCTGACGTTCGCGGCGGCGAGCAACCTGATCACGACGACCATCGGCACGTATTTCACGCTGTTCATTTCGCTGCCGATGGCGGTGTGGGGATACCGGCTGCTGGAGCCTCTGATCGGCCGCACGACGAAGGCATCGAGTGCGCGGGAGACGGCTTCATCGGCGCCGAAACTGGGCGATGTGAAGACCGAGGCGCCGCATCTCGGCTACGGCGGCAAGATGCTCGCGTGGGGCGTGACGGCGTTGATGGCGCTCGTCGCCGACTGGATCACGCACGGCACGACGCCGCTGCAAGGCTTGCCCGGCATGGCCGTGATGGTGCTCGCGACGATCGTCGGCGACGCGATTGCGCAAGCGACCGGGCGCAAGATTCCGGCGGTGTGCTGGGTGTCGATCGTGGCGATGTTCCTGACCTCGCCGTGGTGCCCGTGGGGCGCGCAGATCGCGACGCTGAGCGCGCAAAACGACTTCCTCGGCGTGACGACGCCTATGCTGACTTTCGCGGGGCTTTCGATCGCCAAGGATATCCCGGCGTTCAGGCGGCTCGGCTGGCGGATCGTGCTCGTCTCGTTCGTGGCGAACGCCGGGACGTTCCTGGGCGCGGCGCTCGTGGCGCAACTGTTCCATATCTGAAGACGACGGCGGCAGTACAGGGGCGGGCAGCGCGGTATAAAATCGAGATGTACTTGTTTCGCGCTCGAACGCGCCCGCCGCCATGGAAACTCCTTCGGGCAAAGAATCTCCCGTCAAGCGGATGTCGCCGCGCACGCTCAACGTGTTGACGGCGCTCATCGGCCTGGCCACGCTCGCGCTGGGCGTGGGCTGGCTGATCTACACATGGATCGTCCATCTGGAAATCCCGTACTTCGCCATTCCGCTCGTGCTTACCGTGCCGGTGATCGTCGCGGTGGCATTTCGAAATTGCTGGGATTGAGATTGAGTCTGTGCGCCGGATGAAAGCGGCGCATGAATGAAAAACGCACCGTGGCGATTGATATCGCGACGGTGCGTTTTAATTTGTGCGTTGGTAGGCTCGATTGGACTCGAACCAACGACCCCCACCATGTCAAGGTGGTGCTCTAACCAGCTGAGCTACGAGCCTACGGAAGCCGCGAATTATAGGGGAAAGTTTTTGGGTGTGGGGGTTTTTGGGTGAAAAATTTTTGAGGGTGTGGGGTTGGCGGGCGGGTTGTGGTTTTTGGAGGGGAATTGATGAGCTTGCGTTTTTTATTTGACATAACATAAATTAGCGAATTTTTGTGTGTTAGAGCTCTTTAGATGGAATGGTCGCCTCCCGCCTTAGCGGTCATCCGTCGCCGCAGTTCGGTTGACTGGAGCGTGCGACATTGCTGGTTCGGCGTGTCCGCCGTCAAGGAGAACCAGATGGAATCCACGACCATCGCCATCGATCTGGCCAAGCGCGTTTTCCAGATTCACTACGTCGATCCTCAGACCGGCGCGATTTACAGCAAGGCGCTCAAACGTGCGCAGCTCGTGCCGTTCTTTGCGAACCGGCCGGCATGCCGCGTCGTCATGGAAGCTTGCGGCAGCGCTCATCATTGGGCCCGAACTCTGGCACGACTCGGCCACGACGTGCGGCTCATAGCGGCCCAGTTCGTACGACCGTTCGTGAAGTCGAACAAGAACGATGCGGCTGATGCCGCCGCAATCTGGGAAGCCGCCCAGCGCCCTGGCATGCGGTTCGTCGCAGTCAAGACCGAAGATCAGCAGGCCATGCTGGCGCTGCACCGGATCCGTCAGCAACTGGTCCGGATTCGCGTCATGCACATCAATCAGCTTCGTGGATTGCTCTACGAGTTCGGCATCGTACTGCCGCAAGGCCGTCGCCCATCCATTGAGGCTGCAAAAGCGTCCCTAGTGTCATTCGATGACCAGTTTCCCGTCATGCTGACGGACAGTCTGCAAGATCAACTCTCGCGACTTCGCATGCTCGACGAGCAGATCGAATTGCTCGAACATCGCATTCAGGAATGGCGGCGCAACGACGACGCATGTCGCCGTATCTCCGAAATTCCCGGCGTTGGTGTGCTTACGGCGACCGCTGCGGTATCGGTGATCGGACAAGCGAAGTCGTTCCGCTCCGGACGCGAGTTCGCTGCCTATCTTGGTCTGGTGCCGCGACAGAATAGCTCCGGAGGCAAAACGAAGCTTGGAGGCATCAGCAAACGCGGTGACGTCTATTTGCGAACGCTGCTGATTCACGGTGCTCGGGCGGTGATCTCAAGCTCAAGGCATTTGCCGGAGCGATTGCGCCTGATGTTGACCCGGCGTCCGACGAACGTCGTTGCTGTCGCTCTCGCCAACAAGATGGCACGAACGATTTGGGCGCTGCTTGCGTATGGACGAACGTATCAAGCCTCACCGCTGCACTAAGCAAGCTACGCAACGTAAAACTTATCCACGGTTGCACAGGTGGATTGAACGATGGCAAGACAGGTTGGACCGCGCAAAGGCAAGCCTGAGACATTACTCGGACTTCGAGTCCGCTATTTAGATTAGGACCTTTGCGGCGAAATCCATCGGGGCCGGCGGGCATGCCCGCGATCGAGTCCGGATATAAGTCCGCAACCACCCTCCTCGCTACGAACAATTACCTTGCAAATGGGAGGCGACCATATAAGTAATGTCCGCTTTTAACCAAGTTCAAATGTCCGCTTTGATGGCACGCAAGCTGACCGTTCGCGGGTTTCGCGGCGACGGAGGCTTCGATGGCGAGCACCGGACAGATCACCATGAGCATGCGCGAACTCGATCGATTCAAGGTCATTCAAGACGTCACGGACGGTCGCCTCAAGCCGGGGCGTGCCGCCGCGCGGCTGGCGCTCACGACCCGTCAGATTCGGCGTCTGGTGGCGCGTTTCCGTGAGGACGGACCGACTACTTCTCCGCCCCAATAGTAGTAACCGGCTGCCACTTCATCGACTTCACCTGATAAAGCGTCGACGTCGGACTATTCAGGTCTCCATACTTATCAAACGAAATATGCCCGGTAATGCCGTTATATTGCATCTTCCGCAGCGTCTCCATGAACGTCGCGGGCTTGACGGAGTTGGCCTGCTTCATCGCCGTGATGGCGAGCCACGCGCAGTCGTAAGCGAACGGCGCGTAAGTCAGCGTTTCCGCGCCAAAGCGCTTCTTGAATTTTTCCGCGAACGCGCGCCCTTCCGGCAATGACTCGACAGGCCGGCCATACTCCCATGCCATCGCACCTTCGGCCGCATTGCCCGCCGAACTGATGAACACGCTATCGGCAATTCCACCGCTTCCCACGAACTGCGCCCGGATGCCCAGTTGCTTCATGCGCTTGACGATCAGGCCCGCCTGGCCATCGAGCCCGCCGAAATACAGAAGGTCCGCGTTGGCGGCCTTTATGTTCGTCAATTGCGCATTGAACTCGACGGCCTTGTCAGTGGTGTATTCCTCGGCGACGACCTGGCCGCCCGCCGCTTGCACCGCCTTCTTGAATTCCTCGACCGCGCCTTGCCCGAAGGCCGTGCGGTCGTCCATCACCGCGATTCGCTTCGCTTTCGTGACTTTCACGGCATACGTGCCCGCGTTGCCCGAGTTCTGCGTGTCGGTCGCGATGATGCGGAACACGTTGTTCAAGCCCTGGCGTGTGATCGCCGGATTCGTCGCCGCCGGGTCGATCAACGGAATGCCCGCGCGCGCGAAGATCGGCGCCGAAGGCAGCGCCACGCCGGAGTTGTAGTAGCCGACCACGGCCACGACGCCATCGTCGACGAGCTTCTGCGCCACTTGAACGCCGATGCGCGGATCGCCCTGATCATCGACGGATGCGAGTTCGAATTTGACCGGCTGCCCGCCGATAGTGAGGCGTTGCGCATTCGCCTCCTCCACGGCAAGACGCACGCCGTTTTCGATGTCCTTGCCGTTGGCGGCGCCCAGGCCGGTGAGCGGCGCCGAAACACCAATGTGAACGGTTTGCTGGGCGCTGGCCGCCGCCGTCACGAGACAAAGCGCCGAAGCCGCGAGGAAGGAAAGGAGCACTTTCATGTCGCACACCCGTTCAGAGGAATGTTATTGGCTGACGCCGGCATCATGATGCCGGCACGAGGTTAGGCATCTGCTGAACATTGGTCGCAAGGCTCGCGATTCGGCCCACTATATCGTCAATTCCGCGGATAAAAAATAGGTGTCGATGTTCTCCCCTTCGCATCGCCTCACTGAATTAGCCGCCTACTTTCAATCGGCCGGGCCGCGCCGGCCTGTATCTGTCGCGAGCGGAATGTATCGCGTTCCGAAGACATAGCAAGCGAGCACGCTCGCCGCGCCGACGCCGGTAGCGAGAAGCACGCCTTGCGCGCCATACAGCCGGGCCAGCACGACGTTGCCCAGAATCTTGATGGCGAAGCCCAGAACGGAGATGACGGAAATGGTCCGGTAGCGCGTCTCGCTCGCGAACAACTGGACCAGCACGCACATGCCGAAATAGAACGGCACCTGCACGAGCCCGAAGCGGAACAGGTTCGTTACCGCGATGGTGTCCTCCGCCGTGAAAGCGCCCTTCTGGAACAGCAGCCTGATGACATACGGCGCGAGCGCGTACGCAATGCCCGCGCCGACGACGCCGACTGTCAGCATGATCCCCGACCATTTCAGCGCGGTGTTGCGCGCGCGGGCGTGGTCGCCTTGAAACAGGATCTCCGAGAGGATCGGCAAGGTCGCGCGGCTGATCGCGAGCGCACCCATGCTGAGCAGTAAGGAAAGCAGCCGGTTCGCATAGCCGAGCGTGGCGATGGCGCCGTCGCCCTGCTGCGCCATGAAGTATTGATCCACCGGCAGCCACAGGCCCGCGGCGACCGAGCCGATCATGAGCGTGCCCATCGAGCGCACGGTGTTCGGCCATTGGCGCGCACGCGTCGAAAGGCGCGGCGCGGCGGCCAAAGCATCTGCACGCCGCGCCAGGATTCTCAACCACAGGCTCTGAATCACGAAGCCGATCGACGTGCCCAGCACGAGCGGCATGATCGAATCGTTATCGCGCGCGGCCAGCACGAAGACCAGCAAACCGATGGCCGGCACGCATTCGAGCAAGGTATTGATGTGCCGTCCCGATGCCTGCAGCCGCGACGACGAAATGCAGATCGTGAAGCTCAATACGCCGGCCGGCGCCATGCCGATGATCATCCGCCCGACCGTTTCGCGAGTCGAGTCGGCAAGATTCTTTGCGACGAGTTCGGCCATGTACGGCCAGAAGAGAAACAGCAGCAGACACGATGCAAGGCCGATGACGAGCCCCATGCCTTCCAGTTCGCCGAGAAATCCGTTCTGCTGAGACTTGTCCTTCCGTAATGCGACGAGCGCCGGAACGAGCAGCACGCTCAACTGGTTCGTGATCATCGTCGGAAGCCAGGTGACGAGCGTCAGCGCAAGCTGATAGGCATCGACGACTCCGCTGATCCCGTAGCGATAAGCGATCGCCATTTCCTTCGATGCGCCTATGCATTTTCCGGCGAGAACGAAAACAAGCAGCACGACCGCGCTTCGTGCAATCCGTTTGTGGTCCTGATGAACGCCCCGTAAGCGCCGTCTTACCGATTCGACCGCCAGGGTCAACATGTTGTGCCTCCGACACTGAAGCTTTTCGCCGAAAAGAATCGACGCCGGAAGGCGTCTGTTTATTGTTGGACGACTCGGAAGCCAGCGGCGTGGCCTGCCCACGCTTTACTCCCCGAAAGCGATAAAGGCAGCCGCTGCGACAAGCTTTTTATCACACGGACTGGCCGCAGTCTGTAACGCATTCTTACGCTCCCTTACCTCATTTGATACGACAAAGATCGCGTTCTTAACGACCAAAACTAGGGGTAAACATCAGGCGCGCCGGAAAGTCTTGGAAATGGTTGGTGTACGGAGTATATTTCTCATCACACTGACGAGCATCGAATGGAGGAAGACACCATGCAGTTTCATCTCAATGGCTTTCGGGTCGGCGATCCGACGATCGAACCCGCCGCCGACGGCGCGCCCCGCACGGAAATGCCCGACACGGTGGACGTGCTCATCGTCGGGAGCGGCCCCGCCGGGCTCGTGCTCGCGGCGCAGCTCTCGCAGTTTCCGGGCATCGACCTGCGCATCGTCGAACGCCGCGCGGGACCGCTGCAGATGGGACAGGCTGACGGCGTCGCATGCCGCACCGTCGAGATGTTCAATGCGTTCGGCCTCAGCGACCGCCTGATGCGCGAAGCCTATTGGGTGAACGAGACCGTGTTCTGGCGCCCCGATGCGCAGGATCGCGGCGCAATCAAACGTACCGGACGTGTTCAGGATACCGAAACAGGCATGTCTGAGTTTCCGCATGTGATCGTCAATCAGGCGCGCGTGCAGGACTATCTGCTCGATGTCATGCGCCGTTCCGCGCACCGTCTGGAGCCGGACTACGATCTCGAAGTCATCGACGTGCAGCGCGACGACGCCGGCGATTATCCCGTGCGCGTCACGATGCGCCGCACCGACGCCGCGCGGCTCGACGAGCAAGTGACCGTGCGCGCGCGCTATGTCGTGGGTTGCGACGGCGCGCGCAGCCGCGTGCGCACCGCCATCGGGCAAACGCTGCATGGCGATGCCGCGAACCACGCGTGGGGCGTCATGGATGCGCTCGCCGTCACCGACTTCCCCGACATACGGCTGAAGGCGGCGATACAGTCCGCGAGCAAGGGCAATCTGCTCATCATTCCGCGCGAAGGCGGCTATCTCGTGCGCTTCTACGTCGATCTGGGCGAGGTCTCGCCCGACAATCGCGACGGCATCAAGCAGACGTCGGTCGATCACATCATCGAGACGGCGCAGCGCATCCTGCATCCCTACTCGCTCGATGTGAAGGAAGTCGCCTGGTTCTCCGTCTACGAAGTGGGACAGCGTCTGAGCGACCGTTTCGACGACGCCCTCGCGGCCGATGGAACGTCGCGCGAGCCGCGTGTGTTCATCGCCGGCGACGCCTGTCATACGCATAGCGCTAAAGCCGGCCAGGGCATGAACGTGTCGATGCAGGACGGCTTCAATCTCGGCTGGAAGCTCGGCGCGGTATTGCAGGGACGCAGCGACGCCGACTTGCTGCGCACCTATTCCGACGAGCGCCAGCCGATCGCGCAGGAGTTGATCGACTTCGACAAGGAATGGTCCGCGATGATGGCCGCGCCGCCGAAGGACCCGAACCGGCCCGAAGCAGGCGGCGTCGATCCGGCCGAGCTTCAGGCGTACTTCGTGCGCGCGGGCCGCTATACGGCGGGCGTCGCGACGCATTATCGGCCGGCGGTGCTCACGGGCGAATCGACGCATCAGCCGCTGGCGAAGGGCTTTACGATCGGCACGCGCTTTCATTCGTCACCCGTCGTGCGTCTGGCCGATGCCAAGCCGATGCATCTCGGCCACGCCGCGCGCGCCGATGGCCGCTGGCGTCTGTATGCATTCGCGGATGCGAATCGCAGTGCGCTGCATGCGTGGTGCGAGCATCTCGCCACGTCGCCCGATTCGGTCTTGCGGCGCTTCACGCCGAAAGGCGCCGACATCGACAGCGTGCTCGACGTGCGTGCGGTGCTGCAGCAGCCTCATCGCGAAGTGCGGCTCGAAGAACTCCCCGCGCTGCTGCTGCCGCGCAAAGGTTGTCACGGTCTCGTCGACTACGAGAAGGCATTTACGAGCGACGCGGCGACTGATATCTTCGACGAGCGTGGCATCGACCGCGAACGGGGCGTGCTCGTCGTGGTCCGTCCGGATCAGTATGTCGCGCACGTTCTGCCACTCGATGCCTACGAGGAACTGGCCGCCTTCTTCCGGCCGATCTTCCGCGCGCACTGACTTACAACGACTCCGCGAAATTGCCGACTAGAAACGACGATCCCGAAACGCTCGCGAAATTCACGGGCAGCCTCGTGCGCCGCGCCCAGCAGCGCCATGTGGCGGTATGGCTCAGCGAAGTCTCCGCGGAGATCACGAGCGTCCAGTACGCGGCGCTCGAGATCCTGCAGCGAACGCCGGGCGTCAATCAGCGGCAGCTCGGCGATGAACTCGACGTGGACCGTTCGACCATCGCCGATCTCGTCGCGCGCATGGTTCGCAACGGCTTGATCGCTCGCTCCGACGATCCCGTCGACAAGCGCAGCTACGTGCTCTTTCTCACTGCGGCGGGCAAGAAGCAGCTTGCGACGTTGCGGCCGCGGGTCGAGGAAGTCGAACGCATCCTCACGGCGAGGCTCACGCCGCGCGAAGCCGCCGAACTGCGGCGCCTGCTGGCGGCGCTGCTGCCCGAGCGCGCGGAATAATCACATGCCCCAGCGCAGTCCCGCCGTATGCACGGGACTGTCCCAGTGCCGCATCATTTCGTCGTCGAGCGTGCAGAGCGTGAGCGATGCGCCCGCCATGTCCAGCGATGTCGTCAACGCGCCCACCTGCGAGCGCGCCACGCTCAGGCCGCGCCCGTCGAGCCAGGCACGCGCCGCGTGATACAGCAGATACAGCTCCGATAGCGGCGTGCCGCCGAGCCCGTTGACGAGCAACAGCAACGGCGCGTCGGCGGCCGGCTTGAGGTCTTCGACCATCGCCGCGAGCAGTTCGTCCGCGATGGCGTTCGCCGTGTCGAACTTCGCGCGCCTGCGTCCCGGCTCGCCGTGTATGCCGACGCCGATTTCGATTTCATCGTCGCCGAGCGCGAAGGTCGGCTTGCCCGCGGCAGGCACCGTGCAGCTCGAAAACGCCACGCCCATCGACGCGATGCGCGCCGTCACCCGTTCGCCGAACGCCCGGCACGCCTGCAGATCGGCGCCGGTTTCCGCGAAGCTGCCGACGAGCTTTTCGACGATCACCGTGCCCGCGACGCCGCGCCTGCCGGTCGTGAAGCTGGAATTCTCGACGGCGACGTCGTCGTTGACCAACACCGATGCATTGGGCATCTCGCAGAGTTCGGACGCCATCTCGAAGTTCATCAAATCGCCCGAATAGTTCTTCACGATGAACAGCACGCCCGCGCCGGTGTCGGCGGCCTGCGCCGCGGCCATCATCTGATCGGGCGTCGGCGAGGTGAAGACCTGGCCGGGGCACGCGGCGTCGAGCATGCCGTGACCGACGAAGCCGCCATGCAGCGGCTCGTGACCCGAGCCGCCACCCGAAATGATCGCCACCTTGCCGGGCTTCAACGTCTTGCGCACGATGTACAGCGGGTCGAAGCTGACCGTGACGAGATCGGCGTGCGCGGCGGCGAATCCCGCGAGGCTCTCCGTCAGGTAATCGTCGACGCGATTGATGAACTTCTTCATATCCCCTGCTCCTTGTTGTGTTCAGGCGCCGTCTTGCGCGAGATGCGCGCAGACCGCCGCGATCATGAGCTGGCTCGACCGCGCGCCCGGATCGATATGACCGCGCGAGCGCTCGCCGAGAAACGACGCGCGCCCTTTGGTGGCGAGCATGTCGCGCGTGGCGAGCATGTTGTCTTCGGCGATGCGCGGCAGCGCTTCGAGCACGTCCTGCTTCGAAGCGCCCGCGTCGGCCAGGGCGGTGAATCGTTCGGCAACGGGAATCAGCACGTCCATCATCGTCTTGCTGCCCGTGCCGGTCTTGCCGCGCTGGCCGACGGCGTCCACGCCCGCCGCGAAGGCCCGCGCGAACGCCTTCACGTCGGTCTCGCCGGCCTCGTCGGGCGCGGCTTTCGCCATGCCCGTGAGCATCGAAAAGAACAGCGGCCCGGACGACCCGCCGACCGTGGAAAGCACTTTCGCCGCCGCCAGCTTGAGCGCGGGCGCGAACGCTTCGGCTTCGATCGACGCGCGCAGGGCCGCGAGCGCATCCATGCCGCGCAGCAGGTTGATGATGTGATCGCCGTCGCCGATCGCCTGATCGAGCGACGCGATTTCGTCGGCATGTTCCTTGAGCGACGCGTGCGCCGCGTCGATGCACGTCATGAGCGTCTTGCCGTTCATGCGCCGTTCCTCCGTTCACGAAAAGCGTGAGCAGCAAGGATACAGCGTCGCGGCGCGGCGCGTGGAAGCGCTCAGGTCCAGGGCACGTGCACGCGATCGAGGTCGCGATCGAGCTGATACGCGGCGCTGATGAGCGCGAGATGCGTGAGCGCCTGCGGAAAATTGCCGAGCGCTTCGCCGCTGATCGCCACTTCCTCCGAGAAGAGACCGACATGATTCGCGTACGCCAGCATCTTTTCGAAGACGAGCCGCCCTTCGTCGACACGCCCCGCGCGCGCGAGCGCCTCCGCGTACCAGAACGAGCACGCCGAGAAGCCGCCTTCCATGCCCGGCAAGCCGTCGAGCGTCGAGCCGCGCGTATAGCGGAAAATCAGCGGATCGACGCGCAGTTCGCGCCCGATCGCATCGAGCGTGCCGATCCAGCGCGGATCTTTCGGGCCGATGAAGCGCACGAGCGGCATCATCAGCGCGGCGGCGTCGAGCGTGGCGGAACCGGGCGTCTGCACGAAGCTTTGCAGGTCGTCGTTCCAGAACTGCTCGTGGATGTCGCGATGAATCGCGTCGCGCGTGTCGAACCAGCTTGCGAGCGGCGCGGGCAGCGAGCGCTTTTCGGCGAGACGCAGCGCGCGATCGACGGTCACCCAGCACATCAGGCGCGAATGCAGCAGTGCGCGTGTGCCGTTGCGAAACTCCCAGATGCCGTGATCCGCCTCACGCCAGTGCTCGACGACGTAATCGACCGTGCGCGTCACGTGCCGCCAGCCGTCGTAGGAAATGGCCGCGCCGTACTTGTTGTAGAGATACACCGAGTCGAGCAGCGCGCCGTAGACGTCGAGCTGGATCTGCTCGCGCGCTTCGTTGCCGACGACCACCTGCCCCGGCACTTCGCCGACGAGGCTTTTCAGTTCGGCTTCCGCGAGCGCGTCGGCGCCATCGACGGCGTACATCACGCGCAACTGGCCGTGCGCGCTGCAATCGCGGCTGCGTTCGGCAATCCACTTCATGAAGCGTTCCGCCTCGCCGGTATAGCCGAGGCGCAGCAACGCGTAGACGGAGAAAGCCGCGTCGCGAATCCAGGTATAGCGATAATCCCAGCGGCGCGAGCCGTCGTGCGTTTCGGGCAGGCCGAATGTCGGCGCGGCGACGATCGCGCCGAATTCTTCCGAGCTCAGGAGCTTGAGCGTAAGCGCCGAGCGCAGCACGACTTCGCGATATCGCCCGCGATACGTCGAGCGCGACGACCACGTCTTCCAGTAATCGATGGTCTGTTCGAGCACCGCATCGTGATTCGCGCCGATCTCGCCAAGCCCGTTGGCGTCGCCGAGCGCGAAGCATGCGCATTCGCCTTGCGCGAGGTCGAGTGTGGCGCGTGCACCCGCGTCCTCGATGGCGAGCGGCACGTTCGCGAGCAGACGCAGGGACGGCGCGCCATCGTCGCGAACGAACTCGACGCCCTGCTCCACGGCGCGCGCCGTATGCTTCGCGCGCGCGTAATCGAAACGCGGATCGCATCGCACGTCGAGCGTCATGCGTCCGTACACGAGCCGCGCGATGCGCAACACGCAGTTCGGCGCCGTACCGGCCGCGTTCGCCTCCGATGCGACCGGCATCAGGTCGAGCAGTTCGCAGACGCCGTCGCCGGTCATGAAGCGCGTGAGCAGCACGTTCGTTTCGGGCAGATACATCTGCTTGACGTTCGCGTGCGGCTCGCGCGGCGTGATCGAAAAAGCGCCGCCGCGCTCGCGATCGAGCAGCGCGGCGAAGACCGTTGGCGAGTCGATGCGCGGAAAGCACATGAAATCGATCGCGCCGGACAGCGACACGAGCGCCGCCGTCTTCATGTTGCCGATCATGCCGCGCCCATCGACGGGCAGCGCGGCGGGTGGAATCTGCCCGGGATCATGTCCCATCGCAATCTGCTCCCGATGAGCCTTGTAAAGGCGACATCGGCCGGGCAGCAAGTCATATTCCTGTCGGGAATGACAGATTCGGGACCTTGCGCTTTATTGCGCGGCGGTCTGCTCGCCCGACGCCGTGACATGCTCGCGCGGCGCATCGCCGAAGGCGGCCGCACTCGCCGCGCCGTTCTGCGCGGCGAAGGTCGAGACCGCCGGCACGGGCGCATCCGCATGGCGCGACTTGCCGAAGCTCGCAATGTAGACCACGGCCGCCACGGCGACGCCCACCAGCACCGCCGCAACCGCGACGCCCGACGACTTTCGTCTCATTTTCACTCCTTTCGGATACGATGACACCCCGGCTCGCGGCCCGGACCGCGTCGATGGTAGCAGCGCGCGAGGCAGCGTCTGCGTGGTCCGCCGCGCATTGCATCATAAGAAAACCCATCTGAACCCGAGGACAATTCATGCACGCCGCAACGGCATTCAACCTGGTGCTCGTCTCACTGATCGCCATCATCGCGCTGGAAGTGCTCGCCCGGCGCCTGCGTCTGCCGCCCGCCGCGGCGCTGCTCATCGGCGGTGTCGCGATGGCGTTCGTGCCGGGACTGCCGCATTTCGAGCTCGACCCGGAACTCGTGCTGGTCGTGTTTCTGCCGCCGCTTCTGATGTACGGCGCGTATTTCTTCGTCTGGGACGATTTCAAGCGCAATCTCAGCGGCATCCTGCTGCTCGCGATCGGCGCGGTGGCCTTCACCACGCTCGTCGTCGGCGTCGCGGTGCATCTGGTCGTGCCCGCGCTGCCGTGGGCCGCGTGCTTTGCACTCGGCGCGGTCGTCTCGCCGCCCGACGCCGTCGCGGCCAAGGCGGTGCTCGAACGCGTGGCGCTGCCGCGGCGGTTGATGGTGCTGCTCGAAGGCGAAAGCCTGTTGAACGATGCGGCGGGTCTCGTGCTGTTCCGCTTCGCGATGGTCGCGGCGCTGAGCGGCGTGTTCAGCGCGCCGCGCGCAGTCGCGAGCTTCGCGGGCCTCGCGATCGGCGGCATCGTCGTCGGGATCGTGGCGGGCTTCATCGCCGTGAAAGTCATGCGCGCGCTGGAGGACGATTACCTCGTCATCACCACGTCGATGCTCACGTCGTGGGTCAGCTATATCGCGGGCGAAGAGCTCGGCGTGTCGAGCGTGATCGCCACGGTCACGTGCGGCATGGTCGTCGGCTGGCATCAGCACGAAGTGTTCTCGGCGGCGCAGCGCATGCGCGGCACGGCGTTCTGGCAAGTCGTGGTGTTCGTGCTGGAAGCGCTCGTGTTCGTCCTGATCGGGCTCTCGCTGCGCGGCATCGTCGTGCGTCTGGGCGGCATCGGCGATGCGTTTTCGCTGCTCGGACCGGCGACGGCCGCGGTGATCGCGGTCGTGATTCTGTCGCGCTTCGTCTGGGTGTTCGCCACGGAAAGCGTGAAGTGGCTCGCGTGGACCGTCACCGGCCGCAAGCAGGCGCAGAGCGAAGAAGCCAGCGCCGCCGTGCCCGACTGGCGCGCGGCGACGGTCGTGAGCTGGGCCGGCATGCGTGGCGTGGTGACGCTCGCGGTCGCGCTCTCCTTGCCCGAGGCGATGCCAGGCCGCGATCTCATCGTGTTCGCGGGCTTCGCGGTGATTCTCGTCACGGTGCTGCTGCAAGGCGCGACCATCGGCCCGCTGATCGCGTGGCTCTCGCTCGCGGCCGGGCACGAGCGCTCGTCGCGTCATCTCAGCGAACCGCAGGCGTGGGCGCGCATGGAAGAGGCGCAACTCGCCGCGATCCAGCCGCTCGTGCGCGACGCCGACGGCAATGTGATCCACCCGCGCCTGCTCGAACAGTACACGTATCGGGCGGGGCTCACGAAGCGCTTTCAGGACATGGAGACCTTCCCGGCGGACGCGCGCCATGCGCATTACGACGTCGTGCTCGCCGCGATCGCGGCCGGCCGCGCGGAGTTGCTGCGCATGCATCGCGCGGGGCAGATCCACGACGAGCTGCTGCATTCGCTGGAGCACGATCTCGATCTGCAGGAAATCATGGCGATGCATTCGCGCGGTTGATTTGTTCAACGCGTTGGGGCGACGAGCGGCGTGTCGCCGGATGATTCGTCGCACTGCATCCACGTATAGGCGGTCACGCCCGAGCGCGCGTTGTTGCGCAGCCGCACCAGCCATTCGCCCGCCGCCGCGCGGCGCAGGCCGCTGCGCGCGGATGTCGGCGCGAGCGCGATGAGAATCATATGCCCGTTGCCGCGCGCGCCCCGGCCAAGATGCACGACGGTGCAGATCGCTTCGCCGCCGCGCGTGTAGGTGGCGATATCGCCGAGCGTGAGCCAGGCGCTCGCGATGCCGCCCGGCGGCACGATCTGCACGTCGATGCTGGGTGCGCCGTCGTTGCTGGCGAACCAGATCTCCGCGAGACTCGGCGACGACGCGTACGCGCGCACCGGCCAGCGCAGTTCCGCCACGGCGCGTTGCGCGATCGTCAGCGCGCCGCGGCAGCGCGACATGTCGGCGTTGCCGGACGGCAGTACGACCGAGCATGCGCCGGTGTCCATCAATTCGTCGAGCGCGCTTTCGATGAGCGAGCTGCCGTCCTGCTGCCACGCCGCGTTGCCCGCGCTCACGCTGACGAGCGCATGGCACGCCGCGCCGCCGATCTCCCGCGCGCGCTGCACGATATAGCGGACCGCGTCGAGCACTTCGGCGTCGAGACAGGGGCCGAAGGCGTCACGCATCGAGCGGCAGCGTTTCTTGAGTTGCACGCCGACCATCGGCAAGGGCGCGTCGTGATCGACCGGCCGGCTGGCGTCGTCGCCGTCCGCGAAGGCATAGACGCGCGCCCCGCCCGCCGCTTGCGCGGCTTCGACGGAGAGCCGCACGTCGCCGAGCAGCGCGTCCATCTGATGTTTGAGCAGCTCGCTTCCGTAGCCGAGCGTGGCGGCCGTATCGGCGGCATCGTTCTGGTTCCAGAAGCACAGAAAGCGCGTGCGCGTGCCCGTGCCGTCCTCAGAAAAACGCCGGTGCGTGAACGTGACGTCCTCGTCGCAAATCCCGACGATCGCATTGCCCGCCGCCGCGTGCGTGGCCGCGTGGCTGGCCGGAACACGGTCCACGGGGCCGTCGGCGTGCGAGATGATCGCCAGCGCTTCGGTGAAGCGCTCGAATTTACCGGCGAGGTCGGTGCCGAGGCGCGCGTAGAACTCGCGCGTGACGTGGGCGGTGCAAAAGCGCGTGGCTTCGAGCGCGGGCGGCGGATCGCGGTAGAGCGCCGACATCCAGATCCAGCTCTGCCAGCCGCGCCGCTCGATTTCCTGCGCGAACTGCCGCGCGGTGCCGCCGCCCTGCTTCATCTCGATGGCGACCGGAATGCGGCCGTGCGGCATGCCGCCGAGATCGCGATACTGCGTGGCGTTGGCCCACACGATATACGGATCGATCCGCGCGACGGATGCGAGCGCGTGCGGCGCGATGGGCTCGAACCCCTCGCTCGCCGTGCCGATCTCCCAGTGCGGGCTCATCCTGGTCCATTCCGAAGACGATTGATCGCAGTGACCGCGCGGCGCTTCTTTCGGCGGATGTTTCAGCCGATATTTCGGGAACCGAAAGAATGCGGCGCGCGCTATCGCTTACCGTAGTCACTTGGCCGGAGATAAGCAAGGCGAATTCCCGCCCGATATCGCGCGGACTGCCGGGTGCCGCACAGTGCGCCGCGGGCAATGCTATTCGTCAGCTTTCTTTGGCCTGTGCTTCGTCTTTCAGCGCGCCTCGCCGGCCCGAAGCCCTTCATGCCGTGCATCGCCGTGAACGCGCCGCTCGCGTTTGACCTTCGCGCCGCGCGCCAGCAGATTCAAAGCTTCGACGAATCCCGCAAAGCCCATTGCCGCGTAGATGTAGCCTTTCGGCACGTGCGTGCCGAAACCTTCGGCGATCAGCGTCATCGCGATCACGAGCAGGAACGAGAGCGCGAGCGTCACGACCGTCGGATTGCGCTCGATGAAGCGCGACAGCGGTTGCGCGGCGAAAAGCATCGTCGCGACGGCGAAGATGACGGCGATGAACATGATCGGCAGATGGTCCGTCATGCCGACCGCCGTGATGATGCTGTCGACGGAGAACACGAGGTCGAGCAGCAGAATCTGGCCGATCGCGGACCACGCGGTCAGCGTGCCGGCGCTCGATATGACGCCGGACGCATCGTCGTGATCCTTTCTCACGTGATGATGCATTTCCTTGGTCGCCTTCCAGACGAGGAACAGGCCGCCCGCGAGCAGAATGAGGTCGCGCCACGAGAAGGCGTGGTCGAAGACGGAGAACACGGGGGCGGTCAGTTGCGCGATCCACGCGACGGTGCCGAGCAGCGCCAGCCGCATCACGAGCGCGAGCATGATGCCGATGCGCTGCGTGCGCGCGCGTTGCGCCACGGGCAGCTTGTTGCTGAGAATCGAAATGAAGACGAGGTTGTCGATGCCGAGCACGACTTCCATCACGATCAGTGTGACGAGCGCGGCCCAGACGGCGGGATCGGCGGCAAGCGAAAGAAGATATTCCATGAGCGAGGAAGGAGGATTGATTGGACGTTTCGCGCCATGATGGTCTGTTCGTGCGCCCGGAAAAATCAGCGATAATCGAAGCCAGACTTCGGTTTATTCGAACCGGGTAAAAACCACGAAAGGCACGCATGCTCAACTACCGGCATCTGCATTACTTCTGGGTCGTCGTGAAGGAAGGCGGTTTCGCGCGCGCGGCGGAGCGCCTCGACATGGCGGTGCAGACGATCAGCGCCCAGGTGCGCGATCTGGAAAAAGCGCTGGGTCATCAGTTGCTGAAGCCCGCCGGGCGCGGCGTCACGATGACCGAAGCGGGCCAGGCGGCGTTCGCGCGCGCCGAGGAAATCTTCCAGATCGGCCAGCTTATCCAGGACGAAGTGCGCGGCGCCGCGAGCGGCACGCTTGCGCGTCTCGCGGTCGGTCTGTCGGACGGCATTTCCAAGCTCGCCGCGCATGCGCTGCTCGCGCCCGTGCTCGGCAATCCGGCGCTGCGTCTTTTGTGTCATGAAGGCGAGACCGACGAACTGCTCGGCGAACTCGCGCTGCATCGGCTCGATCTCGTGCTCGCAAGCCACGCCGCGCCGCACAATCAGAATCTGCGCCTCACGAGCGAGCGGCTCGTCGCTTCGCCGGTCGACTGGTACGGGCCCGCTTCCATCGTGCGCAAGAGCGCCATCGACCAGTTCCCGCACAGTCTCGCGTCGCTGCCCATGCTGCTGCCGACCGGTCATTCGTCGCTCAGGGCGCGGCTCGATCGATGGCTGGAAACGCAAGGCATCGCGCCGCACATCGTCGGCGAATTCGAGGATAGCGCACTGATGGCGGTGTTCGGCGCGCGCGGGCTCGGCGTGTTTCCGCTCGCGGAATTCGGCGCGGGCGATGCGCCGCTTTTGCGCGGCCTGCGCTGGCTCGGCCGCTCGCCCGACGTGAAGGAGGAAGTGCACGCGATCGTGTCGCGGCGCGGGCGGCATCATCCGTTGACGCAGCAAGTGCTCGCGCACGCCGCGGGCTGAACTTCGGTTTTTCCGAAGTTCGTGTTCCATTGCTTCTGCTTTTTCGCAGCGAGCCGACGCCTTACGCTGGATTCATGTCCAACGAGGAGGCCTCAATGAAAGTCCTGTTCAAGTCCCGCGAACCCGAAGCCATTGCGATGCACGAACTCGCGAAGGCGCGCAGCGAATTCGTTTTTCGCCGCCTCGCGTGGCTGATCTCGAAAGCGACCGTCAGCCTGTCCGACATCAACGGCCCGCGCGGAGGGGTCGACAAGCGCTGTCAGGTGGAATTGCAGGTGAGCCGGGAAAACAAGGTCGTGGCGACATCGATCGCGCGCGACTGGCGCGGCGCGATCGATCTGGCGCTCGCCCGCGCGGTGCGCTCGCTCGTGCGCCGGCGGCAGAACGTCAAGCCGGCGCGGCGTGTGCGGGCGCGCAGTCTCGCATGGCATTTCGCGCCGGAGCCGGTCTTGCAGGAAGCGATCGATCCGCGTGAATCGCTCATGAGGAAGACCTTCGTGCACGGAACGTAAGCGGCAGACGCGGTTTGCATCCGGCCGGGGTTGACGGGGCCTGTCATCCGACGGCTTCGAAGCCGCCGTCGGGCACGCAGTCCATCGACATGTACAAGGCCCGCAGCTCCGTGCTCAGGCCGTGGAAGTGGCACAGGAACGTGTTCCCGTCCGCGAAATACCACGGCGTGTTCAACTCCCTGAAGCTCACGAGTTCGGGCGAATCCATCTCGGGGCACAGGCCCTGGCCCATCGACACTTCCATGAAGATGTATTGATCGCCGTGACTCGCAAACGTGGACTTGACGTCCTCGATCTCGTACACCTTCGCAAGCACGGCGTCGAGGAGGCGCGCATTCGTCTCGATATGGCGAAAGCCCATCACGCCCGAGTTGAACGACCAACCGCAGATGTCCGCCGTCAGCACGCGGTCGCGCCCTTCGGTGAACTTTTCCAGCTTCACCGTCTGGTTCATCGCGATGATATCCGCGTCCATCCAGAACACCCATTCGTGATGCGGCAGATACTTGCTGAGGAGGAAAGGCTTGACCCAGTTGCCGCAGGCGTCGCGCCCGAAGTCCGGCGGCACGTCGCGATACACGTAGAGCGTGTACCCGTGCCGCTCGCAGTAAGCGCGCAGGCTCGCCTCTCCAAAGCGGGCGTAGCTGGCGATATTCGGCGTATGGAGCATCACGACCGCGATGGCGCGCCCTGGCTGATACACGGAGAACGGCTCGTTCGAATCGATAAGAAGCGGGGCCGCGTTTTGTAACACGCCCGGTTCGCCCGATGCGTGGCACGCGTTCACATGCCGTGCGAACACGACGCGCCATTGCGGGCCATATTTGCTGTAAAGCCGCGGCGTGTAGACGAGCGAGACCGCGACGACCTAGCGGCCATGCACATCCGGATGCTGACTCGACCACATCGACGCTATCGGCACCACGCCGTTCAGCGGATCCCAGTCGGGCACGGTCGGCAGATCGTCGAGCAGCGTCTCTTCGGTGACGAACGCGCCGTAGTCATAGTACTTGCGGCACCGTGCGGCTAGACCGCGGGCGATGCGGCGATTCTCCTCATTGTTTCGCAACACGAAGATCTCGGTGTTGACGCCGAAATGGCCCTTGGTCAACAAGACGTCGCGGCCCGCCATGATCGGCTCGAAATCGTGAAAGCGAATAAAGAGCGCGTTTTCTGTCGCGAAGATAACGACTTCGCCCTCTTCGCTCTCGCGCAACACGTCGCTCAGCAACTGGTACTTGTAAAGCGTGCGCAACTCGATCGAATCGACGCATTGGGAGATCGCTTCGAAACGATGTTTCACATTCGTGCGCCGACAATACTCGACATGGTTGTCGAGCGACGATGTCGCGTTGCGATCAGCGAAACAGCTAACCAGCATAGTCATGGTCACGGCGGTTCAACAGTCGAAGGGCGAGGGCTGCGGGCGACCTTATATGGCGCGCGAGGGCAGCGGAAACCTGAAATTATTGGGCTAAACGGCCGCTCGACACTAGGAATTCGCTGGTTTCATGAATTTTTAGGAGTACATCTTGACGACGGTGCGGGTTGCGCGTGCTACGCCGTCTAACGCGCGGGTGCGTGCGCCGCCTTTCGCATGAACGGCGCACGCAGGCCTAAAACGATGCGCACGCCGCTTGCCTGACGCGCATCGTCGACTCCTGCTCGAAACGCACGCGATAGCGCTCGCGCAGTTCACCGATGGCGGTATCGCTGGCTTCGTCGTCGGGATGCACCACGCTCAGCACCCAAGATGGCTCGCGCATGATCGCGCCATCGCCCGCGCGCCACTGGCCGCGAGCCTGCCACACGCTGAAGCCTTGCGGAAAGCGCGGCGTGACTTCATCGCGCAGGAAGTCGTCCCATTCACCCTGCGTCACGGCGCCCTTTGCACGGCCGGCGCCGAAATAGACGAGATCGCTCACCACGCGCTGCTCGCCCGTCGCGCAGGCTGACGCAGGCGGCGCGGGCGTCGTGATGCACGCCGGCAGCATCACGGCGACGAACAGCATCGAAATCGTTCGAAATCCGAACATGCGCGGCGTCGTTTCTATGAAGAACGCCATGTTATAGCGGGGCAGCGGATTGTGCTTCTGGGTTGTCTCCCGATGCCCGGGTCCGGAGTGAACCTCAGCCTCTCAGCGCGACCTGCGGACCGCGTGCAGCCAGACGGCCGTCGAGTTCCGCCTTGCCGCATTCGATCGCGTAGCTCGCGGCGGCTAGCGCGGTCGGAAATGCGCGAAACGGCCCGATTGCGCGACGCACGCCGCCGGGCCGCTCGATCAGCAGCGTCGCGACGAACTGGCCGGCCAGATGCCGGACGATGACCGAGAGCTCGCAGCCTCGATATTCGATGGGAGTGGAGTCCACGGTTGACCTCGCTTGCATGATCGGAAACGCATTCGATCAATCTACGCAAGGTCGGCCGGGCGCGTAACCCCGCGTGTGAGTGGCCGCGAACGTAGGCTGATCGAAACTTCCGCGCAAACGTTTCACCAATCGCCTCATCAAATAGGAATGAGTCCGTTTCATGCAAGAATTTTCCTAAGCCGGTATGCTCCGACGAACGGGCCCCGACAAAAATTGCCGGAAGTTCCAGCAAGCCGACTTCGTGTAATGACAAACTTTAAAAAAGAACGACATTGCAGAGCCGCCGCCTGGGTCATCGCCTGCGCGGGGCTCGGCTTCGCGAGTACTGCATTGCACGCTCAGGAGTTGTCGCTGCTCGCCGGCGCGCTCAAGAGCAGCAGCAACAACACGTATTCCTGGGAAGGCACCTATCGCGAGGGGCTCGGCCGCTACGCCGCGTGGAGCTTCTCGTGGCTGAATGAAGGCCATATTCCCGATCATCACCGCGACGGCCAGGCCGTGCAGTTCTGGGGACGGCTGCCGCTCTGGAACAACCGGCTGGAATTGTCGGCGGGCGCGGGGCCGTATCGCTGGTTCGACACCAAGCAGGCGCAACTGGGTGGCGACTATTCGAACACGCATGGCTGGGGCGGCCTATTTTCGCTGCGCGCCGCGTATTACTTCGACAACCGCTGGATCGCGGAGGTGAAGCTCAATCGCGTGCAGGCGTACGGCGGTCCGGATACGACCGCGCTGCTTTTCGGTATTGGCTATCAGCTCGACGCACCCGATGGCCCGGGTCCGCGCGCGCGGCCGCCGTCGCGCACGACGAACGTCACGAGCAACGAAGTCACCGTGATGCTCGGCACGACGATCCTGAACAGCCCGGACTCGGAATCGAATCTCGCGGAGAGCATCGAGTACCGGCGCGGGTTGTGGCACTACGTCGATTTCACCGCCTCGTACCTGCATGAAGGCGGCCACGTGCAGTCGCGCCGCGATGGCGTCGCCGCGCAACTCTGGGCGACGCGCGCCTTCTTCGACGACAGGCTCACGTTAGGCGTCGGTATCGGCCCGTATCTGTCGATCACGCAAAACGACGATCTGCCGCAAAACCGCACCGGCGACGGACGCTTTTCCGGTCTCGTCTCGGTATCGGCGAGCTACCGGTTCACGGACCGCTGGCTCGCGCGCGTCACGTGGAATCGCATGGTCACGCGCTACGACCGCGACGCGGACATCATCGAAGCGGGTGTCGGCATGCGGTTCTGACCTGAACCGGCGCTAGAACAGCGCTTTCTGGCCGGACATGAGCGCGGTGAAATCGTCGCGCATGAAGGGCAGGATGCCGTCCGCGACCGGCTGAAGCTGCTTGCTCACGTAGTGCTCGTAGTCGATCGGCGCATGCCGCGCCTCGACCGGCTCGGGACCGGCCGTCGTCATCACGTAGCTGATCCAGCCGCCGTTCTGATATTGCAGCGGACGGCCGGCGCGCGCGTTGTATTCGTCGGCGATGCGCGCGGCGCGCACGTGCGGCGGCACGTTGCGCTGATAGTCGCCGAGCGTGCGTCGCAGCCGCTTGCGATAGACGAGCAATTCGTCCAGCTCGCCGCGCCGCGTGCGTACGACGTAATCGCGCACGTAGTCCTGATATGCCTCGCCCTTGAAGACGCGCATGTACAGCTCCTGCTGGAAACGCTGCGCGAGCGGCGTCCAGTCGGTGCGCACGGTCTCCAGGCCCTTGTAGACGATGTCCTCGCTGCCATCCGCTCGCGCCGTCAGTCCGGCGTAGCGCTTCTTGCTGCCCTCTTCCGTGCCGCGGATCGTCGGCATCAGAAAGCGTTTGAAGTGCGTTTCGAATTGCAGTTCGAGCGCGCTGTCGAGGCCGAACGCGTCGCGCAGATGGTCCCGCCAGTAGGCGTTCACATGCGCAACGAGCGCGCGGCCGATGCGCGCCGCGTCATCTTCCGTGCGCGCGCGGCGCAGCCAGACGAAAGTCGAATCCGTGTCGCCGTAGATGACGCTGTAGCCGCGCGCTTCGATCAGCTCGCGCGTGCGATGCATGATCTCGTGACCGCGCATGGTGATCGACGACGCGAGACGCGGATCGAAAAAGCGGCAACCGCTCGATCCGAGCACGCCGTAAAACGAGTTCATGATGATCTTGAGCGCCTGCGACAGCGGCTTGTTGTGCTGACGCTTCGCCGCCTCGCGCCCTTCCCACACCTGCGCGACGATCGCGGGCAGGCAGTGCGTCTCGCGCGAAAAACGCGCGCCGCGAAAGCCGGGCACGGTCGCGGTTTCATCGGCCGTCGCCATGCCTTGCGCGAGTCCGGCCGGATCGATCAGAAAGGTGCGGATGATCGACGGATACAGGCTCTTGTAATCGAGCACGAGCACGGAATCGTAAAGACCGGGACGCGAATCCATCACGAAGCCGCCGGGGCTCGCTTCCTCGGGCACGTCGCCGAGATTCGGCGCGACGAAGCCGAGCCGGTGCATCCGCGGCATATACAGATGCGTGAACGCCGCGACCGAACCGCCGCTGCGGTCGGCCTGCAGGCCCGTGACGGTCGCGCGTTCGAGCAGGAACGACAGCAGTTCCGTCTTCTCGAAGACTTTCGTGACCAGTTCGCAATCGCTCAGGTTGTAATGCGCGAGCGCGGGTTTGTCTTCCCGGAAACGCCGCTCGATTTCGTCCATGCGCGCATAGGGACTGTCGATCGCCTTGCCAACGCCCAACAGCGACTGCGCGACGTATTCGAGACTGAACGACGGAAAATTCCACGTCGCCGAGCGCAGCGCCTCGATACCGTCGATCACGAGCCGCCCCGCGATCGCGATGAACCAGTGATTGCGGTTCATGCCGTGCTCGCGCCACTCGGCGACGCTGCCGTCGCGGCCGAGCGCGAGCGGCACGCCGTAGTCGTCGGCGTGCCGCTGAAGAATGCGCAAATCGAATTGCACGACATTCCAGCCGATGATCGCGTCCGGGTCGTGATGCGCGATCCACGCGTTGAAACGGCGCAGCATGTCGGCGCGGGAATCGCAATAATCGAGCGCGAAATCCGTGCCGGCAGTATCTCCGTTCGGCGGCCCGAGCATGAAGACCTGACGCGCGCCGCAACCTTCGAGCGCGATCGAATAGAGATCGCCCTTGAGGCTCGTTTCGATATCGAGCGAGACGATTTTGAGCGACGGCCGGTAATCCGGCGCGGGCTTCAGCTCGCTGAAAATGGCGCCGTCGCGCTCGACGCCTTCGAACAACACCGGCGCGGTGATGAAGCGCTCCATCAGATAGCGCTCGTGCGGGCGAATGTCCGCCTCGAAGACGTTGACGCCCGCGCCGCGCAGCGACTTTTCGAGCGCGAGCATCGGGCGATAGTGCGGGCAATACAGCCCGAGCACCGGCTTCTGACGGAAATCCTTGAGCGGCAGTTCGCGCAGATAGGCGTCGCGCACGCCGGCGACGATCGGCTCCGCCTTCGCGCGATCCTCGGCGCGAATGAACGCGACGCTCGTTTGCAGCGCGATGCGGATTTTCTTCGGGCCGTCGCCGGTGGCGAGCCAGAAATCGACTTCCGTCCCGGCCGCGGTGTCGCGCCAGTGACGAGTCAGCAGAAAACCCTGTTGTGCCAAAGCCAAACCGATACCCCGAAAGCCCATGCCATCGAAGCATTTTACTGGCCGGATGAGAAAGCGGCCCGGCGCCTTTCGACGCCGAGCCGCATGAATTCGGTACGGAAAAAGTAAAACGCGGTAGCGGCGGACCGGTCGTCCACCATCCTCGCGGACGGTCCCCGGAGGGCGGCCGCCGCCGCTACCGCCTAAGCGGCCTGTGCGACCAGGCCTGCCCGTTGCGACTGTAACGCCGCTACGTTTGCGAGTACCGTGTGCTCCGCATGCTCCGGCACTTCGTTCTTCGACATCACCACCTCCAGAGCGGCTTCTTTGCTGGCCTGTTTAGCGGCCGCCGCTTTCTTGGTCTTCCCCGCGCGTGACGGCGGCTGGCAGGCCCCGCACACCACGTTGTTCTGCAAATCATGTTTGTGTGCGACAAACTTCCCGGTGCAGCGGCAGCACGGCGTCATCTGCAGCATGCCCGCGTCGAAGAAGCGCACAAGAGTCCAGGCCCGCGTGAGATCGAGTACCGCCTCGGCGCCGCTATGATTGCAGTGCTCGAGATACAGCCGATACCCTTTGGTCAACGCATCGAGATGCGAGCAACCAGCTTCGTTCTTGAGGAACGTATAGGTGTTGTAGAAAAGCGATGCGTGGATGTTGGCGAGCCACGTCATGTACCAGTCGGCCGAGAAAGGCAGCATGCCCTTCGGCGGCGATACACCCTTCACTTCGCGATAGAGGCGGATCATGCGGTCGCGCGAGAGCGTGAGTTCGCTCTCCAGCACCTGCATGCGCGCGCCGAGCTCGATCAACGCGATGGCGCGGAACACTTCCTGGGCGTCTTCAGTGAGGCTCTTCTTCAGCATGGCTCGCTCCGTCACCTGGGTCACCTTAAGCGAACTGTTCAGCCGGCTGGCCAGCCAGCAGGATGGCCGCGTGCGTCGGCGCGATGTCCGCGTTCTTCGCGGGTTGCGTCAAAGCCGACAGCATCGTGTGATCGTTGAAGCGGAATGCGCAAAGCAGGTTATCCGACGACGCGAGCTTGACGACCTGCGCGAGCGTGAGGCCCGACAGCAGATCGGCGAGCTCCGCCGACAGACCGAGCCGGAACATGCCGATGGCGCGGTCTTCGCGCAACAGACGCTGCGCGAGCATGATGTACGACAAGTTGATTTCCCGGATCGATTCCAGCGTTTCGCGACCGTTCATGGTTGCAACTTCCAGTAAATCCCCGAATTTCCCGCCGGCTTTTCGCCGATATCTTTTTTGTGCCTCACCGGGCTAGTTCTGCCCGGCTACGTACCGCGTAATCTTTGTTTCAGTGAGTTACATCTTGTAACAACCACTGTGAGACGGATTCTAAGAACTGTCTGAGACGAAAGCAAGCACATCTCAATAATATTTTGTTGCAAACAACACTTTCGATCGGTAATTTTTTCGGTATGGAGATTTTGACTGATTTTGCCGGACCATTTCTATTCTTCTTATGTTTTCCGCGCAAAATCAGGGCAGCTTCGTTTTTGTCGGTAAAATCGCTGGCCGCCAGCAATAACGGGGGATTTCGAGATTCGGTTGACATCGGTATCGCCTATTTTTAGCGCTATTCATCAGAAGAATAAACGCCAAAATCGTCGCTCAGACGGGCTTTACCGATGCAACGAAGATGAGGCAATAATTACCTATTGCTTGTTACGGTCTTTGTTACCCTCGTTTGTAACGCCGTCTGTTACCTTTTTGGCGAGCCGTTTCTCCACACGCCCCAGTTTGTAACAACTTCCCGTACGAACGGATTACCGGCGCGATACAAGTTTCGAGTGCTGGCGCAAAACCGCCTTGCGCGGCGTAGTCGAGCAAATTCTCGACCGCGCTCTGCCCTTCGTAGGGCCGATCGAAATCCGATCCGGCGCGCAGTACCGCCACGCGCGAGACATCCACCCGCTGCACGCTTGCCGCCCGCCTGAGCGCCTCGTAGGTCGCGTTGTCCTCCTGCTGCGTCGTGCAGTAGACGCCGCGGCCGTCGGTGAGCAGACGCGTCCACTCGCGCGCCCGTTCGCCGATGAACCTGCCCGACCACCATGTGTCGCCGGCGAGCGTGTCGCACTGGATCACGCGCGGCGGCTGGTTCGCCGGCGCGTAGTTGAACTTGGCGCGGGCGGCCTGGGCCGCGTCGCTGTCGGCGAGGGTCACGTTGCGTGACAGCGCGTAGGCGGTGTCGGCGAGCGAGGCATCGAGGGCGAAGACTTCCGTGCGATAGTCGGGCGGCGGCTTTTCATTCGGATTTTTCGTGTTGATACCCGTGAACCCGCTTGGCCAGGCGGCGGGCTTTTCGCGCGCATCGAGTTCCCATTGCGGACCGAAATCGACGAGATACTTCGCCCACGCCGCCGAGCCGACCGTGCCCTGCGCCGGATCGATGCCCGCGATGCCCGCGACCAGAAAGTACGTGCGGCGCAAGTCGAAGCGATCCGAAAACGCGAGCGCCATCATCGACGCCGCCGCGTTGGTGTGACCCATTCCCGTGGTGACGACGCAGACATCGTCGCGATTGCAATGGACGTCCGGATAATCCGGCGACAGCCCCGCCACCTTGACGGCGTCCCACGGGCCGAGCCGGTCGAGCCAGACTTTGCCTTCGGGCGCGAACATCGTGACGATCATCACCTTGACTTCGCGCGCGCCGGCCGCGCTGTCGACGGAACGCGGCGAAGAGGCGCATCCCGCGAGACTGGCCGCACACGCCACCGCGGCGACGGCTTTCGTTATTTTCTTCGTTCGCGATGCGGCGTTTCTCATGGCGGGCGTGCTCCTCGCAGACAGTCGATCATGCAAAAAAAATCGCGCCCGGCAGTGGGCGCGATCATGGGCGCGATCGGGGCCGAAACGATTATAGGATCACGTCCCGCCTTGCGACGACCGCGGCGGCGGCGCATTCGACGCCACGCTTGGCGCGCCCGCCGCTTCGCTCGTCGGATGCTGCGCGGCCTTCGACGGCTCGCCTTGCTGATCCGCGCCCGCTTCGTTCGCATCGGGCGAGCCTTCCTGATTGCCGCCGTTGACGATCACGAAATTGCGCTGCGGATTCGCGATCTCGATGCCACGCGCCGTGAATTCGTTCAGGATGCGACGGTTGAACTCGCGCTGCACCGGCCAGCGCGTGCTGTCGCGGCACTGCATCTGACCGGCGAGCGTGACGGTCGAGCCATCGACGGCATCGACGCCCCAGAAGCTGAAGTCGGACAGAATGCCGTCGCGGAACGCTTCGTCGTCGCGCAAGGCGGCGCCGATTTCCTTGAGCGTGGAAATGGCGAGATCCACGTCCTGGCCGAGCGCGATCGACACGCGCACCGCCGCGTTGCCGATGCCGCGATTGGTATTGTTCACCGTCGAAACCGAGCTGAACGGCACCGTATAGAGCGAGCCGTCGCCGCCGCGCAGCCGCACCGTACGGATCGACAGATACTCGACCGTGCCCGACACGCCCGCGAGCGTCACCCAGTCGCCGACCTGCAACGCGTTTTCCATCAGCAGGAAGATGCCGGTGATGAAATCCTGCACGAGCTTTTGCGAGCCGAAGCCGAGCGCCACGCCGAAGATGCTCGCGCTCGCGAGCAAGGGCGCCGTGTTCACGCCGATCTCCGAGAGACCCGTCAGCACCACGACCATCGCGATGACGATGAAAAGGCCGGTGCGCATCATCGGCAACAGCGTGCGCAGGCGCGCGGCGCGCAGACGTTCGCCGCTCGCGGTCCACTGTTCGAGACGCTGCTCGACGACGATGTTCGCCGCCTCCCACACGAGCACCGCGAACGCCGCCGCGATCACGATCGTGATGAGCGCGGACGCGAGACGGTTGCCGACCCCGCCCGACGTGAAGAAATGAATGATGTCGATGCCCCACACCTGGAGCAGCGCGACCATCATCGCGATGAAGATGAGCGTCTGCACGATGCGCCGCAGCGCCGGGTAATAGCGATACGCGCGGCGGCGCACGATCGACTCGCCCGTCAGGTCGTCCTCGTCCTCGCGATGGAAGACGCGGCCGAGCGCGCCGAACACGACGATCGCCACCACGCGCGCGCCGACCAGCACGAGCAGCGACAGGCCGCCCAGATGGAAGAGCGTCCGGTAGCCGTTGCGCACGTCGAGCGCCCACACGAACCACAGCGCGATCACGAAGAAGATCGCGACGCCCGCCCAGACATCGGCGACCCAGTTGCCAAAAAGCCGCACCGAGCGATTCGTCCGCGCGCTCGCCCGGATGCGCTCGGCCACCGGCACCCGGCTCTCGAAGATCACGAACGCGATCATCAGATGCACCCCGAGCAGCACGATCTTCAGGATTGCGATGCGCGCATCGTCGGACAAGCCGATCGGCTCCGCGGCGTTGGCGAGCGCGATGCCCGCGCCCGCGACGCATACGGTGCGCCGCAGCCAGCGATGCAGGTAGGCCGCATGGACATCGCCCATCTGGATGAGACGCAAGCCCGGCGCGCGCGGCGCGAAGAAGAAACCGCTCACGATCACGATCGCGCGGCACACCAGATAGACGTCGATGATCGAGCCGGCGACCCGCGCTTCGGGCGTGTTGTCGTCGATGAACACCGACATCAGCACCGTCACCGCGCCAATGAACACGACGAGCGGAACCATGGCGAGAAAGCCGTGGAGCAGCGCGCTGGGCAAGCGCTGCAGGAGCGTCCAGTGACGCGCCGCATGACGTTGTCCGCGTGCGGTATCGACCTTGCGCTCGGCGAGATGTATCGCGGTTTCGTCGCCGCTTCTGGCCGCGGCGTCTTCTTCACGTTCGGCGGCGCGTTGCTCGCGCACGAGCTCGGGCTGCTGGTCCTCGGCATCGGCGACGCCGCGCGCCGCGATCCGCGCACGCGGCTTGGCGAGCAGGCGCGAGCACAGGAATTCGAGCAGCAGCGCGGGCAAGAGCGATGCGAGCACCGTCCACGCGACATGCCCGATGAGCGCGCGCGCCTCGTCGCTCGACATGCGATCGCGCCACCACGAAGCCATCGAGCCGAAGTCGAGCAGCGCGGCGACGGAATGACGGATGCCCGCGCCGATCTCCACGAGCCAGTGCCCCGCCTGACGCGATATCTGCGACGCGAGCCCGTTCGCCGTCAGCGAATGGGCCAGCACGCCGGACGCCCCCGACGCGGGCGCCGCCGCCGCCACAGTTGCCGATGCCGAAGCGCTCTGCGGCGCGCTCGCGGGCGCGGCCAAAGCACCGGCCGCCGCGATGGCGCGCAGCGTATCGGCGACCTGAGACCGGCGCGCAGGATCGTTCAGCACCGAAAGGGCGTCGCGCGCCTGTTGCGGCGTCAGCGCAACGGCCTGCGACGCGTTTTGCGTGGCATCGGCCGCGGCGAAGGAGGACTGCGAAATAAGCGAAAGACTGGTCGATAAAACGATAAACAATGCAGAAAGGAACAATTTGCGCATGGGTCGGATGATCTCGAAATGGCTCGGCCTATGTTAGCGCGGTGTGGTCGGGCCAGCAAAAACCATCCCCGACGCCCTCATGCGTGCACTGCGGTCACACGGTCGCGGGTTCGCCGCGATCGCGCGCGATATCGGGTTCGAAGAACACCCAGCGCACTTGCGGAAACGCACGCTGAAGATCGTCCTCGATGAGGTTGATCGCATCGATCATCGCGCGCCCGCTCGGATAGTCGAGCATTTCCGCCTGCACGGCGACGACCACATGCTTGCCCCACTGCAGCGTGATGAGGCTGATGATGCGCTTGATTTCGGGACGCGCCCGCAGGTGCGCATCGATCGCCTTGCGCACTTCCGGACTCGCCGACTCGCCGACGATCATCGACTTGACTTCGCGCGCGACGAGAAACGCGATGATCATCAGCAGCACGCCGACGCCGACCGATCCCGCCGCGTCGTAGGCGGGATTGCCGGTGAGCATGGTCATGAGCACCGCGGCGAACGCGATGGCAAGGCCGAGGAGCGCCGCGACGTCCTCGCCCGCGACCACGAGCAGCTCCGATTCGCGTGTCTCGCGGAACCATCGCCACAAGGTCTTGTTCGGCGCGCCCTTGCGGATTTCGCGTATCGCGCCCGCGAGCGAAAACGCTTCGAGCACGACGGAGACGCCGAGAATCACGAGCGCGACGATCGGATTGCTCAACGGCTCGTGATGCAGCAGCCGATGCGCGCCCTCGTACACCGAAAACGCGCCGCCCACGAAGAACAGCAGCAGCGCCACGATGAGCGCGTAAAAATAGATCTCACGCCCCGAGCCCAGCGGATGCAGCGCGTTCGCGGGCGCCTGTGCGCGCTTCAGGCCGAAGAGCAGCAGCAGTTGATTGCCGCAATCCGCGGTGGAATGGATGGCTTCGGCGAACATCGCGCCCGAGCCGGTGTAGGCCGCCGCCCCGAACTTGCAGACGGCGATGCCGAAGTTCGCGGCGAGCGCGTAGAAAATGGCTTTCGGGGATTCTTCCTTCATGCGGTTCTTTTTGATTGTCGAGGGTCGATCAGCTCACGTCGACGCGGCTCGCGCCGTCCGCCATTTCGCCGATCACGCTGGCATCTTCGAAGCCGTCCGCGCGGAAGATCGCGAGCACGTCGTTCACGGCTTCCGGCGCGCACGATACGAGCAGGCCGCCCGAAGTCTGCGGATCGGTCAGCAAGGCGCGGGCCTCGTCCCCTTCCGTGCCCTGCGCGTTCAGCGAAACGTCATGGCCGTAAGCGCTCCAGTTGCGCCCCGACGCGCCCGTGTAGATGCCCTCGCGCACGAACTCGCGCACCTGCGGCAGCCAGGGCAAATCGGCATAGCGGATGCGCGCCGTGAGCTTCGCGCCGCGCGCGAGTTCGAGCGCATGGCCGAGCAGGCCGAAGCCGGTGACGTCGGTGAGCGCGTGCACGCCGTCGAGCTGCGCGAGTTCCGCGCCCGGCCGATTGAGCTTCGTGGTCGCATCGATCATCGCCTTGTAGCCGGCTGCATCGAGCTTTTCTTTTTTGAGCGCCGCCGACAGCACACCGACGCCGAGCGGCTTGCCGAGCACGAGCACGTCGCCCGCGCGCGCGGCCGCGTTGCGCTTCACGCGCGACGGATGCACGATGCCGAGCGCCGCGAGCCCGTAGATCGGCTCGACGGAATCGATGGAATGCCCGCCCGCGACCGGAATGCCCGCTTCGGCGCACACCGCTTCGCCGCCCTTCAGCACTTGCGCGATGACCTCGTGCGGCAGCACGTTGATCGGCATGCCGACGAGCGCGAGCGCGAGGATCGGCTTGCCGCCCATCGCGTAGACATCGGAGAGCGCATTGGTCGCGGCGATGCGGCCGAAGTCGAACGGATCGTCGACGATCGGCATGAAGAAGTCCGTGGTCGCGACGATCGCCTGCTCGTCGTTGAGCTTGTAGACGGCGGCGTCGTCGGCGGTGTCGTTGCCGACGAGGAGATTCGGAAACGCGGGCAGCGGCGTCGTGCGTTTGAGCAGATCGGCAAGCAAGCCGGGCGCAATCTTGCAGCCGCAGCCGCCGCCGTGCGACAGGCTCGTGAGACGGGGGAAGGTGGTGTCGGTCATCGTGGCAATCGTCCGAAGCGGTTCGAAGCGGAGGTGCGCTTATTATCGCCGGATGCGCGTATAGAGGCCGGGATAGTCGAGCACGAGGCCGTCTTCATCGACGGTAATATCCGCTGTGAAGCCCGTATCGAGCCCTTCGTAGCGATAGCGGCGATCCGGCTCGAGGCACGTGTACGCCTGCTCCACGGCGCTCACGCTGAGCTCGGGCACGCGCACATAGACGACGCGAATCACGCGCCGCTCGCCGCGTTCGAGCCGCAGACGGCGAATCGGCAAGGTGTTGGTGAAAGGCGTCGCGGTGATGTCCACGTCGATGCAGCCGCGCAGCAGTTCGTGCGCTTCGCCGTTCGCGCCGCTCCACGCATGCGCGTCGCCGTTGTCGCCGCCCTTGCGATGCAGATCGAGCGTTGCGCCGCCCGCGAGCTTGAGCGCGAGACGCGTGACCTGCCAGCGCGCATCGCACTCGATGCGATAGACGAGGCCGAACGCATGCGCCTCGTCTTCGCCCACGACCGCGCTTTCGATCACGGCGCCCTCCGGCGACTCGTTCAGAACCAGATATTCGAGCCCCGTGCCGTCCTGTTGCGACCATTGCACCGCTTTCATTGCGCACCTCGCCGCCGTGTTCGTCCGATTCGAAGGATACAACGCCCCGCGCGATGCTTTCGATCGGCATTCGGAATGCGCAATTCGCTCGACGTGACAAAACTTCACACGGTATACTTCGCGCCATTCCAGCGCAGGCGCGCGCCTCCCTCACAGCGCCATTCACGCGATCCGTGTCCTTGGCGATCCCGCGCTCTGCCCGCCCGTTCCGAACGCCCTTTTTCATCGTTCATCGCATGAAGAACATGCTTGCCCCCGTCTTGTGCGCGCTCGCGCTGTCCGCGTCGATGTTTCAGTTCGCCGAAGCGCAGGAAGCGCGAGATCTGCCCGAGGATTATTCGTATCTGACGAAGCTCCACGTGCCGGAATCCGTCGCGCAATGCGTCGCCGCTTTCGATCGCTGGGTCGAGAACGCGCCGAAGTACGACACGCTGATCGTCCCCGACCGGCGCGTGCTGTCCGCGAAAATCGACGATGATACTGCGATCTTCAGCGTCGGCAATCCGATTCCCGTGGACAAGGTGATCGTGATGCGCGCCTTTGCGAAGGCGCGCGGCAAGGAACAATGGACGCGCGTGGATAGCCGTTGCGGCGTGCGCGATGGTCACGTGGTCGGAGTGTCGCTCACGCCGAACATGAAGCCGAAGATCGTCCGCTAGTCCGGCTCGAACCTCAGGTTCTGCCCGCGCGCCGCTGGTGGGTGCGCTCGTCCAGCCACTTGACGACCTGCGGCGCGAACGTGCGCGGCGCCTTGGCATGCAAGCGGTCCGCGAGATCGGAGATGCGGTCCGCCGCCAGCGCCTCGCGCATGCGCTTCTCGGCGTTCTTCATCACCGCGTGAACCGCGCAGACGCCGCTCGTCGCCCAGGGCGGCGCGTCTTCGCCGAACACGGCGCAGCGCGCGCGAATCTCTCTGCAGTCGAAAAGCGGCTTGTCGCCGTCGATCGCGTCGACGACATCCAGCACGCTGATCTCACGCGACGGCCGCGCGAGCGCGAAGCCGCCGCGCGCGCCTTCCGTCGCTACCACGAGCCCGGCCTTGTGCAGCTTGGTGAAGAGCTTCGCGACATACTCCGCCGGCACGCCCTGCAACTCAGCGAGGTCGCGCACGCTCGCCTCGCGCACGCCGTGCGGCGGCTCCGCGAGATACAGCATGCAATGCAGCGCATACTCGACGCCCGTGCTGATATGAGACATGATCACTCCGACAATTCGAATCGGAGTTCAGGATAACGCGTTGCGCGGCCGCTTGCAACGGGCGCGACGCGCCGCGTCGCTTCCTTTCAGGCGGCCGTTGCAATTATTTCAGGTTACACGTTTGCTTACAAACGAACACGGCTTGTCATTTTGCGAACCGCTAAATTGGTTCTCACGGATTCACAGGGAGAAACCAATGAAGAAACTAGCGATCCTGGCAGCGTTGGGCGTGTTGCTGACTAGCGCGCTGTCGGGCTGCATCGTCGTGCCGGATGGCGGCGGATATCACCATCATCACGGCTATTACCGCGATTGAACCCGCACTGAATCGACCCACTGAACTCTTACCCGATGCATCGCAGTTCCGTGCGCGCATCGGTTGAACGGGCACACGAGAAAGGAGCCAACATCATGAACAAGACGAAAAAGAGCCTGCTGATCGCCTCCCTCGCCGCCGCGCTGGGCATGGGCCTCGCGAACGTCGCTTCGGCGGACATGCATCGCCCCGCGCCGCATCACGTGAACGTCGGCTGGCATGGCGACCGCTACTGGGATGGTCATCGCTACTGGCAGCGCAGCGAGTGGGAGCGTCATCACCACCGCGTTGCACCGCCGCCGCATCGTTATTACTAAGCCGGGCAGCGCATGAAGAAAGGCCGCAGCGAATCGTCTTCGCTGCGGCCTTTTCCTTGGATCGACGGCTCACCAGTTCTTGGGATCGCCGCCGAGCTCCTTGCAGGTGTCATAGGCGATCGCCTGCAGCTTCGCCTCGCCGATCTGCCCCGAGAGTGCATAGCCGACCCGGTTCCACGCCCAGTAGAACGTCGTGCGCTGACCGTCCTTCAGCATCCGGATACGGTTGTCGTTCCCGCGGATCGTGGCGGTCGTCATGTAGAGCGTAAGACGTTCGCCTGCCGCGTTCTGGTACATGAACTGCGCGGCGGGCCCCTCTTCGTCCGGCAACAGGCGTCCGCCGACGAGCTGAAAACCGTACTCGGCCAGCGACGGAATCGTCACCGCGCGATTGAGCCGCTTCGAGAGCCACGTGACCAGATGATCCTGCTGCGACGCCGCCACTTCCACCGCGTGCCGCTGCTCGGGCGCGTACACCGCATACGCGATATCCGCGCGCTCCGCGAAGCGCGGCTTCTCGCCGAGCGCGGGCAGAAGCATGTGCATGAGATACCCGCACGCGATGCCGACGACCAGAAAGCACGCCGCGATCAGATAGCGCTCGCGCGAGCGCGGCCGCAGCCGAACCACTTGCGGCTCGGTCTGGTCGGCGAACAGCGCGCGCAACGCGTTGTCCTGCGCGCGATACGCATCGACGGTCGCCTGGCTCGCGGGATCGGCCGCGATGCGCGCGGCCACGGCGTCGCGCTCGTCGCCGGGCAGTTCGTCGTCGATGAAGGCGGACAGCGCCTGCAGATCGCGATCGGGCTTTGGCGGCCCCATACGGTCGCCGCCTTCGGATGGACGGTCTTGATTCGTCATGAGCGGCTCACCACTTTCAGCGACGCCGACGCCTTGCGGCCCGGTTCCTCGCCGAGCAGAACGCGCATGTGCTCCCGCGCCCGCGAAAGGCGCGACATCACGGTTCCGGTCGGCACGTTCAACACCACGGAGGCCTCCTGATAACTCATTTCCTCGACACACACGAGCAGCATCACTTCGCGCTGCTCGACCGGCAGACAGTACAGCGCGCGCTGCACGTCGCGCAGCACGAGGCCGTCGATTTCCCCGCGCGGCGCGGCCATGTGCCGCCAGGGCGCGGTTTCGTCGTCGACCGCGATGTCGCGGCGCCCGCGCAACTGGTCGATATACAGATTGCGCATGATCGTGAACAGCCACGCGCGCAAATTCGTGCCGGCCTGGAACGATTTCGCGCGGTTGAGCGCGCGCTCGGTCGCGTCCTGCACCAGATCGTCGGCCCAGGCGCGGTCTCCCGTCAGCGCGCGCGCATAGCGCCGCAACTGCGGCAGATGCGCGAGCAGGTCGCTCTCGAAGCTCAAGGCCGCGCGTCCGTCTGCGCGCGCGACGCAATGAAGGCCCGCGCCATCAGTAGCTGCCTCCGCCCGCCGGCGCGCTTGGCGCGCCCGATGATCCCGGCGCACTTTGCGTGCCGGTCGCGCAACCGGCCGCGCCGAATGCGAGGCCGAGCGCGATCAGGAGCGCCGTCACTCCGATCGATCGTTTCATGATCCATACCCGTTGATTGATAGACCGGCGGACTCGCCGGTTTATTCCGCGAGTCCGCCGCGATGCGAACGCTTTCAGGGCTTCACGACATGCCAGACGTCGCGGAAGTTGTCCCCGTTCTTGTCGCCGGGCTTCGTGTCCTTCGCGAAGCGATAGACGCGCTTGCCGTCGTAGGCCCATTGCTTGCCGCCATCGGCGGATTCCATGGTCCATTTGCCGCTCGGCTTGTCCGAATCGCTTGCCATGGCGGCGGGCCACGCCTGCTCGCAGCCGCCCGTGCAGGCGCTCGCGCCGCCTTTGGTGTCCTTGTCGAAGGTATAGAGCGTCATGCCGTTTTCATCGACATACATGCCGTTGGCTTCCTTCGGCGCCGCGGCTTGCGCGGACGAAGCGAGCGAGGCGAACACGGTTGCGACCGTTGCGGCAGCGGCGAACATCTGGATGCGCTTCTTCATTTCATCTTTCCTGTTGTAGAAGTATCCGTAGAACGTTCGTAAGCGCTGCACTATTCCGCGGACGATGAAATAAATCGATGCGGCAGCGCCTTCGCATCGGCTGTCGGCAATCCATTCAAGACCATTCGCGCGCGCTCGGCCAGGGGTTCATCGAAATATTGTTGTTCAAGCGCCGGCCGCGGCCGCCGTCGCATCGCGCCAGCGGCGGGTATCGCGCAGCGGCGGCGCGCCGAACAGGCGGCTGTATTCGCGGCTGAACTGAGACGCGCTCTCGTAGCCCACGCGATGCGCGGCCGTGGCGGCGTCGACGATATCGAGCATCATCAGGCGGCGCGCTTCCTGCAGCCGCAGCTGCTTCTGATACTGCAACGGGCTCATGGCGGTGACGGCCTTGAAATGATGATGCAGCGACGACACGCTCATGTGCACGTCGCGTGCGATATCTTCCACCCTCAGCGGTTGATCAAAATTCTGGCGCAGCAACTGGATGGCCTTGGCGATGCGCTGCGTCTGGCTGTCCTGCAGCGCGATCTGCCGCAGCCGCGCGCCCGAGCCGTTCATCAGCAGCCGATAGAGAATCTCGCGCTTCACGAGCGGCGCGAGGATCGGCACGTCTTCGGGGTGATCGACGAGGTGCAACAGGCGCAGGACCGCGTCGAGCATCGTGTTGCCGAGGCGGTTCACGTACAGGCCGCGCGATGCGTCGGCCTGCGTCGCGGGCGGCAGATGTTCGTCCTGGATCAGCGACGTGATTTCGTCGACATCGAGATCGAGCCGCATGCCCAGATACGGCTCCGATTCGCTCGCGACCGACACCTGCCCGCACACGGGCAGATCCACCGACGACACCAGATAGTGCATCGGATCGTAGATATACACCTCGTCGCCGACCATGAGACGCTTGCTGCCTTGCGCAATCAGCGCGAGCGCCGGCGTCTGGATGCCATGCTTCGGCCCGCCCGGATTCATGATGCGATGCAGGAAAAGCCCCGGCACCGGCGTTTCGACCGAGCCTTCGCAACCGATGGTGAACCGGTCGAGCAGCGCGACGAGATCGAGCCGCGCCTGATCCAGCGCGGCATCGGCCGTGCCGCCGTGGCGGCTCTCTCTCGGCTGGTCGTGACTGTCTTTTCCGGCGAGGCCGGGCGTGTCGTTCAAAGCCATGATTCGCGGACTATTTCGAGATGGGAGGAGTCCGACTAGCTTACTCGCGCCAGCGCGGGATTGCTCGGGGCCGCCCTGCGCGTTTGCAGGAACAGGCAAGGATCGAACAGGATCAGGCTATGACCCGGCCGCGACCCGGGACGATACTGCATTGCCTGCGCGGATCGCCTCGTCTTGCTCGTGCGATGCCGCGCTCTATCCGTCACTCGGCGTCACTCGGGAGCAACCATGCGCTACAGGAAATTCGGCAATACCGGTCTTTTCGTCTCCGAACTGTGCTTGGGCACGATGACCTTCGGCGGCGGCACCGGCGGAATCTGGGACAACATCGGGCAGTTGCAGCAGGCGGAGGCGGACGCGCTGATCGGGCGCTCGCTCGACGCGGGCATCAATTTCATCGATACCGCCGATGTCTACGCCGACGGCCGCTCCGAAATCATCACCGGTCAGGCGTTGAAGAATCTGAAAGTGCCGCGCGAAAACGTGGTCGTCGCGACGAAGATTCTCGGCGAAACCGGCACCAAGGGCGCGAATTCGCGGGGTGCGTCGCGCTATCACATCATCGACGGCGTGAAGGCGAGCCTGAAGCGCCTGCAACTCGATCACGTCGATCTGTACCAGATTCACGGCTTCGATCCGGCGACGCCGATCGAGGAAACGCTGCGCGCGCTCGACAATCTCGTTCAGCACGGGCATGTGCGGTATATCGGCGTGTCGAACTGGGCCGCGTGGCAGATCATGAAGGCGCTCGGCATTTCGGAGCGGCTCGGGCTTGCGCGCTTCGAGTCGCTCCAGGCGTATTACACGATCGCGGGCCGCGATCTGGAGCGCGAGATCGTGCCGCTGCTGCAAAGCGAGAACGTCGGCCTGATGGTGTGGAGTCCGCTCGCGGGCGGCCTGCTGTCCGGCAAGTACACGCGCGACGGCGGCAAGGAAGAAGGCAGCCGCCGCACCAAGTTCGACTTTCCGCCCGTCAATGTCGAACGCGCGCATGACTGCGTCGACGTGATGCGGCGCGTGGCCGAGGCCAAAGGCGTATCGGTCGCGCAGGTCGCGCTGGCGTGGCTGCTGCATCAGAAGGCGGTGTCGAGCGTGATCATCGGCGCGAAACGCGTGGAGCAACTGGACGACAACATCGCGGCGACGAAGGTCCGGCTCAACGCGGACGAACTCGCCGCACTCGACGAAGTGAGCCAGTTGCCCGCCGAATATCCCGGCTGGATGCTCACGCGGCAGGGTGAATACCGGCGCAATCAGTTGAAGGAAGAGCGCGCGGAGTAAGTTTCAAGACGCGGGCGGCGTCCGACGCCGCCCGCTTCACGTAGGGATTTACCCTCGATTCGACGCATTTTCGGCCATTTTCGGGCCTTTATCTCAAATTAAGATAGACCCTATCTTCGCTATCGCGTTGCGGCATAAGGCCGCTTTTCCGACACTGTACGCACAACATCACCACTGCCTCACGGAGACATCATGCGTACACAAGTCGGCATTATCGGCGCGGGCCCCGCCGGACTCCTTCTCTCCCATCTGCTGCATCTGCGCGGCATCGAATCGGTCGTGCTCGAAGCGCGCAGCCAGAACGATATCGAATCGACGATTCGCGCCGGCGTGCTCGAACAAGGCACGATGGACACGCTCAGCCAGGCCGGTCTCGGCGCGCGCATGCAGGCGGAAGGCGCGCTGCATCACGGCTTCGAACTCGCCTTTGAAGGCCAGCGGCGCCGCATCGCGCTGACCGAACTGACCGGACATTCGATCACAGTGTACGCGCAGCACGAAGTCATCAAGGATCTCGTCGCGGCGCGGCTGGCGGCGAACGGCGCGCTCAAGTTCAACGTGTCGAACGTGTCACTGCACGACTTCCACGATGGCAGCGACCGCAAGCCGCGCATCAAGTATCAGCACGAAGGCCGCGATGAAGAACTCGAATGCGACTTCATCATCGGTTGTGATGGTTCGCAGGGCGTGGCGCGTCAGTGCATTCCCGAGGCGGTGCGGCAGGACTATCAGCGTATCTATCCGTTCGGCTGGTTCGGCATTCTGGTCGAAGCGCCGCCCTCTTCCGACGAACTCATCTACGCGCGCCACGACCGCGGCTTCGCGCTCATCAGCACGCGCTCGCCGGGCGTGCAGCGCATGTATTTCCAGTGCGACCCGAAGGATTCCGTCGATGCCTGGTCGGACGACCGCATCTGGGCCGAACTGCATGCACGCGTGGATACCGCCGATGGCTGGCAGATCACGGAAGGCAAGATCTTCCAGAAGAATATCGTCGGCATGCGCAGCTTCGTGTCCACGCCGATGCAGTCCGGCAAGCTCTTTCTCGCCGGCGACGCCGCGCACATCGTGCCGCCGACCGGCGCGAAGGGCCTGAACCTCGCGGTGTCGGACGTGCGCGTGCTGAACGCCGCGCTCGTCGATTTCTACAAGGAAGGCCACAGCGACAAGCTCGCCCGCTACACCGAGACGGCGCTCAAGCGCGTATGGCGCGCCGAGCACTTCTCGTGGTGGATGACGCGCATGCTGCACAAGCTCGACGACACCTCGCCGTTCGAGCAGCGGCTGCAAGTGGCGGAACTCGAACACGTGACGACTTCGCGCGCCGCCGCCACGGCGCTCGCGGAAAACTACGTCGGCAGCGTGGCGGTTTAAGCCGGTTCAAACCGCTCGCCGCTTCAAAGCACGGCGACGACCCGCACGTCGCCGTCCACCGACGGAATCACCTGCCCGCCGACGCGCCTGAACGTGATCGTGGCGATCTTGTCGCCGAGGCGCAGATCGCCGATTTCCAGCCAGTCGATACCCTCGGGCAGTTGCGGCCGGTCGATGCGCACTTCGTCGTTAATGGCGTCGACGGTCACGCCGAGACAAGCTTCCAGAACCATGAAAGGCGCACCCGCCGCCCAGGCTTGCGGCAGGCATGCGACCGGATACGCAATCGGCCGCTCGCCGCGCTGGCGCGTGAATCCGCAGAACAGCTCCGGCAGGCGCATGTCGAAGGTGACGGCCGCTTCGAACAGCGATTGCAGCAAGCCCACGGCCGCGCCGCGCTCGCCGTAACGCGCGAGGCCGCGCGCGCACAGCGCCGTGTCGTGCGGCCACACGGAGCCGTTGTGATACGACATCGGATTGAAGCGCGGCTGGCTCGCGGCCAGCGTGCGCACGCCCCAGCCAGTGTGAAAGAGCGTCGATTCGAGCTGACGCGCGACGGCTTCGCCACGCTTGCGCTCGACGAGATCGAACGCCAGCAGATGCCCCGCGTTCGATGACAACACGCGGCACAGTTCGCCCTTGCCGTCGAGCGCGATGCCGTAAAAATCCATCTCCGGCATCCAGTACATCGCCTCCACGCGTTCGCGAATGTGCCGCGCGCGCCGCTCGTAGTCGCCCGCCTGCTCGTCTTCGCCACGCTCGCGGGCGAGGCGCGCCATCGTGGAAAACGCGGTGGACGCGTACGCCTGCACTTCGACCAGCGCGATCGGCCCGATCGGGAACTTGCCGTCCGCGTGGAAGACCGAATCCTGACTGTCCTTCCAGCCCTGATTTGCGAGACCGTGCTCCGACGCGCGCTGATAGTCGAGCAGGCCGTGCGGGTTCTTGTCGCAATGACGCGCGACCCATTGCGCCGCGAGTTGCAGCGCGGGCCAGATTTCATCGATCAGCTCGCGATCGCCGGTGCGCTCGACGTACGCGCCCGCCAGCACGATGAAGAGCGGCGTGCTGTCCACGCCGCCGTAGTACAGCGCGAACGGCACCTCGCCGGTCGCGGCCATTTCGCTCTTGCGCGTCTCGTGCATGATCTTGCCGATTTCGGCATCGCGGAACGCGGAGTCCTCTCGCGCCTGATGGGCGGCGAGAAAGCGCAGCACGCCCCGCGCGAGCGTGGGATGCAGCCAAAGCATCTGCAGCGACGTGATGATGGCGTCGCGGCCGAATGCCGTCGAAAACCACGGGATGCCTGCGTACGGATAAGGGCCGGTTTCGAGATCGGTGGTGAGCAGGCCGAGGTCGGCGAGCGAACGGTCGATCCATTCGCTGAAGAGCGGATTGCTCGAGCGCACGCGCGCGCTGGCGCGGCGCCGGTCCCGCATGCGGCGATGCGCCTCGACGAGCGCCTCGCGAATCGCCGGGCGGCCCGATTCGGGCGCGCACTCGGCCGCTTCCGCCGCGTTGCGCTTGCTTTCCTCACTGGCGTCGGACAGGGCGTGCGTCACCGCCGTCACCGACAGATACATGGAGATCGCGGTTTCCGACTGGATATGCAGCGCGTAATCCGCGCGCGTCGGAGAGAGCACGTCCGGCGCGGGCGTGAACTGGATGCGCGCCGTGCGTTCCACTTCATCGAGACCGACATAGCGCAGCACCACTTCGCCGTTCTCGATCTCCGGCGGCCGCAGGGTGCCGCGCTTGCCGCGCGTCGCGCCGCGCACCTCGAACATGTCGAGAAAGTCCGCCGCGAAGGAAATCGAAAGCGGCACGGTGGAGGGCTCGGTGCCGTAGTTCGTGAGCACGATGCTCTCGTGCAGCACATGGCCCGACAGCACGCGCTTGCGCTCGACGTGAATCACGCCCTCGGGCGTGCGCGCCCCGCCGATCGGCGGCAGCGGGCGGTTCGTCAGGTGCGCGGTGAACACGGCGTTGTCGCTCGATACGCTGCCCGAAAGCAGCGACGGTGCGCGGCCGCCGAAGGTCAGCACGAGTTCCGAGAGCACGCGCGTGTCGTTGACGAAAAGTCCGTCGTCGTGGCCGCGGATGTCGCCGTTCGCGTCGTACACGGCGAAGGTGTTGCCGGACTTCAGCACGAACTGGCGCTCGCTCGGCATGCTGGCGTGCTCGGTGGGGATGAACGCCTCGTCCGCCAGTCTGGCCTGCGACTGCTGGATCTGTTCCTGCACCTGTTCCTGCGTCTGTTGCTGTGTATTCATCGCACCTTCCTGAAAGTGATCTGCAGGGTGTTTCGTAAGCTTCCGCAAATGCGCGCCCATGCCGCTTTCGCGCGCTTCCTGAAGCAAGTGAGCCGCTTACCCGCTATCATCGACGGTTTTTCGACCCAACCACGCCTGACGGGTTCTCCGCGCGCAATGTCATTTCCGCATATCGACTTACTTTATTCTGCCTCAGGGCTCGCGGTAGGGTTCCTGGTCGGCCTGACGGGCGTGGGCGGCGGTTCGCTGATGACGCCGCTGCTCGTGCTGCTGTTCGGCATTCACCCGGCGACGGCAGTGGGCACCGACCTGCTGTACGCCGCCGCGACCAAGACCGCCGGCACGCTCGTGCACGGCATCAAGGGCTCAGTCGACTGGCGCATCACCGGCCGTCTCGCGGCGGGCAGCGTGCCGGCCGCCGCCATCACACTGTATTTCCTGCATGAGCACGGCATTGCATCGCCGGGCACCGCGCGGCTCATTCAGCTCATTCTCGGCACCGCGCTGCTCATTACCGCCGTCTCGCTGATTTTCCGGCCGCAGCTCGCGCGCTTCGCCTATAAAAAGGGCCACGGCCGCCCCGAACACCCGGTGCGCACCGCCGCCTGGACCGTTGCGACCGGCGCGATACTCGGCATGCTGGTCTCCATCACCTCCGTGGGCGCGGGCGCGATCGGCGTGACCGTGCTGCTCCTGCTCTATCCGCGTCTCGCGACGGTGCGCATCGTCGGCTCCGACGTGGCGCACGCCGTGCCGCTGACGCTGATCGCCGGCGCGGGCCACTGGATGCTCGGCTCGGTCGACTGGTCGCTGCTCGCTTCGCTTCTCGTCGGCTCGATTCCGGGCATTGCCATCGGCAGCATGCTGTCCTCCAAGGCGCCGGAAGCGCTGCTGCGCCATGTGCTCGCCGCGACGCTGGTTCTGGTCGGAGCTAAGCTCGTATTCAGTTGATGTTAGTCACCCTGCATTGCGGTTTCCAGTCGGCCAAAAGACATAGGCCGAGTCGCACATCGTTCTGATTTTTCTCCTATGCCGTTCGGCCAGCTTTCACGCAAGCGGCCGTTGCGGCATCATTGCCGCTCAATCGACCCGTCAGCCGCAGGACGGTCGAATGGGGCGCCGTGTACAGGCGCGTCATCTTTCGGTGCCGATCATGCAGGCGCGCGCCATCGGGCGTGTGCGCCTATTCACGAGGAGTCAGGCGATGAATGAGCACGACCATCCGCAAAACGAGCTTCCCTCCAGCAACGACAACGACACCCCTTCCGGCGACGCTCCTGCGGACCCCGCGCGGCGCCGGCTGCTCGCGGCGGGTGTCGGCATCGCGGGCCTGTCGCTCGGCGGGTGCAATCTGTTCGACCAGAAGCCGGCCACGCCCAAGACCGCGGCCGACCTCGCGCTCGATCGCACGCTCGCGGCCAAAGTGCGGAATATCGTCGTGATTTACGCCGAAAATCGCAGCTTCACGAATCTCTACGGCGACTATCCGGGCGTGCAGTATCCGCTGTCGGCGGTGCCTGCCTCTCGCTACGTGCAACTCGATCGCGACGGCGCCACGCCCATGTCCACGCTGCCGAAAATCTGGGGCGGGCTCGTGCCGCAGGCGCAGGAGGTCGACGGCAAGCGCTACGCGATCACCGAGCCGCAGATCGCCGGTCTGCGCAACGCGCCCTTTCAGATCATGGACGCGCAGGGCGCGCCGCTGCCCAATTCCGTCATCACGCGGGATCTCGTGCATCGCTTTTACCAGAACCAGATGCAGATCAACGCCGGCCGCAACAATCAGTTCGCGGCCTGGGGCGATTCGGGCGGACTCGTCATGGGCCATTACCGGAACTCGCCGGACACGCTCAGGCTGTGGGGGCTGGCGCAGCAATACACGCTCTGCGACAACTTCTTCATGTCGGCATTCGGCGGCTCGTGGCTGAACCATATCTTCCTGATTTCGGCGCAGGCGCCCTTCTATCCGGATGTGAAAAACGGACCGGCGGCGAAGCTGCTCGCGGTCATCGAGGGCGACGACCCCAAGGGCACGCGCCTGAAGCTCGCGCCGGATTCGCCCCAATCAGCGCTCCAGGGACCGCCCAAATACGTGCGCGACGGCGCGCTCACCGCCGACGGCTACGCGGTCAACACCATGTTTCCGCCGTATCAGCCGAGCAACGTGCCGCCCCCGCAAGGCGGCGATCCGCGTTTCGCCGACAGATCGAACGCGCTCGTGCTGCCGCCACAGACCTACGCGACCATCGGCGATCGCCTGTCGGAGAGGAACGTCGACTGGGCGTGGTATTCCGGCGCCTGGCAGTACGCGCTGGAGCATCGCGACACCGGTGCCGTGCCGGATTTTCAGTATCACCATCAGCCGTTCAATTACTTCGCGAACTTCGCGCCGGGCACGGCCGCGCGCGCGCAGCATCTGCGTGACGCCGGTCTCGGCGACGATCCATCGACGAACAAGCTGCTCGCCGATATCGATGCGGGCCGCCTGCCGACCGTCACGTTCTACAAGCCGCAGGGCAATCTCAACATGCACGCGGGCTACGCGGACATCGCCTCGGGCGACCGCCATATCGCGAACGTGATCGAGCACATCCGGCGCGGGCCGCAGTGGCAGAACACCGTGATCGTCGTCACCGTCGACGAAAACGGCGGCTGGTGGGATCACGTTTCGCCGCCGAAGGGCGATCGCTGGGGTCCCGGCTCGCGCATTCCGGCGCTCGTGATATCGCCCTTCGCGAAAAAGGGCTACGTCGATCACACGGTCTACGACACGAACTCGATCCTGCGCTTCATCTCGCGCGTGCACGATCTCGCACCGCTCGAAGGCGTCGCGGCGCGGGATCGCGCGTTCGCGGCGAATGGCGAGACGCCGCTCGGCGACCTGACGAATCCGCTGGATCTGGCCTAGCGGCTACGCGCGCTCGACCCAGGCGCGCGCTGAAATTTCCAGCAGATAGCCGTAGTGCAGCGCGCCGACGGGCACGACGGCGCGCGCCGGCTTCCACGTGCCGAAGTGGCGCGCGTAAATCTCGTTGAACGCCTTCCAGTGCTCGACGCCGACGAGATACACCGTCACTTCGATGCAGTCCGAAAGGCCCGCGCCCGCCGCTTCGAGCACGGTTCGCAGGTTCGACAGCGTTTGCTCGGCCTGCGCTTCGAACGGCAGGTCGCCGGTATGCGTCCCGTCTGGGCGGACCGGCAACTGACCGGACACGCAGACGAGGTTGCCCGCGCGCGTCGCGTGGCTGTAGTGGCCGGCGGGAATGGGCAGGCCGGGCGCGGTAATGGTTTCGATCGGTGGCATGGTCGGGTTCGGTGGGGTTGGGTTGAATCGGCGGGCAGCGCGCATCAGAGTTCGAGCCTGCTCGCGAGGAAATCGAGAAAAGCGCGCGAGCGGACCGCCATCGATTCGCTCTGGTAATACACCGCGTTAACCGGCTGGCGCACGTCTTCGAGGATGTCGTCGAGTATTGTGCGCAAGCGGCCCGCGCGCATGTCGGCGGCGGTCATGAACTCGGCGAGGCAGGCAATGCCGCCGCCATCGAGCGCGAGCTGCCGTATCGTCTCGCCGCTCGATGCCGCGATCGCCGCACGGATCGACACGAACGACGCGCCGCGGCCGTCGCGCGTGTCGGCGAGCGGCCAGTCGTTGAGGCTTTCGGGCGCGGTGAAACCGATCAGGCGCGCGCGCATCAGTTCGTCGATGTCGCGCGGCTCGCCATGCTCCGCGAGATAAGCGGGACTCGCCAGCACGCGTAGACGGCTGCTGCCGAGCGCGCGGGCGCGCAGCGTCGAATCCCGCAGCGCGCCGATGCGAATCGCGATATCCACGCGCTGCTCCAGCAAGTCCACGATGCGCTCGTTGCTCGTCAATTCCAGCGTGATCTCCGGATACAGCGCCGCGAACGCCTGCACGTGCGGCACGATGCAGTGAAGCACGAATGGCGACGCCGCGTCCACGCGCAGCCTTCCGGCGGGCCGCTCGCGATGGCGGGCCATCGTTTCTTCGGCATCTTCCATCGCCGCGAGGATGGCACGGGCGCGCGCGAGAAAGAGTTCGCCTTCGTCGGTCAGTTGCAGACGGCGCGTCGTGCGACGCACGAGCGTGGCATCGAGCTTCTTCTCCAGCCGCGTCAAAGTACGGCTCACGCCCGATACCGTCTGCTGAAGCATTTCGGCGGCAGCCGTCATCGAACCGGCGTCGATCACCGTGACGAAAACGAGCAGTTCATCCGTGTTGGTCTTCAAATTATTGATTCGAAGTCAAGTTTCATTTGAGACTATCACTGTTTTTGCGAAAGTCGAAGCGGTCCATACTGCATTCATCGCAGTTTGAACATTCAACGGAGCAGGAATATGAACATTTTCATCACGGGCGCGGGCGGTTTCATCGGCGGATCGATTGCGGCGGGACTCGCGCGCGACGGCCATCGCGTGCGCGGGCTGATCCGGCGCGCCGAGCAGGCCGACGACCTGAAGCGTCTGAATATCGAACCGGTGATCGGCAGTCTGGATGACACCGCCCTGCTCGCCGCCGAAGCGCGCGCCGCCGATGCGGTCATCAACGCGGCGAGCAGCGATCATCGCGGCGCGGTCGAGGCGCTGATCGCCGCGCTCGAAGGCTCGAACAAGCCGTTTCTGCACACGAGCGGGTCGAGCATCGTCGGCGACGCGTCAGGCGGCGAGGCGTCGGACATGATCTACACCGAGAACGATTTGCCGGAACCGACGCCCGACAAGGCGCCGCGCGTCGCCATCGACAATCTCGTGCTGGACGCCGCGAAGCGCGGCGTGCGCTCCGCCGTGCTCTGCAACACGCTGATCTACGGACACGGCGCAGTGCCGGATACGTCGAGCGTGCAGTTGCCGCGCCTCGAACGCCAGGCGAAGAAGAGCGGGATCGTGCGGCATGTGGGGCGCGGGCTGAACATCTGGTCGAACGTGCATATCGACGATGTCGTCGAGATCTATCGCCTCGCGCTCGAAAAGTCGCCGGCGGGCACGTTCTACTTCGTCGAGAGCGGCGAAGCGCAATTTCGCGACATGACCGCCGCCATGGCGAAGGCGCTCGGGCTGCGCGGGCCGGAGGATTGGCCGCTCGATCAGGCGATCGAGGAATGGGGCTACGAAATGGCGTCGTACGGTCTCGGTTCGAACAGCCGCGTGCGTAGCCAGCGCACGCGTGATGTGCTCGGCTGGAATCCGAAGCGCACGTCGGTCATCGACTGGATCGCGCAGGACATGACCGCGTAATCGCACGCGGCGCGGCAAACTGGCTTGACCAATTTGCCGCGCCCTGCATCGAAACTTACTTCAGCGCGCTCGCGAACTTCTCGATGTCCGCTTCCGCCATGCCCGATTTGGTGGCCGAATCGCGGATTTGCGTCCACGTCGTCGGGTCGATCGCGATGCCGTTCGCGCCGCGGTCCGCGCGACGTGCGTCTTCCGGCTCGCCCGGCGCGTAGATCGCATCGATGCCCTCGGCGCGGGGCGACGCCTTCATCCATTCGAGGAACGCCTCGGCTTCCGCTTGCGCGGCGGGCGCGTCGAAGGCGTTCGGATCGACGATCACCGAGGTCATGCAGTTGATGATCGCGCTCGACTGTTCCAGCGTGCTCTCATGCGTCGTATAGCCGCCCGACAGCGCCCCGCCGAAAATCTCGCACAGCGCGGCGAGTCCCGAACCCTTGTGCAGACCGAACGCGGTGAGCGAGCCGAACGGCTCTTCGTGCATCACCTTCGGCTCGACGGTCGGATTGCCTTCGTGATCGAGCAGCATGCCCGGCGCGACCTGCACGCCCTTGTTGTAGGCGACGCGCGTCTTGCCGTACGCGATGCCGGCCGTCGCGAAGTCGAGCACGAGCGGGCTCTTGCCCGTGCGCGGATACGCCGCGCAGAACGGATTCGTGCCGAAGCGCCGGTCGATGCCGCCATACGGCGCGACGAGCGGATCGCCCGCCACATTCACGAAGTGGAACGACACGAGCCCCGCCTTCGCGCACTGCTCCGCCCAGTGGCCGATGCGCCCGATGTGATGCGCGTTGCGCAAGCCCACGGCGCACACGCCGAGCTTCTTCGCGCGTTCGATGCCGTGCTCCATCGCCTCGTAAGCGACGACCTGCCCGAATCCCTTGCGGCCGTCGACGGTCAGCACCGCGCCGGCGTCGCGCACGATCTCGGCGTGCGTGTTGAGCTTCAATTGCCCCTCGCCCAGCGACGCGACGTAACGCGGAATCATCCCGACGCCGTGCGAGTCGTGGCCCGACAGATTCGACATCACGAGGTGATCCGCGACCAGTTCCGCCTCGCGCGGCGCGCTGCCGGCGGATTCCCAGATCGCGCGCACGTAGGCGTGCAGCGTGTCGGCGGCGATGCGTCGTTCGTTGGCGGCAAGGTTGGACGTGGGGGATGCATTCATTGCGGCACTCGTCTCCGTAGTTAGATGGCGCGCGCGTCGTTTTCGAGACGCGCGGGCCTCCCACTTTACAGACGATCAACTGGCCTTACCAGTTTGTTTTTACAAAATCGCTGAAAACGGCCGAAAAAAAAGCCCGGCCGAACCGGGCTTTCAGATTCATCGAACGACTTGCGGCGGTTCAGGGCGCGGCCGCGATCACTTCCGCGACGGAAGCCGTCAGCTTCTTCGCGTACGGAATGTGCAGAAACTCGTTCGGGCCGTGTGCATTCGATCTCGGGCCGAGCACGCCGCACACCATGAACTGCGAGCGCGGGAAGCCTTCTTTCAGCGTATTCATGAGCGGAATCGTGCCGCCTTGGCCGATATACGCGACGTTCGCGCCGAAGTGACGTTTCGACGCCTCGTTGAGCGAGGTCGCGAGCCACGGCGCGAGATCGGGCGCGTTCCAGCCCGTGGCCGCGCCCGCTTCCGGCTTGAACGTGACCTTGGCGTTGTACGGCGCGTCGCGTTCGAGCAGCCGTTGCAGGCGCGTGACGGCTTCGGTCGCATCGACGAGCGGCGGCAGGCGCAGCGACAGTTTGAACGCCGTGCGCGGCGCGAGCACGTTGCCTGCATCGGCGAGCGGCGGCAGGCCGGATGCGCCCGTCACCGTGAGCGACGGACGCCACGTCGAATTCAGCAGCGCTTCGCGCGGATCGGTAGTCGTCGGCAGCACGCTGCCGCCGTCTTGACCGCAGGCCCACGGCAGCTTCTTCCAGATGTCGTCGCCGAGAATGCGCGCGGTGGTTTCGGCTTCGCGGCGGCGCATCATCGGGATCGCGCAGTGAAATTCCTTCGGCAACAGATCGCCGGTGCTCGAATCTTCGAGACGCTCGAACAGTTGCCGCAGAATGCGGAACGCCGATGGCGCAATGCCGCCGTAGCCGCCCGAATGAATGCCCTCGTCAAGCACCTGCACTTCGAGATCGCCGGCGACGAGCCCGCGCAGCGAAGTCGTGAGCCAGAGCTGATCGTAGTTGCCCGCGCCGGAATCGAGACAGATCACGAGGCCGACGTCGCCGAGCCGGTCGCGCAGCGCGTCGATGTAAGGCAGGAGATCGTAGCTGCCCGATTCCTCGCACGTCTCGATGATGCCGACGCAGCGCGGCCGCTCGACGCCCTGCGCGTCCAGCGCCGCGAGCGCGGTGATGCTGGCGTAGGTCGCGTAGCCGTCGTCGGCGCCGCCGCGGCCGTAGAGTTTGTCGTCTTCGAGTTTCGGCGTCCACGGGCCGAGATCGCTGCGCCAGCCTTCGAATTCCGGCTGTTTGTCCAGATGGCCGTACAGCACGACCGTTTCCGTGCTGCCGGAACGTGTCGCGGGCGCTTCGAAGAAAATGACCGGCGTGCGCTCGGGCAAGCGCACGATCTCGACTTTCAGGCCTTTCACTGGCTGGGTCTTGACCCAGTCCACCGCATCCGTGACCACGCGCTCGATAAAGCCGTGGCGCGCCCAGTCGCTGTCGAACATCGGGCTTTTCGCGGGCACCGCGATGTAGTCGGTGAGTGCGGGCACGATCTCGTCGTTCCACTTGCGTTCCACGAAATCCCGCAGCGCGGCGGAATCGAGCCGCACCGCTTCGTCGTGTTGCGTGCTGTCGCCGATAGTCATGACCGTAATTCCATTCGAGCAAACTTCCATGATAGACGGGATTTGCTCGCCGCTCGACCGGACGCGCGCCTTTTGAAGCGATTTGTTAACGTCCCGCCGCGCTCGCCGCCTGATCGCGCGCGGCCGATACGACGGCGCGCGTCACCGCCGGGTCCGAATCGATCGCCTGTTCGCTAAAAGGAAAGCGCAGCCAGCGTTTCGCGGCAAACGCGCGCGTCGCGTCGCCGGAATGCGGCGAGGCCGGATCGTCGGATTCGGAATGCGACAGCATCGTGTCCGCTTCCACGCCGTTCTCGCCGAACGTCACGACCTGCACGTAGCTGTCGCCCTGCCCGCTCGCGTCCATCGGATAGCCTTGCCGGTCGAGCGGCCGCCGCGCGCAGACGATCGTGAAATAGCCCGCTTCGTCGCAGCCGCCGTAAAGCGGCACGCGCGCGCCGTTGCGTGTCGTATAGAGAATGTCGCCGCGCCGCGAATCGATCGCGAAGCCGTTGAGCCTGAGCGCGAGCGCCGCGCCGCCGAGCGCCTGGCGCAAGTCCTGAAGTACGGCCGGATTGTCGACGTTGAAGCCGCCGGGCGTCGCGAGCGGCTTGTTCGGATCGAAGCCCGACTCGTACAGACGCTCCGGCGCGATGCGCGTCACGCGCAGCCAGAACTCGTCCCACAGATTCGCGCCGCGCGCGTCGATCTCCGCCGTGCCGTTCCAGCGCCGCAACACTTCGCAGGGCTCGTGCAGCGGCCCGCCCGCTTCGTTGACCGTGCAGACCGCGTCGAGCAGCGGCTTGCGAAAGAGCCGCTCGGACATCGAGTTCGTCTCCAGCACGGCCGTCTCCAGCGCCTCGCGCGTCACGCCGCCGCGCTCGCGCTGCAATCGCGCCGCGAGCAGATGGCCGTAACGCGTGCGCAGCGACTGCTCGGTGCGCGTCGCGCCCGCGACGAGCGGATAGCCCGACATCGGCGCGTTGGCGTTGGTGAGCCAGTAGCTGTCGTTGAAATTGCCGACGTAATCGCCGCGCACGGTATTGGGCAGTTGATCGAGCGGCAGCGCGCCCGGCTGCACGCTCGCCGGATCGACGCGCCACGCGCATGCGCTCTTCGAGCCGTCGAGGAAAGGCACGCCCGGCACGCGCGCCGCGAACGCGCGGCCGGCGGGCGTCGTGCATGACTGGGCGAGCGCATCGGGCACGTTTGGAATCGGGCCGATATCGGCGAACCAGACGCGCTCGTCGCCGCGTCCGATGGCGAATGTGTTCGCCCACGGCATCGCCGCGTAGCGCTTCTGGATCGCCATGAAGTCGGCGAGCGAGCGGGCCTGATTCCATGCGAAGAAGTTCTGGAACACGCGCGTGTTGTCGACGTTCACGTCGGCGAGCGCATACGCGCGCTGCGCGTTCCAGCCGAGACCCTGCGCCATCGCGGAGAGATCGACGACGGGCCCGAAACGCGTGCGGTACAGCGTGCGCGACACGGTTTCGACACTGCCGTCGGCGCGGCGGGCGCGCACGGAGAGCGGCACGGGCGTCATCGCTTCGCTTTGGCCATCGACGAGATAGCGCGTCGGATCGGCGGGATCGAGCGTCAACTGGAAGATTCCGAAGCGCCGCGCGCTCGAGACGGTGTGCGTCCACGCGATGTTTTCGTTGAAGCCGAGCACGATCAGCGGCACGCCGAGGAACGACACGCCCGCGACGTTCATCTGGCCGGGAATCGTCAGTTGCGCCTGATAGAAACGGTCGGGCCCGCGCCAGAACCAGTGCGGATTGCCGAACAGGATGCTGCGCTTGTCGCGCGTGATCGGCGCGCCGAATGCGAGCGCGTTGCTGCCGATGCCCGGATGCTCGCCGATCGAAAAACGCAGCGCGTCGAGCGCCGTTTGCGACGCGCCTTCATCAGTGCGAGGGGCCGTCGTTGCGGCGATCTTTGGCGGATGCGCCGTCGCAATCGGCGTCACGAAGCGCGCCGAGCCGCTCGCGAGATTGGCCGCGATCAGCCGCAGCGTGACGTCGCCGGCGCTGATGTTGCCGACCCACGGCTTGCCGCGGCACGCCGCGTGCGCGCCCGGAAAGCGGCCCGCGTTCAGATCGGCGAGATAGCGGTTGTAGCCGCTCGCGAAGCCGTCGATCAAACTGCGCAAATCGGCCGGCTGCGCCGCGCGGTAACGCTCGACGGTGGCCTGATCGCCAACGAGCTGAAAGAAGAAATCGGCGTCGATGTTGCGCGGCTGACCGAACGTCGCCGCCGACGCCGGGCGGGCGTCCGCGCCGAACCAGGCCGAGCGCTCGCCGCGATACGTGACGAAGCCATCGGCGAGCGTGCAGAGGTTGTCTTGCGCCTGCGCGTAGCCGAATCCGAAGCCGAGGCTGCCGACGTCGGCGGCGCGGATGTGCGGAATGCCGTCCTGCGTACGGCGGATTTCGGCGGAGTACGCGCCCTGCGGCGCGGCGCTCGACGCAGTCGTCGCGGGGGTGTCCGGCGGCACGGCGCAGCCGGCCAGCAAGGCGCTCGCGAGCGCGCCGGAGATCGCAAGGCTGACGATCTGATTCATCGCGTGAGTCCTCGGTCCTGTCGACGTGATGACGGGCGGACAAGTGCCCCGCGCGCAGTATCGCATTGCGCGCGGCGCGATCCGCCGCCAAAGTCTAGCCGCTCGCGTCCGCCTCGCGAAGCCGATGCACAATGGATCGTCCACGCCTTTCCTAAGCCGATGCCCGATCACGACAACGACCCGCGGCCGAGCCCGCCCGAGCGCCCCTTGCCGGAAGATTGCTGTCAGAGCGGCTGCAATCCGTGCGTGTTCGATCTTTATCAGGAAGCGCTCGAACGTTACGAGGCGGCGTTGCGCGCGTGGGAAGCGCGCCATGCGCCGGGTTGAGAGCGGGTTTCCGCCGATTCGAGCGGGCTCAAGCGCGGGGCGCTATGCTTGTCAGCCCTGCCGCAGTCGAAACCAAAAACTCAAGGAGCGCAATTCCATGTCTCTTACGATGTATCGCGCATCGATTCCCGTCTTCATCCGCGGACTCGAAGTATGCGCGGATCTGCTGAAAAAGGGCGCCGCTTTCGCGGATCAGAAAGGCCTCGCTCACGGCGATGTCATCAATGCGCGTCTTGCGCCCGACATGCTGCCGCTCGTCGCGCAAATCCAGCGTGCGAGCGACACGGCGAAGCTATCGGCCGCGCGTCTTGCCGGCATCGAAGCGCCGCGCTTCGAGGACAACGAGGACAGTTTCGTGTCGCTGCAGGCGCGCATCGACAAGACCATCGCGTTTCTGAAGAGCATCGACAAGGCGTCGCTCGCCGGTTGCGAGACGCGCACGGTCACGCTGAAGTTTCCCGACTTCTCGCCGTCGTTTTCCGGCGACGATTATCTGTTCGGCTTCGGGCTGCCGAACTTCTATTTTCATGTGGTCACGACGCACGACATCCTGAGACATCTCGGCGCGCCGATCGGCAAGCGGGATTATCTGGGGCCGTTTAATTGACGATGTAGGTCTCAGGCACGGAATCGACGCTCGCTCCGTGCCTTTGACAATCCGCCAGCCTTACGCCGGCTTCCCCTGCCGCGCCGCGATCTGCTTGCGCCACCCCGCCAGAATGCGCCGCGCGAGCGCGTCGTAATCGCCGCCGAAGTGATGATCGCCCGGCAGTTTCACGACTTCGATGCCCGTCTTCGTGAGCTGCGGGCACAGCGTGTCCTCCTCCTTCTCGCCGTAGATGCATTGCACCATCGGCGGCGGCAGCTTGTCGAATTCCGGCCGCACCTTCAGCGCCTTTTCGCTCGCGGGCATGCCGAGCCAGCCGGTCACGCGAATCTGGAAATCGGCCGCGGGCGAAAAGCCCATCAGCGAGATATACGACACCTGGCTGCGCACCGCGTCCGGCAGACGGTTGTACGCGAACGGCATCACGTCCGCGCCGAACGAATAGCCGACGAGCGCCACATGGCTCGTATGCCAGCGCGCGTTGTACGCGCGGATCACGCGGGCGATATCGTTGGCCGTCTGCTGCGGCGTCTTCTCACTCCAGAAATAGCGCAGCGAGTCGATACCGATCACCGACACGCCGTCTTTTTGCAGCGCGAGCGCCATCGTCTTGTCGAGATCGCGCCAGCCGCCGTCGCCGGAAATGACGATCGCGAGGAGATCGGTCGGCTGCGCGGCGCGCAATTCGATCAGCGGCAAATCCGAGACGTCGCTGTCGTGCGCGGCGTCGGACTTTTTGGCCGCCGGCTGCGTCGTCGCTGCCGCAGCCGGCGCTGCGGGCTTCTTCAGATGCGGCGCGGTCATCGCGACGAGCGCATCCGCCTTCGAGCGCCCCGCTTCGAGCGTGGCCGCGCGCTCCATGAAGCCCGGCAGGCCCGCCGCGTGGATGATCGTCGGGTCAGGCGGACACGGATTGAAGCGCGCGTCGAGCTTCGCATCCGGCGCGAGCGACACCGCGCCCGCAACCGTATTGTCCGGCGCCTGCTTCAGCGCGCTTTCGGCGAGCGTCGCGCCCTGGCCCGCGCCGACGAGAATCGGCGCGTAGTAGTGATCGGTCTGCACGGTGCGTTCGAGCTGATGGCTCATGTTCTCCGCATCGCCGACGAGGTTGTGGCATTTGCGCTCGTAGGGGTCCTTGTCGGCCTTCACGCGCGCGGCGTAACGCATCGTATCGACGCCGATGACCATCGCGCCCTTGGCGGCGAGCGCGTCGGCGGCCTGGCTGTCGGCCGGGCTCCAGCCGCTTTTTTCCGAGAACAGCACGACGAAGCCTGTCATCGCGCTCGTCGGTTTCGTCAGGTGCACATTTCCGTAACGTCCGCCGGAAATGGTTTCGGCCGCATGCGCAGCGCCGAACGTGGCGATGCCGCAAAGCGCCGCCACGATTGTCTTGCAAAGGAATTTCATGAACGCCAGCCGCCCGCGAGGAGCGAAAGATCCGCCAAAGTAAAAAATACGCCAACCGAACCGGACGCCGCCAGATAACGCGGCTCCCAGCGCGGCTGGAACTTGCTTTTGAATCCGCGCAGACCGCGGAAGTTGTAGAAACGTCCGCCGAAACGCCACACGAGCCCCGCGAGCCGATGCCAGTGCGAGGCGAGCGGCGTCGGCTCCATGCCCGACAACGGCGCGATGCCGAGCGACAGCGACCTGAACCCCGCTTCCTTCAGATGCAGCGCGAGCTTGGTGAAGAGGTATTCCATCGCGTACGGCGACGCTTGCGCGACATGCCGCATCACGCCGACGGTCGCTTCGGTGTTCATGTCCGTCGTCATGAAGGTGACGAACGCGACCGGCTTGCCCTCCTGACGCACGAGCAACACGGATTGCGCCGCGAGATACTCTTCGTTGAACGCGGCGACCGAGAAGCTCTTCTCGCGCGCGGAGCGGCTTTCGAGCCAGTCGTCGGAGATCGCGCGCAGCATCGGCAGGCTTTCGGCGATGTGCGCCGGCCCGATGACCTCCGTGTCGAAGCCATCGCGCTCGCCCCGCTTCAACGCATAACGCAAATGCGAACGGTGCGAGCCCTTCAGATCGAAATCGGACAGCGCGACGTGGGCTTCCTCGCCGAGCTTCATCAGCGTGAGGCCGGCGTCGAGATAAAGCGGCAGCGCGTCGGCGCGCACCTGATAGAACGCCGCGCGGCCGTTGTGCGCATGCGCGAGCTCGACGAACTTGCGGATCAGTTCCGCCCACTCGCGGCGCGGGCCGACCGGATCATGCAGCGCGGCCCACGTGCGGCCGTGCTTCGCGTACATCAGAAAGGCTTCGCGCGACTCGGAGAAAAGGAAGCTCTTGTCGCCCATCATCGCGAGGCCCGCGTCGCTGCGCTCCTGGGCGCGGAAGATGCGCGCGGCGTCGGCGAGATCCTGCGGCGCGGGCTTCACGAAGCGGCCCGCCGCCGGACGCAGCAATTGCCACAAGCCGAACGCCGACGCGAACACCGCCGCCGCGAGCGTGGCGCGCAGCGCACGCGGGGCGCGCTCGTCGAAGGCGAACTGCCACCAGAGATCGCGGCTGTACGGCACGTCGCGGAACGCGAAGAACATGATCCAGACGGCGAGCGCCATCACGACGCCGATGGAAATCAGCCAGGTCGCGGTGAAGCGCTCGGCGAACAGCGACGAACGGCGGTTGAAACGCTCGCGCGTCGCGACGAGCAGCACGACGAGAAACGCCAGCACGCCCGCTTCGACGAACGCCAACCCCTTCGCCAGCGATAGCGCGAGGTTCGTCACGACTAGGATCAGCGCGAGCCACCAAGCGGCGTCGAGCCGGCGCATCAGGCCGCGTGCGACGAAAAGCAGCAGCACGCCGAGCACCGAACCGAGCAGTTGCGAGCTTTCCAGCACCCACAGCGGGACGATGGTCTGCAACAGCGCGATACGCATCTTGAAGGCGGGCGTCGCGCCGGAGATGACGAGCATCGAGCCCGCCGCGAACGTGATGATCGACAGGAACACCGGCGCCAGTTGCGAAACGTGACGCGGATGCAGGAAACCGAAGCGGCCCTTGAGCGCGCGGCCCTCGAACGCCGCCATCACGCCCGCCGACAGGATCAGCGGCAGGCCGAAGTAGATCGCGCGATACGCGAGCAGCGCGGCAAGCACGTCCGGCGTCTGGGCGCTGCCGCCGAGCGCGAAAACCATGGCCGCCTCGAACACGCCGACGCCGCCCGGCGTATGGCCGATCATGCCGAGCAGCATCGCCGCCGAAAATACGGTCATGAACTCGCCGAAGCCGACTTGCGGATTCGGCAGCAAGGCCCAGAGCGCGAGGCCTGCGCCGAGCACATCGACGACGGCGAGCGCGGCTTGCGCGACGAAATCGCGGCGCGCCGGCACGGTGAACGCGAGCCACTTCCAGCGCGAACGCAACGTGCGCGGCTCACGGCCGCAGACGATGACCATCGCCGCGAACACCGCGAGCAGCGCCGCGCCGGTCACGCGCAAGGCGGCGGGCGGAAGATGCATCATCGGCGAAAGCGTGCCCGCGCCGAACAACATGCCGGCTGCGGCCATGAATGCCAGCGAAAGCGCGAGCGTGACGCTCGTGAAAATGGTGAGGCGGCCGACCTGCGCCGGCGTGACTTCCGCCGCGCCGTAGACGCGGCAGCGCACGGCGCCGCCCGTCAGCGCGCCGAAACCCGTCACGTTGCCGAGCGCGGAGCCGACCGTCGCGCCGACCCACAGCAGCGAGCGCGGCACCGCGACGCCGATGTGGCGCAGTCCCACCGCGTCGCGCCCGACCAGCGCGGCAAACGAAAGCGCGGTCGCGAACAGCGCGGCGACCCAGGCTTGCGGCGTCATGACGCGCAGCGAGTGGATCACCGATTTGTAATCGACCGCGCGGGAAAGGTGCTGGAAAACCACCAGCAGCAGCACGCAGATCACAACCGTGAGCACGGGCGCGGCGAACCGCTGAAAATCGACGCCGCCGGACGGGCGTCCGGAGGCAGACATGGCGCGAAGCCGGGCGAGCAACTTTGTGCGAGACATGCGTTCTATCAAACTGGCTCACGCTGCGCAGCGGCCGCGAACGGTCGATGACAGCGTTACATCACGGTTTATCGGGGGCCCGCGCAACGCACGCGGCCGGTGAGCGCCACACTCGGCTCCCGCCGCCCGCGCTCGCGCCATACAAAAGGCTTTAACGTGTGAAACGCCTATATAACGGCGACGGTTGACCCGACTTGACTAATATTGGGAAAACTACTAATCGAAAGCTTGCTTTCAGATTTGGCGCGTCTTCCGGGCGATCGAATTTGCACGAACGACCGGTCGCGCGCGCTTTACGGTTTGTCGGGTTAGCGGTTAGGATCGACGCCCGCGCTTTGCCGGCATCGAAGGAATACGGGGCGGAAGTCTAAGCGGATAATGTAAAAAAGGGCATCGGAACTATGAGAAAAAGCATCACAACCTGGCTGGCTGCAATCGGTGCGTGCGCGTTGAGCGCGTGCGTTGCGACGGACGACGCCCTGCTCAAGACCGTGCCGATCGGCTCCGGCACGTCGCAATTCAAGCCGTACGATTTCATCCGGTGCGTGAAGGAAAAATGGACGCCGATCGCCGGGCGCGTGCGCGAGTACTCGCCGAGCAGCGACACGCTGGCCGTTTCCATTCCGAGCGGCGGCCTGACGAGCAATTCGGTGGTGCTGGTGATCGCGCAGGCATCCGCGAACGGCACGGGCTACACGATCTACGGCGACGTCGCCATCGCGGGCCGCTACGTCGCGGCCACGCACACCTGCGATTGATCGCGTTCGCCGTTCGCCGCGCTCAGGACGGCTTGCCGCCGCGCATGTCGACGCCCGCCAGATGCGTCCCGACGACGCGGCCGATCAGATAGCCGTCCGACGCACACGCATTGACGCGCTCCTTGCCGTCCCACTGGATCTTGTACTGGTCGTCCTGGGAGTGGACCGCCGAGGCGTCGAACTTGCGCTTCGCCTTGCCGCCATTGCGCATGTCCTCGCCGACGAGCCGGTTCCACGTCAGCGCGTAGCCGTAGCGCACGCCGTCGGCGAAAGCATCGCCGTCGCAGACTTGCGGCGGGGGCGTCGTCTTGATCATCAGATGGTAGCCGTTCGCGGTGCCGACCATGATGCGCTGTTCGCCCGGCGCAGCGGGCGGCGCTGCGGGCCTGGGCGCGGCTTGGGCGGCCTGCGCAGCCGATGCGGCGGAGGCCGCCGCGGCGGCATCGGCGTCGCTCTGCTGCGGAAGCGGCGCGCATGCACCGAGAAGGAGCGCCGCCGTCAGCGTGAATGCCGTGCCAGCACCTTGCATTTTTATGAACGTCATCCTGCGAATCACCTGCGCCGACCTCATCTCGAAATTGATCCGGGCTCTACCTTACCATCCCGGGATGTATTCCTCGGAACGATCCGAAAAAGGCGCGCACGCGACGACGCGGGCGCCCTTTCGGGTGCGCCCGCGTCGAAAAGAGGATAAATCGATGACTCAGGACGCCGACGACGTATTGCTCATCGGCATTTCGATTCCGCGCCGCGCCATTTCGACGATCAGAAACGTTCGCCGCGTCACGTGAAAGCGCGCGAGCAAATCGCTCGAATATTCCTTGGCGGTGTTTTCGCTGATATTCATCTTGCGCGCGATCGCCTTGTTCGACAGTCCCTGCAGCAGATAGCGCAGCGTTTCAGTCAGGCGCGGCGGCAGATCGAGCGATTCGACCGTCACGCCCGCATGCGGCGACACCGGCTTGGGACTGTGCCCGCCCTTGCCGAGCACCGTGTTCGGCAGATAGACGCGCCCGTTGAGGATGGTCTTCAGCGCCTCCCGGAACACGCCCGCGCCCTGCTCGCTGCCCTTCGAGATGAACCCGCACGCGCCGTTCTTGATGCATTCGAGCACCGTGTCGCGGTCGTCCTGCGCGGACAGCATGATCGTCTGAATCTCTTGCTCTTCCTCGCGGATCCAGTTGAGCAGATCCAGACCCGTGGCCTGGCCGCGCAAGTGGTAGTCGAGAAACATCAGATCGTAGGTATTGGCGGAAAGCTTCGCTTTCGCCTGCTCGAACCCATCGGCTTCGTCGATTTCGAGCAAAGGCTCGTTCGCCAGAATGAGACTCTTCATGGCGCTCCGGGTGAGCCCTTCGTCCTCTACCAGCAACACAGTTTTGAAATAGCCATTTTCCATTGCGACGCTCCGAGAACGGTTCCGATATTACGCGCGCACGGCCGTACTTCCACCCCTCTTTCGCAGGGATACATTCGGCAGTCTCCCAAAATCGTCCGCGCCCCCTCCCCGTGCCGGGTTTTCCGATAAGCACGTCCGGTCGAAACTGGCTGCATCGAATCGACCACGTTACCCAATACGAGAATGGAGGATGAGATGTCAAGCCGTCTGGCCGACAACGAAAGTGAATTCGCGTTGTGGCGTATCAAGCGGGCCCGCACCGGCGATGCATCGCGCCGCGTGCTGATCGCCCACAAGGACAAGTCGATCGGCGATTCGCTCGCCGTGCAACTTCGGCTCAAAGGCTTGCAGGTCATCCATTCGCAAGATCTGAAATCGGTGCGCGCGCTGGTGCAAAGCTGGCAGCCGCACGCGCTCCTGCTCGACACGAGTTTCGACAACGAATCCGGCTACGTCTTTTCCCGCACGCTGCGCATGGATGCCGACGTGACCGGGCGGCTCTTCGTCGCGATGAGCAACGTCTGGCCCGCCGATCCCGTGCAGACGCTCAAGGAAGCCGGCTTCGACGCCCATTGCCGCCGGCCCTGCGCGACGTGGCGCATCGTCGATCTCGTCGAATCGTTTTTTTCGATGCCGCTCACGCGCTGAATGTAACTGGAGATGCGCCATGAACACGGATATCTGCATCGTCGGGGGAATCGTGCCGGCGTATGCGTCGCGCTGTCCCGCGGTTCGCGAGCGCGCTTGTGTCGAAGCGCGCGTCAGGCGGCGGCGCCGGCGTGTCGGGCCGGGATCGCGTCGGCTGCCATCGAGAGCGACGCCTGTATTTCACTACCTGGCTCGATGATCGCGATGCCCGTGCCCCGCAGTCCACGCGCCGCGAGATTGAAGCCGTCGCTCACATGCGAGACCGGCTCGACGCATAAATAACCCGCGCCCGCCGGACAATGCACGACGACATGGCTCAACGCGTCGCCAGCGACGAGTTCGAGAGCGCGGCCGTCGGCGTAGCGCAGCATCGCGCGGCCGTCCCAGCCGCTCAGATAACGCGTGTAGCCTTCCGCTTCCCGCTCATGACGATGCGCGGGACGTTCCTCGGTCGGCTCGATCGCGATTTCCGCCTCGTGACGCCAGTGCGTCGCCGTGTGAAGTTCGGCTTCGGTCGCGCCGAAGTACGGATGAAAACCCAGCCCGGCCGGCATCGGAGTCGATGAACGGTTCACGATGCGCATCGACAGGCGCGCGCCGCGTGCGTTCGCCTCGATCAGTTGCACGGCTTCGAAGGTCCACGGCCAGCCGTGCTCGCCCTCGCCGTGCACGTAGCGCAACACGACGCAATCCGCCTCCTGCAACTCGACGCGCCACGCCGCGAACTGGCCGAAGCCATGCAGCGCGTGCGCCATGCCGGGAAACGTCGCGAGTTCGACGACCGAACCGTCCGGCGCGGGAAAGCGCGCGTCGCGCACGCGGTTGGAAAACGGCACGAGCGGATAGCTGCCGCCTTTCGGCCACGCGTCGCACGGCCAACTGGCGACGGTCACGGGCGCGAGCCAATCCACGAGGCCCCGCTCGCCGTGCGTGGCAAAGCGCGTCATGCGCCCGCCCGCCGCCGGCGCGACTTCGACGACATGCGCCCCGCTCGAGATTGAGACGCGCGGCTCGGCCTGCAACGTTACGACTTCACGAAATTTCGTCACGACTCGGCTTCGGTATGAATGGAGCCCACGCACGGCGGCGCGGGCGGACATCACTGCTTCTGTTCCTTCACGCGCGACACGAGCTGCGTCGGGCTCACGAACTGCAGCGCGATCAGCACCCAGACCATCGTGATGGCCATGTAGATCATCGCCATGGCGTCGATGGACTGCGGCGCGCGCACCCCCGTCGAGAACACCGCGTAGTACAGCGCGACGACGAGCGTCTGCGTCGTCGGCCCCGCGGTGAAGAACGTCAGTTCGAACATGCCGATGGTGCGCACGAGCACGAGCAGCCCCGCCGCCAGCATGCCCGGCACGAGCAGCGGCAGCAACACGTAGCGGAAGTAGCGGAACGTATTCGCCCCGAAAATCCGCGCGGCCGATTCCAGATTCGGATCGATCTGCTCGATGAAGGGCGTCATCACGAGAATGACGAACGGCAGCGCAGGCACCAGGTTCGCGAGAATCACGCCGGTCAGCGTGCCCGCGAGATGGAACTTGTACATGACGGTCGCCATCGGAATGCCGTAGGTCACGGGCGGCACCATGAGCGGCAGCAGGAACACGAGCATCGCGAAGCGCTTGCCGGGGAACTGCACGCGGGCGAGCGCATACGCCGCCGGCACGCCGAGCACGATGGACAGCAGCACCACCGCGCCCACCACTTCGAGCGTGACGAGCAGCACGCTCGAAAGCTGGAAGTCGCTCCATGCCTGCGCGTACCAGTGCAGCGTGAAGCCCTGCGGCAGGAGCGTGCCGAACCAGCGCGTCGCCACCGAGTTCACGGCCACGGTCGCGATCAATAGCAGCACGTTGACGAGGAAAAAGCCCATCGTCGTCCAGACGAAGACTTTCCATAATTTGTCGCGCAGGCTCGCTTGCTGTTTCATCTGTCTGCCTTTGCCAGAGGTCGGCGCGGCGGCTTGCCAGCCGGACGCGGCGCGGTTATCCGTCGTCATTATCCCTTGCCTCCCGTCACCGGACCCGTGTAGAAGAAGCGGCGCGCGCCGAGCATGCCGCCCACCACCAGCAGTTGCACGAAACCCATCACGATCGCGATGGTCGATGCCAGCGCGTAGTCGTAGCTTTCGAACGCGGCTTCCGATGCGGCGATCGAGATCACGCGCGTCGGGCCGGCCGGCGCGCCGAGCAGCACCGCCGACGGAAACACCGAGAACGCCTGCACGAACGACAGGCACGCGGTCATCGTGAGGCCCGGCAACAGCAGCGGCAGATAAATCTGACGGAACTGCTGCCACGGGCTCGCGCCGAGCGTCGCGGCGGCGCGCGCGAGCGTCGGATCGATGCCGGTCACGTACGACAGCGTCAGCAAGAACGCGAACGGAAAGCCCGACACGATCAGCGAAATCAGCACGCCCCAGTAGTTGTGCGTGAGGCGCACTTCATCGCCGTACAGATGCAGCGCCTGCAAGGCCTGCGGAAACCAGCCGTTGGGGCTGAAATACGTCAGCATGCCGTCCGCGATCAGCACGGTGCCGAGCGTCACCGGCACGACGAGCAGCGTCGTCACGAACTTCTGCCACGGCGACGTGCGCCGCAACGCAAACGCGACCGGCACCGACACGCCGACGTTGATGATCGTCGCGGGCACGGCGAGCTTCAGCGTGACGATGATCGTCGGCCACATCGACGAGTCGGTGAAGAACGTGACGTAGTTGGCCCAGACGCCGCCGCCGTTCATCGGGCTGAACGACAGCATCAGCCCGTAAGCGAACGGATAGATGAAGAGCGCGAGAATGAAAATGAGCGCAGGCGCGACGAGCCAGCCCTTCGGATCGCGCTCTGCAGGGAGCGCGATCATTTGTCTTCTCCGTAGACGAGCGTTTTGGACGGCGCGACGCGCAACGCAATGCGCTCGCCTTCGCTGCATTCGCCCGCGATGCGCGCCCACAGCTTGCCGAACGCGGTATTCACGATGATGAGCGAATCGCGCCCGCCATATTCGACGACTTCGACGTGCGCATCGAACGCGTTCTCCGAGCCGGGCGCGGCGCGTTCCATGTCTTCCGGACGCAGCGCGACAGAAACGCTCTTGCTGTCGAAACCTTCCATCGGCGTGCCGAGCAGCTTCACGCCGTTCGCATTGACCGCGACGCACTCGCCCTGCGTGCCTTCGAGCGTCGCCGGCACGACATTGCGAAAGCCCATGAAGCGCGCGACATGCAGGTTTTTCGGCCGCGAATACACTTCTTTCGGCGCGGCAACCTGTTGCACGACGCCTTCCTTCATCACGACGATGCGGTCGGCCATCGACAGCGCCTCGTCCTGGTCGTGCGTAACGTAGATCGTCGCGCGCTCCAGCTTGCCGTGGATGCGGCGAATCTCCGCGCGCATCTCGATGCGCAGCTTGGTGTCGAGATTCGAAAGCGGCTCGTCCATCAAGACGAGCGGCGGCTCGATGACGATTGCGCGCGCGATCGCCACGCGCTGTTGCTGGCCGCCCGACAATTGCCCCGGCAGCTTGGCGTCGTGCCCGATCAATTGCACCAACTGCAAGGCGGCCTTCGCGCGTTTCGTCGCTTCCGCCTTCGGCATGCCGCGCATCTTCAATCCGAAGCCGACGTTATCCAGCACGGACATATGCGGAAACAGCGCGTAATTCTGAAAGACCATGCCGAAGCCGCGCTTTTCGGGCGGCAGCACGTCGATACGCTTGTCGTCGAGCCAGATGCCGCCGCCCGTGAGCGGCTGCAATCCGGCGATGCAGTTCAGCGCGGTCGACTTGCCGCAGCCCGACGGCCCCAGCAGCGCGATGAACTCGCCGCGCTGAATGTTGAGATCGAGGCCCTTCAACGCCGCGAGCTGCTGCCCTTCCGCGTTGGTGAAGCTGCGCGAGACCGAGTCGAGGCGCAACTGCTCAAAAGTGTGCTTCATGACAATTTCCTGCGCTTTTTTGTACAAGCGGCGACGCTCCTCGCGAGGAACGTCGCCGTCTCATGGCAGCGATACGCCGGCTTACTTCGTCTTCGCCGCGCCGATTTCGCGGTCCCATTTCTGGAACGCGGCGACCATCGCCTGCGCGTTGAGCGGCAGGACGTGCGGACGGTCCGCGAGCAGCTTCGCGTACTCGGGCCGGCCGAACTTCTGAATGACTTCCTGGCTCTTCGCCGGCGCCATCGACAGCGGCACGTCCTTCACCGCCGGGCCCGGATAGAAATAGCCGTCGTCATACGTCAAGGCCTGCTGTGCCGGTTCGAGCATGAAGTTCATCAGCTTGTAGAGCACGTCGAGCTTTTCCTTCGGCACGCCCTTCGGGATCACCATGTAGTGCGCGTCGTTGACCCAGGTCATGTTGTCGAACGCGGCCACCTTGAATTCCGCAGGCACGATGCCGAGCGCGCGCGGGTTGATGTCCCAGCCCGTCACCGTGACGGTCATGTCGCGCGTGCCTTCGCCGAGTTCCTTCATCACGGCCGACGTGCCGCCCGGGTAATACGGGATGCAGTCGTTCAGTTGCTTCAGGAACGCCCAGGTCTTGTCCCAGCCGTTGATCGGGTCCATCGGGTCCTTGTCGCCGAGCACGTACGGCAGGCCCATCAGGAACGTGCGGCCGGGGCCGGAGTTCGCCGGGCGCGCGTAGATCAGCTTGTTCGGATGCGCCTTGCACCACGCGAGCAGTTGATCGGGCGTTTTCGGCACATCGGTGACTTTGGCCGGGTTGTATTCGAGCAGCGGCCCGGCGGGCATGTAGGTGACTTCGAGGCCGTAGCCTTGCGCGATGTCCTGCATCTTGCGCGGGCCGGGGGCGTACTTGTCGAGCACGCCGGGGAAGGCTTTGGCGTTTTCGGGCAGCAGCTTTTCCCACAGACCTTGCTGGATGCCGGCCGCGAGCGCATCGGTGCCGGTCACGACGAGGTCGATGTCCGAGCGTCCCGCCGCCTGCATCGCCTTGATCTTGCCCGGCAGTTGCGGCGCGGGCGCGTTCGTGAAGGTGATGCTCGAAACGAGGTCGGGATGCTTCGCCTTGAACGCTTCGAAGCCCTTTTGCGTCAGTTGCAGATTGCCTGCGACATCGACGATGTTGATCGATACCGGATCGGCCGCGCGCGCCGCGCTCATGCCGAATGCCGCGCTCACGGCGACGCACACCGCCGCCAGTTTCACCGTCAGTCCTGCCTTGAAAGCCATTTTGTCTCCTCACTTCTCTCGCAACCGTGGTCGGGAAGAGGTCCGGGCTGATCGTCGGATCGCCGGCCTGTTTATGCTTGGTTTTGATGTGTCGAGTCTGTGCGCGTGCGTCCTCGTTGCGGCTGGATGCTGAAAAATAGCTAACGGGGTTATAGGATGTCAAGCAAATCGCTGCTTGACGGAGCTGTTACCGAAACAGCAAACATGCGCTTTTTCCTCTGCCGATAGCGCTTTGCACGACGCCTCGGGATATACCCCGACGATGCGTTACCTCCCGTTTTAACCTGCTTTTAACCTGGGTTTCCTGGAGGTTTCCCCGAACGTTGCCGGGATGAGCGGTTTTCGCGTACTGGGCGCTTGCTGAGGCGTTCGCCGATGACCCGCACAGTCGCCGCTTTCTGCTTCCAATATCGGTTGGGCCACATTCGCGCCCGCAACTGCAGCAACAGGCGCCGCAAAGTTGTCAAACAACTTCGCCATAAAAAGCGGGATGGAGCGCGCAGTCACATAGGTTGTGTGACAACCGCAGCGCAGGCGCTTAGCTGCCGAACATGCGATCGACCGCGTTTTCGAGATGCGTTTTCATGGCTTTTCCAGCCCGCGCGGGGTCTCGCGCGCGGATGGCCTCCAGCACCTCGAAATGCTCGCGCTGAACGAGCTTTTGCCGTTCGAGCATCTTCACGAACGACAGATTGCGCGACAGATTCATGCTGAACTCGACGTGTTCCTCGATGAACGACAGCACGGTAATGAAGAACGGGTTCTTGGATGCGCGCGCCACCGCGAGATGAAACGCGAAATCGTCTTTCGCGCCAATGCCCTGCTGCGTTTCGACCACGCGTTCGAGCTGGTCCCAGGCGTTCTGGATCGCGCGGATATCGTCGTCGTCGGCCTTGATGGCGGCAAGTTCCGCCGCGCCGGACTCCGTCACCACGCGAAATTCGTAGCAGCGGCGAATGTCGGACAACGTTTCGAGCGGCGCGAAACGGCGCGCGTCCGGATCGGGACGGCGTCCGACGATGGTTCCCGAGCCTCGCCGCGTCACGATGATGCCGTCCGCGCGCAACCGTGCGAGCGCCTCGCGCACCGTGGGACGCGAAGTGGCAAAGCGTTCGGCGAGCGCATGTTCGGTGAGCAGACGGTCGCCCTCCTTGAATTCGCCTTCCACGATGCTGTTGAGGATGTCGTTGTAGATCCGGTCGGCGAGCCCGGATAGCTTACGCTCGGTCATGTCGCGCGTGACGTGCTTGTCAGGGTGGGCTTGAATTGTAAGGCAGATTTTTGGCCGCGGGATTCGGCGGCGCGCAGGGATGCGCGTACTCAGAAAAAAATCGGCCGGCGCTAACGCCGGCCGATTCATCACGACTCAGACCGCCCTATGTGGGCGGGCGCGTCTTACCACTGATACCCGGAGCCGAACACGACGCCCACGTTACCGTTGCTGCTGGTATTGCCCGACGCCTTGATGACCCAGCGCGCGTTTTCCGTCACGTACGACACGCCGACTGCCGCGCCTGTGGCGCCGGAGAAGTGCGCCCCTGCGACCGCCACCATCGTCTTGCCTGGCGCCGTGGGTTGCGGCAAGCCCGCCACCGCCATCGCGGCCGCGATGCCGCCCCATGCCTTTCCGGCCACATCGTTGATCTGACTCTGCACGCCGGAAATGCGAGCATCGGTATAGCTCTGCGCCTGTGCTGACGCGAGGTTCAACTGACCGACGTTGACCGCGTCGGTCGCCTGCGTGCCCGCTGCGACGTTCGTGATCTGCCGCTCCGCACCTGCCGCGCCGACCGACACCGTGTTCGCCCGGTCGGCCATCGAGTTCGCGCCGAGCGCCACCGAGTTGTCCGCGCTCGCGACCGCGTTCGCTCCCATTGCGGTCGCGTGCGCGCCGCTCGCGGTGGCGACCTCGGTGTTGCGGTCGCCCTGCGCCGCGAACAACGGATTGCCGCCGCTTTCGGCGATATTCGTCACGCGATCGATCGCGGCGTTCATCTGGTTAACGTTCACGGCGTCCGTTCCGGCGGAGCCCGCAGCGACGTTGTGAATCGTCGTCGTGCTGCTGCCGTCTCCGAGCGTAATGCTCGAACGGTCGGGTTGGCCGTTCTTTGTGTCGTAGGTCACGGCGGTGTTGGTAGAACCATCGCCGTTAACGAGCCCGGATTGCTTCAACTGCGAAACGTTGACCGCGTCCGTGTCCTGCGTGCCCGCTGCGACATTGGTGATTTGACGCTCGCTTCCCTTCGAGCCGACGGACACGGTATTGGCGCGATCCGCCACCGAGTTCGAGCCGAGCGCAACGGCGTTATTCGCCGATGCGACCGCATTGCCGCCGATCGCCACGGCGTCCGCGCCCAGCGCCTGAGAGTCATCTAGCGTCGAATTGGCGTGGAAATACTTGATGCCGCCGCCGTTGTTGATGGTGTTCAGCGTGTTGTTGATCGTCGTGATGTCAGAGGTATTCTGCGTCACGCGGCCGTCGAGATTCGTCAACGCGTCGCCTACGTTGTTGAACGTCGAATTGTCCTTGAACGTGTACGTCGGTTTGCTGATCGTGCCGTCCGCGTTGACGGTCGATCCGCCGCCCAATGCTTCAGCGGTACTGTTAGCCGTCGCGTAGAGTTGCGAGCCGTTGATCGCCTCGTGACTCGATGGATCGACCTTGCCGCTGGCCACGTTATCGATCGTCACCTGCGCGTTCGGATCGGCCGCGTGCAGTGTCACCTTGGCATGGGTCGCGTCATCGTAGGTGACGGCGTTCGCCAGGCCCGTCGAGACCGTCGATTGCAACTGGGAGACGTTGACGGCATCGGTCGGCGCCGAGCCCGCAGCGACGTTCGTGATCTGACGTTCCGTTCCGGCCGCGCCGACGGAAACCGTGTTGGCGCGATCGGCCACCGAGTTCGAGCCGAGCGCGACCGCATTATCCGCCGACGCAACCGCATTGCCACCGATCGCCACGGCGTCCGTGCCAAGCGCCTTCGAGTCGTCCAGCTTCGAGTTGGTGTGGAAGTACTTGATACCGCCGCCGTTGTTGATCGTGCTCAGCGTCGTGTTGATCGTCGTGATGTCGGACGTATTCTGCGTCACGCGGCCATCGAGATTCGCGAGCGCGTCGCCGACGTTGTTGAACGTTGAATTGTCCTTGAACGTGTACGTCGGTTTGCTGATCGTGCCGTCCGCGTTGACGGTCGATCCACCGCCCAGGGCAGCGGCGGCGCTGTTGGCCGTTGCGTAGAGCTGCGAGCCGTTGATTGCTTCCAGACTGGTCGGAGCTACCGTGCCTGGCGCGACGTTCTTGAGCGTCACGGGCGTTCCGGGTACGCCGAAAGTGACGCTGGTGTGGCCGGGATTGTCGTACTGGACCGTGTTGTTGATCGCCACGGACAGCGAATCCACGCCCGTCGACAGCGATGCTACGACAGTCGATGTGGACGTCGACAGCGTGTCGAGCCCGGTGGACAGAGATGCGATGCCCGAGGTTACAGTGCTCAGACCGGTCGAGAGCGAACTCACGTTCGACGTAACGGTGCTCAGGCCCGTCGACGTCGACGTCGACAATGAATCGAGACCGGAGGTCACTGTGCTCAAACCGGTCGAGAGCGAGCTAACGGTGGATGTAACCGTGCTCAAACCGGTCGACGTTGAAGTCGAGAGCGAGTCGAGGCCAGACGTGACCGTGCTCAGGCCAGTCGACGTCGAAGTCGACAGCGAATCGAGACCGGACGTCACCGTGCTCAGACCCGTCGACGTCGAAGTCGACAGCGAATCGAGACCGGACGTCACCGTGCTCAGACCCGTCGACGTCGAAGTCGACAGCGAATCGAGACCGGACGTCACCGTGCTCAGACCCGTCGACGTCGAAGTCGACAGCGAATCGAGACCGGACGACACCGTGCTCAGACCCGTCGAGAGGGAACTGACGTTCGATGTTACCGTGCTCAGACCCGTCGAGAGCGAGCTGACGTTCGACGTCACCGTACTCATGCCGGTGGACAGCGAACTCACATCGGACGTCACGGTGCTCAAACCCGTCGAAAGGGAATTAACGCTTGACGTGGCTGTACTCAGGCCAGTCGACGTCGAAGTCGACAGCGAATCCAGACCTGACGTTACGGTGCTCAAGCCCGTCGACAACGAGCTGACATTCGATGTCACGGTACTCATGCCGGTGGACAGCGAGCTCACGCCGGACGTCACGGTGCTCAGCCCCGTCGACAGCGAACTCACGTTCGACGTCACCGTACTCATGCCGGTGGATAGCGAACTCACGTCGGATGTCACGGTGCTCAAGCCCGTCGACAGCGAACTCACGTTCGATGTCACCGTACTCATGCCCGTGGATAGCGAACTCACGTCGGACGTCACGGTGCTCAAGCCCGTCGACAGCGAACTCACGTTCGATGTCACCGTACTCATGCCCGTGGATAGCGAACTCACGTCAGATGTCACGGTACTCAACCCCGTCGACAACGAACTCACATTCGACGTCACCGTGCTCAGACCTGTCGACAACGAACTCACGTTCGACGTCACCGTGCTCAGACCTGTCGACAGCGAATTCACTGAAGTCGAGAGAGACATTACGCGGCTTGAAACGGTGTAGAGCTGCCCCCCATTGACTGCATCCGTGCTACCGGCAGACATGTTTCCGTCCGTGAGACCCGTGATTCCGGCCCCGTTCATATTGAGCGTCGCGAACGCGTTGATCGTCGTGCTTCCGCTCGATGTGACGATGGTCAACCGGTCACGTCCCCCGGTACCGAACTTGAGCGTGGAAAAATCAGTCGCGACGGCGTAGGCGCCTAGTGAGCCGATTGGGTCGAACGCAACAAATCCCGCTCCTGTCTTGCCGCCACTGTCACAAGCACCTCCTCCGGCCTGCGCGCCATCTGCTCCCGACGTGAAGCAATTGGTGAAACCGCTGTCCGGGAACACGCCGTTGACATAACTGCTTGGATCCGCGGCATTGGCGCTTCCCGTCGCTGCTGCAAGCACTGCCGAAGCTGCAAGAACGGTTGTCTGCCTCGCTCCCTTACCCTTCGTCCGGACAGTTTCAGATACGACAGTCCATTGATGTTGCGCCTGACTCCAAACCACTTTGTACGTCTTATTCACTCGAACCTCACCGTTCCAAACCTTCTGAATTCGACGACGCAATGCGACCGCTCACAGCTCAACCATATGAAAGCCGCCTGCGTGTAATCCCGGAACACCGACGCAGATACCGCGCTTTCAACTATTTGATTGACGAATGCTGTCTAAGCTAGCGAGCCATCTATTGACATCACCCTCACTGCATCAAGATGCGGCGCAATTCTTGGTTCTTTCCGACGTAATTTCAATTCAAAAACTCTTAAAATTATCGATAAAATAACATTAGATATCCTAATAAACAGACACAACGCAATTAAATATATTTTTATACGGCCTATAAGCAGTAAAACGACACCTGATTCAGACGACTCCAGGGTATTTCACGAAAACCAAACGCTTTCTAGATCGCTCACAGGCCACAAACAAAAAAGCGCGCTGCGGTCCCCCGCCAGCGCGCCTCGTTCAACACCCTCTACCTCAAAGCGACAACAACTTCCTCGCTTCCTTCGCCGTCGCCACCGGCCGCCCGTACTCCGCGCACAGCGACGCCACGCGGCTCACCAGTTGCGCGTTGCTCTTCGCGAGCGTGTCCTTGTCCCAGCGCACATTGTCCTCGAGCCCTGTGCGGCAATGTCCGCCCAACTGCAACGTCCAGTGATTCACTTCGAGTTGATGGCGACCGATGCCCGCGGCCGTCCACGTCGCATCGGGCAGATTCTTCTTCAACTGCTCGACCTCGAACTCCAGAATCTCCAGCCGCGCGGGCAACGCATTCTTCACGCCGAGCACGAATTGCACATGCACCGGCGACTTGAGCAAGCCCTGATTCACGAGATCGACGGTGTTATAGAGCATCGCCAGATCGAAGATTTCGATCTCGGGTTTCACGTTGTGATCGAGCATCGTCTGCGCGAGCGAGCGCACGAAATCGGGCGGATTCTCGTAGACGATCGTCGGAAAATTGACCGAACCCGTGGCAAGCGATGCCATGTCGGGCTTCAGATCCAGCATCGCGCCGCGCTGCTCGAAGGAACGCCCGCGCCCGCCCGTCGAGAACTGGATGATGATGTCCGGACAATGTTTGCGAATGCCTTCCTGCAATTCCGCAAAGCGATGACGGTCAGAACTCGAACGCTCGTCTTCGTCGCGCACGTGCAGATGGACGAGCGTCGCGCCCGCTTCATACGCCTCGTGCGTGCTCTCGATCTGCTCCGCAATCGTGATCGGCACGGCGGGGTTGTCCTTCTTGCGCGGCACCGAGCCGGTAATGGCAACCGATATGACGCAGGGTTCTTTCGTTGGGGATTGGGTCACACTTCGCTCCTTGACGGCGCCATCCTTCAGAACACGGGGACCGCGGACAGCACTCAAATTTGAACTAACTAGTACGTTTGCAATGTTGAGGCATCGTGCTCCGCGCTGCAAGCCACGCAAACCCTAAGCCGATGCCGCGTGTTCGTACGATGAATCGCGCCGCTGCCCGGCTATTGCCGCTCGGCGTAATCGGCGAGCATTCGGCCGACCTGCTCGTCGGTGATCGCCGGCTTGATGTCGAACATGAAGAGATCGGCCCATTCGTGCGCCCAGCGCGCGAGCGGATCCAGGTCGTCGCATTCGCACACGGCGATGCCCCAGATGGAGCCGATCGCGTGCCAGCGTCCCAGCAGATGGATGCCGTCCGGCGGCGCGCCGCGCGTTTGCAGGAATCGCTCGGCCGCCTGTCTTTCGACGTTGGGTTGCGCCGTCCAGTTGACGATGAATAGCATGGCTCGGATCCTCCTGTTGGAACGCCATGAAACGGCGCGCCGCGCCGGGCTCGCCGGCGCATCGGCGCGTCGGCCGATGCGGTTCATCCAGTATAGAAGGCAGCGCCCAAGCTCACCGCGCTTTGCATCTTGCGCTTTGCATCTTGCGCTTTGCATGACGCATTCAAAGCGCCCGCGATGCACTATGCTCTTGCCACGCGCGAGCGGCGTCGTTCAGCGCACCACGACGACGGGCGCCGCGAGCACCGGCTGCGCATACATCACGCGGACCGCCGGCGCGGGGGCATAGGCGGATACGGCCACCACCGGCGGCCTCGGCGGCGGCACAGCAACAGCCACGGGCGCGACGACCGGTTCGACCACCACGGTGCGCGCGGGCATGTAGTAGTAAGTCGGCCTGGGCGGCGGCGCGTAGTAATACACGGGGCGCGGCGGCGCATAGACGATCGCGGGCGCGACATAAGAAACCTGCACGCTCGTTCCAGCCGACGCGGTCTTCGCGCAAGTCAGGCTGATGGCGGCAACGGCGGAAACGCTGAGCAAACGAATATTCATGGTGATGTCCTCATGCCTCGCAAGGTGGTCATTTCGGCGGAGCGCGAATCGCTCATGAGCCGGCGATGACAACGATAGCGAAGCGCCACGGGCAGCGTGAGGCCTAACTTATTTCAAACGATGTCGGCAAAATCTCGATGAAATGCGGCGACACGATTCATCGCATCCCCGAGATTGCGTTCGCCACGCGGCTCAATAGAATGGCATTACCGTTTCACGATCATTCGAATCGAATCAGGGAGAGCGCCATGCGAAAGATCCTCGTCATCCTTGCCCTATGCGCGGGGTGCGTCGCCCCGGGCGTCGCGTTCGCGCAAACCGCCACTCAGCCGATGGGCGCGAGCCCGCGCGTCGAGCACGCGCTCGGCCAGTTGCAAACCCGCTTCTCGAGCGCCAACACGACGCACGACGGCAAGCTCACCCGCGAACAGGCATCGACGGGCATGCCGATGGTGGCGAAGCACTTCGACGAAATCGACACGCAAAAGAACGGCTACGTCACCCTGCCGCAGATCGAAGCCTTCATGCGCGAGCACGCCGCGCAACGCTGATCCGGAGACCCCATGGACACCCTGCCGAAAATCATCGTGCTCGACGACGAGGCCGAACTGCGCAACATGCTGCAGCGTTTTCTGAGTTCGCAGGGTTTCGAGGTGCGCGTGGTCGAGAACGGCAAGCGGCTCGACCGGTACCTTCAGCGCGAACCTTTCGATCTGCTGGTGCTCGACTGGATGATGGAGCCGGAAGACGGCCTCTCCGTCTGCAAGCGCCTGCGCGCCGAGGGCCAGACGCTGCCGATTCTGATGCTCACCGCCAAAGGCGATCCCGTCGACAAGGTCGTCGGCCTCGAAACCGGCGCGGACGATTACCTCGCCAAGCCCTTTCTGCCGCAGGAACTCGTCGCACGCGTGCGCGCGTTGCTGCGCCGCCAGAAGATCGCCGCGGGCGATCCGACGCATACGCAGCAGATCATCCGCTTCGGCGATTTCCGTCTCGACCTGAGCAAGCAGAAGCTGTATCGGAAGGACGAGCCGTTCGAGATTCATTCGGCGCAGATGCAATTGCTGGGCGCGCTCGGATCGTCGCCGAACCGCGCGGTGAGCCGCGACAACCTCATCGCCCGCACGCGCGGCCGCGACCACGACGCGCTCGACCGGAGCATCGACGTGCAGGTGCTGCGGCTGCGGCAGATCGTCGAGGAAGATCCGGGCAAGCCGCGCTTCATCAAGACCGTGTGGGGCGTGGGCTACATGCTGCTCGCCGAAGTCGAATCGTGAGCCTCGCGCCGCGCTCTCTTTTCGCGCGCAACGTGCTGCTGCTCGTCGCGCTGGTCGCGGTGAGCCAGATTTGCGCGATCTCCGCACTGCTGCACTTCATCCAGACGCCGCGCATCGAGCGGGCGGCGGGCGCGTTCGCGAGCTATATCGTCACGCTCGACACGCTGCTCAAAACCACGCCGCCTAGCACCGTGAAAACCGTCACCCCGCAGCTCGATTTGCGCGCCGATCTGCCCGCCGGCGCGAGCGCGACGCCGCCGGAATCGCGGCTACGCTTCTATCAGTCATATTGGCGGCGGACCTTCGTCGAGAGTCTGCGGCGCCATCTGCCCGCGGACATGCTGGTGCGCTGGCAAGGCAGCGACACGTCCGACGACGGCCAGCAGCGTCTGTGGATACGCGCGCATCTGTCGGGCGAACCGCGCTGGCTCGCGCTGCCGGTGCCCGAGGCCGCGCACGACGACGGCCTCGCCACCGCGCTTTTGCTGTCGCTCGGACTGGGCGCGCTCGCGTTCGCGACGGCCTACCTGATCCAGCGCCACCTGAATCGCCCGCTCGCCGATCTCGCCGACGCCGCGCGGCTCGTCTCGGCGGGCGGCGAGCCGGGCGTCCTCCCGACCGACGGCCCGACCGAGATCGCGCAGGTCAGCGGCGCGTTCAATCGCATGACGGCCGCGTTGAAGGAAGCCGAAGCCACGCGCGCGCTGATGCTCGCGGGCGTCTCGCACGACATCCGCACCCCGATGACCAAGCTGCGCCTCGCGATGGCGATGTCCTCCGTCCCGTCGACGGACGCGGCGTTCGCGGCATCGGCGGAAGGCTATCTGGACACCATCGACACGATTCTTCAGCAGTTCATGGATTACGCGGGCAGCGGCGCGAAAGAGACGCCCGTCGTCGGCGATCTCAACGCGCTGGTCGCCAACCTCGCAGCCGATTTCGCCGGACTCGGACACGAATTCGCCCTCGATCTCGGCGAGATCGAACCGTTTCCGTTTCGTCCGATCAGCATGATGCGCATGCTCATGAATCTGATGCAGAACGCGGTGCTGTACGGCGTCGTCGGACTGGAGGTGCGCACGTGGACCGACCGGCAGGCGAACACCGCGTGCGTCGTGATCGCGGATCGCGGCAAGGGCCTCGGCGGCCAGGACCCGGAAGCGCTCAAGCAGCCGTTCAAGCGCGGCGGCGGCGAAGGCCAGCCGAAGGGCACGGGACTCGGCCTTGCGATCGTCGAGCGCATCGCGCGGCTGCACGGCGGCACGCTCGAACTGCGCGCGCGCGAAGGCGGCGGCGCGCAATCGTGCATTGTGCTGCCGCTTTCGGGCGACGCCGCGCGCTAGCGAGACGGATTTTCCTTTCCTCCATCCGTGAACCATACTGGTCTGTAGGAGGAAACCTCATGGAACCGTCAATCGACTCAGGCGCTTCGCTCAGGCGCGGGGTGCGGGAAAGCGCGCCGACCTTGAACGTCCGTCTCTCGGACGCCGACGCCATTCCATTTCCGACGCGCACCGTCGAGCGCGGCGACGCGCTGTATTGCGCGGGCGAACCGCTGCGAAGCCTGTACACCGTGCAAAGTGGCTGCTTCAAGACCGTGGCGACCTATCCCAGCACCGACGACGATAGCGCCCCGCACACGCAAGTCACCGGCTTTCACTTCGCCAATGAAACGCTCGGCCTCGACGGCGTGTGCACGAGCCGTCATGAGAGCGACGCCGTCGCGCTCGAAACGAGCGTCGTACGCATCATGCCGGTGGGCATTCTCGAACCGCTGTGCCGCGAATACGCTGCAATGCAGCATGAACTGCTCGCGATTATGAGTGCGGAAATCGTGCGCGCGTCGCGTCTCGCTTTGCTGCTTGGCACGATGCCCGCGCGCGAGCGCGTCGCCGCCTTCCTGCTCGATTTCTCGGAGCGGCTCGAAGCAGGCGCGGCATCCGAACTGCTCCTCCCGATGACGCGCGCGGATATCGGCAGCTATCTCGGACTCGAACTGGAAACCGTGAGCCGCATGCTCTCGAAGCTGCAACGCGAAGGCGCGATCGGCCTGAACGGGCGTCAGGTACGCATAGTCGACCGCGCGATGCTCGCCCACCACTGAAGTCCCGAACGACCCTGCGGCCGCGCAGCGGGGCCGGAGCTAGCGAGGGCTGAGCCAACAAGTCATGCGCTGCGATGAGACGGACCGTGCGCGATCCAAGCCCGGCCCGGCGATGAGGGCACTCGCTACTCCGGGGGCCATTCAGCCAATCGCCTGTGCCGCGGCCGGCATGAAGCACTTTGGATGGGGAAAGCTGCTTTCTTTGGTGACTTTCTTTGCAGCAGCAAAGAAAGTTACCCCCGCCCCGGGGAGGGGCAGTGCTAATAAACCAACACGAACTCAAGTTCTCAACGAAACGCCCAACACCGCCGCCCCCGTCACCCTGCCATCGCGCAGATCATCAAGCGCAGCATTAGCATCATCGAGCGCATAGCACGTCGTATGCAAATCGAGATGAACCTCCCCCGCGATGCGCATAAACGCCCGCCCATCCTCACGCGTGAGATTCGCGACCGACACCACACGCCGCTCCCCCCACAGCAGATCATAAGAAAACGAAGGAATATCACTCATGTGGATGCCGCCGCACACCACGGCCCCGCCCTTCGCCACCGCTCTGAGCGCCGCGGGCACAAGCGCACCGGCTGGCGCGAAGATGAGGGCGGCATCGAGCTCCTCGGGCGGCGCTTCGTCGCTGCCACCCGCCCAACGCGCATTCAGATCGAGCGCAAGCTTCTGCGCGGCGAAATCGCCCGGACGCGTGAACGCATAGACCGCACGCCCCTGATGCCGCGCAACCTGCGCCACGATATGCGCCGCAGCGCCGAAACCATAGATGCCGATGCGCTGCGCGTCGCCCGCCATCGCGAGCGTGCGATAGCCGATGAGTCCCGCGCACAGCAGCGGGGCCGCTTCCACGTCCGAATAGCGATCCGGCAGGTGCAGGCAATAGCGCGCATCCGCAACGACGCGCTCCGCGTAGCCGCCGTCGATCGTATAGCCCGTGAAACCCGGCGTATCGCAAAGATTCTCGCGGCCCGTCGCGCAATAGCGGCAATGTCCGCACGTGGACCCGAGCCACGGCACGCCCACCCGCTCGCCGGGCGAAAACCCGCTCACGCCCGCGCCGAGCCGCGCGACCGTCCCGACGATTTCATGCCCGGGAATCACGGGCCGCTTCGGGTGAGCGAGTTCCCCATCGACGACATGCAGATCGGTGCGGCACACGCCGCACGCATGGACATCGATGAGCAATTCCCCCGCACGCGGCGACGGGTCCGGCAGATCGCGCGCTTGCAGGCGCGGCGCGCCGCCCTCGAAGACCATTGCTCGCATGGATGCTTCCCCTGTTCGATGCAAAGAAAATTCGATTTCTTGCGGTGCAATGCCGTGAGGCACGAAAAGCCGTCGTGGTGCACGATGCACGTTGCACGAGCGGGCTTCGAACCCGATGATGCACTGCGTTCATCCGGCGCGATTCCCCGATCCGTGCGTCGAAATGCCTCCGATACTTGTCGCCAAGCCGTCAGAATGTGGTACTAAACTTCATACAAGCAGGCACGAAGCGAACCTACGCCACAAACGTAATTCGGCATCCGTCTTGCTTGTCTGGTCCGAACGTCATCACGGCATGCATAACGGACGCACCGGCGATGGAACCCATTACATGCGGCACGATTAAACTTATCTTCCGCACGCAGTTCGAACCAGACATCGCGGCCCGTCACTGGCCGCCGTAACGCCCTAACAATACGCGCGGTGCAAGCCGCCATTCAATCGACGACGCTCATGGCCGGCGCATACGTGCTGAGCGTCTCGGGTCCATCGAATTCTTCATGGAGGATGACATGCGTATCACGGTCAAGCTGGATGGCTTCGAAGGCGCTCAATCCGCTGCGTTCGCCATCCTGTGGCTCGACAAGGAAACACGCCGCTGGTCGCGCGAGGGACACCAGGCGGTGGAGGTGCCTGACTGGGGCGGACTGCGCTCCGGCTCGAACGGAACGATGATCTGCGGACAGCACGTCGAAGATCCCATCTGCGTGCTCGAACGTCTTGATTTCGACGCGCCCAACGGGCCGCGCGAAGGTCTTGCGGGACGCGTGCTCTGGTATGCGGACGGCGCAGGCGTGAAGACCACCGGCCGCTGGCACGTCCAGTGCATCGACCGGGAGCAGATCAAGGCGGAACACGGCGTATTCGCTGGCGAGGAGGACAGCTGACGCGTGCGTGCAGGAATCGTCAGGGCTCGTCGCTCGGCAGCGGTGTAAGCATCACGACGAACGACGCAGCCCCGATGAGAATCGCGAGCACGCCGTAGTAGGTCACGGCCGTCTCGTCGAACAGCAAGCCGCGCAAAGCCGCATGGATGCCGCCCAACGTGAGGAACACGGCGCCCAGAGCCGCGACGATGCGCCCTTCACCCCTGATCATGATGTTCTCCCGACGGTCGGGCGGCGTGCTCGCGTGCGCCGCCGCCATGCTTCAATGGTCGGTCTGGCCGTGCGCCGCGATTTGACCTGCATCAAATCCAGACCGGTCGTTCTGGTGTTTTCCCTTGCCCCAAATCCACGGCTTATATTGGTAGTATCAGGTGCCGGCCGCGCGCGCGTTGGCATGGTTTCGCGCGCGGCCCATACCGGCCGGGTCAGGCTCGCCTTTTGCCCGCAAGCGTGGCTCGCATTCGACCGAAAGAACCTGGGGAGGCACGATGAATCAAAACTTCAGCGATCCGTTCAGCCAGTTCGCCGCCATGTTCCAGCAGTACCAGCTTCCGGGGTTCGACGTCACCGCGATCATGGAGTCGCGGCGCAAGGACGTCGAGGCGCTCGCGGCGACCAACCGCGTCGCGTTCGGCGGCATGGAAGCGCTGCGCGACAAACAGCTCGAAATCCTGCGCCGGACCCTGGGCGATCTGGAATCCATCGCAAAACAATTCGCCACCACGTCGACCCAGCCTCCCTTCAACGCCAACGAAGTCGTGCAACGCGCGCTGCACAACGCTCTCGCCGATATGCAGGACATCGCGCGCACCACCCAGCAGACTCAGGCGGAAGCCTATGCGCTCGTCAGCAAGCGCATGGAAGACGCGCTGAACGAGCTGAAAGCTTCTATCGAGAAGCCCAAGACCTAGCCTCGCGGCGCTTGCGGGGCCCGGCCTCCGGCAACGACCCAGGCTGCGCGAGCGGCGGGCGGAGGTGCGTCATGCAATTCGACGATTTCGCGGCGTTCGAGAAGGACGGCTGGGAGCATGTCGTCCAGTCGTACGAGGATTATTTCGGAAGGCTTACTGTTCAGTCGCATCCGGCGCTGCTCGATGCGCTTCAGGTCGGTCCCGGCACGCGCATGCTCGACGTCGCCGCCGGGCCCGGCAATCTTGCCGCCGCAGCGATCGAGCGTGGCGCGACCGCGGCGGCCGTCGACTTCTCCGCATCGATGATCGCGCATGCGCGCCAGCTTCATCCCGAGGTCGAATTTCAGATTGCGGGCGCCGAGCATCTGCCCTTCGATGCCGAAAGTTTCGATGCAGTCGGCATCAGCTTCGGCGTGCTGCATTTCCCGGAACCCGAACGCGCGCTGGAAGAAGCCGCGCGCGTGCTGCGGCGGGGCGGGCGCGTCGCGTTCACCGCATGGACGCCGCCCGAGCGCGCCGTCGGCTTCGGCATGGTGCTCGATGCGATCCAGCTTCACGGCAAGCTCGATGTCGGTCTGCCACCCTCGCCGCCTTTCTTCCGCTTCAGCGATCCCGAGGAGTGCGTGCGCGTGCTCACCGGGGCGGGCTTTGCCGCGGCGCGCGCCGACGAAGTCGAGCAGACCTGGCATCTCGTGCTGCCGGAAACGCCGTTCGACGGTCTGATGCATGGCGGAGTGCGCATGGCGGCGCTGCTGCGCGCGCAATCGAAGAGCGCGCTCGCGTCGATCGAACAGGAAGTGAAGGCGCGCGTGATGGCCTATTCGCAGCACGGCGAGCTGCTCGTGCCGATGCCCTGCGTGCTGGCCTCCGCGGCCAAGCCCTGAGCCGGGCTTACTTCTTCGCCTGCGTCGTGATCTGGAAGATATCGACGGCCACGCGATCCTGTCCGTACTTGCCCGCGAGCGCGGACAGCCGTTTCTCGACGGCGCGCAGGTATTCGGTTTTCGCTTCGCTGTCGGGGCGCGGCGCATCGAAGAGCGGCGCGGGCGCAACGGTCAGCACGATCATCTCCGAGCCGAACGGCTTGCCGACGACCCAGTCGCCCATCGTCCCGATGGTCGCCGTGTAGTTCGGCGGCGCCTGATTGTCGCGCGAGCGCGCATTGGGGACGAGATGTACGACGCTGCCGTCGAGCATGTAGTAATCGACGTTGACGTAGGAATCGAACGCGGGCGTCATCAGTTCGACGATGAGCGGATCGCCCTCGGTCAGGCGCGTCACGCGCGAACGCGTATGCACCGACGCAGGCCGGCCCGATTGCCGGTTGGTCGTCCAGTACGGGCCGAACACCTTGAGCAGATCGCACTTGTCGTCGGCGACCTGCTGCACGCCGAAGTTCGTCGTCTTCACGCCGGGCACGCGGCCGAGCGCTTCCTTGAGCCGCGCGAGGCCGTATTTCTGCGACACGAAGCCTTGCACGTCCACGGTCTGATCGTGCACCGACGCAACCAGCGCCGAGCACGGCACGCTCGCCAGCACGGGCGTGACGGCCGCCACGGTAAGTTCGGGCACGGGCGTCGCGGGCAAGGCGGGCGTGACGACCACTGCGGAAGCCGGCACGGCGCCGGGCGCATGCGGCGTCACCGTGCCGCTTGCGCTGCCTTCGGATGAGGGTGGCGGCGCTTCGTGCGCGGTCTGCTCGCCGCCCTTGGACTCTTCGTAGAAGTAATAGCCCGCGCCCGCGATTGCCGCGGCCACGACCACCGCCGCGCCGATCGCGAGCTTGGGCGCGGCGCTTTTCTTCGCCTTGCGGCCTGCCGGCGTCGCGGCGTGCTCCTCGCTGATTTCATCGAGAAACTGCGCGACGCTCGGCGTTCTCGCCTCGCGTTCGAACGCCAGCGCGGCCTTCAGCGCCTTCCACTGCTTGCTGCCGAGATTTTCGGGGCGTTGCGGCTTCATGCCCGCGCTCTTCGCCTGCAACGCGGGCACGCGCTCGAATGGATGCTTCGCCGTCAGCAGTTCATACGCGATACAGGCGAGCGCGTAAATATCGTCGCGCGGATCGGGCTCGCGATGCTCCAGCATTTCCGGGCTCGCATACGCGGGCGTCAGCGCGCCGAGGCTGCCGGGATCGAACACGGTGGCTTCGGATTCCTCTTCAGGACGTTGAATCACGCGCGAAATGCCGAAATCGATGACCTTTACTTCCGACGTGTCCGTCAAGAACACGTTGGCGGGCTTGAAGTCGCAGTGGACGAAGCCGCGCTCGTGCGCATACGCGAGCGCATTGGCCATGCCCTTGAAGATCGGAAAAACCTCGGCGAAGGGCATGCCCTTGAAATTCGGGTTCCGAAGCAACCGCGAGAGCGGCTGGCCGGAGAGATATTCCATCGTCAGATAAACGACCTGGCCGTCGCGGTCGAAGTCGTACACGGTGACGATGTTCCGGTGCGCGAGCTGCTGCGCCTTGCGCGCCTCGCGCTGCAGAGCGATCAGCGATTTCGGATTGCCGCGAAACTGGAGATTGAGCACCTTGATCGCGACATACGGACGCCGGTCAGACGCCTCCAGCTTGCGCAGATCGAGCGCCTTGTACACGGTGCCCATGCCGCCGATGCCGAGACACTCCTCCAGCACGAAGCGGCTGTTGAGCGTGTCGCCGACGCCTTTCATCTGCTGATCGCGGTCCACGATCACCTGAGTCGCCTGGCCGAAGGTGCCGCCGGTGCCGCTGCTCGCATCGCCCGATGGCGGCGGCGAGAAGCCGGGCGTGGTCTGCAGGCGCGTTTCGTCACGGCCGGCGGGGCCGGTCGCGGAATCGGCGTCGGGACGCGTGCGCGCGGTGTGCTCGATGCGCCGCCGGATAGCCGCATAGATATCGGGCGGCAACGGCCGCGCCGCGTGCTCCGCGTCGAGGATCTCCATGAGCCGCTGCGGCGGAGTCTGCTCGGTCGCCAACGCCCCGTCCACGCCGGCAAAGAACTCGTCGCGCGACCCGCCGTCGCCCCGATATAGTCGAATCGCTTGCGCAAAACTTGTCATCTGTGGGACGCGACGCGGCTCCAATCGATCGACAATCCACTTGTCGTAACAAACCCCCGGTGCTCTGTCGATACTAGCCTTCGCATGGCGCTTGTGCAAATGGCGTTTTCGATCATGCGCGGCGTCGCGCACATGTCGTTCGGAGACCGACACATCGAGGGGAAGTGTCGGCGCACGAGCGGCAGATTCTTCGGCGCTTTGTTTCGCGTGACGTGGACGGCGTTGGTGAAAACTTCGGCAAATCAACGCGTTGGCGCATGTGCGTGCGGCGGCGCGGCGATCTGGCATGGCTCTCGCATCGATTTCGCAAACGTCCTTGCGGCAGAAGGCTCGCGCCTTTCGCCGCCATTGGCGTTTTTCCGACCGATGAACGCTTACGGCAGTTTGCCTATACTCATCGGAGACGTCGACTCCCCATCATGGAGGAACACTCATGCCAGTCATCAAAATCAGGGATCTCGCCGACAGCGTCGAGCTCGACAGACAGGCGATGAACACTATCGTCGGCGGCGCGCGCGACGGCTTGCGTCCGTCGTTTCGCATCCGGCTGGCGTCGAACGTGAACCGTGTCGTCGATTATCCGGGCGTGCCGGTAAAGGACGTGCCGGCCGCGCAGAGCGGACCGTTCACGACGAAGCTCGTCAAGAAGACCTGACGCGCCGCTCATCGCGCAGCGCCACGCTCGCTCCCGCGCCTGCACCGCCGAGCGAACGCGCGCTGCGCTTCACCAGCGCCAGCCGTACGCGCTCGCGCCCTTCCCCTTCGAATTCCCCGAGATAGCGCGTCTTGCCCGCGATGACCGCGCCGACCGGCACGCCATCCAGATACAGCACACGATTGCCCGCCAGCGCCGGCACTTTCTCGCCCGGCAAAAGCGTGCCGACGAGATTGAGCGGATCGACCGCCGACAGCGCCACGAGCGCGCCGTCCTTCGGCCGCTTGCGCATGTCGCGCAGAAGCGGCACGGCGTCGGGCAGCGCGAACTGCTCGCCCGCGAGCCCCGCGACGAACCGCCCGCCGCGAATCTCGCCGCGCGCTTCGAGCCGGTGATAGACGCGCAGCAGATCGCGCCACGGCGGCAGCCATTGGGCCTCGCGTTCGAGCAGACGCCAGAACACGACACCGTAGCGCCGTAACAGCGTCAGCGCGACGTGCTCGATATCGTCGTCGTCGCGCGCTTCGCCGGGTGTCGCGCGGCGCAGGAGCGCCCAGCGACCGGCATCGTCCATTCCGCCGATGAACAGGCCGCCGCGCCGCGGACGGCGCGCGAACGCGTTGCGCTTCGCCGCTGGCGCGAGGAGCGCGCGCAAGCCCGCGAAGCTGTCCGCGTTGACGAGGCCGAGCGCGACCAGTTCGCCGAGCGCGTCTTCCAGTTCGGTGCGCAACAGCCGCACGTCGGCGAGAAGTTCGTCGAAGAACATCGCGCCGTGCGTTTTCAGCGCGTCGAACACGCGATCGGCGCGCGATGAAAGCTGCGGCGCTTCGTCGGGCGCCATCAAGGCGTTCCACGCGCCAAGATGACGGCGCGGCAGCAGCACGATGGGCGTGCCGCGCACCGGCCCGCCCGACGCGCGCGAGCGTCCCGCGGGACGCGTCCAGACGAGCTTGCCGGCGCGGCAGAGTTCGTCGAGCCACATGCCGGAATAATCCGCGATGCGCGCCGGCAGGATTTCGTCTTCCCACGCGACCGCCGGCGCCTCGAAACCTTCGAGCTGTTCGAGCACCGCGCCGAGCGCATCGCGGCCCTCGCCGTGGGCATCGGGCGCGACGCGCTGCCATTCGAGCAGAAAGCGCATGAAATCCTGCCGCTCGACCGGCTCGATCTCGCGCCGCAGCCGCCGCACGGTATAGCGATGAATCCGCGCGAGCAAATGCCGCTCGCACCACTCTTCGGTCCCGGCGCCCGGCGTGAAGCGGCCGCGCATGACATAGCCTTGCGCTTCGAGCCGCGTCAGCGCCAGCGCGATCGCCGAGGCGGGCAGCGCGAGCGGACGCGCGATGTCCGGCACGCTCGACGGCCCCGCGCCCGACAGCCGCGCGCGCACGATCTCGACGAGCGCATCGTCGGGCGCCCAGGCGTCGTCGAAGCCGGGAGGCGGCCGCAGCGCCGGATGCATCGGCGCATGCTCGTAGACCGCGCGCACGCACGCGAGCCGTTCGACGGGCGTCCACAGCGCGTCGTGCTCCGCGATCTGCAGGCGCGTTGCGCGGCCAGAACGCGCGAGCCCGTCCAGCCATGCGAGCCACTGCGGATTGCGTTGCGCTTCGGCTTCCGCGATGCAGGCGAGCGTCGTCAGCGCCTCGTGCATTTCATCGGCGCTCGTGACGTCCGGCCACGCTTCCTCGCGCACGCTCGCGATGGCTTCGGGATCGAGCGCGCCGAGATCGTCCGCGGATTGCGCATCGGTCCAGCGGCGGGCGAGCACCGCCTGCGTGCGGCGCTCTTCGAGCGGCGCGTCGTCGAGAAACGCGTAAGGCCGCGCCGAGAGAATCTCGGCCGCGAGCGGCGACGGCGCAGGCAGCTCGCGCGTGACGAGCCGCACGGCGCCCGTTTCGATGCGTCGCAGAAGCGAGAGCCACGCTTCGCTATCCATGGCGTCGTGCAGGCAATCGTCGATCGTCTGCTCGACGAGCGGATGCGCCGGCACGTCGCGCTCGCCGGCGATGTTCTCGGCGCACGCGACCTGATCCGGGAACACCGCAGCGAGCAGGTCCTCGCTTTTCATGCGCTGCAACTGCGGCGCGACCTTGCGCCCGCCTGCGTAACGCGGCAGCGCGAGCGCATTGGTCGCGTTCCAGCGCCAGCGCACGCCGAAAAGCGGGGCGTCGAGCAGCGCCTGAATCAGCAGATGCTCCGCCGTCGCCGATTTCAGATAGCGCCAGACCTCGTCGAGCGCAAAGCTGTGGCTGCCCGTCAGCGACAGCACGATGGCGTCTTCCGTCGCCGCCGCCTGCAGCTCGAAGTTGAAGGTGCGGCAAAAGCGCTTGCGCAGCGCGAGGCCCCACGCGCGATTCACGCGGCTGCCGAACGGCGCGTGGATGACGAGTTGCGTGCCGCCGGATTCATCGAAGAAGCGCTCCATGACGAGCGTGTCCTGCGTCGGCAGCATGGTGAGCGCGGCGCGCGAGCGCGCCAGATAATCGACGATCTGCCGCGCCGCTTCTTCGTCGATGCCGGTTTCTTCCGCGAGCCATGCGATCGCGGTATCGGCACTGCCTTGCGAGAGCCGCGCGTCGATCTCGCCGCGCAGCCGCGCAATGGCGTGCGAAAGTTCGTCGCTGCGGCCGGGCGCTTCGCCGAGCCAGAACGGAATGTTCGGCGGCTGCCCGTTCGCGTTTTCCACGCGCACGCGTCCGCCTTCCACGCGCACGATGCGGTACGACGTATTGCCGAGCTGGAAGATGTCGCCCGCGAGACTCTCGACGGCGAAATCCTCGTTCACCGTGCCGATCTGCAAGCCCTGCGGTTCGAGCAGCACGGCGAAATCGGCGTTGTCGGGGATCGCGCCGCCCGACGTGACCGCCGTCAGCTTGCCGCCGCGCCGGCCTCGCAGGGTGCGCGACACGGCATCGCGATGCACGTAGGCCGCGCGCACGCCCTGCCGCCCGGTGTAGCCTTCCGCGAGCGTGCGCAGCACCGCCTCGTAATGCGCGCGATCCAGCGTCGCATACGGATACGCCTGCGTGATGCGCTCGAAAAGCGCGTCCTCGCTCCATTCGCGGCACGCCACTTCGGCGGTGATCTGCTGCGCGAGCACGTCGAGCGGCGCGTGCGGGATCGAGAGGGCGTCGAGCTCGCCGCGCCGCACGCAATCGAGCAGCGCCGCGCATTCGATCAGATCGTCGCGCGAAGTCGGAAAAAGCCGCCCTTTGGGCGTGCCGCCGACGTGATGCCCCGAGCGCCCGACGCGCTGCAGGAACGCGCCGATCGAACCGGGCGAGCCGATCTGGCAGACGAGATCCACGTCGCCGATATCGATGCCCAGTTCGAGCGACGCCGTGGCGATCAGCACGCGCAACTCGCCGCGCTTCAGGCGCTGCTCCGCCGCAAGCCGATGCTCGCGCGCGAGGCTGCCGTGATGCGCCGCGACCGCCTCTTTGCCGAGGCGCTCGGTCAAATGCCGCGCGGCGCGCTCGGCCATGCGCCGCGTGTTGACGAACACGAGCGTCGTCCGGTGCTGCGCCGACAAATCCGCGAGACGGTCGTAGACGCGCTCCCACATGTCGTTGGACATGATCGCTTCGAGCGGCATCGGCGGGATATCGAGGGCGAGATCGCGCGCGCGGGCATGACCGACATCGACGATCTCGCACGCGTTGCGCTCCCCGACGAGGAACTTCGCGACCAGTTCGATCGGCTTTTGCGTCGCCGAGAGGCCGACGCGCACCGGGCGCGCTCCGCCCGCGTCCTCGCACAGCGCATCGAGGCGCGCGAGCGACAGGCTCAGGTGCGAGCCGCGCTTGCTGCCCGCGACCGCATGAATCTCGTCGACGATCACGGTGCGTGTGGTCGAGAGCATCGCGCGTCCCGAATCGGACGAAAGCAGCACGTAAAGCGATTCCGGCGTCGTCACGAGGATATGCGGCGGGCGCTTCTTCACGGCGTTGCGTTCCTGCTGCGTCGTGTCGCCGGTGCGCACGGCCGCGCGGATCTCGGGCGCGGCCACGCCGGATTCGCGCAAGGTCTGCGCGATGCCCGCGAGCGGCGCTTCCAGATTGACGTGGATGTCGTTCGACAGCGCCTTCAGCGGCGACACATAGACGACGCGCGTTTCGTCCGGCAGCGCGCCGCCGAGCGCGATGCCGTCGCGCACGAGTTCGTCGATGGCGGCGAGAAAGGCCGTGAGCGTCTTGCCCGAGCCCGTCGGCGCGGCGACGAGCGTCGAGCGGCGCGCGTGCACGAGCGGCCACGCGCGCGCCTGCGCCGCGGTCGGCGCGGCAAAGCGCGAGCGGAACCAGCCCGCGACGGCGGGATGGAAGCCGCGCAGGGGGTCATCGGCGGAACGGGCTTTTCGGATCATCCGCACATTTTATGAGCGCTTGAGAAATCGCGTCTTTCCATCAGATTTCAGACAGCTCCGATGCGAACCGGGGCGTGCGGCAGCGATGCTAGACGGTTTAGCTCGCGCGGCCCGTCCGCGAGCGCATCGTGCGACGCACCGTCGCTTCTTCTCGTTTTCGCTTTCATGATCGTCATCAGCCTTCTGTTCGACCACGCGCCCGGTGCGCTCGCCAATCATCGGCACTACGCCCGCGCGCAGGGGTATCGCCACGTCGAGATCGATATGTCGGACCTGTCCGGCAGCAACCCGGGCGTTCGCTGGGTCTATAAATACGAAACGCTGCTGCACTACCTGCACGAAGCCGCGCCGCATGAAATCGTGCTGCTGCTGAACGAAAACGCCGCCATTCTTCAGCCGGTGGAATTGCCGCTCCTGATGGCGGGCCGGGACTGGCTCGTCGTGCGCACCGAATCGGAGCATGCGCAGACGGACGTGCTCCTCTTCCGCAATACGGAGACCGTGCGCCAGCAGATTGCCGATCTCCTCGGCACGTGCCGCTACGGATGCGTATTGCCGGAGCACGAAGCCGGCTTGCTGCAAGCGTTCGACGCCAGCCCGGCTCACTTTCGCATCGGCGACGTCTGTGTCGTCGCGCCGGTGGCGGCCAATCTCGAAAGCGTCTGGGCGACCTGGAATGCGTTCGCCGCCAGTTTTCGCGACGAAAAGCACCACCGGCGTTTTCGCGCCGCCGCGTTCGAGCACATCAACGAATGCACCGCGCGCGGGCTGCCGTATCTCTCCTTCCCCGATAACGGCGTGCGCGAAACGGCCACGCACAGCGTCTCGCAGCCGGGCCGCGCGATCGCGCTCGTCATGCTGTACACGCCGAACATCGCGCGGTACGGGCGCATCGCCGAGGCCAACTTCAGGCGCTATTGCGAGCGTCACGGCTATACGCTGTACGTGCATCGCGATATTCCACCGCAACTGAACGACGGCAAAAGCTCCGGCAACTGGTTCAAGGCCGCCTTGCTGCGCGAGTATCTGCCGCATCATCAATGGGTGTTCTGGCTCGACGCCGACGTGCTCATCAACGACATGAACCGGCGGCTCGAACCGCTCACGCACGAGCGCAACACGGTGCTCGCGCGCGACGTCGGCACGTGGAGTTTCAACTCCGGCATCATGGGCTTTCAGCGCAATCAGGAAAACTACGACGCGCTGGCGCACATCATGAACGAGTGCGCGCAGGTGGACGACAAGTCGCACGTCTACGCAAGCCAGGGCGACCAGCACTTCTTCATTCGCGCCTTCGAGGCGCAGTCCGGCTTCGACACGGCGCAGATTCGCAGCTTCATCGAGCTGAATACGCCGTGTGTCTACCGCCGGCCGGACAGCTTCATGGTTCATTACATCGGCATGTGGCAGGACAACCGCGCCGTGCTGATGGACTACGACCTCAAGCACACCGCGATGGAATGACGCGCCCCGCTGTCGATCCGGCCGAACCGCTTTAAGATGGTTTGCGACGCTTGAAACCGGCGTCGCGCTCGCTGCAACCGTCACGCCACATACACCCTCGATCATGGAACCGCGCGCAGGAGCGAATCCTGCGCGAAGCCGCACGCACGACGCTCGACCCATCCTTTCATTTGCCAAGGAGAAGCAATTGAACGACGACGTCACGCCCTCGACCGCTCTCGAGACCCCTCTCGCCCCCGATCTCCTCGCGAAAATCGACGCGTACTGGCGGGCCTGCAATTATCTTTCCGCCGGCATGATCTACCTGCGCGCGAATCCGCTGTTGCGCGAGCCGCTCAGGCCGGAGCACATCAAACGCCGTCTGCTGGGCCACTGGGGCTCCGATCCGGGCCAGTCGTTCGTGTGGGTGCATCTGAATCGCCTGATCAAACGCGACGACCTGAACGTGCTATTCGTCTCAGGCCCCGGACACGGCGCGCCGGCGACGCTCGCGAACGCCTGGCTCGAAGGCCATTACTCGGAAATCTATCCCGATCGCAGCGCCGACGAGCGCGGCATGCTGAAGCTGTTTCGCGCGTTTTCATCGCCGGGCGGCATCGGCTCGCACTGCACGCCGGAGACGCCGGGGTCCATCCACGAAGGCGGCGAGCTTGGCTATAGCCTGTCGCATGCGTTCGGCGCGGCGTTCGACAATCCCGATCTGATCGTCGCGACCGTCGTGGGCGACGGCGAAGCGGAAACCGGCCCGCTCGCCACCTCGTGGCATTCGAACAAGTTTCTCAATCCCGCGACCGACGGCGCGGTGCTGCCGATCCTCCATCTGAACGGCTACAAGATCGCCAATCCGACGATTCTCGCGCGCATTCCGCACGACGAACTCGAAGCGCTCTTCAAGGGCTACGGCTACACGGCGCATTTCGTCGAAGGCGACGAGCCCGAGGCGATGCATCAGCGCATGGCGGCGACGCTCGAACGCTGCATCGGCGAAATCCGCGCGATTCAGGCGAACGCGCGCGCAAATCCCGAAAACGTGACGCGCCCGCGCTGGCCCATGATCGTCCTGCGCACGCCCAAAGGCTGGACCGGCCCGAAGGAAGTCGACGGCCACAAGGTCGAGAACTACTGGCGCTCGCATCAGGTGCCGATCGCCGATCCGGCCAGCAATCACCGCAATCTCGCGCTGCTCGAAAGCTGGCTGCGCAGCTACCGGCCCGAGGAACTTTTCGACGAAGACGGCCGCCCGGTCGACACGCTGCGCGCGCTCGCGCCCGAAGGCACGCGGCGCATCAGCGCGAATCCACACGCGAATGGCGGCGTGCTGCCGCAATCGCTCGATCTGCCCGATATCCGCGACTACGCGTTCGAGTTCAAGCGCGCGGCGAGCGTCTATCAGTCGCCGACGGCCGTGCTCGCCACTTTCCTGCGCGACGTGATCCGCCGCAACATGACGCGCTTCCGTCTCTTCGGCCCGGACGAAACCGCGAGCAACAAGCTCGATGGCGTGTACGAGGCGTCCGGCAAGCGCTGGCTCGCGCAGACGCTGCCCGAGGACGACGACGGCGGCGCGCTGTCCATCGATGGCCGCGTGATGGAAATGCTCTCCGAGCACACGCTCGAAGGCTGGTTCGAAGGCTATGTGCTGACGGGCCGCCACGGCCTCTTCGCGACCTACGAAGCCTTCGTGCACGTGATCGACTCGATGTTCAACCAGCACGCGAAGTGGCTCGAAAAAGCGAAAAACGAACTCGCGTGGCGCCGCCCGGTACCGTCGATCAACCTGCTCATCACGTCGCTCGTGTGGCGGCAGGATCACAACGGCTTCACGCACCAGGACCCCGGCTTTCTCGATGTCGTCACCAACAAGAGCCCGGGCGTCGTGCGCATCTATCTGCCGCCCGATGCGAACTGCCTGTTGAGCGTCGCCGATCACTGCCTGCGCACGCACGATTACGTCAACGTGATCGTCGCGGACAAGCAGCCGCATTTGCAGTACCTGAGCATGCGCGACGCCATCGTGCATTGTGCGAAGGGTATCGGCATCTGGGACTGGGCCTCGACCGATCAGGGCGCGGAACCGGACGCGGTGATCGCGTGCGCGGGCGATATCGCGACGATGGAAGCGCTCGCCGCTGTCGAAATCCTGAAGGCGCATTGCGCCGACCTCAAGATCCGCTTCGTGAACGTGGTCGATCTGTTCAGGCTGCTGCCGGACACCGATCATCCGCACGGCCTGTCGCATCGGGATTTCGATTCGATCTTCACGCGCGACAAGCCCGTGATCTTCAACTTCCATTCGTATCCGACGCTCGTGCACAAGCTCACGTACAACCGCACGAATCACGCGAACATGCACGTGCATGGGTATCGGGAGCGCGGCAATATCAACACGCCGTTCGAGCTCGCGATCATCAACGGCGTGGACCGCTATACGCTCGCGATCGACGTGATCGACCGCGTGCCGCGCATCGCCGGCAGCAGCGCGCATACCAAGGAATGGCTCAAGGATCAGATCATCGAGAGCGTGCGGTATGCGCATGAGGAAGGCATCGACCGCGACGAGATCCGCGAGTGGGCCTGGAAGGGTTGAAGCGCAAAGCGCCCGGGGGAATGTCCGCCGGGCGCTTTCTATTTCAGACGCTTTTACACTCGCCGAAGCCTCAGGCCTTGTGCTCCGAGTGGTCCCGCTGCCTGAGCGATTGCGGCAAGCCGAACAGCAGCAGCAGCGCGCAGATCACGCTCATCGCGCCGATTGCGTACAGCGCGGGCGTCGTGCTGCCCATCGTGTCGCGGATGCGGCCCACCATCACCGGGCTGACGATGCCGCCGAGCTGCCCGAGCGTATTGATCAACGCAATGCCGCCCGCCGCGCCCGCACCCGTCAGCAGCTTGGGCGGCAGCGCCCAGAACGCCGGGATCGATGCGATCACGCCCGCGCCCATCACGCCGAGGGCGGCGATCAGGAGCGTCGTCTGCTTGTCGAAGATGCCCGCTGCGAAGAAACCCACCGCCGCCATCACGAGCAAGATCGCGACGAACTTGCGGCGCTCGCCCGAGCGGTCCGACATGCGGCCGACCACCACCATGCAGATTGCGCCGCAGATATACGGGACCGCCGTCAGAAGACCGATGATCGTCGGATTCTGCGTGCCCGCCGCGCGGATCAGGTGCGGCGCCCAGAAGTTGAGGCCGTACGACGCGATCTGGATCAGGAAATAGATCAGGCCGAGCATCAGGAAGCCGGGCGTCTTGATCGCGCCGAAGAGTGAATGGCCGGTGTCCGTGTGCTGGCTTTGCGTCGAAATCTGGCTCTTCAGATACGTCTTCTCGGACGCGGTGAGCCACGCGGCGTCATCGACGCGATCCTTCAGCACCTTCAGCACGAGAAAGCCGAGCAGCACGCACGGCAGGCCGCCGAGCAGGAACAGCCAGTGCCAGCCGGCGATGCCGAACACGCCGTTCATATGGCCGAGCACGAGACCCGAAATCGGCGCGCCGACGAGACCCGAGAACGCCGACGCCAGAAACAGCAGCGACGTGATGCGGCCGCGATAGCTCGCCGGGAACCACAGGGTCAGGTAATACAGCACGCCGGGAGCGAAACCCGCTTCCATCGCGCCGATGATGAAGCGCAGCCCGTAGAACTGCCATTCGGTCTGCACGAAGACCATCAGCGCGGTCGCGATGCCCCATGAAATCATGATGCGCGCGATCCAGCGGCGTGCGCCGACCTTGTAGAGCAGCATGTTGCTCGGCACTTCGAAGAGCACGTAGCCGATCACGAAGAGGCTCGCGCCGAGACCGTACGCGGTATCGGAGAAGCCTAGCGAGCTTTGTAGCTGAAACTTCGCGAAGCTGATGTTGATGCGGTCGAAAAACGCGAACAGATAACACAGCATGATGAGCGGCATGAGCCGCCACGCCACTTTGCGGATGATGTCCGCGGTGTTTTCGGTCGCTTGCGGCTCGTTAGCCGTGCCTACGCTCAGATCGCTCATGTTTGTCTCCGATGATGTTTTGGTCTTTTGAATTCAGATGGCCCGCACGTAATCGGGCGCCGGATGCAGATCGCAGTTGCGTCCCGCCTTCGCGACCTGGCCGGACACCTCATGGCCGACGAGCGCGGGCAGCGTGCGCGACAGCGCGATCAGCTTCTGCAGATCGACGCCCGTGGGAATCTCCATTTCGTCGCACAGATTCACGAGGTCTTCGGTGCAGATGTTTCCCGACGCGCCCGGCGCGAACGGGCAACCGCCGAGCCCGCCGAGCGCGGCGTCGAAGCGGCGCGCGCCCACGTCGTAGGCGGCGAGCACGTTGGCGAGGCCGAGGCCGCGCGTGTTGTGAAAGTGCAGCGTCAGATCGGCGGCGGGCACGTGTTCGAGCACGCGGGCGACGAGCCGCGCGACCTGTCGCGGATTCGCCATGCCGGTCGTATCGGCGAGGGTGACGCCTGCGATGCCCATCTCGCGATACGTCCGCGCAATCGACACGACACGGTCTTCATCGATGCGCCCTTCGAACGGGCAGCCAAACGCCGTGGCGATGGTGGCGTTCAGCGTGACGTCGGCGTCGCTTTGAACCCGCTTCACGATATCGCCGAAACCGGCCAGCGAAGCCTCGCAGCTCATGCGCATGTTGGCGCGGTTGTGCGTCTGGCTCGCGGACATCACGAGGTTCAGCTCGTCTGCCTGCGCGGCGAGCGCGCGTTCCGCGCCCTTCGCGTTCGGCACAAGCGCGACGTAGATCGTCCGCAAGGAACGGCGGATGCCGTTGAATACCGCGTCGCCGTCGCGCAATGCGGGAATCGCTTTCGGCGACACGAACGAGCCCGCCTCGATGCGCGTGAAGCCGCAGGCGGAAAGGCCGTCGATCAGCGCGATCTTGTCTTCGGTCTCGACCCACTGCTTTTCGATCTGCAGGCCGTCGCGCGGCGCGACTTCCTGAACGATCAAGGCGTCTTTGCATTCGTAATTCATTGCACCGCTCCCGCGGCGCGCAGCCGCTCCACTTCGTCCGCATCGAAACCGAGCGCTTCGAGCACCGGCGCGGTGTGCTCGCCGAGCGCCGGGCCTTGCCAGCGCACTTCGCCCGGCGTGTCGGAGAGTTTCGGCACGATGCCCGGCATCTTCACCGCGACGCCGCCCGGCAGGTCCGCCTGCAACAGCATGTCGCGCGCTTGATAGTGCGCATCCTCGACGATGTCCGCGACCGAATAGATGCGGCCCGCCGGCACTTCCTCGCGCTCCATCGTCGCGAGCACCTCGTTCATCGAGTGATGCGAAGTCCATGCGGTGATCGCTTCGTCGAGCATCGCGCTCTGCTTCACGCGGCCGTCGTTGTGGGCGAGCGCGGGATCGTCGGCGAGATCGGCGCGGCCGATCACGTGCATCAGGCGCTTGTAGATCGGATCGCTGTTGCCCGCGATCACGACGAAGCCGCCATCCTCCGTGCGATACGTGTTCGACGGCGCGATGCCCGGCAGCGCCCCGCCGCTGCGCTCGCGCACATGGCCGAGCAGGTCGTATTCGGGGACGAGGCTTTCCATCAGGTTGAAGACGCTTTCGACGAGCGATACATCGACCACTTGTCCGTCGCCCTGACCGGTCTTCACGCGCAACACCGACATCAGCGCGCCGATCACGCCGTGCAGCGAGGCGAGCGAATCGCCGAGGCTCACGCCGACGCGCGCGGGCAGCCCTTCGGCGTCGCCGGTCGTGTAGCGGATGCCGCCCATCGCTTCGCCGATCGCGCCGAAGCCCGGACGATCGCGGTACGGACCGGTCTGTCCGTAACCGGAGATGCGCACCATCGTCAGCTTCGGGTTGATGGCGTGCAGCACGTCCCAGCCGAGGCCGAGCTTTTCGAGCGCGCCGGGACGCATGTTTTCGATGACGATGTCCGCGTCCGCCGCCAGGCGCTTGATGACGCCGGCGCCTTCGGGCGACTTGAGGTTGACGCACACCGACTTCTTGTTGCGCGACTGCAGATACCACCAGAGCGAGGTGCCCTCGTGGAGCTTGCGCCATTTGCGAAGGGGATCGCCGCCGTTGGGCGTTTCGATCTTGATGACTTCCGCGCCGAATTCGGCCAGCATGCGCGCCGCGAAAGGCGCGGCGATCAACGTGCCGATCTCGATGACGCGAATGCCCTGAAGGGGTCCGCTCATGCTGCTTGTCTCCTGAAATTTGTACTGTGAGACAAGCTTATTGGCGAACGCTACGCCCCGTCCAACCGCATTTCGGCAAGCACCGTTCGCCAAACGCGAACGCTCGCGGGGATTTTGAAAGCTAGCCGCGCGCTTCGACGGTGCGCAGATGATCGAACAGCAGCCGGCTCACCGGCGAGAGCGCATCCGAATCGCGCACGACGATGACGAGACTGCGCGCGGCCCATTCCTCATTGAGCGCTACGGCGGCAATTCCGAGCTGGCGGCCCATCGCTTCGAACACTTGCAGCGGCAGCACGCCCACGCCCATGCCGGCCTGCACCATGCGGCAAACGGCGTCGAAACCCGGTACGTGGATGCGCAGCCGCAGCGCGCGCCCCGCCTGACGCGCGGCGAGATGCGTGCGCATGTTGATGGAGCTGGCCGAGTGCAGGCCGATGTGATCGAAATCGAGCGTGTCGGCGAACGCCACGCTTTCGCGATGCGCCAGCGGATGATCGCCCGGCGTCACGATGCACAGGCGGTCGTGCCGGTAATGCGCGCTTTCGAGGCCGCGCGTGTCGGCGTCGCCCGAGCAGATGCCGAGATCGACGAGACTGTCCGCCACGCCTTCGACGATGCCGCCGCTCGGCCTTTCCTCCAGATCGATCTTGATCTGATCGTGCATGGACGAGAACGCGCGCAGGTCTTCGGGCAGGAATTCGACGATCGCCGACAGATTCGCCATCATCCGCACGTATCCGCGCACGCCGCTCGCGTGCTCCGCGAGTTCGATGCCGATGTTCTCGACATCGCGCAGCACGCGCCGCGCGTGATGCAGCAGCGTTTCGCCCGCGGGCGTCAGATCCATGCCGCGCGCCTTGCGCTCGAAAAGCACCGCGCCGACCGCCTGCTCCAGTTCGAGCAGCCGCTTGCTCGCCGCCGACACCGCGATCGCCTCGCGCTCCGCCGCGCGCGTCAGCGTGCCTTCCTCGAACACCGCCAGAAAGAGCTGCAGCGTCGTGAGATCGAGCCGTCTGAGAAGATTTCGCGTGGCCATCAGCGCGCGTATTTGAAGGTGCCTTGCGCGCTGGCGATCATCACGCGGCCGTCGATCCACGCCTCGCCGCGCGCGAAGTACACCGAGCGGCCTTGCCGTTCGAGAAAGCCCTTCGCGACGACCTGATCGCCGATGCCGCGGTCCAGGTAATTCACCGTGAGCGAGAGCGTGAAGCCGTGCACGGGCGCGGCGCCCGTCGTGAAAAGACCCGCGTAGCCGCAGGCCGCGTCGAGCAGCGTGGCGATCGCGCCGCCTTGCAGAATGCGCTGCCGGTTCAGATGACCGGCATGAATCGGCATCCTGAATTCGGCGTAGCCCGCCCGCCATTCGGTGAAGACCGCGCCAAGCGCTTCGAGAAACGGATTGTCGAGATCCAGATTCGCCACCTTTGCTCCTGATATCGCCTCGTTGCGAGCGATTGTGCCATCGGTGGGGGCGGGCTGCCGAACGCGGGTGGACCGTGGCGACGCACGGCAAACATGAAAAAACCCGCACGCGGCGGGTTCGATTTACACGGCGTCTTCTGTCAGATAACGCACACACACGGCTGCATTACCGAATGAATATCACCGGCATTACTCGGTTCATGAGGTCGCGTCATGAATCACGCCATGCGCGTCATCTCTCAAGTTTATGCGCGCGATGACAAACCGTGTCAGGCGCGCAACACACTGTTTTAAGGCGTTCAGTTATAGCCGCGAATCACGCAGGAATTTTTTTCCTCTTCGGTTTTGGCAAAACGTCCGCAGATCTCCGCGACATATTCTGGCGCCGCCGATACCTGTGTGGAACGGTGCGACACGGGAACGCTCGTATCGTGAGGCATTTCGCCTTCATCGATCCAGGCATAGTAATGCGCGCTTGTATTGGCTTCCATGTTTTGTCTCCTTTCGTTAAAGCGCGAAAAAGCGTTTGATGGTTCCAGAATGCGCTTCTCGAAGGCGGCTGGCCCTAGTGGATTTCATTAATGGACGCAGCCCGATTGCATGACGATGATGATAAGAATGCCCGTTCGAAACGCACCGGCAAACCGGTCTCAATGCGCTTGTCTATTCCGTAGCTAAAAAAATGCCCGGTTCGGGACCGGGCAGACTTAAATCATCGATTATGGAAAAGGCATTCGCCGGTCTTTTATCTGTTATACGACATTCTTTTCGATGAACGGGCGGCCTTCGAGCACACGCGTCCAGTCGAGGGGCGATAAATCCAGCGTCTCGTAGCGTCCGTGCAGGATGAGTTCGCTCACGCCGCGTCCCGTCGCCGGGCCTTGTTGCAGCCCGTGTCCGCTGAAGCCGTTCGCGAAAATGCAATTCTCGACGTCCGGGTGCGCACCGATGATCGCATTCTGGTCGAGCACGTTGTATTCGTAATAGCCGGACCAGCAGCGCTCGACGCGCAGCGCCTCGAATTCCGGCACGCGGTGCGCGAGCGTCGGCCAGATCACATCGTCGAACAGCGCGTGATCGACCTGATCGAGCGGCAGGTCGTCGGGGTCGTTGTCCGCCGAGGGCGACGTGCCGCAAATATACGTGCGCCCCTCCGGACGGAAGTAGACGCCGCTCGGATCGATCAGCAAGGGCGCGCGTTCGAGCTTCGCGGGCGACGACACGTTGAAAATGCTGCGCCGCCGCGCATACACCGGAATCTCGACGCCGAGCATCGCCGCGACGCCGCGCGCCCACGCGCCCGCCGCGTTGACGAGGACATCGCACGCGTAGGTTTCGCCGTTCGCCGCGCGCACGGCCGTGGCGCGCCGGCCCGCGCGCTCGATGCCGACCACTTCCGTCGGCACATAACGCGCGCCGAGCGCTTGCGCCTTGCGCCGCAACGCCTGCACGAGGCCGTAGCCATCGAACCAGCCTTCGCCGCTTTCGCCGAACGCGCCCGCCGCGAGATCCTCGGTATTCAGCCACGGGAAGCGCGTCTGCAATCTTGCGGGATCGAGCAGGCTGATGTCCGCGCCGAGTTCGCGCTGCAACGCGTGATTCTCGCGCAGCGTCGCCTCGCCCTGCGCGGTCGCGAGAAACAGATAACCGCCCTCGTGCAGATCGATCGACGGACGCTCGCCGTCCACTTCGAGCCGCTCGCCGACCGATCGCAGGAACTCGATACCGAAGAGCGACATGCGCACGGAAAGCGGCGTGGAGAACTGCTGCCGGATCGACGCCGCCGAAAGCGCCGACGACGAGCACGCGTAAGTCGGATCGCGCTCGATCACCGTGACCGGCACGGACGGATCGGCCGCGCGCAGAAAATACGCGACCGAACTGCCGATCACCCCACCACCGACGATGACAACGCCTGGACTCACCGTGCCCTCAGCCGAGATTGAAGTCGATGCCCTGCGCGAGCGGCAATTCCGACGAATAGTTGATCGTGTTGGTCGCGCGGCGCATGTAGGCCTTCCACGCGTCCGAGCCCGATTCGCGGCCGCCGCCGGTTTCTTTCTCGCCGCCGAACGCGCCGCCGATTTCCGCGCCGCTCGGCCCGATGTTCACGTTGGCGATGCCGCAATCGCTGCCCGATGCCGACAGGAAGCGCTCCGCTTCGCGCAGATCGGTGGTGAATGTGCACGACGACAGGCCGTGCGCAGCGGCGTTGTTGGCGGCGATGGCGTCATCGAAATCGGAATAGCGCATCACGTAGAGAATCGGCGCGAAGGTTTCCTTCAGCACGACCTCCGTTTGCGACGGCATTTCGACGAGCGCGGGGCGCACGTAATAGCCGTTTTCGTGCCCCTTCACGCTGACGCGCTCGCCGCCGGACACTTTGCCGCCTTCGCCCTTCGCCTGTTCGAGCGCGTCCTGCATGCGCGCGAACGCCTGCACGTCGATGAGCGGGCCCATCAGCACGCCCTGCTCCAGCGGATTGCCGACCGGCACTTTCGCGTAGAGGTCCTTCAGGCGCGCGACGGTCTCGTCGTAGATGCTGTCATGGACGAACAGACGCCGCAGCGACGTGCAGCGCTGCCCCGCCGTGCCGACCGCCGAAAAGAGAATGCCGCGCAGCGCGAGATCGCGGTTCGCCGTGTGCGACACGATGCCCGCGTTGTTGCCGCCGAGTTCCAGAATCGAGCGGCCGAAGCGCTGCGCCACCGCGACGCCGACCTTGCGGCCCATTTCCGTGCTGCCGGTCGCGCTGACGATGTCCGAGCGTTTGTCCGCGACGAGCGCCGCGCCGACTTCGCGTCCGCCGACGATCAGCGAAGCGAGGCCTGCCGGCGCGGAGCCGAATTCGTCGATGGCGTCGCGCAGAATGCGATCGACCGCGAGCGCGGTGAGCGGCGTTTTTTCGGACGGCTTCCACACGACCGCGTTGCCGCACACGAGCGCGAGCGCCGCGTTCCACGACCATACCGCGACCGGGAAATTGAACGCCGAGATGATCGTGCACACGCCGAACGGATGCCACGTCTCGGCCATGCGATGCCCGGGGCGCTCGGACGCGATCGTGAGGCCGTACAACTGACGCGAGAGGCCGACGGCGAAATCGCAGATATCGATCATTTCCTGCACTTCGCCCAGACCTTCCTGGAGAATCTTGCCCGCTTCGAGCGACACGAGGCGGCCGAGCGCTTCCTTTTTCTCGCGCAGGCGATTGCCGAGCAGCCGCACGAGCTCGCCGCGGCGCGGCGCGGGCACGTTGCGCCACGTGGCGAACGCGGTGCGCGCGGCGCCGAGCGCGGCATCGACGTCGGCGGTGGTGTGCTGTTTCACCCGGCCGATGATTTCTCCGCTGATCGGTGAAGTGGCGACGAGGTCGCCGTCGGTCACGAGGCTCGCGATGCCGAGGTCGGAAAGAATAGATTGTGCGTCCACGATGAAGTCCTTTTGAAGCGGGTTGTCCCTGGAACGAAGTTTCTGATCGGAAACTTGCGTAAGCCTGGAAACTATACGCGCTGTCCGGGCGGCGGACAACGTGATCAATATTGGGGTTGTCACCAATGCGCGCGGCCTTTTGCGGCGGTAGATTCGGGCAGCGTGCCGGTACGCGCAGTACGCGCGCGCCGTTTGCGCGATGTTATTATCGGAAACAAAAAAAGCCTTCACGACCGCATTTCCCCATGCCCAGCCTCAGCACGAAGAACATGTCCGATCAATCCGCGGCCGACCTCGGACGCCGGGTGAAACGCGCGCGGCTCGCGCAAGACCTGACGCTCGAAACGGCGAGCCGCCTGTGCGGGGTGTCGCGCTCGGCGCTCTCGAAGATCGAGAACGGTCTGATGTCGCCGACTTTCGACGTGCTGCAGAAAATCGTGCGCGGTCTGCGGATCGATCTCGCCGAGCTGTTCGGCACCGCGCCCGCACCGAGCGCAAGCGGCCGGCGCGCGCTCACGCGCCGTGACGAAGGGCAGCGCCACGCGTATCGCGGCTATCAGATGGAACTGCTCGCCACCGAGCTCGCGCACAAGGCGATGCTGCCGTTTCGCATCCGCATTTCGGCGCACACGCTCGACGCCTTCGACGACTGGGGCCGCCACGAAGGCGAGGAATTTCTCTATGTGATCAGCGGCAGCCTGTGCCTGTATTCGGAACTCTACGCGCCGACGCATCTGAACGCGGGCGACAGCATCTACTTCGACAGCCGCACCGGCCACGCGGCCATCTCGACGAGCGAGGAAGACGCCGAAGTGTTGTGGATGGCGACGGGCGGCGGCGTGCCAGTCGCGCCCGCCGATGTCGCGGATGCGCGGTAACGCCGCTATCGCAGGACGAGACGCATCGGCATTTCGCTCGGCACCGAGACGAAGGCGCAGATCTCGTGGATATCGGCGGGATTCGTCGCCAGTTGCGCGATGAAGTTTGCGGTCAGCATCGATACGACGAGCCGCATTTCCACCGCCGCCAGGTGCCGCCCCGGACAGACGCGTGGCCCCGCGCCGAATTGCAGATACGCGCGCGGCTCGTGCGCGCCTTCGCGATACTGGTCATGCAGCCATCGGTCGGGATCGTAGCGGCGGGGATCGGCGAAGTTGTGCGGATCGAGCATCGCGGGCCGGTTCAGGAGGAACATCTTGGTGCCCGCGGGCAAGCGCACGCCTTGAAGACGCACTTCTTCGAGCGGCTCCAGCGACAGATACGGCGCGATCGGATGCAGCCGGCTCGCCTCCATGCACACGGCTTCGCACAGGTCGAGCTCGCGCATCGCGGTGTAGTCGGGGCAGACGGCCGAGCCGCCGAGCACGCGCCGTGAGTCCGCGGCGACGCGCGCCTGCAAGGCGTCGTCGGTGCCGAGAAAGAGCAGCGCCCATGCAATCGACGTCGCCGTGGTGTCCTCGCCCGCGACGAGCATCGTCAGTACGTTGGCGGCGACTTCGTCGTCGGTGATGCCGGAGCCGGGCGCATCGCGCATGGCGAGCATCGCTTCGAGCAGATTCTGCGGCGCGGCGCTTTCGCGCGTTTGCGCCGCCTGCTCGCGCATCCGCGCACGCGTGCGCGCCATCAGTTCGCGGATATGGCGATGCACGGCGGACATGGCTTCGTCGAACTTGCGGTCGCGCGGAAACTTCACGTAGTGCCAGTACGCGAACGGCGCATTCACGCGCGACATCAGCATCGGCAGGAGCATCGCGAGTCTTTCCTGGATCAGCACGCGCTCGTTTTCCAGCGTGTTCGGATCTTCGCCGAATGCAAGCGCGCTCGTCACATCGACCGTGAAGCGCTTGAGGTCCCCGGTCATGTCGACCACGCGGCCCGCGCGCGCCGCAGCTTCCCAGCGTCGCCGCAGCCGCTCGGCGATCGCGGCGAGTGTCGGATAGAACGCCTTGATATGCGGAATCGAGAGCGCCTGCATCACGAGACGGCGCTGCGGCTCCCATGCCGCGCCTTCGATCGAAAAGAGCCCGTTGCAGCCGAACTCCCTGAGAATATTCTCGATGGGCGCATAGCGGCGATAGCGATGCGGCCGCTCGCGCAACACCGCGTGCGACAGCTCGATATCGTTCCAGACCGTGACGGGCGTCGTGCCGAAGCGGAACACGTAGGGCGTGCCGAGTTCGTCGGCCCAGCGCTCCAGCGTCAGATGATGCGTGGCGGGCGGCAACTGGTGCAGATTGCCGACGAGAGGCAGGCCGCGCGGCGACGGTAAATCGTCGACTTCGCGTAAGGGCGCGCCGACGGACGTCGCGTTCATGATCGGCCTGGCGAGGGCTGGGTCTTTTGAGGATAGTGCAGATGGGACGCGCTATCCGCAGCGCGTCCGGGTGATTTACTCAAACGGATAGCACTGTCGCGAATGCAAGACGTTGAGCACCTCGATGCGATCGGCCATGACAGCGTAGACGATGATGTAATTGGGATGAACGACTATTTCACGCGTGCCGGACATTCGGCCGCTTCGATAGAGATACGGCTCGATGGCGGCGGATTCGGGTGCTGCTTCGATTAGATTTTTGAGTGTGCGCGCGGCAGTAGGGCTACGTTCAGCGATGTACCGGATTATCTCCAACAGGTCGAGGCGCGCGGTTTGAGTCCATACGACTTGCAGCGTCAAGCAGCCCTCGACCTATGGCGTTTCTCGGCTTCCGAGATGATCTCTTCCATCTCGGCCATAACCTGAGCATGCGGAATCCGCGGCCGCGTATCGGCCATCGAGCGCCGTACTTTCTCGCGAAACCACTGATCATAAGCCTCGGCTTCCTCGACAGTGGCGAATTCGGACACGATGGGATCGAGCGGAGTGGGCATTTCAAATTCTCGTTTCATGATGAAAACGATGATAACGCAGCCATTTCCGCCGCGTCACCTCGTCCGTTCGGCCTAATCCGGCGTCAAACAGCGCTGACGTTCTTCGCCTTCGACTTGCCAGACACCTTTTCAGCGGGCGCTTCCAAGCTCACAGCCGGCCGCTTGAAATACGGCGAGCTCAGCGTCGCCGCGCCCATATCCGACGCGGCTTCGAGCAGGGCCGGCGCAAGCTCCTTCAGCCGCGCTTCCGGCAGGCGGCTCGTCGGGCCCGCGAGGCTCACGACGCCTACGACCACGCCCGTCACCGGATGATGAATCGGCGCGGCCATCGACGTCATGCCGGCTTCGTAGGTCTCGCTCGCGATGCCATAACCCCGTTTGCGGGCCGCGTGCAGATCGGCGAGAAACTGCTGGATGGTCTTCGGCGCCCGCGGCCCGCCCTGTCCGGGCTTGCCCAGTCCGCCCTGCTTCGACACGAGTTCGAGCGCTTCCTCGTCCGATAGCGACGACAGCCATGCCTGCCCGCTCGCCGTGCAATGCAGCGGCGGCTGACTGCCCATGTCCGGATCGTAGCGCAGGCCCGATTTCGCGCCCTGCGCCTTGCCGACGAACGTAATGTGATCGTCCTCGACCACGCCCACGCGCGCCAGTTCGCCCGACTGCGCCGCGAGCCGGTCGAGCACGGGCTGCGACACGTCGAGCACGCCGCCCGTCGACAGATAAATGAGCGCGAGCGACACGAGCTTGAGCGCGAGCATGTACTCGCCGTGATCCTCGTCCTGACGGACATAGCCTTCGTCGATCAGCATCGCGAGCAGACGGTGCGTGCCGCTGCGCGGAATGTTGAGCGTGTCGGCGATGGCGGCGAGCTGCATGCGCCCGCCGTTTTTCGCCAGCAGCTCGATGATCGACAACGCCCGCTCCAGATTTCCCGCCATGTGTCAGTCTCTCGAAGTTCCGATGATTCGGAATGAGAACACGATTCCACCTCGGAATTCAACCGGCCGCGCGTCAAAGTTCGGCGTATGCCTCCCGAAGCACCGCGAGCGTCGCCTCGCGCAGGCGCGTCGCCCGGGTGAGCGCGTCCGCGGTCTTCGCCCACGCGTTCATCGGCACTTCGATGGAAAGCGGCAGATCGTCGGGCAGCGCGCGCAGAATGCCGGCCAGATCGAGCCCGCCCTCGCCCGGAATCATCCGCTCGGCGCGCGCCTGATACAGCAGCGTGTCGAGATCGGCGGGCCGTTCGGCGGGCGCGTCGCAAAACTGCACGTAGCCGAACCAGTCGCGCGGCAGCTCGCGCAGCGTGTGCGTCGACGAACCCGCGCGGTCGAAATGAATCGGATCGACGATCAGTCCCGTATTCGCGCGCGCCGCCGCCTTCACGATGCGCGCGCCCTGCACGATGTCCTTTGCGTCGGTCCACGGCATCGGCTCCAGCGACGGCGACAAACCGTACGGCTTCGCGATATCGCACAGCGCGGCGAGCCGCTCGGCCGTGCGCGCCTCGTCCGGATCGTTGCCCGCGACGAGCACGTAACGCGCGCCCAGCTCGGCGGCGGTGGCGAGCATCGGCTCGTAATCGGCGACGTTCGTATCGGGCCTGAGCCGCAGGATTTCGGCATCGAGCACGCCGATGCCGGTGTCTCTCAAAACGGCGAGCGTTTCGCGCTTCATCGGCGTCGCGCCGACGATCTCGTGCCGCACTTCCGTGTCGGTCGCGGGCAACAGCCGCAAGCCGACGAAATCGTAGCCCGCCCGGGCCGCGCACTCGACCATCTGCGGCGGCGTCAGTTCGAGAACCGTCAGTGCGGACAAGGACAGCTTGCGTCGTGACATCTGCGTCGTCTCCGTGAGGGTTAGCGCAGCGGCGAGAACGGCGCGGGCACGTAGATGGTCGACTCCATCGTCGTGAGATGGGCCGGTCCGCCCTTGGGCGGCCAGATGCCGTCTTTCACGGCATCGGCGCGAATGCGCGAGCGCTCCTCCACGCTCTTGTACGGCCAGATGTTGAGAAAACGCGGCACGGTGCCGTCGAGCGCATACATCGCGCCGATGAGCGGCGAGCGCTTCGTGCGCTCCGGCACGGCGTTTTTCCACGCGTCGATCGTATGTTGCAGGCTCGCGAGCTTGGTGCCATAGACGCGCATCTCGTAGATGCCGCCGTGCACGGCCGGCTCGATCGGCGGGAGAAACGGGAACAGCGCGTAGCTGTTCACTTCGACATCGGTGATGAACTCGCCGCAGCCGAACGGGTTGCCTTCGAGCAGCAATCGCTGGCGTTCCCTGATCAACGCCGCTTCGGATTCGAAGCCGCGCAGCACCATCACTTTGCCGAGCGCGCCGATATCGGAATACCAGCAGCCGAGCAGCTTCGCGCCGGGCACGTCGCCACTTGCCAGAATGTTTTCGAAAACCTGCGCGTTCGCGCCGATTTTCACCGTCAACGTGACTGTGTCGTAGATCGTCATTGCAGCGTCCTTGCCTGTTTGAAGTTCGAGAGATTGGTGATGTTTTCGTCGACGTCCGGCGACGCCAGTTCGAGGCCCGCGAGATAGCCGAAAGTCATCGCGGGCCCGAGCGTGATGCCGCCCGCCGGATAGTGGCCGCCCATCATGCTCGCGGCGTCGTTGCCGACCGCGTAGAGGCCGGGAATCGGCGCGCGCGCGTCGTCGAGCACGCGCGAACGGGCATCCGTCGCGAGGCCGGCGAAAGTGCCGAGGCTGCCGGGCACGATCTTCACCGCATGGAACGGCCCGTCGGCGATCGGTGCGAGGCACGGATTCGGTGCGTGCGATGCATCGCCCTGCACGCGGTTGTACGGCGTCGAGCCTTTGTGGAATTGCGGATCGAAGCCGTCTTTCGCGTAGCTGTTGTACGTGGCGACGGTATCGGCGAGACCGCGCGCATCGATGCCGCATTGCGCGGCCAGGGCTTCGAGCGTCGGCGCGGATTTCAGATAGCCCGAGCGCTCATATGGCTTGAGCGGAAACGGAAACGGCTTCGCGAAACCGAGCCCGTAACGCCGCTGAAACCGATGATCGCAGACGAGCCACGCGCACACTTCCTCGCCCGGTGGCGTCGTGCCGATCAGCGAGGAGATGAAGTCGTAATACGACGACGCCTCGTTCGTGAAGCGCCGCCCCGCGCGCGTCACGGCGATCACGCCCGGCTTCGCACGCTCGATGAGATGCGGAAACGCAGCGGCCTCGCCCGTGCGCTTCGGCACGAGCGACACGGGCGCCCACGCGGCGGGCGCTTCGAGCGATGCATCGAAATGCGCGCCCGCGTCCTCGCCGATGCGAATGCCGTCGCCGGTATTGCTGCGCGGCGCGGCGGACCAGTGCGGCATCGTTGGAAACGTGCCGGCCTGACGCGTCGCGTCGTGCGGATAGCCGCCGCACGCCAGCACGACGCCGCATCGCGCGCGCACCGCATGCATCACGCCGTCGATCTCGACGCGCGCGCCCGTCACGCGATTCGCCTCGCGCAAGAGCGAGACCGCCTTCGCGCGCGTGCGCAGATCGACGCCGCGATCCGCCGCCGATTTCAACAGCCGCGCAACGAGCGCGTTGCCGTTCACGAGATGCATCGAGCGGCCGTAGCGCAGCCTGTGCCAGGCGAACGCGGCGAAGCGCATCGTCACGTGCCACGTCGACTTCGCGTCGCGCGTCGCATTGAGGAAATGCGCGAGATCCTGTCCCGACGCGATCGCCATGCCTTTGATCGTCACTTCGGCCAAAGGCGGGCGCAGCTTGCCGATGAGCGGCCCGAGCTCGCGGCCATCGAACGGCATCGCGCAGACCGAGCGACCGCCCGTGGCCGCGCCTTGCGCCGTATGAAAATCGGGAATGCGGTTGCCGTCGATGAAACGCATCGACGTATGACGCTCAAAGAATTCGACCATGCGCGGGCCGTGCTCGATAAGCGCATCGGCCTTGGCGGCGTCGTAGTTCGCGCCGAGCTCGTTCTTCAGATACGTGCGCGGCACACTTTCGTCTTCCACGATGCCCGCGCGCGTCGCGAGCGGATTGCGCGGAATCCACATCCAGCCACCCGACCACGCCGTCGTGCCGCCGAACACGTCTTCCTTCTCGCAGACGAGCACGGACAAGCCCTGCGTCGCCGCCGTGACCGCGGTGGACAAACCGCCCGCGCCGGAACCCAGCACGAGCACGTCGCATTCGAGAATCGGTTCGTGTTTCATCGGGCGGGTACGTGCGTGTCGCATTCGAGCGGAAGTGTGAGCGCTGCGCTCGCCGGTTGCTTCGCGCGCGCCGCCGCGTGCCGCGCCGCGAGATAGCCGAACGCGAGACCGGGCCCGAGCGTGATGCCGGGGCCGGGATAGACGCCGCCCATGACGGACTGCATGTCGTTGCCGCAGGCGTAGAGGCCGCCGATCGGCGCGTCGGCGCGATTCAGCACGCGCGCGTCGGTGTCGGTGACGAGGCCGGTCGCAGCACCGATATCGCCGGGATAGAGCCGCACCGCATAGAACGGCGCCGTTCCGATCGGACCGAGGCACTTGTTCGGGCCGGTCGAGTTAGCGTCGCCATTGGCGTTCTGATACGCCGTCGTGCCGCGCTGAAAATCCGCATCGACGCCCGTTTGCGCATAGCGATTGTTGCGCCCGACGCTCTCCGCGAGCCCATTCTTGTCGATGCCGAGCTTGTCCGCGAGTTGGTCGAGCGTGTTGCCTTCGACGAGATAGCCATCGGCGAGAAACGGCGCGAGTCCCTTTCCGCCCGGACGCACCATGCCGAGGCCGTACTTGCGCAATCCTTCGGAATCCGTCACGAGATACGCGGGCACGGCCGGTGTCGTCTGGTTCGCTTTCTGCATCGCGATGCCGAACAGGTGATACGACGTGTTCTCGTTGACGAAGCGCTTGCCTGCTTTATCGACGGTGATCATGCCCGGCTTGCCGCGATCCATCAGGAAATGCGGAAACACGGCCGTGGTGCCGTCAGCGCGTTTGCGCACGGAAACCGGCGCCCAGAATGCGTTCGACAACGCACCATCGCCGAAGCGCGCGCCCGCCGCGAGCGCGAGATCCTGCGCGCTGCCGCTGTGACCGGGCGCGCCGGGACACCAGGCGGGATCGGCGCCCGGCAGCATCTCGCCGCGACGCTTCGGATGCCGATTGAAACCGCCGCTCGCGAGAATCACACCGCCCTTCACTGCGACGCGCCGCCGTTCGCCAGCATGACCGAGCGTGACGGCTTCGATGCCGTTCGCGCCTGAATGAAGCGCCTCGACCGTCGTGCTCGTCAGCACCGTGACACCGCGCTGAAGCAGCGAATACAGCAAGCGCCCGATCAGCGCGTTGCCCATCACGAGGCGCGTGCCGCGCGGCGAACTCATGCGGTCGCGCGCGTGACGCGCGAGCAGTTTCGCCGCATGCCGCAACGACGCGAACGACTTCGTCATGTTGAGCAGATGCCCGACATCGTCGCGATCGACCATCATGCCGCCGAGCACGGTGAATTCGGGAATCGGCGGACGGATCAGCGAGAACGCACGTCCGAGCTTGCGGCCGTCGAACGGCAGCGGTTCCAGCGCGCGGCCGCGCAACGTCGAGCCCTCGACTTCCGACAGGTAATCGGGATGAAACGGCCGCGCGCGATATTTCACGTCGGAATTCGCTTCGATATGCGCCACGGCTTTCGGGCCCGCATCGAGGAACGCGCGGCGCATCGCGGCGCTGCTGCGCTCGCCGACCGCGCGAGTCAGAAAGGCTTCGGCGTTCGCGGACGTATCGTCGCGATTGACGCTCGCCGCGTGCATCGACGCGGGAATCCACGTCGTGCCCGCCGAGTAGGCCGTCGAACCGCCGACGTATTCCGTGTGCTCGACGAGCAGCACGCGCGCGCCGTCGATGGCCGCGACCAGCGCCGCCGACATGCCCGCGCCGCCCGCCCCGACGACGACCACGTCGAAGGTCTCGTTGGGTCCCAGGTTATCCAGTGTCTCCACCATTCCTCTTTGGCTCCGTTCCGCTCTCTTTAGAACTCGCTTTGATAGTGGAATAGTATTCCAGAAAAGCGGAGCAAGCCAAGCTCTTTTTTGAGACGCCGTTCGATGTGTGACGCGCCTGGGTGATTGAAACGCGTGTTTGTCAGTAGACAAAACCGAGGCTTGGCACCGCCCGCTCAATGGGGCACGATTCGTTTCTCCAGGAACACGGTGTCCACATGCACGATCAGACTCGAAGCCCGGCGGCGGGCAGGCGATTTCTCAAAGGCATTCTTCCGCTCGACCGCGCCGCGGCGTTGCGCGACGCGCTCGCCGGCGTCTCGCTCGCGTCGATGGACATTCCGCAGGTGCTCGGCTACGCGCGCATCGCCGGCATGCCCGCGGTGACGGGTCTCTACACCGCGTTCATTCCGCTCATCGCGTTCGCGCTGTTCGGGGCGTCGCGGCATCTCGTGGTGGCGGCCGACTCCGCCACGGCGACGATTTTCGCGAGCAAACTCTCGTCGATGGCCGCGATGAGCAGCCCCGAATACGTCGCGCTCGCGGGCATGGTCGCGTTGCAGACGGCCGCGCTCCTCCTGCTGGCGCGGCTCTTCAAACTCGGCTTTCTTGCCGATTTCCTCTCGCGCACGGTGCTCGTCGGGTTTCTGGCGGGCGTCGGCGTTCAGGTGTCGATCGCCATGCTCGGCGACCTGTTCGGCATGACCGTGCCGTATCCGTCGTCGCGCAGCCTGGCGCAGCTCGCCTATGTCGTCAGTCATGCGATGCACGCGCACGGGCCGACGCTCGCGCTCGCGCTGGCCGTGATCGTCGCGATTCTCGGCTGCAAACGCATCGCGCCGCGCGTGCCGGTCGCGCTCATCGCGGTGATCGGCAGCATCGCCGCGAGCAAGGCGTTCGACTTCGCCGCGCACGGCATCTCGGTGCTCGGCGCGGTCGAAGGCGGATTGCCGCCGCTGCGCTTTCCCGCTGTCACCTGGCAGCAATGTCTCGAACTGATGCCCGTGGCGGCGTCGTGCTTCGTGATGATCATCGCGCAGAGCGCCGCAGCGGCACGCGTGTTCGCGCAGCAGTATCGTGAGGAAGTCGATACCAACAGCGATATTCTCGGCCTCGCGGCGGCCAACGCGGCGGCGGCGATGAGCGGGACGTTCGTCGTCAACGGCAGCCCGACGCAGACCGCGATGGCCGAACGCGCCGGCACGCGCAGCCAGTTCGGACAACTGGTGTTCGCGGCGGTCGTGGCGATCGCGCTGCTTTTTCTGAGCGACTATCTGCGGTATCTGCCGCATTGCGTGCTGGCGGGCATCGTCTTCACCATCGCGATCGGCCTCGTCAACGTGCAAAGCCTGAAGGACATCCGCGCCGAAAGCCCCGGCGAGTTCGCGCTCGCGCTCATCACGGCGGGCGCGGTCGTGCTGGTGGGCGTCGAGCATGGGATTCTGCTCGCGGTCGCGCTCTCGCTGATGCGGCACGTGCGCCACAGCTACCATCCGCACACCATGGTGCTCACGCCCGTCGCGCCCGGCAAACCGTGGCAGTTCATGCCGACCAAGCCCGGCGCGATGACCGCGCCGAACCTGATCGTCTACCGCTTCGGCGCGGATCTCTTCTATGCGAACGATCACTTTTTCGCGGCGGAACTGACGCAACTCGTCGATACGGCATCCGAAGATGTGCGCCACGTGATCGTCGATGCGGGCGCGATCACCGATCTCGATTATTCCGCCGCCCGCACGATCGGCGATCTGATCGAAACGCTGCGCGGACGCGGCGTCGCGGTGCTGTTCGGGCGCGTGAACCCATTCTTGCGCAATGACATGGACCGGCATGGGCTGACGCCCGTGCTCGGCGCGTCGAATGTTTTCGAGACGCTGCACGAAGCGCTCGCGGCGGCGGGCGCCAGTCCGACGGAGCCCGCGCCCGAGACGCTGTAGACGCTTCGGTTCGCGTGCCGCGCCGGCACGCGTTTGCGGTTGTGGAGAATATCTGACCGTTAGTTGCCTTCGAGACAGATTCTATTTTTGTTGAATGCTATTCCATTATCAACTAGCATTCAGATAGGCGAATTCACGGAGACAATCGAGGCAATGGCGCAGGACACTAACTTTTCCGCATCGCTCGATGCGGGCTTGAGCGGCGCGACGCGCGTCTATTTCATCGTCGGCGATCCGATCGCGCAGGTGCGTTCGCCGTCCGGCGTCACGGCTGCATTGCGCGCGGCCGGCCGCGACGCCATCGTGATTCCGGCCCACGTCGCGCCGGACGATCTCGACGCGTTCTTCGCCGGCATCGACCGTCTGCAGAATTGCGACGGCGTCATCATCACGGTGCCGCACAAGTTCAGCGCGACGAAATATTGCAAGTCACTGACCGATGAAGGCGCGTTCCTCGGCGCGGTCAACATGCTCAAGCGCAACGCCGACGGCACCTGGCACGGCGGCGCATCGGACGGCATCGGCATGGTCACGGCCCTGCGCGACGCCGGCTGCGAGCCGAACGCGAAGCGGGCGCTGCTGATCGGCGCGGGTGGCGCAGGTTCGGCGATCGGCCATGCACTCGTGGATGCGGGCGTCGCGTCGCTCGCGATTCGCGATTTCGATGCCGCGCGCACCGGCGCCCTCGCCTCGCGACTCGCCGCGCTGGGCCGCGGCGCGGTGAGCGTCGCCGACGATTCGCCTGCTGAGACTTACGACCTCATCGTGAACGCGTCGCCGGCGGGCATGCGCCCGGGCGATCCGCTGCCGATCGACGTCTCCAACCTGCCTTCGACGACGTTCGTCGGCGACGTCGTGACCAAGCCGCCGCTTACGCCCTTCATCGAAGCGGCCCGCGCGCGCGGCTGCACGACCGTCACCGGCACGCAGATGTTCGGCCGCGTCTGCGATGCGATCGTCGCTTATTTGCTGAAGTAGTGACTAAACGCGACATTGCACGTTGAATCGGAGCAATCTGGTTCAATCGCCACCCGCATTCGTTCAACATTCCGGCCGCGCATTCGCGTCCCTCGCGAAGCGCGCCGGCCCGCCGGTCTTGGAGCCGATCGCCGGCACGCGCCGCCCTCCTTCGGGCGGCGTTTTTCTGACGACGCTTCCAGCCGCGCCGGCGCGAGCATGCGATTCCACGCGAGAATCGCACGCTCGCTTCGAGGGCCAATGACACGCGTGCAGACGCACGCAAGAGGCTGGAATGAAATCGGATCACACCATTATTCGACGCGCGGCAAGCGCAGGCTTCGCGGTCATCGCTTTTGCCATGCTCGCCGCATGCGCGAGCGGACCGGGCGCCTCGGCGCCGTTGCCGGCGGATAGCACACTCGCGGTGGGCCGCATCATCGGCAAGCAATATCTGACGACGGTTGCGACGGGCGCGGCGTCGTCGTCCGGTCCCACGCTCGGGGTGGGCGGCGGCGGACTCGGCGGCAATGGCTGGAGCGGCGCGGGCGCCGGCGCGGGTCTGAGCTTCGATCTGACGAGCCTGTTCCAGAAGAGCCCGGAACCCACGGCGAAGGTCTACCGCTACAGCGTGCAGATGAAAGACGGCTCGAAGCGCGATGTCGACAGCACCCTCGATCTCAGCGACGGCGCGTGCGTGACGACGATCGATTCGAACCAGCCCGGCTACCCGAGACTGGCGAGCGCCGACGCCTGCTGACTTCGCGTTGCGGCGCGCTGGGCGAGCCGCCCGCACAACGCCGCGGAGACGCGCTCGACCACGGGCGTCCAGTCGCCCGGCGTGCGCTGCCGCACGAGCCGCACCGAGTCGTACCAAGGCTGCGTCTCGGCCTCCCCCCAACACCAGTGCGACGCGCGATCGATCATCGCGAGAACTGGTTTGCCTAGCGCGCCGCCGAGATGGAGCGGCGAACTGTCGACGCTCACGAGCACGTCGAGCGCGCTAACGAGCGCGGCCGAATCATGAAAATGCTCGGTATATTCCGGCAGTTCCGCGATGCGCGCGCCAGCCGAGCGCATTGCCGCGATATCCCCTTCGCGGCCCGGCGCGACCGGGTAGAACGTGACGCCCGGCAAGCGCCAGAGCGGCGCGAGCGCGGCGATTGGCACGCTGCGTTGGGCGTCGCGGCGGTGCGTCGGACTGCCTGCCCACACGAGACCGACGCGCAGCGCATCGCTGCCGTCCGACGCCAGCATGCTCCGCCATATGTCGATGCGTTCCGGCGCGGCATGCAGATACGCGCGGCCATCGACCTGATGCGGCAGCAGCCCGATCCACAGCGGCATGCTCATCATTGCGACGGTGTAATCGACCGTGCCGAAGTCGTGCGCTTCGAGCGCGACGCAATCCGGCACGAACCGCCGGATGAGCGGATGCAAGGCCGCGCGCACCGCGAGCAGCGCCTCGCCGCCGTTGCGCCGCACGCCTTCCGCGAACTGAGGAAAGTAACGCACGAACTGGATATCGTCGCCGAGCCCGAGTTCGCTGTACACCACGACGCGCTTGCCATCGAGCGTTTGCCCGCGCCTGCTCGGCCCGACACGCTCCATCCGCGCGACGACGCCGTGCTCGCCATGTTGCGAGCGATTCAGGCGGCGATCGAAGCGCAGCCAGCCGTCGCGCCACGCGCCGCGCCGCAATTCGAGATCCGCGAGATCGATGGCGAAACCGTGCTCATCCGGCGATTCGGTCAGCGCCACGCGGTACATCGCTTCGGCTTCGGCGAAGCGCGACTGCTCGTTGAGATACATCGCGATCGCGCCGCTCACGAGGCCATTGCCGGGATGATGCAGCGCGGCCTCGCGCATGACGGCTTCCGCCGCGACGTTGTCGTGACGCAGCCAGAGGCAATGACTCAGTTGCCAGCGCAATTCGATATCCTGCGGAAAACGCTGCAGCGCGTTTAGGCAGAACTGTTCGAGCGCGGGCCAGTCGCCCGAACTACGAAGGTCGAGTGCGATGGAAAGCGCGTGTTCCGCATGGTCGAAAAGCGGCGGCGAAGTTGAATCGAATGGCATGAATGGCGGCGCCGCGGATGTTTGAAACGTCCGCCGAGTCTATCTCAATCTCGCGAGCGAAAAGCCCGGATAAAGGCGAGAAAAATCTTAAACTTCGCACCAATGCCCCGATTCATTCGCATTCCGTACCATTCATCAAATGAATGCTGAAACGCAGTAATTCGACATGGCGATTGAGCGCCGCGCGAGGCTTTGCCATACTGCACATGGTTGCTCCTGTCTCCTCACGCGTCCACCCTCGACGACGAGGCCCACACCGGACGCGCTCTCGCCGCCTTCTCTCGGGCGGCTCTTTTTTTGTGCATGCGGCCTATTACCTCCGACGTAATTGTCCGGCCGCCTTTCTCCTGCGACGATGCCATCACACTGTTCATCGACAAGGAGACGGCCATGCGAATTCATGCAACCATCACCCAGCCGGGGTTTATTGCAACCGCCGACGGCGTCGAGTTGTTCTACCGCGACTGGCGGCCCGAGCACGCCGTTGCAAACGGCAAGACGATCGTTTTCGTTCCGAGTTATTCGCTGCCGGGCGACATGTGGGCGTATCAGATGCTGCCGCTCGTGCGCCAGGGTTTTCGCTGCATCGCTTATGACCGGCGCGGCCACGGACGTTCCAGCGATCCGGGCGGCGGCTACGACTACGACACGCTCGCGGACGACCTCGCCGGCATCATCGAAGCGCTCAATCTGTCCGATCTCACGCTCGCCGGCTATTCGATGGGCGGCGCGGAAGCCGTGCGCTATCTGACGCGTCACGGCAGTGCGCGCGTCGCGCGGCTCGTGCTGATCGCCTCGACCTTGCCGATGCTCGCGAAGACGCCGGACAATCCCGACGGCATCGATCGCGCTTATGCCGATGCCTTTCAGCACGATCTCATGACCGACTATCCGCAATGGCTCGCCGACAATGCGCGTCCGTTCGCGGGACCGCGCGCGTCGCAGGCCATGATCGACTGGATTCGCGAAATGGCGCTGCGCACCTCGCATCACGCGCTCCTTGCCTGCAACGAAACGGTAAATGGCGGCGATTTCCGCGACGAATTGCGCGATGTCGATGTGCCGACGCTCATCGTGCAGGGCGATGCCGACGTATCGAATCCGCTGGAACTGACCTCGCAGCGCACGGCGCGCCTGATTCCGAATGCGCGGCTCGTCGTGTACGAAGGCGCGCCGCACGGTATCTTTCTGAGCGATGCCGCGCGGCTGACGGCAGATCTGGCCGCTTTCGCATCGGCATGACGGAGCGGCAATCCGCGGCGGCCGCTTAATTCGCCCTGCGTTTGTCGGATAAGCGCTGAGTCCTGACGCGTATGAAAACACTCATATCAATAGACTCTGCAAGAATCCCGGCACCGTAGCACTGCGAATCGACTTTCTCCCCGCGTCCACCGGAGTCCATCGCGATGATCTTCCACGCCTCCATGCCCGCCAACGATCCGAAACACGTCGCGCAGGTGCTCGCCGAATTATGGGGCGGATTCGCCGCGCCCTTTTCCCCGTTTCCCGGCGCGTGGATGGCCGTCGCGGGCGACGATCGCGGCAGCATCATCGAGGTGTATCCGAGCGATCAGGTGATCACGCCGGGCGGCGATCGCGAGGACAGCGTGAGCTACGGCGCGGGCACGTTCAAGCGCCCGCAGTACAGCGCCTTCCATATGGCGATGGCGACGAAACTCGGCGCGGCGGAAGTCGTCGCGATCGGCGAGCGCGAGGGCTGGCGCGCGGTGCACTGCACGCGCGGCAACGACTTCTTCCATGTGATCGAACTCTGGATCGAAAACTCGACGATGCTCGAATTCCTCACGCCCGAGATGCAGGCCGAATACCTCGCCTTCGCGACGTCGGAGAACTTCAAGGCATTGGCCGCAGCCGCAGCCTCCTGAATTCACGCGCGACGCCGCAACCCAAAGAACAGCGCGGCGCCGCTCGCGAAGAGCAGCACGGCGAGCAGATGCACGGCAAGGTCCATGCTGCCCGTCGAGGTGCGGATCTGCCCGATCACCCACGGACTCACGATCCCGCTCGTAATGCCGATACTGCTGATGAACGCGATGCCCGCCGCCGCGCTCTTGCCCGGCAGATGGCTCGCGGGCACGGCCCAGAAGATCGGCAGCGCGGCGAAGATCAGCGTCGCGGCGAGCGACAGAATCGCGAGCATCAGCGCAAAGCTCGGCGGATGCAGCGTGAGCGCCGCGAGCGCGAGGCCGCCGCCGATCGTGCAGCACGCGAAATGCTTGCGCCGCTCGCCGACGCGGTCGGAATGACGCGCGATCAGAATCAGTCCCACCGCGCCGATCGCGTTCGGCACCACCGTGTAAAGGCTCACGGACATCACGTCGGTGATGCCGAAATCGCGGATCATCAGCGGCATCCAGAAGCTCAGCGTGAGCGACGCGCACGTCAGCGAAAAATAGATGAACGCGAAGAGATAGATGCGCGGATTGCGCAGCGCATCGAGCAGACCGCGGCCGTCGTGCGCGCCCGCGTCGCCGGACGGTTCCGAGCACAGCGCCGCGAGCCGCTCCTGCTCCGGCTGCGTGAGCCAGCGCGCATCGCGCGGCGTATCGACGAGCAGGCGCAACGCGATCAGGCCGAGCAGCACCGCCGGCGCGCCTTCGATCGCGAACATCCACTGCCAGCCTTGCAGCCCCATGACGCCCGCCATGTCGCGCATGATCCAGCCGGACACCAGCCCGCCGAACACGCCCGCGACCGCGACGCCCGCGAAGAACACCGACATCACGCCCGCGCGCCGTTTCGCCGGAAACCAGTACGTCAGATACAGCACGATGCCCGGAAAGAAGCCCGCCTCGAACACGCCGAGCAGAAAACGCAGCAGATAAAAGTGGCCGGGCGTCGAGACGAACATCATGCCGACCGACGCCGCGCCCCACAGCAGCATGATGCGCGTGAACGTGCGGCGCGCGCCGAATTTCGCGAGCAGCAGATTGCTCGGCACCTCGAAGAGCACATAGCCGACGTAGAAGACGGCTGCGCCGAGACCGTACATCGCATCGGAGAAGCCGAGATCGTGCTTCATCTGCAATTGCGCGAAGCCGATATTGATACGGTCCAGAAACGACACCACGTAGCAGAGGAACAGAAACGGAATGATGCGCCACGCGACTTTGCGCAACAGCGCCTCGTCGGTGAGGGCGTGCGCTTCCCCGGCGGCGCTCGGGTTGAGCGCCGCCGTAACGATCGACTTCGACATGTCTCGCTCCAGATGGGCGTGTTTAGGCCGGCGTCTTGCGCGCCTGTTGAGCCTTTAGAGGGGAATGCGGCGCGCTTTCGCTAAAGCGCGCCGCCAGAGAAGAACGTCAGTCCTGCAGCGCGGCCCACATGTCCTTGTCGCGTTGGGCCGTCCAGATGCGCGGATGCTTGATGCCGCTCGCTTCGTCGTAGGCGCGCGAGACGTCGAACGGCAGGCAGTGCTCGTAGATGAAGACGTGGCCGAACTTCGGGTCCATCGCCTTGCGCGTGTGCGCCATCGAGCCTTTCAGATCGAGTTTGTCGGCGACGGCTTCGCGGCCCGCCTGCAGCAGCGTCGTCACGAAATCCTTCGTGTAGTCGAGGCCTTTGTCGACTTCGGCCGGCGACAGCAGCGCGGGGCCGCGCCCCGGCACGAGCTTGTCGGCCTTCAACGCGCGTAGCGCTTCGAGCGTCGCGGGCCATTCTTCGAGCTGCGCGTCGCCGCAATAGCAGGCCGCGTCGTATTCGACCAAATCGCCCGAGAACAGCACTTTCTGCGACGGCAGCCAGACGACCGTGTCGCCCTTCGTGTGGCCCGAGCCGAGATGCGCGATTTTCACTTCCAGCTTGCCGAGGAACAGCGTGATTTCGCGCTCGAAGACGAGCGTCGGCCACGTCAGGCCCGGCACGGTCTCGACGCCCGCGAAAAGACGCGGAAAGCGCTCGATCTCCGATTTCATGTCCTGCTCGCCGCGCTCGACGATCATTTCATACGTGCCGCGGCTCGCGATGACCTGCTGCGCGCCTTCCGCGAAATACGCCGACGCGCCGAGCACGCGCACCGCGTGATAGTGCGACAGCACGACGTATTTGATCGGCTTGTCGGTGACGCTGCGGATCTTCTCGATGAGATCCTGCGCCATCGCGGGCGTCGCGGTCGTATCGACGATCAGCACGCCGTCGTCGCCAATGATGACGCCCGAGTTCGGATCGCCCTCCGCCGTGTAGGCGTAGGCGTTCTCGGACAGTTGCGTGAAGGTGATCTTCTTCTCTTCCAGGTCGGCCTGCGATGCGAATGCTTTTGCCATGATCGTGTCTCGCTTCCATTCTCGTGAGGATGAGTGGATGATCGGCGCGATGCCGATATTTGTCAACAACAAGCGTACTTGTTATTTGCAAATTCCGGGTAAATACTGAATCGCCTCATCGGACGCTTGCTGCTCGGATAACATCTGCCTTTTTCATCGAACGCGGAGTGCACTTGGCCAGTTCCGAAACCAGCGAGGAAAAGAAGCAGCGCGGGATTCAGAGCGTCGAAGTCGGCGCGCGTCTGCTCGCGGCGCTTGCCGCGCGCCGCGAGCCGCTTGCGCTCGGCGCGCTCGCCGACGCCGCGGAACTGTCGAGCGCGCAGGCGCATACCTATCTCGTGAGTCTCACGCGGCTCGGGCTGGTGAAGCGCGACGCGCTCACCGGGAATTATGAGCCGGGCCCGCTTTCGCTGCGGCTCGGCCTGCTGAATCTGGAGCATCAGCCGGCGTACCGGGCGGCCGCGCCGCGCGTCGCGGCGCTGGCGCTCGCCACGGGCATGAGCGTCGCGGTCAGCGTCGCCGGGCCGCAGGGACCGACGATCGTGCGCTACGAACGCGGCGGCCATCCGCTGCATGTGAATCTGCACGTCGGCACGGTGATGTCGCTGTCGTCGACGTCGACGGGACGCGTGTTCCGCGCCTTCGACGACGCAACCCGCGTCGCCGCGATGCTTGCGCATCAGCAGGAGACGGATGCGCCCGGCATGGACGCGCGCATCGATGAGATACGGACGCGCGGCATCGAACGCAGCGTCGATGCGCCGAGCCCGGGCGTCAGCAGCATGAGCGTGCCGGTGTTCGACCGCGGCGGGCGCATGCAGCTCGCGCTCACGGCGATCGGACCGACCGGCCTCGCCGACGTCGCCTGGGACGGCGCGCTCGCCCGCGCGCTGAAAGACGCCGCGCGCACCATCACGGACCTGCTTCCATGACGACATTCGACGAAGACGCGAGGCCGCAGCGCGGCATCAACGCGCTCGACGCGACGGGCGATCTCCTGCGCGCGCTGGTCGCCGCAGGCGAGCCGCTTACGTTACGCGATCTCGCCGCCGCGGCCGGCATGCCGCCGGCGAAAGCGTTCGCGCATCTGGTGAGTCTCGTGAAGGTGGGCCTGCTCGCGCGCGACGACGCCGGGCTGTTTCATGCGGGCGCGTTGAGCCGGGAGCTCGGGCTCATCGCGCTGCAGCGTCTTTCGCCGATCCGCGACGCGGAAAGCGAGATCGTCGCGCTCGCCGCGAGCACCGCGATGACTGTAGCGGCCGCGGCGCTCGGGCCGCTCGGTCCCACGGTGATCCGGCTGGAGGAATCGGCGCGGCCGCAGCACGTGAGCCTGCGCATCGGCACGGCGATGTCGCTCGTCAATACGGCGATCGGACGCGTCTTTGCCGCGCATCTTCCCGCCGACATGCTCGCGAGCCTGATGCAGCAGGACGGTATCCGTCTCGCGGGCGCGGCGGACGCGCACCCGGACGCGGCGCGCCTCGACGGCATCCGGAAAGACGGCCTCGACACCGCGCTCGGCGCGCCGGTGCCCGGCATCCACACGCTCGCCGCGCCGGTGTTCGATCACACGGGCAGCGTGTGCCTCGTGATCGCGTTGATCGGCTCGGCGGGCGGCTTCGACAGCGCCGCGGACGGTCCGCTCGCCCGCGCGCTGCTCGCCGCGACGCGGCGCCTGTCCTGGCGCTTCGGCCTGATGGAGGCGAACGGCAAAGCGGACTAGCCGCCTTTGACCATCTCCGTGCCGGTCACGCGAATCGCGGGGAAACGGTCGATCGGCTTCGCGATTTCATCCTGCGACGCGACGATTTCCAGCTCGTAGCGCCCCGCCTCGTAAGTCGCCCTGACGACCGCGTTGACCGCCGCGAGCGTGTGCTCCAGCGCGTTGCGCAACGAATCGCCCTGCAGCGTGCGCGCGACGAACACCGCGCTCGTCAGATCGCCGACGCCCACCGGCTGCCGCGCGAACGGATAAAGCGGACGCTGCGCGAACCAGGCTTCGGTCGGCGTGACGGCGAGCATGTTGAAGGTGTCGGCGCGGCTGTTGCGGTCGAGCAGGTGTTTCACCAGCACGGTGCGCGGGCCGCGCGCGATGATTTCCCGGCACGCATCGACGGCTTCTTCCACGGTTTCGATCGGACGCCCGACGAGCTTTTCGAGCTCGACGTGATTGGGCATGATCGCGTCGGCGATTTCGGGCATCGTCGTAACGAGGAAATCCTCGATGCCCGGCGCGACCGTGCAGCCGCCCGTCTGGCCCATGACCGGGTCGCAGAAATAGAGCGCGCGCGGATTCACCGCCTTCACCATCTTCACAATCTCGACGACCGCGCGCCCCTGCTCCGGCGTGCCCATGTAGCCCGACAGCACCGCGTTGCAGCGCGCCAGCACGCCGATCGCGCCGATGCCCTCGATCACGTTCTGGAGTTCGTCGGCATCGAACGCGCTGCCGGTCCAGCGGCCGTATTGCGTGTGATTGGAGAACTGCACGGTGTTGAGCGGCCAGACGTTGACGCCGAGACGCCGCATCGGAAAGACCGCCGCGCTGTTGCCCGCATGGCCGAACACCACATGCGATTGAATGCTCAGGACGTTGTTCATGTTCTGCTTTCCCGATTGATCGTGTCCGGTCAGGTGAAACGTTTGTCGCGCCGGCGTCGTGCAGCGCAGCGCGACGGCGGCCTCGGATACCACGCCCGCAGGCGCCGCGCGTGAAGCGGCGTCGGGCATCGCATGCATCGTATTGTGCCGCGCCTCGACGCACTGCGGCATGGCGGCTCGTTATAAATTGAGCGAACGCGCTTTGTCGAGCGGCGCGATCGATCAGAAGCCCAAACGGTCGCGCGGCTGCAACACATCGGCGGGCCGGACGCGGCGCACAGCACGCCCGTGCGCGTTCGGCACGCGCCTTGCTCGAACCGCACCGGATAAAACCGGCGCGCTGCGCTCAGCGAAAAAATCGCGAACTCCGGCACACGAATCCGAACGCGCGCCGGATAATGCTGCAACGGCTGCGCGGCGGCCACATCGAAAAGCATACGAGGACGAACACACGGCAAGACATCAATAGTCGCAGGTCAAATCAGGAGGCTGACATGGAGACGCTGTCTAAGAATCGCACCGATTTGCAGAAGTCGACCCTCGCAATCGTCCTTGCCGGCGGGCGCGGCACGCGTCTCGGGCCGCTCACCGACAAGCGCGTGAAGCCCGCCGTGCATTTCGGCGGCAAGTACCGCATCATCGATTTCGCGCTGTCCAACTGCCTCAATTCCGGCATCCGCCGCATCGCCGTCGTCACGCAATACAAGGCGCATTCGCTCATCCGCCATTTGCAGCGCGGCTGGGGTTTCCTGCGCGGCGAGTTCAACGAGTTCATCGATATCTGGCCGGCCCAGCAGCGGGTCGATTCGAGCTGGTATCGCGGCACCGCCGACGCCGTGTATCAGAACCTCGATATCGTGCGCTCCATCGGGCCGGAGTTCGTGATCGTGCTGGCGGGCGATCACATCTACAAGATGGATTACACGCGCATGGTGCTCGACCATGTGGAGAGCGGCGCGGACTGCACGGTCGGCTGCATCGAGGTGCCGCGCATGGACGCGGTCGCGTTCGGCGTGATGCATGTCGATGAAAACCGCCGCGTCACCGATTTCCTCGAAAAGCCCGCCGATCCGCCCGCCATGCCCGGCAAGCCCGACGTCGCGCTCGCGAGCATGGGCATCTACGTGTTCAGCGCGAAGTATCTCTACGACATGCTGCAGGAGAACATCGAGACGTCGAACACGGATCACGATTTCGGCAAGGACATCATTCCGCGCGTCGTGACGACGGGCAAGGCGATCGCGCATCCGTTCGGCATGTCGTGCGTGACGTCCAGCAGCGATCCGGACGCGCCCGCGTACTGGCGCGACGTCGGTACGGTCGACGCGTACTGGGAGGCCAACCTCGACCTCGCCTCGACCATCCCCGAACTCGATTTGTATGACCGCAAATGGCCGATCTGGACGAATCAGGAGCAACTGCCGCCCGGCAAGTTCGTGCGCGACCTGAACGGCCAGCAAGGCGCGATCACGAATCTGCTCGTGTGCGGCGGCTGCGTGATCTCGGGATCGCAGGTGTCGAAGTCGGTGTTTTCGTCGGCGGTGCGGGTGCACTCGTTCTGTAACATCAATGAGGCAGTCTTGTTGCCGCAAGTGACCGTGGGGCCGAGTTGCCGCTTGCAGAAGGTCGTGATCGACCGCGGTTGCACGGTGCCGGAAGGTCTCGTGGTCGGCGAGGACCCGGACGACGACGCCGCGCGCTTCTTCCGCACCGAATCCGGCGTCACGCTCATCACGCGCGATGCGCTGGCGCGGCTCTCGCAGCGCTAGCCGGACGCGACGAAACGAACCGAATCGACAGGAGCGCCGATGACCGTTTGCGTGCTGCATGCCGCAGCAGAAATGTATCCGCTGCTGAAAACCGGCGGCCTCGCCGATGTGGTCGGCGCGCTGCCGCCCGCGCAATCGCAACTGGGCACGCATGCGCGCGTCGTGTTGCCGGGCTTCCCGGCGGTGCTCGCGGGGCTCGCGGACCTCGAACCCGTCGCCGATCTGGGCGGCGCGTTCGGCGCGGGCAACGTGCGGCTGGAGCGCGGCGTGCTGAAGCCGCACGGCGTGATCGTCTACGTGGTGCGCGCGGACCGGTTCTACGACCGTCCGGGCAATCCGTACATGGATGCGGCGAATCATCCGTATGCCGACAACGACCGCCGCTTTGCGCTGCTCGGTTGGGCGGCGGCGCGCATCGCAACGGGCGCCGATCCGGCGTGGACGCCGCATATCGTGCACGCGCACGACTGGCACGCGGGACTCGCGCCCGCCTACCTGCGCGCGTTCGAACGCGGCGGCGCGCCGCGCGTGGCGAGCGTGATGACCGTGCACAACCTCGCGTATCAGGGCACCTTCCCGGCGGCGGACTTCGGCCTGCTTCAGCTTCCCGCCGACTTCTACGCGGTGGAAGGCCTGGAGTTTTACGGTCACGTCTCCTTCCTGAAGGCGGGCCTCTATTACGCCGACCGCATCACGACCGTGAGCCCGACCTACGCGCGCGAAATCCAGACGCAGGCGCACGGCGCGGGCTTGCACGGCCTCTTGCAGACGCGCACGCACGATATCGCCGGCATCCTGAACGGCGTCGATTATTCGATCTGGAGCCCGGCCGTCGATGACTCCATCGCGTCGAAATACACGGCGGCGAAACCGGCTTCGGGCAAGTCGAAGTGCAAGGCGGCGCTGCAGGAGCGCATGGGCCTCGCCAAAGACGACGATGCCCTGCTCTTCGGCGTCGTCAGCCGGCTGACCGAGCAGAAGGGTCTCGATCTGCTGCTCTCGGCCGTGCCGGACATCGTGCAGCGCGGCGGCCAGCTCGCCGTGCTCGGCACCGGCGACCCGGCGCTCGAAACCGGCATGAAGAACGCGGCGGCGGCGCATCCGGGCGCGGTCGCGGTCGAGCTCGGCTTCGACGAGACGCTGTCGCATTCGATCATCGCGGGCAGCGACGTCGTGATGGTGCCGTCGCGCTTCGAGCCGTGCGGTCTCACGCAGCTCTACGCGCTTGCCTACGGCTCGCTGCCGCTCGTGCATCGCGTGGGCGGGCTCGCGGATACCGTCGTCGATTCCTCCCTCGAAAATCTCGCCGACGATCTCGCGACCGGCTTCGTCTTCGACAGCTTCGACCGTGCGGGCATCGTCGGCGCGATCCGGCGCGCGTTCGCGCTGAAGGCGCGGCGCACGGACTGGAAGTCGGTCGTCAAACGCGCGATGGGGCAGAACTTCGGCTGGGAAGCGGCGGCGCTTCAGTACGCGGAGGTGTATCAGGGCTTGCTGGACGCGTGAGCGCCGCCGGGCGCGCATCTTGCGTCGCGCCCGTTGGACCTTCAGACGGACACGCACATGCATAAACCCCTGGCAGGCCAGATCGCGCTCGTGACGGGCGCGAGTTCGGGCATCGGCACGGGCGTCGCGATCGCGCTCGCCGATGCGGGCGCGCACGTCGCCATCAACTATCACGCGCACGCGGAACCCGCCGAAAAACTCGCCGCCGCGATTACCGCGAAAGGCGGCGAGGCGTTCGCCGTAGGCGCCGACGTCGCCGACGAAGCGCAAGTCGATGCCATGTTCGATGCCGTCGTGAAACGCTGGGGCACGGTGGATATCGTCATCGCGAATTCGGGTTTGCAGAAGGACGCGAAATTCACCGCGCTGACGCTCGCCGACTGGAAGACGGTCATCGAAACCAATCTCACCGGGCAATTTCTCACGGCGCAGCGCGCGGTGCGCGAGTTCGAGCGGCGCGGCATGCGCGACGTGTCGAAGGCGCTCGGCAAGATCATCTGCATGAGTTCGGTCCACGAAGTCATTCCGTGGGCGGGGCATGCGAACTACGCGGCGTCCAAGGGCGGCATCCAGATGATGATGAAGACGCTCGCGCAGGAAGTCGCGCCCCAGCGCATCCGCGTGAACGGCATCGCGCCTGGCGCGATCCGCACGCCGATCAACGCGGACGTCTGGAACACGCAGGAGAAGCTCGACAAGCTGCTGACGCTGATTCCGTACGGGCGCGTCGGCGAGGTCGAGGATATCGGCCGTGCGGCTGTCTGGCTCGCGTCCGACGAGAGCGATTACGTCGTGGGCACGACGCTTTTCGTCGATGGCGGCATGACGCTCTATCCGGGATTCGCGGACAACGGCTGAAGCACGCATCGACGATGAAACGACGGGAAACGCGATGAACGAAATCGAAGTGGACGTCGCCGTGATCGGCGCGGGCACGGCCGGCATGGCCGCGTTTCGCGCGGCGCGGCTCGCGGGCGTGAGCGCGGTGCTGATCGAGAGCGGCGAGTTCGGCACGACCTGCGCGCGCGTCGGCTGCATGCCGTCCAAGCTGCTGCTCGCGGCGGCCAATGGCCTGCACGATGCGCAAGCGCTCGCGCCGCGCGGCATCGAAGGCACGCACGAACTCGACGCCGACCATGCGCGCGTGCTCGACTATGTGCGCCGCGAGCGGGACAGCTTCGTCAAGAGTGTGCTCGACGAAATCGATGCGCTGCCGGACGGTTCGCTGTTGCGCGGCCAGGCGCGCTTCGAATCGCCGACGCGCTTATCCGTCGGCGACCATACGCGCGTGACGGCGAAGCGCACGGTGATCGCGACGGGCGCGGCGCCCACCGTGCCCGACGAGTTGAAAGTGTTCGGCGACACGCTCATCACAAGCGACGATCTCTTCGAGTTGCGCACGCTGCCCAAGCGCATCGCCGTGTTCGGCGCGGGGCCGATCGCGCTGGAACTCGGGCAGGCGCTCGCGCGTCTGGGCGTCGAGATTTTCATGTTCGGCAAGGGCGGCCACGTGGCGGCGCTCAGCGACAAGCCCGTGCGCGATGCGCTCATCGCCGCGCTCGCCGACGAATTCCACCTCGATGCCGACGCGAAGTTCATTGAGATGTCCCTGCGCGACGGCAAGCCGTTCCTGCGCTTTGCCTCCGCCGAGGGCGAAACGCGCGCCGAGTCGTTCGATCTGGTTCTCGCCGCCACGGGCCGCGCGCCGAATCTCAAGCCGCTCGCGCTGGAAAACGCGGGCATCGACCTGAACGAAAAAGGCGTGCCGCGCTTCGACGAAACCACGATGCAATGCGGCAAGAGCGCGATCTTCGTCGCGGGCGATTGCGACGGCACGCGTCCGTGGCTTCACGACGCCGCCGACGAGGGCAAACTAGCCGGCGACAACGCCGCGCGCTTTCCCGAGGTGCGGGCGGTCAAACGCAAGGTGCCGTTTTCGCTCGTGTTCAGCGAGCCGCAGGTGGCGATCGTCGGCGCGTCTTACGACGAGCTCGACAAGCCGATGACCGTGACCGGAGAGGCATCGTTCGAAAACCAGGGCCGAAGCCGCGTGATGCGGCAGAATCGCGGGCTGCTGCACGTGTATGCCGACGCGAAAACCGGCACGCTGCGCGGCGCGCAAGGCTGCGGCCCGGCGATGGAACATCTGGGTCATCTGCTCGCGTGGGCGCTGCAACTCGAACTGACGCTGGATGAAGCGCTCAAGCTGCCTTTTTATCATCCGGTGGTTGAAGAAGGCCTGCGCAGCGCGTTGAAGGATGCGGACAGAAAATGCTATGAGGAACGTTCGGAAACGCCGCCGGCGTTGCCAAGCGCTGCGGGTTGCTAAATCGGCTTCAAGTTGCAATGCACAAATAAAAACGCCGGCTGATAATCAGCCGGCGTTCATTTTTTACTAAGACGAATCAGTTATTGCCCTATTAAGTTCCGCTCAGGCCATATTGCAGTGCAAGGTCGAAACCGAGCACGACCATGGAGCAGAACAAACCGAGCAACAAATTGGCCACCCGATGCCCGACGTCTTTATGCTTCGTCAGCACGGCGCCCGCGAGGAACGCGATTTCCACGATGATCTGCATGCAGAACACGGCAATCATCAACGCGAACTCGTAACCCATCGAGTTGAAGTTCATGAAGTTGAAGCCGTTTACCGCCACCCAGGACCCTACACGCCAGACTTCGTATGCCAATAGCAGCAACGGAAAGAAATAGCTGGCTACATAAGTCGGCACCGTGGCGTGCCGCAATTCCATATTGAAGTGTCGTGTTACTTGCATCGCGTACTCCTCATCTGATTGCCCGAAAACGACGGGCGTTCTACCAGCACCGTGGCGCAACCGGAGCGTTCGATTCGAACGGCAGACGGGCGTCGTGCTTTCAGAATAGGACATTTTTTTGGAAAGCGAATCATCGTATTCCCGATGATCGCGCCCAGTATGCTTTTGCGCGATGCGTTGTGCAGTGCAACTGAATAAAGCCGTTATTTATTGAAGCCGATCTGGCACGCACGTGCGTGCCAGATCATTTACTTCTTTGATTCACTTTTACTCGATTTGTTGCTTTGCGTATAGCTTGATGATGCCCGAAAAATCCAGTCCGCCGAGTCCCTGCTGGCTCATCGACTGATACAACTGTTGTGCCAGGGCGCCCATGAAGACCGGCTGCTTCGCGCCGCGCGCCGCATCGACGGCGAGGCCCAGGTCCTTCAACATGAGATCCGCGCCGAAGCCGCCCGAATAACCGCGCGACGCGGGCGCCGTTTCGACGATGCCCGGATAGGGATTACACGTATCCGAACTCCAGCAACGCCCCGTCGATGTATTGACGATGCTTGCCAGTTTCGTCGGATCGATGCCGAGCGTTTCGCCGAGCTTCATCGCTTCGGCGACGCCGATCATGGAAATCCCGAGCAGCAGGTTGTTGCAGATCTTCGCGATCTGACCCGTGCCGGTCTCGCCGCAGCGCACCATATTCTTGCCCATGCCGGACAGCACGGGACGCAGCGTTTCGAAGAGCGCTTCGTCCGCGCCAACCATGAAGGTCAGCGTGCCCGCCTGCGCGCCGACGACGCCGCCCGACACGGGCGCATCCGCGAACGGATTGCCCTGCTTGCCCGCCGCCGCGCCGATGAGCTTCGCGGTGGCCGGATCGATCGTGCTGCTGTCCACCAGCGGCACGCCTTTCGCGACGCCCGCCAGCACGCCGTCATCGTTGAGATAGACCGCTTTGACGTGCTGGGCGGCCGGAAGCATGGTGATGACGACCTCCGCGCCTTCAGCCGCCGCGCGCGGCGACGCGGCGAGGGTCGCGCCGGCCGTTTTCGCCGCGTCGAGCGCGTCCTGCACGAGGTCGAACGCCGTCACGGCGTGGCCCGCCTTCAGCAGATTGGCGGCCATCGGGCCGCCCATGTGACCCAGACCCACGAAGCCGATTTGCATGAGACGCCTCCTCAGCGAAGCGAAATGGTCGTGTTCACGCCGTCGTTCACGGTGGCGTCGTCGAACCAGCGCGCGGTGACGGTTTTCGTTTGCGTATAGAACTGCACGACCTGTTTGCCGTATGGCCCGAGATCGCCGAGCTTCGAGCCGCGCGAACCCGTGAAGCTGAACGCCGGCACCGGCACCGGAATCGGGATGTTGATGCCTACCTGTCCGATGTCGATCTCGCTCTGGAACTTGCGCGCCGCCGCGCCGCTTTGCGTGAAAAGACCCACGCCGTTGCCCATCGGATTGCGGTTGACGAGCGCGATGGCGTCGTCGAGCGTGTCGGTTTCGAGCACGCACAGCACCGGGCCGAAGATCTCGGTCTTATAGATCGACATGTCGGTGTTGACGTTCGTGAAGACCGTCGGGCCGATGAAGTTGCCCTGCTCGTAGCCCGTCACCCCGATCCCGCGGCCATCGAGCGCGAGCGTCGCGCCCTCTTCCACGCCCTTGCCGATGAGCCCGAGAATGCGTTCCTTCGCCGTCTTCGACACGACCGGGCCGACGTCCGTGTTGGGCTCCGTGCCCGCGTTGACCTTGAGCGTCTTCGCCTTCTCGACCAGTTCGGGAATCCAGTCCTTCGACGCCCCGACGAACACCGCCGCCGACGTCGCCATGCAGCGCTGACCCGCCGCGCCGAAGCCCGCGCCCGCGAGCGCGTTGAGCGTCTGCTCCTTGTTCGCGTCGGGCAGCACGATGGCGTGATTCTTCGCGCCCATCATCGATTGCACGCGCTTGCCGTGCTGGCTCGCGAGGTTGTAGACGTGCGTGCCGACGGCCGTCGAGCCGACGAAGGAAATCGCCTTGATATCGGGATGCGTGCAGATCGCGTCGACGACTTCCTTGCCGCCGTGCACGACGTTGAGCACGCCCGCCGGCACCCCCGCTTCGAGCGCCAGTTCGACCAGCTCCATCGTCGAAAGCGGGTCCTGCTCCGACGGCTTCAGCACGAAAGTGTTGCCGCAGACGATCGCCATCGGGAACATCCACAGCGGGATCATCGCCGGGAAATTGAACGGCGTGATGCCCGCGCACACGCCGATCGGCTGACGCAGCGTGTACGTATCGACGCCGCCCGCGACGTTTTCGGAAAACTCGCCTTGCTGCAGCGTGCTGATCGAGCACGCATGCTCGACGACTTCGAGCCCGCGGAAGATGTCGCCCTCGGCGTCGGCAAGCGTCTTGCCCTGCTCGGCCGTGAGCGTCTGAGCGATGCGCTTCTGGTTCTGGCGCACCAGATCCTGAAACTTGAGCATGAGGCGCATGCGCACGCCGAGCGGCGTCGTGCGCCAGTTCTGAAACGCCTTGTGCGCTGCGGCAACGGCGGCGTTCACTTCGTCCGTCGTCGCGAAGGGCACGCGGCCGACCACCTCCTGCGTCGCCGGATTGACGATGTCGCGCCACTCGGCCGTTTTCGAATCCACCAACTGGCCGTCGATGAGCAGTTTGGCCGTACGGACGGACGCACTCTGCGCCGGATGTTCAGCAGCGATATTCACGAGTCACTCCTTTGGATGAGTTGCGGACAGGCGAAAAACGAAGACACGCCGAGCGGCGCAGGGGAAAAAGCATGTCGTCTCCGTTTTATAGAAATTCGGCCCGCGCTTGGGCAGGCTCGTTTGCTTGAGTATAGTTATGCAAAAGTCCATCATGGCACTATAAAAACACCCGATCGATATGCAAAAAAACGCCATGCAAAGTCCCGGCAAACTCGACCTGGCCCGCCTCAACTGGGACGACCTGCGCTTCTTTCTCGAAGTCGCCCGCACGCAGCGCGCGAGCGGCGCGGCCAAGCGCCTCGGCGTCGATTACACGACGGTCGCGCGGCGCGTCCGGGCGCTCGAAGACGCGCTCGGCACCCTCCTGTTCGACAAGTCGCGCAGCGGCGGATTCATTCTGACCGCCGAAGGCCAGCGCCTGCTCGGCTTCGTCGATTCGATCGAGACGACGGTGCAGTCGGCCACCGAGCAGATCGCCAATACAGGGCATGCGTTGTCGGGTCATGTGCGCGTCGGCTCGACGGAGGGCTTCGGCTGCTTCTTTCTCGCGCCGCAGCTCGCGCGCTTTCAGGACGCGCATCCGAACATTTCCATCGACCTGCTGCCGGTGCCGCATTTCGTGAGCCTCTCGAAGCGCGAGGCGGACATCGCGGTGACGCTGGAGCGCCCCGAGCAGGGCCAGTACGTCTACACGAAGCTCTGCGAGTACCGGCTCAAGCTCTACGCAACGGCCGAGTATCTCGACGCGCACGAGCCGATCCGCGGCGCCGAGGACCTGCGCCGGCATCGCTTCGCAAGCTATATCGACGATCTCGCCTTCAGCTACGAGTTGCTGTATCTCGAACGCGCCGTGCCGGGCGCGGTGTCGCGCTGGCGCAGCACGAGCGCGATCGCGCAGTACTTCGCCGCGCTGCAAGGGCGCGCGCTCGCGATCCTGCCGTGTTTCATGACCTCGCCCGATCCGCGCTTCGTGCCCGTTCTGCCCGACGAGATCGTCGTCACGCGCGCCTTTTATCTGTCGTGCCGCGAGGACTTGCGCAAGCTGAAGCGCATCACCGCCGTGTGGGACTATCTGCGCGCGGCGGCGGAAGCGAATCGCGCTTTCCTGATGGGCGATGGCCAGCAGATGGCATGGGTCGACGTCAAGTCATCCTGATCAATCGAAGTTTTATGACAGCGCAGACGAAATAAACGTGCTAGCGAACCTCACCGCTTGCACGCGACAAAATTTAACCGCACAAAATCGTGGAATTTTGCTTCGATATCCTGTTTAAACATGACCAGCCGATGAAGCATGCGGCATAATCGCCGCCCAGTTTCATTGTTTTGCCGTGGAGAGCGCGGCGCACTCCCTCCGTGAATTTTCCTAGTTTTTCCTCTGCCGGCCTCTTGAGCCGCCGCCCGCGCTGATGGCTTTCGTCATCTGGTCACGGCGGACCATGTCCCGCCAGCGCATCCGTTTCGTGGAAGCGCGCACCGCGCGCGCCATCGCGATCATCGGCGCCTTTGCGCTTCTGATCGCCGCGCTCGCGCTCGGCATCGCGATCGGCACGATGTTCGCCCGCAGCCATCTCGGCGAAGAGCAGGCGCTGATGTCGCGCCGCTCGTACGAGATCGAGGAACTCGGCCGTCTGAACGCCGCGCTGATCCAGCTCACGCCGCGCGTCGAGGGGTTGTCCGCGCAGGTTCACGAACTGCACGATTTCGACGACCGCCTGAAGGCCGCGCACGGCGGCGCGAGCGCCCCCGGCGTACACGATGTGCCACCGCTGCCGGACAGCGAGGAAGGCAACGCGGCGCTCGACGGCGCGGGCGGGCCGGCGCTGCCGCCACGCCTGTGCGACACCGCGCGCGCAAGCAGCGGCACGCCGCGTCAGCGCCTCAAGGGCTCGCAGCGCGTCATCGATTGTCTGAACGACGAAGTCTCGCAACTGCAGACGCAGACGCTCGCTCACTACGCCTCGTACATGGCGTTTCCCGGCCGCGATCCGGCGCCCGGCTCGCGCAGCGGCTCGCCTTACGGCAATCGTTACGATCCGTTCACCGGGCGTCTGAGCTTTCATCCGGGCGTCGATCTCGTCGCGCCGACCGGCACGCCGATTCTCGCGAGCGCGGGCGGACGCGTCGTGCAGGCGGGCGAGCGCAACGGCTACGGCAATGCGGTCGATATTCGCCACAGCAACGGCATGGTGACGCGCTACGGGCATGCGTCGCGCCTGCTCGTGAAGACCGGCGACTACGTGATGCCGCAGCAGGAAATCGCGGAGGTCGGTTCGACCGGGCGCTCCACGGGCCCGCACCTGCATTTCGAAGTGATCGTCGACGGCGCGCAGATCAATCCCAATCCTTACCTCGCGCTCTTCAAGCGCAAGCCGAATGCGCAAAGTTGATTCGAAGCGGCGCTCGCAGCTCACGCGCCAGTCCTATTCGCTTACGCCCAAGCGCGGCGGCGGCATCTGGCTGGGCGCGATCGCGGCGGTGTGCGCGATCGCGGCGCTCGCCGCCGCGGGCTTCGCGCTCAAGCGCTCGCACGAAGAAGTGCGCAAGCTCGATACGCTCTGCGCGCCGCCCGTCTCTGAACAAAAGCTGCGCGACCAGCTCGCGCACGCACAGTTCGCCTTCGAGCAGGAAGCGGCGAGCCGCGCCTCGCTCGAACAACGGGTGAAGGACAGCGCCGCCGACATTCAGCGCCTGCAAACAGACCTCGCGTTCCTCAAGAAACAGCGCGGACCCAACTGATCCCGCTGAGCAGCGCGCTTCACGCAACCCTTTTACCGCATCACAAGGACCCGACATGTTCTCGTCGAAGAAAGATCCCAACAACGTCAAGCTCGCCAAGCTCGCGACGCTCGTCGCGCATAACGTCCATATCTCGGGCGATCTCGAGTTCAGCGAAGGCCTGCGCATGGACGGCCAGGTCACGGGCAACGTGACGGGCCGCCCCGGCGAAGAAACGCTGCTCGTCATCAGCGACCAGGGCGCGATTCGCGGCAATGTCAGCGCCTACGATGTCATCATCAACGGCTGCGTCACCGGCGATGTCACCGTCGCGCATTTCGTCGAACTTCAGTCGAACGCGCGCGTGACGGGCAACATCTTCTACCAGAAGCTGCGCATGGATATCGGTGCGACGGTCGAGGGCAAGCTCACCAAATTCGATTCGCAAGCCACGCACGTGGCGTCGCTGCCGGCGCCGTCGGAGCACAGTCTCGACTACGCTTCGAACTGACTGCACGCAACGAGCGGCAGGAGATGCTCGCTCGCTGGCAACACCTCGCATGTCCGGCTAAGATTCGAAGACGGAGGCCACGCGCTCGCGCCCCAAGCGAATCATGCGACTTCGAGCGCCCGTCGACGCGTGGCCCGTCACATCGACATAACTATAAAGGGCGCCTCATGCTGGTCAATTGCGCGGCTTATCAGAACGGCCGCAAGCTCGCCGACGTCGAGATCGACGATATCAACGCGTATCGGGACCTGCCCGACTCTTTCATTTGGGTTGCACTGAAAGAGCCCGGTCCCGGCGAGCTCGCGCACATGACGCATCAGTTCGGACTGCACGAACTGGCGGTCGAAGACGCGCAACATGGCCATCAGCGGCCTAAGATCGAGGAATATGGCGACTCGCTGTTCGCCGTCTTCCATACGGTCGAGTTCGATGAAGAAGGCGACGTGCTCGTCGGCGAAATGAACGTGTTCGTCGGCAGGAACTACGTGCTCTCGGTGCGCAATCGCACGACGCAAGGCTTTCAGGAAGTGCGCAAGCGCTGCGAGCGCGAGCCGCATCTGCTCAAGCACGGGCCCGCGTTCGTGATGTATGCGTTGCTCGATGCGGTCGTCGATCGCTACTTCCCCGTGCTCGAAACGCTCGGCGCGGAAGTGGACGAAGTGGAAGAGCGCATCTTCGAGCAGAAGGGCTCGGTGGAATCGCGCGAGATCATCGAGGATCTGTATTCGCTGAAACGCCGCATGACGATTCTTCAGCATCACACCGCGCCGCTGCTCGAAGCTGTCAGCAAACTGTATGGCGGCCGCTCGCCCGGCGTCTGTTCCGGCATGCAGGAATATTTCCGCGACGTGTACGATCACTTGCTGCGCATCGTGAAGACCATCGAGGGGCGGCGCGAAATGATCGTCACGGCGATCCAGGTGAATCTCGGGCTGATCGCGCTCGCGGAGAGCGAAGTGACCAAGCGCCTCGGCTCGTTCGCCGCGCTCTTCGCCGTGCCGACGATGATCGCCGGCATCTACGGCATGAACTTCCATCGAATACCGGAACTCGACTGGGCATACGGCTATCCGGCGGTGCTCGGAGTGATGCTCGTCGTCGATGTCGTGCTCTACTGGCGCTTCAGGAAGGCCGGATGGCTATAGCGCCCACCGCGCCCACCGCGTCTCCGGCTCAACGGCTGGCGGCCAAACCGGAACCTTTCAACGAAATTCGTTGTCTAATCAACCGATTTGCGCGAAAATGTCGGCAGGCCTTGCAAATTGGCCCCTCGACCGCATATGACGTAAGCGTACCGCAAGCGCGCTCACTTCCCGGATTCATCGTTTTTCGTTTCACACCGCACGTCGGCTCGCTGTACGCCGATGTCGCCGCCCCGGTCATGCCGGCCACGGCGCGCCGCCAACGCGGCATGCACGGTCGTCCGGCCTATGCCGTCAAGCTCACGACGAGCCTGAAAGCGAGACGCGGCGCGCTCCGAAGGGCACGTTTGATCGTGCCGGGCGTGCCAGGCCGCGCTTTGCATCGCCTCTCACCAATCGCCGCGACGATTGCGCCGGGCAGTCCGGCGCGGGCATTCATTGGCGTGAAACGCGCAATGTCCATCGTGTACAGCAGCACCCATTACAACTGACCACAGGAGCCCCATATGGCGAAAGAAGAACTCATCGAACTCGACGGCATCGTTGACGAAGTGCTTCCCGACAGCCGCTACCGCGTGACGCTGGACAACGGCGTCGTCGTGGGCGCGTACGCCTCGGGCCGCATGCGCAAGAACCACATCCGCATTCTCGCCGGCGACCGCGTGACGCTGGAACTCTCGGTGTACGACCTGACCAAGGGCCGCATCAACTTCCGTCACAAGGACGAACGCGCAAGCGGCGGCGGACCGCGCGCACCGATGCGCCGTCGCTGATTCACCTCGTAGTCATGCAACCGGCGTGAGCCTGATCCGCAGCGCACGCTTCTGAACCCTTTCGCGGATCGCCCTGTACTTCGACGCCTCGCGCTTCGCCACGCTGGCGGCGCCTCGCGTCGATGCCCACTCTGCCCGCTTTACCCGTTTCGCGCCTCGTGCCGCGCCGCCAGCAGCGCGTCGATGCCGATCGCGAAGCCGTCTTCGTCGTTGCTTTTCGAGACCAGGCTCGCGCGACGCTGCACGGTTTCCGACGCCTGTCCCATCGCAATCGATACCCCCGCGATCTCGAACATCGCCATGTCGTTGCCCATGTCGCCGAGCACGGCCACGCGTTCGAGCGGCACGTTCGCGATCCGCGCGAGTTCGCGCACCGCCGTGCCCTTGTTCGCTTCGAGGCTCGTCACGTCGAGGTAGTAGGTTTGCGAGCGCGCCGCGTGGCCGCGCCCTTCCAGCGCCTTCTGCAAGTCGGCTTCGACCTGTGCGAGGTGCGCCGTATCCGCCGTCGAGCCGACGATCTTGTCGACCGCGCCGAGATCGACGTCGTCGAAACGCGTGACGCGCACGCCCGCGTAGCCGACCGTGCGGGTTTCGAGCGGCACGTAGGTCGCGTCGGGATTCGTGAGATACCAGTTATCGTCGATGAAGACCCACACATCGACATTCGCGGCGGCGAACATTTCCAGCGACGTCTGCACGACATCGCGCGGCAGCTTGTGCGACGACAGCAGTTCCCACGTCTGCGGCCGCACCAGGCTGCCGCCGTTATACGACGCGTACGGCATGTCGACGCCGAGCGCCTCGACGATATGCCGCATGCCCTTGCCCGGCCGGCTGCTCGCCACGGTGAAGCGCACGCGGGCGTCAAGCAGGCGGCGCACCGCGTCGATGGCGGGCTGACCGAGCGCCTTGTCGGTGTACAGCAGCGTGCCGTCGCAGTCCGTCACGACGAGCTCCGCATGCGCGAGCGCGTCGAACGCCGCGGCGCCGTCGCCGGTCGCGCTGAAGAGGCCGTATTTGCCCTTTGCGTTCATCAGTTCGCCCCTTCACGCTGGTTGAAGTGCGGCAACTGGCGCGTCTCGCGCACCGAGCGCGGATGCCACAGCCGCGCGCCGCCTTCGATGCCCGCCGCGTTCGACACGATCGCCACGTTGTCGGGCAGCTTGAACTTGATGTGCGCCGCATTACCGCCGCCGATCCACAGACGGTCGTAGTTCACGAGCGTCGCGAGAATACCGATGATCTTTTCCACGCGCCGGCTCCAGCGCTTCTTGCCCGCCTTCTCGCGCGCCGCGTTGCCGATATATTCGTCGTAGGTCTTGTCCTTCGCGACCGGATGATGCGCGAGCTCCAGATGCGGCATCAGCTCGCCATCGCGGAAAAGCGCGGTGCCCGCGCCGGTCCCGAGCGTCAGCACCATCTCGATGCCGTGCCCTTCGATTGCCGCAAGCCCCTGCATGTCGGCGTCGTTGATCATGCGCGCGGGCACGTTGCCGAGCCGTTCGGCGAGCAACTGCGCGAGCGGCACGCCGCGCCATTGCGTGGTGCCGAGATTCGGCGCGGTCACGACCACGTTGTCGCGCACGACGCCCGGAAAACCGATGGAAATATGCGTCGGCGGCTCGGCGACGATCGGCTTCACCAGCTCGATCAGCGTCTCGACGACCACGTCGGGTTTCGCCGGATGCGGCGTCGCCACGCGCACGCGATCGCTCTTCATCTCGCCGTCTTCCGAGATGATCGCGGCCTTCAGCCCGGTCCCGCCGATATCGATCGCGAGGATGCGCTCGGCCTTGATCGCGAGTTTGTCGGCGGTGACGTGCGTCTTGTGTCTGGCTTTGGATGCTGTGCTCACGCTCGTTGTCCTTTTGCTTGTCGTTCTTGGATGGATGAGATCAGTCTTTCTTGTGCGGATCGGTGAGCGACCGCCACACGCGGCCGTCCTGCGCCAGCAGTTGATCGGCCGCCTCCGGTCCGGCGCTGCCCGCCGCATAGCCGTGCACGGCGAGCGGACTGTCCGGATGCAGCACGCGATCGACCGCCGCCCACGCCGTCTCGATGCTGTCGGCGCGCTGAAAGAGCGTCGCGTCGCCGAGCATGCAGTCGTAGAGCAGCGTCTCGTAGCCGACGTTCGCGCGCTCCGCGAAGAAATCGGCGTAGCTGAATCTCGAGCGCACCTTGCCGATCTGCATGAGCGGGCCCGGCACCTTCACGTTGAAGTCGAAGCTCGTGCCGTGCTCGGGATCGATGCGCAGCGTGAAAACGTTCGGCGTGAGGGCATCGACGGGCGTGTCGCGAAAGAGCAGAAACGGCACGGCCTTCAGTTGCACGGCGATTTCCGTGCGCCGCTCGGTCAGGCGCTTGCCGGTGCGCAGATAAAACGGCACGCCCGCCCAGCGCCAGTTTTCGACATACACGCGCGCCGCCGCATAGGTCTCGGTGCGGCTGTCCTTCGCGACGCCCGCCTCTTCCCGGTAGCCCGGACCGGCCGGGCCCGCTTCGTACTGGCCGAGCACGACATCGTTCGCCGTGAGCGGGCGGATCGCATCGAAGACTTCGGCTTTGCGGTCGCGCACGGATTCGGCGTCGAACGAATTGGGCGGCTCCATCGCCACCATGCCGAGCAACTGGAACAGATGGTTCGGCAGCATGTCGCGAAACGCGCCCGTCTGCTCGTAGAACCGGCCGCGCCCTTCCACGCCGATCGTCTCCGCCGCGGTGATCTGCACGTTGTCGATGTACTCGCGCCGCCAGACGGGCTCGAACATCGCGTTGGCGAAGCGCACGGCGAGAATGCTCTGCACCGTGTCCTTGCCGAGAAAATGGTCGATGCGATACACCTGCGATTCATCCGCGAATTCGAGCAGGCAGCGGTTCAGTTCCTGCGCGGACGCGAGATCGCTGCCGAAAGGCTTTTCGATCACGATGCGCCTGAAGCGCCCGTCCTTCTCTTCGAGCAGCCCCGCCGCGCCGAGATGCTTGATGATCGGCTCGAAGAAGCGCGCGCCGACCGCGAGATAGAACACGACGTTGCCCGACTTCGCCTTGGCGAGCCGCGCCTTCAGCCGCGCGAAGGTCTCGTCTTCCTCGAATTCCCCGCCAAAATATTCGAGCCGTCCGGCGACCCAGTTCCACGCGTCCTCGTTCAGTTGCGACGTGTGAAAGGTCGCCGCCTTGTCCGACGCGAACGTGCGCAGCGACTGCGTGAGCTCGTCGCGCCATTCGGACGTCTCGCGCTCGCCGTGATTCACGCCGATGATTTCCATGCTGTCGTCGAGCAGCTTGTCGGCGGACAGGTTGTAGAGCGACGGCATCAGAAGGCGCTTGGTGAGATCGCCGCCCGCCCCGAAGATCACGAGCGTGCAAGGCGGCGCGGGATGCTTGCCGGCGCATGTCTCGCACGCGGGCTCCGCTTGGTTCGACTGTTTCGATTCGTTCGCTTCGTTCTGCATGGCGTGTCGCCCCTTGTCAGTTGCGCTTTGAACCTGGAAAGACCTGCATCGATGCGGCACAGTTCATTCGGACGACGCGCCGCAAGCGAACGCGTCGAAAAATGTATGCATTTTGTAATTTTTAACCTTTCGTGTCGTAAAATATGCGCGCCTGCGACCGAGCGCGCGGACATTGCGACATCGATGACCCCAAAGGCCGGCACACCCATGAACGCACACGACACTTCCATCGACCTTACCGCATACTTCGAGCGCATCGGCTTTGGCGGCCCCGCCCGGCCCGCGCCGACGCTCGATACCCTGCGCGCGCTGCATCTGCTGCATCCCCAGGCGATTCCCTTCGAAAATCTCGACGTGCTGCTCGGCCGTCCCGTCAGGCTCGATCTCGAATCGATCCAGCACAAGCTCGTCGCGAGCCGTCGCGGCGGCTACTGCTACGAACACAATCTGCTGTTTCGCAGCGTCCTGACGACGCTGGGTTTTCGCGTGCGCGGCTTCGCGGGCCGTGTCCTGTGGGGCCGCGACGCGCCCGACATGCCCGCGCGCACGCACATGCTGCTGCTCGTCGATGCCGACGAAGGCACCTTTCTCGCCGATGTCGGCTTCGGCGGCATGACGCTCTCCGCGCCGCTCGCCCTTCAGACCGGCCTCGAACAGATCACGCCTCACGGCGCATTTCGTCTCGACGACGCGGGCGGCGAACCGGCCGCCTTTATCCTGAAGGCGCTCGTGAACGGCGCGTGGACGAATGTATACCGCTTCGACCTCGACCCGCAGTATGACGCCGACTACGACATGGCCAACCATTTCGTGTCCACGTATCCGCAGTCGATTTTCCTGCACAACCTGCTTGCCGCGCGCCTCGCGCCGGGCAAGCGCTTCGGCCTGCTCAACCGGCGTTTTTCGGTGCACGACGAACACGAAGGCAGCACGCATCGCGAACTCGGCGATGTGCCCGCGCTGCGCCGCGTCCTCGAAACCGAGCTCGGCATTCGTCTGCCGGATAACGCCGATCTCGACGCCGCGCTCGCGCGCCTGCCTTGAGCGCGCATTGCGCCCGGCACAACCAAGCTAAATCACAAGATCACGATGTTCAAGAAGAAGACGCGCGGCGGCAGTGATTTCCAGACGCATCATCGCAGCACGGTGCTCGTGCATACCCTGCCCGCGTGGCGCTCGCGGCTCGTGCTCATCGGCGTGACGGCGGCCTTCATGGCGCTCGCCGGGCGCGCGCTGTGGGTGCAGGTGATCGACCACAAGTTCTATCTCGGCGAAGGACAGAAGCGTTATCAGCGCACGCTGGCGCTGTCGGCGACGCGCGGGCGCATCGTCGATCGCAACGGCGCGATGCTGGCCGTGAGCCTCGCCACCTACGAAGTGTGGCTGTCGCCGAAACTCTTCGACGGTGATCACGGCAATGAAATCGCGCGTCTGCTCGACATGCCGCCGAAAGAACTGCAGCGGCGCATCGACGGCAACCGCGCGTTCGTGCTGCTCAAACGGCAGGTGGAAGCCGAAACCGCCGAGCGCATCGCGACGATCGGGCGCGCGGGCATCACGCTCGTGCCGGACACGAAGCGCTTCTATCCCGAAGGCGAATCGGCGGCGCACGTGGTCGGCTTCACCAACAACGAAGATCACGGTCAGGAAGGCGTCGAGCTTGCCGCCGACGCGCGTCTCACGGGCGAAGCCGGCCAGCGCGAAGTGATCCGCGACCGCCTCGGGCGCGTCGTGTCGCAGATCGGCGAGCCGGCGCTGCCGCAGAACGGCGAGACCATTCAGTTGACCATCGACCGGCGCATCCAGCAGCTTGCGCATTCGCAACTGAAGGCGGCAATCGCGAAGCACAAGGCGCGCGCGGGCAGCGTCGTCGTGCTCGATGCGAAAAACGGCGAAGTGCTCGCGCTCGCCAACTATCCGAGCTTCGATCCGAACGACCGCGCGCGCCTGACCGGCGAGCAGTTGCGCAACCGCGCGCTCACCGACACCTTCGAGCCCGGCTCGACAATCAAGCCGCTCGTCGCCGCGCTGTCGATCGATCTGGGCAAGGTGCGGCCCGAAACGCGCATCGACACGGCGCCGGGCAGCATGAAGATCGGCCCGAACGTGATTCACGACACGTCGAACCACGGCGTCATCACCGTGGCCGAGGCGGTGCAGATGTCGAGCAACGTCGCGCTGACGAAGCTCGCGCTGCAGATTCCCGCGCAGACGATCTGGGACAAGTATCGCGATTACGGCATCGGCCGCGCGCCCGAGCTGACCTTTCCGGGCGCGGCGACCGGCCGGCTGCGCACGCCCGAGCGCTGGAAGCCGATCGAGCAGGCGACGATGGCCTACGGCTACGGCCTGTCGCTCTCGCTCGTGCAGATCGCGCAGATCTACACCGCCTACGCGGGCGATGGCCGCTTTCATCCCGCGACGCTGATTCAGGGCGAAACGCGCCGGGCGCCGCTCGAAGTGACGAAGCCCGCAACGGCGAAAGCCGTGCGCAACATGCTCGAAATGGCGATCGGCGATCATGGCACCGGGCGCGCGGCGGCGGTCGACGGCTATCGCGTCGGCGGCAAGACGGGCACCGCGCGCAAGCAGGTCGGGCGCTCGTACGCGGCGAACAAGTACCGCGCGTCGTTCGTCGGCATTGCGCCGATGAGCGATCCGCGCGTGATCGTCGCCGTGATGATCGACGAGCCCACGGGCGGCACCTACTACGGCGGCACGGTCGCCGGGCCGGTGTTCTCGGGCATCGTCGGCGGGGCGCTGCCGCTGCTCGGCGTGCCGCCGGACGCGTGATGCGCAACGCGGGCGCGGCCCTTGCTGCGCCGCCTTCAGCAACGCTCGCCAGCATCCCCGCGAACCTGACCGGACTGTAAAGGGCTTGTGCTCTAATGTCGTGTTCGGCACACCGAGACAAAACGGGAAACACCATGAAAAAACTCGCCGCGGCGCTCGCGCTGCCTGTGCTTTTCGCCGCCTGCGCCCAGTTTCACAACGAAGACGCCGGACAACCCGAAGTCGAAAAATCGTCGACTCAGAACAAGGTGAACGGCATCGTGCAATGTATCGCCGACGAAGCCAGGAAGCACGACGCGAAATATCAGCAGACCGCCATTCCGCAAGGCGTGATGCTGGAATTCGGCGACTCGAACGTCATCAAGGTGCGTTACGACAACGGCGAGACCACGTATCGCTTCTATCCGGGCAAGCGTCATCCGTCGAATCTGTGGATCGAGGGCGCGGGCAAGAAGTGCGCGCCGTCGGACACGCCGAGCCAGGACTCGACGGACAAGTAAACCATGCGCTCGACCAAAGCCATCAGCGCCGTCGAACGGCTCAAAACGCGCACCGGCAACGCCAGCTACGCCGCCATCTCCATGCCCGGCGGCTACTTCTATCTCGCCGAGCGCTCGGCCGAAGGCTCGAAGAAGCTCTCCGAGCCGATGCCGATGGACGAGTTCGTCGCGTTCGTCAACGCGCGCGAGCCGGCCAAGCCGCGCAAGGTCAGCAAGCTCGATCTCGCGATGGAAGAGCAGATCGGCCGCAGCGGCAAGCGCACGGCCGGGCACGACGAATAAGCGCCGCCTCGCGCTCGTGGCGCCGCCCCTCTCGCGGCGCAACATCGAAATTCCCCGGTCCGCTCGCACGAGTGTGCGATGACAGACGGAGCCTCCGGGCTCGCCTTGCGTACATTTTTGCTAACGATCGGACCCATTGATCAGGGCCACGGTCGGTCATCCGAAGAAAAGAGCAAGGGCCACCCGCGACGGGTTCAAAAAATAGCGCGGGTGAACGGGGTGCCTGAACGGTGCGCAAATCCGAAGTTGGGATGGCGCGCCGCATGGCCGAGAGGAAGACCACATGAAAAAGAAGAAAAGCGAGGCCGCGGGCAGCCTTTTGCCCTCGGCATTGGCCGATATTGAGCTTCAGCATATCGAGCGCGCGCTCGCGCAGCTCCGCACGATGCACAAGCAGGCTTCAGGCACGCTCAACGTCGAATACTGGCGCGAGCGTCTTGCGGCCGTGACGAAAGGCTATGCGCTCGTTCCGGCGCAGAAGCAGCGTATCGAAGCGCTGCGCATTGCGCTCGATACCGTCGACAGCGGTCCGCGCGACGGTTCGGGCAGCCGCAGGAAATCGACCAACAGGCTCTGGGCGAAAGCGGCCTGAACCACCGCTTTCGCCACTCGCGCCGCGGCGCGATCCCATCGTTGACGCCCGTGTCTCGTGACGAGCCGGGCGGGCAACGGCCTGCGAACTCACGATGTGTCATGACACGCGCGGCTCGAACGCGCCTAGCCGGCCTGGCATCGTTCCTGCTCGAAAGCAAGTCTTTCGATCTTGCCGGGAGTCGTCATGTCCATCCATCGTCACGAGCGTGCGCACGGAGCGCGCCGGTTCTGGCCGATGCTCGCGAACGCGATCGTCGCCAGCGTCGTCGCGGCGTTCAGCACGTACGGCGTCGCGCAGATCACGAGCGGCGGCGGGGCCGGCGCGCAGGAGCAGCGTCAGTCGGATTCGAGCGCGCGCAGCGAGCCCTCGGGCACGCCGATGCACGAATCGCACAAGCCGCAGTCGAAGGACGCCGCGAAGGGACGCGCCGCGACCGCCGGCAAGGACCAGAAGCCGGACGGCACCACCGGTTTCGGCAATGGTCTGTACGGCACGGGCGCGGGGAGCAACAAGTAAGCCGCAAGCCTTTCAGTCGCGGCGTGCCCGCGGCAGGCTCGTGATCTCCGGCGCGATCGCCGCATGGTTGACGATCGCGACCAGCGACACGCCGCCGATCACGTTGCCGATGAAGGTCGGCACGAGAAACACGAGGAAGTAATCGGAGAGGCTGGCCGCGCCGATCATCACCGCATAGGCCGATTCGACCGATCCGGCGATCACGTGCGTGAGCTTGCTCACGGCAACGGTGTAGGTCACGAGCAGAATCGTGAGCAGCCGCCCAGCGCGTGCGCTCGGCAGGAGCCACACCATCAGCGCGATGAGCCAGCCGGAAAACACGCCGCGCACCAGCGTCACGCCGAAATCGGCGGAAAGCGGCATCATCGAAAGGTGGGCGAGCGCGTCGCCGACTTCCGGCGAGAACACGCCGCGAATCTGCAGGATGGCGGCGAAAATCGTCGTGCCCACGAGATTGAAGAACAGCACGATCGCCCAGAGCCGCAGCGCCTTGATCAGCGTCCTGATATCGCGCCGCGTGAGCACGGGCAGCACCGCCGTCAGCGTGCTTTCGGTGAAAAGCTGCTGGCGTCCGAGAATCACGAACACGAAACCGATGGTGTAGCCGAAGCTCGACACCAATCCGCGCCAGCCGGTTTCCGGCAGCGCGCTTTCGAGTATCGCCTGGACGAGAAACGAGAAGCCCATCGAGAGGCCTGCCGCGAGCGCCGACCACATGAGCGCGCCGAAGGTCCGCTCCATCGCCACTTCGCCCTCTTCGCGCACGATCTCGTGGATCACGAGCGGATGTGGCGCGGAATGCTCGGCGGCCTGTTCCTGTTCGGCGCTATCGAGATTCGGCGAGTTCGCCCCGGCTTGCGGCTCGTTCATGATCGTTCTCCCTGAACGCCGCTCGATACGGGAAGTGGATGAGCGGCTGGCGCATCCACGAAGCACGAAGAATGCCTAGCGGCTTACCGGGCGATGCCGCCATCCAGCGTTTCATAGCCGCGCCATTTGTAGATCAGCACGGACACGAGCCAGCAGGCAGCGAACACGCCGACGATGCCATAGCCCAGCACGCCGAAGTGCTCCGACAGCGACGCGGCCAGATCCCACAGCCCGCCCTTCAGCTGCAGCCGGTCCGCGATCAGCCCGAGCGCCTCGATGCCGCCGACCAGCACCGCGATCAGCACCGAGGCGAACGTGACGGTGAGGTTGTAGTACAGCTTGCGGACCGGCTTCACGAACGCCCAGCCGTAGGCGCGCGTCATCAGCAGGCTGTCGGCGGTGTCGATGAGCGACATGCCCGCCGTGAAGAGCGCCGGAAACACGAGAATCGGCCAGACGGACATGCCGCGCGCCGCTTCGGCCGCCGCGATGCCCATCAGGCCGATTTCGGTTGCCGTGTCGAAACCGAGCCCGAACAGAAAGCCGAGCGGATACATATGCCAGCTCTTGCCGATCAGCCGGAAAAGCGGCCGCGCGAGACGCGCGAGCGGGCCGCCGCCGGCGGCGAGCAGGTCGATGTCTTCGTCGCGGCACGCTTCGCCGCGCCGCACGCGCCGGAATGCGCGCCACACGCCGCGCAGCACGAAGAGGTTCATCGCGGCGATGGCGAACAGAAAGAGCGACGACACCGACGTGCCGATGATCCCGCCGATCTCGCGAAATTCAGCGAAGCTTCCCTGCACGGCGAGGGCGGTCGCGGCGATCAGCGCGGTGGCCGCGATGACGATCGTCGAATGGCCGAGCGAGAAGAACAAGCCGGCGAACAGCGGGCGCTTGCCTTCCTGCATCAGCTTGCGCGTGACGTTGTCGATGGCGGCGATGTGGTCGGCGTCGACCGCGTGGCGCAGGCCGAGCGAATACGCGAGCAGCGACGTGCCGAGCAGCAGCGGATGGTGACGGAACGCGATGAGCGCCCAGACCCACGCGAGCACATTGAACGCGATCAGTCCGGCGATGAGGCGCGCGGATTTGCGCGGCAGGGTGCGGTGCGGCTCGATCGGCTCGTGCATGGGGGCGCGATGGGTATTAAAGGGACAAAGAATACCGTGCGCAAAAGCGTGGCCAATATTCGGTTTCGTCATCGAAGCTTATTCGCCGATCGCGAAAACCTTAGGCGGAATCGTTGGTTTGGACGGATGAAGCGCCCCGCTAGGATGGCCCTTCGCCATTGTTCAAGTCCGCCATGCCCCGCTATCTCGACGACGACCAACGCCAGGAACTCCAGCGCCGGCGCGACACTTTCGGCTGGCGCAGCGAATGGCCGACGTGGATGGTGATTGCGGCGATCTACGGCGGCTGGTTCGGCGTCGCGCTCAATGCGCGCACGCTCGGGCTCGTGCCTTCCGTCGCGCTGCTCGCGGTGCTTTCGTGCTGGTACATGTCGCTGCAGCACGAGCTGATTCACGCGCATCCGACGCGCTGGCCGCTCGTCAACATGCTTTTCGGTCTCGCGCCGCTCGCGGTGTGGTTTCCATACGAGGTCTATCGCGAATCGCATCTGCGCCATCACGACGACGCGCATCTCACCGACCCCGCCCGCGATCCCGAGAGCTACTACGTGACGCCCGCGCAATGGGCGAGCGCCGGCCCCGTCCTGCGCGCCGCGCTCGCCGCGCGCAATACCTTCGCGGGACGCATGCTGATCGGACCGTGGTTCTCGATCGCGGCGTCGTGGCGGGAAGCGGCGCAGGCGGTAGCGGAAGGACGCTGGCGGATCGTCGCGAGCTGGGCCGTGCATCTGGCCTTGCTCGCGCTGCTCGCGGGCTGGCTCGAATCCCGCTGCGGCATTCCGTGGCGCGCGTTCGTGTTCGGCGTCGGCTATGCATCGCTCGCGCTGGCTTCGGTGCGCTCGTTTCAGGAGCATCGCGCGGCGGAGCGCGAAAGCGAACGCACGGTCGTCAACGAAGCCGCGTGGCCGTGGCGGCTGCTCTTTCTCAACAACAACTATCACGCCGTACATCACGACCTGCCCGGCGTGCCGTGGTTCGCGCTCGGCGAGATCTATGCGCGCCGGCGCGACGCTTATCGCGCGAGCAACGGCGGTTTCATCGTGCGGGGATACGGCGAATGGGCGCGCCGCCACGCGTTCGCGCAAGGTGCCGAGCCGGTGCATCCATTCGCCGCGCCAGGCGCGGACGCCGGCCGCAACGAAGCCGCACGTGGCCGCGACACGGCCCGCCTCGCGAGCTGACGCGCCGCCCTGTACGATTGCGCGCATGCACTGGATCGCCGCCCTGCCGATGTACAACGTCACGCCCGCGCTCGCCGACGACTGGCGCGCGCTGCTCGCGCATGTCCGCGACGGTCTCGCTGACTGGCTGCGTGAGCGCGGCGATACGCTCGAGATCGTCGATCCGGGTCCGGATCTCACCGCATTCTGGCTGCGCGACGACGTGCTGCTGTCGCAGACCTGCGGCTATCCGCTGGTGCATGCGCTCGCGAATCGCGTGCGGCTCGTCGCGACGCCCGACTTCGACGCGCCCGGCTGCGAGGACGGCACGTATCGCAGCGTGATCGTCGCGGGCGCGCATGGGGAAGCGCAGTCGCTTGAAGCCTGCCGCGGCCTGCGCGCCGTCTATAACGACGACGATTCCAACAGCGGCATGAACTTCCTGCGCCACGCGGTCGCCCCGTTCGCGCACGACGGACGGTTTTTCGCCTCGGTGACGAAAACCGGCGCGCATCTCGCGTCGCTGCGCGCGCTCGCGGACGCCCGCGCGGATGTCGCTGCGATCGATTGCGTCACGTATGCGTTCGCGCAGGCGCATCTGCCGGAACTCGCCGGGCGCGCGCGCGTGATCGGCATGACGGCCAGCGCGGGCGCGCTGCCCTTCATCGCGTCGGCGCGCGTGCCGCAAGACGCCCTCGACATACTTTTTCGCGCCCTCGCCGATGCGCTCGACCGCGACGCCCCGCTCGCCCGGCGGCTGCGGCTCAAGGGCGTGGCAAAGCGCACGCTCGCCGACTACGAACCGATCCTCGCGCTCGAACGCGACGCGATTTCGCGGGGCTATCCACGGCTCGCCTGACCGATCCGGCAGACTTCGCCGAGTTTCGGCACAATCGGTTTTTTCAGCGCGTGGCCCGCGGCGCGATCCGCATCGCGCATCGCCACGCTTTCGGAAAGCCGCAATGATCCCCTTTTCGCTACTCGACCTTTCTCCGGTTCCGCTCGGCGCGACACCGGCCGACGCCTTCGCTCATTCGCTCGATCTCGCCCGCCACGCCGAGCGCTGGGGCTATCTGCGCTACTGGCTCGCCGAACATCACAACATGACGGGCATCGCCAGCGCGGCGACCTCCGTCGTGATCGGCCATATCGCGGCGGGCACGTCGACGATTCGCGTCGGTTCGGGCGGCATCATGCTGCCGAATCACGCGCCGCTCGTGATCGCGGAGCAGTTCGGCACGCTCGCCTCGCTGTTTCCAGGGCGCATCGATCTCGGCCTCGGCCGCGCGCCCGGCACCGACCAGACCACCGCGCGGGCGCTGCGCCGCGATCTGCAAGGCAGCGCTGACTCGTTTCCGGACGATGTCGTCGAACTGCAACGCTATTTCGCCGATCCGGTCGAAGGCCAGCGCGTGCGCGCGGTGCCCGGCGCGGGCCTGCATGTGCCGATCTGGCTGCTCGGCTCGTCGCTCTTTTCCGCGCAGCTCGCCGCCGCGCTCGGCCTGCCGTTCGCGTTCGCATCGCATTTCGCGCCGGATTATCTGCTGACCGCGCTGGAGGTCTATCGCGCGCAGTTCCGGCCCTCCGCGACCCTGAAAAAGCCTTATGCGATGGTCGGCGTGAACGTCTTCGCCGCCGATACCGCCGACGAAGCGCACTTTCTGTTCACGTCGCTGCAACAGCAATTCATCAATCTGCGCCGTGGCACGCCGGGCCAGTTGCCGCCGCCGACGAACGCCATCGCGTGGACGGACGCCGAGCGCGCGGGCGTCGAGCATTCGCTCGCGTGTTCCGTCGTGGGAGACGCGGCCGACGTGGAGGCCGGCCTGCGCTCGGTGATCGCCCAGACTCAGGCCGACGAGCTCATCATTACCGCGCAGATCTTCGACCACCGGGCGCGCCTGCGCTCGTTCGAGATCGCGAGCCAGGCGCGCGACGCGATCGCCGGCGCCGCCTGAGTAAAATTCGGGGTCGCAAGCCTGCCAAAAGTCAGACGCTGGACGGGCGCGCTTTTGACAGGCAATAATGAGATACCGGAGGGCGGCGCGGGCCGCGCCGCCTTTCGCGTCTGCTCTATTCGCCTAGCCGATACCTTGCGCAGCGCGCCCGAATTTCGTGCACGCTGGTGGATGGCGCGGCGAAACAACAACAACGACGTCGCAAGACGGGAGGAAGAATGTCGATACCGAGAAGCGCCGCCACCGGCGCCATGACGCTCCTGACGGAATACGACGACGCCAGCGGACAGGAAGTGCGTTCGCTGCGCCTCGAACCGGCGGCGGACGGCAAAGCCGTCCTGCTCATTGAAATCGACGAGCGCAAACCCGGCATTCACCGCGAAGTGCGTTATGAAATTACGCCGGCGGAACTGATTGCCGCCATTCGCGCCCACGGTGCGGAATTACCTGGGGAACAACATAGCCGTTAAAACGATTTAACAGTTGGCGCAAGCAGCATACAATAGAGTTAAGCGAGGTTTTCGGCCGCCATGCTGCATCGGCGGCACTGGCTTCGCCTCCGGTTCGTGGCTCCCCGTCGAGACTTTCCGCGCGTTCGCGTTGCGCGCGTCCGTCCGGCGGCGTTTGAGCGGGCGAACGTTCGCATTCGGGGCAATGCCCGCATTAAAGGCAAAGTCGCCGGGCGAATTAATAGGCGTGCGGTAAATACACTAATTGACGTGAGGCAGGCCCTGCGTCACGCTTCATAAAACACATATATTCAAGTCATCGAACCGCCCCGGTCCGCGCGGGGTTTCGGTTCGTCCTCTGAAAATCAAAAAGTTGAATCAGGAAAGCCGTGGACGAAAGAAAGCGAGACAGCATCATTGCGTATTTGCGTAGCCGAATGGCTGAGTTCGGCATTACGGAAGGAGCGTTGGCCGAAGCATTGGCCGAAGCGCCGGCGGCGGCGACGCCACCGCCCTCCTTCACCAAGACCAACGGGGCTCATGGCGTGCCCAAGACGAAGCGGCCGATGCCGCAGCTGCCTTTGATGCCGCAATCGGCAGGCAGCGCCGTGCCGATATTCCGCAACGCGAATGGCGACACGTGGGACGGCCTCGGCGATATGCCCGAGTGGCTCAAGCGCGCGGTGCACGCGGGCCAGGACATCGAGTTCTATCGCGTCTGAGCGCCGTTGCGGACCCAGCCGGGCGGAGTGAGGGCGCGCGCTGCGCGTCGACATGGACACGCGTCGAAACGCACGCGTGCGGCATTGCGCGCCGCGCATCGCCGGCGCGCTGCCGCATGGGTATCTATTGCCTATTGGCAGCGTTCATAGGCAATTCATTTCGAATTATCAAGCTCAAAAAATTTTCGCCGATGGTTGCCCATCGCGCCCGAAAACGTTTATTGGTACTTCCCTGTAAGCCGGCTCGCACGCGAAGCCGCGCATCGACCTGACGTCAAGCACGCCCGATCAAGTCCCGCCGTCTCCATTCGACAAGGGGGCACGCATGAACGCATACGGACGCCGCAACGTTGCACCCGCTCTCCGCGCGCATCAGCCGGCGTGCTGGCCTGCATATGGGCCGGCGTACGGGCCGGCGCAGGGACGAGCGCCGGATACGGCTTGCGGCTCGCCGTGCCGCGCCTGACGTATTGGGCGGTTCGCATGTAATCCGAACCATTCGAGCGGCGCGCGCGATGCACACCCATCCGAAAACACTGCCGAGCGTGATGCGACGCATGACGGCTGGGCGAATGCTGCTCGATGGCGCATCGGTCGATACGGTGGCCGACGCGCTGCATCTGTCGGTGCAGACGGTGCGGCGCTACAAGGCGATCGTCGCCGAGGGCGGCCTCGACGCGCTCGCGCAGATGGGCGTCGGCGGGCGCGCGTCGGTGCTCGACCGGGAAGCGCTCGACTGGATCGCCGCCGCCTTGCAGGGATCGGCCCGCGAGCACGGCTTCGAAAGCGCCACCTGGACCAACGCGCGCCTGCGCGAGTTGATCGAGCGGCGCTACGGCGTGCGTTACTCGCGCGTTTATATCTGGCAGATCGCGACCAATCTCGGGCTCGGACATTTGCTGTCGAAATCGCGCCGCTAAAAGCCGCGGCGCTCACGTTCATCGAAGCGCCATCTCAAGACAAGGAGGCAACGCATGATTCGCTCGTCAACTCAACGGCCGCGTCGCGCAATCAGGATTCTGGCGGCGTGCGCGGCGCTTGCTTTCACCGCGGCGGGCAGCGCCCTGGCTCAGGACGCGGCATCGGGCCCTGATGCGCGCGGCGCGGCGGCCGTCGTGCAGGTGCAGGCGCGCGTGGTCGGCATCGATCCCGTGACCAACAGCGTGTCGCTGCAAGGCCCTCAGGGACGTGTCGCCGAGGTGGCGGTCAATCCGGAGATCGGCGATGTCAAGAAGCTGAAGCTCGGCGATATCGTCAACATCGACTATCGCGCCGCGCTGCTCGTGCGCGTCTCGAAGGTGAAATCGGACGGCATCCGCCAGCGCATCGACACCGAAGCGGCGATTCCGGCATCCGGCGGTGTGATGGCGCAGGCGCGCGTCGTCGAGGTGATCGGGACGATCGAGCGCATCGACACGAAAAAGCGGAGCGTGACCTTGCGCGGACCGAGCCGCACGGTGACGCTCGACGTCGCGCCGGATGTCTCGCTCGCCGGGCTGAAGGCGGGCGATGCCGTGCACGCGAAGTTCGAGTCGGCGACGGCCGTGCAGGTGTTGAGGAGCGGGCAGACGGTGAAGTGATCGAGCGCAAAAAAGCCCCGCTCAAGGCGGGGCGATCGGGCGCGCTTGCTCAGAAATTAAACTGATCGATATTCGCCGCATCGAACGTCGTCGGCGGTCCGAGGATCACTTCCCCGCTCTTGCCCACGGTGCGCTTGCCGAGCTTGCCCGCATCGAACGAATCGCCTTCCTTGCCGGTGATCGTTCCCGATGCGAGATTCGCCGCTGCGAACGCCGCCAGATAACCCAACTGGCCCGGGTCCCACAACTGGAACGCCTTCACGGTGCCGTTCTTCACGAACGCGCGCATCTGGTTCGGCGTGCCGAGTCCCGTCACCACGACCTTGCCCTTCGACGGCGAGCTCGAGATATACCGCGCCGCCGCCGCGATCCCGACCGATGTCGGCGCGACGATCCCCTTCAGGTTCGGGTACGCCTGCAGCAGGCCCTGCGTCTCGACGAACGACTTCTGATCGTCGTCGTTGCCATAGGCGATCTTCACAAGCTTCATCTTCGAATATTCGGGCTTCTTCAACTCCTCCTGCATCCATTTGATCCACGTATTCTGATTCGTCGCGTTCGGCGTCGCGGAGAGAATCGCGAATTCGCCCTCGCCGCCGATCAGCTTCGACAGCAACTGAATCTGCCCGCGTCCGATCGCCTCCGAATCGGCCTGGTTCACGAAGATCTGCCGGCCATCGGGCGCGGTGTCGGAATCGAAGGTCACGACCTTGATGCCCTGCGACATCGCCTTCTTCAGATACGGCACGACCGCGTTCGCATCGTTCGCCGCGATCACGATCGCGTTCTGCCGCTGCGTGATGAGCGTGTTGATATAGCTCACCTGCGACGACGCGCCCGCGTCCGACGGCCCCACGACCTTGCCGTCGCCCTTGAATTCCTTGATCGCGGCCATGCCGCCGTCGTCGGCGATGACTTCGTACGGGTTGTTGATCTGCTTCGGCAAGAAGGCGATCTTCAGGCCGCTCTTGATATCCGCGGCGCTCGCCGTCAGCGCGACGGTCGCGGCGAGAAAGGCCGCCGCCAGCGCCGGGCCGCGCACGCATCGAATGGGGTTTTTCATGTCGAAAAGTCTCCTGTCATTGCGCATGAGTGCGCTGGTTATCCACGGACAACATCTGAACTACGGCGTCTGCGCCAGCATCAGACGCTTCTCGCGCGCCGCCCGCCAGCGCGCGACGAGGTTCGGAATCAGCACCGACGACAGCAGCAGCGCGCCCGTGACGATCGTGAGCGTTTCGCTCGATACGTCCGCGAGCGTCAGCGCATTGCGCAACACGCCGATGATGACGAGCGACAGCAGCACGCCGATCATCGAGCCGCGTCCGCCGAAGATGCTCACGCCGCCGAACAGCACCGCCGCGATCACAGAAAGCTCGAAGCCCTCGCCGTTGTCGCCGCGCGCGCTCGTGAAGCGCAGCGTGTAGACGATGCCGGCGAGCGCGGCCATCGCGCCGGACATCATGAAGAGCTTCAGCTTGGTCTTCGCCACATCGATGCCCGAAAACTGCGCGGCCGTCGGATTCGCGCCGATCGCGTAAAGGCTGCGGCCGAACGGCGTCGCCTGCAAAAGGACCGTGAAAACGATCGCGCCCGCGATGACGAGCACGAAGGGCATCGGCAGGAACGAACCAGCGATCGTATCGATGCCGAATGCCGTGTACGCAGCGGGAAAATCCGCGATCGCCTGATCGCCGAGCAGCACGTACGCGAGACCGCGAAACAGCGCGAGCGTGCCGATCGTCACCGCGAGCGACGGCAGGTTGAAGCGCACGATCACGAGCCCGTTCAGGAAGCCCGCGAGCGCGCCGAACAGGAGCACGAGGACGATCACGAGCGGCATGGGCAGGCCCATGTGCCACAGCACGCCCATCAGCGCGCTCGATGCGCCGAGCACCGACGCCACCGACAGATCGATCTCCGCCGCGACGATGATGAGCGTCATCGGCAGCGCGATCAGTGCGATTTCGGTGAAGTCGGCGAGCATGTTGGAGATATTCGCCGACGAAAGGAACATCGGCGACAACACGCGCCCGCCGATCAGCGACACGGCGAGCACGATGGCGAGCATCGCTTCCCATTGCAGATGGCGGCGCTTCGCCACAGACAAAGCGGAGTCGGGTTTAGCCATGATCGCGTTTCCTCATCATGCGGCGCGCGACGGACCGCGCGAGCAAGGTATCGAGCGCAATCGCCGCGACGATCAGCGCGCCTTGAATCGCCTGCTGCCAGAACGGCGACACGCGCAGCACCACCAGTGCGATGTTGATGACGCCGAGCACGAGCGCGCCGAGCGTCGCGCCCGCGATGGTGCCGACGCCGCCCGTGATCGCCACGCTGCCAACCACCGCCGCCGCGACCACCTGCAATTCGATGCCCTTCGCCGTGCTGGCATCGACGGTGCCGAAGCGCGCGAGCCACAGCACGCCGGCCAGGCCCGCGATCGCGCCGGACAGCAGAAAGCCGATCATCACGCGCCGGTCGACGCGGATGCCCGCGAGCCGCGCGGCTTCCGGGTTCGAGCCGATCGCGTAATGCTCGCGCCCGCCGCGATACTGCTTCAGATACACCGACAGCGCGACCAGCACCACGAACGCAATCAGCACGAGATTCGGCACGCCCAGGAGCGAGCCCGTCGCGATGGCGGCGAACGCATCGGGCAGGCTCGTCGCGTTGATCTGGCCGCCGTGGACCCAGGCGTAATCTGCGCCGCGCACGGTATAGAGCGTCGAGAGCGTCGCGACGAGCGAAGGAACCCGCCCGAACGTGACGAGCACGCCGTTCAGCGCGCCGATCGCAAGCCCGACGCCCATGCCCGCGAGCATCGCGACGAACACCGGCATGTGCGGGAACATCACGAAGAGGCTGCCGACCGCGTACGCGCTCACGCCGACCACCGACGCCACCGAGAGATCGATATGCCGCATCAGCATCACGATCGTCATGCCCGCCGTCAGCAGGCCGATGATCGATACGTTGAGCAGCACGTCGCGCAGATTCTGCAGATTGAGGAAGTCGGGCTTCACGGCCGCCGTCGCGCCGATCAGCACGAGCAGCACGATGAAGAGCGTCAGTTCGCGGCTCTTCGCGATCGAAACCGCGAGGCTTTCGCGTTTCGTGTCGGCGGCGGGCATCGCGGGCAGTGTCGGGGAATGTCGTGTCATCATGCCGCGCGCCCCAGTGCGTTAGTTGAGGCGCCCAGTGCGGCGCTCATCACGCGTTCCTCGTTCGCCTCCGCGCGGGCGATATCCGCGCTGATACGGCCTTCGTGCATCACGAGCACGCGGTCCGCCATGCCGAGCACTTCGGGCAGTTCGCTCGAAATCATCAGCACGGCCATGCCCTCCTTCACGAGTTCCGCGAGCGTGCGATACACCTCCGCTTTCGCGCCGACATCGATGCCGCGTGTCGGCTCGTCGATGATGAGCACCTTCGGCTTCGTCGCGAGCCACTTGCCGAGCACGACTTTCTGCTGATTGCCGCCCGAGAGCGTGCCGACGGGCGCATCGAGATCGCTCGCTTTCAGGCGCAGGCGCGCGCCCCAGTCCGCCGCGAGCGCCGATTCGCTTTTGGCGGTGATGAAGCCGTGGCGCATCAGGCGTCCGAGCACGGTCAGCGACGCATTGCGCGCGATGCTCAGTTCGAGCGCGAGCCCTTGCGCGCGGCGGTCTTCCGGCACGAGCGCGAGGCCGGCGCGCACGGCGGCGGCGGGACGTCCGAGCGCGAGCGTCTTGCCCGCGATCTTCACGTCGCCGCCATCGACGGGATCGATGCCGAAGATCGCGCGCGCGACTTCGCTGCGCCCCGCGCCGACGAGTCCCGCCAGCGCGACGATCTCGCCCGCGCGCACATCGAAGGACACGTTCTTGAACACGCCTTCGCGCGTGAGATTGCGCACCGAAAGGCGCACGTCGCCGGGCGTCACGTCGGCTTTCGGATAGAAGGTATCGAGATCGCGGCCGACCATCTTGCTCACGATCGCGTCGATCGTCATGTCCTGCGTGAGCGCGTCATCGACCTTCATGCCGTCGCGCATGATCGTCATGCGCTGCGTGAGGGCGAACACTTCGTCGAGCCGATGCGTGATGAAGAGAATCGCCACGTCGCGCTCCTTCAGGGCGCGCACGATCGCGAACAGGCGCTCGACCTCCGGCAAGGACAACGCGGCAGTCGGCTCGTCCATGATGAGCACGTTGGCATCGAGCGACAGCGCCTTGGCGATCTCGACCACTTGCTGATCCGCGATCGACAGCCCGCGCACGAGCCGCTGAGCGCGCAAATTCACGCCGAGCGAAGACAGGAGCGCATCCACTTCGCGATGCATCGCGTCGTAGCGAATGCGCCCGAAGCGGTCGCGCGGCTGCCGGCCCATGTAAATGTTTTCCGCGATGGAGAGATCCGCGAACAGCGTCGGCTCCTGATAAATCACGGCGATGCCCGCATCGCGCGCCTCGGCGGGACTCGCGAAACGCCGCGCCACGCCTTCGACGAGCAGTTCGCCCGCATCGGGCTGATACACGCCCGCGAGCAGTTTGACGAGCGTCGATTTGCCCGCGCCGTTCTCGCCGAGCAGCGCGTGCACTTCACCCGGAAAGAGTTGCAGGCTGGCGTCGCCGAGCGCGCGCACACGGCCGAACGATTTGCTGGCGCGCCTGAGTTCGAGTCTTGGCGTCATTCCTTGTCTCCCTAGATGCGGTAAATCCGCTCCGCATTGCGCACGAAGAGCGCCTCTTTCTCGCTGTCGCTCGCGCCGCCGACGATCCGCGCATACGCGTTCCACAACGCCGGGTACGTGCCGAACAAGCGATCCACCGGAAAATTCGATGCGAACATCGCGCGCTCGCTGCCGAACGTGTCGATGGTTTCGTGCACGTACGGGCGCAGGCTCTCGATGGTCCAGTCGTGATCGAACATCGCGAAGCCGCTCAGCTTCACCGCGACGTTCGGGCAGGCGGCAAGCAGGCGCATGCCGTCGCGCCACGCCCTGAATCCAGATGTGGAATCACGATCGACGAACATGCCCGCATGATTGACGATGAACTGCGTGTCGGCATGTTCGCGGGCGAGAAGCGCGGCCTCTTCCATCTGCGCGGGATAAAGCTGCAGGTCGAACGACAGGCCGTAGCGCTTCAGAAGCCCGAAGTTCTTGCGCCATTGCGGCTCGCGCATGTAGTGGCGTCCGACGTAGTCGTAAAGCTTGTCGTCATGCACGTTGAGAATCTGGCGGATGCCGCGCGTATTGGCGAACGCCGCGTGCGCTTCGAGCACGTGCTGGGCGTTGTCCGCCGACAGATCCGCGCCCGCGACGATGCCGTTCGGCATGCCCTCCTGATCGGCGATGCCTTGCAGCCAGCGCGTTTCCTCGACCGGATCGGTGGGATCGTGATTCGCATCCACATGCACGAGCTTCAGAATTTCGACATCCTCTGCGTCGCGCAGCAGATCGGCGAGCAGATAATCGTGCCGCAAGTCGCGCGCATCGCCGACGAACGACGTCTGCGGATTCGCGAGCCAGGGGTAATGGTGCGTGGACAGATCCCACAAGTGGATATGCGGATCGACGACCTGCATGTGGCGTTCCTCGCGAAAGAGGCGAACGTTTCAGGGAAGATGAAAGACCGGCGCGAGCGGCGTCGCAATGGGCGCGTTGTCCGCATGCGTTTCCATCAGTTCGGCCATGTGGTCCCACCACTTGCGCATGACGGGCAGCGCGGCAAGCGAATCCGTCGTATGCGTTTCGGTGCGCTTGTAGCTGGCGAAGAGATGTCCGGTCGATTCGTCGAGAAAGATCCAGTAATCGCGGATGCCCGCGGCGCGCAGCGCATCGGCCAGTTCCGGCCAGATTTCGCGGTGACGCTGCTCGTATTCCTCGCGCATGCCCGGCTTCAGGGTCATGCGAAATGCCACTGTCTCCATGGCGGCCCGCCTCGTTTTGTTGGGTGAATCCTCTGTCCGGGACTCGTTGTGCTGCGACTATAATTCGCCGACCGATAACACGACAATCCGAATGCAGGATTGGCCGATCGCAAAAACGTATCGCTGCGCCGTATCTTCGCGCGGTTTCGCACGGACTGTCGAATGAATCAAAACGTGTCCCAAAGTGTGTCGCCGAATGCGCTGGTCAACCGCCTGAAGTTCAAGCATCTGGCGCTGCTGGTCGCGCTGGACGACGCGCGCAATCTGCATCAGGCCGCCGAGACGATCAACGTCGCGCAGCCGAGCGCGAGCCGCATGCTCGCGGATATCGAGGAGGCGTTCGGCTTTCTGCTCTTCGAGCGCAATGCGCGCGGCATGCAGCCGACGCCGCTCGGCACCGCCGCGCTCGCCTACGCGCGCCGTTCGCTCGCCGATCTCACGCGCTTCGCCGACGATCTCGATGCCAAGCGGCGCGGCGGCCACGGGCAACTGACCGTTGGCGCGATCATGGGCGCCGCGCCCGACGTGCTGGCGATGGCGGTCGCCGAACTGAAGTCGGAGCGGCCGCTCCTGAACGTGCGCATTCTGGGCGAGACGAGCGATCAGGTCGTGCAATTGCTGCATCGCCGCGAAGTCGATCTCGCGCTGGGCCGGCTGACCACGCCCTTGCAGCACAACGATTTCGACTTCGAACCGCTCGCGCGCGAGGCGATGCGGCTCGTCGTGCGCGCGGGGCATCCGCTCGCGGACAAGGCGGCGCTCGCGCTCGACACGCTCGTGAGCTGGCCATGGATTCTGCAGCCGATCACGAGCCCCGCGCGCGGACTCTTCGAAGACGAACTCGCGCGCGCCGGGCTGACGACGCCCGCCGATATCGTCGAGTGCGCTTCGATCTTCGCGACGCTGCAACTGCTGCAGAACAGCGAGGCCGTCGCGATGCTGCCCGAATCCGTCGTGCGCGACTATCTGCGCGCGCAGTTGCTAGTCGAACTGCCGATCGAAATCGGCAAGCGTCTGTCGGGTTTCGGGCTGCTGCGGCGCAAGTTCGAGACGTTGAGCGAGCCGGCGGAGTACTTCATCGCGCTGCTGCGGAAATACTCGGCGGCCTCGCTTCCCGCTATTGCAGATTGACGAACAGCCCGCCATCGACGAGCAGCGACGCGCCCGTCACATAGCGCGCGCGGTCCGAGGCGAGAAACACGACGCATTGCGCGACGTCGTCCGGCGCGCCTAGGCGGCCCAGCGGAATGCGCTTTTCCATGTAGGCGCGCTTGCCGGGATCGGCGAGATCGTCCGCGTTGAGGTCGGTCGCGATGGTGCCGGGCATCACCGAATTGCAGCGGATGCCGTACGGCCCCAGCGCGATCGCGCAGGATTGCATCAGCGAATGGACGCCCGCTTTCGTCGGCGTGTAGTGCGTCTGCATGCCGCCGCCGACCAGCGCGCTGATCGAACTCGTGGCGACGATCGCGCCGCCCGTGCCCTGCGCCTTCATCTGGTTGGCGGCGGCCTGCGCGACGTAGAACGCGCCGTTCAGGTTCACCGCGACGGTGGTTTCGTACACCGAAGCCGGCATGTCGAGAAACGCGTGAAACGGACAGATGCCCGCGTTGCTCGACAGCACATCGACGCGGCCGAACGCCTCGACGGTGCGCGCGATCAATTCGATGCCCGTCTCTCGCTCGGCGACGTTGCCTTCGACCGCGATCGCGCGGCGTCCGAGCGCCTCGATCTCGCCGACGATCGATTCCACCGCCGAGGCCTTCCCGTACGCGCTATCGTTATCGCGCCAGTAGTTGATCGCGACATCCGCGCCTTCGCGCGCGCTCGCGAGCGCAATCGCCCGGCCGATACCGCGCGAACCGCCCGTCACCACGACCACTTTGTTTTCCAGAAGCATGTGTCTCCTCCTTGTCGGGCGGATGACGGCGCGCGCCGGCATCCGCGTTGGTCTATGCGCGCCTAGCGTCGGAAGCCTCCGTGAAAACCGCCGCCTCCGCCGCCGTGGAAGCCACCGCCGCCACCGCCGCCGAAGCGATTGTTGAAGCGCTGCTCGCCGCCGTCGCGCGACTGGCGCATCTGGTCGAGATTGCTGTTCAGCGCCGCGTTGTTGTGATCGACCGGCTGCCAGCCATTGGACGTATGCTGCTGCCAGCCGTTGTCCTGCGAGTGCTGATAGACGTTGCCGTCGTGCGCGGCGTAGACATCGCCGTTATTCCAGGCAACCGCATTGCCGCGCGACTTGTTCGTGACGATGCCCCGGTTCACGGCCTGCGCGGTCCCATTCTGCACGTTGCCGGTCACGCCCCGCTCCGCGACGCCCGCGCGGCCCGTCTGCGCGTTGTAACCAGCGACCTGCCGGCCCGCCGCGTAGTTGCCGTTGTAGGCGTTACCCGCAATGCCCGCGCGTCCCGCCGCCGCGCGACCCGTGACCGGGTTGGCCACCACGCCTTCGCGCCCGGCCGCATAGTTGCCGGTGTGCACATTGCCGACGACACCCGCGCGGCCCGCGCCTTCGCGGCCCGTCAGCGGATTCGCGAACGAGCCCTGACGCCCCGCCGCGAAGTTGCCCGAATACGGATTGAACGCCGCGCCCCGGCTGCCTTGCCAGTGCGCGCCCGTCGCCGGATTCCAGCCCGCGCCCGCCGTGCCGCGCCATTCGGTGCCGGTCCACGGGTTGTAGCCCGTCGCGTGCGTGACGGTGCCATTGCCCCAGCGGCTATAGAAGTTCGCCTGGTTGATATTGACGTTGCCCCAGCCGCCGCCGCCATAGTATCCGCCCCAATACGGGCCCCAGTATGGCGCCGACGAGCCCCAGATCGCACCGGCGGCGAAACCGAACGCGAAGCCCACGGCGGCGTCCATCGCGAAGCCCGCGTTGTAGCCGTAGGTCGGCGGCGCACCGTAGTAGACCGTCTCGCCGACATATGGCTGATACGCATAGCCCGTTCCGTAGACCACGGTGCCGCTATTGTCCACGACGACGCCCATGTACCCCGGCGTGTAGCCGACGACCACCGCCTCCGGCGTCGCCGAATAGACGCGCACGTAGGTCACGTAATGCAACGGCGACTGAACCGGAATCGTGTAGATGACGCTGGGGACTTCGGCGGCGACCGCCCACGGGCCGCCCGGCGCGGCGGCCGCGAACCACACGCCGTTCTGCACCGCGTAGTACTGCGAGCGATTCACTTCGATGACCGGCGTCGCCGTATTCACCGCGTATTGCAGCGGCGTGCCTTCGATCGACTGGAAGTGCGGCGAGCCGTCATACGCGACGCTCAGGTGCGCCTTCGCGCGCGAGACGGTCGCGGTCTGCGGAATGGTCGCGGCGATGGCCGCTTCCTTCGCCTGCGGCGTGCCCGGCACCGATACGAGCACGTTGCCCTTCGGGTCCCGCGGCGAAATCTTCGCGAAATCCTTCGGCAAGTCCTGGCCCGCGACGTACTGCCACGGCCCCTTGTCGGACGACCCGGCGAACCAGCGTCCCGACACCAGCACATAGTAGTGATTGGTCTGCGGCTCGACGAACACCGCATGGTCCGTGTTCGTCACGGTCAGCAAGCCGGTGCCCGCGACCGGTTCGAGCTTGGCCGGGCCATCGGTGACGACGAGTTCCGTTGGCTGCGTGGCGATCAGCACGGCGGGCGGCTGCGTCGCGCGCTTGCCGCTTGGCGGCAGCATCGCGTCGGCTTTCTGCGCGGCGTCGGCCTTTTTCGCCGCGTCGGTGAGCGCCTGCGGCGTCTCGCCGAGCACGGCCCACGGACCGTTCGCCGATTGCGCCGCGTACCAGTAGCCGCCCGCGCTCACATAGACATGGCCGCCGCCGTCTTTCAGCAGCATCGCGCGGCTATTGATGGCGCGCTGATAAATCGTCCCGCCGACATCGCGCCAGGCCGGATTGCCGTCGATCATCACGAGCATCGTCGGCGCGGACGCGAACACGATGCTCGGCACCGGGTTCTGCACCGCGATCTTCTCCGTGCCGCCGGCCTGCTTCGATACCGCGTAGCTCGTCTGCAACTCGTCGAGCGACACGGTCATGCCGTGCGCCGGCAAATGCGCGACGATCGCGCTCTTCACGCTGTTCGCGACGCCCGGATCGGTCGGCACGCTGACATCGCCGATCGTGATGTTGCTCAAGTGAACGAGACCCGATGACTTGTCGATATCGGCGTCGGCGGTGAATTGCGCGACGCCGTAGGTCGGCGAGGCCGTGCCGCTCGCCGCGCCCACGGCCACCGCCGCGCGTCCCGCGATGCGATTGCCGTTCCATTGCTCGATCTGAGGCTGATACATTTCGATGCGCTGCGTGGACGTGTCGAGTTCGCGCGGCCATTGAAGCTGCGCCGCAGCCGCCGCGGGCGGATTGGCCGCATACGCCGACGACAGACCGAAAGCGAGGCAGGTCGCGGTTACGAGCGCCGACCATTTGTGGGATAACGCTGCCATTCGAGTGATTTCCTTTTGAGACAGATTTACTTCGAACATCCAATCGACTGCCCGGAAATCATAAGTCTTACGATTGCCTTCGGACCGCCGTATCTGTCTCAAACTGTCACAGTTTCAGGACCTCACCCGATGGGCGTCAGTGCGTGTAGGGCCGCGTCAGCGCGCATTCCGGATTCAGCCGCACGCCGAAGCCGGGCGTCTCCGGCACTTTCATGCGGCCGTTCACAGGCACGGGTTCGTCGAGCAGGAGCGGCGTGAACATCGGCACGACCTGATCGGCCTTGGGCGCCATCATCAGAAATTCGGCGAAGGGCGAGTTGTGGCGCGTCACGACGAAGTGATAGCTGTACACCGACGATCCGTGCGGCACGACGAGCACGTTGTGCGCGTCCGCGAGCGCCGAAATCTTGATGAGTTCCGTGATGCCGCCGCACCAGCCGACATCCGGCTGCACGAGATCCGCGCAACCCATCTCGAACAGCATGCGAAAGCCCCAGCGCGTCGCTTCGTGCTCGCCGGTCGTCACCATCATGCCGGCCGGCACGGAGCGGCGCAGTTCCGCGTAGCCCCAGTAGTCGTCGGGCGGCAGCGCTTCCTCGATCCACTTCAGCCCATGCTCGCGCGCCGCGTTCGCGAGGCGCTTCGCGTAGTTGAGATCGAGGCTCATCCAGCAATCGAACATGAGCCAGAAATCGCCGCCGACCTTCGCGCGCATATCGGCGAGTTTCGCGATGTTTTTCGCGAGCCCTTCCTCGCCTTCCGCCGGGCCGTGCTGCAAGGGCATCTTGCCGCCGATGAAGCCCATTTCCTTCGCAAGGTCCGGGCGCGCGCCGGTGGCGTAGAACTGCAGTTCGTCGCGCACGGGTCCGCCGAGCAGATGAAACACCGGCTCCTTGCGCACCTTCGCGAGCAGGTCCCACAGCGCGAGATCGACGCCTGAAATCGCGTTGAGCACGATGCCCTTGCGCCCGTAATAGAGCGTCGCGTTGTACATCTGATCCCACATCTTTTCGATGTCGGTCACGCGCTGCCCTTCGAGAAAGCGCGCGAGATGCTTCTCGACGATGAACGCGCCGATCTCGCCGCCTGTCGTCACCGCGAAGCCGACCGTGCCGTCGCTCGCCTCGATCTCGACGACGAGCGAGCCGAGCACGTTCAGTCCGAACGACTGGCGGCTCTTGCGGTATTCGGGATAGCGCGCCATCGGCGTGGCGATGTGATCGTCGATCCAGTGATCGGCGCCCTGGTCGTGGTAATCGGCGCCGCCGCCTCGGACCGTGAAGGCGCGCACCTGCTTGATGGTCGGCATGGACATGTTGGTTCTCCTTCGGATCAGGATGCGTTGGCGGCCTCGCGGCCCGGAATCGAATGACGTTGCGGCGTGCGCACCACGAAGACGATGACGATCGCCGCAAGCACGCTCGCGCCGGCGAGCACCATGAGGCCCGCGCTCGTCGAATGGAACGCGGCTTCGGCGGCGGTGCGGGCCATCGGCGCAAAAAAGCCGCCGAGCCCGCCGAGCGAATTGATGAGCGCGATGCCGGCCGCAGCCGCCGCGCCCGTCAGATAGCGCGTCGGGAAGGTCCAGAAAAGCGGCTGTGCCGCGATGAAGCCGCTCGCCGCGCAGCACAGCGCGATGAGCGACACCGCCGGGACGCCGGACAGGCCGGAGACCGCGATCGCGGCGCCCGAGATCGTGAGCAGCGCCGCCGCGTACAGGCGATGCCGGCCCGTGCGATCGGCGTGGCGCGGCACGATCCACGTGACGATCACCGCCGCGATCCACGGCAACGCGGTCACGAGCCCGACGCGAAAGCCCACTTTCGTGCCGAGCAGCGCGGACACCTGCTGCGGCAGATAAAACACGACGCCGTACACCGCCGCCTGGATCAGGAAGTACACACAGCACAGCACGAGCACGCGCGCATCGACGAGCGCCGCGAGCACACTGCGCGGCCCGTGCGACGACGCGGCGCGCGCATCGTCGGCCAGGCGGGCGACGAGCAACGCGCGCTGGTCATGCGAAAGCCAGCGCGCCTTCGCGGGATCGTCGTCGAGATACCAGAACGCCCACACGCCGACGATCGACGCCAGCAGGCCTTCGACGAGAAAGAGCCATTGCCACCCTTTCACGCCGAATGCGCCATGCAGATCGAGCAGCAGACCGGACAACGGCGCGCCGAAGATGAACGCGAGCGGCGCGCCGAAGTAAAAGACGCCCAGCGCCCGAGCCCGCGACGATTGCGGAAACCAGCGCGTCAGGTAATAGACGATGCCCGGAAAGAATCCCGCTTCGGCGACGCCGAGCAAAAAGCGCAGTGCATAGAACGTCGTGGCCGAATGCGCGAAGGCCATCGCCGCCGAGACGAGGCCCCACGTCACCATGATGCGGCACATCCACAGCTTCGCGCCGACGCGGTGCAGCAGCAGATTGCTCGGCACTTCGAAGAGTGCGTAGCCGACGAAGAACACGCCCGCGCCGAAAGCGAACGCGGTATTGCTCAGGCCGGTGTCCTGTTGCAAGGCTTTCTGCGCGAAACCGATATTCGCGCGGTCCAGAAACGCCAGCACGTACATGAGCAGCAGAAAAGGCAGCAGACGGCGCATGACACGCGACGTGACCGCCCCTTCCGGCGGTGCGGAATGGTTCATGTGCTTTCTCCCGATGAGGGCGTCAGTACGTCGCGCGTCCGCCGGACAGATCGAACACGGCGCCGGTGCTGAACGCGCAGTCTTCGGACGAGAGCCAGAGAATGAGGGAAGCGGCCTCCTGCGGCATCAGGAAGCGGTTCATCGGGATTTTGGAAAGCATGTAGTCGATGTGCTGCTGCGACATCGAATCGAAGATTTCGGTCTTCGCGGCGGCGGGCGTGACGGCGTTCACGAGGATGTTCTTGCCCGCAAGCTCCTTCCCGAGCGATTTCGTGAGGCCGATCAGCCCGGCCTTCGAGGCGCTGTAATGCGACGCGTTCGGATTGCCTTCCTTGCCCGCGATCGACGCGATATTCACGATGCGCCCGTAGCCCGCCTTCAGCATGTGCGGCACGACCGCGCGGCAGGTCAGATAAGGCCCGATCAGATTGACGTCGATGACGCGCCGCCATACGTCGGGCGCAAGCTCCCAGGTCGTGCCGTTGCCGCCGGTGATGCCCGCATTGTTGACGAGCACGTCGATCTTGCCGTGCGCGGCGAGCGTCTTTTTCACGGCGGCGTCCACGGACGATTCGTCGGTCAGCTCGACGACGGCCTCGCTGATCGTGCGCTCGCCGTGCTTCGCCGAGAGTTCGGCGCGCGTGCGCGCAAGGCGCTCGCTGTCGACGTCCCAGAGCGCAACCTCGGCGCCGGATTCGAGCGCGCGTTCCGCGGTCGCGAGGCCGATGCCGCGCGCGCCGCCCGTGATGATCGCGACGCGCCCGCTCAGGTCGATAAGGTTCATGGATTCGTCTCCTTTCGTTGTTCGTCTGCTTCGGGTTCTATGCCGTGAGAGGCACTATAGACCGGCAGCAATAGCGCAACAATTCGAAAGGGCGATCGTTCGATAGCAAAAGCGGATCGCTTGAGACGCTACATCGTCCGCTTGGCGGGATTCGAATCTTTGAAATGTCTGTCGGCGACGATCGCGAAGCCAAAAAGTGCGGCGACGCCTATCGGACAAACAAAAAGAACAGCGACGAGCACGGCAGCCTCCTGTCAGTGATGCTGGCAGTGTAGCTGGCTAAAACCCGTCAATTGTCGTGATTTTGGACAATACTCCTTTCAACATTGACGAACTTTGCTTCGGATCGCGCCGATGGAACGGCGTCGGGGCTAGCGCGCGCGGCCGCTGGCACGCGCATTGCTCAAGGCTTGCGCCTCATACGACAAAAACTCATCCAATAAAGCATGTTCACACCGAAAGCCTGCACCGCCACCTGTGTACTCGACGGCATGCCCGTCACACTCACCTACTTTCCCGACACCACCGTGCTGCGCATCACCGACGCCAACGGGCGCTGCGTGCGCGAAACCCGCTGGCCCGCGCCGTGGCGCACGCTGCTCGCGACACTGCGTGAATTCAGTGGACGCGATGCGAGGAGCGAACTCTCGACGCTCCTCGACGACATTCCCGCCGTGCCCGCGATGGCGTGATGCGAACCACCGCGGTGCGGCCCGCTTAGAGCCGTTCCAGCATGGGCGTCGCTTCGGGGCGCAGCGCCAGCCAGTAGATCAGGAAGCGCCCCGCGAAGATTCCCGCCACCACGCCGGACACGAGGCCGTTGAGCACGACGAAGGTCGAATCCACGCCAAGGTGCGCCGACGTCGCGAGTTCGAAGCCGATCCAGAATTTCATCGCGAAAGTCAGCAGGATCAGCACGAGCGGCACCGCCGAGCCGGGCAGCGTGACCGTGCGCAGCGTCCGGTCCACGGTCAGGCCGCTTCGCTTTGCGATCGCCGCGCCGATGCCCACGCCCAGCGCGCCGCCCGCCACCCACATCAGCGCCGTGTCCCAGCCGGTCGCGTGGTCGGACAGAAGGTGCAGCAACCCCCAGCCGGCGAAGATCGCCGGCACGATGCCCAGCTTCGACAGCGGCGCTGTGCCACCTTTCATCGCCTTCATGCCGCGCGAAACCAGCACCGCCAGCAGCACCCAAACCCAGGTAGGCGTACCCAGCAAAATATCTTGAAAGGACATGATCGTTCTCCTGTGAACCGTAATGCGATTGATCGGAAGTTTTGCGGCATTCGCGCCTGGCTTTCGCATCGAAGCGCTTGTCGCCGCTAATCTTTACGTTGGAAAGATTTTGACTTTCGCGCTCACATCCGTCAATATAAATTTCCATTGTAAAGATTGATCGACCAGCGAGTTTTCATTCCTATGCAGAACCCCACGCCCGCAAGAAAACGCGGCCGCCCCGCGAAGGCGGCGGAGAACGCGCCGCATCCCTACCATCACGGCTCGCTGCCGGATGCGCTCCTGAACGCGGCGGAAACCGTCCTGCGCCGCGACGGCTTGCGCGGGCTCACGCTGCGCGCCATCGCGCGCGAGGCGGGTGTGTCCCACACCGCGCCTCAGCATCACTTCGGCGATACGTCCGGCGTGCTCGCCGAGCTTGCGGCGAGCGGGCATCGGCGGCTCGCGCAATCGATGCGCGCGCGCGCGGCGGGCGTCGAAGCCGGCGCCGAACGCGGCCACGCGACCGCGCATGGCTATATCGATTTCGCCGTCGCGAATCCCGACCTGTTCCGGCTGATGTCGCGCAACGAATTGCTCGATACGGACCGGCCCTCGCTCGTCGAAGCGCGGCGCATGTCGGCGGCCGGTCTCGCCGATGTATTCGATTCCGCGCCCGATATCGCGCCGGGCAGCCAGAGCGCATTCGGCGCGATGAGTCCGGATCAGGCGGTCGCGATGGCGTCGGCGTGGGCGCACGTGCATGGGCTCGCATCGCTGCTGATCGACAACCGGCTTGCCGCGCTCGCCGCAGCGCCGGGCGCCTTCAGCACGCCGCGCGAACTCGTCGACGCGGTCATCGACGCGATGTGAAAGCGCGCGCCGCAGCTTGCGAACTGCGCGCCAGCGAACGGCGCGACGGCCCGTTTCGTCAGTAAGATCAAGGCGTTGCGCGCGGTCCGCCAAGGCCTTTTTGAGCGCGGCCGCCCGCGCCGTTTACAATGTCGGATCGACCGCGCTCAACGTCGCGCGCCACGCGCCGAACCTCGCCCTAGCGGTCTCACTTTCACGCATCCGACTGGCAGTATGGTCACTGAAACGTCTTCCTCGGAATCGCTCGCCGTCGCCGAACGCGTGCGCGAACTCATGGCCCGTCACGGCATCGGAAAGCGGCAGCAGACCGCCGAGTTGTGCCGCATCCTCGACCTGAGTTTTTCGCAAGGCCATCGCAAATTGCGCGGCAACAGTCCGTGGACGCTCGCGCAGATTCGCCGCGTTGCCGACGCCTTCGACGAGCCCGCGCTCAAGCTGTTCGATTCGATCAACACGCGCCCCGACGAAACCGAAGGCACCGCGCACGACGCCGTGCTCAAGCTCGGTTCGCTCGAAATTCCGTGCATGGCGTGGGTCGGCAATGCGCTCGAAGCGGGCAGCCGCCCGGACTTCATCGCGCAGAAACTGAACGGCCGCTGGATCGTCACGAAGCACGAAGGCGTGCTGCTGCACGCGGCCAGCGACGTCCACAAGATCGAAATCCAGCCGCGCCGCCCCGACACCGACAAACCCGTGATCGCCGTGGTCGACGACGATCACGCCTCCGCCGACAATCTGCACGATTATCTCGAAGCCACCGGCTTCGCGGCGATGGCCTTCTACGGCCTCGACGCCTTCCGCGAGGCGCTGCAGACGCAGGTGTTCGACGCCGTCGTGATCGACTGGCTGTTCGGCGTGCATACGTCGGCGGACGCGATCCGCGCGGTGCGCGAGTCGGACAACCCGGATGCGCCGGTTTTCGTGCTGACGGGCGAGCTCACCACCGGCAAGGCGAGCGAATCGGAGATCAGCCAGGTCATCCGCGATTACAACGTGGCCTGTTTCGAGAAGCCCGCGCGGCTCGGCATTCTGGTCGCGGATCTTTCCAAGCGGCTGATGCGCAGTTAGAGTCTGCGCAACACTTCACGCGGCGCGCCGGCGCACCGTGACCGCGCGGTGCACGGCGTCCTTCAGCACTTCGTAGCGCACCGGCTTCAGCAAATAATCGAAGAACAGCACCACCGCGCTCGGGTCCACGAGTTCGGGTGCGTACGCGCTCACCGCGATGATCGGCACGCTCGCGCCCGGCGCACTGCGCGCGCGGTATTCGTTCGCGAACGAGTAGCCGTCCTTGCCGGGCATGTGCAGGTCGGCGAGGATGACGTCGGCGTCGTTGGCGCGCAGCCACGCGAGCGCGCTGTCGACATCCGGCATCGCGACGGCCGAATAACCCAGATGCGTGAGCATCTCGCTCAGCGAATCGCGGATCGACTCGTGGTCGTCGATCACGAGCACGCGCGATCTGCGCAGTTCGGGCGCATGCGCGTCCTGCTTGCCGCGCTCGGGCAGATGCGCAGCCGATGCCGCCGGCAGGCTCACGCGAAACGCGGCGCCCTGTCCCACTTCGCTCGACACCTCGATCTTGCCGCCCAGCAGATCGACGAGCCCGCGCACGACCGCGAGCCCCATGCCCGCGCCGTCGAAGCGCCGCGTGCTGGACGAATCGAGCTGCGTGAATTCCTGGAAGATCAGCGGCAACTGCTCGCGCGCGATACCCGGTCCCGTGTCGATCACGGAAATATGGAGCTGCTTTTCGGTGCGCGCGAAGTGCACGTCGATGGAACCGGCCTCGGTGTACTTGATCGCGTTGGTGACGAGATTGGTCACGATCTGTCGCACGCGATGCGGGTCTGATTCGATCGGCCCGCGCTCGCCCGCGTAGTCGCCGCGCAGCGCCAGCCCCTTCGCGCCCGCGGCGGGCGAGTTCGCATCGACGATGGATTCGAGCAGGTCCACCGGATCGAACACGGCCATGCGCAGTTCCAGCTTGCCCGCGCCGAGACGCGCGTAATCGGTGAGATCGCGCATCTGCGCTTCGAGATGCCGCGCGCCCGCTTCGAGGCGCTGCATGATCTTGCGATCCGGCTCGCCGCGCGCGTTCAGGCCGAGCAGTTCCACCGACGAGACGATCGCGTGCAGCGGCGTGCGCAATTCGTGGCTGATCATGCCGAGGAACGTGTCCTTCGCGACGCCGGCCTCACGCGCCGCGCGCGTCGCCTGATGCTCTGCCGCGAGCGCCGCCCGCTGCTGCTCGATGAGCCGCGTGCGCCGATAGCCGTTCAGCAGCAACAGCACGGTCGCCGCCGCCGAGAGCAGCCCGAGCACGATGCCGCCGTAGATCAGATAGCGGCGCTTTGCCTCGAAGTCGCGCACGATCGCCTCGCGCTCGGCGATATCGATGAGACGCCGCCCGCCCGCCAGTTCCGCGACGACGGGCGCGTTCTGGCGCAGCACGCCGATCACGCGCAAGGTGTGCTGGCGCTCGTCGTTATGAAGCCCGGCGACGTCGGTTTCGATCGAATCGAGCGCCGTCTGCAACTGCCGCAGAATTTCGCGCTGCCGGTTCAGCAGCGCTTCCTGACCGTCCGACGACACCGCCGACGCCGCCACCTGCGAAAGCCGCGCACGCAGCAGGCGATAGCTCACGCGCACGGCATTGGCGTCCTCGTCGATGCCGTTGCGATAAAGCAGCACGTGATTCTCGAAACGCTCGAAGGCGACCTGCAACTGCGCCGCGTCCCAGTAGACGTCGTAGGGCACGACGAGCCGGTGCGTCTCGCGCGCGACGAGGCCCGAATACAGCATGTAGCCGACCGCGCCGATGGGCGGGGCGACCGCGAGCGCGATCAGCGTCGCGTACCAGAGACGGCGGAACCAGGGGCGCGCCTCGTGGGCGCGGAGTGAAGGATCGGTGCTCGCGACGGCCATGCGCTACTGCAACGCTTCGATGGCCCGGGCCGCGCGCCCGGATGCGACCACGATCAGCTTCATCGTCGCCCGCGTCGCGCCGACGAAAATCTTGCGCGCGGCCTGCTCGTCGAGCGCATCGAAATCGACTTCCGTGAGGATCACGCACGGCGCCGATTGCCCCTTGAAGCGATAGATCGATTCGAGCAGCACGTCGCCTTCGCGATATTCCGGATTGCCGAACAGATCGTACGTGCCGGTGAACGCCCGCAGCCGGTGCGGGCCAAGGTGATCGACCGCCGTGAGCGCCGAGCCCTCGCGGCCCCGGAACGACAGCACGGCGATGTCCTGCTTGCGAAAACCGAGCGACAGCGCCTGCGTGATCGCGCGCTTGGTCGCCTCGACGATCTCTTCGGGATGACCGTCCTCGTAGGTCGATATCGTGACGTCCGAGCCGTCGAACGGGCTGCCCGCATCGAGCCGCACTTCGGGCCCGACGATTTTGCGGATGAAGCCGAGCAGATCGCGCGGGCTGCGGTAATTCGTGGTCTCGCGCAGGATGGTCCAGCCCGGCAGCGGCACCGGCTCGCGCAGATAGAGGTTCTGCATCGGATCTTCGAGCCACCACCACGCGCCGTCCGGGTTCAGCAGGCGTTCGAGCGCCTCGACCCACGCCGCCTGAAAATCCTGACCTTCGTCAACGATCAATACGTCGGTCTTCCAGTGCTCGGGCACCGGCACGGCGGCGAAACGCTCTTCGAGGGTCGCGAAGACATTGGGCTGGTTGAAATCGGGCGGGCTGCCCGCATCGCGCGCGACCGCCGCGCTCAGTTGATGGTAGTTCGCGACTTTCGCTTCCTTCGGCGCGATGGCGCGGATATGGTCGGCGAGCGGCCGGTTGAAGCACACGTAGAGCACGCTCTTGCCTTGTGCGAGCGACTCGCGCATCACGCGCACGGCGAGTTGCGTCTTGCCCGCGCCGGCGGTGGCGATCACGCGCAGGCGAAACGGTTCGAATTCGAGCCGGCGCGCCCAGGTCGCAAGCCCGCCCGACAGGCGCGTGACAAGCGTGTTCGCGGCCCCGACGAGCGCGTTGGTGTCGGGCGTGAGCGAGAGTTCATCGGCGAGAAAATGATGGATGCGCGCCGCCGCTTCGAAGCGCGGCTCGTCCGGCGGAAGAATCTCCAGCACCACGCGCGGAAGCTGCGACTTGCGGCTCGCATCGACGATGCGCGCCGGCGCGACGCCCGCGATCGCGGCGTTCTTCACGGTGTAATCGGGGCAATACAGCAATTCCTCGATCCGGTACGTGCCCGCGCCGAACGCCGCCGTGAAGCGCCGATGCAGATTTTCCAGCGTGCGCGCAAGCTGGATCGCGACGTTGCGTTCCTTCTGCAGATACACCTTCACGAGACCGGCGCCGGTTTCGCGCAGGAAACCCGCCTTCATCTCGATCATCAGCACGCGGCCCGACGGCGCAACCACGACGAAATCCGCCTCGCCGAAGACGGAAAACCCTTCGTTGATGCGCGTCCAGTGCACGCCGTGATAGACCGTGTAGTCCTCGGGCAGCTTTTCGAGAAGCGCGAGCGTTTCGAGTTCGCGCGCCGCCGCGCCGGTCGCGTCGAGATTCTTCCAGTCGTCGGGAACGATTCGGGCCATGCGTCGCCTTTGGGCTGAGTGGTTGCGTGCGAGTCATTGTACGCAACGCGCCCGAGGTATCGGTCAGGTGGCGAAGTCGTAGCGCCCGCCGCGCTCGAGCGCACGCTGGTACGCGGGCCGCGCGTGAATGCGTTCGAGAAACGCGCGGATATGCGGCATCGATTTCGCGCCGGCGCGCTGGCCGCCGGTTTCGAGCGGAAAGCTCATCTGGACGTCGGCGGCGCTGAAGGTTTCGCCCGCGAACCACGTCGATTTCGCAAGCTCCGCTTCGATATAGCCGAAGTGCAGGCGCAATTGCGGATCGATAAAACTGCTCTGCATCGTCTGCGCGATGCGCCGCGCGATCGGCCTGGCGAAGAACGGCATCTTCGCGCTTTCCAGCCGGCGCGCGACGAGCTTGAGCAAAAGCGGCGGCATGGCCGAGCCTTCCGCGTAATGCATCCAGTAGTTGTAGCGCACGCGTTCGGCCGACGTGCCCGGCGGCGGCGAAAAGCGCCCATCGCCATAACGCTCGACCAGATAGTCGATGATCGCGCCCGACTCCGCGAGCGTGAGATCGCCGTCGGTGACGACCGGCGATTTGCCAAGCGGATGCACCGCGCGCAGTTCGGGCGGCGCGAGCATGGTGCGCGGATCGCGCTGATAGCGCTTCAGCTCGTATTCGACGCCGAGCTCTTCGAGCATCCAGAGCACTCGCTGGGAGCGGGAGTTGTTGAGGTGGTGGACGGTCAGCATGGTCACTTATGTATTATCGGCGGCGAGCCTTGTCGCGTGGTAGTGTCGCACGTCCAGGAATCGCCGCTCCTAATATCAAAAGCGGCCGGCTCCTAATATTCTGACGTCCCGCTTGCGTCGATCTGTATATCCAATTACATGTGTACAGTATCGCGCATGGGCGATGGGACTTTTCCAAATCGAGTCGGGACCGCACCTCTCGCAACAAGTGCGAGCACTCGGGCGGAGATGTGGCGAACGGGAATCACGCGGTTTGCGTGCGCGGCGGCCATCAGCAAGTGACGGCAATGCCGGAAAATGGATGTGCGTTTTTGGACGCGCGCGCTTGGCGCCGGCGATGGGAATGGGCACAAGCAAAACACAGCGCTTCGCTATCGAGCTTGATCTGCTCGAGACATCTTCCATACTGCACCGAGCGCTCGCGTGGCGCTCGGTTCGGTTGGAGCCCTTGCCCGGCCGCGCGCCGGGCGTCCTTTAGCTGAGCGACACTTTGCCCGTAAGACAGCCCTGCATCACGACATACGGCTGCAAGAGGATTAATGAAACGAAACCGGAAGCGACGCGCCGTTCCGATCTTCTTGAGAATCGGCCCACGCTTTTCTTCGCAGAATTCCTTCAAGTGTTTTGAGAAACTGGGAATTTGATAGTCCTTCCCCGTGATCAACTGTATATGCGCCCTGATGTCTTGTGCGGCGAAGTAACCCATCTGGTCAGCGGGAGCCATTGCACATGCGAGCAAGACATCGGCGAAGAGATTGTCTTTGCGCGGGCTCATCGTCCGAGGAATGGGGATTCGCACAGGCGAGCGGAAGGGGTGGCGCTCTCATTCGCGCTCGCTGCCCCGTATGTGTTTCCGGGCGCCAGCCCTGAGCAGTAAGCACGGATCAGAACGCAAAAAGCCCGCTGTCTTTTTCTGACTGGCGGGCTCAGGACGCATCTTTCCGGCGGCCGTTATCTGGCAGCATGTCTCGGTTTACAACCTCTCTTTTCATCTAGATTCTTAGCTTTGCGGACCGTCCTCCGGGAGCCCAAGAATATCTTGCATTGACGTTACGACCTTCTCTTGGAGAGCCGCTCGGCATCACACCACGTCTTCGTAGAGCGTGGTGTGTAACCTGAGATTTGCTTCCCCTTGTCGGCGCATTGCGTCCAGGTCGTGCTTACCTATCCGTGACATCGCCTGGCAACCTTCAAACGCGTGTTGGATCAGCCGCTGCCAGGAGCCGACTGATCCCAGCATCGCTTTCCGGAGTGTGGGGAAACACAGGCGAGCGAGCATTTGAGTTTAACAAACAATCGTTCTGTAACGGAACGCAAACGCCGTCAACATCTTCGTCGCCCACGGGTCTATCGTCGCATCACCGTTCCCATCTATTGCACGAATTCCTCCGACCTAGCGCGACGCGTCGCTCGATGTACGCGAGGATGATCGTCGCCGTGATGCCAGCGTCGCGCAGACAGAAAACACATAACGGATGAGCGGTAAGAAACGTCGAGCGTACCTTGGCCACTTGTATCCCTTTCCGCGCTGCGAACTACTGTTTTTGTCCGTGCGCCGTGATCTCGACCTGCATGGTTGCCACTTTCGCTGCCACCTCACTGAGGCGGGGCTTAAGTGTTGTAGCTTAGGCATTTAGAGGCTTTGAATTATCACGCGTGATGGGCGCTGGTGATCCAATGGAAAGGTCGTTTACATATAAGCTGATTCGTCGTACATTTCCGGCGCGGTTACGATTTATTACATCCAATCCGCCAACAATCAGTTTACGAGGATTGCAAATGAAGAAACTAGTTTCGCGTTCGCTCACTGCTCTGAGTATTGCCATTGCAAGCATCAGCGGCGCCAAGGCACAGACATCGCCAGTAGGCTACTGGGCCTTTGTCTCGTACTACATTCCTGGCGGTAGCCAGCATGCCAATCAGGGCGTTTGCTTCCAATCTAATAACACTTGGTACGGCACCACTCAGCACTGGAACGGAGATTGGTTCCAGAACGGAAGCGAATTCGAATGGTATGGGAATGCGCCAATCGTATTGAATGGCCAGCCCGTCAATATCGCAGTCGTAGGCATGTCACAATTTGCTCCCAGTGTAATGACCGGCAACTACGCCGAATGGCTCATTCCGGGTACTCTCCCGCTGGCGTGGGATAAGCACTACACGTATCAACTGGTTTATCAAGGTGCGGTCTGCCCGCCACCGGTTTAATCAGTACGTCTGATCCAAAAAGCCCGCGCGGGGCAATGTCCCGGGCGTAGTTGAAGGTTGAAGGCGGCGGTTCCCCGTTGGAAATCCGAGAGAATCGGGTTTCGACGACCAACTTCCCGGACAGGGAACCAAGGAGAACCGCCAAATGAAGCGTACCAAGAAGAAGCCCCAAAGCGCCAGCGCGCCGTTGCACGTGGTGCCCAAGCAGGACCCGGAAGGACTGCGTGCCTGTTTTGCCGAGAACAGTCAGCTCCTGTTGCCCATGCTCGATCTGATTCAGAACACCCGCGCGAGCATCGACGAGTTGATGCACGAAGCCGGCCGTAGCCTTGTCGAGCAACTGCTGGTGATCTCGGCGACGGAAGTCGCCGGCGAGAAGCATCCGGGCCGCAGAGGCGGCGAGATCCGCTGGCACGGCTCGCAGCAAGGCCAGATTGTGATGGACGAACGCAAGTTGAACGTGAAGCGGCCGCGCCTTCGGCGTCGTGGCGGCGGCGAAGTGCCGGTCCCCGCCTACGAGCAATTGAACGAGAATCCGCGGCTCGCCGAGCGCGTGCACGAGATCATGGTCACGGGCGTGTCGACGCGCAAATATGCCAAGGTCCTGCCCGAGATGGCCGGCACCGTTGGCATCTCCAAGAGCAGCGTCTCGCGCGAGTTCATCAAGGCCAGCCAGACGGCGCTCACCGAGCTGATGGGGCGGCGCTTCGATGACAAGGACTTTCTGGCGATCTACCTTGACGGCATCATCGTCGACTCACGTCACATCATCGCCGCTATCGGCGTGGACAGCCCCGGCGAGAAACACCTCCTGGGTCTCGCGAGCGGGTCGAGTGAGAACGCCCAGGTCGTCAAGGATCTGTTGCGCGGACTGATCGAGCGCGGCGTGCCTGCGGATCGCGAATACCTGTTCGTGATCGATGGTTCCAAAGCGCTGCGCTCGGCCATCGAGGAGTTCTTCGGCGAACGCGCCCACGTGCAGCGCTGCCGTGTGCACAAGCAGCGCAACGTCCTCGAGCGCCTGCCCAAGGAGAGCGTTTCGCAAACCGCCGCGATCATGAAGGCCGCCTACAAGTTGTCGACCGACGATGGCATCGCCAAGCTCAAGACGCACGCGGCGTGGCTCAAGGCCGACTATCCGGACGCCTCGGCCGCACTGCTCGAGGGGCTGGAGGAAACTTTCACGGTGAACAAGCTGGGCCTGACGCCGGCGCTCATGCGCGGGCTGTCGACGACCAACATCATCGAGAATCCCAACGGCGCGGTGCGCCGTGTCGCGGGGCGCGTGAAGCGCTATCGCGACGCCGACATGGCGTTGCGCTGGACAGCCGCGGGCTTCCTGGAAGCTGAGAAGCACTTCCGAAAAATCCTCGGCGTGAATGAACTCTGGATTCTCGCTGCGGCCTTGAAACGGTCACGCTCGAAATCAATTGACCATGATCGGAAGGTTGCCTAACCTATGCCGCACCCGCCGTCCCAACCTTCAACTGTCTTCGGGACATCGCCCCGCGCGGCGCGATGATCTGCTGTCGAAATCCTGGACAGAAATGAGTGTTAGTGTTTCGGAGCGTGAACCGCTTGGATTTCCTAGATAGTGCCGAGCGTTAGTGGCCGGCGTTTCATGAGCCTTCGTCCGACGGCCGCAGGCTGTATTGCCGGGCGAATTCGCCCGGCGTTAGATCTTTAAGCGCTATGTGAGGTGGAGTCTCATTCTAGTCTTGGCGCCAGGCCTCGATCTCGCGTTTTGCCTCCGCCAGAGTTTCGAACCAGTGCAGATTCAGGCATTCGTTCCGCAATGAGCCGTTGAACGTCTCGATGAAGCTGCTATCCGTGGGCTTGCCCGGACGGCTGAAGTCGATCTGTACCTTGTAGTGGTACGCCCACATATCCATCAGACGACCCGAAAATTCGCTACCGTTATCGGCGAACAGGAACCGTGGCGCACGGCGCTGTGCCACCAGACGGTTGAGCACCGATACCACGCCCTCCGCGCGCAGCCGTTTGCCGACTTCGATGGCAAGCGCTTCACGGCTGAAGACGTCCACGATGGTCAGCGCCCGCAGACGGCTTCCGTCGACCAATTGGTCCGCCACAAAGTCCAGGCTCCAGACCTCGTTGGGACGAATCGGTACGCATCGTTCACGGCGTGAGACCACCATCTTGCGTCGCTTGGGCTGCTTCGAGCGTAGCTGCAGCTGTTCTTCGGCGTACAACTGATAGACCCGGTTGCGGCTCACACGCCAACCCTCGCGTTTGAGCAACACATGAACGCGTCGGTAGCCGTATCGCACACGGGTTTGAGCAATCTCACGCATGCGCTGGCGCAACGCGGCCTGAGGATCCTTGACGCTGCGATAGTAGTGGGTGCTGCGCGCCTGCTTGGCCAGACGGCACGCCCGCTGCGTCGGAAGACCGTAGTGATCCACGATATAGGTCACGACTTGTCTCTTCAGCGCTGGCGGGGCCACTTTTTTGTGGCGATATCCTGCAGGATCGCCTTGTCCAGACTGAGCTCCGCAACCAGCTTCTTGAGCCGAGCATTCTCGTCCTGGAGCTGCTTCAGTTTACGGACCTGGTTCGATTCCATGCCCGCTTACAGCTTCTTCCAGCGATAGTACGTCTGCTCGGAGATGCCCAGTTGCCGGATCAGATCGGCCACCGGCATGCCCAGCTCTGCCTGCTTGAGCGCCGCCACGATCTGCTCCACCGAGTACTGTTTGCGTTTCATCACCAACCTCCCGCGTCATTGGGAAAATCGCTCCGAAACACTGACACACATTTCTGTCCAGGATTTCGACAGCAGATCATTTCGTTGCACGTCTGTTGAGCAGTCTGTTAGGAATCGACTCCACGCCCGCCAGTCGATTCAAGCGCGAGAGCCGATTTGATTCTTCTGACGCACGGTCAGCATTTTTCAGTTCTCGTTCATCGCGACGCCTACACCGCGGTACGCCACTTGCATGTAACGAACCGATGCGCGCCCGGCGTCCAAGGATAGGACCCTTTCATGCTGGCCGCACTACGATTTCCGCACACAACGAAAAAAGGAGAAGTCGATGACGCTAATCATTTATCTCGTAGGCTGGCTGATTTTCATCGGGGGCGTATCGTGTGCGCTGGTCGCGATGCACGTGTCGCAGCACACGATCATGATCGTCGCCGTCATCATGCTCGGCATCGCCGTGATCACGGGCGCGACGCGAGCGCGCAACCGCGACCGGTCCTGACGCGTTCGAACGCGCCGCCTCGACGGGCGGCGCCCGACGCATCACATCACGACGCGCGCGCCGGCCGCGTCCTGTATCAGCGTGACGAGTTCGTCGGGATGCACGGGCTTGGTCATGAAATGCTGGAAACCCTCGCCGATGCTGCGCAGACGGTATTCGTCGCCGTCGTGCCCGGTCAGCGCGATCGCCACGGACGGCGGCAGATTTCCGCGTATCTCGTGATCGCGCAAACGTTGGATGAGATAAAAGCCGTCCATCTCGGGTAAATCGAGATCGCAGATCACCGCATCGGGAAGATGCTCGATCGCCGCTTGCGCGCCGTCTTCGGCGTCGGCTACGGCGATGACTTCGGCGCCTTCTTCCTGCAGCAACATCTGCAGGGACGCCCTGCTCTCCGGATCGTCTTCGATCAGCACGATTCGCATATGCCCCAGTCTTGCTACTTCGCTCATGATGTTCTTTTCAACTGCCAAAAACGGAATTCTCGCGGAGGTCTCCAGCTTGTCGCCGCCGCGCGCACATCGCGCGCATTTGATTGACACGAAAACGCGGCGGGAATTCCGAACGCACCGCTATTTACGCCGCGTGTGCGCCGGTGCGGAACGCCTCGCGGTATCGGCAGCGGCGGCGCTAAGGTCGTCCGTTCGCTGCGTGCCTCAAAGAGCAAAATCCGGACCGGCTTGCCTCCGTTTCCCGGGAGCGCCATGTCCGGCGGGCGTTCCCGCCTGCGCGCGCCCGTCGAATGGACGAAACGTACGCACGACCGTGTAATTCCGGCACCAGCCGCGCCCTGATTTCCCGTCAGACGTTTGCTTCCCGCGCGGAATCGGGGCGCGACGCGGCGGCCGTCCCCGCCTGCAACAGCGCGCGATATTCGCTCGGCGTGATGCCCACCGTAGCCTTGAACTGGCGCGTGAACGCGCTGTGGTCGGTGTAGCCGCACAGCGCGGCGACGTCGGTGACTTTCTCTTGCGAAACGAGCAGCGCGGTGGCGGCGTCGAGCCGCGTCTTCAGCAGAACCTGACGCGGTGTCAGATGAAAGACCTTGTGAAAATAACGCTCCAGTTGCGCGATCGACATGTTCGCCATGTGCGCGAGCTGCCGCATGTTGAGCGGCTGCACGTAATTTTCCTGAATGTGCTGCACCACCGCCGCGAGCCGGCTGTAGGCCGGATGGGTGCCCTCGGCCGCCTGCAAGTCGCGCGAAATGCCCGCGAGCCCGACGATATCCCCATGCCTGTCATGAAGCGGCTGCTTGCAGGTCATGCACCAGCCGGGCTCGCGCCCCGGATAGAGATGCAGTTCGAGCTGATCGATGAGTTGATGCCCCTGCGCGATGATCGCCTGATCCTGCGCCGTGTAGATACGTCCGAAGCGCCGCGGAAACACATCCTCCGCGGTTTTGCCGAGGAGCGCCGATTTGTCGTCCTTGTGGCCGCAGCGTCGCGCGAGCGTGCGATTGACCATCGCGTAGCGCGCGTCGCGGTCCTTCACGAAGAACACGATATCGGGCATCGCGTCGAATACCGGCGCGAGCAGCGCGAAATGCGCGAGCATCTCGGAGAACGTCGATGCGGTTTGCGCGACCGACGCCGTGCTGGTCATGAGAGCCGTCATGCGTGAAGAGTCGGATTGCGCTCGATGGAATGGGAAGCAAGCGATTATAGGAGCGCGCACGCGCGGTCGAAATTGGCGCTCGCCCCACTATCGAACGATCGGTTCGGCGTGATCGCGCGCGGCGATCAGCGTGTCGATGCGCACGGGCGCGAACGGCGGGCGCGCCGCCGCGCGCGGCCAGCCGAAATACACCGACGCCGCCTCGCCGCACACGCGCCCCTGGCATCGCCCCATGCCGCAGCGCGTGTGCAGCTTGGCGTCGCGCCAGTCGGCATGCGCGGCGACCGCGCCGACCGGCACGTCTTCGCAGCGGCACAGCAAGGTGTCCGGCGACGGCATCGCGCGCGCCTCGCCGCCCAGTTCGAACGCCCGCGCCACGCGCCGCGCGAACCCACGCCAGCGATCGCGCTCGCGCACGAGACGCGCGATCTGCACATCGGCGGCGGTGCCGAGCGCCGCGTGCGCCGCCAGCGCCCCTTCGACGCTCGCCAGTTCCATGCCGCCGATGCCCGTGCATTCGCCCGCCGCGAAGATATCGGCTTGCGACGTGCGCTGGGTGTCGTCGACCGTGATCGCGCCTTCGGTTTCGTCGATGGCGCAGCCGAGCGCGAGCGCGAGCGTCGCATTCGGCACGAGTCCGTAACCGCACGCGACGCGATCCGCGGCGAGCGTCGTTTCACGTCCCTTCGCGCGGATCGTGACCGCTTCGACGCGCGCATCGCCATGCGCTTTCACGACGACACCGCCTGTCCGATACCGCGCCGTGCCGAGCGCGACGGCCTGCGCCAGCTTGCCCGGCGTCAGCGCCAGCGAGGCGACGAAGCGTGCGACGCGCGCAAGCGGCGCCTGCTCGACCACCGCGACGACGTGCGCACCGTGACGGCGGGCGGTATCGGCGGCCGCGAGCAACAGCGGCCCGCTTCCCGCGACGACGATGCGCTCGCCGCGCACCGGCATCCCGCCCTTGACGAGCGCCTGCAAGCCGCCCGCGCCCGTGACGCCCGGCAGCGTCCAGCCGTCGAACGGCAAAAGCCGCTCGCGCGCGCCGGTGGCGAGGATCAGCTTCGAATACGCGAGCGCGACCGGCGCGCCATCGCGTTCCAGCATGAGGCGCTTGCCGCCCGGTGCGGCGGCGACTTTCGTCGCGTTCATCGCGACGAGGTTCGCGTGCGTGCGCGCGTCATCGAGCCATTCGCGCAACGGCGCGGCGGGCGCGAGCGTCGGGCCTTGCCGCCAGATCTGTCCGCCTGGGCGCGGATTATCATCGACGAGCACGACGCGCACGCCCGCTCGCGCCGCCACCCGCGCCGCGTTCAGACCCGCCGGTCCCGCACCGACGATCGCGATATCGCAGGTTTCGACCTTCATCGCATCGTCTCGATGGACAGGCCGTCGCGGCATACCGTCTGACAGCCGAGCACGTGCGCGCGACCGTCGACGCTCACGCGGCATTCGTGACACACGCCCATGCCGCACAGCGCGGCGCGCGGCTCGCCGGTGACGGAACGCCGCGTCGCGCCGATGCCGCGCAGCGCGATTGCGGCGGCAACCGTCGTGAAAGCGGGCACGGCGAGCGCCTCGCCGTCGATGGTCACGCGAACGAGTTCAGCCATCGGCGTGCTCCTTCGCGAACCGTTGCGCAGAGAAAGCGTGGATGTCGGGCATCTCGAAAGGCACAGGCTCGCCGAGCATCTGAGCGGCGATGAGTTGCGCCGTGCCGAGCGATGTCGTCACGCCGAGCCCTTCGTGGCCCGCGGCGAGCCACAGCCGGTCTCCAGGAAAGCGCGCCGGGCCGATCAGCGGCAGACCATCGGGCGTCGCGGCACGAAAGCCCGTCCACGCGCGGATCGCTTCGAGCGCGCCGATGCCCGGCAGATAGCGCGACGCGCGCGCGAGCATCGCGCCGAGCACGTCGATTTCGACGGCGGGATCGAGCGTGCCGAACTGCCGCGACGAGCCGATCAGCAGTTGTCCCGTCGGGCGCGCCTGCGCGTTGAACGCCACCGATGTGCCGCGTGCGTGATGCGCGCTCTTGATGTAGCCAAGCTCCAGCACCTGATGACGAAGCATGCCCGGATAGCGATCGGTGATGAGCAAATGCCCTTTCTTCGCTTCGATCGGCACGCCCGCGATCAACTCCGGCGCCGCGAGCCCGTTGGCGACAACCACGTGCGCGGCCATGCGCTGCTCGCCGTTCGCAAGCGTGACGCTGGCGTGCGTGCCGCTGGCATCGACGGCGCGCACGGCGCAGCCGGTCGAGACGCGGATGCGCGGCGAACTCGTGAGCAGAAACTGCGCTGCGCAGGGCGCGTACACGATGGCGTCGTCGTCGATCAGGAGGCCGCCGTGCATCGCGTGGCTCACCGCCGGTTCGGCTTCGCGCAGCGCGGCGCGGTCGAGCAGGTGCGCGCGCACGCCCGCCGCGGCGAAGGCGTCGCGCATCGCGCGGGCGGCGTCGAGCTCTTCCTCGTCCTCGGCGACCCAAACCGTGCCGCAGCGCGTGAACGCATCGCGCTCGCGCAACTGCGGGCCGAGGGCGTGCCACAGTTCACGCGAAGCACGCGCCAGCGCGAATTCGGCGGGCGAGTCGTTCATCACGACGATGTGGCCCATGCCCGCCGCCGTCGCGCCGCCGCCGATGCCGCGCGCTTCCAGCACCTCGACCGTCAGGCCGCGCGCCGCGAGTTCCGCCGCGCACGCCGCCCCGACAATGCCGCCGCCGACGACGATCACGTCCGCCGTCATAGGCCTTTCATGAACGGATCGCGCTCGTCGAACACGAGCCGGCCTTCGCCCATGATGTGCGCGTGGCCCGTGATGGTCGGTACGAGCAGTTCGCCGTCCATCACGTAACTGCCTTCGAACACGCTGCCGATGATGCTTTCCTGCCGCCACACCGCGCCCGGCGCGAGCAGATCGTCCGCGGCGAGGCACGCGAGCTTCGCGCTCGTGCCGGTGCCGCACGGCGAGCGGTCGTAGGCGCTGCCGGGACACAGCACGAAGTTGCGGCTGTCCACGCCCGCCACCGGCGAATCCGCGAACAGCTCGATATGGTCGATGTAAGCGCCATCCGCGCCGGCGATGCCTTGCGCGTGCAGCGCATCGCGGATCGCTTCGGTGAACGCGGTCAATTCCGCGATGCGCGCGGGCACGAGTTGGCGCCCGTGATCCGCGACGAGAAAGAACCAGTTGCCGCCCCACGCGACGTCGCCGGTGAGCGGGCCGTGACCCGGCACGTCGACCGTCACGGCGCGCGCGTGCCGGTACGCGGGCACGTTGCGCACGCTGACGCTGCCGTTCGCATTGAGCGTGGCGTCGACCGGGCCGACGGGCGTGTCGATCCGATGCCGCCCCGGCGCGATCCGCCCCGCATGCGCCAGCGACGCCACGAGCCCGATCGTGCCGTGCCCGCACATGCCGAGATAGCCGACGTTGTTGAAGAAGATGACGCCCGCCGCCGCGCCGGGATCGTCGGGCTCGCACAGCAGCGCGCCGACCATCACGTCGGAGCCGCGCGGCTCGGTCACGATGGCGCGCCGCCAGTCGTCGAAACGCGTACGAAACGTGTCGAGACGCTGCGCGAGCGTGCCTGCGCCCAGATCCGGGCCGCCCGCGGTCACGAGGCGCGTGGGTTCGCCGCCCGTGTGCGAGTCGATGATGTCGATGGTTTTCATGCCGCCTATCGTAGAAACGCGCGCAGCGAGCGTCTTGAAGCGGCTTCGCCGTTTCGATGACGAAATCGGCATAGTCGCGGCGCGCGTTCGTGCGGCCGGGAATCGGCGTGCGGAGGCTATGCCGAAATCGGCACGCGGTGCGCGCGAAACGCGCAAGACGCCCGAATTTACGGTACTTACACTGCGTACCGTTCCATTCATTTCGGAGACTCGCCGTGACGCATATCTGGGAAGGCGTGATGCCCGCCGTGACCACCAAGTTCAACGCCGATTTCAGCATAGATCGTGCATGGACCGCGAAGAATATCGACGCGCAGATCGAGGCCGGCGTCGATGGCATCATCGTGTGCGGATCGCTCGGCGAAGCCTCGACGCTCTCGCTCGACGAGAAGCTCGACGTGCTCGATATCGCCGTGGACGCCGCGCGCGGCCGCGTGCCGGTGCTGCTGACGATCGCGGAGAACAGCACGCTCGACGGCTGCCGTCAGGCCGAACGCGCCGCGCGCCACGGCGCCGCGGGCTACATGGTGTTGCCTGGCCTGCGCTATCTCTCGGACCGGCGCGAGACACTCAATCACTTCCGCATGGTCGCGGATGCGAGCCCGCTGCCGCTGATGGTCTACAACAATCCGCTTGCCTATGGCGTCGATGTCACGCCGAAGATGTTCGCCGAGCTGGCCGAAGACCGTAAATTCGCCGCCATCAAGGAATCGAGCGGCGACGTGCGGCGCATCACCGATCTCATCAACGAAACGGGCGACCGGTACGCGCTCTTCTGCGGCGTGGACAATCTGGCCATGGAAGCGATCCTGATGGGCGCGCAAGGCTGGGTGGCCGGTCTCGTCTGCGCGTTCCCGCGTGAGACGGTGGCGATCTACAAGCTGATCCGCGCGGGGCGCGTCGAGGAAGCCCGCGCGATCTACCGTTGGTTTGCGCCGCTGCTCGCGCTCGATGTGTCGCACAAGCTCGTGCAGAACATCAAGCTGGCCGAGGCGATCGTCGGTCTCGGCACCGAGCCGGTGCGCCCGCCGCGCCTGCCGCTCGCGGGCGAGGAGCGCAAGGAAGTCGAAGCGCTGATCCGGCGCGGCATCGAAACACGCCCGGCGTTGCCGAGCTTCTGAGAACCCTCGGCGCAAATGAAAAATGCCGTCATCGCGACGGCATTTTTCGTTGATATCGGCCTCAGGCCTTAAGCGGCGATCTGCGCACGCTCGGGGTCGGCGTGCTCGCCGCCGCTGTCCTCGCCTTCATCGTAAAGATGCAGCAGGCGATAGCCGCTCTTGTAGACCGGCTGCAAGCGGAAGTTGTTGACCGGCTCGATTTCGAGCGCGAGCCGCAGGCGCGACACGTGACTGTCGATGGTGCGTGTGGTTTCGCGGAACTCGCGGCCCCAGACCATCGCGAAAATATGATCGCGCGACAGCACGCGGCCGATGTTCGAGAAGAACAGTTGGGCGAGACGGAATTGCGTGCCGCTCAAACGTGGAAAATCACGTCTCAGCCTTATGCAGTAAGGCGCTTCTGCATACCTCTTCTAATATTTTGCTCGGTTTTTAATCAAGATACGACGCGGTTTCGCGACCGGCTCCAGTCGGCTTATTAGAAACCGTTTACGTTAAAATCCGCGCCAAATATCGAGGTTGCAAAAATGGATTTCCTGAAATTTGACGTGCCGATGATTATGGTCTTCGGCTTCGCGTTCGCAATGTGCGTCGAGTCCGGCGCGCGGGCGCTTCATCCCGACCGGCCGTTCGCATACGAAGTGCGGGCTATGCCGATTCTCTACGCGGCAGCGATCGGCTTCATCGCGCTCAATTTCTTCATGCTCGTGCTGCCCTACTTCCGGGCCTATCCGTTCGCGGATGACTGGATCTTCGCGCTGCCGCTGAAGTTCACGTCACTCTCGGAGTGGTGGAATTGGCTGTTCGTGCAGCACGTCGATCACCGGATCCCGATTCACAAGATCGTCAGCTTCCTGACCCTGCGCGCGTCCGGCTTCGACTTCCGCTATATGGTCGGCGTCAACTACGCGCTGGCGATCGCGACGAGCGCGATGCTGCTCTACGTGGCGAAAGCCTATCGCGGCCACCTGAGCGCAGGCGACATGCTCGTCCCGCTCGGGCTTCTCCAGTTCAGCGCCGGTTACAGCCTGTGGGCGTTCCAGTTCCAGTTCATCTCGTCGATCTTCTTCTTCGCATCGTTCATCTTCTGCGCGGTGCGCGGCTCGATGTGGATTGCGGCGCTTGCGCTCGTAGCGTGTGCGCTGTCGGGTATGAACGGGTTGCTTTTCGCGACGATCGGCGCGGCCGCGATGCTAGTCTGGTTCGCCGCGGTGCGTCGGCGTGGCTTCGTCCCGTTCGTGCTGCCGCTGGTCGCAAGCCTGATCGTCTGGCTGACGTGGAAACCGACCGCCGCATCGAGCACGGACGGCCTGAACGTGCATGCTGTGGCCGTCTACCTGTACGGCCTGCTGCCCGCGTCGATGGGCGTGTTCGCGTTCGGCGATGTGGAATGGAAGTTCGCCGTCGTCGCCCTGCTCGCGCTGGCCGGTGCGGTCGTTATTGTCGCGAAAGCGGTGAAACGCCAGCTCACGCTGCACGATTATCTGCTGGCCGTGGGCGCAATCTGCTCGTTCCTCGTAATGGCAAGTGTTGCAGTCGGGCGCTCGAAGACTCAGGGCGACTGGAATCCGGTCACGGCGATGCATTACGGCTCGATGTCGATCTTCCTGCCGGCGTTCGCGTGGCTGATCGTCTCGAAGCGTTTCCCGCGCGCGGGCAATGTGCTCGGCATTGGCCTGCTCGCCGTGTTCCTCTACGCCTTCCTCAGCGCGTCAGAGTGGCGCAGCAACATGATCGACGGTGCCTATCCGCATCAGCAGGAAATCATGAGCGCGCTGAAATCGACGAGTGACGTCGATGCGCTCGCGGGGAAATATCTGCGCGACTTCACGATCGACGAAGCGCACAAGGGCGATGTGACTGGCGGCATCCGGGCGTTTCGGGCTGCCGGGGCCGCCCTGTACGGAAAGTGATTTGATAGGCTGCGTCGTAACGATCGCCGCGTAGACGGTGCGTAAGACAATAAAAAATGAAAACACAAAATCAACAAATAGCCTCAGTCCAGTTCCTGAGAGCTACCGCCGCATTGCTGGTTGTCCTGATGCACAACCAGATTTTCTTTCGGGACTACGCGCATCTCACCGGCGATCCCATTCCCACGATGTCGGGGTGGTATCGCTTCCTGCCGTTCGGCGGGGTCGGCGTGCACATCTTCTTCGTGATCAGCGGCTTCATCATGGGCCACCTTCACGAGCGGACACCGACGCAAAGCTTCGGCGCGTTCGTGGCAAATCGGTTCACGCGAATCGTGCCTCTTTACTGGATCGTCGCGGCAGTTTGCGCGTGGAACGCGCCCTCGCTAGACCCTGAGTTCGTCATCGAGTCGCTGCTGTTCATCCCGGTCCACGGCGTGTTTCCGCTGGTCGGAGTCGGCTGGACGCTGAATTTCGAGATCTTCTTTTACCTGCTGTTCGGTCTGATCGTCGTGAAAATGCGCCGGTCGATCTGGTGGATTGCTGCCGTCTTCGCCGCTCTTGCCGCCATCGCGCCGTTCACGAGCAACTATGTAGTGAAGTTCTATGCAGATCCGATCGCGTGGGAATTCGTTGCCGGGCTCGTGATCCACCGCGTCTATCGCAATCGCTACATCCGCGATTGCTCTCCGCTGATTTTGACCTTGGGAGTGGCCGGCCTGATCTGGGCGATGGTCGCGTTCAATCCCTCGCACAATTGGGGAATCCGCTCGACGATTCATTGGGGGCTGCCGAGCGCACTGCTCGTGCTCGGGGCCGTTTCTCTGGAATCGATGGGGATGCTGACGCGGGTGTGGTCGTTCAAGCCGATGCAGGAGATCGGCGCAGCGTCATATTCGCTCTACCTGACGCACGGGCTGATGTTCATCGCGTTCAACTGGTATTTCTTGCAGTGGACGGGTGCGGTGGAGTATCTCGGTCCTGACGGAGCGGTTATAGCGCTCGTCGTTTGCGCATGCATCGTCGCAAGCATTTCTCTGCGTGTGATCGAGCTGCCCGCGATGCGGCTATTGCGGGGAAACCGCGCAAGCCGCAGCCTCAGCCTTCAGTTGAAATCCTCTCAAAAAGTTAATGCGGCGCACGGCGGGCACGAATGAAACCGTCACCGGTCATCGTGCTCGTCGTGAAGCTGGATTGTCCGACACAGTAAGCCGTCGTCGTGGACGATACGTTGACCCGCACGACCGGCGATGAAACCGTCTCGCCGAGCGATGCCACGGCGCTCGATCCGAGGACCGTGGTTCGAAAGATCGTCGTCGCGCCGAGCGTGCCGAACGTCGCCGAAGTCGTGTTCACGCCGATAGCGGCCGACGCCAGAACCGTGCTCGCGGCCGGATTGAACTGGCCGGTGCACTGAACATCCCAATCCCCCGCCGTCAGACTGACGCTCGTCAGGTTCGCGGCCGTCGCCGTCGTCAGCGATGTGCCGGTCGTCGAGTTCGACAGATACTCGCCGATCTGTCCGGCCGATGCGCTGCTCCCATCCGTAACCCCCGCCTTCGTCTGATAGTTCGCGATCGTCAGATTGGCTGTGTCGTATGGCGTCGCGCCGTTGAACGTCGGACGGACGGAAAACGTCTGTGCCGCCGCCCAGGTGTTCGCGCCATTCAGAAGCGGCACCGTCGCGCCGCTCGTTCCCGTGTTCACCGTCGCCGATGTGCCGAGTCCGAGATTCGTGCGCGCGTTCGCCGCGCTCGTCGCGCCCGTGCCGCCGTTGGCGATCGCGAGCGTGCCGGTGATGCCGGTGAGCGGGACCGCGCCCCACACGGGCGCGCTGCTCGCGCCGGTCGAGATGATTGCCTGCCCCGCTGTCGAGCCGGAAGGATTGAGCAGGGAGACGGGCGTCGTGGTCGCGCCGAAAGCGAGCGACGTGAGCGCGATAAGCGCAGAGGCAAAGAGTCGTTTCATGTCAAGAACCCCGGTAGGTGTTGTCGGCAGGCGCAACGGTGACGGTCTGCGGCTGCCCGGTCGGTGCTGCGATAGTGGTGACGGTTTGCGGCGCGGGCAAAGTCGGCGCGGTGACGGCGCCCGGCGCGGTGGCGAACTGCGCGAACTGGCTTGCGAGCTGGTCGGCGCTGCGTGAGCCGCCCGTAAAGAACTCGCTTGTCTTGACCGCCATCGTGATTAATACGCCTTCGAGCGTGCTTATCAGGCTCATCGCGAGCGGCTCAATCGGCACCTTCATGACCCATATCGTCAGGTGCGCGGCGATCGTGCAGAAGAGCGCCACCGTGTAGAGGTAGGCGAGATTGCGCGCGGTGTGATCGTTCGTCGCCTGCGCGAATGCACGCGCGCTCTGCCGGTCCGCTGTGTCGGATTGGATCTGCGCTGTCTCTGCGGCGAGCCGGTTTTGCTCGCGCTGCATGGCGATCTGCGCGAGCTGCGTCTGATTGTCGAGCTCGGCCTGTCGCACCTTCGCCAGCGCTTCAGGATCGTTCTTCAGCGCAGCCATCACGGAATCAGGATCGGCAGACGTGCCCAGCGCCGATGCGACGATCGATGCGACTGCGCTTACACCGACGCCCGCGGCTGTGCCGACGCCCGGCAGAATGCTGCCGACGATCGGCGCCACCTTCGCGACCGTGGCTGCGACATCTCCCCACGTACTCATGCTGCCACCCCCAAGGCTCGATTCAACTGCCACCCGTATTCGAACGCTTCCTGCGATGGATTCGCCTCGGCGATCTCGACATAGCGCACCGACTGCTGCGACGCGATCATCCCGAGCAGCACACGCCGGCCGTCGTTTCCGCGCTGATCGAGAAACGACTTGAGCGCCGCGAGCGTCATCGCGCCGATCCCGCCATCCACCGAGATATCCGGGAACGCGCGGCCTTGCTGATTGAGCACGTTGAGCGCGCGCTGCAAGAACTTCACGCCCGTTGACGGTCCCATGTTCACGCCGATGTCGAGCAGCTTTTCGGCGATGTCGCCGTCGAGCGTCTGTACCTGATCAAACCGCGGCTGCGTCCAATACCGCGCGCGATAGATCGCGATCGCGGTGTCGCGCGTCATCTGCGCCATCGGCCCGGAATAGCCGAACGCGCGCGCGGTGGCCGCCGTGATCCCCCACATCGTTTCACCGCCTTTGTCGGCCGGGTTGTTCGAATAGCCGCCTTCGCGGCCAATGACCTTGTCGATATAGTCGGTCGCGTTCACTGTGTCACCCTCACCTTGATGTACTGCCAAAGCGCGATGCCGAGCAGCACTAGCACCGCCCACACCCCTTTCTTCGCCAACTCGCTGCGCAGATCCGCATAGAACTGCGCACGCTCCTCGGCTTTTCTGATCAACGCCTCGTGCGCGCGGCGGTGCCCGTCCGGGTCGTTGTCCGGAAATCCGCTCGCGAGATCATCGACGCGATCAATCAAGATGCGCACTTCCTTTTGCACCACCTCAAGCGAGCTGGTGTTCTCCACGTGCCGCGTTCCGATTTCGTCGCGAAGGCTATCCAACGCCCTCGCGACTGCGGCATATCCATCACCTTCGGTATGCGGCGGATCTTCGTATCGCATCCGCTCTACCATCCTTCCCCCGACTTGGCCTTGAATCTTTATGTCGCGATCAGTTCCGGCTGACCTCGTACCACGTACCGCCAAAGTTGCAGCGCAGCTTCAGAATGCTTCCCGCTGTGGCGCTGTACGAACCACCGCGAATTGATAGATTCGAGCCAGACGACACGGTCAGCGTGCCGGTGAAATGCAGCGTGATCTCGCGCCCGTCGGAGTTCGCGCAGCCGACAATCGCCGCGCCCGCCGCGCTCGAACCGCCGCCGCCCGTGAAACTGACCGAAGGCGCGGAGGTATAGCCCGAGCCGTTGTTCGTCATGTTCACGCCGATGATTCGGCCGGAGTTCGAAAGCTCGGCCGTCGCCGCCGCGCCGCTGCCACCGCCACCGCTAAACGACACGGTCGGCTTCGATGTGTAGCCCGAGCCGTTGTTGCTCATCGCGACGTCGAGCACCTTGCCGACGTAGTCGTTCTGGCTTTTCGTCAGCACGTTGCTGAAGCTCGTGTTGCCGGTCACGATGAATTCGTCGACGCCGTCAGGAATCACGAGATTCGGAGAGGCCGACGCGATCGTGTAGCCGTTGTACGCGGCGCCGCCAATATTCCCGCGCACCTTGCTCGGCAACTGCGTGCGATTGACGATCCACAGCATCGGATCGCCGCCCTCGATTTGGTTGTCGAGGATCGTGAACGTGCCTTCCTGCCGCTGCGCGAGAATGCCGATCTGCGTGCCGGTGAGCACGATGCGATTGTGGTGAACGTGGTTGTATGCACCGAGGGTCTCGAACGGCGTGCTGCCATCGCCATCGATGCCGGTGAGCATGATCTGCACACCGCCCGCGCTCGGACCGTTGTCGTACAGGATGTTGTCGTGGATGTTGCTTTGCGTGACGCCGCCGACGTTCAGGCCAATGAAGCCACCGCCCTTCGCGTTGCTGAAGATCTGGTTATCGTGGCAATTGACGTTCGAAGCGCCGCCGAGATCCACGCCGTACCCGCTATTCGCCGTGACGTAATTGTTCGCCACCGATCCCGCGTGCCCGCACACTTCGATACCGGCGAACGCCGAGGCGATCGGCGAAGCCGGGTCGCCATTGTTGATCGACTTATTGCCGTTGCAGGTGAAGCCCTCGCACTGGAGCAGGATGCCGTGCTGCTTGTTGCTGCGCACGAAGTTGTCATCGACCGTGAGATACGAGTTCGTCAGGCTCACGCCCAAGACCGGCGCGCCGGACGTGCCACCCGTCACGAAGCCAAGCACAGAGATACCCGAGCTTCCGTTGTTCTGGACGCGGTTGCCCTTGAGCACGATCGACGTCTGCGAGAAGTTGACCGGCGGGAAGACATAGTTCGCGACGCCGATGCCGTCCGCGGCGTTGTCGTGGATGTTATTGCGCTGCGCATCGACGCCGTATGCCTTGCTGATGTTCAGCCCGGTCCCGCCGTTATTGTCGATATCGCATTCCGTGACGCTGCTTGTCACGTTGTTCGACAGATTGGCTGCGCCGATCATCGACAGGCCGCCATCATGAAAACCGGTCACGCGGCACTTGCGCAGATTGACCGCATAGTGGCCCGTGTCGAAGACGATGCCGTAGCACGTCGATGAGTTGTTCGCCTTGTTGCCGTCGAACGTGATGCCCTCGATGTCGATGTCGTGCGAGGTCGAATCGATGAATGTCGAGGTGAGCAGTGCTGTTGCCGAGCGGCGGATGATCGTGTTGCCCTTGCCTGCCCCGCGGATGCGGACGTTCGACGGCAGCGACATCGTATCCATGATGTAGACGCCGGCCGGGAAATAGATCTCGCTGCCGCTCCACTGCGCGAGCTTCGCATTGATATTGACGGTCTCGTTCGTGACGCCGTTGCCGGTTACGCCGCCACCGTCCTTGATCGAGTGCAGGTCATGCGCGCGGTTATACACCGCCGATCCGGGCGACAGGGTGTCGTCATCCACAGTGCCATCCGATGGCACGAGCAGCGACAACGTCGTGCCGCCGATGCACCAGATGCGATCGACGCCGAGCGGAATCACGGCATTGAACTGAATAACGTTGCCCGAGATGAGATCGTAGGATGCTGGGTCCTGCACGACCGTCGACATCGCGATCAGACCGAGATTCGCTTTGGAGCCATAGCTGCGGCTGGTCTGTACGCTCGTCGAAGTCCCCGAGATGTAGTCGACACCGTCGACCCATTTCTCAATTTTCAGATCGCCCGCGCCGACGCTCGCCGGGATCGGCACCAGTGTCTGCTTCCCGGTCGAGTCGAACGCGAGCATGTTGTTTGCACGCTCCGATGCAACCGGCAGCGTGCCATCGGTTCCGTATTCGCTCAGCGGATAGCGGATCGAGTTCTCTACGGCGCTGGCCAGTTGCTGATCGATCATCGTCAGCTTGTCGAGCGCGGTCTCCGTGGTCTTCGCAGGGAACGAGCTGTTCTGCTGATATGAGGTTTCCTGCGTGACCGGAACCAGCCGGTAGATGTGCAGCTTGTATCCGCTCGCCTTCGTCGTCGCGAGCGCCAACGTGCCGCCTTCCTCATCGCCAGCACCGCTGACAGTGAAGTCCGTTCCGTTCGTCAGGGAGACGACGCTTTCGCTCGCATCGATGAAGTCCGCATAAACATGCGCACCGTCGAGGAAGTAAAACGGGATCGGGTATTGAAGCGTGACACCATCGGTATCGTAGGTCACGTCTTGCGTGGAGGATTCAACGGTCATTGGCGCACCTGTCTAAAGATGCGCCAATGATCTGCGTTCGCTAACGCACTATCCTGCCAGTGGTCTGTTCAATTGCCGAAGGCTTTCCCGATGTCGGGCGCGCGCTGCGGAGCAGTGATGCCGCCGTTGAAGATGTTTCCATTCGTCGGTTGCCAGTAGTATTGCTGAGCGAACTCCTGTTGCGCCCGCTGCTGAATGCGCCCGAGATAACCGGGCGAAAGATTCTCCTGAATCGAATGCATCACCGCGTGATCGATCGCAGCGCGGGCATACCATAGGTTCACGAACGGCAAATGCCCGCGCACGAGATTGAGCGTCTCCGCGCCGACGTGCGTCTGCTTTCCGTTCGCAGCGAGATAGGCGTTCTTGATGCCGACCGAATACATCAGGTCGAAGAGCGAACCGAGCGTCGGCCCGGACAGTGTCTTGAGCGCATTGGCGCCCGCGTTGCCGTATCCATCCGTCGGATCGATCAGCAGCATGTCTCCGACGAAGCTCAAGCCGCCGCCCTTCATCGCCGCCTGAAACCAGAACTTCGGCTTGGTCATGTCGATCGGGTCTTTGCCGTCCTTGATCTGTGAGGCCTGCACCGCGATCGCACCGAGCGCCGTCGTTGCCACCGAGAGCGCAGCCGCATACGCAAGCTTGTTCGCCGCGACCGGCGCACCTTGCAACCCGCTCGGCGTGTCCAGAACGCGCTGCCAGTGCCGCGTGATGATCGCCATCGGGAACGACTTGAACTGCATCACCGCGCGCGCGAACTCGCCCGTCGGCGTGCCGCGTTGCAGTCCGCCCCATGACGCGGCCGTCTTCGACTTCAGATCGGGATTGATGATCGCGGATTCGGACTCGTCGACGATCATCGCCATGACTTTCGTCAGCACCTCGTTCGCGCGCGGATCGCCGCCGGCGCGGATCGCATCGGGCGTGATGAACTCCTGCCCCTTGTACTGCGTCGGCTGCGTCGCGCGCACGACGTTCCAGTCGGCCTCATCGATGCCGTGCTGCGTGAGACGGAAGCGATCGTATTCCGAGAGCGCCGCGTAATCCGTCTTCGCGAGCCGCGCCATGCCCGACATCATCGTGAGGCTGAAGCCGCGGCGCAGCGTGTCGGTCCACGCGCGAAGCAGCGAAAGTTTCTGCGTCGAGTTCGCCAGCTTGCTCGGCAGGTCCGCGCGCAGGTTGTCGCCCGCCCACCGCTGCAGATCCGCCGACATCGACTCAGCGATGATGCCGTGCATCGTCAGAAAGTCGCGCGTCTCGCCGGAGCTTGCCACCTGGGCGATGTTCTTGATCAGGCCGAAGTAGCTGAGCTTGTTGTAACCGGTCGTGATGAAGAGGAACGGCAGATCGGTGATAGATGACAGCAGCGTGGATTGCAGCTTCCCGGCAGACTCGAGCGAGCGAGCCATCATACCGATGCGCGCGAGCTGCGCATTCGATGGCGTCGAGGCCGTGCCGTTGACCATGTTCCAGTAGCTTTGCGGCCGCGAGCCGAACGTGCGCGGCAGATCGTCCACCTTGCGGCCGTCGGCCTTCGCCGCCATCTCGAATTGCAGGCGCATCTGCTCGTTCGGATTCGGGCCGTAGCGCTCGACAAGACCAATGCTGCGCGCCATCCCGCCGATGTGCGCTGTCATCGCGTCGTATGCGCTGCCGCCGCCGTACTTATTCATGTAATCGAAGTACGCGCTGCCGTCGCGGAAGTGGATGTCGCGCGACTCGCTGCCTTTGTTCGCGCGCATGCCGGTGCCCTTGAACTCGCCGGGCGTCATCTTGTTCAGGCCGTCGCTGGAGATCGTCTCCCACGCCTTCGAGAGCAGCGCGCCGACTTCGGCATCGTCCATGCGCGATCCGTCCTCACGCAGATAGCGCGAGCGGTCGAGCAGCGGCAGCGTGTCGTCGACCCATTGCTGCTGCGCCTTCGCATCGCCAGCGCCGCGCACGCGCACGGTGTCGTGCGGCTGCGGGATGTATCCATAATCGAGCTGGCCGACGTCGCCGCCCGATGCATTGAAGCGCTGACGCAGCGACTCGATCGTCTTCAGCCACGCCTCCGCGCCCTTCTTCGCCGTCTTGTTGCCGGTCGAGCCGTCCGCGTTGCTGTAGATCTCGCTGAGCAAGTCGCGCGACATGCGTGGGTTTTCGGAATCGAAGAGGAACATCGAGACGCGCCGGCCGATGCTCGCGCCTTCAGTGCTGCGCGCGGCGTTCACCAGATCGAGCAGCCCGCCGAGCGCGTCGTGCTTGATCGCCTGAATGTAGCCGTCGGTATGGTTCATGTCCTCGACGAGCGCGTGCGCGCGCTTCTCGCCGTCGGCAGTCGCCGCGACCATGCGGTCTTCGGTCTGGATCGTCTTCAGGATCTGGAGCTTGCCGCGCGCGACCTTCTTATCGGCTTCAGCCTGCAACTGCTTCATCGCCTCTTGCGCCGCGGCCAGCGTGCGCTGGTCGGGAGACAGGCCGCGCCAGTTCGGATCGGTGCGGGCGAGTTGCGAGGCGGTGCGGCGCAGGCGCGCATCGATGGCGTCGAGCTCGGATTTCTTCAGCGCCCGGCCGGCGGCCTGGGCGACAGCTTGCGCGCATTGCGGTGTCATTCGAATTCCTGTGTGCGGATGAAGCAGTTGGCAGCAACGTCGAGCAGCGGCGCATCGGCCTTCTCGCGCGCGGCCTCGGCTTGAATTGCGGCGAGCGCCTCGGAGAGCGGGACGTCTTTCACCTCGCCGTTGATCTCGACAGAGACGATAGCGTCGGGATTGGCAGCGGCAAGATCAGCGATCGCGGCATCGAGGTGCGGCGCGCTCTCGGGCGACGGCGCGGCGGCAGCAGTTTCCGGGGTTGCGCTCTCAGACGAGGCCGTCTCGGAGACAGGCGTTCCGGCCTCGCTTCCAGCGGCGGCCGTATCACTGGCGGGCGCTGCCGTCTCGCGCGGCGCGGCAGACGTCTCTGCTGTCGGCTCGACGCGCGGTGCGGCGGTGTCGGCGTTCGGGATGCGTGCCTCGGGCGGCGCTTCGCGCGCGAGCGTGCCGACGGCGTCCGCGATCGCATTGCGGCGCGTGGCCGGCGCATCGATCGCGGCGCGCGCGGTGCGCAGGTTCTGAAGCGCGGGTTCGAGGATTTGCAACTGCTGCCGCGCAGTGTCGGCCTGCGCATTCTCGTCGATGCGCGAGCGAAGCCGCGTGATCTGCTCTTGCTGCGCGGCGGTCTGCGATTCGAATTCAGCCTGCGCATCGCGCGCGGTCTGCGCTTGCTCGCGCGCGGCGCGCGTCTTCGTCACCTCGTACGTGCGGCGCGGCTGCAGATTCTGCGTGATCGTGTCGAGGCTCGGCGGGTTCTGTTCGAGCGCGTTCAGTTGCGCGCGCATCGCCGACACGTCGCCGCGCTCGGCCGCGTTGCCTGCCGTCGCCGTCAGATCCGCGTGCTGCGCTTCCATGCGCGAGATCATGTCGTCCATCGCCGAGGCCTGATTCAGCGTCTCGGGACGCAGCGTGTCGGAGACCTCGACGCGCGCGCCTAGGCCCATCTGATCCTGCGCGCGCTGGAACGCGGTGAGGTTCTCCGCGAGGCCCTGCACGTCATCGGGATTCGCGAGGTTCGTGCGGTCGATCAGATCCCGGTTCAGCGCGACGCGCGCGGCATCGACTTCATCCGGCGTCGGCACGCGGCGCCCGGCCATCTCTTGCGCACCGCCGTCGCTCAGATACTGCTGCACGCGGGAAAGGTAGTCGCGCGTTTCCTTCGTCGGTGCCGCGCGGCCCGCGTGCACCGCGTCGCCCGCCTTCGTGCCGCCGTTGTATGCCGCGACCGCCGCGCGCACGTCGCCGTCGTATTGTTTGATCAGGTCGGGCAGATAGCGGCCAGCGGCGTCGATGGAGTCGAGCGGGTTCGTGCGATCGCCGCGCCCGTACGCATTCCAGGTGGAATCGGTGAACTGCATCACGCCGCGCGCGCCCGCGCTGCTCACCTGATTGCTGTTCGAACGCTCGCCCGCATTTTTCAGCGCGACGATGACGCCGGGCGGCAGACCGTTATGCTGCTCGACCTGCGTGGCGTAGTCGTCGAGGCGCGGATCGTTGTGCGGCACAGCCTTCAGTTCCGACGCACTCATGTCCGCGAGCGGCCGCGCCGCTGGCGTGCCTGGTGCTGCCGCTGGCGCGCGCGCCGCGCCGCGCATGTGCACCGCGCCGAAGAAGGCAGGGACGGCAGTCGAGACAGCCAGCCCGACCGGGTCGAAGGGATCGTACTGGTTCGCGATCTTATCGTAGCCCGCGTTCTCCAGAATCGCCTTCGTCGCAGCGGTCTGCGCGACGTATGCGCCCGGGCCCGCGCCAGCGACGAGCGCCGCAGTTTTCAGCAGCGTGTTGCCCGCGATCGGCGCGACAACACCGAGGCCTGCGCCTGCGCCTTCCACAGCGCCCACCGCCGTGCGCGTGCCGATATCGACGCCCTGCTCTTTCAGGCGCTGCGATGCCTCCGAGCCCACGTCTGCGGCGGTGAGCGCTGCGCCGACGAGCGGGCCGCCCGCGAGCGAGTAGCCAAGTGCCCGCGCGCCTACGCTCGTGAAGCCGAACAGCGTGCGATCGACGACGTTCGAGGTCATCGGATCTGGATTGAAACCGGCCGCGATGCCGTAGAGACGCGAGCCGATCTGCGATGAAAACGCATCGCCGCTCTGCACGCGCGCTGCGGCGTCCGCGCCCTGGTCGGCGAACTTGCGCCGCGCCTCGGGATCGACGAGCAGCGCAGGATCGGCCTGCGCGCCGTAGCCCGCCTGCACGTCGCCGAACGCGCCGACGACATCCGACCAGAATCCCGCCGTGGCAGTCAGGCCAGAAGCGACGCCTTTGCCGATCGCCGCGCCCGCGGTGCCGACAGGATTGTCATCGCGCATGAACCAGTTCGGCGTGGGCGCGGGGGGTGCCGGGCGCGACCGTGCGTTCGCGTCGTTGATGGCCGAAAGGGTGTCGCTCGCGTAGGGATCGTTGATGTCCATCGCTTATTTCAGTCTGAGGATGATGGGCTGACCGGCGCTGTTCGTAGCGAAGCCGGTGCCAGCGACGACGGCATAGCCGCCATTCGGCGTCACGCGCACGAGCTGCGCACCGGGCACCTTCGAGATGAAGTCGGCAACCGGGATGTTCGTCTTGCCGAAGTGCACGTTGCCGTCGGAAATCGGCGTCTGCACGCTCGCGGGCGTCACGGCCTTGACCGATGCATTGAATCGGTCGTCATCCCATCCGTAGGGCTTCGCCGTCGGCTTACCGTTGAAGGTCGTCAAGCCGCCGGTTGCGGCATCGACTGCCAGCTTGACCTTTGCCGCATCGACCGACTGCGGTGCGATCTTGTCGCGCGCGGACAGCGCGGCGTAGATGTAATACGCGGAATCGACCGCATCCTGATCCTGCACGCCGCTGGCGAACGTGCCGCGCACCGCCTGTGCGATCTGAGCGCGCGCGCCTTCTTGCACCTTGTCGTCGACGCCGGCCGTCTTGTCTCTGATGGCCTGCTCGCCCTGGCCGATGAGTTGCGCCACCGGATAGCCGCCGACCGTCGTCGCGTTGATCGTGCCCTGCATCAACTGCAGATAGAGCGGGCGGTGCGAATCGCCGATCTGTTTGGCGAAGTCCGCCGCGCGCGACGGGTCAAGCATCGTGCGGCCGAGTTGCGAAATCGCGGATGCGCGCTGATCGACGGGGAGCGCCTGAAGAACGTTCGCAAGCTGCTGCGCCTCTGCGGGCTGGAATGGCGAGACCTTGCGCCCGGCCGCCTGCTCGACGACGCCCTGCGCGCCCGCGCGCGAGTTCGCCACCGCGATCGCGTCATCGACGGATTGGATCGGCACGACCGGCGCATTTTGCGTCACGCCATACGCCTGCGCGGCCTGCCACGGATTCTTCTTGTACGCATCGACGGCCGCCGAGTGGATCTGCTCGTACTGCGTGAGCACCTTGCTCTCGATCGGATCGACGCCGATCTTCGGATCAGCCGCAGCGGCGCGCATGCGTTCGAGCGTCGAGGCCTGCTGCGTCAGCGATTGGCTGCCGAACTGTGCGCCTTGCGCCTGCACCTGAACGAGAGACTTCGCATCGGCCTCGGCTGACGTTCCCTTCGCCGCCGTCTGCAGATCGGAGAGTGCCTGGGGCGATAGATTCTGCCCCTTCGAGATCACGTCGAACGCCGCGTTGAATGCGGACGTGGCCTGCGTTTCGCGCGCCTGCGCCTCGCGATCCGCCGCGTTCTGCTGCTGCGTCAGCAGCGTCTGCGCGTGGTTCGTCAGGATGTTGAGCTTGTCCGCCTCGATGTTGCGCATCCACTCGAAGCCAGCGGGCAACGGCTTGTCGGCGGGCGTCTGAAAGGCTGTCATGAAGCCGGCGGGATTGTCTGTCGCGACGCGCGTGCCGGCGGCGACGGCGGCCTGCTGCGTGACCTTCTTCGCGAGCGCGGCTTTCAAGTTTCCGTCTATGCCGTCGAGTCCATTGATGGTGCCGATCAGCGGCGCGAGCGAGGCGTTGTATTGCGACGGATCTTGCGCGACCGTGCGCGCGACGTTGTCCGCAGAATCCGTGACATTCGATGCGATGTACTTCGTGCGCATCGTGTTCTCGGCATCCTGCATCGCCGTGCCATAGATCGTCTGCTGATGGTCGAAGTAGAGATTCAGCGCCTTCTGCGCATACGGATTCGTGACGCCTTCGAGCGTGTCGGTGCGCAGCTTGTCGAAGGTCTCCTGAAATCCTTGCGAGAGACCGTAGCCGCCCGTCGGCGCGTTCGCGAGCGCCGCGTTCTTGGCGGCGTTCAGCTGCAGTCCGACCTGCGACGTGACGCGCGCGGCCTCGGTCGCGGCGGCGTCTTTCTGCACGAGCATCTGCGCGTCGGCGAAAGTGCCGACTGCCTGCCCGGCCTGCGTGATGCTTTGGCCGACATTGCTCGTCGGCACCGCCATCGGTACATCGGGCGCTGGCGTGCCGCCCTGAATCGAGGCCTGCTGCTGATAGGTAGGGATGCGGACCGGCATTACAGTGCACCTCGCGTGTAATCGCTCACGCCAGCGCCGAGCCGCGCGAAGCGTGAATAGCTGGTCAGCGCCGCGGTGCCAGCGCCGAGGACGCCGCCGACAAGCGAGTTTGTCACGTTGCTCTTCGCCACCTTGGACTGAAATTCATCGTTCGCGGCCTGATCTTTATAGGCCTGCCCTTGCAGAATCCCCTGATAGCGCGTCTGGAGCGCATCGAGTTCCGCCTCGCCAGCGCTCTGCACCTGCGAGGTGAGCATCGATCCGCTATTCGAGACGAAGCCGGATTCGCTCGCGCCCGCGGCCTGCGCGCCGAGCTGCTGCGTCGCGTTGCGCCGCACCGCCTCTTCCCTCTGGATGCCGACGTCGAAAGCCGACTTCGAATTCTGGTCGGCGATAGCAGCATTCTGTTTTGCGATGGTGGACTGCGCGCTCGATGCCTTCGCCCCTTCGATTCCGGACACGAGTTGTCCGGCAGCGCTCAAGCCAGTGGAAACTGCCTGGAGCGTGCCGATCGTGCTGGCGGCGCCGGTAGCGGCCGGAGCAACGACCGATGCCAGGGCGCTCGAAATGCCAGCGGACGCGGCTGCCGTTCCTGCCGCTGCGGCTGTTGCATCCGCCACCGCACCCGCACCGATGCCGGAAAGCGCGCTGCCTGCCGCCGCCGCTGCTGCACTGCTCGCCGCGGCTGCCGCCGCTGCGCCCGATGCCGATGCCGCGCCCGCTGCGGCCGCACCTTCACCAATTCCAAAGTCGGCCATATCACTTCACCCTTGCGTAGAGAATCATGTCTTGCCCATCGGGCGTGAATTTGCGGCGCACACATTCCAACTCGAAGCCGAGGCGCTCAGCCCACCGCTTACCGGCCTCATGCGTCGCGCTCACGTCGATCTCGATGCGTGCCCACGGCGCATCAGCGAGCACGCTCAGCACGAGCCGATGCAGCGGCCTGAAGTGCGCGAGCGCTTGCGGCGTGATCATCGACCAGCCGATGCCGCGATCGCGCCATGCCTCGGCGATGCCGCCGCATGCGATCGGCTCACCATCGAGCAGAACGCCCCAGGCCACCCCGCGATTCGCGACGAGCGTGTGCGCGTACGCTTCGTCGATGGTGTGAATCGTCGTCTGTTGCGCGGTCTGGAGCTTCGCGCCCACTGCGACCACGTGATGCACTTGCAGCTTTTCCAGCGTGATCAATTGAATATCCCCATGACCGGCATCAGTGCGAGCACGACGCACGGCAGCGGCTGCTCGTTCTCGAAGCAGATGGACGGCGACTCTTCATAACCACCGCGCCACTTCGCTTTCTTGTCGCCGGTGAAAAGCGGCACCGCGTTGTCTTGCAGGTCCCCGGGCTTGCGAAAAAGGATCTCTTCCATGTTCGAGAAGTCCGGCCCGATGAAGCCGCCGACGGATCGATAGAAACGTACCGTCACGTCCGTGATGCGCTTGGTCTTTCCCTGCACCGTGCCGCCGGCCGACTGGACGCTGAGTTGCATCGTTCTGAAGCGCGCGATCGCGGGAAGCCCGACGTGCACCTTTGCCGCCGCGAGCGGGATCGTGATCGTGCCGTTGCTCACCGTCTGATTCGGCACGCACGCGCCGTCGGCGAGAACCTGCACGGTTTGCCCTTCGAGGTGGTCAAGCCCTGAGAACGTCGTCGTCTCGATGCCGTCGTATGCGAGCCCGCAGTCCACGTAATGCGCTTCCTCGACGCCCTGGTCATCCTGAAGCGGCCGCGCCATGTATTCGATGTAGCGTTTCGTCTCGCCGTTGATCGTTCGCCGCACGATCATCCAGAGGTCGTCGTAGAAGCCGTCGGGCGAAGCCATCGTTTCGACGCATTCCACGAAACCATTCGCCATCGGTTGACGGTGCCAGCCGTAGACATCGGAACGTCCGGGCTCGCGGTCATAGGTCATGCCGATCAGCGTGCCATCGGCGCGCGCGGCCCACACGATCGAATACGGCTCCTGCTGATAGGCGATCGAGACGACGCCCGCGAAGGTGCCATCTGTGCCGTTCGTGATGTGGTCGGCGAGCTTCGTGGTGTCGGTCGAGACATACTTGTTCGTCGAATAGTCGTAGTCGAAGTCGCGGACCTTGCGGCCTGCCTTCTGCACGAAGATGATCAGGCCTCCGATATCGAGCGGCACGATCGCGCGCGAGCCGTAGCTGGAATTGCGCGTCGCCTGGATGTTCGTCGGGCCGACGGCGGTCACGGTGGACGTGGGCCCGACTTCCCACTCCTCGCCGTTCAGGCCGACGATCAGATTGTCCTGCTCGACAAGCCACACGATCTGATTGAGCTTGCGCGCGTTGAGCTGCTCGGTCATGCCGTCATCGTCGGCGGTCGTGTCCGCTTCCTTGAACTCGAAGTTTTCATAGTCGGCGGAAACGGAGAACGCGAGCCAGCGCCCGCGCGCGAGCACGAGCCGATTGCGCCAGAAGGTGCCATTCGAGGGATAGCCGTCGGCCGAGTTGAACAGCGCGCGACGCCATTTCCACGTGCCGGAACCCACGACCTGAGACGGGATCATGACCGCGTCGTTCGGATCTCCGCTGGTAACGTATCCCGTGACCTGCGTCGAACTGGTGTAGCCCATGATGAGCACGTAGCCGTAGCCGCTGTGCTGATATTCCCACTCGACGCCGATCGCCCCGTAGACGTCCGAATCGATGAAGTCTGTCCCGTCGCCGTCCCATGCTCTGCCGGCAGTGTGCACGGGCGTCTCAACACCGGTGACACGTGGCGCTGAACCGGTGACGACCTCACCGAGTTCGGTGCACTTGTACACGCGGCTGCCCACGCGCCGGAAGTCGCCAACGTCCACCTTCTGATATGTGGACCACGGTTTGATGTCGGAGAAGTCCTGCTGTTCGAGATAGAAGATCGTGCCGACGTCCGCCGGAGTGAACACCGCAGAATTGGCGGTCAGCGTCGTGGAGCCCGTCTGAGCGCTCGAATAGACGATGATCGCCTCGTTGGTGTTCTGATCCTGAAAGGGGCCTGCAACCCAATCCACGGAACTCAGCGTGAAGGTCGTCGACGCGGTGCGCACGAGCTTCTGCGTCTGATAGGACTGGTGGAAGATGTACAGCGTGTCGGCGCTCTGCGCGAAGCGCAAGGCAAAGGTGCCTTCCGCGCTCATCAGATCGGCGACTGCATAGGGCGTTGCGATCGTGACCTGCGCCATGCCGCTGATAAGCTGGCCGCGATTGGCATAGACGCGAATGACCTTGTCGCCGAACTCCAGCATGTAGTTCGTGCCGTTGGAGACGGAGAAGCTTTTCAGCCATCCACGGTTCACGCTGTTCGCGACTTCGCTGACGAAGTACGTGCCCCCGCGACGCACCATCGGGCCTTGCACGACCGGGACGAAGTTCTCGACGAGCGAGCAGCCGTTCGGGTATTTCTCGAAGTCGACGCGACCGCCCATGAATGGCGACAGTTCGCCCGCGTCGAACGTCGTCATGATGCCGGACACGTCCATCATTAATCTCCGTGGTAATGCCGATGGTTCCCGCTTCCGCCACGCGCCTCCATCCACGTGTCATCCGCGATTGCCTGCGACGGCCGCTCGATGGCGTTGGCGCGCTTCGCGACCGTGACGGCCGATGCGTATTCCTGCCACTTGGCCGTAGCTTTCGTCGTGCTTTGACAGATCGGTTCGGCGCATTCTGCCGCGAGGCGGCACGCGAGAACCTCGATGAACAGCGCGTCGTATTGCAACGTGCTTTCCGGCCGCGCGATGTAGCGCAGCGCGAGCGGCGCGCCAAGATCGGTCAGGATCTGGCGGCCTTCGATCGAGAACAGGCCGCGCGTGTCGGGACGCGGATAGACCGGGTACTGGCCGACCTGCAGCGTGCGCAGCCAGTCGGTCGGCAACTGGAAGGCGCGCGCGTAGCCGAACTCGGGAGCGGTGGACAGTGCGGGGAGAAGTGCTCGCGCCTTTGCGAAATTCCAGACGTTCGCCCGGAGTTCCGCATCGGCCACGATGTCGAACATCGACTTGAGGGTTTCTGCTGCCTTCGAGGATTCGTCGAAGGTGGTGATGCGCGCTTCACCGAGTTTGGTGAGCGCGCGGTTGCCGATGTCAAGTTTGGACGCCACAGGTCACTCCGTTACGGCGCGCCTGGATCGTCCTGCCCGCCGGATGTATCGTTCGATGTCGAATTCGTCGCGCGGGCGCCAGAGGCTTTTGGGCGCGGCGTGCCCTTTTCGTCCTTGTCCACCGGCTCCATCCAACTGCCCGGCTTACCGTTGAACTCGAACTTCTCGCCCGGCTCAACGATGCGGAAGACAACGCGTCTGCCCTCAGCTTCAGGGCGGCGCACCGGCTGCACATCGTTGACCGGAATCTGACCGCGCTCCTTTGCGATATAAGTCGGCATTCGATCAGCTCATCAAAAAGCCAGACTTGTACGTCGCGTTCGCTTGGGCATCCTTGACGATGAACGCCGAGAACTGGCCGCCCGTCAGCGGACCCGTCGCGACCGTATAGCGAACGCCAAGATAGCGCTTGTACGTACCGGCGGGCAGGCGCACCTTCGCGAGCGTCTGCCTGGCAGCCATCTGCGCGAGCGAGAACGGCCCGAGCGTCATGTGCACGTTCGTGGAGCCAGACGACAGGTCGGTCGTCGTGTCCGATTCGAGCGTGACCGTGACAGTCGCCGCGCCGGATGCGGTTGCCGCTGCGTCCGTTTGCAGCACGAGCGTCGTGTCCTCGCCGGCGCCGATATCGACGGTCGGGTTGGTGCCCGACGGGTTGAGGTCGATGACGTTCGTCGAGACAGCCGTCGTCGTGACCGCCTGGCTGTCCGAGAACTCGTTGGTCTTATCGAGAATCATGAAACTCTCCTGTGCGCCTGAGCGCGTCGTGAATTAGCTGATGACCGATTCGGTGTTGAGAAGCTGGTCCACCGTGCGGATCGGGATGCCGAGGAAGCTCGTTTCGAACTGGCTCGCCGCTTCCTTGATCGACAAAGCCGACGACGACTTGGAGAGCGCCATCTTTTCGAACACGCCGCGCATCGTGCGGTTCGCGTAGAAGCGCGGCGACACGCTGCCTTGCAGCATCGGCAGGCGGTTCTTCGCATCGATCATCGAGTTGATCAGGTTTTGCGTCGCCTGCGTACCCGTCTGACCGTTGGCGTCAGAGACGTCGATATTGGCGATGCGCACGACATAGCGCCAGTCCTTCACGACCAAGCCGCAATCCCAGCCGTACAGGTCCGCAAACGCGCGATAGCGATTCTGGCTCGCATCGAATGCGTCGAGCTCACCGAGGTCCTGATGAGTCAGGCCTGCTTTCGAGTTCTTCGGGTAGATTCCGAAGACCGTGCTGCGACCCCAGCCAACCAGATAGATCGACGTGTTGTCAGATCCCGATCCGCCGGCGTTGATGATGTTCTGCGCGACGCCGCTGCCCGAGATGGCCGAGTAGCGCGGAGCCAGACCATAGAACTGTTCCGGGTTGATGCTGGTGTCGCCATAGAGCAGCGCCGTGCAGAAGTCCTGCCCCATCTTTTCGATGAAGGTCGAGGCTTCATCCAGGCGGAACACCGACGGATCGTTCGCCATGTTCACGGCCTTGACGTCCACTTCGCTGCGCGCGGTCAGCATGCCGCAGGTGTCGGTGACTTGCGCGGTCGTGCTCTTAGAGACCGGGACGCCGCCATACAGCTTGCGCCAGACGGTCGACGGCAGACCGGTGCGGATTGTCGACTGGTTGCCCGTCGGCAGGTTGCCTTCGATCCAGGGAATGTCCTGCACGATTTCGTTCGTCTGAGCGAGCAGTTCGGCGACATCCGCAGTCGAACCATCCGGGTCGAGCCGCTTGGCGATATCGATGATGTTGAGACTCTTGGTACCGACGACGGTGGCCATTTATGCACTCCGAGTTTTTGATTAGCTGCGTTACTTCGGCATCGAGCTTTTGAACATGCGTCGCGCTCTAGCTTCATACGGATCAAGCGGTGCAGCCCCGCCGCTTTCCGACCCGCCACCGGCGGCATTCAGAACACCTTCACCGAGCGCCGCGCCGATCTGAGCAAACGTCTTCATGATCTGCGCCGCGCCGACTTGCGATTCAAGCTTGCTCACCACATCGGCCGGGATGCCGAACTGGTGCAGCGCCTGCTGCCCGAGTGCGAGCTTCGCGTCGAACTCGCCACCCCATTCCTTGCGAAGCTCGCCCATCTGCTTCTCGCCTTCCTGCTTCTGCGCTGCGACCGCCGCTTCGTTCAGGCCAGCGATGTGCGCGTTCCACTTCGTGACGAGCGATTCGGCAGCCTTCTGCGAGATGCCCGCTTCGTGGAACCATCCGGCCGCCTGCTTCGCGAGCGCACCGTCCTGACCTTCGGGCACCGGCAGCTTGTAGTCTTCGGCCTTCGCGGGAGCCGCGTTCGCAGCACTTGCCGCCTCCGCGTCGCGATGCGCCTTGACCGCTTCGGCCGCGCTCTTGTAGCCCTTGCTTTCCGCATACGCTTTGAGATCAGCGTCACCGAGAGTGTCGAGGAACGACGGCGCAGTATCCTGCGCGCCCGCCGCAGCCCCGCCAGCACCAGCAGCAGCGCCGCCAGCGCCTTCTGCACCCGCGCCAGCAGCGCCCGCTGCACCACCGCCGCCGCCACCTTCGCCCTCGTTCATCAGCATGTGGCGCATCAAGAGTCGCTTAAACATTCGTTACCTCGTTGTGGTTGGGTTACTCATCGCTGGCGTTTCCATCCCGAACTCTCGCCATCTCGAATATCTGGTCCTCAGAGACCCGAAGAAGCGTCAGGATTTGGAGATAGACCTCGCGCCGGCCTTCCGTGTGGACGGTCGCGTAGGGATCGACCGTCCTATTGATGGGGGAGATGTGGACCGAAGATTTGTGCGCGCGGCAAAACTTCGCGAGGTCGGCCAAGACCACCCGGCCGCTTTCGGTCAGTTCGCCGTTCTCATCGAGAAAGCAGGCCTTGTATGCGCGAGACCGGCCGCGCATACGATAGAGCCAGTTGAGCGCAGCTTTGCTGAGGTTTCTCATACGCCCGGCGTCCCCGACATTTGCGCGGCGGCGGCGAGATCCTTAGCGGCCGATGCAGCCTGCGGCGCGGCGTTCAGGATGTTCGTCAGCTGCGCGGTCTGCGCTTCCTGCGCCTGCTGCGCGGCGATCTGATCCTCGGACACGAGATACTTGACCGGCACACCACCGATATCGGCGAGGCCGCGTGCGACCTCCTGCCCGTTGATGACCTTCAGCGCGCTCTGATCGAGTTGCGCGACGGTCGCGACCTGCTGCACCCACTGGAGCACCGCCGTGCCTTCGCTCGCGCGCATGGCCTTGTTGAGCGGGCTGTCGTAGACGATGTTCACGCTCGCGCCGGCCTCGACGAGTTCCGGCGGCATCGGCGGCAGCACGCCCGGCGCATGGCCGCAGATGTCGAGTTCGCGCTCGATCATCTGCCCGAGCATTTCCGTCTGCACGCGGCCCATCGTCGGGGCGAGCAGAATGCCTTTCTCCTGCGCACGCTCCAACACCTCGGTCGCGGTCATCTGCGGCGCCTCGGTCAGGATCTGAAACAGCGTGACGTAGAAGCCGGTGTTGATCGTCGCGCGCTTGCTGTCCGCGTATGCGGTGCCCGCCTGAATGTTCTCACCCAACTGCAGCGGCTTGACGAGCTGGTTCCCGCTGTTATCGAGGCCGCCGTGATTGAGCGCACCGGAACGCAGATCGAAGCCTTCGAGCACGCCGTCTTCGGTCAGCAGCAGCGGCGGATCGACCGCCTTCTGCGCGCCGCGGATGATGGTCTTTTCCATCTCGTTGACCATCTTGATATCGGGCAGCGCATCTTCCGCCGGCGAGCCGCCGTACTGCGTCTCGGAATCGACATAGAACCGGCCCACCGCGTACGGATAGGTGCGGAATCCCGACCGGTCGATGAGTTCGCCGTTCCAAACCCACACCGATTCGAACGCCATGTTGAGCGCATCGAGCCTGCCCGCGACGCGATCGGCGCGCGGCTGCACGCGGTGCACGAACTCGAATTTCGCTTCCGGGGTGCGATCGTAGGCGTTGACCATGTGCACCGGCAGCTTCGAGCGGCCCCACTTCTGCACGGCCTGGCGCGCGGTGAGCGTCCAGCAGTCGCACGACTTATCGACGAAGCCAGCGGCGTTCTCGACGAAATAGAAGCGATTGAGCGGGCGCGCGCGGTACCGGATGCCTTCGCCCTTAACTTCCTCGATCATCAGTGGACCGTTGCCGAACAGGCCGAGGCTCTGATAGGACTGGCCGATCTGCGTGGTGAAGCCGCTGCGCCACGAATAGCGGACGGCGAACAGCTTCTTCACGACCGCATCGAGATAAGCGCGCACGTTCTCGTTATCGTCGAGTTGGCCGGCATCGACCGAGAGGCGGTGCCATACCTGCGTGTGCGGCGTGATCATGGAATCGATCGCCGCCTGAAAATTGCGCAGCGCAAGCGGCGCGGTCGAATCGAAGATACGCGTGTTGCGCTGCTTGCCGGGCTCAGGCTTGCGATTGAAGCCGTTCATGCGCGGCATCATGAAATCGACGATCTCATTCCACGTCGCTTCGAACGTGGCACGGTACGTCTTCATTTCCGACAGGTCGTTGTGGACCGAGGAGACCAGATCCTTTTCGTCGGCGGCCATTAGGACCCCAGCAGTGCTTTGGTCGCGACACTGCCCGGCGACACCGTTGCACTGTCGCCAGCCGAGACGGTCGCGGTCACGCCCTTGCGGCGTTGCAGGCGATCCTGCGCGTCCTGCTCCGCTTGCGTCGTGTCGGTGATGGCCGGGACATTCGTCGCGGTCGTCTTAGGGATCTTGGGCGAGCTAAACAGGGTGGTCATTGCCGGGTCCGGAGTGAGCGTATGAGAACGCATCCTCCGGCATCAGACGCGCAGCATCCTGCGCAGTACGCCCAACGACGCCCAACTACGGCTCAGGAGAGCAACTCAATCCATGATCGCGCGTGCCGCACGCGGCTTCACGCGCACAGGCGCGACGAGATGCTTGTGCTCACCAGCACCGACGAGCATGTATTGCAGCGCTTCGGCCACGTGCGAATACATGTTCTTGTCGGCCTTGTCCGCGAAGCGCTCGCCGGACACCGCGAGGCGGCGGAAGCAATAGCCGCCCGCGAGCGCCTTGCGCAGCGTCGTGCACTGCGGGTGAACGATCAAGCCCGGTTCGCCGTCGATGATTCGCGAGAGCGCCTCGTCGACCGCGCCATAGCGCAGCGCCGTGTCGTTCGTGGGCGCGGGCTTCGCCGCGAGGCCAGCAGCGCGGAGGATCTTGAACGGCGTGTCCTCGTCGTCGGCCTGCGAGCGCTGGTCGCCCGCCGGGTCGCCCGAGATCGCCATCAGCTCCATGTCCGGGTAATGCACCGCGACGTGCCGCTTGATCTCCTGCCCGAACTTCTTCGCGCCCATGCTCGTCGCGACCAGCTCACTGTGGATCCGCCATCCGCCCATCGGTTTGCGCTGCCCGAACGTCACGGCCGGCGTGAGGCCGAAGTCCATGCCGATGAAGATCGGCGAGACGCGCAGGATCTCGAACGGGCGGCAATGCAACGAGTCCACGTAATCCGGATGGATCGGACGCCCGTCGATGACGAAGCCGTATTCGTTGGCCAAGTTGACCTTGACCCAATCGGCCTTCTTGCCCTGCATGCCGTTCTCGTAATAGCCCGGCGGCAGGTTGATGAGGTTCTCGGCGTGCGGATTCGGGGCGTACTTCTCGCCGTCGCGGATGACGCCGCCCGGCTGCGTGAGGAACAGCCAGCCGTCCGGCTTCGTCTCTTCGGCCAGCAGGTACAGCCAGTGATCGGTGTCGGGCGAGTTGGTGTCGCCGAACATGCCGTACCACGTCGGGCGCACGTCTTTCGGATAGCGGCCGACGCGCAAGTCCAGCATGTCGACGACGGGCTTGGCGAGTTCCTTCACCTCGTTCAGCCAGACCCACGTGGCCTGCAAGCCGCGCGCCTTCTTCACGTCTTCGGGCCGGTCGAACGCGATGAATACGACTTCGGCTTCGACGCTCGTGCCGTCTTCGAGATCGAACGACAGGTAGTGCGTCGGCGGCTCGCGGCCACCGCCCACGTAGCGCCCGAGGTCGCCGAACATGTCCAGCCAATCCTTGATCGTGGTCGACAGCAGGTCGGAGTACGTGTTCCGGACTGCGATGCCGCGCGTGCGGCGCACGCCCTCTGCATCAGGCTCCTGCGCGCACATGATGCGGAAGCCCTTCCAGCACGACGCGTTCGTCTTGCCGCTGCCGAGCGGCCCGCGAATCACCGTGCGGCGGACGGTCGAGAGGATGTACCGCTCAAGCGTTTCGCCTTGCGGCTCGTAACGAAACTCGATGTCGTCGCTCACTCGTCGTCCCCGCCGTCGTTCTGCTTCTTGCGGCCGGTGAAATCCTTGATGCGCGCCTTCGGCTTCGTGATCTGCAGCTTGTCGTTGAACATGCCGAGGTGACGGCCGAGCATTTCCGCGACCTTGTTGCGATCGCGCACGCGCACCTTCACGCCTTCCTTCGTTTCCTCGACGCCGTCGAAGAGCCGCGTGTCGCCACCAACGAGCGTGCGCGTGTCTTTCAGGAACACGTTGCCGAGGCCTTCGCCGAAACACTCCTGGCACTTCGGGCTTGGATCGCGGCGCGGATCCCATCCGGTGCCGCCCTTTTCATCGAACGGCGCGAGCGGCTCAAGATCCTTTTTCTGCGCCTCACGCACGAGCTTCGCGTAGGCTTCGCGGTCCCGTTCCATCTCACCTTTCGTGCGCTGATAGCGATTGTCTTCGCCGTAGCAATAGCGGCAGCACGTGCGGCGATACTCGCTGAGCGACGCCGCGTCGGCGCGGAACACCGCGACGAGATCGCGCAGCACTTCGTCCTGGTCGATGCGCACGCGCGCGGCGCGCTCTTTCATGCGCTCGTTGATTGCCTCGACGACGATCGGGCGCGAGAGCAGATGACACGCTGTCGTGCGCGCCGTGGCCTTGCTGTAGCCTGCGCGAATCGCGGCAGCCGTCTGCTTCAGGTCGACGAGATATTCATCGACGAAACGGGATTCCCGTGGATTGAGTGGTCGGCTCATGCGCAAAGCACCTTGTCTTTCATACTTCGAACCCCGGCAGAGTGAGCGAGACCGGACCTTCCGGCTCGCGGCGGTCGCTTGTGCGCGACATCTTGTCGATAACTTGGGCGATGCCCGGTCGGAAGACTGCATCGAGCGCGCAGAATCCATCAATTGCGGAGCGCGGTGCAGACTTCCGGCTGGACACAGAGGCGGCGCTTGCGATGTATTCAGTGCGCGGCACGTCGGCGAACGATTTGCCGGTGACGCGGCACCACAGCGCGAGGATGAGTTCGCCGCGGCGGAACGTCGGCTCGTCGACGCCGTTGCGATAGTTGCGAACGGCTGACGGGCTGACGTTGAAATCGAGCGCGCGAACGACGGCCGCGTCGCGCAGATTCGCGCGGCGAAAATCTTCAAACACCTCGGACCAGTCGATCACGCGTTGCGTCATAGGCGGCCTCGATTACAGATCGGCGAACCGCTTGCCGAGGCCGACCGACACCGTGTCGAGGAAGCCGATGAACGCGATCAACTGCTCGCGGCTCATCTCGACGACGGAGAAGCCATGCAGCGAGCACAGCAGGCCGTTCTCGTGCTCGTCGCGATGCGCATCCATCCACGCATCGTGCTCGTTCTTAGCAGTATCGGATGCGTCGCCATCCGAGTTTGCCGATGACGACGAAGTGCTTTCCGTCAGGCTCTTCGATGACGGTGAAGACGGGACCAACGTCCCAACTACCGCACCCGACTCCCCCAGGGCACTCGCGGATTGATCCGCCGAGCCGGTGTCAGACGAAGCCGCTTCGCCTTGGGCTTGGCCCGCGGTGTCGGCGTCGGACGAGGCATTGCTCGCAGACGATGACGTGGCGCTTTCGGACGTGCCTGCCGCATCCGACGCAGCGCCTTCCCCCGATGCGGTGTCTCCCGCGTCAGCGCCCGCCACGATCACGCCACCAGCGCCCAAAGGGAGCGGCTCACCACCACCGACAGGAGCATCGCCAGCCGCTTGCGCGCCATCGACGGCAGCGGCTGCATCGTTTCCCGCGTCAACTCCAAGCGTATCCGCCGAAGGGTTCGCTTGGTTGCTCAGGGTCGATGACTCCGCATCCGAACTCGTCGCAATCGCGCTGCCATCCGTCGCACTCGGGGCAGCGCTGATCACGTTTCCCTCAGCGCTTGCCCCATCCGTGGCAGCGGGCGCAGAGCCTTCCGTCGATTGCTCGTCCGACGAGGCACCACCAGCAGCGTTTCCCGCGGCTGCCTCGTCATCGGTGATGCCGAAGCGCACGAGCAGCGCGCCGAGCAGCAGGGAGAGGATGTTCGTTCGTTTCATGGTCATGCTCCTTGGGTGTGGTGCTGCGGTTTGTGAGTCGCCAAAAGCTACTCGCAGAAAGCGGCCGAAATACCCCGCAAAAACGGGCCTATTTCGGCCTTGACTTATTCGACGTTGATGCCGTTGCGTGCGGTCGCGAGCAGGAAGCCGAGGTAGTTCCACACGCGGCTCTTTGCCTTCTGCAACGCGTATTGCTCGCCGATCGCCTGGTCGTAGTTCGCAGGATCGACGCACGCCGATTCCTCGATGAGCGTGAAGCCGTTGCGCAGCTTCACGAGCAGAACCGTGTGATTGCCCATGCGCGTGCCCTCCGTGCCGACGATGAAGTCGTCGACCATCTGCGCGTTGATGCGCGAGCCGTCGTGGCCCTGCGCGAGATACGCGGCCTCGAACACATCCTTCGGCGACCACGAGATGTAGCCGTCGGGATACTTCACGGCATAGCCGGGTTTGCCGTCCTTCTCCTGTTCCCACGCGACGATTTGCTTCGTGCCGATGTAATGCGAGGTCATGTCCGTTTTCTCCGATTGGGTTGAGGGTGTTACGCGTGCTCGGCCTGCCGCTCGCGCCACTCGACGAACGGCTTGCGCAGGAAGTTGTGAAAGCGCTGCTCGGCGTCGCGGTTCGTCGCCAGCTCGCGCCGAGACGTGACCTCGCACACCGTGCGGATGAACTGCGCCGCGACATCGGCATCGACCGCGCGCGGCGGGACCATCCACTGCGCGACCCACTGCTGGAACTGCGGATCGCGCGCGAGCATGCCGGCGAGTTGGACGGGGCCGAATGCCATGGCTAGACCTCCAAAGGATCGAACAGCGACGGCGCGACTGACCGACTTTCGGTCGGCCTGTCGAGATCGAGCGCTACTTGCGGCTGCGGCGTGCCGATTTGCGTGATGGTCACGACGAGCCGCGCGCCATGCTCGTCCGGCTCCGCGCGCTCTGCCGTGATGCGTCGGACCCAGACGTCATCGAGGAACGCGATGCCCTTCAGCGCGTCGAGCAGCACCTTCTGCGCGTTGTCCAGGTCGATGCATTGCACCGTGTCATGCCACGCATCGCCAAGCTTGCGCATGCGAGTGCGGAAGTCCTGCGGGCGATTCGGGAAGAGCGTGTAGGCGATCGCGACGCGGCCAGTGATCGGCTCGCGCACACCAGCGGCGCGCACGATGCGCTCGACGTCTGCCTTGAACTCTTTCGCCTCGGGGCTGATGTACGTGCTCACGATCGGCGCGCCTGCCTTCGGCTTGATGACGCGCGTGCGCCAATATCGATTGGCCGATATCGGGTAAGGGAGCGTGATCGTGATCATCGCGGCAACTCCAGCACGGCGGCGACGTATTGCTTGCGCATGACGTTAAAGCGATCGAGACTCGCCGCAGCCTGCTCGTCGCTCATCGCAGCCAGCGCGAGCGAATCGCGATCCTGAACCGGCATCGCGGGCTTTCGCTCGCTCACGGCCTCGCGCATCGCATCGACGATCGCGTCTTGGATGATCGCCTGGTACTGCACCTTGCCGCCCTTCAGACGATGCTGATCGACTGCGACGATGCGGCGCGCGATGCGCAGCGCGTACTCATCGAACGATTCGAATCGGTCAAAGTTTCCTTTCATCATGATTCAGCCTTGCTCCTGAATGCGCTTGATGACGGCCATGCCGAGGATGCAGAGCGCCGTCCAGACGAGCACAGCGACGATTCCTTGGAAGTCGGAAGACGGCAATGCGGGGATGTGTGCGAGGTTCATGCGCTCACCTTCGACGGTTGAATCGGGGCGGTCCACGAGCGGCGTTTGATGCCGAGCGCGGCGAAAAGAGGATCGAAATCGGCGGGCAGAGTCATCGCGTGAGCTCCGGCATGTGTTGGGTTGCGTGCGTCGGGCCGACTAGCGGTGCAGTAGGCACGGTCAGGGGAATGCGCTCTTGCTCGCCGAATTTGCCGGTCTGGTCGATCAACTCGCGCTCTAGGCGCATCAGCCACATCTTCACGACGGGCTTCATGGTTCGACCTGAAGGCGGCACGGGAGGCGTGTCTTTGCCGTCGGCGTTGAAGAGCAAGTCCTTGCGGTCCATGCCGATCAGCCGTTTCTGGATCGCTCGATAGCCGGCCTCATTGCCGTAGAACGAGCTGAAGCAGCGGCGAATATCGAGCGTCGATTCGACGATTGGCAGAAGTTCGCCGTTCAAGGCGCGCGTGATCGAATCGTTCAGCGCGCTCGGCTTGTTGATGTGGCAGAAGCAGTACCAACGGCCGTCAGATCCCACCGTGCCGAGGAGCGGACAGCCGTAGGCGGCACACATGCCGGCGCGAGATTGGTCGTAGTCGCTCATATGCCGCTCTTCATCCAATGTTCGATGTCCAGCGCTGCGCTGCTATTCACGGAAAGCCGGGCATCTTCGACGTGCGCGAAAATTTCAGCCGCCGAACGAAGCAGAATTGCCTTCGTAGTGCCGTTCGGATAATCCGACGCGAGGTCGATGAGAGATTGCGCCGCGTCACGCAGTTTTTCGATTCCGTCGTTCATGCCGGCTCCTTGGCGTTCAAGGCTTGCTGAATGCGCGATCTGAACGCGCTGGGTTCTTCACCGGGCCGTGCATCAGCAATGCCGATCTCACGAGCCTTCGCGCGCATCGTTTCGTTCGTCGCCCACCATGCATCAGCCTTCGGCTTGGCAGGCTTTGGAGCGAGCAACTGCTCGACGATCGGTGCGAGGTATTTCGGACCGGGACGCAGAACCTCGCGTGCTTTGGCCATTGACGCCGCCGTGAGCAGCAAGTCGTCCGTCACTCGCGGGTTATCGGCCCAGCCCTGCACGATGGGATTCGAAGCATTGCAGCCTTCGATGCCATTGCTGCGCATGAGAATCGAGATCGAAGCTGCTCTCGAATTCGGAACAAGCGGCGCTGGCGTCGATTCAGGCGGCGTCGCTTGAACTACCGCCAGCGCTTCTAGGGTTTTGTCTCTGTGTCCCTCTCCGTCTCCGTCTCCGTCTCCGTCTCCGTCTCTGTTGGAGGGCATGTCCCGAGGGACGTCTTGGGGACTTTTGTTGGTTGTCTCCGGGGACAAGCTAGATTTGTCCCTAGGGACAGGATCTCGATAGTCAGGGGACAAAAACTGTTCGAGTGTCGGCAACGGATAGGCTGTCCCATGACGCTGGTTATGCTTTTTGATGCGAGCGCACTCGGACTTCCATCGCTGCTGGAACTTGGATTCCCAGGCGTCGCAAGCCTTTGCAGCGACAACGGGGTGATATAGACGACCATCCGAGCACTTGATCCAACCGCGCAATGCGCCATCTCGCACGCGCTGCCATTCCTTCACCACGCGGCCAAATCCGGCAAGTTGGGCAAGCACGCGGTCGTCGTCGGGAAGGGACGCGGCCGGAATCTGATGCCACGACGCGCACCAGAGCAACACGGCCGACCAACAGCACTCTGGAGTTTCAAGCGCGGCGAGATCACTGTCGCGCAAACGCTGCACGTCGAGCTGCATAAATGGGAAGTCACGCAGATCGCAATCGGCGGGAGTGAGAGGATTCAGGAGTGTGTCCATGGCGTTCGCCTTATTTCTCGGCCATGCCTTCGATGCGGCCGACGAGACCGAACAGCGTGCGAATGTGATCCCACACGCGCAGCTTCACGGCCTTCACCTCGTGCTGTTCGACGCGGCCATCCTCGAAGGTTTTATTCACTTCGCGTCCGATGTCGCCGTTCGTCTCCCACGTCTTGGCCATCAATTCGATGACGTCGGCGTCGGCGCAGTTTTCGGCTTCTGGCAAGCGGATGAGCGTCATGCCGAGCTCGCGTGCCCACGCTTCAACGATGCGTGAGTCACCGCTCACCGCGGTCATTCGCACGGCTTCAGCGAGCGTGAGGTGATTGATCGACTGATTGAGATTGACCTTGTTGCGTAGGAGCGCGGCAGACATGCCAAGGCGCGGCCCGAGTGATTCGGTGCCCCCCGGATAGTCGTGCGCAACTGCGTAGGCTGCGTCAGCGGTATTCACGATTGAATAGGTCGAATGTTGTGCGTTGCCACAAACGACGGTTTAATTCCCTAAACCGTCACCTGCGGGGAATCAGGCGACGGCTTGTTGTTCAGCCGGATAGAGATCGGGCCGCAGTTCGTGACGCGTGATAGCGCCTTCCGTGGCGTTCTCGATCGCAAGCACGCGCTCAGCAGGCACGCGACCGGTGGAACACATTTTTGAAACGGCCTGAGGGGTGCAGCCCAGTTTTCGGGCAAGCGCAGATTGACCGCCGAGGAGTTGAGCTGCTCGCTCGATTGCGTGCGTAGTCATGAGAGATGATCCCGGTTGTGAGGTCTACAACCGGAAGACTACAACTTACAACCAAATCTTTCAACCACTATTTGCAATGCGGGCTACAACCGATTTTTGTACCATCGAAGGCATGAATGCCATCGATATAGGCGAACGGATCGCCGCCCTATTAAAGGAAAAAGGACTCAGCCAGTCAGAGCTGGCTCGCGCGCTTGGGTTGAAACCTCAGGCCGTCCAGAAGTGGGTGAAAGGTGGGGGTCCCAGGATGACCCGTCTCGGCGATATTGCGACCGCCCTTTCGATCACGACCGCGGAGCTCGTGAAAGGTACGGTTTATGAATACTCTATCGAAGAGCCTGACTTAATTACAAAAAATCATGACGATTCGTATACAGTAACTACCGTAAAACCGCGAATTCCTCAGAAGGATCGAGACAAGTTTTGGAGTAATGTGCCCTTAATCTCGTGGGAGTCGGCTGGAACCTGGGGCACATCAATGAATAATATTGACGAATCTGCAGTAATCGAGTGGATTGATATTCCACACGCACAAGAAGGGACCTTCTGTCTGAGGGTCGAGGACGAGAGCGCCGTAGCGCCCGCTGGGCAGAAGTCTTATGCGCCTGGCGAGATCATCGCCGTGGACCCCAGCAAGCAGCCGAAGAACCGTAATACGGTTGTCGTCGTACTGAAACCGGGGACCAGACCCGTGCTTCGCCAAATCCTTACAGACGGCGACCGCATAATGTTCCGCACGATCAATCCGGACTGGCCCAATCGGCTAGTCGAGATCACCGATGACGTTTCAATCATCGGGACGGTGACTGGAAAGTGGGTGCCGGAGGATTGAGCGATTTCTCGGACATCGTCGCAGGCGGCGCCCTACTCGCGGTCGTCGCCTCGGCTGTCTTCTATCTCCTGCGGCACCAAGCCAAAAATCGCCGCGGAATTCCCAAGCATCAGATCCCCACAACGCTCGCGGCCGGGCTTTCCCTCATCGCCTTCGTATGGTTCATAGCATGGGCCGCGACTGACGGCTGGGTCCCCTACGGTCTTCACGCTTTCGCGGCGTCCGCAACCCTTGCTATATCGTCGCTGGCCATCGGTAGAAGAAGAATCACGCGATAGGCAGACGAATATTGAACAACAACCGCCCGGCACTCGCCGGGCTTTTTTTCGTCCGGCATTACAACTTTAACTTGCAAAGTGCGGTTGTAGGTTGTAATCTGCAGTTGTAGTCAGTTGCAACCGCCGAGTGCGGCTCCCGCTCTTTAACAACCGATCCCGGCCGCCTCCTTTCGAGGACTCGCGGCCCGGCCTTTGACAAGGTCGTGAGCCGATACAGCAACCCGCGCAAGGTCGATTCATTGACTTCCGGGCTCTGTTGAGTGGATTCGGCGAAGCAGTCTCACTAGAGCGCCCCACGTTAGGACGCTCCATTGAGACGTGAGGCGACCAAATGAACAAGCTTTGCCACTGGCTGTACATCGGCTCGAACGCATACGACGAGTACACGTTCGTTCCTTGGTTGAACCGCTCGGTGTATCGCCGGACGGTGGACATCATCAAATGCGTGACGTGGTGCTGAGATGCCGCGCCTCGTAGACACATGGGCTGATCACGATGACCTGCTTCTGCGTGATCTTCCGGACGACGAAGAAGAAGCAGACGAAGACGACGACCATTCGGACGAGTGGTTCCAGCGATACGAGGATTGACCATGCAGATCATGTACTTCAGCGGCCCGACGCCGCAACCGCTCACGACCTTCCTGACCGACGACTTCGGCGATGAACTCTGCACGATTCCGGGCGAGCACTGCCGCACGAATGCAGAAGACATGTTCGAGGTCCTCGTGAATCCGAACGCTTGGGGCTATCTCGTTGCATTGGGCGTCCGGGATTCCGAATGACTCGCGCGACTGTCTTCTACACCGCGACGTGCGCGTGCGCGGTTCTTCTCACTGGTTTGATCGTCACCATCATCAGGGGATGACATGTTCGATCGTGACTCCCACCATTACCGCATGGCGCCGCGCTCGTTGAATGACGCGTTCGGCCCGTACGCGAAGCTTCACATTCCGCGCCGCAAATCGCGCTTCGCACCGCTTCTCTGGGCGCTCTTCTACGGCGTCGCCATCGCTGCCTTCTGGTACGCGCTTGTTCTGGCGAGGGCGGCATGAAGCGAATGAAACCCGAGCGCTTCGAGGCTGCTCTCGCGCTGATCGCGGAACACGGAAGCATCACCGCGCCGGACCTCGCCGACCTCATGGAGATCGGCCGCACGTCGATGAACTACTACGTCAAGACGCTGCACGAGGAGAAACGCATCTACGTGAGCGCGTGGCGCGGCTTCGGCCGCCTCGGCAGCCCGGTGCGGATCTGGAGCATCGGCGAAGGGCCTGACGTGCCGATGCCGATCGAAGGCGCGCCGATCGTCTTCAGGGAAAAGATGAGCGAGGCCGAGCGCTGGGAAAAGATCATGGACGCGCGCGACAAGGCGCTGCGTGATCGGCTCGCGCAGCAGATTCGCCCATGGCGCGACCCGATGCTGTTCATGACCGCAGGTCGAGCCGCATAACCAGCAACCAGAAAGGAAAGTCACATGGAAAGTAAAGAACTGACCGTCATCGAACGCGCGGCTGTCGCGCTCGGCACCGCGAAGCACGAGCAAGAATTGCTCGAACTCGTGAAGAAGTCCGAGTCGATCACGTTCATCAAGAACGCGGCCGGTCGAGATCAATGCCACGGCGCGCTGATGACGCTGAAGAGCGCGCGCGTCGCTATCGAGAAGGTCGGCAAGGCTGCGCGCGAAGACGCGACGCAGTTCTCGAAGGCGATCATCGCCGAAGAGAAACGCCTGATAGCGATCACGCAGGCCGAAGAGGCCCGCCTGCAGGAGATCCGCGATGCGTGGGACGAAGCGCGCGAACGCGAGAAGCGCGAGAAGGCCGAAGCAGAAGCGCGCCGCGTCTCGAAGATCCGCGAAGCGATCGAAGACTTCCGGCGCGCGCCTGGCTCTTGCCCGGGCAAGACCGCAGCCGAGTTCGACGAGCATGCCGACGATCTGGCCCGCGCGCCGATCGAACTCGACTTCTACATGGAGTTGACCGGCGAGGCCGAAGCCGCGCGCGATGTCGCTGTCGCGGCGCTGCGCGATATGGCGAACAAGGCGCGCCAGCGCGAGGCCGAAGAGGCGCGGGTGAAAGCTGAACTGCTCGAACTCGCGCGACTGCGCGCCGAGCAGGAAGAGCGTGATCGCATCGCCGCCGCAGAGCGCGCCGAGCAGGAGCGTAAGGCGCGCGAAGCGCTTGAGGCTGAAGAGGCGCGTCTGCGTGCCGAGCGGGCTGAAGAAGAGGCAAAGCTGCGCGCCGAGCGTGCCGAGCACGAGCGCCGCATGGCTGCAGAGCGCGCTGAGTTCCAGCGCAGGCAAGACGAACTCGCCGCGGAACAGCGCCGCGCGGCTGCCGAACTGCAGCGCCAGCAGGATGAAATCGCAGCAGAGCGTCGTCGCGTTGCCGACGAGGAAGCGCGTAAGCAGCGCGAAGCAGACGCGGCCGCCGCGAAGGCGCTGCAAGAAAAGCTCGAAGCTGAGGCGCGTGAGATCGAGTGGCGTCAGGCCGAATTCGCCGCACTTCAGAAGGCCGCGCCCGCACTTCTCGACGCGTGCCGCCAGTTCGTGAAAGCGACTGACGCATGCGACGACGAAGAGCTTGAAAACGCGTATCAGGCCGCGACGGCCGCGATCGCAGCAGCAACCCTAGAAGAGGTGCCGGCATGACCGAGGACCGCGACACCTTCTGGATCGTTTGGTGCCCGACCGGCACTGCTCCGCCATCGCATCGGCATGAGCACTATGAACAAGCCGTGCGCGAGGCCGAACGTCTCGCCACGCTGGCACCCGGGAAAGAGTTTTACGTCATGGGCGCCGAAGCCATGCGCGTCGTCGACAACATGAAGCGCGTCACCTTCTCGCGCGAGATCCCGTTTTAACCACCCTGTACGCCCGGCTGAGTCTCGGGCTTGGAGCTTTTCACAATGAATGAAATCGTCGCAGCAACCTCTTCTTTCGATCTTTCGCCGCGCTCGCTTGACGAGGCGCTGAAGCTCGCCGACTACCTCGCCGAGTCGAGCATCGTGCCGAAGGATTTTCAGGGCAAGCCAGGCAACATCCTCGTTGCCATCCAGTGGGGCATGGAAATCGGCCTCAAGCCGCTGCAGGCCATGCAGAACATCGCGGTCATCAACGGCCGCCCGTCTCTGTGGGGCGATGCGGTACTCGCGCTGGTGCTCGCCTCGCCTGTGTGTGAATACATTCAGGAGTGGGAGGAGAACGGCACGGCCTACTGCAAGGTGAAGCGCAAAGGCAAGCCGGAAGACATCCAGCGCTTCGGGCAGGAGGAAGCCAAGCAAGCAGGCCTGATCGGCAAGCAAGGCCCGTGGTCGCAGTATCCGCAGCGCATGAAGAAGATGCGCGCGCGCGCGTTCGCGATCCGTGACAACTTCGCCGACGTGCTGAAGGGCATTCCGATCGCCGAGGAAGTCGGCGACTATCCGCCCGAGAAAGACATCACGCCGCGGCAAACGCCCGCACAGATCGCGCAGAGCGCTGCCGATAACGCGCGCCCGGAGCGCACCGAAAAGCACGAGGCGATCATCAAGCGCCTCGAAGGCACCGCGATCAACATCGGCTTCGACGCATTCAAGACCGAATGGGAAAAGCTTGCCCGCGATGACCGCGCTGCTATCGGGAAGAACGAGCGCGATCGCATCGGCGCTATGGCCGGCTCGGCACCGACTGCCGCCGCTCGTCAGGAAATCGTCGACAAGGACGGCGAGATCGTGGGCCGCGAGCCGGGAAGCGATGATGAGTGAAACGATCGCGCAACGCACCGAAGATTGGCGCGCGGCGCGCGCCGGCAAGATCACGGCGAGTCGCTTCGGCGACGCGATCGCGTTCACCGGCGGTGAGCCGGGCGACCTGTACAAGTCTGGCGCGAAAAAGGGCCAACCGAAGCCGCGCGTGCCTGCCTCAAGCCGCACGAAGTACATGCGCGAACTCGTGTTCGAACGCGTCGCGCTGTCCGCTACGCATGAGATCAGCGGCCATGCGCTGCGTTACGGAACGGAGGTCGAACGGTTCGGCAAGGATGCATTCGAACTCGAAACCGGCCTCATTCTGGAAGACGCGCCCTTCGTCACGCATCCGCAGTATCCCTTCATCGGCTGCTCGCCTGACGCGCTGATCGGCGCTGACGGTGGCTACGAATCGAAATGCCCGATGGACGAAGGCGTGCACATCGAGACGTGGCTGAGCGGCATGCCTGAAGAGCACATCGCCCAGGTGCAGGGCTGCATGTTCGTGACCGGACGCAAGTGGTGGGAGTTCGTGAGCTTCGATCCGCGCATGGCGCCGCGCTTCCAGCTCTATCACCAGCGCGTCCCGCGCGACGACGCCTACATCAACGGCGTGCTGCTTCCCGGTCTTCTGCAGTTCGAGAAGGAAGTGCAGCACATGATTAAGCAACTGGAGGCAAAAGCAGCATGACCACGAAACACACGCCTGGTCCGTGGACCAACCACGGGCGCATTCCGCAGCCCGGTCTACCGCATTCGTCAGTTGCCGCTAAGACGTTGCTCGCGCGCGTCTACTCGGAAGCGTTCGGTGATAGCGAGCAGGAAACGGCCAACGCCAATCTGATCGCCGCCGCCCCTGAGTTGCTCGAATCTCTCGAGCAGATGGTTCGCCTCGCCACCCGAAACGATATCCCGGAGAGCGAGCAGCTCGAAATCGCCAGCCGTGCGATTGACGTTCTCCAGAAAGCGCGAGGTGCTGCGTGACCGTCGATTCCCCTCTATGGCGCGCGCTGAACCGCATCCGCGAGGCCGAGATCCCGCCGGCCGATCGCGAGATGCTGCGACCTGCGTTCGCAGCACTCGACGGCGGGCAGGTCATCCACCTACCCGACCGAGTCGTCTCGCGCATCCGCGATCTGGATGCACGTCTCCCGAAGCGCGCGCAGTAGGCGCGCTTTTTTATTCCTGAAATTATTCCTCCGGAGTTTCCATGTTCGAGATCGACCAGAAGCTGGTGAAGGTCCGCGCCGTCACCAACGTGCCCGAGTTCAAGGGCGAAAAACGCGAGCACGCGTGCAGCGTGAAGTTCGAATTCACCACCGATAACACAGTGCTCGACGAGTTCGAGCCGGGCTTGCGCAAGGCGTTCTATGAAAAGGACAACGGCAAGGCGAAGACCGGCGATGACGGCCAGCAGGAGCTATCACTGCCGCGTCAGGATCTCGATCTCACCGCGCGCAAGCTGCTCGGCATTCAGATGCCGCTGAAGGTGAAGAAAGAATTCGCCGGCTATGAGCTCATCTATCACTGCGGCGCGAGCGAGGAATCGTTCATCAAGCTCGGCGAGGTCGGCCTTTCCGATTTCAGTTTCGACCTGCAGCAAGGCGGCTCGGTGCTCGTTGTGTTCAATGCGTACTCGAAGCCTTCCGCTGATGTGCAAGGCCGCATCGATCACATGGCGCAGACAGAAATCGAAGTGTCGCTGCGCGCACCGACGGCGAAGCAGGAAGACCTCGTCGAGAAGGCATCGAAGCCGCGCAAGAAAACGGCTGCCGAAAAGGTCGGCGGCTCGGACGACCCGTTCGCGAACTCGGATCTCGCCCAGGACGACACGCGCATCGAGTCGAGCACGGCGCAGGAAGAAGCCAAGGAAGCGACGCCATGACCACGTCGCAAGCAGTCGTTCTCTGCGTCGCCCTCTCGCCCGTGATTGTCTTGATCGCAGGCACCGCGGCCAAAGTGATCGCGAGCATCGTGCGCGACAGGCGATATACCGAACAGTCCTAACCACCCACCCCGGCGCCACGAGCGCCGGCTTCATTTCGAGGGAAGCATGAAAGAACGTCCCATCCTCTTCAGCGCTTCGATGGTGCGCGCGCTGCTCGACGGACGCAAAACGCAGACGCGGCGTGTCATCAAAGACCAGACGATCGGCGAGAACTATTCGCACACGCTGCCTGATGGCCGCGTTCATCTCGAATGGCTCGGCGAGCCCTGTTGCGGGACGGGCGTTTGGGAAGTGCCTGAGCTTAGCGATCAGACAGCGAGCCCCTACGGCGTGATCGGCGATCGTCTGTGGGTGCGCGAGACGTTTAGCACCGACTTCCGAAATCACTATCCGTTCGACGACGTCTGGTATGCGGCCGACGATGACCGAAGGAACGAGATCGAGGTCCGGGACGGCGTGAAGGGTATCTATAGCCCTGAGCACCGTGAGCATGTGCCCTTCCGCTGGCGTCCTTCGATTCACATGCCGCGCGCGGCGTCGCGGATCACGCTCGAAATCACCGGCGTTCGCGTCGAGCGCCTGCAGGACATAAGCGAGCAAGACGCAAAGGTGGAAGGCGTCTCTGTTGAAGGGGATGGCGATCCGATCTACCCCCACACGTATGCGTTCGCAAAGCTGTGGGAGGAAATCAACGGAAAGGGGGCATGGCTCGCGGACCCGTGGGTCTGGGTCGTCGAATTTAGAAGAGTCGAGTCTTGAACTGCTTGCCACTATCCCTCGTACTTTCCAGCCGGCATTCGGTCTACCTTTTGATTCGCATCGTGTTCGGCTTCGAGCATCGCCATACCGTCCGAAGCAACAGGGCGGTCCCGCATTTCTGTGTAGTCAATCGCATCGATGGTGTAACTCCAACGCCACTTCCCGGCTTTTGTTTCGCTGACGTCGATATTGATGTTGTGCCCATTTCGGACGTAGCTTCGCTGCGGCATGTCAGTCCCCTAGATTTGTTTAGAGGAATCGTAGCATGAGCGAAAACAAGAAGAAGCGCTGCACGGCACGCGCCGCGCTCGATCGATATCAGGCGGCAGCAAATCCGCCCGCGGCGCTCGTGCACGAGCTGCTCGGCGCGGTGGCCGCGATGGTGGCCGCCGACACGGACCGGAAGATTTCGTATGTCGTCGACGGCTATGCGCTGGTGCGCGAGCCGGTCAGCTTGTATGGCCGTCGCGGATCAGGCGCTTGATGATGGGCTCCATCGCCGGATCCTCGGGCTCGCCCGCGTCGATCCACTCCGCGTATGCGTTGATGTCGTCAGTGAAGGGTGGCTCGCCGCGAGCTTTGCGGATCGCGTTATGGGTGCCGAAGATCGCTTTCGCTGGTGCAAGGTACGTTTCGATCGCCTGGAAGAGTTCCGGATGGTTCGCCGGATCGAAGTCTGAATTTTCCATGCCTGTGTTTTCGGCAGGCGGCACCAAAACTTGAACGAATTTCCACCAGACGCGTGAGGCGATTTACCGATCAGTCAAGACGCGATTCAGGACAAGAGTTCGGCGACAAATTGAGTAGCCCGCTCGACAGCTGCTTCGGGAGTCGCAAACAGGCCATCCTCGCCGTCGACCTGTTTCCAGTAACCCGGGGCCACTTCGACTTGCGCAATGAAACAGGCTCCATGCTTCAAATGAACAATGCTCAGAACACTGCAATTGAAAGACTGGCCGCGAACTTCGAGAACCCGAGTATTAGACACGCTTGACCTCCATCGGAAACGGAATCCTAGCATGAGCGAGAACAGCAAGATCGAGTGGACGGATCACACGTTCAATCCGTGGGAAGGCTGCCAGAAGGTCGGCCCGGGCTGCGACCACTGCTATGCCGAGACGCGCAACGCGCGCTTCGCGGGCGGTGCCGCGATCAACTGGGGACCGGGCGCGCCGCGGCGCCGCACGTCGCCCGCGAACTGGCGCAAGCCGTTGGCGTGGAACGCCGCGCACGGCGAGTTCTTCGCGCAGCACGGCCGCCGTCAGCGCGTCTTCTGCGCGTCGCTTGCGGACGTGTTCGATAACGCCGTCGATCCGCGGTGGCGCGCCGAACTGTTCGACTTGATAGACGCGACGCCGAATCTCAACTGGCTGCTGCTCACGAAGCGGATCGGCAACGTAGCGGCCATGCTCGAAGACGTCGCCGCACGGCAGTTTGATCTTGAGCGGCTGCATGCGCCGGCCGCGCGCGACAACGTATGGCTCGGCGCGACGATCGTCAATCAGGAAGAGGCTGACCGCGATATTCCGAAACTGCTCGCAGTGCCGGCCCGGGTGCGATTCCTCTCGATGGAGCCGCTGCTCGGAACCGTCGATCTGCGCTTCCGCGCGCGGTCGTTCGGGTTTCCCAATCACATCGATCGGCACGGCAACGCGCACGGCATGCCGCAAGGCGTCCATTGGGTGATTGTCGGTGGCGAGAGCGGCCGCGGCGCGCGGCCGATGCATCCCGACTGGGCGCGATCGCTGCGCGACCAGTGCAAGCGAGCCGGCGTGCCCTTCCTCTTCAAACAATGGGGCGAGTGGCTCGGTGCACATCAGGATGGGTCGCCCGAGCACGAGCCGCTCGAACTGAACGCCAGCGACGATCCGATTCGCGTCGGCAAGAAAGCCGCCGGCCGAAAGCTCGACGGCGCGACGCACGATGGATTCCCCGCCTAACCCTCTCGCCATGCTGAGACACAACCATGCCCTGCACGACTTTTCGCCTGCCCGGCGGCATATCTGGAATCGTCTGCACGCGCGGCCGCAACCGCGCGCCGCGCTGCTCGGTTGACGGATGCAACGCGCCGAGCGAGTTCCAGTGCGACCACCGGACAAAGCCCGGAAAGACCTGCGATCGCCACCTGTGTGCCGTGCACGCGCACGAGGTCGGCGCCGATGCCCACTTCTGCCCCGCGCATCTGTCGGAATCCAGCAAGGGAAACCGACAGAGCGACCTCTTCGCCTGATCGGCGAAACACCTATTGCGAGAGAGAAATGAGCGCAGTTATCAGCGAGTGCGGAGCGTATCGATACCTTTTGCGCCGGTCCGCGCCGGTCGGCCCCGAGATCTCACAGCCGTGCGTCGGAACGGCATTGTTCGTGATGCTCAACCCAAGCACCGCGGACGCATCAATCGATGACCCGACGATCCGTCGATGCAACTCTTTCGCATATCGATGGGGCTGCAATGGCATCGCGGTCGTCAACCTCTACGGCCTGCGCGCGCCGAGCCCTTCCGATCTTTGGAAGCACGTCGATCCGGTCGGGCCCGACAACGATATGTGGCTTCGTATCGCTGCGCGCGAGCACGAAACTGTCGTGTTTGCGTGGGGTGCCAATGCCAGACCCGACCGCGTGCGCCACGTCTACGAGATTTTCAAGGGCGGCCCGCTGCGTCGCATCGTATGCCTGGGGAAAACGAAAGACGGCTCGCCGCGCCATCCGCTGTATGTGAAGGGCGATACGCCGCTGATCGAATGGAAGCCCGCCTGACGCCCTCGCAGCGACAACAGGGCAGCGAGGATTAATCCAGCTCCAATGGCGATCCGATAATAACGATCGCGGAGCTTGGGCTCCGATTAACGAACGTCTGAATTGCGCGCAGCAGTAGGACATTACGCTCGCTCGCATCATCACCGGCTTTGCTCTCCAGCAAATGCAACGCGGTTCCGGTAATGCTCCCGGCCTTTTCAACGCCACCCTGCTTGTAACCAATCTTGACGAAATCCCCGGTCGTCGGCTCGTCGACGAACCACGCTTCCGTTACCCGTTCCATGTCATCACCCGGAGAAAGTAGAAGCAGAAGTATGCAGCAACACATCGAATCGTTCATGCGCGCTTCGGCGCGCTATTTTTTGGGAAAAGAGAATGCCGACTGGACTCATGACAGCCGATGATCTCGTTGCAGTTACCGGCATGAAGACATCGACCAAACAAGCGGAATGGTTCAACGAGAGCTACGGGGTGCGCGTGATTCGCCGGAGCGACGGCGCGCCAGTCATCACCTGGGAGACGTGGGAGGCGCTGAACCACAAGACCTACGGTATATCATCCAACGGACAAGGCCCCAAAAAGCGGCTCGTCCTCGTCTCTGATAACAGAAATCAAAAATGAACGCACGTCGCCGCACCATCCCGGACGGACTTCCGAACCGCGTGTACCCGAAAAGCGGAAGCTGGTATTGGTTCCCGAAAGGCGGTCGATGGATCAAGCTGTGCCGCATCGAAGACGGCGCGCGCAAGATGCACGAGCGCCTTGCCGCCGAGATGAAAAAGCGCGAGGGCGTCAAGGGAACCGGCAATATCCCTGCCCTCGTCGATCTCTACATCGAGGCGAAGAAGAGCGAGCACCGCGAGAAAGGCTGGTCGAACTACGGCAACCCGGTGAAGAAAGATTTCGCGAACGCCGACATCGAGGATGCAGATACAGCGGCCGTCGCTCGATTCCTTCGGAACAATTGGGCCGACAAACTCTCGATGCAGCGCGCCATGCGCGCCTTCATGAGCGGCTTCTTTCAGTGGTGCCGCGAGGAAGGATATTACGATCAGCCGAATCCCGTTACCGGCATGCGCATCGTGACGCCGCGCCCGCGCCAGGTGTATATCCCGAACGATCACTTCGAGGCGATCCGCGAGAAGATCGACACGCCGATGATCCTCTGTCTCGTCGATCTGTGCTATCTGACGTTGCAGCGCTCGACCGAGATCCGCGACCTGCGCTGGCGCAAGACCGACGACAAGACGGCGAACTGGGTCGATCGAGAGAACGGCGTGATTCACTTCGTCCCGTCGAAGACTCGGGAGTCGAGCGGCATCGCCATCGACTGGCCGATCACCGACGAGATCGAGGCCGTGTTGGAACGTGCGCGCACGACGGGCAAGATCAAGTCGCCCTATGTGGTGCACAACCGATCAGGCGGCCAGTGGATCAACACGCATGCCTTGCGCGTCTGGCAGCGAGCCTGCCGGGCGGCCGGTCTGGAGAAGCACAAATACACGATCAAAGACATCCGGGCCAAGGCGATGACCGACGCGAAAGCGCAGGGTTACGAGATGGATGCTCTGATGGTTGCGGCCGCGCACAGCGATATTGCGACGACGAAGGTCTATATGAAAGACCGGAAAACGCCGCTCAGCAATATTCATCTGAAGCTTCCGAAAACCGCCTGATATTAGAAACGTTTCGCGGAATATTAGAAGAGCCTTGATGGTATTGGGTTTGCCGCCGATTTAACTGAGTGCCGCTCAGTTGAACCGGCTTGCCGCGCACGGTGACGGTTTGCTGGCGTGCGTCGAAGCGGTACGGACCAACTTCCAGGCACGCGCTCGTCGTGGCGGGATACGCGCGGCGCAGGAGCGCTTCGATGCGCGCGCCGAATTCGCCCGGACGGATCGGATAGACGACGTAGTCGTCCGCGCCGGCGGTCAATGCGCACACGATGTTGTGCTCGGCGCCGTCCGGCGTCGCGAACAGAACGGGCACGCGCTCGCCGAAGCTCGACCGCACCGATTTCAGCAGGTCGAGACCGCACAGGCCCGTGGAATTCCAGTCGAGAATCAGCAGATCGACGGTGGAGCGGGAAAGCGCTTTCGACAGCACGAGGCCATCGCCGAACGTCACGCAGCTGTGGCCGAGTCGTTTCACGACGTCGCTGATGAGATTTCTATAACTTGGGTCGGTTTGCAAAACGGCGACGCGCATGGTGTCTAACCTGATGAGTCCGAGGGGGACATGGGGCAGATGCCGCACTTTCGTGCGCTCGCCGGGCGTCCCGTCGCGGGATGAGACGGGGGATTCATGCAGCGAATTCTGGGCACCGGTGCCCCCCTTTCCCATCGGACTCGTCCGAATTGTCAACGCATGTGACGGCGCGCTCACCGACGCCCGTGGCGTCCGATGCGCGCCACTCATCTCAAAAAAGAACGGTTTTGCGCTTTTGCGGCGGCTTTCATCCTGTAACATGCCGCCTTCGGCTCTAAAGTTCCCGCTGCCGCCGTTTTACCGAAACGTCGCGCGGCAAGCTGCGCCGCGACTGTCCGTCGCAGCCCGCAGCGCGGACGGCGGGCGGCGGCTTTCGAATCCGCGCCCGACCCACGCTCCGCGTCCACCCGGCGCGTTTCATCGATCCCGCAGGGCAAAGCCTCGTCCTACCGCGCGTCTCGCGTGGCTTTTCCACTCACGGGTTTTCTCTTCGATGCAGGCAACACCTCTGTCCGACGCGCCCCGCGCGGCCGGCCGTGCGCTCACGCGCGGCGATTACAAGACGCTCACGCTGGCCGCGCTCGGCGGCGCGCTCGAGTTCTACGACTTCATCATCTTCGTGTTCTTCGCGCCGGTCATCGGCCAACTGTTCTTTCCGCCCGCCATTCCCGACTGGCTGCGCCAGTTGCAGACCTTCGGCATCTTCGCGGCGGGCTATCTCGCGCGGCCGCTCGGCGGCATCGTCATGGCGCACTTCGGCGACCTGCTCGGCCGCAAGCGCATGTTCACGCTCTCCGTCCTGCTGATGTCCGTGCCGACGCTCCTGATGGGCCTGCTGCCCACTTACGCGTCGATCGGGCTGATGGCGCCCGTGCTGCTGCTTCTGTTTCGCGTGATGCAGGGCGCGGCCGTCGGCGGCGAAGTGCCGGGCGCATGGGTCTTCGTCTCCGAGCACGTGCCCGGACGGCATGTCGGCTATGCGTGCGGCACGCTCACGGCCGGTCTCACGGCGGGCATCCTGCTCGGCTCGCTGATCGCCACGGCGATCAACAAGAGCTTCGCGCCCGCCGAAGTCGCGGATTTCGCGTGGCGTCTGCCGTTCCTGCTCGGCGGCCTCTTCGGTCTGTGCTCGGTCTATCTGCGCCGCTGGCTGCATGAAACGCCGGTCTTCGCCGAACTGCAACAGCGCAAGGCGATCGCGGCGGAGATTCCGCTCAAGGCCGTGCTGCGCGATCACGGCCGCGCGGTCGTCGTCTCGATGCTGCTCACGTGGATGCTCTCGGCGGCGATCGTCGTCGTGATCCTGATGACGCCGACGCTCCTGCAGAAGCAGTTCCACATCGCCCCGGCGACGGTGCTCGTCGCCAATTGCGCGGCGACGCTCTGTCTCACGATCGGCTGCGTGCTGGCGGGCGCGATCGCGGGCCGCATCGGCGCGGGCAAGACGATTTTCATCGGCGGCATGGCGCTCGCCGTGTCCTACTGGCTGATGTTCCAGCAAGTCGCGCTCGATGCCTCCGTGCTGCTGCCGTGGTATGCGCTCGCGGGCTTTTTCGTCGGCGTGATCGGCGCGATTCCGTTCGTGATGGTGAAGTCGTTCCCGCCGGCCGTGCGCTTCTCCGGCATCTCGTTCTCTTACAACGTCGCGTATGCGGTATTCGGCGGGCTCACGCCGATCGTCGTTTCGCTGATGATGAAATCGAGCCCGATGGCGCCCGCGCTCTATGTCGGCGCGCTGTGCGTGGTCGGCGCGCTGACGACGCTTTTCATCAAGCAAACGCGTTAAGTCTCATCGCAGATCATGGCGCGCCGTTCACGCGGCGCGCCATTTTTCATTTGCCTTTCACGTTTCATCGCAGGCCGAAACATCGAACGCGCGCCGTGCGTACGATGAACGGCATGAACTCGAACCTTTCCTCCTCCGCGACGCATCTGTCCGTACGGCAGATCCTCGTCGTCACGGCGACCAGCGTCGGCTTCGTCGTCTCTCAACTCGATGTCTCGATCGTCAATGTCGCGCTCGCGAGCCTCGGCCACGATCTGCGCGCGAACGTCGCGAGCCTGCAATGGACCATCGACAGCTACGCGCTCGCGTTCGCCGCGCTGATGCTCTCCGCGGGCGCGCTCGGCGACCGCTTCGGCGCGCGGCGCATGTTCACGGGCGGACTCGCGCTCTTCGCGCTGGCGTCGCTCGCGTGCGCCTTTTCTCGCGATGCGCCGCAACTGATCGCCGCGCGCGCACTGCAGGGCGTCGGCGCGGCGGCGATGCTGCCGAACTCGCTCGCGCTGCTGAACGCCGCATGCGGTCATGACCGGCGCATCCGGGCACGCGCGGTCGGCTTGTGGACGGCGGCGGGCGCGGTGTCGATCGCGGCGGGCCCGATCGTCGGCGGCGTGCTGATCGCGGCCTTCGGCTGGCGCAGCATCTTCTGGGTGAATCTGCCGCTCTGCGCGGCGGGCATCGTCGCGACCTTGCTCTGGGTGGACGCGCCGAAAAACGATCGCGAACATGCGCGCGGCATCGACCTGCCCGGCCAGGCGCTCGCGATCGTCGCGCTCGCGGCGCTGGTCGGCGCGGTGATCGAGATGCGTCCGCTCGGGGCTGCGCATCCGCTCGTGGTCGACGGGTTCGTGCTGGCGCTGGCGGCGGGCGGCGCGTTCATCGCCGTCGAGCGCGGGAGCCGCGCGCCGATGCTGCCGCTCGCGCTCTTCGCCGAGCGCACGTTCAGCGCGGCGGTGGTCTTCGGCATCGGCGTGAATCTCACCTATTATGGGATGGTGTTCGTGCTGAGCCTGTATCTGCAACGGGTGCTCGGCCATACGCCCTTGCAGACCGGCCTCGCGTTCCTGCCGCTGACGGGCGGCTTCCTGATCTCGAACCTCGCGAGCGGTCCCGTGGTGGCGCGCTTCGGCTCGCGCGGCCCGATGATCTTCGGCGCGTTGCTCGATGCCGCCGGTTTTGCCGCGCTCGCTTTCGTCGATGCGACGACGCCCACCGCTGCGCTGCTCGTGCCTTTCCTGCTGATTCCATCCGGCATGGGCCTCGCCGTCCCCGCGATGACGACCGCGCTGCTCGGCACCGTCGGCCAGCAGCGCGCGGGCACGGCCTCGGCGGTGCTCAACACCGCGCGGCAGGCGGCGGGCGCGATCGGCGTCGCAGCGTTCGGCGCGCTCGCGGGTCACGGCGACAATGCGGCGGGCGCGGCGCAGATCGTCGAGGCGGTGCGCTGGTCAGCGGGGATTTCCGTCGTGCTGCTTTGCGCCGCGCTGACGGCGCGCCACGTGAGCAATCCGGCGGCGCGCACAGACGACGCGAAGCATGCGCGCGGCCCGGTCGCGGACCAAGCGGATTGAGCGGACCAAGCCGATTGAGCGCGAGCGGTGGCGGGAACGCCCGTTGCATCGCTCGGGCGAAGCGCTGCGGAAACGAGCCGAACGGGCCGGAGCGCGCCATCTTCCTGAGGAGAACACCATGTCGACGATGCCCCGCTCCCCCGAGGAGCCGCTCGAACCGGACCCGGACAAGCTGCTCGACCCGGACGCCCCGCCGAACCCGGACGATCCGGACATGCCCGACGGCCCGGATTCGGCGACGCCGATGGTGCCCGCCGATCCGAAAAACGGCGAGCCGCGCATGTGAGCCGCCAGCGCACTAAGCGCGCATAAGGCAATGCCCGCGCGGCTCGACGAGCCGCGCGGGCATCTTTTCTTCCTGCGCCGGAAAACGCCTACAGGCTCGTGGTCTGCACGGCGCCGGTTTCCAGCGCGCGCTCGATCAGCGCTTCCTGTTGCGCCTTGCGCACGGCATCGGCGACGAGGGACGCAGGCGCTTCCACTTCCGCCTTGATCGCGCCGATGATGCCGTCCGCTTCGACGATCACGAGCGACTCCGCCGAATCCGCCCGGCTGATGATCACACGCGCCGGCCCGCCGCCTTCCGCGAGACTCGCGCAGAACTGCATCTTTTGCCCGCCGATTACTTGCTCGAATGTTTGAATCATCGCTGTCTTCCGCGTTGGTTGGACAAAAGCTGACAAAGGCCGCGCATGCTCCGCGCGGCCCGTCTTCTCATAGATTCGCACCTTGCCGCCAGGTTCAATTCTGTAAGCATGCGCGACGCGGCGCAAGCTCAGCGTCGCGCATCGGCCAGGGCGCGCAGGATATCGGCGGTGGCGTCGTCGGCGGGAAAGAAGGCTTCGATCGCGAGTTCCGACAACGTGATATCGACGGGCGTGCCGAAAACGGTCGTCGTGCTGAAGAACGACAGGACGCCGTGCGGCGTGCGCATGCGCAAGGGCACGACGACCGGATCGGCGTCGCCGCGCGATGCATGCCGCGCATGCGCGGGCGCGGGATACGCGTCGAGTTCCGCGAGCAGCGCGGCGAGCGTCGCATCGCCGGATACTTCCACCTGCCGGGAAAGCCGCGCGAGCAGATGCGCGCGCCATTCGTGCCAGTTCTCGATGACATTCGCGAGGCCTCGCGGATGCATCGACAGGCGCAGCACGTTCACCGGCGGCGCGAGCAGTTCCGCATGCGCCGAGGCGACGAGCGGCGCGAGCGCCGTGTTGGCCGCGATCATCGTCCAGTGGCGATCGACGGCGAGCGCGGGATACGGCTCGTGCCCTTTCAGCACGAGATCGACCGCGCGCCGCGCCGCCGCGAGTTGCGGATCGGCAAGCGCGCGCTCGCGATAAAGCGGCGCATAACCGGCCGCGACCATCAGCGTGTTGCGCTCGCGCAGCGGCACCTCGAGCTGCTCGGCGAGGCGCATCAGCATGTCGCGGCTCGGCAGCGAGCGGCCCGATTCGACGAAACTCAGATGGCGCGTGGAAACGTCCGCCACGCCGGCGAGATCGAGCTGGCTCATGCGCCGGCGCTGACGCCATTCGCGCAACAGCGTGCCGACAGTCGATTGAACGATGGGAGCAACGAGGGTCGAGTTCATGCGACCGATGTTAGTCGATGCCTCGCGCACGATCCATTACCTGCGACGTCATGGCGAACGGACGTAAGATTTGCCGCGCAAACATTTGCGCAGAAAAACTTGCGCGCGACACCCTTAATCTTCGGCCATTTCGAGCCGATAAGCCCCACAACAAGCGAACAATGCGTCGCGAGTCGTGCGCGTCTCAAGCCCGAGCGCGCACTGCCCGCGGCGCCCGGACATTGGCGGAGAAAACATGTTTGTCATCATCGGATGGGTGGTGGTCATCGGCTCGGTGATCGGAAGCTTCATCGGCGTCGGCGGCCACCTCGCCGCGCTCGTGCAACCGTTCGAGCTGCTGTGTATTTTCGGCGCGGCGATCGGCGCGTTCGTCGTATCGAATCCCACGGCCACGCTCAAGAAAACCTTGCAGTCGATCCCGAAGGCGTTCAAGGGCGGCGGCTACACGAAAGAGAAATACGTCGCGCTGATCGCGCTGCTCTACGAACTGCTGCAAAAGGCGCGCAAGGAAGGAATGATGGCGCTCGAAGCCGACGTCGATGCACCCGAATCGAGCCCGGTCTTCCAGAAGTACGAGCATGTGATGGCGGATCATCATCTGCTCGATTTCATCGTCGACTATTTGCGCATGATGTCGGCGGGCAATGTCAACGCGCTCGAAATGCAGGACCTGATGGACGAAGAGCTCGAAACGCATCACACCGAAAGCTCGGTGGCCGCGAACGCGATCCAGAAGATGGCCGACGGCCTGCCCGCGTTCGGCATCGTCGCCGCGGTGATGGGCGTCGTGCACACGATGGGCTCGGTGGGCGCCGCGCCCGCCGTGCTCGGCGAGATGATCGCGGGCGCGCTGGTCGGCACGTTCCTCGGCATTCTGCTGGCGTATGGCTTTATCGGCCCGCTCGCGGACCTGCTCAATGCGAAGGGCGCGGCCGAAGCCAAGCCGTTCCAGTGCGTGAAGTCCGTGCTGCTCGCATCGATGAACGGCTACGCCCCGACGATCGCCGTCGAGTTCGGCCGCAAGGTGCTCTTCACCGCCGATCGCCCGAGCTTCAAGGAACTCGACGACGCGGTACGCGCGACCAAGATGCCGAAGGCGGCGAGCTAAGACGAGATGAGCCACGAGGAACACGCACATGGCTGAGAAACCCTCACGCGATCCGCTGCAATCCGTGCTTGCGCCCACCGTCGTGGTGAAGCGCAAGAAGAAGGCGCACGGCCACGGTCATCATGGCGGCGCATGGAAGATCGCCTATGCCGACTTCGTCACGGCGATGATGGCGTTCTTTCTGCTGATGTGGCTGCTCGGCTCGACGTCGAAGTACGACAAGGAAGGCATCGAGCAATACTTCAACACGCCGCTCTCCGCGCTGTTCGGCAACGACGGCGGCGCGTCGGCGCACACGAGCGTCATCACGGGCGGCGGCAAGGATTTGTCGAGCACGCGTCCCGGCGAAGGCAAGAAGAGCCAGACGCAGCCGGTACCGCAGAGCATCGCGCGTGCGGCCGTGGCAATGGACGATCTGCAGAAGTTGCAGCAACTCAAGCAGAAGCTCATGGCGCTCATCGAGCAAATGCCCGCGCTGCGCGCGTATAAGGACCAGATTCGCATTGCGATCACGAGCGAAGGCTTGCGCATCGAGATCGTCGATTCGCTCAAGCGGCCGATGTTCGCTTCGGGCAGCTTCAGGCTCGAAAGTTATGTGACGACGATTCTGACGAACATCGGCGCATCGCTGAACGATGTCGATAACCGCGTGTCGATCGCGGGCCATACCGACGCCGTGCCCTATTCCGGCGGTCAGGCGGGCTATTCGAACTGGGAGCTGTCGGGCGAGCGCGCGAATGCCGCACGGCGCGCGCTGGTTGCGGGCGGCATGAAGGAAAGCAAGGTGCTGCAGGTGCGCGGTCTTGCCGATGTATTGCCGCTGAATAAAGATGTCGTCGATGAGCCGACCAATCGGCGGATCAGCATTCTCGTGCTGAACAAGGCGGCCGAACAGGCATTCTTCCGCGATGGCGGGCGCACGACGGTGGACGAGACGAAGCCTGTGGATGGCGCCATTCCGGCGGCGGTCGCGGCGAAGCCGAATGTATCGGTCGCGATGAAGTAAGGCGAAACGGATAGCTTCGACGAAGCGCCATGCATTCGAAAGATGCATGGCGCTTTTTCATTCAGGCGAGCCAGTCCGCCACCGTCTGCACCACGAGCCACGCATTCGCCGCGCTGATCACCGCAAACAGCAGCCACGCGACGAGTTTCATATATGTCCTGTTCGCGAACTCGCCCATCAAGGTGCGATCGCTCGTCATGCGAATCAGCGGATAAAGCGCGAACGGCAGTTGCAGGCTCAACACCACCTGACTCGCGACGAGCAGCTTGCCGACCGCGCCATTGCCCATCAGATACACGCCGATCAACGCCGGCACGAGCGCGAGCGCCCGCGTGATGAATCTGCGCTGATAACACGGAATCTTCAGCCGCAGAAAGCCTTCCATGATGACCTGCCCGGCGATCGTTCCGGTGAAGGTCGAGCTTTGTCCGGAAGCGAACAGCGTGACCGCGAACAGAACCGCGGCGAGACCGGTGCCGACGATCGGCGCAAGCAGCTTGTACGCATCTTCGATCTCGGTGACTTGCGTATGCCCGGTTGCATGAAACGCCGATGCCGCGAGAATCAAGATGGCCGCGTTGATGAGCAAGGCAAGAATGAGCGACACGATCGTGTCGAGCCGTGAGAGCGTGATCGCCGATGCAAGGCTTTTCGCATCGCGATCGACCACGCGCGTCTGCACGATCGACGAATGCAGATACAGGTTATGCGGCATCACGGTCGCGCCGAGAATGCCGATCGCGAGATAGAGCGGTTCGCGATCGCTCAACGCATGAAGCGACGGCACGAGCCCCGCCGCCACCGAGGGCCAATGCGGTTTCACGAGAAAGAGCTCGATGACATACCCCACGCCGATCGTCGCGATGAGACCGAGCATGATCGCTTCGAGATCGCGAAAGTTTTTGCCCTTGAGTCCGAGCACGATGAGCGTATCGAAAGCCGTCAGCACCACGCCCCATATCAGCGAGACGCCGAACAGCAAATGAAAGGCGAGCGCGCCGCCGAGCACTTCGGCGAGATCGCACGCAATGATCGATATCTCCGCGAACATCCATTGCGCATTCGCGACCGGCTTGGCATAGCGCTCGCGCGACAATTGCGCGAGGTCCTTGCCGGTGACGATGCCAAGCCGCATCGAAAGACATTGCAGCACCATCGCCGCGAGACTCGACAGCACGACGACGAACAGCAGGTTATAGCCGTAACGCGAGCCGGCTTCGATATCCGTGGCCCAGTTGCCCGGATCCATATAGCCGATGGAAATGAGCAAGCCCGGCCCCGCGAACTGCAATAGCTTTTTCCATAGCGGCGCGTGCGGCGAAACCGCGACGGAGCCTTTGACTTCGGATGGGCAGAACGGCGCGGTGGCCGTGGTCGGCAGATTGAACGGCAATTTATGGTTCCTGATGCGGTGTCCGGGACGCGCAAGACAAGGCTTACAGAAGGCCTCACGCGGGCGAGTCTAACATCGGCTGCGCACAATCACAGACGCCCCTTATCTTCGCTGTGCAGCGCGTTCAGCACGCGTTCCAATCTGACCAAAGCGCCATGTGATCGCCAGCATGTCGTCACGGTACGACAAATAGAATTCGAGGGTGGCCGTGGCGGCCGTGCCGATGCTGCACATCGCGCAGCCGCACGCCGCGTCCATCCTTCAATCGCATGAGGAGTACGCCATGAAACTGATCACACGCATCGCCGTCGTCGCGCTTGCCGCCGCGCCGCTCGCCGCGCTCGCACAAAGCGAAGGCCTCACGCGCGCACAGGTCAAGCAGGACCTGCAACGCGTCGAGCAGGCGGGCTATAACCCGTCCGAGCGCGACGCTTTCTATCCGGACAACATCCAGGCAGCAGAAGAAAAGCTGCAGTCATCGACCGCCTACGGCGCATCGCCGGAGGGCACGTCCGCATCCGGCCAGGCCCCGGCGCAGCAGAACGCGCAGTAACGGCGCTGCCCAATGCAGAACGTTACCTGCATTGAAGCCGTGCTATTCCCAATGCAGTTGAACAACGCGCGCGGCCCTGACCGCGCGCTTTCGCAAGCTTTCTTTCAAAACGCCTAATCTGACGGACGCGCCATATTCACGTCATATTGTCGTTGGCACTCGGCCACTAACATAGCGACACCGATGGCGAACCGCACGCCTTGCTCGCCTCTTTCGCAGCGCCCTTCCCCAGCATCTTCCGAACGACTCAATGTGGATAGTCAACGTTGCGCTTAAACGGCCCTACACGTTCATCGTGATGGCCATCATGATTCTGCTCGCCACGCCCTTCGTCCTGATGACGACTCCGGTGGACGTGCTGCCCGAAATCGATATTCCCGTCGTCAGCATCATCTGGAACTACACGGGCCTTTCCGCGCAGGACATGGCCAATCGCATCACGTCGGTCAACGAGCGCAGCCTCACGACCACGGTGAACAACATCGAGCACATCGAGTCGCAATCGCTGCAAGGCATCGCGATCATCAAGCTCTTCTTGCAGCCCACCGCGAACATTCAGACGGCGATTGCGCAGACTGTCGCGGTCGAGCAGGCGCAGCTGAAGCAGATGCCGCCGGGCGCGACGCCGCCGCTCGTCATCAGCTATTCGGCGTCGAGCATTCCGGTGATCCAGCTCGGTCTGTCGAGCCCGAAGCAGTCGGAGCAGGATCTCAACGACACCGCGCTCAACTTCCTGCGCCCGCAGCTCGTCACGATTCCCGGCGCGGCGGTGCCTTATCCGTATGGCGGCAAGACGCGCCTTGTTTCCGTCGATCTCGATACGCGCGCCCTGCTCGCCAAGGGCCTCACGCCGACCGACGTCGTGCAGGCCGTCAATGCGCAAAACCTGATCTTGCCGACGGGCACCGCGAAGATCGGCCCGAAGGAATACACGATCAACATGAACGGCTCGCCCGCGACCGTCGCGGGCCTGAACGATATCCCGGTGCGCACGATCAATGGCGCGACCACCTACCTGCGCGAAGTCGCGCACGTGCGCGACGGCTTCTCGCCGCAGACCAATATCGTGCGGCAGGACGGCCGGCGCGGCGTGCTGATCTCCGTGCTGAAGAACGGCACCGCGTCGACGCTTTCCATCGTCAACACGTTGCAGGACCTGTTGCCGCAAGCGCGCGCATCGCTGCCGCCGGATCTCAAGATCAGCGCGCTCTTCGATCAGTCCGTGTTCGTGAAGGCCGCCGTGCAAGGCGTCGTGCGTGAAGCGCTGATCGCCGCCGCGCTCACCGCCGCGATGATCCTGCTCTTTCTCGGCAACTGGCGCAGCACCTGCATCATCGCGATCTCGATTCCGCTTTCGATCCTCTCGTCGCTGATCGTGCTGCATGCGCTCGGGCAAACCATCAACATCATGACGCTGGGCGGCCTCGCGCTCGCGGTCGGCATTCTCGTCGACGATGCCACGGTGACGATCGAAAACATCGAGCGGCATCTGCACATGGGCACGAATCTGCACGACGCGATTCTCGAAGGCGCGGGCGAAATCGCCGTGCCCGCGCTGGTGTCGACGTTGTGCATCTGCATCGTATTCGTGCCGATGTTCTTCCTCACCGGCGTCGCCAAATTCCTGTTCGTGCCGCTCGCCGAAGCCGTCGTGTTCGCGATGCTGGCGTCGTACATCCTCTCGCGCACGCTCGTGCCGACGCTCGCCATGCTCCTGATGGGCCACGCGCACGCCCCCGATTCAAAGGCGAAGCCGAATCTCTTCATGCGCCTGCATCGCCGCTTCGATCGCGGCTTCGAGCGCATGCGCGGCGCGTATATCGTGATTCTCTCGACGCTGCTCGTGCGCCGGCGCCGCTTCGCCACGCTCTTTCTCGGCTTCTGCCTGCTCTCGGCGGGCCTCGTGTTCGTGCTCGGCGAAGACTTCTTCCCGAGCGTCGATGCGGGCGATATCCGCATGCACATGCGCGCGCCCACCGGCACACGCATCGAGGAAACCGCGCGGCTCGCCGACGAAGTCGAAAAGGTCGTGCGCCAAATCGTGCCGCAAGACGAGCTCGCAACGATCCTCGATAACCTCGGCCTGCCGTATAGCGGCATCAATCTCTCGTACAGCAACGCGGGCACGATCGGCACGCTCGATGGCGAGATTCAGGTCGCACTCAAGGAAAATCACGCGCCGACGCAGAAGTACATCGACGAATTGCGTGCGCTCTTGCCGCGCCGCTTTCCCGGCGTCGAGTTCTTCTTTCAACCCGCGGATATCGTCACGCAGATTCTGAACTTCGGTTTGCCCGCCGCCATCGACGTGCAGATTCAAGGGCAGAACGGCAAGGCGAACTTCGAAGCCGCGAGCAAGCTGATGAAGCAGATCCGCATGATTCCCGGCAATGTCGATACGCACATTCAGCAGAAGCTCGACGAGCCCGCGATCGATCTGCAAATGGACCGCACGCGCCTGCAGCAACTGAATCTTTCCGCAAGCAACGTCGCGCAGAACGTGCTCGTCTCGCTGTCGGGCAGTTCGCAGACCGCGCCGGGTTTCTGGTTCAATCCGCGCAATGGCGTCGAATACAACCTCGCGGTGCAGACGCCGCAGTATCAGGTTTCATCGATCGACGAATTGCTGCGCACGCCCGTCTCCGCATCGCTCAACGGTCCCACGCAACTGCTCGGCAATCTCGTGCGCCTCTCGCCGCAGACGCAGTTCGCCGTGGTCACGCACTACAACATCCGGCCCGTGATCGATCTTTTCGTCAGCGTGGAAGGACGCGATCTCGGCGGCGTCGCGCGGCAGGTGAACCATCTCGTCGATGAAGCGCGCAAGACGCTTCCGCGCGGCAGCCAGATCGTCGTGCGCGGACAGGTCGAGACCATGCGCACGTCGTTCGTCGGCCTCGGTCTCGGCGTTGCGATGGCGATCGTGCTCGTGTATCTCCTGATCGTCGTGAACTTCCAGTCGTGGGTCGATCCGCTCATCATCGTGAGCGCGTTGCCCGCCGCGCTCGCGGGCATCATCTGGATGCTCTTTCTCACCGGCACGCATCTCTCCGTGCCCGCGCTCACCGGAGCGATCATGACGATGGGCGTCGCCACCGCAAACAGCATTCTGATGGTTTCGTTCGCGCGCCAGCGTTTGAATGCCGGCATGCCGCCGCTCACCGCCGCGCTCGAAGCGGGCGCGAGCCGCATCCGTCCCGTGCTGATGACCGCGTTCGCGATGATCATCGGCATGGTGCCGATGGCGCTCGGTCTCGGCGAAGGCGCGGAGCAGAACGCGCCGCTCGGCCGCGCGGTGATCGGCGGCCTGTTGTTCGCCACGGTTTCCACGCTCTTTTTCGTGCCGCTCGTCTTCGCGGGCATTCATGCGCGCCTCGCCCGCCGCGCGGATCGCAAGCATCCCTCGCAACTCGAAGACGGCAGCGGACACCACTGACATCACAGCATCAAGACGAACATGACCGAAAAGAACCACGCATCGCTTGCGATTCCCGCACGCGACCCGAACGAAGGGCCCGCGCTGCCGCCGCGCAATGTCGAATGGAAACGCGCGAAGATCGCGCTCGTCATCGTGCTCGCGCTGCTCGCGATCGGCGCCGCGCGCACCGTCGTCAGCGACATGATGCACAACCGCTCGATGACCGCGCGCACGCAGCAAAACGCGCAGCAATACGTGAATGTCGTCGCGCCCACGCAGACCGACGGCGGCGGCGAAACGACCTTGCCGGGCACCTTGCGCGGCTTCGTCGAATCGCCGATCTACGCACGCGCGACGGGCTATCTGCTGCACTGGTATGTCGATATCGGCGCGCGCGTGAAGCAAGGCCAGTTGCTCGCCGATCTCGATACGCCCGAGATCGATCAGGAGCTCGCGCAGGCGGTCGCGCAGCGCGATCAGACCGCATCGAGCCTGGGGCTTGCGAAAAGCTCGCTGCAACGCTGGCAGCAATTGCGTGAGCGCGACGCGGTCTCGCAGCAGGAGCTCGACGAACGTCAGAGCACCTACAACCAGGACGTCGCGAATCTCGCCGCCGCCGATGCCAACGTGAAGCGTCTGCGTCAGCTCGAATCGTTCAAGCGCATCGTCGCGCCGTTCGCGGGCGTCGTCACGCAGCGCAACGTGGATGTCGGCGACCTCATCGATGCGGGCAGCGGCACGAGCCGCGCGCTCTTCGCGCTCGCGCAGTCCGATCCGTTGCGCGTGTTCGTGCAGATGCCGCAGGCGTATGCGCAGAGCGCGCGCGTCGGTCAGGACGTGACCGTGACGCAGGCCGAGCTGCCGGGCGAGCAGTTCCACGGCAAGATCACGCATGTCTCCGGCGCGATCGACGTGCCCACGCGCTCCTTGCAGATCGAAGTGACGCTGCCCAATCCCGATGGCCGCCTGCGTCCCGGCGCGTATGTGCAGGTGTCGCTGCCCGCCGCCGCCCATGCGCGCCTGCTCGTGCCGGGCAACGCGCTGCTGTTTCGCGCGGAAGGCCCGCGTCTCGCGGTCGTGGATGCGAACGGTGTCGTGCATCTTCACAAGGTCGTGATCGCGCAGGATCTCGGGCAATCGCTCGAAATCGAAAGCGGCGTCGATGCAAGCGACAAGGTCATCATCAATCCGAGCGATTCGATCGCGGACGGCGATCATGTCGTCGTCGCTCAGCCCGCGACGGGCAGCAAGGCCGCATCATGAAAGCCGCGCTTTGCCTGACGCTGGTAACGATGCTCGCGGCCTGCACGGTCGGGCCGGATTATCGCCGACCCGTCGCCGAGACCCCGCCCGACTGGAAAACGGATTCGTACTGGCGCGTGGGCGAGCCTTCGCATGCGCCGCTCGCGCTCGACTGGTGGCAGTCTTTCAGCGACGCCACGCTGAGCGGCCTCGAAACGCAGGCGCTCGCGCAGAATCAGACGCTCGCCGCCGCGAGCGCGCATTACGCGCAGGCCCGCGCGACGCTGGCACAAACATCGGCGCTCGCGCTGCCCGAAGTCGATCTCGGCGCGAACGCCTCGCGCACGCGCGTATCGCGCAACCGGCCCGTCACCAACTACGCGACGCCGAGCAGTTCTACAGTGCAGAACGATTTGAAGCTCGCGCCGAGCGTCAATTACGACGTCGATCTCTTCGGCCGCATCCGGCGCGAAGTGGAAGCCGCGCATGCGAGCGCCGATCAGTCGCGCGACGATCTCGCCAATGCGCGCCTCGTGCTCACGACCGATCTCGCGAGCGATTACTTTTCGATGCGCGAGCTCGACGCGGAAATCGACGTGCTGAACCGCTCCGTCGATCTGCAGAAGAAAGCGCTCGACTATGTGAAAGCGCAGCACGATCTGGGCGCCGTGTCGGGCCTCGACGTCTTGCAGCAGCAGGCGCTGCTCGACCAGACGCGCGTGCAGGCGCAACTGCTCGTGAATCAGCGCGCGCAGTTCGAGCATGCGATCGCCGCGCTCGTCGGCACGCCCGCGCCGCAATTCGATATCGCCCCCGCGCTGGACGACGCCGCGCTGCCGCCGATTCCGCTCGGCGTGCCCAGCGACGTGCTGCAACGCAGGCCCGACGTTGCCTCGGCCGAGCGCGCGATGGCCGCGGCCAATGCGCAGATCGGCGTCGCCAAGGCTGCGTTCTTTCCGAGCGTCACGCTGAACGGCACGATCGGCTGGGAAAGCACTGCGTTTTCAAGCCTGATTTCCGCGCCGAGTCTCTTGTGGACCATCGGCACGATGGCGAGCCAGGTCGTGTTCGATGGCGGACGGCGCGCGGCGGGCGTCGATTTCGCCAACGAAGGATACGCCGCGGCGGTCGCGAATTATCGGCAGACGGTGCTCGGCGCGTTTCAGCAAGTGCAGGACGGCATCGTCGGATTGTCGGTGCTGGATGGCGCGGCGAAGCAATCGCATGCGGCGGTGGTCGACGCGCAACGCTTGCTGTCGCTTGCGAACGACCGTTATTCCGGCGGCCTCGTCGCGTATCTCGACGTCATCACGGCACAGCAGCAATTGCTCACGAGCCAGCGTCAGGATGTGCAGATTCGCGGCCAGCAGCGCACCACGTCGGTGGCGCTGGTGAAGGCACTGGGCGGCGGCTGGGACGCGAACGACGCGGAAAAAGTCGCGGACTCGACGCGTCAGAGCCAGTAGAAACGTAAGCAAAACAAGCACGAAGCCCGCGAGGCTCGTATAGTGAGCAGTTGAACAACACGGTAAGCACACACTGAACGCGCACAGGTGCCAGGCATGAAAGTCCTGATAGTCGAAGACGAACATAAAGTGGTGGATTACCTGCGCTCGGGGTTGACCGAGCAAGGCTGGGTCGTCGATGTCGCGATGGACGGCGAGGAAGGCACGCATCTCGCCATCGAATACGACTACGACGTGATCGTGCTGGACGTCATGCTGCCAAGACGCGACGGCTTCGCGGTGCTGAAGGCGCTGCGCATGCAGAAGTCCACGCCCGTCATCATGCTCACCGCGCGCGATCACATCAACGATCGCGTGCGCGGCTTGCGCGAAGGCGCGGACGATTATCTGACCAAGCCCTTCTCGTTCCTCGAACTGGTCGAGCGGCTGCACGCGCTCGCACGCCGCACGCGCGCGCAGGAATCCACGCTCATCTCCGTGGGCGATCTGTATGTCGATCTGATCGGCCGGCGCGCGACGCGCGATGGCGTGCGGCTCGATCTCACCGCGAAAGAGTTTCAACTGCTCTCCGTGCTCGCGCGCCGTCACGGCGATTTTCTGTCGAAGACCGCGATCACCGAACTCGTCTGGGAAGTCGATTTCGAAAGCCACACGAACGTCGTCGAAACGGCGATCAAGCGTTTGCGCGCGAAACTCGACGGACCGTTCCGCACGAAACTGCTGCATACCGTGCGCGGCATGGGCTACGTGCTCGAAGTGCGCGAAGTCCGCGACACGCGCGACGCCAGGGAAGATGCGAGACCATCATGAACACGCAGTGGACGTCGTCGCCGCACGAGCGCAGCGACGCGAACGAACCGCGCACGCAGCGCTCCATCTCGCGGCGTCTCGCCGTGATGTTCGCGCTCGTTGCGCTGTTCGTGTTTTCGCTCGTCGGCTCAGGGCTCTTTCTCGTGCTGCGCGTGCAACTGGAGCAGCACTTGCGCGACTCGCTCGACAATCGCGCGGAAATTGCCCGGCTCATCGTCACGCACGTATCGAACCCGGACAAGTGGAAGATCGCCAAAGAGAAGCTCGCGGACATCACGCCGCGCGACGGCTCCACGCTGTTCGCCGTGTCGAGCAATGACCCGCGCTTCGAGTACGGCGCGCCGCCCGAGGGCCGCGTCATCAAACGCGTGCTGGGCGGCTATGAACGCTTTCGCCCCAAAGACCGCGCCTACGACATGCTGATGACCACGCTGACGATTCCGCCGAACGCGGACCGTCCGCCCTTGCAGCTCTTCGTCGCGATCGACTGTTCGCCCAACGTTCACACGATGCGCGCGTTCGGTCTCGCGCTCGCCGCGTTCATGGCGCTCTCGACCGTCGCGGTGCTGCTGCTCAGCTATTCCGTCGCGCGTCTCGGTCTCGCGCCGCTCACGCGGCTCACGCGCGATGCATCGAAGCTGAGTCCGACCAACCGCTCGCAACGCCTCAACACGCGCGCGCTGCCCATGGAGCTCGAAGATCTCGCGAAGTCTTTCAATGGCGCGCTCGAACGGCTCGATCACGCCTACGGGCGGCTCGAATCCTTCAACGCCGATGTCGCGCACGAATTGCGCACGCCCGTCACGATCCTCATCGGTCAGACGGAAGTGGCGTTGACGCGCGATCGCTCCATCGACGAACTGCGTCATACGCTGCAATCGAATCTCGAAGAGTTCGAACGCGTGCGCGCGATCATCAACGACATGCTGTTTCTGGCGCGCGCCGATCAGGGCGAACGCGCGACGGGGCTCGTCGAAGTGTCGCTCGCGGCGGAAGTCAATCGCACGCTGGAGTTTCTCGAGATTCCGCTGGAAGAAGCGCAGGTCGGTGCGACCGCAAGCGGCGACGCCCGCGCTTTCGTCAACACGTCGCTATTCGGACGCGCGCTGACCAATCTCGTGATGAACGCGATTCAGCATTGCGCGCCCGGTGCGACGATCGCCGTCTCGGTCACGCGCGAACATGGACGCGTGCGCATTGCGGTGGCCAATCCGGGCGAGCCGATTCAGCCGCATGTGATGGCGCATCTCTTCGACCGTTTCTATCGCGCGGAAAGTTCGCGCACGAACAGCCGCGAGAATCACGGCCTCGGGCTCGCCATCGTCAAGGCGGTGGCGGAAATGCATCGCGGCACGGTGTCCGCGACGAGCGCGAACGGCATCAACACGTTCTCGTTCTCGGTCGCGCGTTTCGGCAACGAGACGCGGCCGACGCACGATGTGGCGCTGCCAGTTCCGCCGGTCGTCGAAACGAAATCCGCCGCGACATGAGGCGCGGCCGCGCGCTTCACTGACAGAAATATTCGTCCGATGCCGCGACCGGCGCGTCTGCCGTGGCCGGCTTGAAATGGCTGTATTTGCGATACGTCTTGCCGTTCACCGTCACGGATTCGGCGGCTTCCGTCTCGCCGTTGGCCGAGGCGATCGCGCTGCTATGCGCTTCCACGTTGCCGTTGCTCCAGCTGCTCGCGCGCGCGAACGTTCCGCCCTTCGACGTATCGGTCTTGCTCTGCGCGGAGAGGGTGTTCGTAACGGGATTGCCGAAGCTCTTCGTATCGATCGACGATTTCGGCGGCACGTAGCCCCACTTCGACGTGAGCGTGCTCATGTCGATTTCCTGCGGCTTCCATCCGATGATCTTCGTGCCGATCGCAAGCGGCGACAATTCGACCGCGACGATCTTCGTGCCGCGCCGCGCGACGAGCAGGCACTTGCCGCCTGCGGTCTCCAAGGGCACGTAACCGCTCGAAGGCAAGAGCGCGAGCGCCTGCGCGTCGGGCATCGCCTGCACCCCCGCCGGGTTCGCGGCCCAGATCAGGCCGCCGCTGGCGTCGGCGTGTGCGTGCATCGGCATCATCGAGATCATCGCCGCCGCCGCGAGCGCGATGGCCGCTGTTTTCTTCTGACTTTTCATCGCCTGCCTCATGCAAACCTAAGCGGGAAAACGAGGGTTGACTCTCCGGGACCAGTCTTTCAGAGCCAACCCTTCAAAGGGAGAGACGGCCCGATCGCTCGGGCGCGCCTCTTCTGCTCCAGAGCGCAATTGAGCCCTGGATGTACCGCTTCCTCACTGCACCAGCGAGACTTCGATCTTTTCGCCGATGGGCGTGCTCGCCACTTCGACGCCATCCGACACGTCAGCCTTATCGTACGCCCGGGCCGCGACCGGCGTCGGCTGCGCAACCTGCTTCGCGGGCGCGGGCTGCGCCTGCTTGGCGGCGTCCTGCGTCTTCAGGTTGACGTCCGGATTGTTCGCGGCGGTCACGGGCAGGCCGAGGCGCGCGCGAATCAGCGGATCGCGAAACTTTTCGTCATCCGAAAGAACGGCGTCCGCGCCCGACTTCGCGAGCGGCGTGGTCGTGCCCGGGCACAGATGGCCGGTCGCTTCCACCGCGCGGCGATTCGCATCGCTCTGGCACAGGAGCGCGAGCGCGACATCGGTCAGGCCCATCGCGCGGAATTCACGCGCATCGAGACGGCGCACGCAAGCCTGATCGACGAGCGTCGTGCCGCCGGTCGCGCCGAAGCCCGTGATCGACAGGCCGAAGCTCGCCGAGCCCATGCAGGTATCGGAAAGCGTCGTCGTGAGCGCGGGCGCGGCGATCGACGGCGTCGTGCGCACCGAGTACGAGCTCTGGTTGTAATCGACGGTCGTGCGCGTGTCGAACGCGCTCGTGCCGGGGCCGGTGGAGGCCTTGCCGGTCGCGTCCGTGCCGCTGGTGGAGCCCGTGCCGGCGGAGCCCGAGCCGTTCGCGCCCGTGCTGGAATTTGCGAGCGCCGGCATGGAAAGCGAGATGTTGACGTTCGACGAACCGCCTTGCGCCGACGAACGGCCGCCGTTGGCGTTCGCCACGCCCAGGCCGCCGACCGACGATGAATTGGAACTGGTGTTGGCCGTCGAATTCGCCGACGTGCCGATGTTATTCAGGCTCGATCCGCCGCCCTGACCGATGCCGGTCGAGGTCGACCCCGAGACGGAGCCCGACGAGGAATTGGCCGTGGTGTCAGCGTGGGCAAGTTGCGCTGCGCAGAACAGCACCGCACATGCCAGTTGCAAAGTGGTCTTGTTCATTTTGGTTCTCCGGAAGGAAAGGGGAACGTCACGGCACATGACGACCCCGGACGGCTTAGAGTTTTTTTATAGATTCGGCAAAGGCGGTGTCGCGCAAGCACGCGTCTCGTGATGACGCCGCCCCTGCCGTGGCTCACGGTCGGCTTAGCGCCAGCCGCCGCCGAGCTTGCTCCATGCATTGGCCGCTGCGTCCGCGCCCGAGGTGCCGCCTGCCGACGACGTGCCGTGTCCGAATCCGCCGACGTTCGACGTGTTGGTGTGGCTGGTCGTGGCGTTGGTCTTGTTGCCCGTCACGCCGAACATGTTGCCGGCGACCGACTGCGCGTTGCCGTTGGCCGTGCCGTAGTTGCTGGCGGTGAAGTGGCCGAAGCCCGAGACCGAAGCGGAGGTCGAGCCGCCCGAGGTCGAGCTCGAGCTGGAGTTCGTGCCCGTGGCCATCGCGGAGACGGAGACCAGCGAGAGCAGTGCGGCAGCGATGAGAGTGCGTTTCATGATTTGCATTCCTTATCGAATCGGTAAGATTGGATTTCGTTTTTTGTTGTTCGAACCACGTTCACACCGGTAGGACCAAGCGAACCCCGTTGCGGCGAAGTCCGCGGTCCTTCACGGGGTGCTTAACGCCAGCCGCCACCGAGCTTGCTCCAGGCGTTCGCCGCGGCGTCGGCGCCCGAGACGCCCGTTGCCGTCGAACCGCCGAAGCCCTTGCCGCTCGCCGACGTCGTGTTGATGTGGCCGGTCGTTGCATTGGTCGTGTTGCCCGTTACGCCGTGGCCTTGTCCTGCCGTGGCCGATGCGTGGCCGTTGGCGATGCCGGCGTTGGTCGCGGTGAACGAGCCGAAGCCGTACACGGCGGCGGCGGAGGTGCCGCCCGACGTCGAGCTCGAGCTGGAGTTCGTGCCCGTTGCGAAAGCAGCGGCGGAAACGAGCGAAAGAGCGGCGGCTGCTGCGATCAGTTTGCGTTGCATGGTGATGTCTCCAAGTGAAGGCGCACGGTAATTCCCTGCTACATCGACGCCGGTATGTAGCTGGCACGGCAGTGAAAACTACTTCGTTAGTATTCCTATTTCATTCGCCTGCCTGAATTTCGCCTGGGTGAAACGGTGTGCAAAATTCAGCGGGTGTTTGAAAGAGGCTCGCGCTTCGGGCGCGGATGAATCAGATCGGAATCGATGCGAAAGCCGAAGCGGCGCGCACTTCGATCGGACGAAGTCGTCGTTCGTGCATCGAGTCGGTCAGGTCGAGGCTGGCTTGAGACGGGCTGATGGTGCCCGTCGAGCGGATCACGGCGCGCAGGCCTTCCGCTCTGTCGATTTGCTTTGCGTTCTTCTTCATCGCAATCCCCGTAACACGCTTTTATGTTGTTTCAGGCACCTGGTCTTTTTTATGTGCCTGTGTTTTGAGGTGACTGTACGGAAGATGAAAAGCGTCAAGCGTGGGGCAGGCAACACTAAACTTCACGTCACACCAAATCGTGAGAAATTTGGTTGGCCAGCGCTCATATGAACAGACCAGAGGCCCGCAAACGCCCTGTTTTCGCGGGTTTCCACGGATCCGTATCAAGATGCGGCGCTCAAAAAACAAAAACGCGGACGATATCTCGCCCGCGTTCGTGCATCGGACCCAAGCAGCACTCCGGCAATCAGACCGTGCTGAGCCGCGCCATTTCCGTTTCGACGATGAGCTTCTTCAACTCCGGCACGCACGACCCGCAATTGCCGCCCGCCTTGAGGCACGCCGTGATCTCCGCGGCGCTCTTCAGCCCCTTCTCGCGGATCGCGCTGCAGATCGTATTGCGTCCGACGCCGAAGCACGAACACACCGTCGGCCCGGTGTCTTCGCCCTTGGCCGCCGGCTGGCCGAGCAGGAGGCTCGCGCGGTCGTCGTCGTCGAGACGGTCTTTTTCGAAGAGACTCGCAAGCCACGCGCGCGCGGGAAGATCGGGCCGCTCGGAGATGAACACGCAACTCTCGATGCGGTCGTCCACGAGATGCGCCGCGCGATACACGCCCGCGCTCTTGTCCTCGTATTCGATCCAGTCCGCGTGATGATCGTCGATATGAAAGAGCCCGCGCGCCCAGTCGTGATGATCGCCATGCGCCACATCGAAGCGATTGCGGCCCGCCATTTCGAAGCGCACGAAACGCGTGCCATGCACGCGCGTCCAGTGCGTGACGCGGTCGAGATCGGGCGTGCTGCGTGAGAGCGAAAACCCATGCCATGCGACGTGGAATTTTTCGACCGACACCGGCGTGTGCTTGAACTCCGGTTCGCCCGATACCGGATCGACCACGGGATTGACCACCGCGCCGACGCGCGCATCGGAGGCGACCTGATCGTTCCAGTGAATCGGCACGAAGACGCTGCCGCGCGGCATGCCGCCGCCGTGCTGCACGCGCGCGACCATCGAACCCCAGCGGCTCGCCACGCGCGCGAGCTCGCCCTCGCGCACGCCGCAGGCAAGCGCGTCCTGCGGATGCATGTCGATGAACGATTCGCCGATATGCCCCGCGAGCTTCGCGGAGCGGCCCGTGCGCGTCATCGTGTGCCATTGGTCGCGCACGCGGCCCGTGTTGAGCACGAGCGGATGGTCTTCGTCGGGCGCGTTGACCGGAGCGCGCGGCACCGTCGCGATGAAGCGCGCGCGGCCGTCCGCATGGCTGAAGCGGCCATCTTCGAAAAGACGCGCAGCGCCCTCTTCGCCCGCTGCGAGCAAAGGCCACTGAACCGGCTTCAGCGCGTCGTATTGCGCGCGGCTCATGCCGGCCAGGCCGCCCACGTTGAACGCGCGATAGACGCCCGTGGACGCATCGTTGCGATACGAAGACAGACGCGCGTGCTCATCGAAAATCTCGTCCGGTCCCGCGAAATCGAAACCTGCAAAACCCATGCGCCGCGCCACGTCGCAAACGATGCGCCAGTCGGCGCGCGCATTGCCCGGCGCCGGAAGGAAGGCGCGCTGGCGCGAGATGCGCCGCTCCGAATTCGTCACCGTGCCGTCTTTTTCGCCCCAGCCGAGCGCGGGCAGCAGCACATCGGCGACGGCGTTCGTATCCGTCTTCTCGACGATGTCCGAGGCCACGACGAGCTCGCACTGTTCGAGCGCGCGCTTCACGCGGTCGCCGTCCGGCAGGCTCACGACCGGATTCGTGCCCATGATCCACACGGCTTTCACGCGGCCCGCTTCGATCGCATCGAACAAGTCGACGGCCTTCAGGCCCGCACGTTGCGCGATCTTCGGCGAGGACCAGAACGTCTGCACGATGTCGCCGTGCACCGAATCGCCGAACTCCAGATGCGCCGCGAGCGTATTGGCGAGACCGCCGACTTCGCGTCCGCCCATCGCGTTCGGCTGCCCGGTGAACGAGAACGGCCCCATGCCCGGCTTACCGATACGCCCCGTCAGCAAATGGCAGTTGATGATGCCGTTGACCTTGTCCGTGCCCGCGCTCGACTGGTTCACGCCTTGCGAATACACCGTCACCACGCGCTCGGTGCGTGCGAACAGGCGATAGAACGTCATCAGGTCGTGCTGATCGAGCTTGCAGTCCTTCGCGGTTTGCGCGAGATCGCAAGGCCCGGCCGCCGCAAGCGCCGCGTCGAAGCCCTGGGTGTGCGCATCGACGAAAGACGCATCCGTCGCGCCGTGTTCCGCGAGAAAGGCCAGCAGGCCGTTGAAGAGCCGCACGTCGCTGCCCGGCTTGAGCGGCAGATGCAGGTCCGCCATCTCGCACGTCGCGGTGTGACGCGGATCGATCACGACGATCTTCGTATCGGGCCGCGTCTCCTTCATCTTCACGATGCGCTGGAAAAGAATCGGATGACACCATGCCGTATTCGAGCCGACGAGCACGATGAGATCCGCGCCTTCGAGATCTTCGTAGCTCATCGGCACGAGGTCTTCGCCGAACGCGCGCTTGTGCCCCGCCACCGACGACGACATGCACAGCCGCGAGTTCGTATCGATGTTCGCGCTGCCGATATAGCCCTTCATCAGCTTGTTGGCGACGTAGTAATCCTCGGTGAGCAACTGGCCCGATACATACAGCGCGACCGCGTCCGGACCGTGCGCTTCGACGATACGCGCGAAGCCGTCCGCCACTGTGCCGATAGCGTCGTCCCATGAAACGTCGGCGAGTACGCCGGTGATCTTGTCGCGCCGTTTCGGATTGAGCAGACGGCCCTCGAGCCCGACCGTATCGCCGAGCGCCGAGCCTTTCACGCACAGGCGGCCGAAGTTGGACGGATGGACTTCATCGCCGGCGATAACGACTTCCGTCGCGCTCTTCGGCGACGCCTGAACACCGCAGCCGACGCCGCAATAAGGGCACGTGGTTTTGACTGGAACGATTGGGATGCTCAATTGCAAATCTCACTTTCGCAAAGCGCCTTGCCGAACAACAGTCTGCCACGCAGATGCGAGACATCCGCGCGGTCCTGAATGAGATCGAAGTACCAGCCGCCGTCTTTCACGTCGCCATACAGCACCGCGCCGATCAGACGTCCCGCCTGCAGCACGAGCCGCTTGTAGACGCCGCGTCGCGGATCGCGCAGCACGAGATCCTCGCTGCCGTCGCCGCCGATGAAATCGCCCGCGGAATAGAGATCGACGCCGGTGACCTTGAGCTTGGTCGCCGTCGCGCGCTGCACATAGCGGCGATGCCCCGCGCCCGCGAGATGCGCGCCCGCCACGCGCGCCTGATCCCAGATCGGTGCGACGAGACCGAAGGTCGCCGAACGATGCTGCACACACTCGCCCACCGCATAGACGCGCGGATCGAAGGTCTGCAGCGTGTCGTCGACGACGATCGCGCGTTCGCAATGCAGGCCCGACGCCTGAGCCAGCGCGATATTCGGGCGCACGCCCGCGGTCATCACGACGAGGTCGGCGTCGATCTGCGTGCCGTCGGCGAAGCGCACCGCGCGCACGCGGTCGTCGCCGATGATCGCGGTGGTCTGCGCGGCCATGGCGAAGCGCAGCCCCTTTGCTTCGAGCGAGCGTTTGAGCAAGGCGGCCGCGCTCGCGTCGAGTTGACGATCCATCAGGCTATCGGTCGCATGCACGACCGTCACCGACATGCCCTGCCGCTGCAAGCCGTTCGCCGCTTCGAGCCCGAGCAGGCCGCCGCCGATGATCACCGCATGACGATGATCGCGCGCCGCGTCGAGCATCGTTTCGACATCCTGAATATCCCTGAATGCGATCACGCCGGGGAGATCGCAACCGGGCACCGGAATGATGAACGGCTTCGAACCGGTCGCGATCAGCAGGCGGTCGTAACGCGCCTCGACGCCCTTCTCCGAGCGCACGATGCGCCGCACGCGATCGATTTCGGTCACGGCGTCGCCCGCATGCAGCGTGATGCCGTTCGCGTCGTACCACTCGCGCGTGTTGAGAATGATATCGTCGACGCGCTTCTCGCCCGCAAGCACCGGCGACAGCAGAATGCGGTTGTAGTTGCCGTACGGCTCCGCGCCGAACACGGTGATGTCGTACAGATCGGGCGCGATCTTCAGCAACTCTTCGACCGTGCGCATGCCCGCCATGCCGTTGCCGACGACGACCAGGCGCTGCCGCGCCACCGGCGGCGCGTTCAGAGACGCGATGGCCGCAACCGCATATTCCGTCTTCATGCGGCGACCCAGACCTTGCCGCCCGCGACCTTCACGCGATACGCGCTCACCGAAAGCTCCGGCGCTTCGAGGCATTCGCCGGTGCGCAGATCGAAGTGCTGCTTGTAGATCGGCGAGGCCACCACGATGCGCTCGCCCACGCTGCCCACAATGCCGCGCGAGAGCACCGCCGCCTGCGAATGCGGATCGTAGTTGTCGATCGCATAGAGGGCCGCGTCTTCGCCCGCGAGATGAAACACCGCGACCTGCGTGCCCTTCACGAGCGCGCACACGCCCGTATCGGGCACGATGTCGTCGAGTTCGCACACGGCGGTCCAGTCCTGTTCGATGCGGTCGTTCATGATGTTTTTCTCCTGGGCGTTAGACGGTTTCGACGATCTTCGACTTGCGTTCTTCCAGCGTCGCGGGACGAATCTGGCCGCGCTCTTCGACGAACGTCACGTTCGCATCGCCGGCGTCGCTGTTGACGAAGTGACGGAAGCGCTTACGCGTATGCGGATCGGTGACGGCCTTCTTCCATTCGTCTTCGTAGGTATCGACCACGAGCTGCATTTCCGCTTCGAGTTCGGCGGCGATCTCGAGCTTGTCGTTGATGACCACGTCGATCAGATAGTCGAGGCCGCCTTCGAGGTTGTCGCGCCATACGCTCGTGCGTTGCAGGCGGTCCGCCGTGCGCACGTAGAACATCAGAAAGCGGTCGATGTAACGCACGAGCGTGTCGTGGTCGAGATCGGAGGCGATGAGTTCGGCGTGACGCGGCTTCATGCCGCCGTTGCCGCACACGTAGAGATTCCAGCCCTTTTCCGTCGCGATCACGCCGACGTCCTTGCCTTGCGCTTCGGCGCATTCGCGCGTGCAGCCCGACACGCCGAACTTGATCTTGTGCGGCGTGCGCAGGCCCTTGTACCGGTTTTCGAGTTCGATCGCGAGACCGACCGAATCGCCGACGCCATAGCGGCACCACGTCGAGCCGACACACGATTTCACCGTGCGCAGCGCCTTGCCATAGGCATGGCCCGATTCGAAGCCCGCGTCGATCAGCTCTTCCCAGATGAAGGGCAACTGCTCGACGCGCGCGCCGAACATATCCACGCGCTGGCCGCCGGTGATCTTCGTATAGAGGCCGTACTTCTTCGCGACCTGACCGACCGCGATGAGACCGTCGGGCGTCACTTCGCCGCCCGGCATGCGCGGCACGACGCTATACGTGCCGTCGCGTTGAATGTTGGCGAGGTAGTAATCGTTCGAATCCTGCAGGCTCGCGTGCTCCTTCTTAAGCACGAATTCGTTCCAGCACGATGCGAGAATGTTCGCGACCGCCGGCTTGCAGATATCGCAGCCGCGCCCCTTGCCATGCTTCGCGAGCAGCGCGCCAAATGTGCGATGCCCTTCCACGCGTGCGATGTGATACAGCTCCTGACGCGAATACGGAAAGTGCTCGCAGATATGGTTGTTCACGGCAAGGCCTTGCCGCTTCATCTCCGACTTCATCACCTGCGTGACGAGCGGCACGCAGCCGCCGCACGACGCGCCCGCCTTGCACGACGACTTGATCGCGCCAATGCTCGTCGCGCCCGCGCATACCGCCGCGCAGATTTCCGCCTTGCTCACGTTGTTGCACGAGCAGATTTGCGCCGCTTCGGGCAAGGCTTCGACGCCGAGCGCGGGCTTTGCCTTGCCATCGCTCGAAGGAAGGATCAGGAACTCGGGCGCTTCGGGCAATTCGATCTTGTTCAACATCATTTGCAGCAGCGTGCCGTATTCCGTCGCGTCGCCGACCATCACGGCACCGTGCAGGAACTTGCCGCAATCGGACACGACGAGCTTCTTGTAGACCTGCTTGCGCTCGTCGCTGTACTGATACGTGCGGCTGCCCGGCGTCTTGCCGTGCGCATCGCCGATGCTCGCCACATCGACGCCCATCAGCTTGAGCTTCGTGCTCATGTCCGCGCCCGCGAACGCGGCATCCGCGCCTGCGATCTGCTTGGCGACGATGCGCGCCATGTCGTAACCGGGCGCAACGAGGCCGAACAATTGCCCTTTCCACAGCGCGCATTCGCCGATCGCGAAGATATCGGCATCGCTCGTGCGGCATGCGTCGTCGATCACGATGCCGCCGCGCGTGCCGATCTCGAGACCCGCCTCGCGCGCGATATCGTCGCGCGGACGAATGCCTGCCGAGAACACGATCATGTCGGTGTCGAGATGCGTTTCATCGGCGAAATTCATGCGATTGACCGCGCCTTCGCCCTCCACGATCGCGAGCGTGTTCTTGCCCGTGTGCACCGTCACGCCGAGCTCTTCGATCTTGCCGCGCAGCACGCGTCCGCCGCCGTCGTCGACCTGCACGGCCATCAGGCGCGGCGCGAATTCGACGACATGCGTGGCGAGCCCCATGTCGCGCAAGGCCTTCGCCGCTTCCAGCCCGAGCAGGCCGCCGCCGATCACCGTGCCGGTCTTCGCGCGCGCGCCGAAGGCCTGCATCGCTTCGAGATCCTCGATCGTGCGATACACGAAGCAGCCTTCGCGGTCCCGGCCTTCGACCGGCGGCACGAACGGATACGAGCCGGTCGCGAGCACGAGCTTGTCGTACGCCAGCACATCGCCGTTCGATGCGGTCACGATGCGCGTGGTGCGATCGATCGCGACCGCGCGCGCGTTGAGCTTCAGCACATAGCCCGACTGCTCGAAAAAGCCTTCCTGCACGAGCGAAAGATCGTCCGCCGACTTGCCCGTGAAGAACTCGGTGAGATGCACGCGATCGTAGGCGGCGCGCGGTTCTTCGCACAGCACCGTCACGTCGAGCGCCTGCGGGCCGCTCTCGGCGAGACATTCGAGGAACTTGTGGCCGACCATGCCGTGGCCGATGACGACGATTTTCATCAGGATACCTTTTTAGTTTGCAACGACATTGTTCGCTGCGAGCGCGCTTTCGCGCAGCGCGGCTTCGCGTGCCTTGTGTTCCGGCGAGAAGCGCACGGCGAGCGCGCACAGCGCCGTGCCCGCGACGATCACGCCGAGCATCGAGAGCGTCGCCTGCGCGTTGCCGAGGCCTTTCATCAGGAAGCCCGCCGCGACCGCGCCGACATTGCCGCCCGCGCCGATCACACCGGCCACGCCGCCGAGCGCCTTTCGATCGATGAACGGCACCAGCGCGTAGGTCGCGCCACAAGCCATGTGCGTGAAGAGACCGAACGCGAGCATCGCGACGACGGCGCTCACGACGCTCGATGCATGTGCGAACGCATAGAGGCCGATGCCTTCGCCCGCGATCAACGCGAAGAGCAGCGTCGCGCGGATGTCGAGACCGCGCTTCGCGGCGGCCTTGTCGGACAGCCAGCCGCCGAGCGCGCGGGCGAACAGCGCGAGCAGGCCGAAGCTGCCCGCGGCCATGCCGGCCTGGCCGAGCGTGAGATTGAAGTGATCGACGTAATAGATGGCCGCGATGTTGTGGATGAACACTTCCACGCCGAAGCACGCGCCATACGTCACGAAGAGCATCCACACGCGATAGTTCGCGCACGCCGTGAGAAAGCTCTGCCAGCCGCCCTTCTTGCCGCCGTCGATCGCGATGCCCGCGCGGCGCAGCGTCGCGAAATCGCCTTGCGGGCAGTCCTGCGTGTAGCGCCAGTAGAAGTACGCCATGACCGGCATGGCGATGCCCGGCACGATCAGCGCGACGCGCCATGCCGATGCTTCGCCCGCGCCGAGCGCGATCGCGGCCGCGACGAGGAGCGGAATGATCGCCTGCGCCGCGCCCGCGCCTGCGTTGCCCCAGCCGGCGGTCGTCGCGTTCGCGGTGCCGACGACGTTCGGCGCGAACATCACCGACGTGTGGTACTGCGTGATGACGAAGCTCGCGCCGATCGCGCCGATCGCGAGGCGGCACCACAGGAAGCTGTCGTAGCCCGTCGAAAGCGCCGCGCCGAGCACCGGCAGCGAACCGGCGAGCAGCAGCGCGCTATACACGCGGCGCGGGCCGAAGCGGTCGCACATCGGACCGACGACGAGCCGCACGAGAATCGTCACGGCGACCGCCGCGATATTGATGTTGGCGATCTGATCCGCCGTGAGACCGTACTCGCGCTTGATGAGCGGCATCAGCGGCGCGCACGCGAACCACGCGAAGAAGCACACGAAGAACGCCATCCACGTGAGATGGAACGCGCGCATCGGCGCGCTGCGCATGCTGAAGAGATCGATCCGGGTGGCTTTGTCCATCGTCCTTCCCAAAAAAAGAAAGGCGTCCCGCGCATGCGACCGGTTGGCCGAATGCGGGGGACGCCGTTGTCCGATGCCCGCATGGCTGCAACCTGCCGGGCGCTGTATTCAGGACGGATCGCCGTTGATCCGATGACACGGCATAAGGCAAGGCCTATGCCATGCGCTCGCTATCGGCTGGAAAGCATTGCTGCGTATGGGTCTGAGCGATGCGTGCACCGCGAATGCACCCGCGATGCGCGTCATGTTTCGATGCAGCCGGGCACAGCGATGGTGCGACGCAGCACTGATGCCGTGCGTTCGATTCATGCGAGACGGTTCGCCTGCGCGAGGCACGTTCGCGTCCAACCGGTGCCGCGCATGAGATCCACGCACAACGGCAGTGCGAAAGAGGCGCATAGTGTCCAATGGCCCGCTTATTGCATTGATGAAAGCGCCGCGAGCAACGGCGCGCGCGGCACGACGACGTGAAAAGCAAGGACAATGGCGTCCCTTCGTGCAGCGGCACGAGCGGACGCTTTCGGCGTTTGCCGCGCCGATGCAGCCCCACTACGCAAAGAATCAGGAAGCAACGATGAGCACCACCACAGGCAAAGTCACCTTGTTGAGCGCGGGCCCGGGCGATCTGGATCTGCTCACCTTGCGCGCCGCGAAGTCGCTCGCCGCCGCCGATATCCTGCTGCTCGACGATCTCGCCAACGCCGACATCGTTACGCTCGCGCCGCATGCGCGCGTGATTCGCGTCGGCAAGCGCGGCGGTTGCAGATCGACGCCGCAGGCCTTCATTCAGCGCCTCATGCAGCGTTACGCGAAGAAAGGGCTGCATGTGGTGCGCGTGAAAGGCGGCGACGCGCTGCTTTTCGGACGCGCGGGCGAAGAGATCGCGGCGTTGCGCGACGCGCATATCGCGGTCGAGATCGTCAACGGCGTGTCGTCGGGCTTCGCGGCGGCGGCGGGACTCGGCATCTCGCTCACGCATCGCGATCATTGCCAGGGCGTGACCTTCGTCACCGCGCACATGCAGGATCACGGTCAGCCGGACTGGGCCGCGCTCGCCGCAACCGGCACCACGCTCGCGATCTACATGGGCATGAGCCGCATCGCGAGCCTCACGGCGGCGCTCTCCGATGCACTGCCCGCAAGCACGCCGGCGGCGATCGTGCAGAACGCGGGATCGTCGATGGAAAAGCGCCTCGTCACGACGCTCGACCGGCTCGCGCAGGAAGCCGCCGCGGCTGGCCTCGGCAGTCCGGCGGTGATTCTCATTGGCGGGGCGATCGGTGAAGCGGCGGAATTCGCATTCCCATCCGCCGCGCGTGCCGCCGACACCAAAGGACTCGCCCATGCCGCGTGAAGCGGCGCGCATGCTGCGCGTTCTTCTCGTCACCGACACCGACAAACCCATCGGCGATTTGCGCGAGCAGCTCGCGCGCATGGGCTATGAGATGCTCGCCGAAGTCGCCGCGCCGTCGGCGCTGCACGAGGCCGTCGAGAGTCAGAAACCGGATGTCGTCATCATCGACACCGAATCGCCTTCGCGCGACACGCTCGAACAGCTCGCGGTGATGAACAAGGCCGCGCCGCGTCCCGTGCTGATGTTCAGCAACGACGCCGATCAGCAGTTCATTCGCGCGGCCGTCGGCGCGGGCGTGACTGCGTATTCCGTCGAAGGACTCGCGAGCGCGCGGCTCGCGCCGATCATCGAGGTGGCGCTCGCGCGCTTCGCACACGAAGAACAGTTGCGGCAACGCCTCGCGCAAGTGGAGAACGAACTGGAACAGCGCAAGGTCATCGACCGCGCGAAGCGTCTTCTGATGGACAAGCGCGGCATGTCCGAGCAGGAGGCGTACGCGGCGCTGCGCAAGCGCGCGATGGATCAGGGCGTGAAGGTCGCGGAAATCGCGCGCCAGTTGCTCGCGCTGGCCGATCTGCTCTAGGTTCACCGACATCTTATGAACATCACTTCTTCCCAGCCCGAGCGCACGCATCTGCGGCTTGGCTTCGTCGCGCTGTCCGATGCCGCGCCGCTCGCCGTCGCCGCGCTGCGCGAACTCGGCGCACGCCACGGCATCACCATCGAGCTATGCCGTCAGCCTTCGTGGGCCGCCGTGCGCGACAAGCTGCTCTCCGGCGAACTCGACGCGGCGCATGCGCTTTACGGGCTCGTGTACGGCGTGCAGCTCGGCATCGGCGGACCGCAGGCGGACATGGCCGTGCTGATGGTCCTCAATCGCAACGGTCAGGCGATCACGTTGTCGGGCCCGCTCGCCGACGCGATCCGCGACGGCGCGAGCGTCAAAGACGCGCTGTCGTCGCTCGGCCGCAAGCCTGTCATCGCGCAGACCTTTCCGACCGGCACGCACGCGATGTGGCTGTACTACTGGCTCGCGGCCAACGGCGTGCATCCGTTGCGCGACGTGCAAAGCGTCGTGATTCCGCCGCCACGCATGGCCGATGCGCTCGTCGAAGGCGCGCTCGACGGCTTCTGCGCGGGCGAGCCGTGGCACGCGGTGGCCGAGGCGCGCGGCGCGGGCAGGACGGTCGCGTACACGAGCGAGATCTGGCCGGATCATCCGGAAAAGGTGCTCGCGTGCCGGCGCGATTTCGTCGCGCTCAATCCGAACACGGCGCGCGCGCTCGTGCGCACCCTGCTCGATGCGTGCGCCTGGCTCGATACGGCCGGGCATCGCGCGGACATCGCGCAGGCGCTGGCGTCGCCCGCGCTGCTCGGCGTGCCGCGCGCGCTGATCGAGCCGCGCCTCGCCGCGCCCGACGGCGGCGATGCGCGCGCGCTGCCGCTGCGTTTCTTCGATGACGGCGCGGTCAACTATCCGCGCATATCGGACGGCCTGTGGTTCATCACGCAATACCGGCGCTGGGGCATGCTCGACGCCGGTCTCGACGATGCCGCCATCGCGCGGGCCGTCAATCAGACCGCGCTTTACCGCGAGGCGGCGCAGGCCGCGGGCATCGCGGTGCCCGGCGAGCGGCGCGCGGCGACGTTCTGCGACGGCCGCGTCTGGGACGGCAACGATGCGGCGGCTTACGTCGCGGGCTTCGGCGTGCGCGCGTAGAAAAGCGCCTACCATGGAATCTCCAGCGCGTACCGGAGATTCGCCATGGAACTGCTCGCCATCGCCATCGACAAGCCCGAGGACACCAACTTCATCCTCGGCCAGTCGCATTTCATCAAGACGGTCGAGGATCTGCACGAGGCGCTCGTCGGCGCGGTGCCCGGCATCCGCTTCGGGCTCGCGTTCTGCGAGGCGTCGGGCAAGCGGCTCGTGCGCACGTCGGGCACGGACGACGCGCTCGTCGAGATGGCCGCGGGCAACGCGCAGCGCATCGGCGCGGGGCATAGCTTCATCATCGTGCTCGGCGACGGCTTTTTTCCCGTCAACGTGCTCAATACCGTCAAGAACGTGCCGGAGGTGTGCCGCATCTTCTGCGCGACCGCCAATCCGACGCAGGTGCTCGTCGCGCAGACGGATCAGGGACGCGGGATCGTCGGCGTGATCGACGGGCTGCCGCCGCTCGGCGTCGAAACGGCCGAGGACGTGCAGTGGCGCAAGGATCTGCTGCGCAAGATCGGCTACAAGGCCTGAGCCCTGACGCCTGAACCCTGAGGCCTGAACCTTGACTTGAGCGGGCAAATCACGAGAATGACGCCCGCGCGCACCCGTTACGGCGCTTTTTTCGATCCGGGGCGCGGCATCATGGACAATATCGGGATACGGTATAAACGCCGTTGGCGTTTTCGTTCGTGTGCCGCGGCCCGCTGAACCGCCGCGCCCACACGTCTTAAGATTCCCGGCATCAACCCCGCCGATACGGCATCGAACACCGGCCACCCGCGCCGCCCGAGGATAAGGTCGTCCTCGCGCGGCCAACAGGAGCATCACATGACCGATATGAACCCAGGCTTTTTCGGCAGGATTGGCATTGCCTTCGGCGCCTTCTTCGGCATTCTGGGCAATGCGGCGTTCGCGGGCCGCGTACAGCGCCTGCGCGAAGCGCCGCTCGCGCCCGAAGCCGCGCCCGTCGCGCCTGCCGCGCCCGAGAAGCCGCAAGCGCCGCAGCCGCCGAAGCCGGCCGCCGCGCCCGTGCAGCCCGCGCCTTCCGCGCTGAAGGAAGCCAGCCCCGTCGCCGCGCTGCAACTGCTCGGCCTCTTGCAGCGCGACGCGCGTTTCATCGATTTCGTCGAGGAAGACATCGCCCAATACAGCGACGCCGATATCGGCGCGGCCGCCCGCCTCGTGCACGACGGCTGCCGCGCGGTGCTGCGCGAGCATTTCTCGATCAAGCCGGTGCGCGGCGAAGCCGAAGGCAGCCGCATCACGCTGCAGGAAGGCTTCGACGCCGCCGCCGTGCGCCTCACGGGCAATGTCGTCGGCAAACCGCCCTTTTCGGGCAGCATCAGCCATCGTGGATGGAAGGTCGAGGACACGCGCCTGCCGAAGCTCGCGCCGTCCCATGATGCGAGCATCGTCGCGCCGGCGGAGGTGGAACTGTGAGCGACATCAACTCGAACGAAAACCCGGCGCGCTATTCGATCGGCGTCGATCTCGGCACGACGCACTGCGCGCTCTCCTATGTCGACATGAGCGCGAGCGACGGCGAAAAAACCGCGCAAGGCGTGCTTCCTGTTTCGCAACTGACCGCGCCCGGCGCCGCCGAAGAGCGCGACCTGCTGCCTTCGTTTCTCTATCTGCCGCATGAAAACGAGCTCGCGCCCGGCGATCTGACGCTGCCGTGGACGCAAGAGCGCACGTTCATCGTCGGGGAGCTGGCGCGCACGCGCGGCGCGGGCACGCCGATCCGCCTCGTCTCCAGCGCGAAAAGCTGGCTGTGTCATCCGGGCGTCGATCGCCGCGCGGCGATTCTGCCGTCGGATGCGCCCGAGGAAGTCGAGCGCGTCTCGCCGATGGAAAGCTCGGTGCGCTATCTCACCCATCTGCGCGAGGCGTGGAATCACGCGCATCCGGATGCGCCGTTCGATCAGCAAGATGTGACCGTGACGATTCCCGCGTCGTTCGATCCCGCCGCGCGCGAACTCACGGCCGAAGCCGCGGCGGCTGCCGGCTACACGCGCATGACGCTGCTCGAAGAGCCGCAGGCCGCGCTGTATAGCTGGATTCAGAAGTCGGCGGGCGGCTGGCGCAAGCAGGTCAAGGTAGGCGATGTCATTCTCGTCGTCGATGTCGGCGGTGGCACGACCGATCTTTCGCTGATCGCGGTCGTCGAGCGCGAAGGAAATCTGGAGCTGCATCGCGTGGCGGTGGGCGAACATATCCTGCTCGGCGGCGACAACATGGACCTGGCGCTCGCGCACACCGTCGCGCGCAAGCTGGCGGCGGCGGGCACGCAAGCCGATCCGTGGCAATTGCGCGCGCTCACCTACGCGTGCCGCTCGGCAAAGGAAACGCTGCTGTCCGATCCATCGACCGACGCCGTGCCGCTCGTCGTGCCGAGCCGCGGCTCGAAGCTGATCGGCGGGTCGCTGCGCACCGAACTGACGCGCGCCGAGCTCACGCAAATCCTGCTCGAAGGCTTTTTCCCGCAAGTCGATGCCGCCGCGCGGCCGGTTTCGCGCGCGCGCGTCGGTCTGACGCAACTCGGTCTGCCGTATGCGCAGGACGCCGCCGTCACGCGCCATCTCGCCGCGTTCCTCGGCCGTCAGGTGAATGCGCTGGCGGAAGTCGAAGGCTTGCAGCATAAAGCACCGCAGGGCGCGACGCTGCTGCACCCGACCGCCGTGCTCTTTAACGGCGGCGTGTTCAAGTCGCCGCTGCTCGTCGAACGCGTGATGACGACGCTCAACGCATGGCTCGCCGCCGAGAACGCGCCGCCCGCGCGTCTGCTCGAAGGCGCGGATCTCGATCTGGCGGTGGCGCGCGGCGCGGCTTATTACGGCTACGTGCGGCGCGGCAAGGGCGTGCGCATTCGCGGCGGCACGGCGCGCGCGTACTACGTCGCGGTCGAATCGGCGATGCCCGCCGTGCCCGGGCTGGAGCCGCCCGTGCAGGCGCTGTGCGTCGCGCCGTTCGGCATGGAGGAAGGCACCGACGCCGCCTTGCCCGCACAGGAATTCGGGCTGGTGGTCGGCGAGCCGGTGCATTTCCGCTTCTTCGGCTCGTCGGTGCGGCGTCAGGACACGGTCGGCACGCTGCTCGACTACTGGCAGCCGGACGAATTGCAGGAGCTCGAAGAGATCGAGGCATCGCTGCCGCCCGAAGGCCGCACGCCGGGCGAAGTCGTGCCCGTCAAGCTGCACGCGCGCGTGACCGAAGCGGGCACGCTCGAACTCGAAGCGGTTCCGCGCGGCTCGTCCGAGCGCTGGAAAGTTGAGTTCGACGTGCGCGGCGGGGCGAACTCGGGCGTGGATCAGGGCATGGGCCTGTAAGTGTCCACGCGCAAGAAAAAAGCGGCGGCGCGTGCGCGCTACAGCGTCGGCATCGACCTGGGAACGAGCAATACCGTCGTCGCTTATGCAGAAACGGGCTCGCACGATATCCGCGTGTTCGAGATCGAGCAGCTCGTGGGCGCGGGCGAAGTCGCGGCCCAGCCGCTTCTGCCTTCGCTGCGCTATCACTACGCGCCGGGCGAGCTCAAATCCGAGGATCTGCAATTGCCGTGGGGCGAGATGGAAGCCCCCGCGGTCATCGGCCGGTTTGCCCGCGCGCTCGGCGCGCAGGTGCCCGGCCGCCTCGTGTCGAGCGCGAAAAGCTGGCTGTCGCATGCGGCGGTCGATCGCCTCGCGCCGATCTTGCCGTGGGGCGCGGGCGACGACGTCGAGAAAATCTCGCCCGTGATCGCGAGCGCGAGCTATCTGGCGCACGTGCACGCGGCGTGGAACGAGCGCTTTGCCGATGCGCCGCTCGACCAGCAGGACGTGGTGCTGACCGTGCCCGCTTCCTTCGATGAAGGCGCGCGGGCGCTGACGCTCGAAGCGGCGCGCATGGCGGGCCTCGACACGCTGCGGCTGCTCGAAGAACCGCAGGCCGCGTTCTACGACTGGCTGTTTCATCATCGCGCGACGCTGACGGACGAACTCGCCGCGACGCGTCTCGTGCTGATCGTCGATGTCGGCGGCGGCACGACCGACCTCACGCTGATCCAGGTCGCCATGAAGGATGGCGAGCCCGAACTGACACGCATCGGCGTGGGCAACCATCTGATGCTCGGCGGCGACAACATGGATCTCGCGCTCGCGCATCTCGTCGAGAAGCGGCTCACGGGCGGCGAGACGCGGCTTTCGGCGGCGCGCCTGTCGGAACTGGTCGAGCGCTGCCGCGCCGCGAAGGAGCAACTGCTGGGAGACGGTGCGCCCGCATCCGCGTCGATCACGCTGCTCGGCGCGGGTTCGAAGCTCATCGGCGGCGCGCGTTCGGCCGATGTGACGCGCGACGAACTCGAACGGATCATCGTCGACGGCTTCTTTCCGATGGTGTCCGCGAGCGACCGGCCGACGCGCGCGCGTAGCGGCATCGTCGAGTTCGGGCTGCCCTATGCGAGCGACGCGGCCATCACGCGGCATGTCGCGGCGTTTCTCGGCCAGCACGCGGGCGAGGCGCGCAAGGCGCTCGACGCGCCAGCCGAAACGCCCGCCATTCCGGACACCTTGCTCCTGAACGGCGGCGTGTTTCGCGCCGATCCGCTCGCGCGCCGCATCGCCGATACGCTCTCGGCATGGCGCGGCGAAGCCGTCAACGTGCTCGCGAACGGCCATCCCGATGTCGCCGTCGCGCGCGGCGCGGTCGCCTATGCGCTCGCGCGCGCGGGCCATGCGCCCAGGATCGGCGGCGGCTCGGCGCGCAGCTTCTTCCTTCTGCTCGAAGACGACGCCAGCGCGGCGCGCGGCGTCTGCGTGCTGCCGCGCGGCACCGAGGAAGGCCAGCCGATCCATCTCGCCGACCGCACGTTCGCGCTCACGCTCGGCGCGCCGGTGCGCTTTCACCTGGCGTCATCGGTGGCGGAGGCCGGGTTCAAGGCGGGCGAACTGGCGGACCTCGCGGCCGCATCGGGCGATTTCGTGCGCCTGCCGCCGATCGCGACGGTCGTCGATCCGCGCGCCGCGGGCCACGGCAAGGCGAGCGAAACGGCGGTGCAACTGACCACGTCGCTCACCGAAGTCGGCACGCTGGAGATGCACTGCATCGCCGTCGACGATCCCGCCCGGCGCTGGCTGCTGGAGTTTCAGTTGCGCCGCGACGGGCAGGACAGCGACGAGACCGCGAGCGAAGCGCATCCGGCGTTGCCGAAAGCCATCGAGCTGATCGACCGCACGTTCGGCGCGAAGTCGCAGGACGTCGGCCCGAAGGAGGTCAAGCGCCTGCGGGCGCAACTCGAACAGGCGCTCGGCGCGCGCGACGGCTGGGACATCGCGCTCTTGCGTGAACTCTTCGGCGCGCTGTTCGAGCGCGCGAAGAAACGCCGCCGCAGCGCCGATCACGAGCGCCTGTGGCTCAATCTCGCGGGCTACTGCATGCGGCCGGGTTTCGGCCATCCGCTCGACGAATGGCGCGTCGAGCAGTTATGGACGCTCTTCGATCAGGGCATCCAGTACAGCAACGAGAGCCAGATCTGGTCCGAATGGTGGACGCTCTGGCGCCGCGCGGCGGGCGGGCTGCCTGAAGCTGCGCAGTTGCGGCTTCTGGACGACATGGCGTTCGTGCTCCAGCCGCCCGGCACGAGCCGCTATCGCAAGGCGGCGGGCGCGGCGCGCGCGGGTTACGAGGACATGGTGCGGCTCGCGGCGTCGCTGGAACGCGTGCCGGTCGAACGCAAGATCGAAGCCGGCGAATGGCTGCTCACGCGCCTCAGGAAACCTTCGGAGAACGTGCAGAGCTGGTGGGCGCTCGGGCGCATCGGCGCGCGCGCGCCCTTTTACGGCAGCGCGCACGGCGTCGTGCCGCCGGATATCGCCGTCGCATGGCTCGATGCGCTCCTCGCGCTCGACTGGAAGAAGGTCGATCCCGCCGCGTTCGCCGCCGTGCAGATCGCGCGCATGACCGGCGACCGCTCGCGCGATCTCCCCGACGATGCGCGCCTGGCCGTCGTCCAGCGCCTCGACACGATGGGCGCACCGGCGGCGTGGATCGCGATGGTGCGCGAGACCGTCGAGCTCGATCGCGCCGACGAGGGGCGCGTGTTCGGCGAAACGCTGCCGGCGGGGCTCAAGCTCATCCGCTGAACGCATCGAAATGCTTCGCTCTCAGAAGTTTTTTCGCCGATGCGTGGCGGCCAGGCCCCGTGTGTCTTGAATACGGGCGGGCCGCATCCTATGGTTATCAGTGTGTCGATATGGACACGCACTGAAGGAGGTCAGCATGCCATCCCCACGCAAGGCTCAAGCGAGCCAACCCGCCGAAACGGAAATGTCGAGCCGCAAGAAAACGGCCGGCAGCAAGGCATCGCCCGCGAAGGCCGCAGGCACGAAGGAAATGCAGGTCACGAAACGCACCACCAAGGCCAAGCCGAAAGCCTGAGCGGTATCCGCAAGACGCGCCCTCGTCCTCGTGCGGGGGGCATTCGAGTTGGCTGTCCTTCGAATCGGCGAGCGGAAACGAGACGCTCGCCGTTCGGCTCCCGGCATCGACCGGGCCGCTTTTTTCCTCCCTTCCCCCTCCCGCCTCGCCGCCTGCCGCCAAAACCCGCCATATAGACGCAATAATTTCCGGTTATAACCGCGGATGGCTAAAAAAAGGCGTATTGGTATGACCGCATTGGCCTAAAGTAGATATCCCGATTCCGTGAGCGAGCATGAAGATGGCCGTACCGCAACGCGCCGCCGACGTGCGCACCCCAGGGATTCTGTTCGCGGCCGCCCGTGAGGCCGGCGCGAGCCTGGTGCGCAATCTGTCCATTCCGGCGCCGTTCTCCGACGCCGCGCTGGAGGCGCAGTTCCTCGAAGACCACAGTCAGCGCTTTTGCGCGTTCCGGCGCGCATCGACGCTGCTCGCGCTCGCCATCTGGACATGCTTTCTCTGGTGGGACCTGAGCTTCGCGCGCGGCAATCAGGCGCTCGACTCGCGCCTGCCGGCCATCCTCGCGCTGCGCTTCGCGGGCATCGCGCTGCTGTTTTTCGTCGGCGTGCTGGTGCTGCGGCCGTCGTTCCGCTCGCACGCGAGCTCGCAGCGCATCATTCTCACGGGCATCTACGGGCTCTTGTGCCTGATCCTCGCGATGGTCGCGATCACGCCCGCGCCTTATAACTACACGCAGCATTTCATCGGCCTGTGCCTCGCGCTGTTCTTCCAGTTCAGCTTCTTCTACCTGCGCTCGCGCGTCGCGCTGACCGCGGGGGTGATCACGCTGGCGTCGATCGTGCTGCTGCAGGTCGCCATCCATCTGCTCAACACGGAAGACTTCCTCGCCGGCGTCTTCTATATGTTCAACGTCGTGGTCGTGGGGCACGGCGTCTGCACGCATGCCGAGCGCGTGTCGCGCGAACGCTATAGCTCGGAGCGCGCGCTCGCTTCGCTCAACGACGAATTGCGCGCGGCGAACGTCTCGCTCGGCCGCAAGAACCGCGAGCTGGAAGTGTCGAAGAAGGATCAGGAGAACAAGACCAACGCGCTGCTCGCGCTGCGCGAGCAGCAGATGATCGCCGCGCAGACCGCGAGCCGCGAGAAGTCCAACTTCCTCGCCGCCGCGACCCACGACTTGCGCCAGCCGATGCACGCGCTGAACCTGTTCCTGCAGGCCGCCGCCGAAGCCATCCGCAACGGCGAGTTCGATCAGGCCGAGCGGCTCATCAACGAATGCGGACGCTCGTCCGTGATCCTCGCGCGCCTCTTGAACGCCGTGCTCGATCTGTCGCGGCTCGAATCGGGGCGCGTCGTGCCGCGCTATCACGTATTCGACGTGCGCAGCATCGTCGAGGAAGCCGCCGAGCAGTTGCGCCCGTTCGCGACGAGCCGGGGCGTGGAATTGCGGCTGCGGCTGCCGAAGGAGGACGTCGTCTGCGTGAGGAGCGACGCGCACTGGCTCGGCCGCGCGGTCGCCAATCTCGTGTCGAACGGCATCAAGTACGCGGATACGAGCAAGACGTCGAAGCCGACGGTCATCATCGGCGTGGTGCGTTCGGCCACGCGCGCGCGCATCGACGTGCTGGACAACGGCATCGGCATTCCCGCCGATTATTTCGACGCGATCTTCCAGCCGTTCTTTCAGGTCGACAATCCCGAGCAGGACCGCGACAAGGGGCTCGGCCTCGGGCTGTCGATCGTCAATGCGGTCGTGTCGATGCTGGATCAGCACCGCATCGAGCTCAAGTCCACCGAAGGGCGCGGCTCGCGCTTCTCGCTGGAAATGCCGCTGTGCGGGCCGTCGCTCGACACGCCGTCGGCGCGCGCGCCCGCGCGCTCCGAAGCCGCCGAGGCCGCGCAGCTCAGCGGCCGCTACGTGCTGCTCGTGGAAGACGACGGCCTCGTGCGCGCGTCCACCGAAGCGCTGCTGTCGCAATGGGGCGTGCTCTACGACTCCGCCGCGACCTTCGAGGAATACGAGGAGATTCTCGCGACGATCGAGCGCTTCCCCGATCTCATCATCACCGACTACCGGCTGCGCGACTTCAAGACCGCGCGCGAAGTCGCGATGCTGAGCGCGCGCAAGCTCGGGCGGCCCTGCCCCTGCCTCGTCGTGACGGGCGAGCCGGCCGCGACGATCGTGCCGCTCGCGTGCGACCACGACGTGCTGTCGAAGCCCGTGAGCCCCGCCGAACTGCGCCGCGAAATGGTGACGCTCATCGCCGGAGAGTGCGCGGTGACTGCGGCATGACGAAGCACCGGATCATCTACGACACCGATCCCGGCATCGACGACGCCATCGCGCTCGTGTTTCTGGCGCGGCATCCGGACATCGAGCTCGTAGGCATCACGAGCGTGTTCGGCAACGCCGATATCGACACCACGACCCGCAACGCGCGCTATCTGGCCTCGCGTTTCGCGCCGCGCGTGCCGGTCGCGCGCGGCGCGGCGGCGCCGCTGAAAGGCCCGCCGCCGGAGCCGATCTCGCACATCCACGGCAACGACGCGCTCGGCGACATCGAGCGCATCGGGCACGTGGACAAGCCCGAAGACGGCCGCGCGGCGCATCGCTTCATCATCGACGCGGTGCGGGCGCATCCCGGCGAGATCACGCTGCTCGCGGTCGGGCCGATGACCAATCTCGCGCTCGCCTTGCAGGACGCGCCGGAGATCGCACAGCGCGTGCGCGAAGTCGTCGTGATGGGCGGCGCGTTCGGCATCCACGGCACGCTCGGCAACGCGACGCCCGCCGCCGAAGCGAACATGCACGCCGACCCGGACGCCGCCGATATCGTGTTCGGCGCGCCGTGGAAGGTGTCGATCGTGGGTCTGGACGTCACGCACGAAACCGTGATGACGACCGCGTTTCTGGCCGCGCTGCGCGACCGCGCGGGCGACGCGGGCCGTTTCGTGTGGGACGTGTCGCGCTTCTACGAACGCTTTCACGCCGCCGACGGCATGAGCCGGGGCATCTACGCGCACGATTATTCGGCGGCGGCGTTCATCGTCGCGCGCGCGCTTTACACGACGCGGCGCGGCCCGGTGCGCGTGCTGACCGATGGCTTCGCCGCGGGCCTCACGATACAAAAGCCCGCCTCGATGCGCACGGATTCGCCCGCGCCCGGCTGGGACACGCGCCCGGCGTGCGACGCGTGCATCGGCGTGGATGCGGACGCGGTGCTCGAACTCTTCGCGAAAACGCTATCGAGCTAGGCGCGCGCCGAGCCACGCGCGCAGCGCCTCGACTTCCTCCATGCAAACCGAATGCGGCATCGGATACGCGTGCCATTCGACATCGCAGCCCTGCTGGCGCGCGAATTCCACCGCCTGCTCGCCGAGGCTCACGTTCAGCACGTCGTCGAAGGTGCCGTGGGCGGCGAAGATCGGGATCGAGCGGTTGGCTTCGCTGAGCGATTCATCGACGAGGCCTTCGGACGGAATGTAGCCCGACAGCACGATCAGCCCCGCGAGCTTCTCGGGATGCGTCAGACCCGCGTGATAGGTCATCGCGCCGCCCTGCGAGAAGCCCGCGACGAAAATGCGCTCGCTCGGAATGCCGCGTGCATTCTGCTCCTGGATGAGCGCGCGCACGCGGGCCACCGAAGCGACGATGCCCGCCTCGTCCACGCGGCGATTGATGCCCTCGAAGGAGAGGATGTCGTACCACGCGCGCATCACGTAGCCGTTGTTCGCCGTGACGGCGATTTCCGGCGCGTTCGGAAACACGAAGCGGATGGCGGGCGCATCGGCGAGACGCAGTTCGGGCACGAGCGGCACGAAGTCGTTGGCGTCGGCGCCGAGGCCGTGCATCAGGATCACGGCGAACTCGGGGTCCGGCGCGGTTTCGATCTCGATGGTCGAAGGTTGATCGGTCATTGCCCGTCACTCCTTTTCAGATGATGGGAACGAGAATCTGCACGATGCCGACGATCGACAACAGCCACACGAGCGAGCGCACGAACGGCACGCCCGCCGCGTAGAGCGGCACGTACACGAGGCGCGCGACGAAATACGTGAGCGCGCCGTAATGCGTCATCGGATTCTCGCGCCCGGTCACATGCACGATCAGCACCGCGACGGCGAAAATCGGCAGCGTCTCGAACAGGTTGGCCTGCGCGCGCATCAGCCGGCCGGAAAGCCTGCCGGGCGGCGGCGTCGCGGCGTCGCGCGGGCCGGCCTGATATTTGAGGCCGACTTCGCGGTTGCGCACCACGGCAGGGAGCAACACTTGCACCAGCGCGAGCACGAGCGTCCACGCCAGCATCTTCAGTTCGAAACTCATGGCGCCTCCATCGGCCAGTGCACGCGTCGGGTCGCGCCCATGATGCCATCACGGGCCGTGAGCGTGTAGTCTTGAAAACAATCCGTCTCTTCCCCTTATTCCATGCTCGCGATCACGCTCCGTCTCTCGCCCGGCGACGATCTGCGCGCCGCGCTCGATCTCGCTTTCCGCGAACGCGCGCTCACCGCCGCGTATGTGCTGCAAGGCATCGGCAGCCTGAGCGTCGCGCGGATTCGCTACGCGGGCCGCGACGACGCATCCGAATGGCGCGCCGACCTCGAAATCCTGACGCTCGCGGGCACGCTCTCCGCGCAGGGGCCGCATCTGCACATGAGCATTGCCGATGCCGACGGCCGCGTGCGCGGCGGCCATGTCGCGCCGGGCTGCATCGTGCGCACGACGGCGGAGATCGTCGTCGCGAATCTGCCCGGCGAGCGCTACACCCGGGAGCACGACGCCGCCACGGGTTTCGCCGAGCTCGTCATCCGGGCAACGTGACGGCGAGCGGCGGCATGGCGCCGTCCAGCGCCAGTTCGTGCCGCGCGATCTGTTCGAACGCCCCGCTCGTCTCCGAGTAATCCCAGCGCTCGACCAGGGTTTGACGCGCGCCGCCCGCGGACGCGTCATGGCGGATCACGTTCACCGAATTGTCGATGGTGCCGCGCGTGCGCGACGACAGCGCCGTGCCCGCCTGCACCGCCCACATGCGGCGCGCGAGGCCCGCGAAGGTATCGTGCAGCGGCAGTACGTAAGGAAGATGAATGTGTCCGCCGAGAATCAGGTCCGCGCCCGCGCGCGCCCAGCGCTGCACCGCGCGCTCGCGGCCGTGCAGCAGATTTTTCTCGTCCTGCGCGCGCGTGACGGCCACCGGCTGATGCGTGACGACCACGCGCAATTGCGCCGCGCTCGCCGCATCGAGACGCGCGGCGACACGCCTGATCTGCTGCATCGACACTTCGCCGTTCTTGTGGCGGTACGCCCGCGTCGTGTTCACGCCGAGCACGAGCAGGTCCGGCGACTCGAACGCGGGTTCCAGTTCCGCGCCGAACACGCGCTGATGATTCGCGTACGGATAGCACAGCCGCGCGAGCGGGTTGAAGAGCGGAATGTCGTGATTGCCCGGAACGACGAGCGTCGGCGTCGCGCCGAGCGCATCGACGAACGCGCGCGCCGCCGCGAACTGGGATCTGCGCGCGCGCTGCGTGATATCGCCCGACAGCACGACGAGATCGGGCGCGAGCGCATCGGCGAGACGCAGCAGCGCCGCGACGACGAGCGGCCGTTCGGTGCCGAAATGGGTATCGGAAATCTGCAGCAGCACGGTCATGAGCGATTTGCTTGCGCCGCCTCCGGCTCGGGCTTGAGCAGCCATAGCGGCTTGTCGGAAACGCGGAATTCTAGCGGCATCGGCAGCCTCGCAATCTCGCCATCCGTCGCGATCTTGATCCTTTTCCGCTTCTTCGACGGATGCATCACCGTGATGCGCCCGAACGTGAAGCTCACGACGTGATCCGAATCGGACAGCCGTCCCGCCGCGCCATGCAGCGAAAGCCACAGATGCATGAGGCGTCCCACCGGGCGCGGCGCAATGGCCACGAGCAAACCCTGTTCCAGCGCGTGCGCCTCGTCCGGCATGCCGATCTGCTCCATCTGCAGCCGGTTGTTGCCGACGAAGAGCGTGGACGAGCGGATCTCGGTCGTGCGGCCGTCGTGATCGATATGCAGGCGCAGGTGCCGGTGAGGCTTGAGCAGCGTCGAGAGCGCCGACCACAGCGCGACGAGCCGGCTGCGGCCGAATTGCCGTTTGTAGATTTCGCGGTCTTCGAGCAGCCGCGGATAAAGGCCGAGGCTCGCGTTGACGAGAAACATGCGCTCGTTGACGAAGCCCACCTGCGCGGCCCAGGCGCGCGCGTTGAGCAGGAGCTTCGTCGATTCTTCGGGGTCGGCGGGAATGCCGTGATCGCGGCTGAAATAATTGAACGTGCCGCGCGGCAGCACCGCGAACGGGCAGCCCGCCTCGTGTGCGGCATGGGCGACGGCGCACAGCGTGCCGTCGCCGCCCGCGCCGACGAGCACGCCGTTTTGCGCGCACGCCTCCGCAGCCGCTTCGCGCGCGACACTCGCGAGGCGGCGTGGATCGTCCACGATACGCAGCGCGAAACGCCGGCCCGCCGCGCCGAGTTCGCGTTCGAGCACGGCGCGCGTCGCGTCGGACTGGCCGCGGCCCGAGCCCGCGTTCATCACGATGAAGAACGGCGCGTCGGCGGCGAGCGTGCGTGCGGGTTCGGCGAATGTGGCGGATGTAGCGGATGTAGCGGCTGGAGTCATCGGCGGCGCTCCTTCGATTGCCCGCGTGCGGTCACACGCCGGGCCGGACCCGCGCATGCGCAGGCCAGGCCCGCGCGTGCACGCGCTTGCCGATTATAACGAAAGGCTTACAACCACAGCGCCCGCCGGACGCGCCACACGCACCGATGCTTACGTGTGCTCGCCGCGGATGTAGTACTCCAGTTGCTGGATGGTGAACTGCTGCTCGGAGATGATGTTCTTCACCAGATCGCCGATGGAGATCATGCCGACGAGCTTGCCGTCGTCGATCACCGGCAGATGGCGCATGCGCTTGTCGGTCATGAGCGCCATGCAGTCGTCGGTGGTTTGATCGGGGCGCACGTAGCGCACCTGCGAGGTCATGATGTCGCGCACGGGCGTCTGTTTCGACGCGCGGTCCATCAGGACGACTTTGCGCGCATAGTCGCGCTCGGTCATGATGCCCACGATCTCGTCGCCTTCCGTGACGATCACCGCGCCAATGTGTTTGTCGGCCATCAGCTTGATTGCATCGAAGACCGACGCCGTTGCGGCAACCGTATAGACCGTCTGGTCGGGTTTCGAATTCAGAACCTGTGCGACTGTTGCCATCGAGCGCCTCCGTTGTATGCGGGAAACGTTGTTGCGCCTCTTCGACGGATTGTGCTGCAGCGTCGAGCGTAAAGCCTCGCGCCCCATGCCTTCATCGGCATTAACCCGACCATTCGAAAAAGTATAGATCAACGCGGTGACGTGCAAGTGCGGCGCGCGCCGCGTTTCTTCGCGCTCGCCGTTTCCCGCGCGCCTTCAGTTTCGTCGATTAATGCCGCTAATCAGGCATCCGGCGGAAAGTATCCGCCAGAAGACAGACATACGACGGCAACGCGGAGCGACGCACCGCTTAGAGGGAGAACGAGGTGAGCAGTTCACAACAGGATATCGAGCAGCGCGTGCGGCTCGCGGGCAGCAACATGTTCGAATTGCTCCTGTTCAGGCTCGGCGAGGCGCCGGGCTCCGAGCAGCGGGAGCTTTACGGCATCAACGTGTTCAAGGTGCGCGAGATTCTCGCCATGCCGACGATCACGGCGGTCGCCGGATCGAACGAAGAAATTCTGGGCGTCGCGGATATCCGCGGGCAGATCATTCCCGTGATCGATCTCGCGCGCATCACCGGCTGCCGGCCGAAGAACGGTCCGAAGATTCTGCTCGTCACCGAATTCGCGCGCACGACGCAAGGCTTCGCGGTCGAGGAAGTCGACGATATCGTGCGGCTCGAATGGAATCAGGTGCTCTCGGCGGAATCGCACTCGGGCGGCAAGACCGTGACGAGCTTCGCGCGTCTGGACGGCAATGTCGATGGTTCGCGGCTCGCGCAGGTGCTCGATGTCGAGCGCATCGTGCGCGACGTGCTGCCGTCGCGGGAAAGCGACATCACCGAGGCGAACACCGGCCGCCTGCAACTGAAGCCGGGCGCGCGCGTGCTCGCGGCGGACGATTCGGGCGTCGCGCGGGCGCTCATCGAGCAGAGCCTCACCGCGATGGGCGTGCCCTTCGTGATGACGAAAACCGGTCAGGAAGCGTGGGACGTGCTGGAAGCGGCGCTGCGCAAGGCGCAGAAGGAAGGCACCGAAGTCGCGGATCACATCGCGCTCGTGCTCACGGATCTGGAAATGCCGGAAATGGACGGCTTCACGCTCACGCGCCGCATCAAGGCGGAGACGGGGCTGATGCACATTCCGGTGGTGATTCACTCGTCGCTGTCGGGATCGGCCAACGAGCAACATGTGCGCAAGGTCGGCGCGAATGCGTATGTGTCGAAGTTCGAGGCGTCGGAACTCGCGAACGTGATGCGCGGCGCGCTTGCCGCCTGAAACGGCATCGCCGCCCGGAACGAAGACCTTGTGAGTCTGCGTTCCGGACGCCGAAGCAGTCTTTCAGCCGATGCACCCGGCGGATGAGCCGGGCAAAGCCGAACCGGTTATTGACCGAAGAAGACCGATTGCGCCTTGTTGGCCGATTGCGTGCGGTTGCCCGATTGCGCGACATTGTCACGCGAGCCGCCGAAAGCCGTCGAGTTCACGGAGTTTGCGTTTTGTTCCGCGGCGATCGTCTGCGCGCTCGGGCCTTGCTGCGACGACGGCGCGCCGACAGCCGGACGGTAGAACGGCGCCGGGCCGTAGCCGCTCGCGAAAGCGGGTGCGGCGAGCGTGGCGGAAGCGGCGATCAGAAGGGTAGCGATGAGATTGCGTTTCATGGTGTGCTCCAAAGACGGTTTGACGTTCAATCAGAAAGCGCCGCAGCGGTCTTGCGAGAAACTGTCTGCTACGTCGATGAAGCGCAGTGTATACCCCTACTATCGCTTTTTTATCTCCATTAATTTCAATTCAGTTTTCGTTGTGGGCCAACAATCGCTGGCGGCACGATCGTGCTGAATTTCGCGTGCGGCTTGCTGCACGGGCGTTTGAGCGAATCGCGGGTGAGACGGCGCGAGCGCGCCGTTTGTCGGGGGCGGAACAATTATTTCGCGCACGAGCGTGCCAGGCGTTGAACTGCCAACGAGATCAGTGAATCAGCCGACGAATCAGATCGACGAGCGCGGTCGGCGGATTGCCTTTCTGGCAGTAGCCGTCGAATCCCGAATGCAGCCCCTCCACGCGCACGATTTCCTCGCCGAGCGCGGTAAACGCGATGATCACCGCTTCGCGCGTGCGGCCGATCCGGCGCAGCACGCGCGCGGTCGCGTAGCCATCGTGCTCGGGCATCGTAATGTCGAGAATGACGACGTGCGGCACCCAGACGTCGATCGCGCGCAGCGCATCGACGCCGGACAGGGCGAAGCGCGTGTCGCAGCCGTCGGAGGCGAGCGCAGCCGAAAGCGCTTCGGCGCTGGAGGCGTTGTCATCGACGACGAGAATGCGCCACTGTTCGTGGTTGACGTCGACGCTACGGTTCGTCCACAGCGCGCAGTGAGGGGAATGCAGAGTGACGGGCATGGGCAGGGGACGAAAGCACACGCTCGCGCCGCAGCACGTTTCGCGCCTGCCTTCCCGGCCCGTTCAGGCGTCGCTGTCTTTCTTGCTCTTGCGACGCTTGGGCGCCGCCGCTTCGCTTTCGCTTTCACTTTCTCGCAGACGCGCGTTCGCTTCGACGAGCGAGGCCGCGTCGCGCTGGCGCAACGCGAGATCGAGTTCGCCGAGCGCGCCCACGAGCGCTGCCTGCTCCGTCTCGTCGAGCGGGACCGCGCCGCCGGACACGCGCCGCGCTTCCTTGTCGAGCCGCTTGAAAAGCTTGGCGCCGAAGCGCGTATCGATGGCGCCCTCGCGCGCAAGCCCGGCGATCACCGACGCGAGCCGGATGAGGCCTCCCGCCGTGGTTTGCGTCGCCCCGTCCAGATCGTCTCGGTCTTCCACTGCCTTCTCCCCATGTTGGCACCCGCGCACTGCGAGCGCAGCGAGTGCGCCCGGTTTGCGTGGCGCGATGATACGCCGACAATATGACAGTCATATTTGCGTGCGCCGGCGCGTTCGGGTTCATCGTTTCGATCCCGTACACGCGTTACGATCGCGATTCGGGGCGCGACCGGTGGCACACTAGCGCGTGGCAGCGCGAATGTCCGAAGTATCGGCCTTTGCGCCGCGCGCAGAAATGCCGATCTACCAGAATGCCAACAGAACGCCCGCATGAATCCCGCTACCCTGCAAAGACCGCCTTACGGCTCTGATTTTTCCGGCCTCGTCTGCGGCTATCGCTTTCATGTCGATCATCCCGGCGAGCCGATCGACGCCGAAGACGCGAGTCAATGGCTCGCGCGCGACGACACGAGCAAGGAATTCGTGTGGCTGCATTTCGATCTCGCGAACAGTTCGTGCGAGCGCTGGATGCGCGGGCGTCTCGGTCTGCCCGACGCGTTCTTCGACACCCTCAACGAAGGCTCGCACTCAACGCGTATCGAGCATCAGGAAGGCGCGCTTTTCGCTGTCATCAACGACGTGATGTTCAACTTCGAGCTGACGCCTTCGGAGATCGCGACGCTCTGGGTGTACACGCATCAGAAGCTGATCGTGACGGCGCGGCTCAAGCCGCTGCGTTCCGTCGATTCGCTGCGCGAGTCGGTCAAGCGCGGCGAAGTGTTCCGCTCCCCCGCCGAATTGCTCGCGCACCTGCTGCGCGACCAGGCGGACCTGCTCGTGCATATCGTGCGGCGCACGAGCGTCGAGGTCGATGGCATCGAGGACCGCTTCCTGTCGATGCGCGGTGCGACGATGCGCACCGATCTCGGCGGCCTGCGGCGCGTGCTCGTGCGGCTTCAGCGTCTGCTCGCGCCCGAACCGGGCTCGGTGTTCCGGCTGCTCGCGCGGCCGCCGCGCTGGCTGCATTCGCAGGACATTCAGGACCTGCGCGACGCGACCGAAGAGTTTTCGCTCGTGCTCAACGATCTCGCGGGGCTCGTCGAACGCATCAAGCTGCTGCAGGAAGAGGTGTCGACGCGGCTCGGCGAGCAAAGCAACCGCACGCTGTTCACGCTGACGCTCGTGACCGTGCTCGCCCTGCCGATCAACATTGTCGCGGGCTTTTTCGGCATGAACGTGGGCGGTATTCCGTTCGCGGAGAATCATCACGGTTTCTGGCTGCTCGTCGTGATCGTCGCCACGTTCACCGCGCTCGCCGGATGGTGGGCGTTCCGCCGCCGTCGCGACATATAGGCACAGGCGCGGCGGCCACGCCTGGCCGCCCGCCGCGTTTCGAATGCCCTTGCGTCAGAACCCCAGATCGCTCAGGCTCGCATGATCGTCGGGCCGGCGGCCGAGCGGCCAGTGATACTTGCGGTCCGCTTCCTTGATCGGCAGATCGTTGATCGACGCGTGGCGATGCGTCATCAGCCCTGCTTCGTTGAATTCCCAGTTCTCGTTGCCGAAGCTGCGATACCAGTTGTTCGCATCGTCGTGCCATTCGTAGGCGAAGCGCACCGCGATGCGGTTGCCCTCGTACGCCCACAACTCCTTGATGAGCCGATAGTCGAGTTCGCGCGCCCACTTGCGCCGCAGGAACGCAACGACTTCCTCACGCCCGTTCGCGAATTCCGCGCGATTGCGCCAGCGCGTGTCCACGCTGTAGGCGAGCGAGACGCGTTCGGGCTCGCGCGTATTCCACGCGTCTTCGGCGAGACGGACTTTCAGCTTGGCGGATTCTTCATCGAATGGCGGGAACGGCGGCTTGGATTCCATGAGTGTCCTCTTTTTGAGCAAGGAGAGTGGTAGACAGGTCCGTCTACCCGGTGCACTCTAGCGCAGGTAGACGAACCTGTCTACAATCGGCTGCATGATCCAACCCACTGCACTTACCGATGCCACCGGTCTCGCGCCGGACGCGCGTATCCTCCTTACGGCCCACGATCTTTTTTATCGCGATGGCATTCGCGCCACGGGCGTCGATCGCGTCATCGCCGAATCGGGCGTCGCGAAGAAAACGTTCTATCGATATTTTCCGAGCAAGGACGATCTGATCGTCGCATTTCTCGACTTCCGCCACGACAACTGGATGACGTGGTTCCGCGCGGCGCTGAAGCGCCACGGCGGCACGCTCAATGCGCTCGTGCCGGCGCTCGCGGAATGGTTCGGCGACGAGAACTATCGCGGTTGCGCGTTCATCAATTCGGTCGTGGAAGTCGGCGCGACGCTGCCGCAGGCGGTCGATATCTCGCGGCGTCACAAACGCGACATGACGGCGGCGATCCGCGCGCTCATGCCGGCGTCGCGCACTGCGAAGCCGGACGCGCAGGCGCTCGCGCTGGCGGTGGACGGCGCGATCGTCGCGGCGCAATTCGCGGAGTCGCCCGCGGAGGCGCTGAAGGCGCTCGCGCGGGTGGTGCGGGCCATCAAGCGTGGCGCCAGCGCGGATTAGGCGCCGCTTATCGAACGCTCGTCGCGGATGCGCAGCATAGCCTCGCGTTCATCGATTCGATATCGTCCATGCCAAGGGCAGCGACGTCGGCCTTGAGTCGCAGGAAGGCAACGATCGCCTCGTAGCGCGAGCGCAGGAGATCCCGCCTCGCGGTGTAGAGCGTGTCGATCGCCCGCAGGACGTCCGTGCTCGCGCGGCTTCCGACCTTGTAGCCGACCTCCGTCGCTTGAAGCGCGTCGGTCGCCGTCGTAACGAGATGCGTGAGCGAGTCGGTTCTGATGCGTTCGCGCACATATCGCGCATGGTCTTCGCGCGCCGCGGCCTCCGCCCGCACCGACGCCGCCACGAACGCCTGCTCCGCTTTATCTTCCAGCGCGAGCGACTGTCCGACCCGCGCCTGGATCTCGCCGCCGGTGAGTAGCGGGATCTGCACCTGTAGCATGCCAACGGTCGTTGTCGTGGGACGTGAATAGCCGCCCGCCGCGCCGGCCGGCGTATAGCTGCCGGTCACGTTCACCACCGGATATCGCGCCGCGCGCGCCTTGGACGTATCGAACCGGGCGATTTCCCAGCCGAGCTGCTTCGACTGCACCTCATAGCCGTGCGTCTCCGCCTGCGCCGCCCAGACCTCGCCTCCGTCGGTCAGGGCCGGCAACGCCATGCCGGGCGGCAGAGCGCTCAGCGCGGAAAACGGTTGCCCCGTCACTGTCCGGATGGCACGGCGTTTGACGTCGAGTTCCTGCTCCGCGTCCGTCGCCTGCAATTGCGCCTGCTCGAATGCGGCGTCGGCCTCGCGCTCGTCGATCAGCGTGGCCTCGCCGGCCGTTCGCTTGCGGCGCACCTGATCGCGCTGCGTGCCGATAGCCTTCAGATATTCCGCGGAACGTTTCACTTCGTCTTCGGCGGCGAGTTCGTCGAAGTATGCGCGCACGGCGCGAAGCATCGAGGTCTGTTGCGCCCCCGCGAAATCGACGGCGCCCTGCGCCACCACATAGTCCGCCTGTCGATAGGCCGTCCACTTGCTCCAGTCGAAGAGTGGCTGCGAGACGTTGACCATCCAGCCACTCTGCCAGTAGTTCTGCCTCGGAAAACCGTCCATATCGATGCGATTGTAGGCCCGCCCCCAACCGCCGCTGATCTGCGGCAACAGGGCAGCCCGCGCGATGGGCACGGACAGCTTCGCGGCCTCGTAGCTGGCGCGCGCCTGCGCGAGTTCGGCATCGTAATCAAGCGCTTTCTGGACGATTCCGACCAGATCATCGGCGCGCGCGACATGCGAGTATCCGAGGATCGCGGCCAGCGCGCATGCTGCGAGATTCCGCTTAAGCATGGAGTGCATTCCGCTCGTGTTCCATCTGATGCGTGTCTTCGCGCACGAGCGCGCCTTCCTCGAAGCGGTAGCGAATGTCGAACCACGAAGCCAGCGACATGTCGTGCGTAATGACCACCACCGTGCGATCCAGCGAGCGCAAGAGCTTCGCGATATGTTGCACGGACGCCGGATCGAGATTCGAGGTCGGCTCGTCGAGCAACAGGACTTCCCGACTTTGATATAGGGCGCGTGCGAGCAGAAGGCGCTGGCGCTGTCCGGCCGAGATATTAGCGATGGTGTCGCTGATTACCGTGCGCGTGCGCATCGGCAGACGCATGACGTCCGCAAGCAGACCCACGTCGTCGAGAATCGCGTGGATACGTGCTTCGTCCGCCTGACCGGTGAACAAGGTGACGTTGTCCGCGATCGAACCGTGCAGGATGATGTCGCCCTGCCGCATGTGCGCCTGATGCCGACGGATTTCATCGACGGCGAGATTCGGCCACGCGATGCCGTTCAGCGCGATGTGCCCTTCCTGAAGCGGCTCCGCGGCCGACAGGAGCTTGAACAGTGTCGATTTGCCGCTTCCCGACGGCCCGGTGATGACGATCTTGTCGCCCTTGCGGATCTCGAAGCTCGCGTTGCGCAGCACGGGCTGATCGGAGATGCCGTAGCTGAACGTTACGTCGCGAACGTCGATGCGTTCAAACTGACGCACCTCGGTGGCGCGCTGCGTGTCGCCAAACGGCGTATAGCGCTCGTTCTCGCTTTCGACGATATCGTCGACGCGCGCGGCGGGCACGCTCAGCATGAAGTACTGAAACATCGCATTGATGGCGCTCGCGAGCCGTTCGGACATGAGCGACTTGTAGATCAGGAACGAATAGAACACGCCGACTGAAACCTTGCCGCCCAGCATCAGGCGCGCGGCCATCCATGTGATGATGAGGGTGTCGGCGTAATGGACGAGCTTGAGGATCGCGTCGCGCGTACAGGCCAGCCGGCTGCTTTGCAGCAAGGCCGCCGCATAGGCCTTGAACAGCGTCATGTGGATCGCCGTGCGCCGCGTCTCGCCCTGCGCGAGCTTCAGCAGCGACGCCGCGCGTATCGTCTCGATCATCGAATCGTCGCAGCGTGCGGAGGTTTCCAGTACGAGCGCATGGGTGTCGCGCATCGCCGGAAACATGCTCAGCGCCACGATCACGTAGAGCGCGAACACGGCCAGCGCGATGGCGGTGAGCTGCCGGCTCTGGATCAGCATCAGCGCAAGCGCGAGCAAGCCGACGGTCAGATCGACATACAGCGCAACCGATGTGCGCGTGGAATACACACTGATCTCGTCCTGTGCTTTCACTCGTGCGAATACATCGCCAACGTGGCGCTTCTCGAACCACGACATCGGATTGCGCAAAAGATGGCCGACCACGCCTTCGGTCGAGTGAATCTGAGTGAGGTTGTACAGCAATTCCGTCAGGTACTTCTGAACATACTCACTCAGCGCGCCTAGCAGAAAGATGCTGGCGAACGTGACGATGAGCACGTTCAGCAGGTTGCGATTGTCCGCGGCCACCACGTAGTCGAGCGTAAGGTTGCCGAAATACGGCATCGCCAGGATCGCGAACTGGCTGCCCAGCGCGACGAACAGCACCTTGCCGATATGAGCCCTGAGCCGCGGATTGAGCGCACGGACCCGCTTGAGCGCGGTCGGCACGCGCGACTTCGCGCGGATGCGCGGCATCTCGGGCGTCGGGGAGAAGTCGAGCAGAAAACCCGACACGGCCGAGCGGAACGTGTCCATCGACACGCGCCGGCGTCCCGTCGCGGGATCGATGATGCTGATATAGCCGCGGCTCACCTTCTCGAAAACAACGAAATGCGCGCCGCCGAAGTGGAGGATCGACCCTTTCCTGACTTCCGCAAGATGTGACGGATCGAAACGATACGCCTGCACCGCCAGACCGAAATCGACGGCGACATCGTACAGATCCATCAAGGTCAGGCCGTTCGCAGAGATCGGCTTGTAGGCGGACAGTTCGCGGACCTCTGTCGCGCGGCCGAAATGTGACAACACCATCGCCAGACAGGCGTATCCGCACTCGGCGACTTCATTCTGATATATGACTCGCACATCAACCTCTCAGCATTCGGAACAGCGGCGCCAGCACCCATTCGGCGATCGTTCTACGTTCGACCACGATGCTCGCGGTCGCGCGCATGCCGGGAAGAATGGCGAAGTGCTGTCCCTCGAAATCGAACGTATTGCCGCGCAGCGTCGCCCAGGCGAGGTAGTCACCGTCGCTGTCTTTCGGGCCTGCGGTCTGTTCCGTCGGATCCGGCGCGCCTGGCGTGCCAGGCGGACTCGGTGGACTCGCGGGAAGCACCGTGGTGCCGGAGATCGAATCGATGCGCGCCTCGTAGGTTCCGAACTTCGCGTAGGGGAACGCATCGAATTTGAGCCTGACGACCTGCCCTTCGCGCACGAAGCCCCGGCGTCGTGATGGAATGCTGAGGGCCGCACGTAGCGGGCCGCCTTCTTTCGTCGCGATGACCATCGCGACGTCGTTCGTCGTCAGCATGCGGTCCACGACGAGTCCGGAAAACGTGACGACGCCGCCCTTCGGCGCCGACACGGTCGTGTCCTGACGTGCCTGTTCGAAGCGGGCTTGCACGTCCTGAACATCTCGTGCGTGGCGCGCCTCGACCTCGCGTAGCTGAGCGTCGAGATCGGTTTGCGCGCTCTTCGCCGTACCTACGTCGCCGATCAGTTGCTGGCGGCGCGCGATGGCCTGCGCCACAGTCGCCTTGCCTTGATATACGTCGGCCTGAGCCTGCTCGACCTTGTCGGCGGTCACGTACTCCGACACGGAACGCACTCGCGTCAGGCGCTGCTCGAATTCGCCGACGAGTCGGTTGTTTTGCGCAATCTGACCGTCCAGCGCGGCAACTTCCGCTCGCCGGCTCGCTTCCGTCAAGCGTGACGATTCGCGCTGGGCCTTCAGTTGCGCACGGCGCTCGTTGTATTGCGCGTCTATGGCGCCGATTTGCGCATTGCGCATCTGCTCATCAAAGACTTGCCGGCGCAGACCGTCGGTCGTCAGTGAGAAATCCCGCTGCAGTCGAAACAACGGCGTGCCCGGTGCGACATGCTCGGATGGATGGACATAGATGGACGAGACAAGGCCCGTCAAACCCTGAATCTTCACCTCCGCCGGCGAGACGATCTCACCCGAGACATCCTGCTTGAGCTCGATCTGACGTACGAAAGAAAAGACGACTGCGACAACGGTAAAGGCCGAAGTCGCATAGGCAATCCAGCGCCAAGGCACATCTCTGAACTGAGGAAGATCGGTTGATTGCATAACATATTGAAACTACGCTGAACCACAGCCAAACGACGTCGAATCATCGCCGCAGGCCTGAGCGCGTAAGTCTTTCGGGTAAGTGCTTCAGCGCGCGGGCGCGAACGCGTACATGGCAGGATGCCCTGCCGGCAACCACCGCTGATAGTTATCCGCCAGCGCGGTCTGAATGCAATCGGCCAGCCTTTGGGGCGCCTCGGGTGTCGACAGGCGAACGGGTTCGAAAACACGAGCGCGAAAGCGCCCCTGATCGAAACGCAAATAAAACGGCAGCATCTGCGCGTCGAACGTTTGACCCATGCGGAATATGCCGTTATGAACCCGTGCGTCTTTTCCGAACATCGTTACCTGCACCGTTTCCATTGGATAACGATGCATCGTGAATGGCGGAACATCCGCAAACAGGACCGCAACGCCGTCGCGCTTCAACGAGCGCGCGACGCGCACGCCCAAGCCGCCGCGGTTCTCGTCGCCGTAGGTATAGAGCACCTTGATACCCGGAATCTGCGCATGATCGTCGCCGTACTGATTCTGTAATACACCGGACACCACCGAAAGCGACTTCACCCCAAGAAACTGCCCCACTCTCTCGACGACGTAGATATTCGCGTACTGGGAAACGTAGTGAAACGGCGAAAGGAAAATAGGCTGCTCCGGCGCAGCCCGCTTCAAGGCTCGCACCCTCTCTGCCAGGTCGCTTGCGATGGCTTCCATGTCGGGCCATTCTTCCCACTTGCGAATGTCGCGGCCAAAATAGATGCGTTGATCGATCAGGTGCTCCAGTGTTGCGCCAAATCGTGAGTGACGGGTTTGCAAGTTGGACAGACCAAGCACTTCCTTTCCAATCTCCGCGCGAATCGTCCCGTTCGCCCGGTAATCGGCATCGAACAAGCTGCGGACGTTCCAGACGATGCGAGCAGCCGGTTCCAGCCAATTTCGCGGAATTCGCCCGATGACAGCACGCCGCGCCGCGAGCTGCGCACGTGCCAGCCACAGTCGAAACAATGAATGAACCGAGGGCATAAAGTATTGCGAGTGGCTCAATGAAGAAGAGCGGATCAGTGATCCGCCCTCTCGTCAACTACCTCGGCAGGTCACTTGGTGAGGTTGATGACAACGGTCGTTGTGTTGCTCATCCGGCTAGCCTTGCCGCAGCCGCCAGAAATTTCCGACTTGACTAATTCATTGCGTGTGATTTTTTGCACGTTCGTATCCTCGATTGAATGAGTTCGGCATACAGCCTTGCCACGCCCCATGCTAAGCCGCATGGGGCGACGCCAGATCACTGCGACAGGGTGATGATGACCCTCGTGGTGTTGGACTGACTTGACTTGTTGCAACCACCAGCAACTTGCGATTGAACCAGAGTGTTTCGATCGATCTTCTGCATAACTAACCCCTATTTAAATTAAAAAAAACTAAAGATATTGAATCCGAGTGTTAGGAGTTATCGCACTCCTTCGTCTCCAAGGATCATCCTTAGCCAATCAAATTATACGGATTCCATAGTAATAGTTTAGTCCATCGCCGCAGATGATGACAATTTTTCAAACATTGAAAAGGCTCTTTCGGCCGCAGATTAGTTAGCCCCAACTAAACAGCAACGTATTCTCCTGTTCGCGACAATAAAAAGGCGGCCCACGTCAACGTGGGCCGCCTTTTTCAAACCATCGCTGGTTATCTGACAACAACTGTAAATTTAGGATTAGGGCCCGAAATGGTGCCCGTAATTTCTACGTACGTCGAGTTCGTGCTAGAACCTTTCGAACCGCCGCCCGACACTTGAGACAAAGCCAAAACTTGACGATCGATTTTTTGCATCTTCCACCTCTTTAAATAACAACATTAGAGACCTCACCACATGACCGATCCATTCCGTTAGCCGCTAGAAAGCCCGAACGATCAAGAGGCTCGATCACATCGATACGCTATCGATTCCTTAGTTATAGGTGAAGTTCACCGTTGCAGATGCCGCAACGGAACCCGCCGTCAGCGTTCCCAACTTGTAGTATTGCGCCACCATGGGAATGCTCATTTTGTTCGTAGAATCGACGGTGCCGATCGACTGAGCGGTCCCAAGCGTTATCGCCGAGCCGGTCGTGTCGCCCGCGTTTGTCGCCTTCAATAACTGAATGCCGACGTAGGTCGCCGCTCCAGTCCCACTCGCTGAATTCTTCAATACACTGGCCACAGTATCGTTTGTTCCATTGACGGTCATCGACACCTTCGTTCCCGGCGCGCAGCTTTCCAGATCGACTCCGAATGATTTGGGGTTAGCGGTCGTACCCGTGAAATCCGTTATCTTGATCGAATCGAGATCGATATTCTGGTTGGACGTGCCGGAGGTGACTGTGCACGTTGGAAGAATGATCTTCCCGGTGAAATTGAGCGTAGCATCCGCAGCGAAGACCGATACGGAAGAGGCCAGGAGCGCAACTCCCGCCAGTATGAACTTGGTATGCTTCATAGTATTTCTCTCTTCTTCTAGCTGAGGCACGGCGCGAGCCGTGCCGAAAACGACATCTGTACGATCAGTAGACTTTGCAAGCCTCCCTTATTGGTACTGGACCGTCATTAGCATCGTGGCATTCGCCGTGCCCGCGGTTATCGCACCGGTCCGGAAGTAACGAGCCGTCATAGCCACGTTATAGCTGCCGGACCTGGTTCCATCGAAGCCGGTGAGAGGCATGTCTGTTGAAAGCGGAACGACAGTACCGTTACTGTCATACAACTGAATTCCGATACCACCAGCTTGTGACGCACCGTCATCCAACGCGACCACGTTGCTATAACCAGCGACCATGCGATCTGAAGAGGTCGGCGTGATCCGGTAAGTGACGCTGTGAATCAGGCCGGATCGATTCGTAGTGTCAACAGTGTCCGCGGTGCCTGCAGGGCAATTGTTAAAGCTCAGCTTGAACGCGGTGGACTTCCCGGAAGGCGCGCCAATGCTCGGAAAGTCCGCCGGTGTCTGCGTGCCCATGTCAATGTTGACATCTGGAGTCTGGCAGGTCAGCACGGTAATGACGACCGGCGTCATGTCGAAATTGATGATGCCCGCGCTCAGATCGAGGTTGCCCGGGGGCGCAGTTTTAGTCGCCGATTCCCATGAAAACGCCTGAGCGAGTTGCCCCGACACGGTCCCGGGCGTGATGTCGCCGATCTTGACCAGCGAGGCGATCAACTGCCCACCGTTGTTGACGGCGCTTCCGTTCTGATTCCATTGAAAACCCAGATGAGGAAAGTCAAGCGGCCCGTTGGTTCGGCCGTTGGTATAGATGTAGCCTCCCAGCGCCATGCCCACGCCCGGCACGTTCGTTTTGTACACGGGGAAGGCCTTCCCATTGTAAGTACGTGAGAATGAAGTCGGCGACGAAGGAATGATGCCTGCGACTTCAAAGTCGGTCCCCGAGTACCAACTCCCAGTGATATCGCACGTCCAGTAGTTGTTGGTCATGGGCGTCGAGACCCAGCCCGTCAGCGGCGACCCGTCAGGAAGATCTCGCGCAACCGCTACCGTGGCCGGGAAACCAAGCGTGAAGTTGAGCGAAGAGGCCGAATGACAGGTTGCCGTAGCCCACGCACTGCCCGGAAGCGCCAGAAGCGCGGCAACGCCGCAGAGCAGGAGTCGAATGCGCGCGAACACATACCGTTCGAATTTCTTCATGTCTAGTCCTTCAATTTGAAGCGCGTTCACTTCGTTCATTCACAGACTCCGTCAGCGATCGTCAAAGACCGTTGCTCACCGGGCTTCGCCAGTTGGGGAAGCTGATAGCGAACGGCGCAGGTTTGATTCGGTGCATCGCCCCACCTGACGTTCACCTTGCCGGCATCGATCTTCAGGCCAGTGGCGATAATGCGACTGCCTTGGGCCACGATACCCACGTTCTCATTCTTTTCATCGAACACTTCCGCGCCGAAAGGCAGCGGCTTGCCGTCGGCCTGAGTAACATGCATGACGGCCGCCCTGCCCGTGTCTTCCGTGTCGAACTTCAGCGCAACTACGGCGCCTGCCGTTGGAGCGGAACGCTGCACCGTAGACTTCAGCGACACGTTCATAGGCAGGCCCTTCGGGTCGATTTCGACGTCGTTGTTCGAGAAAGGCTGCATGCCCGAGACGATGGCGTGTCCCCACGGGTCGACTCGAAGACCCACGCCGTTCGCGACGCGCGCCCCCGCTGCATCCTTCGCCTCGACGATGCCGATCGTGTCGCTCATATTCGGCGTGAATGCGACGCCTCCCCTCCACGCGACGATGCCGCCCGAGATGCCCGCGCCCACTTGCGAATAGTTGCGGCCGGTGCTGCCATTGGCGGAAAGCTGCGCAAACGGCGACATATAGCCCACGTTCGCACCGACGCTCGTCGCGCTCGAACCGTTGTTCCCGCCACTGTTGAAATTGGCGTTAAGTCCGTACGACAACGCGTTATCGGGTCCCAGCGTGCCGGTGACCGACTGCTGCACGCTGTAGCTGTCGTCAACGGAGTCGTACTGGACGTTGGTCGACGAGAGCGGCGCGCGCGCGCCGATGCCCAGCGGGATCATCACGTTCAACATGACGCGGTTGTCCCACTTGTTCGTGTTCACCATGTATTGGCGCACGAACGATGCGCCATATGTCATGCGCTTCCAGCTATTGGAATAGCCGATCTGGAGTTGCGTATCGCGGCCCGGACGGTTCCAGTAGTTCACGATCGATCCGATGGCGTACGCGGAGCCGAACCTGCCGTCCGATCCGAACGCCTGGTTGACCGTGAACTGCATGCGCGACTTCTGCATCGACGAAAGCGGCTGTAGCTCGTTATGCTGATACAACTGACGCATCGCCATGGCGTCAGGCAGGCTGTAAAAACCACCGGTCGAGTAGCGGTAAGCCGCGATAGCGATGTTCGTGTTGGTGGGTTCGAGCAACTGGCTATAGCTCACCCGGAAGCTCATGCCGTTATGCGTGCCGATTCCCTTGAAGCTCGTCGTCGCATGCGTCGCGTCGAAGCCGAATGCGCCCAGCTTCGTGTTGATCGCGGCACCTACCATTCCTGCAAAATACAGGTCTGCCCCGGTGAATCCGCCGTATAGCGTCAACAGATTGCTGATACCACGTTGAATCGTGAATTGAGTGACGAACGGATGGATGTTGAGGGTCGGGTCGCGATATTGGCCGACCATCGCGCTGTATCGCGTGACGCCGGGACGCAACGCGTTCACGGCTGCCGCGTAGGGCACCGTGGAAATATGCTGGGTGCCATCTGCTTCCGTGACGATGACGTCCAGATTGCCGCCATAACCTGTGGGATACAGGTCATTGATTTCAAACGCACCCGGCGCTACCGTTGTTTCATAGATGATGTTGCCGTTCTGACGAACCTGGACCCGGGCGTTGCTGTTGGCGATGCCACGCACGATAGGCGCATATCCGCGCTGCGACTCCGGATACATCCGGTCATCCGTGCCCATTTTGACGCCGCGCACGCCGAAGCTATCGAAGAGCGCTCCGTCCGTGAAGGTGTCGCCCAGTGTCAACTGACTCTTGATATCCTTGAATCCACGCTGAACGTAGGTCTGCACCGTTTGGTAGTGCTGACGGCCCAAGGTGGAGTTCGTCAGATTGCCTTGATAACGAAAGCGCCACGGCCCGGCATTAATACCGCCAATCACGCCGAGATATTGCGAATCGTTCGAGTAGCCGCCGCCAGTACTGTGATAAGCGTTTGCGTTGTATTGCAGCGTGGCAGCCGGAACGCCATCGTCCCAGTATTTCGGATCGACGTACCCTCGCGCCTTGTTAAGCATCACGATCTGAGGCAGGCTGACATCGAGACGCTGCTCGCCGCCGTCGAACGTCGCGGATGCACTCGGAATTAGATCCGATAATGCCAGACATGCGTTTTCCGCCGACGCGAGCTTGGCAGTCGATTCAGGCGAAAGCTTTCTCAGATCGACGCCGAGCCGCTCGAGTAAATCGCTGGTGATGCACGGCCGCACCTCGTCCGAACCGGGTGCGACGGCGCGAATCTCAATGTTGAACTTACCGCGCCAAAGGTCGTTGACAAAAGTCTCTGCCCGGTAAGTGCCAGGCAGAACCTGCTGACCTTTGTTGAAGCGAGATATGTCGACCTTTCCGGCGCCGCCTGAATCGAGAAACTTATCGTTGAACTCGACCTGCGCGTACTGTTGGGAAGCGTCAGCCCATGCGTGAGAACTGGCGCCCATCGCAGCAACTGCCTGCAACGTGACGATACTGATCGGCCTAAGGGCAAGGCCGGATCGATGACCTCTGCAAAAATACATATTTTCGTACTTCTAACTAAGTGCAAAGCGTATTCAGCACGTACTTTTCGTCACGCACGCTAATGCATCCCCGGTGGGCGGCTCTTGCCGACTATGCGAACGCTACACAATTCGCCCGAAAAAAATGACAGAACGTACAGCGTGTTCGGTCAGGGTGCCAAGCCAGATTGGCCGTGGCTAGGACCGCCATAATCGTTGATGGCCGTCCACTTCACCTTAGCCTCGCCTCCCGGCAATTCGCCCTTCAGCGGAAAACCCTTGGTTTCACCTGGACCCACCATGCCGCCGTCGATGAACGAAGCCGTTCGGACTCCGTCTGTGTACTCAACGCTGTCGAACGACACGTAGTACTGGGATGGATTTGAGGCCTCGATCGTATTTTTCCCACCATCCCGCTTCAAATGCCAGGCGATCTTCCCCGGCGCCTCTTCCGGACGTTCCTTCAGGCTAGCAGGACGATAAAAGAACTTGATACGGGTGCGAAATGCCAGTTGCAATTGATTGGCTGAAGCAGCGTCTCCCGTGGCTTTCGGTGGAACTTCGAGAACGTTCAGGTAGAAGATCGACTCTTTGTCAGCCGGCAAGGGATCGCCCGTGAACATGATTCGCAGTGTCTGCGATTTGGTCGGGTCGATGCGCATCAGCGGCGGTGTGATAGTGAACGGAACCTCGATTGTGTCGGGCTTCGCGTCCGGGTCGCCCTTGTCGAGCCACACCTTCGTCAGGCCGGGAAGCTTACCGTTGTTGGTGAGTTTCACCGTCACTTCCGGCTCCGATTGGTTATAAACGATACGCGTACCGGCAATCACTACGGACGCATTTGCCCCCGAGGAGATCAGCGAGATTGCACAGGTCAGCGTCACGACGGAGAGAATTTTTTTGGCCAGCTTCATACGGCAAATGACGACCTAATCGACCAGTTTGGAGAGAGAGGAACGGGTGGGCCTGCGCCCACCCATATCAGTGCCTCGATCGAACAATCAGCTGATCGATCGAAGTTTCGCCTTATTGATAGTCGATGACATAAGTGACCGACGAATTGGCAGCGCCAGCGGTAGGCGCACTCGTGGCGAAGTATTGAACTCGATAGAACAGGGTAGCCGAACCGCTCGAAATATCGGCCGGCTTCGAATTTTGCAGATCGCGGGAGTAGCCGGCCTTGATGTATTCGCCTGTGGCGTCATTAGCGTTGCTAAGCTCCAGCTTGACATTCTGGGCACCACCGCTTGCAACCATCAGGCGACCGTCAGTCGGGTCGACGGTGGCACCGGCCTCATAGAAGACTGCTGCCTTGCTGGTGGCGCTTACGGGCGCGCAATTCGTCAGCGCAATGTTGTATGAAGTAGCACCCGCCCTCGGCTGACCAGCGGAAAAGGCCCCCGTAGACACCGTCGGAAGTGTCACCGTGAAGTCTTTGCTCGACGAGCCGTTACCGTTGATCGTACAAGTCTGCGCCGTCAGCGCCCCATTGAACGTGACGGTACCGTCCGAAGCAAATGCACTGCCGCTAGCCAGGATCATTGCACCGGATGCCAGCGCCGCATAAACCAACTTATTCATTCGATCAACTCCAATTAAAAATTAGTAGTCCCATGCATTGTATAAGCGAGTTCACGGATGACATTTGCGACTAGGCAAGCACCTCAACGGAACAGCATTCATACGCCAACACGAGAGAACCGCATCTGAGCCGTGTTGCCTCCATGAGGCCAGCCGGGCTATTGAATTCGGCTAGCGCTCTATGATCCTCATTGCAGAGAATGATGCGTGGCCATATCTTACGTATTACTTATATTTTCCATACTCGATTTATCTTAAATTTTTAATGAATTACGGCATCGATAAACCTAAGATTTGACAATGGCTCCAGATATTAAAGCCCGTAAGCAATTTGATTTAAATACTAATTGCCTTAAGTCACTAGAATAAAACCCGCGATTCACCACTCCCCATTCCAACCGCTTCACTCGCCATCACACCTCGCTCGATCACCGCGGCAAGTTTTCCGAAGTTCGGCGCGATCTGCTCATTGGGCACACACGCATAGCCGAGCATGAGGCCGCGCACCGCCTCGTTCTGGTTCATGTAATAGTTGACGAGCGGCCGCGTAACCACACCGGCACTCAACGCATCGGCCGAAATGGTGCGGTCGTCGGTGCCCTGCGGCAACTCCAGAACGAAGTGCAAGCCGGCTTCGTCGCCGCGCACGGCGAGCGCATCGCCGAAGTGCGCGCGGATCGCATTGATCAGCAGCTCCCGGCGTTCGCCGTACAGCCCGCGCATGCGGCGCACGTGCGACGTGAGATGCCCGTCGAGAATGAACTCGGTCAACACCGCCTGCTGCATCAGTTGCCCTTCGCGATAGAGCTCCGCCACGCCGATGCGAAACGTCTCGACGAGATGCTCCGGCACCACCATGTAGCCCATGCGCAAGCCGGGATACAGCATCTTGCCGAGACTGCCCACGTAGATCACCTGCCCGGCGTCGTCGAGCCCTTGTAGCGATGACAGCGGCCGGCTGCCATAGCGGAATTCGCTGTCGTAATCGTCTTCGATGATCCAGACCTTGTGCTGGCGCGCGAATTCCAGCAACGCGCGGCGTCGCGCCAGACTCATCACCATGCCGAGCGGATATTGATGCGAAGGTGTGACCAGCGCGATGCGCGGCGGCTCGGCCATGTCGCGCGCGGCCGGGTTGAGCCCTTCCTCGTCGACCGGCACCGGCACGAGCGTCAACCCCGACGATTGCAACACGCTGCGCACGCCCCAGTAGCACGGCTCCTCGACCCACGCGCGATCGCCGAAATCGGTGAGCAGCCGCACCGTCAGGTCGATCGACTGATGAATGCCCGTCGTGATGATGATCTGGTCCGGCTGGCACTTCACCGAGCGCGCGACGCGCAGGTAGTCCGACAGCGCGCGGCGCAGCGGCCGGTAACCGCTGCCGGGCGCATAGGTGAGCAGGTCGGGGCTCGCGCGCTTCCAGAGCCGGGCCTGCAAGCGGCTCCAGGTCCGCGCCGGAAACTCGGCGACGTCCGGCACGCCGGGCATGAACGCGCCCCACTGCTTCGGCGACACGCCCGCCTGCGCGATCAGACGCTCGCCGCGGCTCGAGATCGTGCACGGCGTCTTGGTTTCGCCGGCCTTCGCGCGCTCGGCGGCGCGATCGCGGGGCGCGGTGTCGGCAACGTAGGTGCCGCTGCCGGTCGTCGAAACCACGTAGCCTTCGGCCGTGAGCTGGTCGTAGACATGCAGCACGGTGTTGCGCGCAATCCCCAGATCGATCGCGAGCGTGCGCGAACTCGGCAGCTTCGTGCCCGGTGCGAGCTGGCTCGTCAGAATGGCTTGCTGCATCAGTTCCAGCATCTGCCGGTACACCGGCTCGGCGGCCGTACGGTCGAGCCGCGCGCTCAGCCAGTCCGCAAGGATGATCGTGTCCACGAGGCGCTCCCGGCCACGGAGCCACTCTCATGAAATGGCTCCATTCTGATTTATGAAATGGTTCCCCATTCTAGAACCTTCTAGGGATATAGTTAGCTCACGCGGTGGAAAAAATTGCCGAGAGTCCTATGAAACTCCCGGTGGTATCAAGAATTTCCGAAGGAGACACGGAAGATGAAATCCGAACAGGTGATCGTCAGCTTTCGCGGCGTGCGAAAGACGTACGACGGTGAAACGCTCGTCGTCAAGTCGCTCGATCTCGATATCTATCAGGGCGAGTTCCTCACGCTGCTCGGGCCGTCCGGGTCCGGCAAGACGACCTGTCTCATGATGCTCGCGGGCTTCGAGTTTCCGACCGGCGGCGAGATCTGGCTCGACGGCAAGCTGCTCAACAAAGTGCCGCCGCACAAGCGCGACATCGGCATGGTGTTTCAGAACTACGCGCTCTTTCCGCATTTGTCGGTACAGCAAAACGTCGAATATCCGTTGACGGTGCGCAGGATGTCCGCCGAAGAACGCGCGCACCGCGTGAACGACGCGCTCAAGATGGTGCGCATGGAAAGCTTCGCGAAGCGTTATCCGGCGCAGCTTTCCGGCGGCCAGCAGCAGCGCATCGCGCTCGCCCGCGCGCTCGTGTTCCAGCCCAAGCTCGTGCTGATGGACGAGCCGCTCGGCGCGCTCGATAAACAATTGCGCGAGCACATGCAGATCGAGCTCAAGGCGCTGCACGAGAAGCTCGGCGTCACCTTCGTTTACGTCACGCACGATCAAGGCGAGGCGCTGACCATGTCCGACCGCGTCGCGGTGTTCGACAAGGGCATCGTGCAGCAGCTCGACACCGTCGATCACCTCTACGAAGCGCCTTGCAACGAGTTCGTCGCGAACTTCATCGGGGACAGCAACCGGCTGCGCGGCACCATCGAAGATGCACAGGGCGATTACTGCGCGATCCGCCTCGCGGATGGCACGCGCCTGTCCGGTCTCAATGTCGCGAATGCGAAACCGGGCGCGTCGGCCATCGCGTGTATCCGCCCGGAACGCATGAAGCTCACGCAAGGCAACGGCCACGCCAACGGCAACGGCGCCAACGCGCTCACCGGCGAAGCGAAGAGCCTCATCTATTTCGGCGATCACGTGCGCATGCGTTGCGGCGTGCGTGAGCAGGACGAGTGTTTCGTGAAGGTGCCGCTCGGCACGGCGGCGCTCGACGGCTTCACGCCCGGCGCGCCCGTCGCGCTCGAATTCGCACCCGAGCATCTGCGCGTGTTCGCCTGAAAGCGCGCGTTCGTCTTTATCGGCAGCAGGTCCACTGACAAAACCAAGTCAAAGAAGAGAGGAAACCATCATGAAGAAGCTCGCACTGTGTTCCGTGGCGGCCGCGCTCGCATGCGCATCGGCGGCGTCGATGGCGGCGGAGATCACCGTCGTCAACTTCGGCGGCGCGAATGGCGACGCGCAGAAAGTCGCGTTCAATCAGCCCTTCGAGCAATCGACCAAGAACAAGGTCACGGCCGTCGAATACAACGGCGAACAGGCCAAGGTCAAGGCGATGGTCGAAGCGAAGCACGTCAACTGGGACGTGGTCGAAGTCGAATCGGGCGATCTCGGCCGCGGCTGCGACGAAGGTCTCTACGAGAAGCTCGACTGGTCGAAGATCGCGAAGAAGTCGGATCTCGTGCCCGAATCGCCGGCGACGTGCGGCGTCGGCTTCTTCGTATGGTCGACCGCCCTCGCCTATAACGCCGACAAGCTCAAGGGCGCGCCGGCAGGCTGGGTCGATTTCTGGGATACGAAGAAATTCCCCGGCAAGCGCGGCATGCGCAAGGGCGCGCGCTACAACCTCGAATTCGCGCTGATGGCCGACGGCGTCGCGCCGAAAGACGTCTACAAGGTGCTCGGCACGAAGGCCGGCGCGGACCGCGCGTTCAAGAAGCTCGACGAACTGAAGCCGTCTATCCAGTGGTGGGAGGCCGGCGCTCAGCCGCCGCAATTCCTCGTCGCGGGCGATGTCGTGATGTCCACCGCCTACAACGGTCGCATCGACGCCGCGCGCAAGGAAGGCAAGAACCTCAAGGTCGTGTGGAACGGCAGCATCTACGACCTCGACTACTGGGCCATTCCGAAGGGATCGCCGAACAAGGACGTGGCGACGCAGTTCATCGCGTATTCGGTGTCGCAGAAGCCGCAGGAAGTCTATGCGCAGCACATCGCTTACGGCCCGGTGAACAAGGCCGCGATTTCCGCGCTCGATGCGAAGATCAAGGCCGACATGCCGAACTCGCCGGAAAACGCGAAGAACGCGGTGCTGCAGGACATGGCGTTCTGGACCGATCACGGCGACGAACTCGAGCAGCGCTTCACCGCGTGGGCGTCGAAGTAAGGACCTGGCTGGGACGACGGTCGCGCTTCGCCGCAAGCGCGACCGCAAAGACGGAGACACAAGCGTGAACACCATGACGATCCCGGCGGACGATTCGGGCGAATCGAGCGCGCGGCTCAAGCGCGAACTGAAGCTCGCCGACGCGAAAAAACGCGCCATGGCGCTCGCGCTCATCGCGCCGCTCGCCATTTTTCTGTTTCTGATTTTCGTGGTGCCGATCGGCGCGCTGCTTACGCGCGCCATCGAAAATCCCGAAGTGGCGACTGCGCTGCCGCACACCGGCGCCGCGCTCGCGAAATGGGACCGCAAGACGCCGCCATCCGATGAAGCGTATGCCGCGCTCGCGCAGGACCTCACCACGATCTCGGAAGGCGAATCGATGGGCGCGCTCGCCCGCCGCCTGAACACGGAAATTCCGGGCTACCGCTCGCTCGTCGCGAAAACCGCCCGCGCCATGCCCATGACCGGCGACGACGGCAAGCCGCTGCCCGCCGCCCAGATCAAGGCGAAGATTCTGGAGATCGACGACCGCTGGAACGATCCCGCCTACTGGCAGGCGATCGCGAAAAACGCGGGCCGCTACTCGCCCTTCTACATTCTCGCGTCGCTCGATCACAAGCAGGACGGCTTCGGCGATATCGTCCATGCCGGGCCGGATCAATCCATCTATCTGAACGTCTTCGCCCGCACTTTCGTGATCGGCGGGGGCGTGACGCTGTTCGCGCTGCTGCTCGGCTATCCGCTCGCCTACTGGATCTCGACGCTCCCCTCGCGCCGCGCCAATCTCGTGATGGTGCTCGTGCTGATTCCGTTCTGGACGTCCGTGCTGGTGCGCGTCGCCGCCTGGATCGTGCTGCTGCAGAGCGAAGGGCTGGTGAACACGGCGCTGCTCGGAGCCGGACTGATCGGTTCGCCGCTCGCGCTGCTGTTCAATCGCGTGGGCGTCTATATCTCGATGACGCATATCCTGCTGCCGTTCATGATCCTGCCGCTCTACAGCGTGATGAAATCCGTCCCGCCCACGTACCAGCGCGCGGCGGTGTCGCTCGGCAGTCATCCGTTCGCCGCGTTCTGGCGCGTGTACGTGCCGCAGACGTATCCGGGCATCGGCGCGGGCGTGCTGCTCGTGTTCATCCTCGCGATCGGCTATTACATCACGCCGGCGCTGCTCGGCGGGCCCAACGACCAGATGGTCAGTTATTACATCGCCTACTTCACGAACGTGACGATCAACTGGGGCATGGCTTGCGCGCTCGGCGCACTGCTGCTGGTTGCCACGCTGCTGCTGTATGTGGTCTACGGGCGCTTCACGCGCTCGAACGTGAGCCTGGGGTAAAGGAACATGAAACTCGCCAAACCGCTGTTCGCGCCGCACACGTCGGGCATCGAGCGCATCTGGTACTTCGCGTTGCGCATCATCTGCGTGCTGACGCTGCTGTATCTGATCCTGCCGGTGCTCGCCATCGTGCCGCTCTCGTTCTCGTCGAGCACCTTCCTCGTCTATCCGATTCCGGGCTGGTCGATGCGCTGGTATCACAACCTCGTCATGTCGCAGGAATGGCGCATGGCCGCGAAGAACAGTTTTATCGTCGCGCCTTCCGCCACGCTCGTCGCGACGATCCTCGGCACGCTCGCGGCGGTCGGGCTCACGAAGGCGAATTTCATCGGCAAAAGCGCGCTCATGGCCGTGCTCATTTCGCCGATGATCGTGCCGGTGATCGTCGTCGGCGTCGGCATGTATCTGTTTTTTGCGCCGCTCGGCATCGCCAATACGTATTTCGGGCTGATTCTCGCGCATGCGGCGCTCGGCGTGCCGTTCGTCGTGACGACCGTGGGCGCGACGCTGCAGAACTTCAATACGAATCTCGTGCGCGCAAGTCAGTCGCTCGGCGCAAGCCCGCTTACGACTTTCTTTCGGGTGACGCTGCCGGTCATCGCGCCGGGCGTGATTTCGGGCGCGCTGTTCGCCTTCGCGACCTCGTTCGACGAAGTCGTGGTCACGCTCTTTCTCGCGGGCGCGGATCAGACGACCTTGCCGCGGCAGATGTTTACCGGCATCCGCGAAAACATTAGTCCGACGATCGCCGCGCTCGCGACGATCCTCATCGTGTTTTCGACGAGCCTGCTGCTGGCGCTCGAATGGCTGCGGGGCCGCGCGGCGGCGCGCGCGGTGGCCGGCTGAGAGGCGGCGTTCGGACCGGACGGAACGCTTATGTGGCGGGCTTCCGCGTGGGGCCTGAGGCTCAATGGCAGCCGCAACGCGTGCGTTAAACCGGGTGCATTCAGGCCGATTTCGCGCGTGCATGTCATGATCTGCGCGAAAAGGGGCCTACTGTCCGGTCCGGGGTTGACCTCCCGGCCCCCCGCAAATGCCCGCCGGCAAAGGCAGCGCATGGGCCCACGCAGCGAAACACCGGCACGCGCCGACCGATTATTCGTAACAACGGGATAGTGTATTCACTGATGCAGTATTTATCGGAATATGCTTAATGACGTACGTTCTAGGTCGAGTCAAAGCCTGGAACAATGCCATGACAGCTTTTTCGAAAAGAGCGGACCCGTGGTCACAGACGGTTCACCTGCTCGAAGCGATGCCCAAGGATATCGCCCGCGTAGCCCCTTCTCAGAAAACCGCGCGCGCCGAAAGCGCGTTCGTCGAACGCCTGACGCGCGACTGGAATCGCACGCATCCGCATCATGCCGATGATCGCGTGCCGTTTCCTCAGGCCGTCGTGCGCGTGATCGAGCGCCCGAGCAGCGCGACGGCGCTCGTGTACTGGTCCGATCCCGGTACGTGCCATTACGGCTATCAAGGCTGGCGCGCGACCACGGCGACCGCCGAGGGCGTGTGTTCGCTCTCGGGGATGCCGATTCACCGGGGCGATCAGGTCTACCGCCCGTCGCAGCGCGATCCGAAGCCGCAGAATGCCGCCGCAATGATCCTCGCCGCCGCGATGCCGCAAAACAGCGAGGAAGTGGAAGCCGACGTGCACAGCTGACGTCACATCGCGGATACTGAGCCCCCCGCTCAGTATCCGACCGTGATCCGCTGCCGGATGTGCGCTTCGCGCGCGAACTCGTCGAGGAAGGCGATCGCGTAGTCTTCGAACGAGATCCAGCTTCGGCCGCTGCTATCGACGAGCAATTCGTCCACGCCGAGGCGGAATTTCTGCGTGCGCGCGCCCGGCACGAATTCGGCCGAAGGCGAAATGAAAGTCCAGTCGAGTTCGCGTTCGCGGCGCAGCGCATCCAGAAACGCGGCGCCCGCCGTGGCTTCGGGCCGGTACGCCTCGGGAAAATCGGGCACATCGAGCACGCGCAGCCCCGGCGCGACATAAAGGCTGCCCGCGCCGCCGACGACGATCAGCCGCCGCAGGCCCGCGCGCTTCACCGGCTCGACGATCGCAGGCTCGGACACCGTGGCGAAGCGCGTCGCGCTGAATACCGCGTCGTGTCCGGCGACGGCGGCGGCGAGCGCGTCCGCGTCGAGCACATCGACGTTCCGCGTGGTGACGCCCTCGTGCTCCGCCAGTGCGGACGCATCGCGCGCGATGGCCGTCACCGTGTGTCCGCGCCGCAACGCTTCTGCCAACAGACGGCTGCCGACATTGCCCGTCGCGCCGATGATCGCGATTCTGCTCATTGTTTGTTGCTCCTTTTTCTTAACGGCATTCTCGCCGGCATAGCCCGACCGGCCGGTCCATGATAAAGGGAAATAAACCGCGCACAATCGCCCATTCGGATCGAGTTTATTTCCGATGAATACGGAATCGGAGAATCGACCGGCGCGCGGTCACGATTAAAAGCATACGTAGCAAGTCTATGGTCATGCAATTTCCGGGCCGGTTGCGCGTGCGCTGCGGTATATCGGCACACCATTGTCATAACCGAAATCGGCTTTCTAAAACGCGCGGCGCCATTAAACTGGAGGCCCCGCACTCTTTCGAAACGCGCGGCAGCGGCGATTACCGGCGCGCCGCCCGCAGCAGTGTCGAAGCGAGTTTCCAAATCGAAGTCGCCAAAATGTCATGACATTGGTTTATATTGCAGTTTCTCGCCGCTCCATTACCGGAAGGAGTTAACCGTGAAGAATCCGCAATTGCAGGGTGCCATCGAAGGACGCGAAAATCCGGCAGGCGAAACCGCCTACGAACCGATCCCGGTTCGCGCTGTCCCCAAGGAATCGGCCGATGAACCCGGCTATTCCGATTCGTTGGACATCCCGCTCGATTACGGCATCGTGATGGACGCCGTTCGCGACGCCGTTCGCGCGAATCCGTAAGCGTTCAAGATCCCATGCAAAGCGCTCCATTCGGAGCGCTTTTTTTTCGCGCCGCACGTTTTCAGGTACGACAAATACGCGCGATTCGAAGCAAGTAAGCAATTCCGCCAAAAGTCAATTCGTACGAATCAGAGCGGATGCCCGCCGGCCGAGCAGATTAACGAGATGGTACACTGCCGCCGCCGACGAGGAGTGCCGGTCCGCCCGGCCATTCGGGCTGACCATAAGCGTGTCGATATTTCGTCCATGCCCGCGTGCGCCGAACGCTCGAAAAGAGCCGTCTGCGATCTCCTGTTTGCCCGATCCGACAAAAAATTCACTGCTAGTCTTTCCACTGGCGAAAAGAACTGCATTGAAGTAAGTTCAGACGTGTAATAGCGCCTGGACAAATGTCCGGATCGATGCTCGCGGATTAAAGGGATTCCCGGCGAGGACGTAAACAAGACCGATCAACCACGCGCTGTGGCTCACGCCCTGCCGAACGAAAAACATGGCCGCTATTTTCGATTACCTGTTGGACAGTCAGATCTCCAAGCAATGGCGCGGCGTGCTGGCCGCGCTCGCGGACGAGTTCGAAGCGCAGATCGGGCGCAACGAACTGCGCCAGTTGATGCATCGCGTGGGCAGCCGCTTCGCCGAGGCCCGTCCCTTGCCACCGTGCGATTCGACCGCGGCGCTCGCCGACGCGCTCAACACGCTCTGGCGCGACACCGACTGGGGCTTCGTCGAACTCTCGGACGAGCGCGACTATTTGAGCATCGTGCATTACTGCGCGCCGCTGCCCGCATTCGGCGAAAGCGCGCTCGCGTGGACCCCTGCGTTTCTCGAAGGCGCGTACCAGGCGTGGCTCGCCGCGCTCGGCGCGCAAGGTCTCGCGATCCGGCAGGCGAGCGAGTTCGGCGACGACGCGGCCATCGAATTCAGGCTCGCGCGCGTCGCGGCTTAACGCTTTTCAGCACCCCCGACCGCCGCCTCGATGCGGCGGCATCGACCGCCGGACGGGCGGATCGAAAACGAGCGGCACCGGCCAGGCATCAAAAAAAGCACGACGAGGAAGCGGCATCATGAATACTTCGCGCGATATCGAGAAGCTGTTCGATCATTTCGGCGGCAATGCAGGCGATTATCAGGAAATCGGCCGGGAGAACGAGGCCAGGTCGGCCCGCACCCGCTGGCCGCTGCTTGCGACGCTCGACTTCGCGCAGCCCGCGATTCCCGAGATCGCGTCGCCCCGCGAGGCGCAGCCGAATGCCGCGCGCCCGCGTGCGAACGAAGCATCGGGCGAGGCACCCGACGCGCATTCGACCCCGACGCCGACGCCGATTCATCGCGGCAAGCAGCAGCTTTTCACGCGGCCGCATCGGCGCACGATTCCGCCCGTCAATCCGCCCGCCGCGGAATCGTTGAGCGCATTGCGCTTCTCGGTGATGGGCGAGTCGGCGTCGAACGAAACCGGAACGATTCCGGATTCCGCAGTCGCGCCCGCGGCCAGCGTGCCGGCCGTTCAAACGCCGGTGGCGAACGAAGCGGCCGTCAGCAAGCCGGATACGACGCGCCCGTCAGCCACGCTCGGCGCGAATTTCCTCGCGCGCCGCGCGCCCGTTCAGGTGCCGCCGGCCGCGCCTGCGCCGCGCGCAGCGGAATCCGCCGCGCCGCAATCGATCCTCGGCAAGCTCTTCAAGCCGCAAGCACAGCACGCGACGCACGCGCCCGCCGGTTCGCTCGACGCCATGTTCGAGCGCCTGCGCCGCGCCGAGCGCCCCGCCACCGAACCCTCGAACACGCAGGCCAGCGCAGGCCACGCCCCGCGCGCGGGCCGCCTCCCACGCTCATGAAAGTCATCACGGTAGTTTCCGCGAAAGGCGGGGTCGGCAAGACGACGCTCGCCGCCAATCTGGCCTCGGTGCTCGCCGCGCGCAACCGCCGCGTGATCGTGCTCGACCTCGATCCGCAGAACGCGCTGCGCCTGCACTTCGGCATTCCGCTCGACAGCATCGACGGCATTTCGCGCGCGACGCTCAGCCGCGACCCGTGGCAAACGGTGATGTTCGACGGCGTCGACGGCGTCACGGTGCTGCCCTACGGCGCCGTGACCGAGGACGACCGCCGCCGCTTCGAGGCGCTCGTCGACAGCGATCCCGCGTGGCTCGCGCATGCGCTCGAATCGCTCGCGCTCGACGCCAACGACATCGTGATCGTCGATACGCCGCCGGGCTCCTCCGTCTACACGCGCACCGCCCTCACCGCGGCCAACTTCGCGCTCAACGTGGTGCTCGCGGACGCCGCCTCCTACGCCGCGATCCCCGGCATGGAGCGCATGGTCGATGCGTACGCCGCGCCGCGTCAGAATTTCGCGGGACAGGGCTATGTCGTCAATCAGGTCGATCAGTCGCGCCAGTTGACCAAGGACGTGCTCAAGGTACTGCGCAACATGCTCGGCACGAAACTGTTCCCGGGCGTGATCCATCAGGACGAGGGCGTCTCCGAATCGCTCGCCTGCGACACGACGCTCATTCATTACGATCCGCTTTCGCAAGCCGCCGCCGATCTGCGCGCATGCGGCGACTGGCTCCTTTCCGCCGTCGACGCGATGGCCGTCTCGAGGAAGCTCGCATGAGTTCGCCCAAGATTCCGTCGCCCGAAACCGAGGTGAGCGTCGCGACCTCGCGGCTCGAACGTTTCGTCGATGCGGGCATCTGGGGCAGCCGGATCGTCGTGGTCCTGCTCACCGTGTTCGCCGCGTTCGCGCTGTATTTCGTCGTCACAGTGCCGCTCGCCTTCGGCCAGCAACTCGCGTTCGCGACGATCTGCTTCGCTTGCGCGCTCGGCTTTCGCCGTCTGCAAGGCCAGTACGCGACGCTCGTGATGATCGTGCTGTCGGTGGTCGCGTCGGGCCGCTATATGTTCTGGCGTCTGACCGAAACCACGTACTGGGAACGGCCGCTCGACGCCGCCTGGGGCCTGTTGCTCGTCGCGGCCGAAGTCTATGCGGCGCTCGTGCTGCTGCTCGGCTATTTTCAGACCGCGTGGCCGCTCAAGCGCAAGCCGCTGCCGCTGCCCGCCGACCGCAGCCAGTGGCCGACCGTCGACGTCTTCATCCCGACGTACAACGAGCCGCTTTCGGTCGTGAAGCCGACGATCTACGCGGCGCTCGCGCTCGACTATCCGCAGGACAAGCTCGCCATCCACGTGCTCGACGACGGCCGCCGACCCGAGTTCAAGGCGTTCTGCGAGGAAGTGGGCGTCAACTGGACGATCCGCACGCATAACCGTCACGCGAAGGCGGGCAACATCAACGAGGCGCTGAAGATCACCCAGGGCGAATTCCTCGCGATCTTCGACTGCGACCACATTCCGACGCGCTCCTTCCTGCAGATCTGCCTCGGCTGGTTCCTGCGCGACAAGCTGCTGTCGATGCTGCAGACGCCGCACCATTTCTTTTCGCCCGATCCGTTCGAGCGCAATCTCGGCACGTTCCGCAAGGTGCCGAACGAAGGCGAGCTGTTCTACGGCCTCGTGCAGGACGGCAACGATCTCTGGAACGCAACCTTTTTCTGCGGCTCGTGCGCGGTGCTGCGCCGCTCGATGGTGGAAGAGATCGGCGGCATCGCGGTCGAAACCGTGACAGAAGATGCGCATACGGCTCTCAAGCTGCACCGGCTCGGCTACACGACCGCCTATCTCGCGATTCCGCAAGCGGCTGGTCTGGCGACGGAAAGTCTCTCGGGCCATATCGGGCAGCGCATCCGCTGGGCGCGCGGCATGACGCAGATTTTCCGCATCGACAATCCACTCACCGGCAAGGGCCTCAAGATCGGCCAGCGGCTGTGCTATCTGAACGGCATGCTGCACTTCTTCTACGGCGTGCCGCGTCTCGTGTTCCTGACCGCGCCGCTCTCGTATCTGTTCTTCGGCGCGCACGTGATCGAAGCGGCGGCGAGCACCATCGCGATTTTCGCGCTGCCGCACATGATGCACGCGAGCATCACCAATTCGCGCATGCAGCGCAGCTTCCGTCATTCGTTCTGGGCCGAAGTGTATGAATCGGTACTCGCGTCGTACATCACCGCGCCAACGCTGCTCGCCGTCATCAATCCGAAGCTCGGCAAGTTCAACGTGACGGCCAAGGGCGGCCAGATCGCGAAGGATTACTTCGACTGGTACATCTCGCGCCCTTACCTGTTCCTGCTGCTCCTGAACTTGCTCGGCTTCGTCGCGGGCATCGTGCATATCGTCATCTACTGGCATGTGCGCAGCGAAGTGAACACGACCATCCTCAACCTCTGCTGGACGGTCTACAACATGCTGATCCTGGGCGCGTCGGTGGCGGCGGCGAGCGAGCGGCGGCAGGTGCGCGCCACGCATCGCGTCACGATGAAGATGCCCGTGATGCTCAAGTTTTCGACCGGCCGCACGCTCGCCTGCGAAACCATCGACTACTCGGAAGGCGGCGTGGGCGTCGCGCTGCCGAGCAAGATCGAAGTGCCGATGCACGAGCGCGTCACCGTCTCGCTGTTCCGCGGCGACGAGGAATACGCGTTCCCGGCGACCGTCGGCTATACGGAACCGGGCCGCGTCGGGCTGCGTTTCTCGACGCTCACGCGCGAGCAGGAATACGACTTCGTGAAGACCACGTTCGCGCGCGCGGACGCCTGGACCGGCTGGTCCGAGGGACGCCGTCCCGATACGCCGTTGCGCGGCCTGTCGCATGTGCTGCTGGTGGGCACGCGCGGCATCGCCGGTTTGTTCGAGCATTTGTACAGCGACCTTCGAACCTGGATGAACAAGCGCCCAGTCGATGTGAAGAAGCTGAAAACCAAAGACCAATAATGGGCATGGGTATGTCGAAGTTGCGCGTTGAAAACGAAACGGGCGAGCGCGCGCCGCGTTTTTGCGAAAGACCTTTTGCGCGCGCGCTGGCCGTCTTCATGGCCTTGCAGACCGCCTTCGCGGCGCCGTTCGCTTCCGTTGCGGCCGCGGCCACGGCGGAAGCCAATGCGGCAGCGGGCGGCGCGCAGCAGGCGACCGGCGTCGGCGCCGTGCCCGCGCCGAGTCCGGCCGTGGTCTATAACCCGGCGGCGCTCGCGCAGCCCGCGCTCGCCGTGCCCGTGCCCGCGTTCTCGGGCAAGCCCGACAAGCCGCTCACGTCGCGCATTCCGACCACCGCCGATCCCGGCACGCTGGTGCCCGGAGGCCGCCGTCAGACGCTCACTTTCGCCGATTACGGCGCGCTCGATCCGCTGCAATTGCGCGGCACGGACGGCCAGAACGGCATCGCGTTCTCGGTGCGCGGCGACGAAGTCGTGACCGGCGCGATCCTGCATCTGATCTACAGCTATTCGCCGTCGCTGTTGCCGTCGATCTCGCAACTGAAAGTGCTGATCAACGGCGAAGTGGCCGCGACGCTGCCCGTGCCGCGCGATCAGGCCGGCGTGCTGGTCGCGCGCGACGTGGCCATCGATCCGCGCTTCATCACCGAGTTCAATCACCTCAACGTGCAGTTGATCGGTCATTACACGCAGCAGTGCGAAGACCCGTCGAACTCCACGTTATGGGCGACCGTCAGCAATGCAAGCTCGCTCGACCTGACGTACGCGTCGATCGCGAACAAGCCCGATCTCGCCGCGCTGCCGCAGCCGTTCTTCGACCGCCGCGACGTGCGCCGCCTCGAACTGCCCTTCGTGTTCGCGGGCAAGCCGAGCCTGCCCGCGCTGGAAGCGGCCGGCATGGTCGCGTCGTACTTCGGCTCGCTCGCCGGCTACCGTGGCGCGGTGTTCCCCGCGCAAACCGACAACGTGCCGCTCTCGGGCAACGCCGTCGTATTCGCCGTCGGCGATGCGAAGGTCGCGGGCGTCGAGATTCCGCCGGTGTCCGGGCCGACCATCGCCGTCGTCGAGCGCGACGCCAACGCGCGCGGACGTCTCCTGCTCGTGCTCGGCCGCGACGAGAACGAACTGAAGACCGCCGCCAAGGCGCTCGGCGTCGGCCAGAACACGCTGTCGGGCACGAGCGCGACGATCACGCAGTTCAACGACCTTCAGCCGCGCCGCCCCTACGACGCGCCGAACTGGCTGCCGACCGACCGCCCCGTGCGCTTCGGCGAACTGGCGGAAGCGCGCGATCTGACCGCCCACGGCTACGATTCCGACGCCGTGCGCGTGAACCTGCGCGTGCCGCCCGACCTCTTCATGTGGCAGACCAAAGGCGTGCCGGTCGATCTCGGCTATCGCTACACCGTGCGGCCCGCGCCGGACCGCTCGTCGCTCAATATCAGCGTCAACAACGGCTTCGTGCAGTCGCTGCGCATTCCGGCGGTATCGACATCGACCTTCGATCTCGGCACGTACTTCAGCCGCGTGCTGCCGGACAAGACCGTCGCCGCGCGCCGCGAGGTGTATCTGCCGCCGCTGCTCATCACGCCGCGCGCGCAGTTGCGCCTGCACTTCTACTACGACATCCCGAAGACCGGCGAATGCACGGGGCGCGTGCTGGATAACGTCGTCGGCGCGATCGATCCGAATTCGACCATCGATCTCTCCGGCTTCCCGCATTACATGGCGCTGCCCGATCTGGCCGCGTTCGCGAACGGCGGCTTCCCGTTCACGCGCATGGCCGATCTCTCGCAGACGGCCGTCGTGCTGCCGAACGAGCCGAATTCGGCCGACTACAGCCTGTATCTGCTCGAAATGGGCCGCATGGGCGCATCGACGGGTTATCCCGTGACAGGCGTCACCGTGACAAGCGCGAACGATGTCGACCGCTTCGCCGACAAGGATCTGCTGATTCTCGGCTCGCCCGGCCGTCAGCCGCTCCTGCAACGCTGGGCGAAACACATGCCCTTCTCCGGCGACGGCGACGCGCGCACCTTCCAGCTCTCCGATGTCGCGTTCAAGGTCGTCGACTGGTGGCATGGCGAGCAAGGTCCGGAACGCTCGCCGGCGCGCGCGGATCTGTCGCTCGTGAGTTCGAACGGCGATGCCCTCCTGACCGGCTTCGAATCGCCGCTGAAGAGCGGCCGCAGCGCGGTCGCGCTCATCAGCGCCGCGGGCCAGTCCGACGCCGATCTCTCCGCCGCGCTGCTCGACAACGACCTGCTGCCGTCGATTCAAGGCGCGATGGCGGTGATTCACGGTCGCACCGTCACGGTCACGTCGAACGGCGAAGCGTATTTCGTCGGTCATCTGTCGCCGATGCACTACATGCGCTGGGCGCTGTCGTCGCACCCGATTCTGCTGGTGATCGCCGGCGTGCTCGCCGCGCTCATCATCGCCGCCCTGTTCTACCGTATGCTGCGCGCGGTCGCCGCACGCCGCCTGAGGGATTGATATGCGGGTTTCGACCGCCAAAGTTTTCGCCGGAGCGCTCATCGCGGCCACGGCCACGGGGGCGCAGGCCACGCAGGCCGCGCAGCAGTGCGACTGGCCCGCGTACCGGATCTTCGTCGAGCGCGTCGTGCAGGCCGATGGCCGCGTGATCGACCGCTCCACCGACGCGCAGCAGACCACGTCCGAAGGCCAGTCCTACGGCATGTTCTTCGCGCTCGTCGCGAACGACCGCGCCACGTTCGACCGGCTCTTCAACTGGACGCGCAGCAATCTCTCGGCGAATCAGTTCGATGCGAACAACGTGCGCCTGCCCGCGTGGCAATGGGGCAAAAAGCCGGACGGCGCGTTCGGCGTGATGGACCCGAACTCGGCGTCGGATTCGGATTTGTGGATCGCCTACGACCTCTTTCAGGCCGGCCGCCTCTGGAAGGAGCCGATGTACACGAAGCTCGCCTTCGCGCTCGCGACGCAGATCGTGAAGCAGGAAGTCGTCGATCTGCCGGGCCTCGGGCCGATGCTGCTGCCCGGCCCGCACGGTTTTCGCACCGGCGACGTGACGCGCCTGAACCCGAGCTATCTGCCGCTGCCGCTGTTGCGCGGCCTTGCGCACGAGATGCCCGACGGCCCGTGGGCGAAACTCGCGCAAAGCACCGCGAAGATGATCAAGGTGACGTCGCCGCACGGCTACGCGCCGGACTGGGCGGCGTACCAGGCCAGCCCGAACGGCCAGTTCGTCGTCGATCCGAAGAACGGCGATATCGGCAGCTACGACGCGATCCGCGTTTATCTGTGGGCCGGCATGGCGCCGGCGAGCGATCCGCTCGCGCGGCCGTGGCTCGATGCGCTGTCCGGCATGCGCCAGAGCGTCGCGCAGACGGGTTTTCCGCCGGAGAAAGTCAACGTGACGACGGGCGCGGCAAGCGGCGAAGGTCCGCTTTCCTATTGGGGCGCGCTCGCGCCGTACTTCAGGGCGCTGAACGACGAGCGCGGCCTGGGCCTCGCGCGCGCGCATCTCGAAGCGCTCAGCGCGCCGCCGGGCGCGGGACGCGAGCCGGTCTACTACGACCGCGTGCTTGGACTTTTCGGCGGCGGTTTCGTCGACGGGAAATATCGCTTCGATGAAAACGGGCGTCTCGTGCCGAACTGGAGAAGCGCATGCTGATCCGGACCAGGAAACGCGTCATCGCGGCCATGCTGAGCGCCGCGCCCGTTCTCGCCTTCGCGCAAGCCACGGCCGATCCGCTGACCGTGCTCATCGATCAGGGCAAATACTGGCAGTCGCACAAGCGCGGCGACCTCGCGGAGCAGGCGTGGCAGAAAGTGCTGCGCATCAATCCGAAGCAGCCCGATGCGCTGTTCGGCATGGGCATGGTGCTCGCCGACCGCAAGGACGGCAGCGGCGCGCAGCAGTATCTCGCGCAGTTGCGTCAGGTTGCGCCGAACTATCCGAATATCGACGAACTCGGCCGGCGTCTGGGCGAAACCAGCTCGCGCGATCAGACGGTCAACGACGCGCGGCGTCTCGCGCAAAGCGGACAAAGCGCGTCGGCGGTGCAGGAATACAAGCGCGCGATCGAAGGCAAGCCCACGACGCCGCAGCTTCAACTGGAGTATTACCAGGCGCTCGCCGCGACGCCGCAGGGCTGGGACGAAGCGCGCCGCGGGCTTGAACAGCTCGCGCGCCAGTTTCCCGACGAGCCGCGTTATCAGCTTGCCTACGCGCAACATCTGACCTATCGCGATGCGACGCGGCGCGACGGCATCGCGCGGCTCGCGAAGCTGGCCAACGACAGTGCCGTCGGCGCGGATGCGAAGAAAAGCTGGCGGCAGGCGCTTCTGTGGCTCGGCGCGCGCGCATCGGACGCACCGCTTTTTCAGGCGTATCTGCAACTATCGCCCGACGACGCCGCCGTGAAAGCGCGCTTCGATTCGATGGTGCAGCAGGACAAGACCGCGCGCGAGCGCTCGCAGGCCGATGCGGCCGTCGATGCGCGCGGGCGAGTGGTCGCGGAAGGCTTCACCGCGCTGGATCGCGGCGATCTCGTGACGGCCCGGGCGAAGTTTTCGACCGTGCTCGCGGGCGACCCGAACGACGCCGACGCGCTCGGCGGCATGGGCATCGCCGCGCTGAAGCAGGAGCGCTTTTCGGAAGCGCGCACGTATCTCGAACGCGCCTCGCGGGCCGGCAACCCGGCGCGCTGGAAAGACGCGCTCACGAGCGCGACCTACTGGACCTATACGAGCGATGCCATCGGCGCGCGCAGCAACGGCCAGATCGCGCAGGCGAAGGCGCTTTTCGAACGCGCGATCGCGACCAATCCGTCCGATGTCACCGCGCAAGTGCTGCTCGGCGAAATGCTGCTCGCGAACGGCGATCCGCGCGGCGCGGAAGCCGCGTATCGCATGGCGCTGCGCCGTCAGGCCGACAATCCCGATGCGATCCGCGGGCTCGTCGGCGCGCTCGCCGCACAGGGGCGCGGCGACGAGGCGCTCGAATTCGCCAATCGTCTGAACACCGAACAGCAGGCCAAAGCGGGCGGCATCAACAAGCTGCGCGGCGAGGCGCAGGCCGCGCAGGCGCGCGCAGCCGAAGCGCGCGGCGATCTGGGCGCGGCGCGCAGTCTCTTCGAAGACGCGCTGCTCAACAATCCCGACGATCCGTGGCTGCGGCTCGATCTCGCGCGCATCTACGTGCGTCAGGGCGCGGTCGGCAACGCGCGCAGCATGATGGACGGCCTCGTGGCCGCGCATCCCGACATGACCGACGCGCTCTATGCCAGCGCGCTGCTGTCCGCCGAAACGAAGGACTGGGCCGCGGGCCTCGCGCAGCTCGAACGGATTCCCGCCGCCCAGCGCACGAGCGCGATGAGCGCGCTGCAGCACCGCCTGTGGGTGCAACAGCAGGCCGAACTCGCGACGCGCGCCGCCGCCGCGGGCCAGCGCCAGCAGGCCTTCGCGATCCTGCGCCGCGCCGAGCCGGTCGCCGCCGGCAACGCGGAACTGGTGGGCGCGGTTGCATCGGCGTATCTGAAGGCGGGCGATCCGGCGCGGGCCTTGTCGCTCGTGCGCGGCGCGATCGCCAATGCGCCGAACGACACCGGCCTGTTGCTGCAATACGCGGGCATTCTGTCGGCGACGCAGCAGGACGCCGAACTCGGCTCCGTCATGCGCCGCCTCCAGTCGATGCCGCTCACGACGCAGCAGCGCGCCGACTTCGAGAGTCTGAACGTGGGCATCGTCGTCGCGCGCGCGGATACCGTGCGCAGGCAGGGCGATCTCGCCGCGGCCTACGACGTGATCTCGCCGTGGCTCGCCGCGATGCCCGACAACGCCGATCTGCAGGCGGCGCTCGGCCGCATGTACACCTCGGCGGGCGATGACCGCAGCGCGCTCGCGAGCTACCAGAAAGCGCTCGCGCGCCGTCCCGACGACATCGGCTTGCAGACGGCGGCGATGTCCGCGGCGAGCGGCGTGCGCGATTTCAAACTCGCGGAAACCTACGCGAATCAGGCGTATCAGGCCGCGCCGAACGATCCGGCCGTGCTCGCCGCGATCGGCCGGATGTATCGCGCGCAGGGCAAGCTCGATCTCGCGGCGCAGTTCCTGCAACGCTCGCTCGTCGCCGCCAATACGCCGGTGCAGGCCGCGCCGCCTGGCCAGGCGCGCAGCGACGTGCCGCGTGGCTGGGAAACGGCGATGAGCCGCATCGGTTCGAATCCGCTGCCGGGCACCATTTCGGTCCAAAACCGCGAGTCCCTAGCACCGCCGCCTCTACGCCAGAGACGGCGGTGAGGGTGCGTAGCAACTCGGTGCGCGTGCCGCAGATTCGCACATCCGTCTTGCTATGGACCTCGACCCGCTGAGCGACGGCACGCACATGGTTCCGCGCATAGGAGCCGTCGTCATGGCGCAGCTTATGTTTCGCGGCCAGCGCGAACGCATGAAGGCTCTCGACGGTGATCTCCGGGCTGATGCGCTCGATATGCGCGACAGCCCGCTCGGCATCCCCTCGGGCCTGGTCGCGGAGGGTGGTCAGCTCGGCGATGCGCGCCTTGAGCGACGGATCGCCCATATCGACCACTCCATTCTCGATCGCCTCATAGAGTCGGGAGAGCTTGGTATCGGCCTCCGTCGCCCGACGCTCCATCTCGGCGACGTGCTGGCGGCGCTCCGTCACCCATTCCTCACGCCGGGCGATAAGCTGGTCCATCAGCACTTCAAGCCGAGCGGGATCGAGCAGCCGCTTCTCCAGATGCTCGATCACGGCCTCGTTCAGCCGGTCCATCGGCAGAGAGACGCCGGGCAACCCGTTTTCCCCTTCGTGGCTTTGGTCGCGCAGGTGTAGTAGCGATACTCCTGACCGCTCCGGCTGGTGCCCGTGCGCAGCGTCATCGCCGCACCGCAGCAGGCGCAGAAGCAGATGCCCGTCAGAAGCGTCGAACCGCCCACCGCGCGCGGCGGCATCATCTTGGGGCTGCGCGCCTTCAATGACCGCTGCACGGCCTCGAACTCGGCCACCGTGACAATCGGCGGCACTTCCATGATGGCGTGCTCGGCCTCGGGCTTCCGACGCCCCTTCTTGACGTCATAGGTGTTGAAACGGTGCTGGCCGATATAGGTCGTGCGCGTCAGCACCTGATGCACCATGCCCTTGCCCCAGCGCCCACCATAGCGTGTGCGGATATTGTTCTCGTTGAGCCAGCACGCGATAGCCATGACTCCGATCGGCCCGCGTCCATCGGCGCCCTCCAGCGCCAGGCGGAAAATCCGGCGCACCGTCTCGGCATGGATCGGATCGATCTCCAGCTTCTTCTTGATCTTCGTGCCCCGCTGCTCGGCCTCGACCACGCGGTAGCCGATCGGCGGACGGGCGCCGTTCCAGAAGCCTTGCCGCGCGTTCTCGTTCATCGCGCGTAGCGTATGCTTGGCAGTCTCTTTCGACTGATATTCGTCGAACAGCGTCATGATCCTGCGCATCATCTCGCCCGCGGGATCATCGCCGAGAACCTGCGTGATCGAGACAAGCTGCACGCCGTTCTTCGCCAGCTTGCGGACGTAGAACTCGAACTGGAACTGATCGCGGAAGAAGCGCGAGAAGCTATGCACGACCACCACGTCGAACGCGGGAGGCCTCTCCATCGCCGCATCGATCATATCCTGGAAGGCGGGACGGCGATCGTCGGTGCCCGAGACGCCCGGCTCGACGAACTCGGCCGCGACCTCCCAGCCGTTCGAGAGGCAGTAACCCTCAAGCTGGCGGCGTTGATCGGGGATCGACAAGTCGTGATCCGCCTGGCGCGGAGTGGAAACGCGCAGGTAGAGCGCGGCGCGAGCCGTCGCCACGACCGGCGGCGTCTCGGGTTTGGCGGGGGCGACAGTCGCCATGACAACATCCTTTCATCAACCTGCGGCCCACAGCGGCGACCGCGACTACATTTTCTCCAGCCCCCGCCCCGCCGAGGACGCCAGCAGGAACAGCCGGTTCGGCCGCCGCGGGAAGGGCGCAAAGCCAAGCCCTTCGTAGAAAGCTGCCGCGCGTTCATCCTTGGCGTCGACGATGATGGCCAGCACCGCCAGCGTTTCCGCGGCGCCGAGAATGCGGCGTATCGCATCCACCGCCAGCACTTCACCGAAGCCCTTGCCACGCATCCGAACGTCCCGTGCAAGGCGTCCGATCAGCGCCGCTGGATAACCGCTCTCGTAGCGCGGCAGCTTGCGCGCGATTTCCTCCGGCAATTCGCCCAGCTCCAGCTTGAAGGCGCTCAGGCTGTAAAAGCCGACGACGCCCAACTCCGAATCCGCTGCGACGAAGACACGCGCGACATCGCGGCGGTCATCCTGACCGGCGCGTCGCCGGAACCAGCCATCCAGATCGGCCTGCCCGCAAGAGAAGCGCGACCGATCGTGATGCTTGCCGAGGGCTTCAAAGACGATCGCCAATCGTCAGCCCACGAGATCGCGGTGACGGCGCATGGCCGCGATCAGCCGCTCGGACGGCTCCGGCGGGTTCATCAGCGCCTCGAAGAAGGCATCCCGATCTGCGCCGGTCAGCACCAGGCGTTGATGCTCGTCCAGCACGCGCCGCGCGCCTTCATAGGCCAGATCACCGGCCGTCAGGCCAGTGACCGCCGTCGCCTGTTGAATCAAATCCTTGGCCGACGCGCTCACGCGCAGCTCGATCCGCTCGCGCTTGATCTCGCGCTCCGGTTTCCGGCGTTTCTGAACGGCTGACATGCCCGATCTCCTTTGACCGTTAATGTACGGCATAATACCGTGCCAGTCAACTTCGCCGAAGCGCGTGGGCCGCATCATCCGATCGTAGAAGCACGGGACAGCAGAGCCGATTTTCATCATGGCAGCGACCCGAACAGGGCGTCCAGTTCCTCACGAAAAGCGCCTTCGATGACGCGCAGCTCGGCATCGCCGATGGGAACCTGCTCGGGCCAGTCGTCGGTAACGATTATCGGCGCGCTGGTAGCGCTCCTGCGAGACGATGCGCGCGTCGGATGCGGCTGCATGTAATCGTGCAGGTCTTCCAGCCCTTCCGACCAGCCGCGGGGTGCGCGGCGGCGACGTTTGCGAGAGAGTGCCATATGCTCAAGCTGCCGCGCATCTCTCGGGAATCCAGCAAAATCGCCCTTGGCCGCATACGTGCCGGTCCCGTAGCGGCGGCGGCGGGATTCGGCGCACGGCGGCGCAAGGCGGAAATAGCGAAGCGTAGCGTAGCAGAGATACGTGCTCACGGCGGGATCGCGGATGCCGTGTGCAGCCCGGTTTGCTATCCTTCCGCACATGGACTCGCGGACGCACATCGACACTGACAGAATCGACGAGGCGGTGCTTGCCCTGCTGTGGCTCAACCGCAGCACCACCGGCACGGCCTGGAAAGGCTTCGACTGGAGCGCGATGGATCGACTGCACGAACGCGGACTGATTTCCGATCCGGCGCGCAAGGCGAAGTCGGTGCATCTGACGGACGAAGGCATGGCCGAGGCTGAGCGCCTGTTCAACGCGCTGTTCGCTCGCCCCTGAATCCTGCCACGCCGATGCGAAAGCCATAACCCGGCCATCGCTGGTGGCTCCGCTGAAATGCCGGGTGCATCAGTGTCTCCCGTCCTGCCTGCCTGACCGACCCTCGCGGCCTCCCTCGTGGCTTGATCTGTTCGTGTCCACCTGGCGGCGCAACGGCGCCGGGCAGCTTTTTTCCGCCGCCTTCGGCTTTGCAGCGCGAAGCAATAAAGCCGCCCTTCGGCCGTCTCTTGGCCGCAAGCCCACCCCGCCGCGCAAGCGCGACGGGAACCCCGAGCAGCGGTGCGCAGCCGACTGTCCCCGATCCTCGACATGCCACGAGGCCGCGAAGGGCGCGGTCCCGAGTCAAGAAAGGACTGACGACATGATCTGCGGAAACTTCACGGCAACCGATCGCGGCTTCCACGGCGAAATCCGGTTTTTCGGCCTCAGCGAAAGGTGGAAATCCTTCGGATCGACGACAAGGCAAGCGACAAGTCGCCCGACTATCGCATCGTTGCCGCCGACGACGAGCGCATCGAATTCGGCGTTGGCTGGCTCAAGGCCACCAAAGACCAGAAGCCTTACGCTTCACTCAAGCTCAATCCGGTCCTGGCGCCGGACGTTCATCTTCGGCTTGTCTCGACCGAGACAACCGGCAAGTTCGAGCTGAAGGTCGACTGATCGCGAGAGCGTCCCGCCAGCAATGGCGGGGCGCTCCCTTTCCGGTCCCGGATGGATCTTCACTGTATCCGCCAGCGCCGCTCACCCTGGCGACCTGCCGCACAATGATCGCAATCTCAGGCTGGGGCTGACCGAGCAGGGATCGGCCTATGGCCGAGCCGGTATCCCGGCTGTCCTCTGCGTGAGTGGAAAAGAGGGCGGGACAAGCCCGCAAAGCGAGCCCGCCCACGCGGGCAGGTCTTCCCGTGCGCGCCGCCTGGGCGGCGCGATCGTTGCTAAGGACGTTGTCCTCGCGCCGGTCAAGGTAAGTGGAACCGTCCGGGGCGGTATCCCCACCTTCCGCGGCTTCGCCTTGTGCAGGCGGGTGATTCCCCTCCGCCCCGGCCGCCCTTGCCCCGTTGCTACCCTTGGCTCGCCGCCGGGCAGAAGTTCAGGCGCGGCATTCCGCTTCGCTGAACTTCAGACCCAAAGGATTTGAGACATGACCAGCAAGGCACAGGCTCCCCGCAATGTGATTTTCAACGGTGATTGCATTGAAGTGATGCAGGCTTTCGATAGCGGCACGGTGGATTTCATCCTGACCGATCCGCCCTATGTGACCCGCTACCGGGACCGTCAGGGCCGCAAGGTTGCCAATGACGATAACGGCCGGTGGCTGCGTCCGGCGTTTCGGGAAATGCACCGCGTCCTGAAGGATGGCGGTTTCGCGGTTTCCTTCTATGGCTGGAACAAGGTGGATTTGTTCATGGACGCATGGAAGGCGGCGGGCTTCCGCGTCGTCGGCCATCTTGTGTTTCGCAAGCGTTATGCGTCATCGGCCCGCTTCCTCCGCTATGAGCACGAACAGGCTTATTTGCTGGCGAAGGGCAATCCGGCCCGGCCCGCGCGTCCTATCGCCGACGTGCTCGATTTTCCTTACAGCGGGAACCGTTTGCATCCCACGCAAAAGCCGGTTGAGGCGCTGACTCCGTTGATCGAGGCTTTCACGCAGCCGGGCGAGCTTGTGCTGGACCCGTTCAGCGGCAGCGGTTCGTCACTGGCGGCAGCCCAGCAACTCGGCCGCGACTGGACCGGCATCGAACTCGACAACGGCCATTACCACACCGCGAGCAAGCGGCTGGAACGCCCGGCGCGGAGGGTGGCGGCTTAGGCCGCCTCCCTTTCCGGCTCTCCCATTTTGAAAGGCACGATCATGGCCGCTCCCTATGTCGCCCGCTTCACGCGGCTGCACCCCAAGCTCTGGGCGCCCTACGGCATCACCGCCTATCCGTATGGTTTTCACGACTGGCCGCCCGAGGAAGCCGCCCCGGTCTGGATACCGCGAGCCCATATCATCACCGCGCGCGGCGCCGCGTTCCTCGACCTCGGCGATTGCACCACGCTTGAACAGGCGATCGAAGCCTGCTGGACCCATTTTGCAAGCCTTCGCTGACATCCCATGCCGCCGCCGACCCACCCAGGCCGGCGGCGGCCGCGCGTCCCAAAGGTCCGCGCGGCCGTCATGGCGCGCGCTCGCCGGGCGCTGCCCGGCTCGCAAGAGACAGTAGCCAGAACGGCATCCCCGTCCTAAGAAGGACGTGGGCCGCTACGCGGCGGCCTGGGGTTGGTAGCCCCACGTTCAACGGTTTGGCGCCGGCCGTGACGGCGCCGCCATCCTTGACCACATGGTCGGGGAGCCTGTGACGTATACAACAGGCTTCCGGGCTAAAGGTCACAGGGCCGATTGAACGCGGTTTACCACTCCCCCGATCAGGGTCAGGAGCAAGTTTGCGGGGGCGCACCGCAGACAAACCGCTTCTCGCCCGGATCGACCGTTGCGGAGCGCGCGCGAAGCCATGCCCGCCGCGCGCATGGAATTGTCTCCGTTTCGGTCTAAAAGGTTAACGGGGACTGGAGGAACGGGGGCGTTATGACCGGCAAGCATTTCGAGGATCGCGCGCCCGACGCGCCGCGGCTTACCGCCTATGACGAGGATCACCTCGCCGACTATATCCGCCTGCTCGATACCGACGACGAGGGCGCCGACTGGCGAGATGCGGCGGCGCATATCTTCGGGATCGATCCCGTGCCGAACCCGAGCGCGCCCGCGTGATGCACGAAAGCCATCTCGCCCGCGCGCGCTGGATGACCGAAGTGGGCTACGCATATCTCCTCGGCCCGCGCGCCACGGAATAGGTTAACATTCAGACCGGAATGGATTTTTCCGGTCGCGGATTCCGATGCGCGGGCGGCATCGCACCGCGCAGCCTTCGCGCTGTCGGGATGCAGCGCTTCTCCCGATCCTCGGCGGTCCAGACTCCGCACAAAGAGCGGCTGGGGAGGATGCTCATGCCGACACCGCCACGACGGCGCTCGCGACGTGCCGGCAATGCGCCGGCCACGCCCGGCCGCGCCGAATTCGCCGCCGCGTTCCTTCAACGCAACCGCCAGTATCGCGCAGAACGGGCGCGTCTCAGGCGCAACGCCCCGGCGAGCGAGCGAATAGCGCTCGCCCGCCGCTGGGGGTTGTCCTTTCGCCTACCTGCCTGATGAGCTGTCGGGCACGGTGATCTGGCGGCCGGAACTCACCGCCGTCACCGTGATCCTCGACGCCGCGCCGGAGGAATATGCCGGCGCAGCGGCAATCGACCCGCTGGCGCTCGGCGCGCTGCTCGCCGACCGGGCCGGGATCGACGGCCGTCATGTCGTCGTCGCTGACGCGGCCGGCGAGCATCGGCTGTGGCTACGCGATCCGACGCCCGGCCAGCCGCTCGCCGCGATCGTCCCGCTCGACAAGGATTTCATCAAGCGCATCTTCAGCCTGCTGCGTTTCCATCGGCTCATGTCGGGCAAGCGACCCGGCCCGTTGCCGCGCGGATGGCCACTCACCGCAATTCGCACGGCCCGGCTCGAGTTGATGCTTCGCGCGCTCGATCTGCGCCTCGCCGGGGCGACATATCGCGAAATCGCGATCGCGCTCGGCAAGGACGAAGCCGGGCATCTCTCGGCGTCCGACTTCAAGAACTCGGACGCCCGGTCCTTCGCCTATCGCCTGGTGCGCGACGCCACCGCCATGATGAAGGGCGACTACCGCAAGCTGCTGCGCTTCCGCTGATAGCGCCCACCGCGTGACCGCGGCCGGGGTGGTCACATCGGCGCAGCTGCGAATCTTCGTTCCCCACCCTGCCGTGAGCACTTCGCCATGATCGCCTCCTGCCATCCCGCTTCGCAGGAGACGCTCGTTGTCCAGGCCGCCCGTCACCCTTCCGCCCCGCTACCTGCGGACCCCCGAAGCGGCGCGCTTCCTCGGTCTCTCCGGCCGCACGCTTGAGAAGCACCGCTATTTCGGGAGCGGCCCGGCCTATCGCCGGATCGGCGGACGGGTGGTCTATTCGGTCGACGACCTGCGCGCCTGGGCCGACCTCGGCACCAAATATTCCACGTCCGACCCCGGCCAGAACGATCTCATGCCGCAGCGGGATGCGGCGATCACGCAGAGCCGCCGATGAAGCCGCGCGCCGCCTCCCGTTCCGGCGAGCGCGCCCAACTCGCGCTGTTCCCGTCGCTCGGGCACGACATCGCGCCGCGCGACGCCCAGGACCTCATGGCCTGGCCGTTCTTCAGCCTCGCCAAGCGCAGGCGGGTGACGCCGATCGACTTCCGCATGGGCGCGACCTGGATATCGGTCGAGGCGGTGCCCGAGCACGGCATGGCGACCATATGGGACGCCGACGTGCTGATATGGGCGGCGAGCCAGATCGTCGCGGCACGCGACGCGGGGCTGCCGACCTCGCGCCTGATGGCGACGACGCCGCACGAAATCCTCACCTTCACCGGACGCGGCACCGGCAAGGATCATTATGACCGGCTGAAGGCCGCGCTCGACCGGCTGCAATCCACTACGGTCGCCACGTCGATCCGCCAGCAGCACCAGCGCCGCCGCCATCGCTTCTCGTGGATCAACGAGTGGCAGGAGCGGCTCGACGGCGAGGGGCGGCCGCTCGGTATCGAACTGATCCTGCCCGACTGGTTCTATGCCGGCGTGGTCGATCGCACGTTCGTCCTCACCATCGACCGGGCCTATTTCGACCTGACCGGAGGGCTGGAACGCTGGCTCTACCGGATCGTGCGCAAGCATGGCGGCCAGCAGGAAGGCGGCTGGAGCTTCGACGTTTCGCACCTCCACCTGAAATCCGGCGCGCTCTCGCCCTTGAAGCAATTCGCGTTCGAGCTGCGCGGCATCGTCCGCCGCCAGTCCCTTCCGGGTTACGCGCTGGCGATCGAGCGCGCGTTCGGCCGTGAGCGGCTGACCTTCGCGCCCGTGCCTGCCGATCCGTTCGAGACGGCGGCGCGGCGCATGGGGCTGGCTGTGGATAACCGGCCATGAGACTCGGCCTATTGAAAACCGCCGGACTCGGCCGATTAAAAACCGCTGACTCGGCCTATAAAAAACCCGCCCCCCACGCAAGCCTCTGGAATCGCTCGCGTAATCGCCCCCTTCTAACTATGCTAACAGTAAAGAATACTTCGTATTCTTTTCTAACGCGATTTCGAGCTGTGGATAATTCGCGAGACGGTGCGAAGTATCAGGCAGTAAATCCGCCGTTTCCACTACGCTATACTACTACGCCTTTTCCGCGAGGCGATCAATCGTCCAGAGGGCGTGATGCGAAAGCGATCCGCCATCCGGTGATGGCGCCGGGAGGCGGCCGATGATCGGCTATGCTTCCCGCACTGGCACACGCCGCAATCTCGATGCTCTGCGGCGCGCGGGCTGGCGGCTGATGGTCTCCGCAAAGGGACCGTTGCGCCCGGAACGCTTCCGCTACGCGCTCGACAATGGCGCATGGACGGCTTTTCAGCGGGGCGAGCCGTTCGACGTGCCCGCGTTCGAGAAGGCGGTTGCTCTGCTCGGGTCGGGGGCCGACTGGATCGTGCTGCCCGACATCGTGGCGGGCGGCCTCGCTTCGCTGCGCTTCTCGCTCGACTGGCTGGACGCGCTGCGCAACCGGCCCGAGCTGCGCGACGCGCAATATCTGCTCGCCGTCCAGAACGGCATGGAGCCGCCGCACGTCGCGGCGGTGGTCGGCCCGGAGATCGGTATCTTCGTCGGCGGCGATACGCCGTGGAAACTGGCGACGATGGCGACATGGGCGCGGCTCGCGCATGAGCGTGGCGCCATCTGCCATGTCGGCCGCGTCAACACCGCGCGGCGCATCCGCCTTTGCGCGGCAGCAGGGGCCGACAGCTTCGATGGCTCGGGCGTCTCGCGCTTCGCCTCCGCTTTGCCGCCGCTCGATCTCGCCCGGCGGCAGCCGGACATCGAAGCCTGGCTTGCGGGGCAGCGGCCATGATCGCCGTCCAGCACTTCGGCAGCATCTCGGGCGGCAAGGACAGCCAAGCCGTTCTCTGCAAGATGGTCGAGCGGATCGAGCGCAAGGGGCTGGCCGCGTTCGGCAACAACGCCCCGCGCTTCCTCTGTGCCGACAACGGCCATGAGAACCCGATCACGCTCGATCATATCGCCTATCTCGACGAGGCTGCGGCAGCGCACCGGCCTGCACATCGAGATCGTGTCGGCCAACGATGTGCCCGGCCTCACCGACGCGGCGGCCTTCGCCCGTAAGCGCGGGATTCTTCGTGAGGAATGGTCGAACGAAAGCGGCGGACGCGCCATAGAGGCGCGTGCAACCAGCGCCGGGACGCATGGCAGGCAGGCACGATCACCAGGGCCGAGTGGATGGCCGGGTGCGATTGTCCCGTCCTGGTCTCGCCACCTGTCCCCGATCACCTGATCGAGCGGGCGCTCGGGCTGCTGCATCCCACCGGCATCCCGTTCCTCGACATGGCGATGCTGCACGGCCGGTTTCCCGGCACGAAGACGCGCTTCTGCACCGACGAGACCAAGCTGATCCCGATGATGCACCGCAAGCGCCCGCTGCTCGACGCGGGCGTGCCGGTGATCGACTGGATCGGCGAACGGGCCGACGAGAGCCCGGCGCGGGCGAAGAAACCGCCCATCCAGTCGAAGCGGTATCCGGTCGGGGCGCGCCAAGTGCTCTACCGGCCCATCTTCCGCTGGTCGGCCGCTGACACCTTCGCCATCTCCGAGCGCCACGGCCTGCGCCACAACCCGCTTTACACGATGGGCATGAGCCGGGTCGGCTGCTCGACCTGCATCATGGTCAAAAAGCGCGAATTGCGCGCCTGGTCCATGCGCTTCCCGGCCGAGGTAGACCGCGTGCGCGAGTGGGAGCAGCTGGTCAGCCTCGTGTCCCGCCGCAGCGCCGTCGCCGGCACGCCGGCATCGCTGCTGCCCGCGCCGACCGTCCCGGGCGATCCCGCCGATCATGGCCGGGCGACCATCGACAGGGCGATCGCGTGGTCGCGCACAAGCCGGGGCGGGCGCAACTACGACCTGTTCATCGACCAGGAGCAGCGCGAGGCCGATGAGCACGGCCTGCGCTGCGACAGCGAATACGGGCTGTGCGAATGATGCGCGCGCTCGACCTGTTCAGCGCAGCGGCGGGCGGCTGGTCGCTTGGCCTGCATCGCGCCGGCTTCATTACCGTCGCCGCCTGCGAGATCGTCGAGTGGCGCCGCATCCTCTACGCGGAGAACAATCCCCATGTCAGACTCTACGATGACGTGCGCGCCCTCACGGCAGCTCGACTTGTTTCCGACCTCGGATTCCTACCCGACATCATCGTCGGATCGCCGCCGTGCCAGGACATCTCCAGCGCCAACACCAAAGGCAGGGGAATCGAAGGCGAACGGTCGGGCCTCTACCTCGAAGCCGTCCGCCTGGTCGGAGATTGCCGGCCTCGCTGGTTCGCTTTTGAGAACAGCGCTAATCTCAGAACTCGCGGCGCTGACCGGCTGCTCCTTCTCCTGGAAACGCTCGGCTACGCCTGCGAACCGTGCGTGGTGGCTGCTGAAAATGTCGGCGCCAACCATGTCCGCAAGCGATCATGGCTCATCGGCTACGACCCCGGCCAGCTTGCCGACGCCGCGCACCAGCGACGCGGCACACGGCCCGGAGATGTGCAAGGTGCGCGGAGAGAAGCGGACTGGCATGAACCTGCCGACGATGATGCACCCCGCTGCATTGAACAGGCTGCCGACCCCGCTGGCGACGGACGGGATGACGGACGGCGCGGGCGGCGGAGCGGGATCAACATATCCGCTGCGGATGATTCTGGCGACGCCGCGCAAGTCGGATGCGGAACGCGGCGGCCGGGGATGTGCTCAGCCAGTTGCAGGGCCATGCCAGCCGCCATGCGGGCATGATGCCGACGCCCGTCAAACCGAACGGCGGCCGGAGATTGAGCGCGCAGGAGATCGAGACGGGACGCCGGGCGAATGGCGCGAAGGCGCAGATCGACACGCCGAACCTGCTGCGCCATGCCGCGGAACTCCTGCCGACTCCCACGAAGCGGGACAGCCGGATGGACAGCTGGAGTCCGGCCTACGACCGCAGGAAATCCCCGACGATGGACGCGGTGATGGACGGGGCTATGACCGATCGCGCGCCGGACAAATGGGCGGGCGCTCGCGCGCTGGCGGCGATGCTGCGGAGCCGTGGGCTGACTGGAACGGCGGCCTTGCCCGTCACTTACGGCTGGATGATGGGCTTTCCGCCTGGGTGGCTGGCACGCGCGTTGCGGTCGGCGGTCCACGCGGGACGGCTGCTGCCAGCCTGATCGTCGAGGCGTTCGGCGACGCCGTTCTCCCGCAAATCCCGAAGCCATCGGCCGCGCGATCCTGCGCACCGAAGCCGCGCTCGATCTCGTGCTCGGCCGCGCATCCTCGACAGCGCCGGAGACGAACGATGAGCGACCCCGCGCGTCCACAGCATATCGATTTCAGCGGGTTTGAAGCCGCGCTGCGCCGGCAGGCGGCGGAACGGGAAGCACCTCACCGCAGCCCGCCCATACCGTCCGCAATCGCAGCCGCCTCCCGGCTGACCGAAGTCGAACTCACCTGGATCGAGAAGAAGCTGGAGCACTGGATACGCTTCGGCCGTATCGCCCACGACCGCATCCTCACGCGCCGAACGCGCGTGGTGAGCTTTCGGCCCGGCGCGATATTCACCTTCGTCCGCTGGTCCGCCAACGACTATGGCACGATCACCTCGCGCATCGACGTCTTGCGGGCGGTGGATGCCGGCGAACCATACACCACGCTGCCCTTCGTGCGGCCGGGCGGCGACATCCTCCTGCATATCGAGAGCTGGCCGAAGGTGAGCCAGGTGCTCGCCGCGATCGACGCGGTGGAAGCGGCGGGTGTCGATCCCTGCGATGCCGCGTCCGACCACTGGCGCCACGTTCACAACCGCATCGCCGCGGGCCATGAGCCGCGTCCCTACACGATGGAGCGCCATCGCGCCTGGCTCAAGCGCCGGGAGATCGAAGGATGACGCGCCGCCGTTATGTCATGGCGACGGCCATCGCCGCATTCGCCTTCGCCGCGGCGTTCGTCATCACCGCAGCCGTCGATCCGCTTCCGCGCGTGATCTGGAACGCCAGCGCCAGCGCGCCGATCGGCCTTTACCGCGTCCATCCCGACCGCGATCCGCCCACCGGGGCGCTGGTCGCCATCACGCCGCCAGAGCGGCTCTCCCGCTGGCTTTCGGCGCGAGGTTACCTGCCCGAGGGCGTGCCGCTCCTGAAACATGTCTCGGCGAAAACGGGGCAGCGCGTGTGCCGCATCGGCGCCGTGGTGCGCGTCGATGGCCGGCGCGTCGCTATGGCCCGCGCGCGTGACGGTCGGGGCCGCCCGCTGCCGGTCTGGCAGGGGTGCCGGACGCTCGGCCCCGGCGAGATATTCCTGCTCAACCCATCCGTCCCGGACAGTCTCGACGGCCGCTATTTCGGCCCGCTTCCGGCTTCCACCGTCATCGGACGCGCGACGCCGCTGCATCTGCGCGCGCCGTCCCCGTCGCTTTCAACCCCCAGTGAAAAGGAGATCGGCCATGCCGACGAATATCTTTGAACCCACCGCTAGCGGCTATGCTGGACGTGCCCGTTATTTCGGCATCAACGAGCAGATCGTGCTGGTCGCGATCGATCCGGGCGATGCCGAAAACGCGCCCGACTACCGTGTCCACCTCGACGACGAGGACGGCCCCGAGGTCGGCGGCGCGTGGAAACGGGTCGGTGAACGCGCGGGCGATTACATCGCGCTGGAGATCGACAGCCCGCTTTTCGGCTCGCCGTTCCGGCCGGTGCTGTTCCGCGCCGATGACGAGGGTCGGACGTTCCGGCTGTCGTGGAATCGCCCCGGCCTCGCGACGACCGGAACTGATCCGTGCCTTTCCCGGTCATCCCTCTGTTCGCGGAAAGATCGCATCATCCCTCCGTCCCGCTCGGTCGCAGGCCGGCCGGCGCGCGCAGCGAAGGTCAAGGGCGGCCCCCGGCCGGCGCATCGCGCGCACCCTTTACCGGAGCGAGCACGCTGGCAGGCTGGCGGCGGAGCGGGGCGGATCGGTCGTCCTGCTCGCGGTTCTGCTGCTGTCGTCCGGTATCGGGCCGGACGCGGCGCGGGCACAGGACGCGCCGGCCGAACGCACGGCAACCAGCCATCCCTGGGCCGTTCAAGTCGCAGACGCCGCGCGGCGCTTCGGCATCCCCGAGGCATGGATTTGGGCGGTGATGCGCGTCGAGAGCAACGGCGATTCCCGTGCGGTATCCTCGGCTGGCGCGATGGGCCTGATGCAGATCATGCCCGGCACATGGGCGAACCTGCGCATTCGTCACGGGCTGGGGCGCGATCCCTACAATGTGCGCGACAATATTATGGCGGGCGCGGCCTATCTGCGCGCGATGCACGACCGCTACGGCAACGCGACGGCGATGCTGGCGGCCTACAATGCCGGGCCGGGCCGCTACGACGAATACCTCTCGCGCGGCCGCCCGCTGCCCGCCGAGACACGCGCCTATCTTGCAAAGCTGGCGGCCATCACCGGCAGCGCGGGCGACAGCCAGCTTGCCGCCGCGCCGCCGTCCGATCGCTTCGCCTGGCGCCGGGCCGCATTGTTCGCTGCGCGGCCGAACGACGATCCGGCCGCACTGGAAACGTCACCCGGAAAACACGCGGACGACATGCGCGCGGCGGTAGAACCGGCCGCGAACAGTCTGTTCGTCGCGCTGTCAGGGCGGAGGCAGCCGTGAAGATCGCCTACGCCGATCCGCCTTATATCGGCTGCGCGCATCTCTATCGCAATCATCCCGACTATGCGGGCGAGGTCGATCATGCGGCGCTGATCGAGCGGCTCCAGCGCGACTATGACGGCTGGATATTGCACGCCGCAGCGACGCCGGAATCGGTCGCCGTTCTCGCGCCGCTGATCCGCGAAACCGGCGCGCGGTGGATGGCGTGGGTCAAGGGCTTTGCCGCCTTCAAGCGCAACGTGCCGGTCGCCTGGGCGTGGGAACCCGTCATCGTGAAGCCCGCGCGCAAACCCGTGGTCAGCAAGCGCCTGGTCATGCGCGACTGGATCGAATGCCCGATCACGCTGCGCCGCGGCCTCACCGGCGCGAAGCCCGAAGCGGTCTGTCATTGGGCGTTCGAGACGGTCGCCGCGCGTCCCGAAGATGCGCTCGACGACCTGTTTCCCGGCACCGGAGCCGTCGCCGAAGCTTGGCGGACCTGGCGCCTCAAGTTCGCGCTGCCGGGCGATCCCGTTGCAGCATCGCCGCGGCCCGGCAGCGCGCCGTCCGCAAGCCGGCGGCAGGCCGGCGCACCATGACCGCCCCCGTTTTCAGATTGCCCGGTTGGAAGGTGGAAGTGCCTGGAAGGGCAGGAAAAAGCCGAAGGAAGGGACGGCAAGATAGAAAGCGCACCCCAAATTCGCTGAAAGCCTTTGTCTTTCAACGATTTGGCGCGGGTGCGTCGGTCGGCGAGCGTGCCGCTCGGAAGAAAAAAGCAAGTCATTTCAAAGCGCCGAATGGCACCACAGGCCATTTTCGGCGGAAAGCAGCCCGGCCGTGAGCGAGGACGAGGATTTCCGCGTCCGGCCGGGCAAGGTCAGGAACAGGAGCCGGCCAGGGCCGCAAGGCGCAAGGATTTGTCGTCCAGGTGCTCCGCGTCGCCGCGCGCAGCGGCGGAGGCCGGCGAACGGGCGGCTGGGGCGGATCGCGGCGCGTCGGGCAATCGAACTTCGGCCGGGGCCGCACGTCCTTCGCGCGCAGCCGGCTGTTCGGATCGGGCCGGCGCGTGCTGGTCAAGATCGTGCCCCTCACCCGCTTCCACCGGAACGGGCGGCCGAGGGCGCCGCTCTCCGCGCACATCGCCTATCTCAAGCGCGAGGGCGTCACCCGTGACGGATCGCCCGCGCGGATGTTCGACGCCAATGGCGACGGCGCCGACGACCGCGCCTTCGCCGATCGCTGCAAGGACGACCGGCATCATTTCAGGATCATCGTCTCGCCCGAGGATGCGGCGGACCTCACCGACCTGCGCGAATATACCCGCGATCTCGTTCGCCAGATGGAAGCCGATCTCGGACGCGTCTCGAATGGATCGCGGTCGATCACTGGAACACCGACAATCCCCACGTCCATCTGCTCGTGCGCGGCGTCGATGACCAGGGGGCCGACCTCGTTATCAACCGGGAGTATATCAGCCACAATCTGCGCTCGCGCGCCGAGGAACTGGCCTATGCCGAACTCGGCCCCAAGCCCGAGCATGAAATCCAGCGCGCGCTCGAACGCGAGGTGACGGCCGAACGCTGGACCAGGCTCGACGCTGAGATCGATCGCACGGCGGACGCACTCGGCGTCATCGACTTGCGCCCCCAGCAGCCCGGACCCGACGATCCCCAGGTCCGCCGCCTGATGATCGGCCGCTTGCAGCATCTGGAGACGATGGGGCTCGCAGCCGAGGCCACGCCCGGTCAGTGGGCACTGGCGGCGGATGCGCAAGCCAGGTTGCGCGAGCTGGGCACGCGCGGCGACATCATCCGCACGATCGGCAAGGCGCTGAACGATCGCGGCCTGCAGCGCCCGCTCGACAGCTACGAGATCGTCAGCGCCGCGCCGCAAAAGCCCATCGTCGGCCGGTTGATCGACAAGGGGCTGCACGACGAGCTGCATGGCTCGGCCTATGCCGTGATCGACGGCATCGACGGGCGCACCCACCATGTCCGGCTTCCGGGCATCGAGGCGCTGGAGCGCAGCCCGGATATCGGCGGCATCGTCGAGCTGCGCGCTATCGGCCGGCCGGGCGATCCGAAGCCGACGATGTTCCTGGCGACGCGATCCGATCTCGACCTCGCCGCCCAGGTGAACGCGACAGGCGCGACCTGGCTTGATCATCGTCTCATCGAGCGCCGCCGTGCGGTGACGGCCGCCGGGTTCGGATCGGAGGTGCAGCAGGCGCTCGACCAGCGCACCGATCATCTCGTGCGCGAAGGACTGGCCCGCCGCTTCGGCAACCGCGTGGTTCTGCAAGGCAACCTGATCGACACGCTTCGCCGCCGCGAGCTGGACGCGACAGGTGCCGAAATCGCGGGCCGGACGGGACTCGCCTACCGCCCCCACCAGTCCCGGCGACAAGGTCGCCGGGACATGCCGCCAGCGCCTCGCGCTCGCCTCGGGCCGCTTCGCGATGATCGACGACGGGTTGGGCTTCCGGCTCGTGCCTTGGTCGAACGACCTCGAACGCCAGCTGGGCCGGCAGATCGCAGGCGTCGCCCGCGACGGCGGCGGCATCGGCTGGTCGCTGGGCCGCAAGCGCGGCCTCGGCATCTGAACAAGGAGATAAACCATGCCCGCTACCAAAATCCTCTGGGGCCAGATCATCGCCGTCTTCCTGATCGTGCTCGCCGCGATCTGGAGCGCCACGCAATGGACGGCGGCGGCGCTGGCATATCAGCCCGAGCTTGGCGAACCCTGGTTCATGGCGCTCGGCTGGCCGGTCTATCCGCCTTACGCCTTTTTCTGGTGGTGGTTCAGCTTCGATGCCTATGCGCCCGGCATTTTCCAGACCGGCGCCTATATCGCCGCGTCGGGCGGGTTCGTGGCGGTCGCGGTCGCCATCGCCATGTCGGTGTGGCGTGCGCGCGAGGCGAAGAACGCGGAAACCTATGGCTCGGCGCGCTGGGCGACCGAGGACGAGGTGCGCGCGGCCGGACTGCTCGGCGACGACGGCGTGGTGATCGGCAAGCTGGGCCGCGCCTATCTGCGCCATGACGGTCCCGAGCATGTGCTGTGCTACGCGCCGACCCGCAGCGGCAAGGGCGTGGGGCTGGTGGTGCCCTCGCTCCTGACCTGGCCGGCGTCGGCGATCGTCCATGACATCAAAGGCGAGAACTGGACGCTGACCGCTGGCTTCCGCGCGCAGCATGGCCGCGTCCTGCTGTTCGACCCGACCAACGCGGCGTCGGACGCCTACAACCCGCTGCTGGAGGTGCGGCGCGGCCAGTGGGAAGTCCGCGACGTGCAGAACGTGGCCGATGTGCTGGTCGACCCGGAAGGCTCGTTGGAGAAACGCAACCACTGGGAAAAGACCAGCCATGCGCTGCTGGTCGGCGCGATCCTGCATGTGCTCTACGCCGAGCCCGACAAGACGCTTGCCGGCGTCGCGGCCTTCCTGTCCGATCCGGCGCGCACGATCGAACAGACGCTGGCCGCGATGATGGCGACACCGCATCTCGGCGAAGCCGGGTGCATCCGGTGGTTGCTTCGGCCGCGCGCGAGCTGCTCAACAAGAGCGACAACGAACGCTCGGGCGTGCTCAGCACCGCCATGTCGTTTCTAGGGCTTTACCGCGATCCCGTCGTCGCCCAGGTCACGCGCGCCTGCCACTGGCGCGTCATGGATCTGGTCGCGGGCGAACTGCCAACAACGCTCTACCTCGTCATTCCGCCCAGCGACATCTCGCGGACCAAACCGCTCATCCGCCTGATGCTCAACCAGATCGGGCGGCGGCTGACGGAGGAACTGAACCAGGGCAACCGGCATCGCCTGCTGCTGATGCTCGACGAGTTTCCCGCACTCGGGAGATTGGATTTTTTCGAGAGCGCGCTGGCGTTCATGGCCGGCTATGGCCTGAAATCCTTTCTGATCGCGCAGTCGCTCAACCAGATCGAGAAAGCCTACGGACAGGACAATGCGATTCTCGACAACTGCCACGTCCGGGTGAGCTTCGCGACCAACAACGAGAAAACGGGGGAGCGCGTGTCGAAGGCGCTCGGCACCAAGACCGAGATGCGGGCGATGAAGAATTATGCCGGGCACAGGCTCTCGCCCTGGCTCGGGCATCTGATGGTCTCGCGCTCCGAAACCGCCCGGCAGCTTCTGACGCAGGGCGAAGTCATGCAGCTGCCGCCCGACGAGGAAATCGTCATGGTGTCGGGCGTCCAGCCGATCCGCGCGAAAAAGGCGGCCTATTATGCCGATCCCCGTCTCGCCGCGCGGATCATGCCGCCGCCCGATCCGGCCGCATCGCCACCGCGGGAGGTCCGTCCCACGACTGGACGGGGCTCGCCGCCACGGCCGATCCCGCCGAGATCGCGGCGATCATCCGGCGCCAGGAGGATGCCGCCAACAGCAGGCTGCGCCGCGAGCCCGAGCTTCCCGATCATGTCGCCATCGTGAAGGAGACGGCGCCCGCACCGCCCGCGCAGGAATTTTCCATCGTCGAGGACGAGCCCGAGGACGCCGCGCGCCAGGCCGCGGCGCGGCGCCGGATGCAAGGCATCGCACGGCAGGCGTCGCTCGATCCCGACGACGGCATCGAAATGTAGGAGGCTCCCATGCGCGTCCGTCTCAACGTCTATTTTCCGCCCGAACTGGCCCGCCAGGTGAGCGAGCTGGCGATCCGCCGCCGCATCTCGCGCTCGGCTATCGTGGAAGCGGCCGTTACGTCCTGGATGTCGCCGGACGGCGCCGACCGGATGGAGGCCGCGTTCGCGCGGCGGCTCGACCGTCTCTCGCGCCAGGTTCAGCGGCTCGAACGCAACACCGGCCTCACCACCGAGGCGCTGGCGCTGTTCGTGCGTTTCTGGCTGGCGGTCACGCCACCGCTGCCCGACGAGGATCAGGCGGCGGCCCAGGTCAAGGGGCGCAAGCGCTATGAGGGTTTTGTCGAGACGCTCGGCCGGCGCTACGCCAGCGGCAAGAGCCTGCTCGATGAGATACCGGAGGATATTGCAGGTCGTGACGGCGGCTCAGCCGACACATGACAGTGTGCGAACCAATCGGGGCCGGCCATGCGCGACTCGGCCAGCTATGTTCGCGAAAATAGCGCGGGCGGAGAGCGGCGCCGAAAGTGTCCGACCGCAACGCGCACTTATCTACCGCCGTCACTACTACGCCCTGACATAGTTGTTGCCCCGCGCGATTTCCTGTCTCTCTTGATGTGCCCCTGACGCCGGGCGGCGGTTCGCCCGGCCCAATTCAGGGGCCGTTCCTTGTCCGTCCAGTCGATCCGATCCGAAGCGAACATGCGCGGCGCGCGGATGCTGCGCACGGCGCTGGGGCCGTCGATCGCGGCCTGGCTCGACGATGCCGCCGTGATCGAGGTGATGCTGAACCCGGACGGCCGGCTGTGGGTCGACCGGCTGGGCGAAGGCATCGGCGACACCGGCATGATGCTCGGCGCGGCGGATGGCGAGCGCATCGTGCGCCTGGTCGCGCACCATGTCGGCGTCGAGGTCCATGCCCGGTCCCCGCGCGTCTCGGCCGAACTACCCGAAGGAGGGGAGCGGTTCGAGGGGCTGCTGCCGCCTGTCGTCGCCGCCCCGGCCTTCGCGATCCGCAAGCCGGCCGTCGCGGTGTTCACGCTGGGCGACTATGCCGCGGCCGGCATCATGTCGTCCGCCCAGGCGGACACGCTCCGGCAGGCTGTTTCGGCCCGCGCCAACATCCTCGTGGCGGGCGGCACCGGCAGCGGCAAGACCACGCTGGTCAACGCGCTCCTGGCCGAGGTCGCAAAGACGACTGATCGCATCGTCCTGATCGAGGACACGCGCGAGCTTCAGTGCGCCGCGCCGAACCTTGTCGCCATGCGGACCAAGGATGGCGTCGTCTCGCTGTCCGATCTCGTGCGGTCCAGCCTGCGCCTGCGTCCCGACCGTATCCCCATCGGCGAGGTGCGCGGCGCGGAGGCCCTCGACCTCCTCAAGGCCTGGGGCACCGGGCACCCCGGCGGCATCGGCACCATCCACGCCGGGACCGCGATCGGCGCGCTGCGCCGCATGGAGCAACTCATCCAGGAGGCCGTCGTCACGGTCCCCGCGCGCTGCTGGCCGAGACCATCGACCTTATCGCCGTGCTGGTCCGCGACGGGCACGGCCGCCGTCTCGCCGAACTGGCCCGCGTCGAAGGGCTCGACGCCGCGACCGGCGACTACCGCCTCACGCCGCTCATCACCCCCCAGACCGGAGACCTGCCATGACCAACGACGCCAAGCCCATCAGGACCATGAAGGCCGCCTGCTCGGCGGCACCATGCTCGACCGCCTCGGCCATATCGGCATCACCGCCGCTGGCCTGCTCTACGCGATGCCCGCCCATGCGGGCGGATCGTCGATGCCGTGGGAAGCGCCGCTGCAAAGCATCCTCGAATCGATCGAGGGGCCGGTTGCCAAGATCATCGCGGTGATGATCATCATCGTGACCGGCCTGACCCTGGCCTTCGGCGATACGTCGGGCGGGGCGCGGCGAATGATCCAGATCGTGTTCGGCCTCAGTATCGCGTTCGCGGCCAGCTCCTTCTTTTTGAGCTTCTTCTCGTTCGGCGGCGGGGCGCTGATCGCATGACGGGCGCGGCCGATCACGGCGAGCCCATCGCGGGCTATTTCGCGCCGGTCCATCGGGCGCTGACCGAGCCGATATTGCTCGGTGGCGCCCCGCGTTCGCTCGCCATCGTCAATGGGACGTTGGCGGGCGCGATCGGCCTGGGCCTGCGCCTCTGGATCGCGGGCCTCGCCCTCTGGGCCATCGGTCACGCGCTCTCGGTCTGGGCGGCGCGGCGCGACCCGCAATTCGTGGACGTGGCCCGCCGCCACCTCCGCTATCCGACGTGGATGCGGCCATGATGAGCCTGCGCGAATACAGGAACCACGCCGCGCATCTGGCCGACTTCCTGCCCTGGGCCGCGTTGGTCGGCGAGGGCGTCGTTCTGAATAAGGACGGGAGTTTCCAGAGGACGGCGAAGTTTCGCGGCCCCGATCTTGACAGCGCGACGCCGGCCGAGCTGGTCGCCACCACCGCGCGGCTCAACAATGCGCTGCGCCGGCTGGGCTCGGGCTGGGCGATCTTCGTCGAGGCGCAGCGCACGCCCGCGCTCGACTACCCGGAATCCGATTTCCCCGATCCCGTCTCGGCGCTGGTCGACATGGAACGCCGGGAGCAGTTCCGCGAGGAAGGCGCGCATTTCGAGAGCGGCTATTATCTGACGCTGCTCTGGATGCCCCCGGCCGAGGACGCCGCCCGCGCCGAAACCTGGCTCTATGAAGGCCGTTCCGGCACGGGCGTCGATCCGTGGGAGTTGCTCAAGGGCTTCACCGACCGCGGCGATCGCGTTCTCAATCTGGTCGAGGGCTTCGTGCCCGAGGTCCGCTGGCTCGATGACGCCGAGACGCTGACCTGGCTGCACAGCACGATCTCGACCCGTCGCCAGCGCGTGCGCGTGCCCGAGACGCCGATGCACCTCGATGCGCTGCTCGCCGACGAGCCGCTGACCGGCGGGCTCGAACCCCGTCTGGGCGACCATCATCTCCGCACGCTCACCATCACCGGATTCCCCAGCGTCACCTTTCCCGGCCTGCTCGACGAGCTGAACCGGCTCGCTTTCGAGTATCGCTGGTCGACGCGGGCGATCATGCTGGACAAGACCGATGCGACGAAGCTGCTGACCCGCATCCGCCGCCAGTGGTTCGCCAAGCGCAAGAGCGTCGCGGCGATCCTCAAGGAAGTCATGACCAACGAGGCATCGACGCTGCTCGACAGCGACGCCTCCAACAAAGCCCTGGACGCCGACACCGCCCTGCAGGAGCTGGGCGCCGACTATGCCGGCATGGCCTGCGTCACCGCCACGGTGACGGTGTGGGATCGCGATCCCGCGATTGCCGCCGAGAAGCTGCGGCTGGCCGAGAAGATCATCCAGGGCCGCGACTTCACGGTGATCCCCGAGGGGATGAACGCCATAGAAGCGTGGCTCGGCTCACTTCCGGGCCACACCTACGCCAACGTCCGCCAGCCCCCGGTCTCCACCCTCAATCTCGCCCACCTGATCCCCCTGTCAGCGGTATGGGCGGGGCCGGAACGGACGAGCATTTCGGACAGCCCCCTTTGCTCTACGCGAGGACCGAAGGCTCGACCCGTTCCGGTTTTCCCTCCACGTCGGCGATGTCGGCCACACCCTGATCGTCGGGCCGACCGGCTCGGGCAAGTCGGTGCTGCTCGCGCTGATGGCGATGCAGTTCCGCCGCTATGCGGGGCGCAGGTCTTCGCGTTCGACTTTGGCGGCAGCATCCGCGCCGCCGCGCTCGGCATGGGCGGCGACTGGCAGGATTTGGGCGGAATGCTCGCCGACGAGGCCGGCGATGGTGTCCAGCTTCAGCCGCTCGCCCGGATCGACGATCCGGCCGAGCGCGCCTGGGCCGCCGAATGGCTGGCCGCGATCCTCGCCAGCGAGAACGTCACCGTCGATCCGCAGGCGAAGGACCATCTCTGGTCGGCGCTGACCTCGCTCGCCACCGCGCCGGTCGCGGAACGCACCCTGACCGGGCTCGCCGTTCTCCTCCAGAGCCAGCAGCTCAAGCAGGCATTGGCGCCGTGGTGCGTGGGTGGCGCCTGGGGCCGACTGCTCGACGCCGAGAGCGAACGGCTCGGCGACGCGGCGATCCAGGCGTTCGAGACCGAAGGATTGATGGAAAGCGGCGCGGCGCCGGCCGTGCTCTCTTATCTGTTCCACCGCGTCGCCGGCCGGCTCGACGGCAGCCCCACGCTCGTCATCATCGACGAAGGCTGGCTGGCGCTGGGATCGCCGGCCTTCGCCAAACAGCTATCGGAATGGCTGGTGACGCTGCGCAAGAAGAATGCGAGCGTCATCTTCGCCACCCAGTCGCTCGCCCAGATCGAGGGCAGCCCGATCGCGCCCGCCATCGTCGAGAGCTGCCCGACGCGCATCCTCCTGCCCAACGAGCGCGCGGCCGAGCCGCAGATCGCGGTGATCTACGAGCGGTTCGGGCTCAACGCGCGGCAGATCGAAATCCTCAGCCGGGCGACGCCCAAGCGCGATTATTACTGCCAGTCGCGGCGCGGCAACCGCCTGTTCGAGCTGGGGCTGGGTGAGGTCGCGCTGGCCTTCGCCGCCTCCTCCTCCAAGACAGACCAGCTCGCCATCGCCGGGATCATCGAAACCCACGGCGTAGACGCCTTTGCCGCCGAATGGCTGCGGCATCGCGGCTGCGCCTGGGCCGTCGAGCTTCTTCCTGAAGCCCATCGCCACCCCCACCAGGAGTTGCCCCTATGAAGTCCACCATCCTGCGCCGCGCCCTTACGGCCGGCGTTCTCGCCACGTCGAGCATCATCGGCATCACCGCGTCCGCACCAGCGCACGCGCAGTTCGGCGGGATTGTCTATGATCCCACCAACTACGCGCAGAACGTGCTGACCGCCGCCCGGTCGCTGCAACAGATCAACAACCAGATTCAGCAAATCCAGCAGCAGGCGACCAGCCTCATCAACGAGGCGCGCAATCTCGCTTCGCTGCCGCTCTCGACGGTCGACACGCTCCAGCAGCAGGTCCGGCAGACGCAGCAGCTGCTCGGACAGGCCCAGCGCATCGCCTACGATGTTCGGAACATCCAGCAGGCGTTCGAGGGCCGCTACAAGGGAACCGCGCTCACCGGCACCAACGCGCAGATGATCGCCAACGCCAATGCGCGCTGGGAGGACAGCGTCGGCGCGTTCCAGGACGCCTTGCAGGTGCAGGCGGGCGTGGTCGGCAATATCGACGACGCCCGCACCACGATGAACAGCCTGGTCACGGCCAGCCAGTCCGCGACCGGCGCGCTCCAGGCGGCGCAGGCGGGCAACCAGCTTCTCGCCCTGCAATCGCAGCAGCTCGCCGACCTCACCGCCGCCGTCGCCGCGCAAGGCCGGGCGCAGTCGCTCGACGCCGCGCGACAGGCCGCGATCGAGGCGGAAGGGCGCGAACGCTTCCGCCGCTTCTTCGGCCGCAACTGACGGGGAGCCCTGCCAATGTCCCGCAACGCCAAGATCGCCGGTGTCGCAGCGCTCGGCGGCATCATGCTGGCCGTCGCGCTTGCTGGCTTGCGTGAACCGAACGACCCGCCCCTCGGCGCGGTCCTTCCTACCATTGAGCAGGGAGAGCAACAGAAGCGGCTGACGCGCGAACTGGAGCGTTGCGCTTCGCTCACCATGCCGGATTCCGGGTGCGAGCAGGCATGGGCGGCGAACCGCCGCCGCTTCTTCGGAAAGGATAGCGACGCGCCCGCGACGGCCGGGAATGCATCGCTCCCCGCCGCCTACAATAGCGCGGGCAGCGATGGCAGCCGGGCGAACGAGGCTATCCGGCCGGAGCTGCCCGGCAACTTTGTCGCCGATCAGGCCGGGAGCACCGCGCCATGAGCGATACCGGCATCGTCGATACCTTCCTCGACACCTTCTCCACCTACATCGATTCCGGCTTCGGCCTGCTTGGCGGCGAGGTCGGCTTCCTATCGTCGACGCTGATCGCGATCGACGTGACCATCGCCGGGCTATTCTGGGCCTGGGGCGCCGACGAGGACGTGATCCAGCGGCTGGTCAGGAAAACCCTCTATATCGGCGCCTTCGCCTTCATCATCGGCAATTTCCAGTCGCTTGCGACGATCGTGTTCGAGAGCTTCGCCGGGCTGGGCCTCAAAGCGAGCGGCGGCACGCTGACAATCGGCGAGTTCATGAAGCCGAGCACCATTGCCGCCAAAGGGCTGGATGCGGCGCAGCCGCTGATCGACGCGGCCGAGGCGTTCAGCAGCCTGTGGGCGGTATTCGCGAATCTCGCGATCATCGTCGTGCTGCTGCTGTCCTACCTGATCGTCATCCTCGCCTTCTTCTTCATGGCCGGGCAGGTCTTCGTGACGCTGATCGAGTTCAAGCTGGTGACGCTGGCCGGGTTCGTCCTGCTCCCGTTCGCCTTCTGGAACCGCACCTCGTTCATGGCCGAAAAGGTGCTGGGGCATATCGTCTCCAGCGGGATCAAGGTGCTCGTGCTCGCCGTCATCATCGGGATCGGCACGACCTTGTTCAGCACGTTCACGGTCACGATCGGACCCGAGCCCAACGCGCGGCAGGTTCTGGGAATCGCGCTCGGCGCGCTGTCGCTGCTCGGCCTGTCGATCTTCGGCCCCGGCATCGCCAACGGCATCGTCTCGGGCGGCCCGCAGCTCGGCGCGGGCGCAGCGGCCGGAACCGTGCTGGCGGCAGGCGGCGCGCTGGTCGGTGGCGCAGCCGCCGCGAAGCTGGGCCTGGGCGCTGCCGCCTCGACCATAGGCGCGACCGGCCGGATGACCGGCGCCGCCGCACGAGGCGGCGCGCGCATGGCTGGCGGCGCAGCGGGCGCTTACAGCGTCGGCTCGTTCGGCAGGAGCGGCGCGGGCGCGGTGGCGGGCGGCATGGCCGCTGTCGGACAGAAGGCGGCGAGTGGCGCTGCCAGTGCCGCGTTCTCGCCGCTGCGCCGGATGGCCGGAAAAGCCGGCGCATCCATGAAGGATAACTTCCGCACGGGCGCCCGCGCCGGCCTCGGTGCTGCGCCCGCATCGGGAAGCTCCGCGCCCGCAGCCCCGGCTTCCGCTCAGCCCGCATGGGCCTTGGCCATGAAGAACCGCCAGTCCGCCAGTCACGGCGCGACCGTGCTCGCCCACACGATGAAGGCCGGCGACAGCCACGGCGGCGGCGCCGGTCCCGACGTCAAGGAAAGGGAATGATCCGAAATGTTCCGACGACCCACCATCCGCTACGGCGAGACCCCCGAGCCCGCCACGCCCTATCAGCGCGCAGCGCAGGTCTGGGACGACCGCATCGGCTCCGCCCGCGTGCAGGCCAGGAACTGGCGCCTCGCCTTCTTCGGCGCGCTTGCCTTGTCGGGCGGGCTCACCGCCGGCCTCGTCTGGCAATCCGCCCGCGGCCACATCGTTCCCTGGGTGGTCGAGGTCGATCGGCTGGGTGGAAGCGCAGGCGGTCGCCCCGGCCGAAGCCGGCTACCGCCCGACCGACCCGCAGATCGCGTTCCATCTCGCCCGCTTCATCGAGCAGGTCAGAGCGATCCCGGCCGATCCGGTTATCGTCCGCCAGAACTGGCTGCGCGCCTACGACTTCACGACCGATCGGGGAGCGGTGGCGCTCAACGACTACGCCCGCGCCAACGACCCCTTCGCCAATGTCGGCCGGGTGCAGGTCGCGGTGGACGTGTCGAGCGTGATCCGGGCATCGCCCGACAGCTTCCGCGTGGCCTGGATCGAGCGGCGCTATCAGGACGGTAGCCTCGCCGCCACCGAACGCTGGTCCGCGATCCTCACCGTCGTCGTGCAGCCGCCGCGCACGCCCGACGCCCTGCGCAAGAACCCGCTCGGCGTCTTCGTCAACGCTTTGAATTGGTCAAGGGAGCTGTCGCAATGACGCACACGCCATTTCGCCGTTCCGCCTCGGCGGTCCTGCTTGTCTCCGCCACCGCGCTCGCCGGCTGCGCCACCACATCGGCGAAGCCGCCCTCCATAGCCTACGACGATCCGCCGCGCGAGATCGCGGCGACGCCGGCCGCGGAACCGCCGCGCCCCGTCGAGGTGGTGACGATCCCCGAACCTCTGCCGCTCCCCGGCCAATTGAAGCCGGTCGCGGCCGGAGCGGCGACTTCCGAGCCCGCCGATCCGCGCCGCCGCGTCGGGGCAGCCAACGCCGCCGCGCGCATCCAGCCCACCCGCGACGGCTATGTGAACGCGATCCAGCAATATCCATGGACCGAAGGTGCGCTCTATCAGGTCTATGCCGCGCCCGGACAGGTGACGGACATCGCCTTGCAGGAAGGCGAGCAGCTCGTGGGGCCGGGGCCGGTCGCGGCCGGCGATACGGTCAGGTGGATCATCGGCGACACGGTGAGCGGCAGCGGCGCGACGGCGCGCGTGCATATCCTCGTGAAGCCGACGCGGCCCGACCTTTTCACGAACCTCATCATCAACACTTCCCGGCGCACCTATCATCTGGAGCTGCGCGCGACGGCTTCGACCTACATGGCGTCGGTATCGTGGACCTATCCGCAGGACGCGCTGATCGCCTTGCGCGGGGCCAACGCCGCCGCGGCATCCGCCGCCCCTGTGGCGAGCGGACTCGACCTCGCCGCGCTCAATTTCCGCTACCGGATCGAGGGCGACCGCGTGGCCTGGCGTCCGGCCCGTGCGTTCGACGACGGCCGGCAGGTGTTCGTCGAGTTTCCGGCCGGGATCTCGCAGGGCGAGATGCCGCCGCTGTTCGTGACCGGCCTGGCCGACGACGCCGAGCTGGTCAATTACCGCGTGCAGGGCCGCTACATGGTGGTGGACCGGCTGTTCACCGCCGCCGAGCTGCGCCTGGGCGACCGGCGCAGCGAGCGGCGCGTGCGGATCGTGCGCGACGGCGCGGAACCGCGCCGCAGGGGGCGGTGATGGCCGATCCCGCCGCCACGCCCGTCCAGCCTGCACGTGAGCAATCTGTGCCGGCCGCGCCGCAGGCATCCCCGCAACCCGCATCCGCGAATCCCGCCGCCTTCCAGCTTCGCGGGCCGGCGCCGCGCGTCATGCGCCTGTCGAGGAAGGCGCTGGCCACGCTCGGCGTCGTCGCCGGCTTGAGCATCGGCGGCTCGCTTTATTATGCGCTCGCGCCCAAAGGGGAGAAGGCGGCCAGGGAACTCTACAATACCGACAGCCGCGCCGCGGCGGAGACCATCACGTCGGGGCCGAAGGATTACGGCCAGGTTCCGAAACTCGGAAAGCCGCTCCCCGGCGATCTCGGCGGGCCGATCGTCTCGGCGCAGCAGCGCGGGCAAGACGTGCCCGCGCCGCCGATCGGCGCGCAGCCCGATCCGCGCGCCCAGGCCGCCGAAGCTGCGCGCCAGCGCATCGCCCAGGAACGCGACGCCGCCCGCACCAGCACGGTGTTCCTTGGGCAAAGCGGTGCCGGGGCCGTCGCGATGCCATCCTTGCCCGGATTGGCGATAGCAGCGCCGGACACCTCCGCTCCGCAATTCCCGGAACAGCAAGACGGCTCAGCGGCGCAGGGCGATCAGGCCGGAAAGCGGGCGTTCATGGCGCAGGCCGCCAACCGGCGCACAGTCAGCGCCGAGCGGCTGACCGCGCCGGTTTCGCCCAACATCGTGCAGGCGGGCAGCATCATCCCCGCCGCACTCATCACCGGCATCCGCTCCGACCTGCCCGGCCAGATCACCGCCCAGGTGACGGCTAACGTCTATGACAGCCCCACAGGGCGCATCCTGCTCATTCCGCAGGGCGCGCGACTGATCGGCGAATATGACAGCGAGGTTGCTGCGGGGCAGACCCGCGTGCTGCTCGCCTGGGACCGGCTCATCATGCCGGACGGCCACTCTATCGTTCTCGAGCGCCAGCCCGGCGCCGATGCGGCGGGTTATGCCGGCTTGCAGGACCGCGTGAATCAGCATTGGGGCAATCTGCTGAAAGCCGCAGCGGTCTCGACCTTGCTCGGCGTCGGGACCGAGCTGGGGCCGACAGCGAGGACGACCTGACTCGCGCGCTCCGTCGCGGCTCGCAGGACACCATCAATCAGACCGGCCAGCAGATCGTGCGGCGGCAATTGAATGTGCAACCGACACTCACCATCCGGCCGGGGCATCCGCTCAGGATCGTCCTGACCCGCGACCTTGTATTGGAGCCCGTTGGAGGCACACGATGACGAAACTGAAGCTGGGGCCGATCCCGGAGGACAAGCCCGTCAAGCTCGCCGTGGAGTTGCCCGCCACCGTGCATCGCGATCTCGTCGCCTATTCAGACGCGCTCGCGAAGGAGACCGGGCAACAGCCGTTCGCACCGGAGAAACTCGTCGCGCCGATGCTGGAGCGGTTCATGGCGACCGACCGCGCCTTTCGCCGGCATCGCGCGCAGGGGAGTTGAAGGCGGTGTAAATCCCGCCTCAGTTGCCGAAGAACCGCTTGTGCCGCGCCCTGCCGTCCGCCTCCGTGACGGCCATCTCGGCATTGAAGCATTCGTCGCCGCGCACCGAGCCTTCCGCGCATTGCGTCAGAACCTGCCGGGCCTCGCCGAGATGCGCCGCAAAATACTGCTTGCCGCGCGGCTCAGCCGGCGAAGCAGCGGGAGCCGGGCTCGCGACGACTTGCGCCTGCTCGACCGGCGCGATTACCGGCCGGAGCACGAAACCCGCTCCGAACCCGACGATCAGCGTGACCAGCACGATGATGAGTGTCTTGCCTTGCGCCATGACGCGCTCCTTTCTCCGGTTGCAAATCAGGCCGGCCATTGGTTGCGATCCGGCTTGTTAACGTCGCATGTCACTGTCTCGCGCGTTCACGGAATGTCGAACGACAGTGCATGGCGGTCGCGCACGAAGGCGAGGAACCGCCGCAGTGCGGGATTGCCGTTGTCCTCTCGCCAATAGCCGGAATAGCTGACGAACGCCGGTCCCTGCTCGCCGAGGATGGGCCGATAGACGACGTCGGGATAGCGCGCGCCGGTCCCACCCTCGCAGATGATCGAGACACCGAGCCCGCCGCCGAGCACGCTCAGTATCGCTTCCCGGCTCGCCTGGTGCATCCTGATATCGGGAGGCTCGCCCGCCATCATCAGACGGCCGAGCAGTATGTCGCGAATCTCCGGGCCGGGATCGGCGCCGGGCAGCAGGAAACGCTCGCCACGCAGATCGGTCCAGTGAACGGTCTCGCGCCCGGCCAGGACATGACTGTCGGGCAGGGCGATCATCACGCGCTCGTTCCAGAACGACGCGTGCCGGAAATCGGCGTGGTTCGCTTCGCCCACCAGGATCGCGATGTCGATCTCGCCCGTATCGAGGCCGGCAAGCAATGCGCCCCGGTCGGCCTCCACGCCATCGACCTCGACGTCGGGGTGGGCCGCGCGCCAGCCCAGTATCGTCGCGCGCAGATGGCCGGCCGAAATCGCGCTGTTGTGCCCGATCATCAGCCCGCCGGCGCGGCCCTGACCAGCCGCCCGCATCATTGTCGCCATCTTTTCCGCGTTCGCCACCATCGGTCGCGCCGCGCGGATGAACTGCGCGCCGGCAAGGGTCATGGTGACGCCCGCTTGCGAGCGATTGAAAATTCTGCCGCCGATCACCCGCTCCAGCTTCAGGATGGCGCGGCTCAGGGTGGATTGCTCGACGTCTAGCGCCCGCGACGCGCGATATAAGCTGCCGTGATCGGCTGCTGCAATGGCAAATCGGAGTTGGCGAATGTCGAAAGGCATCGGAACTCCTTCGACATTCATTCCACGCGAGGCGCGGTCAGAAGTGACTGATAACTTCTGGCTTGGCGGCTTTTGGCAAAGCATCTCAGCGTTGTTTCAATACTGGAGAGGACCGAATCCTTAGTTACGTCGCCAGGATGGACGGCCACCCGAACCGTCAACAGCGGATGAAGCACCTGGCGAGCAAGCGCTGCGGAGGCTAGAGAAGACGCCGTCCTTGCAGTCGATCTGCTTGCCCAGGTGATCACTGGTGCGGTCGAAGTCCCCCTACGGTGTCTCAGGGAATGAGAACCGAAGCTCATGCCGCAGGAGGCGGCCTGCACCAAAGCGACAAGGACGCCTCTCGACTGTAGGCTACTCGAAGCCGTGACGGGGTAGTCGGCGAACGCCATACAAGTCGATCGACTAAGGTGCGGATACAGCGAGGCCACGCGATCATGCCTACTTTCTAATTTCGACGCCCGGCCGCCTCAGATTTTTTCGAGCAGTATTGCGACGCCTTGACCGACTCCGACGCACATTGTGCAGAGAGCCTTGCGTGCACCGCTGCGAATGAGTTCCTCAGTCGCTGTGAGTACGAGCCGCGTGCCGGACATCCCAAGGGGGTGGCCCAGCGCGATTGCTCCACCGTTCGGATTGACGTGGTCGGCACAGTCGGGAAGGCCGAGTAGCCTCAGGACCGCCAAACTCTGGCTCGCGAATGCCTCATTGAGCTCGATCACATCGATCGAGCTCAATGGGATGCCGAACCGCTCAAGGAGTTTCTGGCTCGCTGGCGCGGGCCCGATCCCCATGATGCGGGGTGCCACTCCCGCGACAGCTGCCCCGAGGATTTTCGCCCGCGGCGCAAGCCCGTAGGAGTCAACTGCTGCCTTGCTGGCCACAACGATTGCGGCAGCCCCGTCGTTGATGCCGCTCGAATTGCCGGCGGTTACTGTCCCGCCATCACCGGCGATGGGCTTCAATGCCGCTAGCCGCTCGATTGTAGTCGCACGAAGATGTTCATCATGCTCGAATTTTAGTTCTGTGCCCTTTGGCCCAGCGACCCTCACCGGTACGATTTCCAGTGAAAGCCGCCCACTTATTTGGGCGGTAGCCGCACGACGCTGGCTTTCCAAGGCGAAGGTGTCTTGGTCGTCTCGGCTTATACCGAACTCGTGCGCGACGTTTTCGGCGGTCTCCGGCATGGAATCGGTTCCGTATCGCTCCTTCATCAGGGCATTTGCGAACCTCCAGCCTATGGTGGTGTCATGGATCACGTTGGCGCGCGAAAACGCGCTTTCCGCTTTTGGCAAGACGAATGGCGCCCTAGACATGCCTTCCACACCGCCGGCCACTATCAGATTTGCTTCTCCTGTCTTGATCGCGCGAGCAGCAAGGATGACAGCGTCCATCCCCGAACCGCAAAGCCGGTTGACCGTCGTACCCGGGCATTGCTCGCCAAGACCAGAAAGCAGAGCCGACATACGTGCGATGTTACGGTTGTCCTCGCCTGCCTGATTGGCACAGCCAAGAATTACCTCATCGACATTTCCATCGATAAGCGGCCACTCGGACTTGAGAGCGGAGAGCGGCACCGCAGCGAGATCGTCGATCCGAATACTGGACAGACTTCCGCCATAGCGTCCGATGGCGGTGCGCACGGCCCCGCAGATATAAGCTTCGCTCAAGTCAGTTTCCCTCTGTCGCGTCAGACCGAGCGGCCGGTCAATTTCGTCAGCCGGATATCGCGTGATTGTCAGGCGCATTCGCCCAGTTCGTCATGCGGATGACATCCTCCAGCTTTCGCAACTGAGCTTCGATCATGGTACGCAAGGTGCCATCGAGAAGCTGCGAACGATCCTCGCTGAACTTGCTTGGCGCCAGACCCACGAAAATCTCGGGCGTCGCTACCAGATTGGCCTCAAGAAAGGTCAGCATCATCCGCATGTGATATTGCATTCGCGCTCCACCGAGCGGGCCGGCGCTCGCGGACTGAAGAGCAACAGCCTTTCCTTTCAGCGGCTGATTCTCGACTCGCGAAAGCCAGTCGAAAGCATTCTTCAGCGCTCCCGGGATGGTCCAGTTATATTCTGGACTCACAATTACCACTCCGTCGGAGCGGCGAATGGCTTCCGCCAGCGCGAGGACTGCTTCGGTGTCCCGGCGCGCTGATGTTCATCGGCGTCATAGAATGGAAATTCAGCAAAGGACGGCGCGGTATCCATCGCAAACGATGCAGGTGCGAGCGACGGGAGCAGGCGGAGGAGTGCCGAGTTGTAAGACCCTGCCCGGAGGCTCCCGCTGATCATAAGTACGCGTACCGACATTCCGTATCCCCATGCAGAAAAGATCTGCAGCGACCTATCGTCTTGTGATGATTAGCGTCAAACTTGGGGCTTTGATCGTTCCCTGGAATTTTATCTTTAATAAACAGGAAGTTGTAGTCGCTTCATGCTCGTGATGAGAGTGCCGCATTTGGGTAATGCGTACTATTCACTTCTGAGTGATCGATCCGGGTGGCAAATCCGAAGGAGCATTGCCCCGTTAGTGCAGGCATTTTTGGAGCCGTACAGGTTGAGACCTCTCAGTGAAAAACGAGCGACCCTTCGGGTTCGGGATCGTGATCATGCTTCGATCGACGACGTCATCCGGTCGAGGACCTCGACGCGAAAATTCAGGACCGAGCCGGTTGGGGAGGAGCTGGTACGCGAAATCCTCGATGCCGCGCGGCACGCGCCGAGTGGAGCGAACATCCAGCCTTGGCGGGTTTATGTGGTTTCCGGCGAAATTCAGCACAAGATCGGCTCGACTCTCCTCCTGGCGCATGAAACTGAGAAAGACAGCTACGCTTCCGAGTATGCCTATTATGCGGAAGAGCTGCCGGAACCCTATCTTTCCCGGAAGAAGGACTTCGGCAGAATATTCTACGGATCACTGGGAATCGAGCAGGCCGACATGACGGGACGTGCACGACAGACCGGCAAGAACTATGGATTCTTCGGCGCTCCGGTCGGTCTCATCGTGACGATTGATCGACGTCTGGAACAGGGCAGCTGGCTGGATCTGGGAATGTTCCTGCAGAATATCATGCTGAGTGCAAAAGGGCGTGGCCTGAGCAGCTGCCCTCAGGAAACGTTCGCGAAGTACCACAAGCTATTGCGGACACTTCTCCCCATTGCAGATGCGGAAATGGTCGTTTGTGGAATTTCCATGGGCTTTGAGGAGGACGGCAACGCCATTGAACCTCGTTTGATGCCCAGAGCGCCAGTCGATGAATTTGCATGTTTTCTCGGCTTCAATTGAGGATTGGATTTATCCATGGGACATCGCGATCAGCTGATCGAACGCAGCATTTCCTTTCTCTCTGAAGTGAAGGACATGACCGCAAGCCGCGACTTGGAAGTCTGGCTGAACGAGAAGTACGGCCCCGCTACCGACACATATCGTGAACTCGCTACACTCATTCGATACGGCATCGACGAAGGTTGGGCGGCAAACCAGGAGATCGCTGGCAAGAGCTATCGTCGCAGCCGAATCATCGAGCCAGGGCCAGAAACCTTTCATTTCAGCATTACCGCCGTCTTCATGGACAGCAACGATGCGCGTGCCATTCGCGACGCGGACGGAGAGATCATCTTGCGTGGCGACTACCATGGTCATCCCTACGGTGAGTTGAACATGGTGGTTCCGATAGACGAGGGTGCCCAACTCCGCGGCTTGCACGGCTGGCAAGGTCCGGGCTGGACGGCTCCGGACCCAGGAAGTCGGCACTATCCCGAGGTGCGTGGCGGTGCGGTGATTGCATTGTTCTATCTTCCGGCAGGCCGCATCAGCTATGACTTTGCTCCGCCTAACTGATCGCCGTCGGAAACCAGACGAGATACCAAGCTCCGCAAAATGCTTCTGAACCATATCAATCCTTCATCCTTGTCGGATCGCTGGTGCCAGATCATGCCGATCTGCTGTGAGGCACAGGGATAGGGAAGTTTGTCGAGCCTTACTGGATGGGTCCTGCAGAAATGTGCGCCTAGCGGGTGTGGAATGATGGCGGTGAGATTTGCCTCCACGACAAGCTCGGGCAATAGCAGCGCATGGGGGATGGCCAACAATGGACGGGGTATCAAGCCGCAATTCCGAAATGCGCGCTCAAGTGCTGCCTTGTCGTACATCTCGGTTCTTCGGCCCAATCCCCTTTCATAGATGAAGCCGCCGATTGCGCCCTCTTCTTCGCCGCCGACGGACACCACGGCCAGTCGCCGGCTATGCAGTTGGTCGGATCTCTCGATAGGCGTGCTGCCAATGGGAGAGATCAGCACGTCGCGATAGGCAGCCATCGGATCGAACCGCATGTGCTCGGGCCATTCTGAGAAGCTTCCCAAGGCCACATCGATCCGACCGAGATCAATCATCTCTCCCAGATCCACGCGCGTGCCCGGTTTGACGACTAGAGATACACCGGGCGCGCTGCGCCCGAACTCGCGCAGCAGGTTTTGAACCGTGAGTATCGAGAGTGCGTCGCTCGCGGCCAGCGTAAACGTACGATCCGATGTGGCAGGATCAAATTCTTGCCGTTCAACAGCTGTCCGAACTATCGCCAGCGCCGCCACGATCTCCGGAGCGAGTTCCAGCGCGCGTGCCGTTGGCTTGAGACCCTGCGTGTTCTCAGAAATAGGTCGTCGCCGAGCTGGTCGCGGAGGCGGGCGAGGGCGTGGCTGACCGCCGATTGGCTCGTGCACAGCAGGCGACTGGCCCGGAGGGCGCTCCGCTCCTCCATGACCGCCGCGAAAACGCGAAGGAGGTTGAGGTCCAGCTGTTTGAACGATGGGGCCATTGAACCATATTGCCGGAAAAGACGGACAAGCACTTTTGTTCTGGCCGCTCAGACATTTGAAGGCTTCCATATGGCTGCACAAACGAGCCGCATCGGAAGGGATGCGTAATGTGCAAGTCCGCATAAGCAAATGACCGCCGGGCAAATGTGGCAGCTAGCCGTTCCCCGCATAAACTTCCCGATCATCGATTGTCCGTGAGGCGGACGAGGCTCGGAGGCAACGGCATGGAAAACTATAGGATGTTGGTAGGCGGTAGCCTCATCGACGGAGACGAGATGGCCGATGTCATCAATCCGGCAACGGCAACGGTCGTTGCGAAAGCGCCTGTGGCAGACGCTGCTATTGTCGAAGCCGCCGTCTCAGCAGCGCATGCAGCGTTCGCGAGCTGGTCCATCGTGCCTCAGGCCGAGCGCGGCCAACTTGTCGCGCAACTTGCGAGTGGCATCGAAGCACAAAGCGCAAAGTTTGCTCGACTCCTCGTCGAGGAGCAGGGCAAGCCTCTCGGACTTGCCGAAATGGAAGTCGGGCAAACGGTTTACATTTTGCGCGCGTTTGCGAGCATGGAAACGACCGAGGAAGTCCTTCGCGATAATGAGGGAGAACGCATAGTCGAACATCGCACGCCGCTCGGGGTCGTCGCCATGATTACCCCTGGAACTTCCCATTGCTTCTGCTGGCCACCAAATTGGCTCCGGGTCTGACTGCCGGCAATTGTGTCGTTGTCAAGCCAGCCCCGTCGACGCCCTTGACAACTCTGCTTCTGGGCGAGCTTTGCGCTGACATTTTCCCTGCCGGTGTCGTGAACATCATCAACGGACCAAGCCAGATCGGAGCGCTGCTGACGGAACACCCACTCATCGCGAAGATCGCGTTTACAGGTTCGACGAGCACGGGGCGCCACGTAATGGCGAGCGCCGCATCGACGATCAAGCGCCTGACCTTGGAACTAGGTGGCAATGACGCTGCCATCGTGATGAACGATATCGATCCTGAGGAAGTCGCCGAGCGCATTTTCGCTGGCGCAATGGTGAACTCGGGCCAAGTCTGTGTCGCCATAAAGCGGGTATATGTTCACGAGAATGTGTACGATGCGGTATGCGAGCGGCTAGCGGCCCTTGCTGAAGCTGCGGTCGTCGGTGATGGTTTTTCTCAAGGTGTGCAATTCGGGCCGTTGCAGAACGAAGCGCAATTTGCGCGCGCAAAAGAGTTTCTCCGGGAGGCTGCGAGAGATGGCACGATCATTGCCGGCGGCGATCCTATCGACCGACCGGGCTATTTCATTCCCCCGACGATCGTTCGTGATATTGACGACAGCGCGCGGCTGGTGACCGAGGAGCAATTTGCTCCCATTCTTCCGATATTGAAGTATGTCGACCTTGACGATGTCATTGCGCGCGCCAATTTTGGTACGTTCGGATTGGCCGCTAGCGTCTGGGGCAAGGATCTCGATGCCGCCTATGGCATCGCTCAAAAGCTCGATGCTGGAACGGTTTGGGTAAACAAGCATTTCGACCTCCCGCCGGATGTGCCTTTCAGGGGGGCAAAGCAGTCGGGCCTCGGCGCAGAGCTCGGCCGCGAGGGCATGGCCGAATACAGCCAGCCCAAGATCATTAACATGGCCACTCAGTAGAGTCGGCTTCTTGGTTGATGGCCGGAGGCGAATCGGTTGTGCGATAGCGCCGAAAAGGCTATAGTGTCAGTTTGATCGAAAGAGTGAATCAAAGTGAGTGACGTCAACTCAGATGAATGAGCCGCAATAACGATCGATATCGTTGTTGCGGCGATGAGCTGGATGCAGTCAACGCCTAGCGTGCTGCGTGCAGGATGCCGCTATATTTCTGCGGAGTTCTGTCATGCTGGCGTTGACTCGGCGCTATCGCCGTCACCTGTCTTCCTATCTATTTGACGCAGTAAATGCGGCGTATGAGCCATTGCTGCGCTCATATGATCAATATCTTCATGTTCGACGCATGTCGTTCGTCGGTTCGTGGCACATCGGGAGAGGAATCCCTATGACAGCCATGCTCGCAGAACGAATGCTGAATCTGGTCCCACGCGACTACGAGATCGTCGAGCGCGAAGATGTCGGTTTGACCGCTCTGATCGCGACACGGCCGCAAAGGATGGACGCGGAGGGTTCCGGAACGTCCTGATATTCCCAGGTGGTGTAACGGTAAGCTGGGCTTCGCTCCATCGTCTCCGAGATGTGCAAGAAAGTGAGGAGAGCGATGGCGCCCTCCGGATCCACATACGCATGGCAGGGCGTTCCATCATCACTTCTATATCAGCTCGATCATTCGAAATCGAACCAAGAAGCTGCACCGTACCAATCAGCCCTGCGGGAGTGGTGCGTACTCAAAGCTTTTTTTCGGGGGACGAAGAGCGATCTGTAACGGTTTCGTGCGACAAAAACTACTTGATAGAGTATCTCGGCTTGGACCCGAGCCTATACTCCGGGGCGCTCAGTGACTACCTGAACGACGTGAACGGGATATGCGGGATCATATCTACCGATTTGTCGTTCGAGCTTCGAGAAGCGGCCGCCGCTTTCTTCGAGGCTGCTGGTGCACCGTTCGCTCGCTGTCTCCTTCTGCAATCCAGAGCCAATGACATCATTCGCATCTTCTTCGAGCAGATTGTTCGGCGAGATGCTCGCGGTTCGCAGCCGCGGTCAAGAGACAGACTCGCTGTCGCTCGCGTCATGAAAATCCTTGAGGACAGGTATCAACAGCCGCCGCCTGCAAACGAAATTGCTCGCCAAGCCGGCATGAGCTTGTCGAAGCTTAGCAAGCTGTTCAAGGCAGTCGAGGGTAAGACGATGATGGAATATCTCCTCATGGTAAGGATGCGGCGGGCTTTGGACCTGATGCGTGAGGGCGATCTGTCGATAACGCAGATTTCTTACGAAGTCGGATACGAGTACCCGGCCAATTTTTCGACGGCTTTCCGACGGTTTTTCGGCACATCGCCTCGTGAAGCACTGTCCCAAGTCTGACCCAAGGCGAGGCTGGACGCTTCACCTGCCGAGCTTAACATCGGTCTGGCAAGCGGCGAGAAATGTCTGCGAGCACCTGGTCGAAAATCTGCTCGCCTCGATGCAGAACATAGTTCTGCCAGTGCGGATCGTCGGGCGCGAAGAAAGCTTTGAAAGCATCGCGTGCCGCTTTGAGCCTCGGATCGTCAGGCGTGCTGGCGAGATGCCGGGTATGGCGATGCTCGTTGATCATTGCAGCGACGAGCTGCGGCTGCGGTAGCGTGCCGATCTCGAGCACGCCGGCGATTACTTCCGCGTCTGGAAGCATCGCTTCGTAACCATCAGTCGTGTGACCGGTCGTTTCATACGTGGTGGCGGTAGGGCGAGCCCGAGGAGCGAGAATCCAATCGCCGAATACCTCGTGAGCTCGTTCGAGCTTCGAGCCCGTCTGCATCGCGACAACGCAACCATGAGCGTAAGGCCCGTAGCCGGTGTGATAATCTACCATGTAGACGTGCCGCGCTGATCTCCCTTCCTCAGTGATGATTTGCTCGATCGTGCTGCGGGACCAGGCCGGTTCCTTCCCCCCAAAGCCAATGCCGCTCGGGAAATGATACTGTCCGGAGAGGGCCACGTTGATGAAGGCTCCCAAGCCATTTTCCTCGATGAACCTTTCAATGATTGCGTCGGAACCTGCGACATCCGCAGGTTCCAGAGAAGCAGAGTCGATCGCCTCCTGAAGATCGATGAGCCTTTCCGAAACCTCTGTCTGCGTCGGAAATACGGTGAAGTTTCGGCACAGGTCTACATTGTCTTCCGTATAGCGCCGGCCATGAGCCGAGCCCCAGGGGTTGATAGCATGGATCAGCACGACCTTGACGTCCGCAGGCAAGGCAGCGAGCTTTCCGCCATTGACCAGGTCGATCTGACAGGCGGAACCTGCGATCAGTTCAGGGCCATGAACGCCGGAGGTGAGGAAAACGGTGTTGGCCGCTTGTGGGGATCCGAAGACAGCTACATCCACGTGTAGAGGCTCACCGGATGGTCCGCTTAGTGGATGTTCGATCGAATAGATCCTTGCAGCTTTGCCCGTCGTAGCCTGCAGAAAGTTATCACGTGCTGCCAAGTACGTTTGATTGAATACCTGCAGGTTTTTAGACATCATCGATCTCCTTTAGGAAAATCTAGGGGAGGTGTGGTTGGGACGCTTTTGCCTCTTTGGCGAAAATGATTGAGCGCTCATCGAGCAGACACGTGTTGATCTTCGGGTTTTCGGCTCGGCTGCCCGATCGATGGTTGACCAGATAAAGTCCGAGACCGACGAGCGCTCCGCCGATAATCTGATGGAGCCCCAGCACCGAACCAAGAAAGGGCACAGCGAGGAGGGATGTGAAGAGGGGAGCAAGGAAGAGGAAGCTGCTTGCCCGTGTTGCCCCACCCTTGGACAGAGCGACGAACCAAAGCCCAAATGACCCGGCCGAAGCAGGTATGGAAAGCCAGAGAAACCATATTACCTGGGCAAAATCGAGATGTGTCGGCCAGCGCTCACACTTAAGCTGCGCGATCGACATGAGAGTTAGGGCACCAACGAGCATCTGCCAGAAGTTGAGCGTGGCAGGCCGCAGGTTTGGCTGAAACTTTCTATGTGCAATTGGTGCCCCGCCCAACAGAAGGCGGCCGCGATAGCCAGCCCGTGGCCAATCAAGCCGTTTGCGGACACCGTGATCTTGCCCCCGACGATGACGGGGATACCTGCGCATCCGACGACCATGCCAAGGCGATTTATCCGGTTGAGCTGCTCACCCAGCGCCCTTCCTGCGACGAGCATCACGATCAACGGGTTCGTGAAGAGGAGGATCGCAACGGTCGCAGCATCGATGAAGCGCATAGCTGCAGACACCAACGCCATGACCGCCGCAATCTGAAGGAGACCGAGCAGCAGCGTCAGGACTGCATCGCGCCGGCGGGGCGAACGCCAGCGAAATCCATCGCGTGGAGATTCCATCAGAAGAAACGGGAGAAGTGAGAGCGTCGCAACGAGAAAGCGGCACCCCGATAGCAGCAGCGGAGGCAAGCCACTCTTCAAGAGCAACTGTGTCGCAACAAAGCTTGAACCCATTAGGAAGGTCGATGAAAAGATTATAACCAAAAAGCTGGCGCCTTGCCCCGAAGGCGACCTCGAAAAAGGAGACATGGTCTAATTTCGGTCAGCTCAGGATTTCCGCGAAGTCCTGCAGATCGGTCGCATCGTTCATTGGACTTGTTACAAAGCGATATAGGCCCTCGTCTCCAGCGATGGCTATTTCGGTCTCTAAAGATGCGCGCCTGTAGAAGAAGGCTCCAGCCGCTTGAAGTCTCTCGGCTTCTTTGATTTTCATGATCGCGAAGACAATGTTGGCTTCGGGCGTCCAAGCGATCCGAGCTGCACCAGATCGCATCAGTATTGCAGTTAGTTCCGCCGCAAGCCTGTTAGCCTGCCTCGCCCACTTCCGCCAATTGTCTTCTGAAAGATAGGTTTCGAGCTGGGCAGAGATGAAGCGGGACTTTGAGAACAGATGCCCGGCCTGCTTTTGTGCATAAATCATATGTTCCGCATACCGAGGATTGAATACGAGGAGCGCTTCGGCGCACCAGCAGCCATTCTTGCTCGCACCGAAGGAGAGCATGTCGACGCCCTGCCTCCATGTCATGTCGGCGGGTGTGACATCGAGAGCGACGAGAGCGTTTGCAAACCGAGCCCCATCCATGTGGACCGCGATATTCCTCTTTCGGGCTATGGACGCGATTTCAGCAATCTGATCGAGCTGATAGAGGGTGCCCCACTCGGTCGCCTGTGTAAGCGTAACTGCTGACGGCTGACCGACGTGGACAAAGCCCTCCGGCAGTCGGCCGAGCGCAGCAGCAAACTTCTCAGGGGCAATTTTGCCCAGCGCGCCTTCGACAGGGGTGATCCGCAGGCCTCCGCCGATCTTCTCGATGGCTCCACATTCTTCTTCGAACATATGCGCATTTGCATGGCTGAACACCACGCCGCCGGGGCGACCAGCTGCCGACATCGCAAGACTGTTGGCAGCGGTGCCGGTTCCCACGAGAAACATCTCGAGATCGTGCTCGAATATCTCCTGGAAGCGATGGACGAGCGATCGATCGAGTTCGGAATTGCCATATGCGGCGGCGAAGCCGTCGCAATGGTCGACGAGAGCCTGAGCCACTTCAGGAAGGGCGCCCCCCCAGTTATCGGAAGCGAAATGCATCGGTCATATCTCCCTGGCCAAGCGATCGATCGTGCGTACGAGGGCCATCGGCTCCTGCGGTACGATATCTCCTCAGTGGCTTCTTCGGATCAGATCGGCCGCCCGTTCGCCAATCATGATGCACGGTGCATTTGTATTCGCGCTAACCAGCGTCGGCATGATCGAGGCATCCGCAACGCGAAGACCGGTGACGCCCTTGACGCGCAACTCCGGATCGAGAACCGCTGTCGGCCCAATTCCCATCGCGCAAGTGCCAGTCGGGTGGTACATCAGGAAGGCGCTCTGACGGATATACTCGATCCAATCAGCGTCGGTTTCGACCTGCTTTCCGGGTAAGCGTTCACCTTTGTCATATTCACTGAATGGCTTGGAACGGAAAATCTTGCGCACGATCCGGCATCCTTCGATGAGCTGCTTGATCTCATCATCTCCGCCGAGCAGCTCATGTTGGATAATCGGCCGCTCACTTGGATCGGTGGAGCGGAGCAGCAACTGACCGCGCGTCTCGGGCCGGCAGATGTTGATGGCAACGCCAATTGCCGCACGCTTGTACAGGTGTACGCCGTCCGGCGTGAAGTCGTACGCGATCGGCGAGAACGACAGTTGGATGTTGGGCCACTCGAGATGGTCTCGCGTGCGAATGAACGCGAGAGCGGAGGCAACGCATGCCGTGGCTGGCCCTCGCCCAAACAAAGCGAAGTTCAAGCCATGCTTGACTATCCTGGCGACGCTTTGCACTTCGACATTGAGGCTATCGATGCCGACATGGGTCGACATCAACACTCCGGGATGTTCCTGCAGATTTTGCCCCACTCCCGGGGAATCGACGACAACAGGGATGCCATGCTCGCCAAGATGCTTTGCCGGGCCAATGCCCGAGAGCATCAATATTTTCGGCGACGACAACGCGCCGCCGCAAAGAATGACCTCCTTGTTTGCCAAGTAGCGAACCGTGCGCCCGTTCTGAACGCCTTCGACGCCGATCGCGCGGCCTTTCTCGATCAGTACCCGACTGACCATGAAATGCGTCTCGACCTTCAGATTGGATCGGCGCTTCGCCTTGGCCAGATAGGCGCGTGCCGTTGAATGTCGCCAACCCTTGTTCTGGGTGGCTTGGCAGGGGCCGATACCCTCTTGCTCGGCACCGTTGGTATCCGGATTGTGCGGAATCCCCGCACGTACGCCAGAAGCGATGAATGCGTCGGCCAACGTGGTCGATAGGCGGGCATTCGATACGCGCAGAGGGCCCTTGTCGCCGCGAAAGCGCGAGCCGCCGTTTTCGTTCGTCTCGGCCTTGTTAAAGAACGGAAGCACGTCGTCATAGGACCAGCCCTTGCAGCCGAGCTGAGCCCATTGATCATAATCGCCGCGATTGCCGCGAACATACATCATCCCGTTGATCGACGAGCCGCCGCCGAGGACTTTGCCGGCCGGCCACATGTCTGCTCGATCGTTTCGTGAGGCATCCGGTTCCGCTTGATAGAACCAGTTGTACTCAGGATTCATGATCGCTTTGATCGAGCCCGCCGGAATCCGAATGAAAGGCGAGCTGTCCCACCCGCCGGCTTCGAGCAACGCGACCTCAAAACGCTTCTCTTCGCTTAGCCGAGATGCGACCACCGCGCCACTCGAACCGCCCCCAACGACGATAAAGTCCGTAGTTCTAATATCTTGCACAATGCCCTCCATGTGAAGGCCGCTCTAGCGCACCTCGGAAAGTTGGACTTTTGCGGTAGTCGCAAACAGATTTGGCGCTTGGGCCGATCTGCGATGTCGGCGGTGGCTAGCGATCCAGCGGCGCGAGGCAGCCAATTTGCTCCACGGCCATCCGACGGCTGTAGCTGGAGAGAGCGTCAACGCCGAACTCGATTCCGTAGCCGGACTGACCGGCAGGCTCCAGTGGAAGCGCCAGACCAGTCGCCGAGTCCTGACCAGCGACGGACTTGATCTTCAAATGACCGACGCAGAGTTCCTGCCGTAACATGTTGGCTCGAGCCAACTCGCCGGTCCAGAGCGTCATCGCCAACCCGTAGCCGCCGAGGCCGGCCAGTCTCACGGCATCGGAGATGCTATCATATGGAACGACTGCAAGGATCGGACCGAAATATTCATCTCGCAATATCGGCGATGTTGGGTCATCCGCTCTGACCACTGTCAGCGAATGATTCAGCATGTCGTGCTGCACGGACGACCATCGCGGATGACTTGTTCGCCGCGACCGAGGGCCATGTCGACTGCCGATCGGATCCTGTCCGAATGAGCCTTGGACGCCAAGGGCCCGAATTTTGTGTTCGGCTCGAGAGGATCACCCGGCAAGAAATCTGCTGCAGCGGCTACGAGAGCGTCCGAGAATTGGTCAATACGATCGCTTGGGACGAGGATTTTTGAGCGGGCGACGCAAAGCTGACCGCTATTTGCATATGCTTCCGCTACAGCGTCGATGGCTATGCCCTGATAGTCGGTCATGTCGTCAAGAACCACGATCGCGTTCTTTCCTCCGGCCTCGATGATAGCAGGCACGAGCCGCTCGGCCGCGAGCTTGGCGACAGAGCGGCCCGTCTGGGTCGAGCCCGTGAAGGCAAGCATTGCAACCCGGGATGGCTGCAGAGCGCTGCGCCCGTCGCCGCTCCGCCAGGGAGGACAGACAGCAGACCGACGGGGATGCCCGCCTCTTCGGCGAGGGTGCCAATCAGTATCGCGGAGCGGGCGAAATCTCGGACGGTTTCAGCACCATGCCATTGCCGGCCGCGAGTGCTGGCCCAACTTTCATGGCGGCGTTTATACTTGGGTAATTCCACGAGACCATCGCGCCAACGACACCGTAGGGCACTCTCAGCGACAGAGAGATCGCCTCGCGCGACGACGCAATGACTTCTCCGCAAGCCTTGTCGATTGCCTGAGCGTACCAGCGCACAATGTGAGCGGCAACGCAGGCTTCCATCGTCGCAACGGCTATCGGTTTGCCCATGTCGACACAGTCGAGCATGCCGATGCGCTCGGCGGCGGCCTCTATTGCGTCGCCCCACCGCAGCATCGCCATTCGCCGTTCACTCGGCGCGAGCCGGTGCCACAAACCAGCAGCTCGACCCGCTGAACCGACGGCCCGCTCGACATCAGCGTGTCCGCCGGCGCGAAACTGAAGGGCTCTGTCCGGAGCGGTCGGGCTCGTCCAGTCGATGACTTCGCCGCTCATCGGGGTCAGGCTCCCGATAATTCCATCAAAGCTCGTCATGTCGATCTCGGTCACGGCAAATCCTTTGACAGCGAAGCAGCGTTTCGCTGCGGGCCGACGCTCCTTAACAAGGACACGATTCCTGAGTGGTCAAAGCCGCCGGCCAGTGAGGCCGGCGGCGGATGTTCACCAGCTGTAGTTCAGCTTCACGCCAAACTTGCGAGGTGGAAGCACCGAGGCGCGGGTGAACGGTTGGAACGGCGGTGCGAACCGGCGTGTAATGTTGAAGTTGTCCGTCACATTGTCGACGTAAACGGTCAGCTCCCATCGGTCTCTCTTCAGACTGGCGCGGAGGTCGAGCTGGTCATAGGATTGAACCTGCAGGATCGGATCAAACGGAGGAGCCCCGTTACCGGAATAATACGGCCCCACATAACGATAGTCGGCTGCGAGATTGAGTTCAGTGTCACCGATCGAGACAGTGTAATCTGCGCCGCCTGAAGCAGTCCACTTGGGGACATAAGGCAACGCATCGCCGGTCAGATGGGATCCTACCGGGCTCGTAATAGAGGTGAAGCGCGCGTCGGTATATGCAGCGTTCCCGCGAATCTTGAATCCGCGGAACGGCATGGCGGTTGCTTCGAACTCGAACCCGCGGTTACGGGAGGCACCGACATTGGCAGTGACACCGACAGGGAGACCGGTGACCGGGCTGATGGCAACAGAAGCCAGCTGCATGTCGTCCACCTGAACGATGAAACCAGCAACGCTGGCGATCAGGTGTCGGTCAAAGAGCGACGCTTTCAGCCCCACCTCATAATTGGTCGACTTTTCGTTGTCGAAAGCGATCCCAACGGCTGCACTGCTACCCGGATATTTGTCAAAGCCGCCTGAGCGATAACCTCGCGACACAGTCGCGTAAGTCATGACATCAGGCGTCCAGTGAACGGAGAATGAAGCGGACGGCGAGAAATTGCTGAAGCTTTTGACGTGACTCCGCTGAACGCGTCGTTCGCGCCCACAGCCGGCACGATCACGACGCCCTGCTGGAATGCCCGCGTCCGCTCCCAGCCATATCGCCCGCCGACAGTCAGCTCGAAGCGATCGTTGAACTTGTAGCCGACTTGACCGAAAGCGGCCCAGCCGCGACGCCGCAACCTCGTCGCTTCCCGCACGTCGTTGGCGGGATTGAAAATCGGCGGAAAGGCGCAGATCGTACAGCCAGACAAGGCGAAATTGCGGTTCTGTTCGTGGATATCCTGAAAGGCGTACAATCCGCCAAGCCATGTGAAAGACCCGCCGCTCCTCGACTCGAAACGAAGTTCTTCGGAGAGTGCTGACTGGGTCGTGCGCTGGTCCTGAAAGTTGTCGGGGTCCGAATATCCATCAAAGTCGTACCAGAATTCGGTCTTTACGTGCTGATATCCGGTGATCGACTTGATCGTAAACGCCGGAAGATCGTACGACATGGTTAGAGAGCCGCCAAAGCTCGTGTCGGGCGAGACAACCTTGCGATCATCGAGTGTGGCATAACGCTTCGCGCCGTCGTCCACGACGCCGTAACCGAGATAACCGTTTCTGTTGCGAGAACCATCCAGTCGGAGAATGATCTCGAAGTCTTCGGTGGGCAATGCGCGAAGCACGAAGCGCCCGGCCAGGCTGCGAAGCGTATCCTGATCCTTGTCGATGGTCAGGTTGTGGATGTAGCCATCGGTGCTGTAATATTGACCAGAAAGGCTAGCGAAGAGCTTGTCCTCCACCAATGGGCCGCTGAAACTCGCGCCGAGGCGAACGCTATTGAAGTCCGCATATTCTGCGCGCAGCTTCCACGAAAGGTGCCGTCGGGCTTCGCGGTCACAATGTTCAGTGCACCGCCTTCGGTGTTTCTGCCAAAAGGGTACCTTGCGGCCCACGCAAAACCTCGATGCGCTCCAAGTCGAGGAAGCCAGTGTCGAATGCCAGGCTCGGTTGATAGACGCCATCGACGAAGGTTCCGACAGCGGGATCGTTGGATGCCGCCGCTCCGACGCCGCGAAGTACGAGATAGGTCTGGTTGGGAAGCGGCCCGAACGCCTGGTTCTGGCTGGTGAAGAGGCTCGGAACCGTCCCGATCAGGTTTGTCACATTGTCGATGCCCTTCTGTTCGAGGGCAGCTCCGCCGATCGCCGAGACCGCCACCGGGATATCCTGGAGGCGTTCTTCGCGCTTGCGGGCGGTAACGACAATGTCGAGCGATCCGCCCGATGAGGACGCGGAAGAATCTTGAGGCGCCTCGGGTGTCGCCTGCCCGAAGGCTGGCGTCGCCGATCCGGCCAGAACAGTAGCGGCAAGCAGGGCCGCTACCGACCCGTTCGTTCTATTCGACCGAGACATAAACCCCCCTTATTATTTGCTGGAAGGAGCCGTACGCATGCCGCGCCAGCTGCCTGTCCAACTTCATAAGGCGAACGTCCTCCTCGCTGCTTTTGCCAATCTCTCTTCAATCATTGCACTTATGTGAAATACCTTTGCCGCGTTGCGCGGGCAATGATCAGTCCTTCGCGAACAGATTTGCCTCTTCGATGCCCGCAAGTGCACAAGCTTCGTCATTGTCCGAGGTGTCGCCGGTAACGCCGACGGCACCCAGTGTCTGGCCGTCGCTGTCAACCACGATCACTCCTCCGGCGGCCGGCACCATACCGAGAGGCGCTATGCCTACGAGCGAGTTGAAAAATGTCGGTCGTTCGGCCGCGATCGCCGCGATCGAGCGGGAAGAGACGCCGAGATTCAAGGCGCCGGCCGCCTTCGCGATAGCAATTGCTGGTCGAAGATGCGACGCGCCGTCCGCTCGGTGCAGGACTATTGTATGACCTCCCGGATCGAGCACGGCTACGCATAGCGGCTTCAGTCCTTTTTCGGCACCGGCCTTGAGAGTGCGAAGTGCAATATTCTGGGCTTGCTTCAAGCTTAGGATCATTCTCGAAATCCTTCTGATGAATAATGTGGATCGAAGCTACGCGGCGAAGTCGCTGTCCAGGCGCATGGCGATCATCTCGGCAGTTGCAGCGGAAAGCGTCCAGCCAAGATGGCCGTGGCCGGTGTTGTAGTAGACGCCACGCACTCTCCCGGCCTGACAACAGGCAGCATATCGGGCGTCATGGGGCGCAGGCCTGCCCATGGGGTGACGCTGTCAGTATCCATTTTGGGGAACAGGCGTTCCGACCAGCGCAGCAACGGGCGGATCCGGTCAGCGCGAATATCTAGGTTGAACCCATTGAACTCTGCGGTGCCGGCCACCCGGAATCGATCTGGACCGAGGCGGCTTGTGACGATCTTCGCAGCGTCGTCGAGCAGGCTGACACTCGGTGCAGCTGTTCGGCTCTGCTCGTCTCTCAAGTTTACAGTGATGGAATAGCCCTTCACCGGATAAATGTTTACTTTCTCGCCGAGCTTTCTGGCGATTTCTCGGCTTTCAACCCCTGCGCAGACAACGATGGCATCAGCTGTCTGAGAGGCGATCGGCCGACCACTCTCGTCATCGGTCAAGCTGATGGTACAAATCCGGTTCTGTATCTCCACTCGCCGGACAGCAGCTCCAAACTTGAAAATCACGCCTCGGCGTGCACACGCATCTGCGAGCCCGCGTGTGAACTTGTGGATGTCGCCCGTGGCGTCCCCGTGGTGAAGAATCCGGCGTGAAGAGCGCCTTGCAGGCTCGGCTCGATCGCGCGCATTTCTCCAGCTGACACTGCGTGCCTTTCGAGCCCGCCCTTGAGGAGGAGGGCGTTGCCCACTTCGGCAGCACGAAACTCCTGTTCATTGTGGTAGAGATGAAGGATTCCGCATCGCTTCAGATCGAAATCGATGCCCTCTGCTTCCGCAATGGTGAACATATGCCTTCGCGCGTCGAGTGCGAGACGAACGGTCGCGATCGTGTTTCTTTCGTGCCGAAAGATATTGCCGCAAAACTCGGCGAGCCACCCGTATTTGTGAAGGCCGGGCTTGAGGTTCAGCAACAAAGGCGCGACCATTTTCAAGAGCCATCTCATACCCTTTGCGATGGTGGCCCAGCTGTTCCAGACTTCGGCATTGCTTGCGGAGAGCTGGCCACCGTTGGCAAATGAGGTGACCATCGCCGGATAGCGGCGACGATCGTAGACGGTGACTTCATGACCGCGGACAGCCAAGCTGTAGGCGGTTGTTACGCCGGTAATGCCGGCGCCGATGATGCTAATACGTGCCACTGGGAGCCGCTCCCAAAACGGTGGTGGATGCGCCCCATCTGTCCGCTGTGCCTGAGATCGCTATCCCGTCGGCGGGCACCCAGGCGGGCGCCACTCTCCAGATATCTTGATGCCCTGCGGTCCTTTTGCCTGAGAGTTTCCGGGGCGGTTGCTCCTTCGGCGCCGGCGAACGGTCTCTCCCGCAATGGCAAGTCTGGCCTGCCTGGAAATGTGCGCTCAAGTCAATTCGGACGACCGAGAATGACGAAACCGCAAACGTCCTTCACATATCGTCAAAAGCAGCAGCTCCATGCCGATGCGAAGGATAAGGTTCGAAGGAAAATTCCGAACAGTTCCGAGGCTTATAATGCTTTCAAAAATTCGAGGCAGCGCGTCCGAAGCGCTTGAGGGTTTGCTGTTCGACGGAATGTCGATCATGTCGGGTGGCTTTGGCCTTTGCGGAAACCCGGAGAACCTTATCGCGGAGCTTTATCGAAGCGGTACCCGAGGGCTTACAGTGATTTCGAACAACGCGGGCGCAGAAGGCTTTGGTCTGTGGCAGCTGCTGCAAAGCAGGCAGATCAGTCGCATGATCGCATCGTATATTGGCGACAATCGTCTTTTTGAGCGGCAGTTCCTGGATGGTGACATCGAACTTGAGCTGAATCCGCAAGGTACGTTAGCCGAGCGCATTCGCGCCGGCGGCGCCGGCATTGCGGCATTCTATACCCGGACCGGGGTAGGAACCGTCGTCGCGCAAGACAAGCCTGTCGAAACTTTCGACGGCGATGAATATATTCGAGAGCGCTGGCTGAAAGCTGATCTTTCGATAGTCAAGGCTTGGCGGTCTGATCCCGAAGGCAATCTGGTTTTTCGAAAGACAGCGCGGAATTTCAACCCGATCATGGCGACAGCCGGACGGGTGACGGTCGCCGAGGTCGAGGAGATCGTGCCAGCTGGCGCCATCGACCCGGATGAAGTGCATACGCCCGGCATTTACGTCGATCGGATTGTTCGAGCGACGGGCCTCGAGAAGAAGATCGAAAAGCTGACGATTCGCGCTCGGGAGCCTGCATGATGGCTTGGTCGCGCGATCAGATGGCAGCGCGCGCTGCTCGAGAACTCAAGGACGGATTTTACGTAAATCTCGGAATCGGCATCCCTACGCTGGTTGCCAACCATGTCCCCGAAAACGTGACCGTCACGCTGCAAAGCGAAAATGGCATGCTCGGAGTGGGCCCTTACCCGTTCGCTGATGAAGCTGATGCAGACTTGATCAATGCCGGCAAGGAGACAGTCACCACGCTGCCGACTTCGAGTTTTTTCTCGTCTGCCGACAGCTTCGCCATGATCAGGGGCGGGCACATCGACATGGCCATCCTGGGAGGCATGCAAGTCGCGTCGAATGGCGACCTCGCCAACTGGACCATTCCGGGCAAGATGGTGAAGGGGATCGGAGGAGCGATGGATCTGGTTGCAGGCGTCAAGCGGGTGGTGGTCGTCATGGATCATACGTCCAAGGATGGCGCGCCCAAGATCGTCCAGAAATGTACTCTGCCCTGACCGGCAGGTCGGTGGTTGATCTGATCATTACGGACCTCGGGGTGATGGAGTTAGACCCGCAAGCCGGAGTGCTTGCGCTGCTCGACATGGCACCATCCGTCTGCGTCGAGGAAATCGCTTCCAAGACGAATGCCCCTCTCTTTCTGGGCAAGCTCCGGGAGAATTGCCTGTGACAACGGACATCGCATATGCGCCTGACGACGCGGGCTTGCCACCACTCCTCTACCCAGAGTATCGCTCGACCGGATTGCGTAGTCCGCGTCACCCCTTGGTCAACGCTCCGCAGACTTTGACTGAGGTGAGCGGCCCCAGCGGTTGCTGGAGCGCTCTTATGGGTCAAGCCGAGGTAGACCTAACGTCGCAACATGGATCTGCTCCCCATGGCCAGCGCATCCGCATCTCTGGCAGGGTGCTGGATGACAGTGGTCGTCCGGTACCAAACACCATCGTCGAAATCTGGCAGGCGAACGCGGCCGGGCGGTATATCCATCGCAACGATAATTGGGACGCGCCGCTCGATCCGAACTTCACCGGAGCTGGTCGGGTGATTACCGATGATCAGGGCTGGTATTCCTTCACGACCATCCGGCCCGGAGCTTACCCTTGGGGTAACCATCACAATGCATGGCGCCCGGCTCATATTCACCTGTCGTTGCTTGGCCCCGCCTTCGCCACTCGTCTCGTCACCCAAATCTACTTTCCTGACGATCCATTGATCGAGATCGATCCGATCGCGAATGCGGTTCCGATGCCGTATCGCAATCGCCTCATCTGCCGGTTTGATATCGACACGACCATCGCCAACTGGGCGCTCGGATACCGTTTTGACATCGTGCTGAAGGGGGCAATGCAGACGCCCTTCGAGGGTACTGCCAATGGATAACGACTTGGAAAAGCGTAAAGCGTCTGCGCGGTTCGATAACCAGGATCCTCGATTATTCGGTCAAACTCCTTGGCAGACTGTAGGCCCCTTCTTCCACTACGGTCTGCCTTGGAAAGGCGGCGCTGACTTGGTGGGACTGTCAGATCTGGGAGCCCGACCGGAGCTCTTCGCGGATGATCACTATGTTCTGAATCGCCCGACGCGAACGGGCGCTCCCAGAGGGGATGTGATAGACATTGCTGGCCAGATTCTCGACGGAAATGGCGACCCGATTTCAGACGCATTGGTAGAAAGTTGGCAAGCCAACGCGTCGGGAAGATATTCCGGAGGGCGGATAAGCGAGCCGAAATTCCACTCGATCCGGAGTTCATAGGGTTCGGCCGATGCGCTACCGACGAATCCGGCGTGTATCGCTTCCGCACTGTTTTCCCGGGCCGCGTGCCCGGACCAGGCAATTCGCTCCAAGCTCCCCACATCGCGTTATCGATCTTCGCGAGAGGGGTGCTGCGAAGACTTTGCACACGCCTGTATTTCGACGGCGCAGAAGGCAACGACACAGATGCCATCCTCTCCCTTGTGCCATCGGACCGTCGATCGACGCTTGTTGCGCGCCAGCGCGATGATGGAGTCTGGTGGCTCGATATTCACATCCAAGGTGATGCAGAGACGGTCTTCTTTTCGCTGTGAGCAGGCTCCTTCACGATCGTTCAGCGACAACGCCGGCGATGCTGGCGGTCTATGACGACCGACGCTCGACCGTCAAACACGCCCTGGAATTTGAGGCTGCATTGGCGCAGGCTCAAGCCGCAGAAGCGATCATCGAGGAACGCGTCGCCGATGAGATCGGCGCCGTCTGCGCGTCGCTCGCCATCGACCCTCAAATCCTCGCCGACGAGGCTGCGTTCGCAGGTACGCTCGCGATACCGCTGATCGGCAGGATCCGTTCGGCGATGGCGCCAGAGACGGCGATGGCGGTCCACAAGGGCGCGACCAGTCAGGACCTGGCTGACACGGTGATGATGATGCAGGCGAGAGAAGCCTCCGCATTGCTGATCGACGATGCCGATCGTCTCGACCTTGCCCTGACAGCCTTGGCGGAAAACTATCGCCGCGTGCCTGCCGTAGGCAGGACGTTGATGCAGAATGCGATGCCAATATCTTTTGGACTGCGGATCGCCCAATGGCGTGCGGGGATCGCCGAGGCAGCGGCGCGCATGCGAGCCGACGCCGGCGCGTACATATGCGTTCAGCTTGGCGGGGCCTCGGGGACGCGGGCAGGCATGTCGGGCAGAGGCTCTGCGGTCGCGCGCCGGCTATCCAGCGCGTTGCAGCTGAAACCTGCGCCTCCTTGGCATAGCCGCAGAATCGCCGTGGCCGCGATCGGCACGAGCGTCGGCATCCTGGTTGGCACCGTTGGCAAAATGGCAAAGGATATCGCCTTGCTGTCGCAGGACCATATTCGGGAAGCTCTTGAGCCGGTCGTCCCGGGCCGTGGCGGGTCCTCTGCGATGCCGCACAAACGGAACCCGACAGGCTGCCAAGTCGCTCTATCCGCTGCGCATCGCGCGCCCGGACTGGTTGCCACATTGCTGGGGGGCCTTCCCCAGGAACAGGAGCGGGGGCTCGGTGGATGGCAGACAGAGGCTTCAATTCTGGCGGATCTCTTTTCCATCGCCGCCGGAGCAATAGGCTCGATGGTCGTTACGATCGAAGGCCTCCAAATCGATGGAGATGCCATAGCTTGCAATCTCGCGGCTTCCGCCTTGGGGAATGACATAGGCGAAAGCGAAGGCATCGTCCGCGAACTTCTAAACCTCTGACGAGGGATATCGATGCCGTTCACAAAGCATAACGGGGTCCGGTTATACTGGAAGGAGCAAGGCTCCGCAGAGTTGCCAGCCATCGTCCTGATAAACTCAATCGGTACCGACATGAGCTTGTGGGACAAGGCGCTTCCTCATCTCCTGCCGCATTATCGGCTTATACGCCTTGACAACCGTGGTCATGGCGCTTCGGACGCGCCGGGGGGCGACTACAGCCTTGATGTGCTCGGTTCAGACACCGTCGCGGTGATGGACGCAGCGAATGTAGAAAAGGCGATCATTGCTGGGATTTCTCTCGGCGGGATGATCGCCATGGATATGGCGATCAACCATCCTCGGAGAGTGGCAGGCCTTGCATTGATCTGTACCTCCGCCACGATGGACAAGGCGATTTGGACAGACAGGGTCGCAGCCGTCCGGTCCAACGGCACGGAAGCCATCGCAGATGCCGCGATAAATCGCTTCTTCTCGCCGAAGTTCATCGAGAACCGTGCCGCAGAGGTGAGCTCGGCGTGGCGGGCGCTCGTGAACAGCTCCGACACCGGATATGCCGGCTGTGCCGCAGCAATTCGCGACATGGATATCGCGGACCGTCTCGGCGCCATCGCCGTGCCAACGCTCGTCATCACCGGAGACGATGATATCTCCACACCGTTTCTTGGACATGGGAATTCCTGGCAGCAAGCATTCCCGATGCAAAAGCGGTGCGCCTCAAGACCGGGCATCTTCCCGCTATCGAGGATCCAGCAGCATTGGCATCGGCAATCGTTCGATTCTTCGGCACCAAATCGACTGTGACATCCGCCAGAGACATCCTTTTCGAGGCCGGTCTGGTGACACGGCGCGCAATTCTTGGCGACGAATGGGTAGACAGATCGCTCGCCGGACGCACTTCTTTCAACGAAGACTTTCAGGCTATGATCACCCGTATCGCTTGGAACGAAATATGGAGTCGTCCCGGCCTTGACGAGCGGACGCGGCGATTGATCGTTGTAGCCACAACTGCGAGTCTCGGAAGATGGGAAGAATATGCCCTTCACGTGCGCGCGGGGCTGGCTCAAGGAGGGTTCACGCAGGACGAACTCAAAGAAGTGCTGATGCAAAACGCAATCTACGCAGGGTCCCCGTCGCCAATACCGCATTTGGTGAAGCTACCAAGATCATTTCCGAGATCGTTTAGCCAGACGTATCGAGAACGATCTGTTCTCATGAACGAAGACGATCGAATAACATCTATCTCGTTTGGAAGAGGACTGACCGAAGCCCACGGGCTAACCCGCTCGGAAAAATCAGCGCGCTGGGAAACATGCAGAGAAACGATCGGAAGGACGCATTGAACTCCGGAAGGGAGGTGGCCGCTGGCGTAATCCTCTTCTGGTTTGGAACAATGGTTTATGGGATCCTGCCACTCTACATCGGCACGCAGGCGCCACGATTGGCCTTGTCCACCAATATGGCAGGATATATCGGGACGGCTTACCTCTGTGGGTTTGTGGCGAGCACCGCTTCAGCCGTCTGGTGGATTCCACGGTTCGGAATCCGCAAACTGTCCGCTATCGCCGGTATGATATCGCTCGCCCTGATAGGCACGAGCGGGCTTATCACCGATGTTGCCGTTCTTTACCCCTCGCTTTTTGCAGCCGGCCTCGGCTCCGGCGTGATCTATGCTATCGCGTGCCGCATAATCGGAAGCTCTGGTGATCCGGACCGAAACTTCGGATTTGGGACTGGAGGCCAGGTCGCAACGGTGGCTATCGTCATGGCCACGGCGACAGCTTGGGCCATTCCTTCGGCGGGCATGCCAGGCCTGACTTTCCTGACCGCGATCGCCATGCTTCTCTTCTTGTCGTGCGTGCCTTTCCTGCCCGGCCGCATCACGCAGTCCTTCGACGAACCCGCCGCGCACAGGCATGACGGCAGCTTGGCCAGTATTCTAAGCCTGCTTGCCATGCTCTTCCTGTTCGGCGGTGGAACGAGCATCTGGATCTTTGCGCAGCAGATCGGAGTTTCGCACGGCAACTCCCTTTCGGCGACGGGGTATGTTCTTTCTTTTGCCCTCATTGCCAACGCCGCTGGATGCATCGCGGCGTCGTGGATCAGTCGCCGTCTAGGTCGAGGGCCGCTCCTGATCGTCGTTCAATTCTGCCTGAGCGCTTTTTGCTTGCTTCTGGCATATGGGCACGCAGGCCTCCCATATTTCGCGATCGCGATCTTTGGGTGGTCGTTCTTCTATGGATTTTCTGTCGTAATCGGGATGTCCCTGATCGCCGTGGTCGATCGATCGGGAAGGGCGATTACCGGCGCCGGCGCCGTGCAGTCTCTTGGCGCCGCAATCGGCCCTGCCGTCGGCGGCAATATCGTAGGCGGCGGATCATTTGAATCGCTTGGCATCCTGAGTGCGTCGGCCGTGATAGTGTCGTTGCTGCTCGGCCTCACGGCGCTTCAATCTCACCGTCGCCATGCGCAAGACCGGTGAGGGTAGGAACATTGGAAACGAGCCTGCCCCGCGAACTCCTATGGATCGGCCCGCTTGCGGATGGGGTGGGCTTCAGGATCGCGAGCCCGGTGGACCTGCGCCGAGACTGCACTGCAACGGAGCGGTCTGGGTTCTGGCCCATCGAAATAGCCAAGAGGGCAATAATTTCGTCAACGCTCGCGACTTAGTCGCTTAGAAGCTCGACAAGCGAGCCGATGACGCGCTTGGGAGCCGCGTCGAGATATTCGTCTGGCATGCCGCTGCGGTTAACCCAAATTGTGTAAAATCCGGCCTTGGTAGCTCCTGCGATATCCCAGCGGTTCGACGAAACAAAGGCGATCTCCGCACGATCCAGTGCCCACCGCGACGAGTAGACGGAATAAGCCAGCGGATGCGTCTTGAAATTTCCAACCGCATCAATTGAGAACGGTGCCTCGAGTATCTCGTCAAGGCCGGCGGCCACCGTCGCCGTCCGAAGCATTGTCGACGTGCCATTTGACAGAAACGCCAGCCGAGCGCCCTTGGCTTTGAGGTCTGTCAGGGCCTCCAGCGCCCCGTCGTGGGGTTCAAGTCGCAGATATGCATCCAGAAGCTCCTTGCGAATTGCCGGATCGACGGATCCGAATAAACGCAGGACATGGTCCAAGGCATCCTGCGTCAGCTGCCAGAAATTTTCGTAGTTGCCCATCAAGGTACGCACCCACGAATATTCCAGCTGCTTCGCGCGCCATAGATCTGAGAAGGCCTGGAAATCCGGGCCGATGGATTCGGAGTGGCGACGCACGGCTGCATGGACATCGAGGACAGTACCATATGCATCGAACAGATATGCCGGCTTCATGATCGCTCGCCCTATCTCGACTATGTTGAAGTGGAAATTCACGGATGACTCGATAATAACATCTAAGTGGTATCGAGGCGCCGTTGTCGAACATCCTATCACCGCGACGTATCGGGTAGCAACTGTAATAGTATGATATCGACAGGGAATTGCACAGGTGCAAATCAAAGATCGATTTTGTCAAAACTAATGCTCGATCACATAATATGATCCATCTCAATTTCCGTATTGAATGATATTCACATCAGAAAGCGCGAATTTTCGGTAATCGACAGATTCGCAGGCTTGGAAGATGTGGGCCAATGGCGAAGGCCGGTGCGCGGGCCGCTTCGTTGCATTTTCCCGAGTGCGCCTGTCCGAGAAATAGTGCGGAGACGGTATCGATGACAAAGGCTATGACTGAAATAGGTAGGCTGTCGGTCTCCGGCGCGCTTGTGGATTTCGTCGAACAAGAGGTTCTTCCCGGCACCGACATCAGCGCTTCGGTATTCTGGCGAGGACTGGAAGCGATCTATTCCGCTTTTGCGCAAGAGAACGCTCAGTTGCTTCGAGTGCGCGACCGTATCCAGGAGCAACTCGATGGCTGGTACGACGCTCGTGCAAGCGAGCCTATAGACCAGAAAGCCTATCTAAGCTTCCTTCGATCGATCGGATACCTGGTCGACGAGCCGGCGCCTTTCCTTGTTGGCGCTGACAATGTCGACGAAGAACTGTCCGCGATATCGGGTCCGCAGCTGGTTGTGCCGATCTTGAATGCGCGCTTTCTTCTCAACGCTGCGAACGCGCGCTGGGGCAGCTTGTACGACGCACTCTACGGGAGCGACGTCGTCGGTACGAAGGTCGAGGCCGGCGGTTATGACGCCAAGCGCGGCGAAAAAGTCGTCGATTGGGCCAAGCGCTTCCTCGACAGGGCGATACCGCTTGCAAATGGGAGTTGGCGGCGCTGGAAAGGCGGGGAATTGTCGTTGTCCGACCCGGCGTTGTTGGCGGGACGAAATGGCGACAATCTGCTCTTTCGGCATAATGGCCTCCATATCGAGGTCGTCATTGATCACGATCACCCCATCGGCCGGGATGACCCGGCAGGCATCGCCGACATTATTCTCGAATCTGCAGTGTCGACCATATGCGATCTTGAGGATTCGGTTGCCGCAATCGATGCGGCAGACAAGATCGCGGCCTATCGCAACTGGCTCGGTCTGATGAAGGGCACCCTCGAGGACAGCTTTCAGAAGAATGGCCGAATGGTCACCCGCCGCCTGAATCCCGATCGCGCATATACAGCGTCAGATGGAAGCACATTCGCTCTTTCCGGCCGCAGCCTTCTTCTTGTCCGCAATGTGGGTCACTTGATGACAACTCCAGCGGTGCGCCTGCCCGATGGCTCGGAGGCTCCCGAGGGCATATTGGACGGCGTCCTGACTGCGGTCATCGCCCTGCATGATCTGAAGGGTCGAAAGGGCAATAGCCGGCGAGGCTCGCTCTATATCGTGAAGCCGAAAATGCACGGACCCGATGAGGCCGCTTTTACCGATCGGCTCTTCGATGCGATAGAGGATATGCTCAGCCTCCCTCGCTATACGATCAAAGTCGGGATCATGGACGAGGAGCGCCGTACGTCCGCCAATCTTGCTGCCTGCATCTACGCTGTGAGGAACCGGATCGTTTTCATAAATACGGGATTTCTCGATCGTACGGGCGACGAGATTCATACTTCGATGCTCGCTGGGCCGATGGTTCGGAAAAGCGAGATGAAGGCGGCCGATTGGATCGGCGCTTATGAAGATCGCAACGTCCAGATCGGACTAGCGTGCGGGCTCGGGGGCCGAGCACAGATCGGCAAGGGCATGTGGGGCCGCCCCTGACATGATGGCGGATATGATTGCGCAGAAGATCGCGCACCCCCAGGCCGGCGCCAGCACGGCGTGGGTTCCGTCGCCTACCGCCGCAACGCTGCACGCCACCCATTATCATGCAGTCAATGTCTCAGTCCGCCAGGCGGAGCGACGCGGTGAACCGGTGGCGCCCCTAGAGCGGTTGCTAGCCCTGCCCTTGGCGGGGGGGCGAAACTGGCAAGAGGACGAGTTGCGAGAGGAGCTTGATAACAATACCCAAGGCATTCTCGGTTACGTCGTCCGATGGATTGACCAAGGTGTTGGCTGTTCGAAGGTCCCTGATATTCACGACGTTGGCCTGATGGAGGATAGGGCGACGCTCCGGATATCCTCGCAGCATATCGCAAACTGGCTGCTGCACGGCGTCGTCAGCGCCGACGACGTTGAAAACTCGCTTCGCCGGATGGCCGTAAAGGTGGACAGGCAGAATGCCGGTGATCGGATATATCTGCCGTTGATCAGCGGTGAAAAAGTAAGCTTGGCATTCGAAGCTGCGCGTTCGTTGATATTCGAGGGACGGGTGCAGCCCAACGGCTACACCGAGCCACTGCTTCATTCATACCGTGCTCGATACAAGCAGCAGCAGGCGGGAGGTTCCCCCGCATAATGCGTGCCGCAGGCACCTCAGTGTTTCCGCCGTCGATCCCTGCGTTCCGCAGCACCTACCGCGCCGTATCCTCGCCGATTTGCGCGATGACGTGACCGGCTCCTCAATGACAGCATCGTCAAATTCGAGGTGATTGCTGAAGGCGCCCGACTTTCCGACATGCGCTTCGGTGTATTCCTCCAGCCCGGGTCAGTAAATGCCAAGTCTGAATGGATCTGCACTCCCTTAAGGGCAATCGACGCATGGCGCGCACTACGTCGTGCGCTGACTCGTTTGCGCTACCCTCGGTACTCAATAGCGTAGCCACGGCAGTGTATGACGGCAGGAAGTTCGAGTCCGTTTCGTGAGATGGCTGGATCGCGCCTCGTCTTGGTTGTTTGGAGCGCGACTCCTCGGCCCCAAAAAGCTGCCGCGCGCCAGCGTCAGGGATCGACGTAGTCGACGCCGATGCGGGATTGATGCTGCCCCGCCGCCATCAGGAAGCGTGTCGCGAACGCACTCCTTAACTGTGCAACAATTTCGAGGACAAAAGGCGCGTCTGCTTGCGCCGCCTCGCCCGGAAGTTCGGGCAGAGCTTCGATGTCCAACGCATTTGCATTTTCCCCGACCGGGCGGGGATCTCCTGCGCTGGTGCTGCAGCCTCGGGGGCGGCTGCGGCTGGGAATCCCTGCGCCGCGGAGGCAGCGCGAAGGCCAGCCTCAGTAGCGAACCAACCGCTGGTGGTTGCACGCCCGCCGTCGCGGCTTACCCTCGTGCCGCCGGGAAGGACGAGCATCGTCAATGCCGGCTGCCGTCCCTTCTTGTCGAGCGCACGCAAGATCGTGATCTCACGCGTGCTTCCGACCACGACAAATTCCCCAGGCGTGAACCTTTCGGGCGGTGCCCCGGTCTTCTCCAGCTTGATTAGCTGGACGACGATCGGCCCGTCCTCGCGCGGGACGAGGTCACATGCCGGTGACGCGCACAGCCAAAGGCGTCATCCGCGTCCCGCAGGACGGTTCCCGTCGTAACGTGACCGCCCCTGAAGGCATCCGATACCATGAAGGCATTTACGGCCGGCACGACCTTCTGCTGCCAATCGATGCTTCGATCCGCCGCGATATGTGCCAGCTCGCGCGGCACGGATACGTCGGGCGCTCTCGCCGGCCGGCGCCGTGCCAAGCGTCGTGGAAAGCCGGGCGCTGAGAAGATCGTTGGCGGTCCTGGATATACCGTCGTGGGTCGCAAGCCGCCGCCTGATGATGTCTACGAAGCGGTCGATCAGACTTTGTGCCGAGCCCTCGATATCCGACGGCGACAATACTCCGCTTGCGGCCTCGTCGCTCTCCAAGAGATAAAGTCCGAGCCCGAGTGACAGGTCATCGTCCAGCCAGTTCTCGTGATGCGCGACGGCCTCCAACTCCAGCGCATTCTGGATTTCGGACAGAATCAGGCGGTAAATGTTCGGCTTCCACGCACGCAGCGCCGAACCCAGCCGCCCCCAAACGTATTCTCCCTCGTCCTCCTCGGAACTCGATGGCAGCTTCTGGACGATCGCTACGAAGCAGCTTCCGCAATGCACCCACATAGGCTGGTCGGGCCCGATGTTCAGACCGAGAGGAAGCTCACTTGCATCAGGCTCATAGTCGTCAACGAGGGTCGCGATCCATTGCCGGGCAACATAATCAGCCAAACTCTTGAGGTTGGAGAGATGGATTCCGGCGGTCTGCATGGACTGGCGCAGGTCGTTGTTCCAGCCGATCTTGCCGTCGGTCAAATAGTCACGCAGCCCCGGTGCGTCGATTTCATAAAAGCGCTCCTCTGCAAGGATATCCTCGGCCGCTTCGAGAATTTCCGGAGACGGCGCCGTGTCGTCCTGAACCGGGGCAAGCCCGCGCATTGCGGTCGCCACAGTCAGCGCCGTGTTGGCGTTAGCCTCGGCGGTATACAGCACCACCAGATTGAAGTGCGACGACACCGCGAGATGGCGCAGAATCTTGAGCGCCGTCTTCGATCCGGCTGCACCGAGCTGGTAATCAAGGAGAATTAGGTCGCTCTTTCGCGCCTTATCGAGAAGATGCACGTCCATGTCGTCCGGGACGCGCCAGTTCTGGATATCGCAGATGAGACCCTTGGCGTGCATGAAGCCATATATGTGCTTTGCGCGCGCGATCTCGCTGAACTCTTCGTCAGTGGCATCGCTCATCCGGAGATAGTCCGGAAACTGATCATCGATCAGGACGGCGGTGCGGATTGCGTCGTCGCGAAAGCTCCTTTCGACCGCATCGGCAAAGCGCGCCTCGAACGCTTCAAGCTCCACCTTCCAGCCCCCTCATCTCAATTATGAAGTTTGCGCCGGGCAGAATGTGCGGATCTTCCTCGGTCGCGTAACGGATCGCATGGCGGCCAGCCTCAAGGTTCACCCGGGACAGATACAGTCCGACGCCGCGACCGGAAGAGCGGCGCGTGTAGAACAGCTGAAAAAGACGCCAGACGTCATCCCGGTCGATACCGGGGCCGGTGTCACCGACAACGATCTTGCCATCGACAAAATCGAAGCGGATCACTCGCTCTTCCGACCGTCCGACCCAATAAACGGCGTTGTTCACGAGGTTGATGAACACCGGGTAGATGCGTGATTTGAGTTCGGTGAAGCGGATCGAGTCGAAAGCTGGCGTACTCTCAAGCCGGATGCCCCCGTCCGTGAAGACCGGCCCGAAGAAATCGCGGACATAATCAACGATAGCCTTGCCGGTGATCGTCTCTCGCAACCGGGCGCCGGCCAGTTGGAGAGGTGAGAGGAAGCGTAGCTTTTCGGTGAGTGACCGATGCGCGTCCATCGCCCGGGTGAAGGCCAGCGTCTTCTTGGCCGTGTCCGGCAGCTTCTCCAAGTTACGGCTCACCTCACTGTCGAGCGCTTCAAGCTCATGTCCGATGATCTCGACCGTGATTCCGAGCTGTGCGACCGCGTTCAGGTCACGAACCCGGCGATCGAGTTCTTCCCGATCCTCGTCAATCGTGGCGAGCGCCATCTCCGCGTCCACGCCTTCGATTATGGTCCGGATATTACGGACAATCGGCCGGTACCGGTCGTTGAATTCGTCTTCCAGCTCGCGCCGCACCGTTTCCAACAGGCCGAGAAGATCGTTCAGATCGGTGTCTTGCGACAGCTTGCGCAACAGGGGAGTCGTCGCTCGCTCGTATCGCGTCCGGTCGTCCTCAAGATTGGATGTCCAATTGGATGTGATCGCCTTGATACCCTCACGGATGTCACCTTGGAACCCCGAGAGAAGTTCGTTCAGTGCTTTCTCGTGCCGATCCCTGGCGGCTGCAGCGACCTCACGAGGCGAAGACGCACCGACCGTGGCCTCCATCTCGCGGAGCGCTTGGTCGGACAGCAGGATAAGATCGCTGGCTTCATCCAGTTCGTCCCTGAACGTTCGGTAGCGCGATTCAGCGTCGCCCAACGTGTTCGGGACGTCGAGAGGCGTCAGCGCGGCTAATTCCGCGCGAGCCAACTCGACCTCGGCGCGCATCATCGCGACCGTGTCCTTCGAAGCCGGCTGTTTCACATCTTCCAATCGTGAAGAGATGCTCTTCGCTCGCTCAGCCAATTGCGGCATGCGTTTGATCGCGTCGGCGAGGTAAGTCCTGAATTCGCCCCGCCGACGTTTACGCGCCTGCTCGGCCGCCTTGCGACCCTTGATGTTTCGCTTCTTGGTCTCCGCGATGCGCTCTTCGCGTTCCGGAGAGTCTGTTCCGAAATAATCTCTGGCCAGTTTGATGAGCAGGGCCTGGACGAGGAGACGAAGCTCGCGGCTCGCTCGGTTCTCGACCAGGCCTTCGCGGCCAGCCTTGTCCTTTAGCGCGGGATTTCCGGCGCGCGTGAAGGCAAGTCGTCCGAAACTCCGTCGGTGGGCCCAAAAGTAGCGTCCAGCGTGCTTCTGGCGAGTTTCTTCCAGTGAAAAGAAGTCGGCGTCGGCTGAGCCGTATGGCATCACGCGCAAGCCGTCGCGATACACCCGAACCCCACCGTACCGGTCGACGAGTTCCATTAGATCCTGATGCCGCTTGGCATTGTGCGTTGAGGCCATCGCGACCTGCTCGAACGTACCGATCGCAAATGCAAAGGGACCCGGCCGATCCGATCTTGCCGGGGGCAACGACCGCGGGGGCGGAATGATGCGTTCGCCTAAATCCTCACCGAACGCCCGGATTTTGCCGCGGAAAACTCCGGCCTCGTCGAAGGCGCCCTCGACGCTATGTTCAAGTTCTCGGAAATCGGAGAGATCGAACACATCCGAGGAAGCAAGGATACGACGCGGAACATCTCCATGATAGGCGAGAACCTCATAATCGAACACGACCGGCGCAGCCGACAGCGTGTCGGTGAAGCCGGTCAAAATATCCTTGAGCCTTTGCTTGACCTCCTTCGCTTCATCGTCGTCCGGCGCGGAGCCAAGCCAGACCGACAGTTCATGGTGGGCACCAAGTAGATACAGTGCGGTACCATGTGAGGCCAAATCCGCGAAGACGGGCCACTCTTCGAGGTGTCGGGCGGAAATCGGCATCTCCGACCAGAAGTCGATCATGGCCTCTGCGGTCGATCGTGCACCCGCCGCCTGTTCGGCGGCGGTGTAACGCTGCCAATCGGGTGACAGGATCAAGTCGCCTGTGGCAGATCTCTCCCGAGATTGTCGAGTATCGCCGTTGCCATCGCCCGCAGCCCAACGGCCACTTCGCCGCGCTTGCCGAATGTACGTACAGGCAATGTGATCTGATCAAGTGACAGGAACGGGTTTTCGAAAAGGCGCCAATCGACCAGAACCGCCGAAATCGGACCATCTGCCTGTTGTGACAAAACAAGAGTCGCCGGCGCGAGAAAAGCGGCCGACAGACGTCCGATTCCTTTTTCGCCCTGCCGCTCGCGTGCGGAGCCGGTGAAATCGGCCGGTGGCGCCGGCGGTGGGCCATCAATCTTTGATTCGGTACCGATGACGAGCCACTTCTCGACGAAATCCTGCGCCGACATGCCGATACCGTCGTCGAAGACTGCGGCAACGGCCGGGTCACCGTCGAAGATATTGAGCGATACCTGTGTCGCGTAGGCATCCCACGCATTCTTCCAAAGCTCGCTGACCGCCGTCGGAGCGTCGGCGATCTGACCGCGCCCGAGATGATCGATCGTTCGCGCACGCGTTCGGAAGGAAACGTTCTCCGCAGCCCGTTCCAGCGACCGGCCGGTTTGATCCGTATCGGTCATGGTTTGTGGGGCCACCCGTTGCTATAACCGCAGCATGGCGGACCATATGACACCGGAACAGCGTTCGCGCGCAATGTCACGCGTCGGCGGCAAGGATACGGCGCCCGAATTATATGTTCGACGCGCGTTGCATGCCGTCGGGCTCCGCTTTCGCCTTCATCGTCGCGACCTTCCCGGAAAGCCCGATATGGTCCTCCCGCGGCATCGCACCGTCGTCTTGGTCCATGGATGCTTTTGGCATGGCCATGACTGCCCGCGAGGTGCTCGGCCTCAATCAAACCAGGAGTTTTGGGCGGCGAAGCTCGATCGCAACATCGACCGCGATCACAGCACGCGAATACGCCTGGAAGCGCTCGGTTGGCACGTCGAAACAGTATGGGAATGTGCGCTCGACCTTGGAGTGGAGCGGATAGTGCGCCGACTTCAGCCATCGGCCGACACAAGGGCGTCAGAGAGATAACGCGAAAAATATTCGGCCAGCCTGGGCGGCACTGCGTTGCCGATCATGCGCGCGACCGGTTCGATCATGTCGGTTGGATAGAAGACATAGTCCTGCGGGAAAGACTGGAGGATTGCGGCTTCCCTCAGCGAAATTCCGCGCACCTGACTCGTGTCAAAATGGCCGAAGCGTCCATTCGAGATGCTATGGCATTTCGTCGTAATCGTGGGAGACGGTCGATCCGGGTCCATTCGCGTATAGACATCGGTAAAGCAACGCACCTTGAGCTTCGCGTTCACCTTCCGGTGGCACGCCAGCGAGAGGTCGCCGTGAGGGGTGTTGTCGAGATAGACATTTGACTCGCCGGGTTTAGCCGAAGCCAGACGCTTCAAGTTGAGGTCGCTCAGAGTCCGGGTCTTGTGGTTCGGGATTGTTGCGTGCTGCGCCCCGGCGGGAAGCGACGGCAGATGACCGATTGCCGAACGGACCGATCGGACCGCAGCCGCCGTGTCCTCGAGAGGGACCACCAGATCACCGTCGTGGCCCGGCTCCAGAAACTCCGGCCGCGCCAGCTCCCGTGGAGCAGCAATGAGGATCGAACGACGGCGAAACTGCGGAACGCCGAAATCGGACGTGCAGACGACATTCGAGCCGGTCGCATAACCAAGCTTCCTGAGCTGACTACGAAAATCGTTCCAGACGCCACCATATTTCGGATCGCCGATGCCTTGGACGTTTTCCGACAGGATCATCTCCGGGCGAAACCGCGCAACAAATTTTGCCGCTTCACGCAGCAGATTGCTATCGCGTTCGCGACCTTCCTTCCGGGCGTTGCTGAGTTCCTTGCGGGAAAGCTTTGTGAAGGGCTGGCATGGCGCGCAGATCGCGAACATGAGAGGCGCACCGGGTGCTTCCGCCCTATATTTCTCGATCAGCTTCTCAAGATCGTCGAACAGTTCTGCCTGCTCGCCATCCGGATAGGCATCGGTTGCGGGGAAGATATCCCGCCTGATGAACCGCGGGGTCGAGAAATCAATGGTCGTATTGGGATTGTTCTCGACATAGGTCTGCCGGCAGCGATTGTCCTTATCGACACCGGCGATGACGTAGCCCCCAGCATCGATCAGACCGCGCGTGGTCCCGCCCGCACCGCAGAAAAAATCGACCGCCAAGAACGCGGGCCGCTGCCGACGCGCGGCGCTCATGGACGGTGCGGTCATGAGTTTTTCGTCGGCTTCGTGGACGCGGCAAGTGTCCGAATTGCGGTTACCTCGGCGGGTGAGAATATCCGCCAACCATTCCGGTCGCGCCGCTGCGCATCCTTAACTTTGCCGTCTTTAATCCACCGAAGAAGGGTCGGTTTCGAGATGCCGGCCGCCGCCGCCGTCTCGGCAATGTGTAGATCGCCAGTTTCGCTCATGCCGCCCTCCCGACTGCCTTCAACTATACTCAACCATGGTCAACGTCAACACGACGTTAAGTTCCGGTTGTGAGTCAGGTTGTGGCCGAGTGTAGGGCTCCGGGCCTTGACGGTCCTTTGAGAGCCGATCAACCTAGCCACGACGGTCTGCCCAAAATGATGAATTTCGGCTTGCGGGGGGCAACGATCTGTCGGGTTCTCGTCCTTTTTGTTCATCTTTTCATGCGGAAAGTAGCGCCGAACAGCATGTAGCGGCGGCCTATTTCGCTGTTTGGCGGCTTATGACGGTTCTAGCGTAGTAGTAGCGGCGATTCATACTCATCGCTTTCGTCCTGCTTGGGGCGCCATCGTCTCGACACGCGCAGGGCGCGGCCGGACGGCGTTCGCACGGACGAGCGAATAGTTCAGAGTCGCATTTTTCACGCCCGATCGCGCCGGCGCTCAACCACCGCTTGACCGCCGATCAGCCACGTTTGTCGGAAAGCAGGAATCTTTGAGAACCTTCTCATGGGCAGGGCGCGCTAACGCTGGTGAAATGACAAGCTGTGCCGTAGCCGTGTGCGTCTTCTTCCGGCTGCTCCGTCCAGGCGCTCGCGCCATCAGATTCTCTTCTTCGCCATGTTCCGTTCGCACTCGATTCCGGGCGCTTTCGCGCTCGCCGCTTGTCTTTTGTCTTTTTTCGCTGTCAGCGCTCGACCGGTCCACGCCGTCGAGCCGCTGCCGGACGCGCGCATCTTGTCGAGCACGCCGTTCGACTTTCGCGCCGACCGTGAGATTTTCTCGCGCATGAATCCCGCGCCGTCCGATGCGGGCATCCTCAGACCGCCGCTACCGTTGCGCAGCGCGGACGAGCCGGCGCCGAAGCGCCAGTCGACAATCTGATTTCCGCACGATTTCGCGTTTTCGAATAACGCATAAATCGGCTGGCACTGGCGGCTTCGCGACACCATAATCCTTTCCGGACGACGTGTTTTATCGTTACGGAAAATCGCAATGAAACGCCTGTTGATTGCGAATATCGTGTTGATCTCGGCCGGTCTTGCCGGACCTTTCGCATCCGTATTCGCGGCTGGCGAAATATCCACGAATGCCGCGCCGAATATGCCGGACGGGGCGGCGGCGAAGAACGGCGATGTCGCGGAACTCGAACGTCTGATAGCGGGCCGGAAAGTCACTGAATTGCGCAAAACGTTGAATGGCAGTTTCGGCGCGAATCTTTCGTATTTTCCCGAGCAGATGATTTACTACGCCGCGCTCTTTCAGCAGAACGCGATCTGGCGCGTGGTCAAAACGCAAAATGACGTACGCGCTGAGGCGATTTATTCCGACTTCGCCAAAATGTCCGTGACGCTTGCTGACGCGGAAATCAGGCGCATCAAACTCGAAGCCGAAAAAGCCTATGCCGACCGGCAGATCGCGGTTCAGCAGGAGCGCGCCAACCGGCTTCAGGCGGACCTGGATATCGCCCGTGCGCAGCAAGGCCAGGTAACGAATTATCAGCAGGAGCAACAGAACGCGGTCCGTGAACTGCGCACGGAGCAGGCGGCCGCGCAGGCGCAGCTTCGCGCTTTGCAGTTGCGCGTGCAGGAACTGCAAAAACAGGCCGACGGCGATTTTCCCGTTCCGGCCAAATAGGCGCTTCGTCATGCATTCGGCGGGCGCATTAATTTGGGAGTTGTCCGCTTAAGCCGCGAAAGTGCCCGCGCTACAATCGCGCGGCTTTTTGGATAGCTTCATCGATCGATGCACCTATCCGAGATCGATTCACCTACTTTGCCTGCTTCTTTTCAGAGAGCAATCGGGCTTGGAAATGAGGCACGCATTAAGCGGCTTCGCGCTTTGGAGTTGACCCGTATGAACATCAAGATGCTCACGAAAACTTTCGCCGTCAGTATTATGGCGGCCGCCGTCCTTGCGGGCTGTTCCACGACCACGGGACCGGCTTTCAATATCCAGGAAATTCAAACGTCGAATGGTCAAAAGGCGTATCGCGCCGAGTGCTACGGTGTTTTCGAGAAGGGAAGCGCGTGCATGACCGCCGCTCAGAAAATGTGCGGCGACAAGAACGTTGCAGTCCTCCAGACCATTGCAGGAACGAATACGCCGACCGATCCGCGTAACGTGACCTTCACGTGCGGAATGCCGCCGCAGGCCGCTCCGGCGCAAGTGCCGCCCCCCGCACCTGCCCCCGCACCCGCGCCGGCGCCCGCGCCGGCACCGCGCAAGGTCGTACTCGACGACAAGACGAACTTCGCGTTCGACAGCGCGGAGTTGACACCCAAGGCCAAGGCGATTCTCGACACGCTCGTCGCGGAAACGCAGGGCGCGACGCTCGCTTCGGTGTCCGTTCAGGGCTTCACGGATGCGATCGGCTCGGCATCGTATAACGTTGCGCTGTCCGAGCGTCGCGCGCAGGCTGTGCTCGACTATCTGAAGAACCGCGGGCTGAAAGCCGACCGATTTGCGCTGAAAGGCTATGGGAAGTCGAATCCGGTCGCATCGAACGCAACGACTGAAGGCCGCGCGGAAAATCGCCGTGTTGAAGTGACGCTCGCGCCGTAACCCTCGCAGCGCCGCATCGACGCAAAAGCCCGCAAACCAGACGGTTTGCGGGCTTTTGCGTTTCCGGGCCGAGTGCGACCGGCGCTCAGAAAAGCGCGAGTTGCTCGCGCCCCGGCCCGCCCTCCAGCGTGAGCAAATGCCGCTTGCGCTCCACGCCGCCGGCATAGCCGGTCAGTTCTCCATCGACGCCGATCACGCGATGACACGGCACGATGATCGCCACGGGATTTCGCCCGTTCGCGCCGCCGACGGCCCGCGATGCGCCCGCGGGCAAGCCGAGCCGGCGCGCGAGATCGCCGTAGGTCCAGGCGTCGCCGAAAGGGATTTGCCGCAGCGCGTTCCACACCTGCTGCTGAAACGCCGTGCCGCCGAGCCGCAGCGCGATCGAAAATTCCGTGCGCGCGCCCGCGAAATATTCGTCGATCTGCTCGCGCGCTTCGAGGATCACGCGCGAGCGCGGCGGCGCATCGGACAGCGTCGGCTCGGGCAGACCATCGGGAAAATGCTTCTGGCCGACGAAAAACAGCCCCGTCAGACAGCCATCTTCCGCGCGATAGAGAATGTGCCCGAGCGGGCTCGGGCCGACATGGGATTCGATCACTTCATTTCTCCGCGCGGCCAATACGTCGCAATCATTGTACGGCGCGTCAGATGAACGGATTGTCGGCGGTGCCGGACGGCGCGCTCGGCTCGTTGGGCAGCTTCGCGGGCAGCGAGGCATCGCCTTGCAAGGCTTCGACGATGGCGCCGAGCGCCTTGTGCAGCGCGAGCGCGTTCGCGAGACCGGCCTTGTCGCGCGTGATCGTCAGATCGCCGCTGATCGACAGGCGCTTCACGCCATTCTCGATATTGATCGCGTCGCCCGCGATGTTCATCACGTCCGTGTCGTTGGCAAATGGTTTAAACACCTCGCAGTCCTCCAATTCGTTTGTCCTTCAGTCCGTCCGGTATGCCCGGAAACGAGAGCCCGCTCATGGTCTCGAGCTCGCGCACGGTTTTCATCGTGTACGTGTTCGTCGGCGTGTTTTCGACGACAACCGCGAACGCGATGCCGCGCTGCGGCAAGTAGACGACCTTGTAAAGTTGCGTCGGCACGAACACGCGCGATTCGCCGATCGTCTGCAACTCGCGTCCCGAAAAAAGCGGCCCGGTGACGACATAGGCTTCGCCCGATTCTTCCGTCAGCCTGCGCACCGCTTCCTCGATGCGCGACCAGATGCGCCGGTTGTTGGACGGGTCTTGCGGCACGATGTTCGCGAGCGAGAACGATTCGGCCATGCCTTGTCTGCTCGCGCGATCGCCCGCGGGACTCATGTGACCGCGGTCGTAGCCGCTTCGCTTGTAATCGGAAAGCTGCGCGCTTTCGTCGGGCGGCAGGCGCTTGTCGACGAAAAAGCGATTGGTGCGCGTGTTGTTCTTCGCGTCATCGACGCTTTGCGAGGTCAGATGCTCCGCCGACCAGAGCGGCCCTTTCGTGATGCCGGAGTGAAGCAGCGCGAAGTCGGAGTAGCAGATTTCCTGCGTCGACGCGCGCATCTTCGAATTGACGACGACCGGCGCGCGGCCGTTCGGGCTGAACTGCGGACAATCGCTCGCGAATGCACCGGTACACACAAGACCGATGAGCGCGGCGGCGAATGCCCTGATGCGAAATTGCATGCGTTGGAATCCGGGCTGAATGTGATACATGAAAACCGTGCGCCGCATGGGATCCTTGCGTGGCGCCGGAGGCCGCAAAGTATAAGCGCTCATCGGCGCGCCTGGCGCGTGAGGCACGCGAACGCGCGTGAAATACAGGCGCGCTAGAATGCCCCGGCCCGAAATCAATTCGACAACGCGAATGAACTCAACGCGCAGCAAGTCCGTCTTTCGATTTTCGATGTCGTGTCTCGCGATGCTTTTCGCCTTGCACGCGCACGCCGACGAACCCGCGCCGCCGCCGGGCAATGACGGCCCCGCCTATGGCCCCGAGTTGCAGGGCTTCGATTATCCGTATCCGGTCGCGCGCTTTTCGCTCACGTCGCAGCGTCAGGTGGTGCGCATGGCCTATATGGACGTGCATCCGCCGCATCCGAACGGCCGCACTGCCGTGCTCCTGCATGGCAAGAACTTCTGTTCGGCGACATGGAAGCAGACCATCGAAACCTTGAGCGACGCGGGCTATCGCGTAATCGCGCCGGATCAGATCGGTTTTTGCAAATCGACCAAGCCCGAGCGCTATCAGTACAGCTTTCAGCAGCTCGCGCGCAACACGCACGCGTTGCTCGCGGCGCTCGGCGTTTCGCGCGCGACGCTCGTCGCGCATTCGACGGGCGGCATGCTCGCGGTGCGTTACGCGCTGATGTATCCGCGCGAGACCGAGCAGCTCGTGCTCGTCAATCCGATCGGGCTCGAAGACTGGAAGGCGAAGGGCGTGCCGCCGATTTCCATCGACGACTGGTATGCGCGCGAGCTGAAGACCAGCGCCGACGGCATCCGCCGCTATGAGACGAGCACGTATTACTCGGGCCAGTGGCGCGCCGATTACGAGCCGTGGGTGCAGATGCTCGCGGGCATGTATCGCGGGCCGGGCAAGGATATCGTCGCGTGGAATTCGGCGTTGATCTACGACATGATTTACACCCAGCCCGTCGTCTACGAATTCGACCATCTCAGAACCCCGACCTTGCTCCTCATCGGCGACAAGGACACGACCGCGATCGGCAAGGACTTCGCGCCGCCGGAAATCCGTCCGACGCTCGGGCGTTATCCCGATCTCGCGAAGCTGGCGAAGGAGCGCATCGAGGGGGCGAAGCTCGTCGAGTTTCCGGAGCTTGGCCATGCGCCGCAGATGCAGGACCCGGCGGCGTTTCATAAAGCGTTGCTGGAGGGACTCGCCGCGTCGAAACCTCTATCGAACTGACCGCGCGCACACCGCGCGCTCGATCGCGGGCAACTGAACAGCCAGCGTGATGCCGCGCGCCACCATGAAAACGGTGAGCGCGAGCCACAGCCCGTGATTGCCGAGCGATCCGGCGAGCGCCCACGCGGCAAGCAGAAAGATCGTGAGCGACACGGCCATCGCCTTCATCAGTTCGTGCGTGCGCGTCGCGCCGATGAACACGCCGTCCAGTTGGAAACCCGCGACGGACGCAAGCGGCAGAATCGCGGCCCACGGCAGAAAGCGCAGCGCCTCATGCTGCACGACGGCCTGATCCGTCAGCGCGCCGATGATCCACCCGCCGCTCAAGGCGAAGACGATCGAAAAGCCCGCCGCGCCGATCGCCGACCACAGCATCGTCACTTTCACGGCCTGACGGAATGCATCGCGGTCGCGTGCGCCGGCGGCGGCCCCGACGAGCGCCTCGGCGGCGTGCGCGAAGCCGTCGAGCCCATAGGACATGAAGGTCTGGAAGTTGAGCAGAAGGGCGTTCGCGGCGAGGATCGCATCCCCCTGACGCGCGCCGAGATGCGCGAACCAGCCGTACGAACCGAGCAGGCAGATCGTGCGGATGAAGATGTCGCGGTTGATCGCGACGAGCCGGCGCATCGCGTGGGCGTCGAAAAGCGCGCGCGGCGCGAGCGGCGCGAGGCCGCGCGGACGCAGCCGCCAGAGAATCGCGAGGCCGAGCGCGAAACCGCAGAAATCCGCGAAGGCCGTCGCCGCGCCGATGCCCCCGATACCCCAGCCGAAGCGATACACGAAGAGCAGCACCGCGACGATGTTCACCAGATTGATGAAAATCTGCGTGACGAGCGCGAGCCGCACGCGCTGGCAGCCCAGCAGGTAGCCCAGCACGACGTAATTGCCCAGCGCGAAGGGCGCGGCCCAGATGCGCGCGTGGCAATACGCGCTCGCGGTGTCCTGCACGGCCGCGCTGCCGCCGAGCGCCAGCAGCGCAAAGCGGATGATCGGCACCTGCAGCGCCAGCACGGCCGCGCCGATCGCCAGCGCGAGCAGCAAGGCGCGCAGCACGCTCGCGCGCAACGCGTCGTCGTCGCGCGCGCCGAACGCCTGCGCGACGAGTCCCGTCGTGCCCATGCGCAAGAAGCCGAAGCCCCAGAACACGAAGCTGAACACGAGCCCGCCGAGCGCGACGCCGCCCAGGTACTGCGGCCCGTCGAGATGGCCGGCGACGGCAGTATCGACCGCGCCGAGAATCGGCTGCGTGAGATTGGCGAGTACGATCGGAAACGCGAGCGTCAGCACGCGCTTGTGCCAGTGCAGGGGCACCGCTTTCATCGGATTGTGCGGGATGGTTGGGTAAGACAAGCGCGTCATTGTCCAGACCGGACGCGCGGCGCGCAACATCGCGTGTGCGTCGATAATGCGCGTCATGAAAACATTCGCGCTCTATATCGTCACGGCCATCGCCGAAATCGCGGGCTGCTATTTTCCCTATCGATGGCTCAAGGAGGGCGGCTCGCCGTGGCTCGTCGTGCCCGGCGCGCTGTCGCTCGCGCTCTTCGCGTGGCTCCTGACGCTGCACGACACCGCCGCGGGGCGCATCTACGCGGCGTACGGCGGCGTGTATATCGGCGTGGCGATCGCCTGGCTGTGGGCCGTCGACCGCATCCGGCCGACGGCGTGGGATCTCGCGGGCGCGGCGATCGCGCTCGTCGGCATGGGCGTGATTGCGTTTCAGCCGCGCGTCTGAGGCGCGGCCTGCGTCACGCTTCGAGCGCGAGCAGCGCGAAGGTCGCGAGCCAATGCTCGCCCATGTAATCGCCCGCGACGTGCGCGAGCCCCGCAGCCAGATGCTCGCCGGCGCTGGTTTCGAGCACGGCGATGCGCGCATCGCCCGGCGGCAGCGCGCGTGCGATCGTCCGCTGGCACCACGCGCGGCTCAGGTTCAGGCCGTCGAGATGCGCGAGCTTGCCGTCGCTGCGGTCGGTGACGGTTGCGGGCGTGAAAAGCGTCGCCGGCTCGCGCGCCGCGATGCGCGGCAAAAAGCGGTCGAACCAGCCGACGAAGCGGTCGCCCGGCAGAACGTGGCGCATCAGCACCGCTTCCATCAGCGACGGCGACAGGAACTCGTCGCCCGCCGGCTCCCACGCCTGGCACGCCTCGTCCTGTTCGAACCAGCGCAGGGCCGTGTCGCTCAGCAGGCGCTCGAACTCCGCATGGCGCGTGATGCGCGCATAGCCGATCGCCAGCGTCAGCGCGAACGCCATGTTGAAGTGCGTCCCGACACGCAGCGGATACGTCGCTTTCGGCAGAAATTCCTCGAAACGCGCGACGAATTCATCGGCGAGCGGCTGGAGCGTGCGAGCCCAGCGCGCGCCGTCGTCGGACTGCATCGAGCGAAGCTGGCCCGCGAGCGCGAGCAGCCACGCCCAGCCGTACGGCCGTTCGAAACCGCGCGCGGCCGGACGCCGCAGATAGGCGACCTCGGCCTCCACGTTCGCGGCGGTGAAATGCTCGTCGATCACCGCGCGGATGCGTTGCGCCTCCGGCAAGCCGGGAAAGCGGTCGAAGAGGCGCGCGATCAGCCAGTAGCCATGCACGCAGGAATGCCAGTCGAAGCTGCCGTAAAAGATCGGATGCAGCGCCCGCGGGCCTTGCACATCAGCCTCACCGGCCATGACGTGATCGAGCTTGTTCGGATATTCGCGCGTCAGGTGGCCGAGCGCGACCTGCGCGAACTTCGACGCGAGCGCGGCGTCGAGCGTGATCGGTTGATGCGGATTCATGCGGTCCTCGTCGATGCGATTCGTGATTCCGAGACTTTAACGATAAATAGTGTGAAATCTAGTCTAAGGGTAATTACTAGATGCACGCGAAACCGGTGCGGCCGCACGCCTGCAAAACGGCAGCGAAATGCTTTCATGACAAGCCTGAGCGCGCGCCGCACGCCATCGGCGGAAAACAGAGGACAGAAAATTGCGCACGCCACGGTCGCGCGCCCTTCGCCGAACCGTCGTATAAACTTGCGCCCGAACGCCGCCAAGAGCGCCCGCGCCGGGGTCACGAGCCCCGGCAAACGCCACCCAGACAGTGACCAAGAGCCAGAAACAACATGACCGACATTCACGCTTATACCCCCGAGGACACCCGGCGTCGCGTTTTCGCGATCGTCGGCGCCTCGTCGGGCAACCTCGTCGAGTGGTTCGACTTCTATATCTACTCGTTCCTCGCGCTGTATTTCTCCGCGGCGTTCTTCCCGGGCGGCGATCCGACCGTGCAGCTTCTGAACACCGCGGGCGTGTTCGCGGCGGGCTTTCTGATGCGCCCGATCGGCGGCTGGCTCTTCGGCCGCATCGCGGACAAGCACGGCCGCCGCAACGCGATGATGATCTCCGTCCTGATGATGTGCGGCGGCTCGCTCGTGATCACCTTCCTGCCGACTTACGCGAGCATCGGTGCGTGGGCGCCGTTTCTGCTCTTGATCGCGCGCCTGTTCCAGGGTTTGTCGGTGGGCGGCGAATACGGCACGAGCGCGACCTATATGAGTGAAGTCGCGCTGCGCGGCCGGCGCGGGTTTTTCGCGTCGTTCCAGTACGTGACGCTGATCGGCGGGCAGCTTGCCGCGCTTCTCGTGCTCGTGATCCTGCAACTGTTTCTCTCGACGGAAGAGTTGAAGGCGTGGGGCTGGCGTGTGCCGTTTTTCATCGGCGCGTGTGCGGCGCTGGTTTCGCTGTATCTGCGCCGATCGCTCGACGAAACCTCGACCGCCGAAACGCGTCATCGCAAGGAGGCGGGCACGCTCAAGGGCCTGCTGCAGCACAAGGGCGCGTTCATGACCGTGGTCGGCTTCACGGCGGGCGGCTCGCTCATTTTCTACACGTTCACGACCTACATGCAGAAGTACCTGGTCAACACGGCCGGCATGCATGCGAAGACCGCCAGCAACGTGATGACCGCCGCGCTCTTCGTCTACATGCTGCTGCAGCCGCTCTTCGGCGCGTTGTCGGACCGTATCGGGCGCCGTGCGTCGATGCTCTGGTTCGGCGGCCTGGCGACGATTTGCACCGTGCCGCTCCTGCATGCGCTGTCCACCGTGACGAGCCCGGTCATGGCGTTCGTGCTGGTGGTCGTGGCGCTCGCCATCGTGAGCTTCTATACGTCGATCAGCGGTCTCATCAAGGCGGAAATGTTCCCGCCGGAAGTGCGCGCGCTGGGCGTCGGCCTGTCGTATGCGGTCGCCAACGCGGTGTTCGGCGGCTCGGCGGAATTCGTCGCGCTGAAGCTGAAGTCGCTCGGCAGCGAATCCACGTTTTTCTGGTACGTGACCCTGATGTGCGCGATTTCGCTCATTGTTTCCTGGCGGATGCTCGATCCCAGCAAGGAAGGCTATCTGCGCAACGAGCCCTGAGGGGCCGGCGGCGAGCGGAACGGCGGCGGCACGGCCGTCGTCCGCATCGCTTGCCGATGAAGGTAGTATGGTGTTTTATGCGGTATGTAGACGACGCGCCGGCGACGGCGCACGGTCATAACGAGCAAATGCGGGAACCGGATATGCATGCGCGCGCAGCCGCCGCGCGCAACGCCGATGTGCACCTTCGGGCGCGTCGGTCTGCCTGGAGCCTGTTCATGGAAGATTTCGACGAAACGCTGTTCCTTGTCTGGCGCGCCAACCTGAACGTCCTGGTCGGGTCGCCGGGAGGCGCTGGGCGCCTCGCGCGCATGATGAACTTCTCGCCGACGTTCATGAAGCTCATCGTCGCGGGTCAGCGCGATTTCAATGAGGAGTTCGTGCGCGGCATCGAGCTCGTGACGGGCCTGCCGCCGCACTGGATGGACGAACGCCGCGCGAGCGACGAAGTCCCGCCCGACGTGCAGCGCGCGATCGACGAAGAGACGCCGATGGCCGTGTTCCGCGGCACGGCGCATCCCGCGCCGAAGCGCCCGGTGTTGCGCGGCCCGGAGCCGCTGCTTTCGCAGACCGAGGCGACGCGCCGTGTCGCCGATATCGCCCAGCAAAACGCCGAAGCGAACCGTCGCGACTTGCTTTTCCGCAAGAATCGCGAACTGCTGTCGCAGGATTTGCGCCGCCTGGAGCGCCAGCTCGGGCTGCTGCAGGTCGACGGAATGCAGCCGAAGGTCGATGAACTGATCGCCTCGGATCGCATGAGCGAAGCGGCAAAGGCCGATCTGACCGGCCGTCTCGAACAGATCGACAAACACGTCAAGCTGTTGCATCAGCATGTCGAGAAGCTGGTGGCGCTGCTCTCGACCCCGGACGAGCCCGAACTGGGCGAGTGATTATTTCTTCTTGCCGTCTTTCGGGGTGTCCGGTTCCGGATGCACCGCAATCGGATCGCTCGCCGGAAAGGTCTCTTCGAGCGCCTCGTCGAGCAAATCCTCTTCGTTCGCGGCGCGCGGCCGGTCTTCCTTCGAACGTTGATCCTGGCTGGCTTTCTTCATGGTGCGCTCCGCGATGCGAAGTCATCGACAATTCAATATAGCAGCCTCGCGAAACCCGCGCAGTCAGCCCTCACGGCGATAGTCGGCGGGGCGCACGCCCGTCCACTTCCGGAAGGCGCGCCGGAACGCGCTCGGTTCCGCGAAGCCGAGCGCGTCGGAAATTTGCGGGATCGTGTCCTGCGTGTGCGCGAGACGCGCGATCGCGAGGTCGCGCCGCAGCGCATCCTTGATCGACTGGTACGTCAGCCCTTCTTGTTTCAGACGTCGCCGCAGCGTGGCTTCCGCCATATGCAGCGCGGCCGCGAGATTGTCGGCTTCGGGCCAGTCCGTCGGCGCGGTCTGCTTCAGGCGCGCCTTGATGCGCGCCGCGAGCGAATCCGGATTGCGGTATTTCACGATGAAATTCGCCGGCGCGTCGCGCAGGAAGCGTCTGAGCGTTGCGGCCGACTGCACGACCGGCAGCGCCGCGCAGTCGGCCGGCAGATCGACGAACGAGCGCGGCGCGTCAAAGCGCAGGTCGTCGCAGAACATGAGGCGGTATTCGTCGCTCGCCTGCGGTTCAGGGCAGCGCAAGTGCGCCGCGAGCACCGGAATGCGCCGCCCGACCAGCCAGCACAACAGCCTGTACACGAGGATGAAGCCCGTCGCGTAGGCGAACATCGTTTTAGGCGCGGCTTTGTCGTCGAGCCAGATGCGCACGCGCGTTTCGTCGATGTCGGGCGTGAAAGTGAGTTCATCGAGCACGAGGCGCATGAAGCCGGCGATGCGCCCGAGCGCCTGCGCGCCGTCGCGCGCGGACAGCGCCGCGTGGCACAGAAGCACGAAGCTGCCGCGGCGCATCGGATGCGGGTCCTGACCGAAGAATTCGTCGTCGAGCGCGTCGGCGGTGGCGTTCCACAGCTTGCCGTATTGCACCGGCGACACGCGCGCACGCGGCGAATCCAGCGTTGCCGGCGCGATGCCCGCGGCGGCCAGCAGACCTTCACGCGCGACGCCGCGCGCCTCGGCGCAGCGCAGCGCCGCTTCGACGAGGCTGACCGAGATCGAGTCGCGCTCGATGTTGCGTCCGGGAGTTGGGGTTGTCACTAGGTGGCCAAAGCGCTCAGTTAGCGTGATCGTTTTGGGCATCGGCTAATGTCCGGCGATTGCCTAGACTCGTGCGCAGACGGCCCATCCGCCCGTCTGACGGCGGCGAGCCAGTGTATCCGATCGATGCCTCGCAACAGCCGCCACCATTCCATCACCCGATAATCGAAACATGATCGACGCTTTCCTCACCGAAGAGCAGCGCATGATCCGCGACGCGGCTCGCCAGTTCGCCACCGAAGTGCTCGCGCCCAACGCGGGCCAGTGGGACAAGGACGGCGCCATTCCCGACGCCGTCGTGAAGCAGCTCGGCGAACTCGGCCTGCTCGGCATGATCGTGCCCGCGGAACTCGGCGGCACCTTCAGCGATTACACCGCCTACGCGCTCGCGATGGAAGAAATCGCCGCCGGCTGCGCGTCCTGCGCGACGCTGATGAGCGTGCACAACTCCGTCGGCTGCGGCCCGATTCTCGCGTACGGCACCGATGCGCAGAAGGCGGAATGGCTGCCGAAGCTCGCGAGCGGCGAGATCATCGGCGCGTTTTGCCTGACGGAGCCGCAGGCGGGCTCCGAGGCGAACAACCTGCGCGTGCGCGCCGTCGAAAAAGACGGCAAGTGGGTGCTTTCGGGCAGCAAGCAGTTCGTCACCAACGGCAGGCGCGCGGGCGTCGCGATCGTCTTCGCCGTCACCGATCCCGAACTGGGCAAGCGCGGCATCTCGGCGTTCATCGTGCCGACGGATACGCCCGGCTTCAACGTCGGCGCGCCGGAGCACAAGCTGGGCATCCGCGCATCGGATACCTGCCCGATCAACTTCGACGATTGCGCGATTCCGGCCGCGAATCTGCTCGGCCAGCGCGGCGAAGGGCTGAAGATCGCGTTGTCGAATCTCGAAGGCGGGCGCATCGGCATCGCGGCGCAGGCGCTCGGCATCGCGCGCGCGGCTTTCGACGCGGCACGCGCGTATGCCAAAGACCGCGTGCAGTTCGGCAAGGCGATCCGGGAACATCAGTCGGTCGCGAACATGCTCGCCGACATGCAGACGCAGATCAACGCCGCGCGCCTCTTGATTCATCACGCGGCGCGCATGCGCACGGAAGGCGTGCCGTGCCTGTCGGAGGCGTCGCAGGCGAAGCTGTACGCATCCGAAATGGCCGAGCGCGTGTGTTCCGATGCAATCCAGATCCACGGCGGCTACGGCTATCTGCAGGACTATCCGGTGGAGCGTCACTATCGGGATGCGCGCATCACGCAGATTTACGAGGGCACGAGCGAAGTGCAACGGATGGTGATCGCGCGCAACGTCTAAAACCTATAAACGGAGACGCAATGAATCGAGCACAGGCATTCATCGAAGCACGAGATTTTCTCTTTGCGCATCGCACCGATTACGACACGGCGTATCGCGAGTTCGAGTGGCCCGTGCTCGATCGCTTCAACTGGGCGCTCGATTACTTCGATCCGATGGCGCGCGGCAACGATGCCACCGCGCTGCATATCGTCAATGAAAGCGGCGGCGAAACGCGACTTTCGTTCGCGCAGATGAGCGAGCGTTCCGCGCGCGTGGCGAATCATTTGCGCGGCCTGAACGTCGGGCGCGGCGAACGCATTCTGCTGATGCTGCCGAACCGCGTCGAGCTATGGGAAACGATGCTCGCCGCGATGAAGCTCGGCGCGATCGTCCTGCCCGCCACGACGCAGCTCGCGAGCGCGGACTTGCGCGATCGCATCGCGCTGGGCGGCGTGCAGCATGTGATCGTCGATGCGGCGGAAACGAAGAAGTTCGACGGCATCGACGTGCCCGGTTTGCGCATTGCGGTGGGCGGCGCGAAGGACGGCTGGCTCGCCTACGAAGCCGCTTACGATGCAGCGCCGGATTTTCGTCCGGATGCCGAAACGAACGCCAACGATCCGTATCTGCTGTACTTCACCTCGGGCACGACGTCGAAGCCGAAGCTCGTCGCGCATACGCATCAAAGCTATCCGGTCGGTCATTTGTCGACGATGTACTGGATCGGCCTGCAGCCCGGCGACGTGCACTGGAACATCAGCTCGCCCGGCTGGGCGAAGCACGCGTGGAGCTGCTTCTTCGCGCCGTGGAATGCGCAGGCGTGCGTGTTCATCTACAACTTCAGCCGCTTCGACGCGGCGCGCACGCTCGATGCGCTCGTTGAGCACGACGTCACCACGCTCTGCGCGCCGCCGACCGTGTGGCGCATGCTGGTGCAGGAGCCGCTTGCTTCGTATGCGGTGAAGCTGCGCGAGATCGTCGGCGCGGGCGAGCCGCTCAATCCGGAGATCATCGAGCGCGTGCAGGCCGCGTGGGGCTTGTCGATCCGCGATGGCTACGGACAGACCGAGACCACCGCGCAGATCGCCAACACGCCGGGCCAGCGGCTCGTGCCAGGCTCGATGGGCCGCCCGTTGCCGGGTTATCGTGTGGCGCTGCTCGATCCGGACGGCGCGCACGCCGAGGAAGGCGAGATCGCGCTCGAACTGAATCCGCCGCCGCTCGGCCTGATGACCGGTTACGCCGGCAACGCGAAAGCCACCGAAAACGCGATGCGCGGCGGCTTCTATCGCACGTCCGACGTGGCGGCGCGCGGCGCGGACGGCTATTTCATCTACGTGGGCCGGGCGGACGACGTGTTCAAGTCGTCGGATTACCGGCTGAGTCCTTTCGAGCTTGAAAGCGTGCTGATCGAGCACGAGGCGATTGCGGAGGCTGCGGTCGTGCCGAGTCCCGATCCGCTGCGCCTGTCGGTGCCGAAGGCGTTCGTCACGCTGCGTCACGGCTATGCCATCGGACCGGAACTCGCGAAAAGCGTGTTCGCGTTCTCGCGCGAGCGGCTCGCGCCGTACAAGCGCATCCGCCGGCTGGAATTCGCCGAACTGCCGAAGACGATCTCCGGCAAGATCCGCCGCGTCGATTTGCGCAGGCAGGAAGCGGCGCGCGCGGAAGCGGGCGCGCGAGGCGAGTTCGAGTTCTGGGAAGAGGATTTTCCGGAGCTGCGTCAGAGCAGCAAGGCGGATTGAGCGCATGAGCACGCAAGCACTGTTGCGCGACACGCCCGAGGTCGCGTTCGAGATCGTCAATCGGGTGGCGATCATCACGCTCGACCGGCCGCAGGCGTTGAACGCGCTGTCGCACGACATGATCGCGCTGCTCGCCGAGCGTTTCGCGACCTGCGCCGAGGACGATGCCATTCTTGCGGTCGTTCTACGCGGCAGCGGCGACAAGGCATTTTGCGCGGGCGGCGACGTGCGCAAGCTGTATCACGCCGCGCGCAACGATCCGCATCACGCGACGCCGTGGCTGAAGTTTTTCATCGACGAATACCGGCTCGATTACACGATTCATCGTTTCTCGAAGCCGGTCATCGCGCTGATGGACGGCATCGTGATGGGCGGCGGCATGGGCCTCGCGCAGGGCGCCGCCTTGCGCATCGCGACCGAGCGAACGCGCATGGCGATGCCCGAAACGCGTATTGGCCTGTTGCCCGATGTCGGCGCGACGCACTTCCTGCGCGTGCTGCCGCGCGATCTCGCGCTGTATGTCGGCCTGACCGGCGCGACGCTGTCGGGCGCGGATGCGAAGCGCATCGGGCTCGCGGACGAATGCGTGCCGTCCACCTGGCTGCGCGGTTTCATCGAGCGTCTCGAAACGCTGCGCTGGAACGATGCGCAAGATGCAATGACGCAGTTGAAGCGCGTGTTCGTGCCGGGCGCGAATATCGAGCGCCACGCGCCGCTCGACGACATCCGCACGCAGATCAGGCGGCACTTCGTGCCGTGCGCGACGGGCGGCGCGGAGCGCATCGCGGCGTCGCTCGCGGCCGATGCGGACGACGAATGGTCGCGCGCGACGCTCGCCACGCTCGCAAGCCACTCGCCGACCATGCTCGAAGTGACGTATCACGCGCTCCTGCGCGGCCGGCAGATGTCCCTTGCGGATTGCTTTCGCATGGAGCTGGGCGTCGTGTACCGCGCGATCGACGACGGCGATTTCGTCGAAGGCGTGCGCGCGCTCATCATCGACAAGGATCGGCAGCCTCGTTTCGCGCCGACGACGCTCGCGCAGGTGCGCGCCGAGCGCGTGCAGCACTTTCTCTCATCGCCGTGGCGTAAAGAGATGCATCCGCTCGGGGATCTGTGCGCATAATCTCCAGACGCAATTCGCAAGCAAATGTTTCCGCGGCGAACTGCGTGAATGTCCGATGAGTCGAAGCTGGCTTTATCGATCATCGGACAATTCGAGAGGGGAACCACTATGCCGATCCGTCATTCACATCGCGCGCTTTTGTCGGCGGGCATCGCCATCGCGCTGATCGCACCGGCCGCGTCTTACGCGCAGATCAATCTTCAGCAATTCGGCTTCGGCAGCGATAAGTCCGAAGCCGCCGCCGGCGCGAACGGCGCGGCGCAGCCTTCGGCGCTATCGTCGCTCGTGCAGAACTATCTCGGCGCGAACCAGCAAGTGCTCTCGGGGCAATCGAGCCTTGCTTCCGCGATGGGCATGTCGAGCGTCGCGAGCCAGGCGCAATCGGCGGCGGGCTTGCTGCAGGGCGCTTCGGGCGGAAGCGGCGTGCCGAGCGCGAGCGTGCTGTCGCAACTCGGCGGCACGCAGCAGAGCGTCTCGCAATCGTTGATGCAGGCGTTCGCGGGCGGCTCGACCGCGCCGGCCACCGCAACCAGTAAGAAGACTTTCACCGATGGCCTCGCGTCGCTCGGGCAAGGCGTCAAGCAGTACGCCGGCCTGCAATCGGATCTCGGCTCGGTGTCGAATTCGATGAACATGTCGTCGCTGCTGCAGGCGGGATCGAACCCGGCGACGGCGCAGGCCGCGACCTATATCGCGCAGTCTGCGCCGGGACAGTTGCAGTCGCTCGTGCAGACGCTCACGCAGGCGGTGCAATACGCGAAGACCAACGGCATTTCCGTTCCGTCGATCGCAACGTCGGCGTTGACCGGCACGAAGTGATGCCGCGCGGCGAACGCGCGCGCAAAACGAAAGCGGCGTGGCTCAAACTGAGCCACGCCGCTTTTTTGCGTGCGGGTGTTGCGTTTAGCGGCCGGTCGCCTGGCGCATCGCGAGACGCCTCAGCACGGGCAGCGCCTGCTGCCTGCGCGCCTTGGGCGACAACGGCGGGAGATAGGAGATATCGGCGATGTCGGTGAACTGCGAGTGCGGGTCCGGATCGAGCACTTCCAGCGCGGGCGGCTCGACGGGCTCGGCGTCGACATGCTCCGGTTCATCCACTGTCAGGCCGAGGGAGTGACGCACATCCACGCCGCGAATATGCACCGTATAACCGGCATCGGCCAATAAGCGTTCACGCGATTTCCAGTATTCGCGCGCGGACGCAGGCATGGCATGCATCGACACATATTCGATCACGATCTCATAGCCGCGAACCTTCGGATAATTCAGCAATAACTTGCCCGAACGAACATAAGAAATGTAGCGGTCGATTTTCTTCGTGAGCAAATCCTGATGCTCCCGTTCATCGCGCCAGTCGAGCTCGTCGAAGAGCCCGACATAAACGCGCCTGAAGAGAATGTTCACTCCGATGTAGTCGATCGCGTCCACGTCGCGCACAGACATGGTCAATCCCCTGCGCCCTCAGTCGGGCAAATATCAATGGACGCATTGTAATGGATGTTCACGGCCGGATTATCGTGAAACACCGTGTTTAATGGGACAAAATCTCAATTTAATAAGAATCCTAATCCGGCAATTAAGCGCAATCTGATTGCTGCAAACAATTTCGACAAAACGACAATCTATTCATCAATCACGTGCGTCTGCGCGATGCATCCGCGAGATCCCCGGCGGACGCGGCTTTGGCGACGTCCTCGCTCGGCATCGCTTCGACATGCGCCAGCGGCGGCTGCTCGTTGATCCACGCGTTCAGGATCGTCGACGTGACCGCGAGAATGACAGGACCGATGAACAATCCGACTATTCCGAACGCGAACATGCCGCCGAGCACGCCGGAAAGAATCAGCAGCATCGACAGATTCACGCCGCGCTTGATGAGAATCGGCCGCAGGAAATTGTCGAGCATCGCGATCATGATGGACCACACGAGCAGCAGCGATCCCGCGATGTTGTGGTCGTGCCAGAAGAGCCATGCGACCCCGCCGAGCAGCGGCAGCAGCGGGCCGATCTGCGCGAGACACAGCATCAGCATGACGGCCGTGATGATGCCCGCCGCCGGCACGCCCGCGAGCGCGAGCCCGATGCCGCCGAGCGCCGACTGCGTCACCGCCGTCACGACGATGCCGAGCGCCACCGCGCGGATCGCGAGGCCGGCGAGCTTCACGGCTTCCGCGCCGCGCAGCGTGGCGATGCGCGTCGCGAAGCGCACGACGAAGCGTCCCGCCGCCTCGCCGTTCATATACAGAATGCCGGAGATGATGACCGTGATCACCATGTGCATCACGAACACGCCGACGACGGCCGCATGCGAAAGCATCCAGCGCGCGACGATCGTCACGTACGGCTCCAGCTTCGCGAGCAGGCCGCCGGGGCCCGCATCGGACAGCATCTGCCATTCTTTCGAAACGCGCGCGCCGGCGAGCGGCACGTCATGCACCCATCCCGGCGGCGGCGGCAGCGCGTAGCTCGGCAGGCTTTTCACGGCGGCCATGATTTCACCGCCATGTTCCGCGAGCGTCGAGATCGCCGAATAGAGCGGCAGCACGATGACGACCAGAAGCACGAGCAGCATCACGGTCGTCGCGATCCAGCGGCGGTTGCCGCAGCGGCGCTGCACGGCGAGCATGAGCGGCCAGGTCGCCACGACGATCGTCGTCGCCCAGATGAGACCGGGCAGGAACGGGCGCAGCACATAGAGGCTGCCGACCGTGAGCGCGGTCAGGATCGTGATGACGAGCAGAATGCGGGCGATATCCACCGGCTGGCGGGGACTCGGGGGATTAGGATTCGGCTGCCCGATGGGTGGAATTGGCATGATGCGTCCGGATGAAAGTGAGAGCCGATGCCGCGCGAAGAAAAAACGCAAAGCGATGGCGCGCATCGGGCGATGGACAAGGGATAAGCGAAAGGCCGCGATCCGGCAAGGGCGCAATCATAACGGCATCCAATCCATACTACTAAAAATCGCGTGGTGCATCGAACCCGAGCCTTCGATGTCTGCTGGAAATACGTTATTAAATTGCCTATTCTTTTTTGGGCGCAGAAGAGAGCAGGCATGTTCCGCCGCGCGTCCCGAGGACGATACAAGAACGATTTGGGAGACTGTCATGGCCGGTTTTTCCCGCACTTCGCTCGTTCCTTTCATTGTCGCCATCGGTGCTTTCGGGATCGTGACATCGCCCGGAGTCCTGGCCGCCGACGAAATCCAGAACGCCAACACGACTCAAGCCTCGCCGGTTCCATCGGCGTTGCGGCCGGTCTCGCAGCAGCAACTCGACGGCGCCGCGGGCGACAGCGCTTCGTGGCTGCATTCGAACGGCTCGTATGCCGAGACGCGCTTCGCGCCCGCGACGCAGATCAACACGTCGAACGTGGCGAAGCTCAAACCGGCGTTCATCTTCCAGACGGCGGTGATGGAGTCGATGGAAACCGCGCCGATTATCTCGAACGGCGTCATGTTCCTCACCACGTCGTACAACCACGTCTATGCGATCGACGCGGTCACGGGCAAGGAGTTCTGGCATTACAAGCACAAGATGGGGCCGGTTACGACCTTCTGCTGCGGACCGAACAACCGCGGCGTCGCGATTGCGGGCAACCGGCTCTTCATGGGCACGCTCGATTCGAAGCTCGTCGCGCTCGATGCGAAGACCGGCGGCGAGCTCTGGTCGACGCAGATCGCCGATCCCGAGCTCGGCTATTCGGAGACGATGGCGCCGGTCGTCGTCGAAGACAAGGTGCTTATCGGCACGAACGGCGGCGAGTACGGCATACGCGGCTTCGTGAAGGCGTTCGATGCGAACTCCGGCCAGTTGCTGTGGACTTTCTACACGATCCCCGACACGGGCAGCGAAGGCGTGTGGGCCGAGAACGACGCCGTGGGCCGCAACATGAAGCGCGACATCGCCGCGGAGAAAAAGACGCTCGCGGACAAGGGCACGGAGTTCACGAAGACGCTCGGCGGCGGCGTGTGGATGGCACCCGCGATCGATCGTCAGACGCGCACGGTGTATTTCGTGGTGGGCAATCCGTCGCCCGATCTGTATGGCGCGATTCGCCCCGGCGACAATCTCTACACCGATTCGCTCGTCGCGGTCGATCTCGATAGCGGCAAGTACAAGTGGCACTATCAGTACATCGCGCACGACGTGTGGGATCTCGACGCGGCCAGCCCGCCGATTCTCATCGACGTGAAAGACCGGAACGGGCAGATGATTCCCGGCATCATCCACGGCGGGAAGACGGGCTTCGTCTACGTGCACGATCGCCGCGACGGCAAACTGATCCGCGTCTCCGAAGCGATGATTCCGCAGGAAGGCGTATGGACCTTGCCGACGCCCAACGGCGCGCGCATGCTGCCGGGCGCGAACGGCGGCGTCGAATGGTCGCCGATGGCCTTCAGCCCGAAGACGCGCCTCGCTTACGCGGCGAACCTGCATCAGCCGATGACGTATCAGGTCGAGGAAGCGGCGTATCCCGGCGGCAAGATCTGGCTCGGCGGCGCCTTCAAGGTGATTCCCTCGGAGCAGCAGTGGGGCCGGCTCGTCGCGGTGAATGTCGATACGGGCAAGATCGCGTGGGGCTTCAAGACGGAGCAGCCGCTCATCGGCGGCGTGCTCGCGACCGCGGGCGGGCTCGTGTTCAACGGCGAGGGCAACGGGCTCTTTCGCGCCTTCGACGCGGCGACGGGCCGCAAGCTCTGGGAGTTCCAGTGCGGCGCGGGGGTGAATGCGCCGGCGGTGTCGTACACCGTGAACGGCAAGCAGTACATCGCGGTCGCCGCGGGCGGCAACACGCAGCTCGACTTCAAGCGCGGCAACAGTGTGCTCGTGTTCGCGCTGCCTTGATGATGACGCGTTCGAAACGTAAGCGTGTCTGGCTGGTGTACGCGCTGTGGCTCGCCGCGTGCCTGCTGCTGTCGCTGCCGTCGTTCTCGCGCGCGGCGGGCGACGTCGCGGCGAAGGCCGCCATCTGCACGACGTGTCACGGGCTCGGCGGCAACTCGACGACGGGCGACTATCCGTCGCTCGCGGGGCAGACTTCGCGCTATCTCTATCTGCAACTGCGCGACTTCAAGGCGGGCCGCCGCAGCGATCCGCGCATGTCGCCGATGGTCGAAAACCTCACGCCCGACGACATGCACGCGCTCGCGGATTACTTCGCCGCGCAGAAACCCATCGCCACCGATTTCAAGGCGGACCCGGTCAAGGTCGAAGCGGGCCGAAAGAAGTCGGAGGAGATTCTCTGCACGATGTGCCATCTCGGCGGCTTCACCGGGCAGAACGAGATTCCGCGCGTCGCGGGGCAGCAGTATCCGTATATCGTCAAGCAGTTGCAGGACTTCCGCGACAGGAAGCGCACGAACGACGCGGGCAACATGACGAGCGTATCGAAGAACCTGACCGACGCGGATATCCAGAATCTCGCGAACTACATCGCGAATCTGCAATGAGGGCGCTCGTTTTCTCGATGATGCTGGTTTGCGCGCTCGCCCACGCCGAGCAGGACGCCTACGCGCTCAACGAACGCTTGCTCGCCGCCACGAGGGAAGGCGATCAGGCGGCCGTCACGCGTCTGCTCGACGAAGGCGCGGCCATCGATTCACGCAACCGCATCGGCGACACGCCGCTCATCAGCGCGTGCAAGAAGGGCTCGACGCCGATGGCGCGCATGCTGATCGAGCGCGGCGCGAACGTGAGCCAGGCGGACGTGCAAGGCATCACGCCGCTGATGGCCGCCGCGTTCGACGGCAACGACGAAATCGCCGCGCTTCTGATCGCGCATCGCGCCGATGTGATGGCGACCGACCGCGTCGGCAAGACGGCGATCGAGTATGCGGCCGGGCGCGGGCACACGGCCGTCGTGCAGCGTCTGCTCGATGCGGGCGTCGACGTGAACGCGGCGTATCGCAATCACCTCACGGCGCTGATGTGGGCGGCGGGCTACGATCGCGAGGAAACGGCGTCGATGCTGCTCGCCCGCGGCGCGCGACGCGATCTGCGCGACGACCGCGGCATGACGGCGAAGGACATCGCCGAGCAGACCGGCTCGACGCATGTCGCGGCGTTGCTGTCGAGCGGCTAGGCCTGGGCAAAGGCGTCGATGCCCTCGACGAGACGCTGCGCGAGACGCGGCTGGCGCAACTGCTCGATCCACCATTGCAGCGCGCGGCCTTCGTGGTCGCCGCGCCACGCGACGTACAGCACGTTCGGCTCGCGCGGATCGGCGGTTTCCTTTTCGACGAGTTCGCCACGCGCGAGCAGGGTTTGCACGCGATGCCGCGGCACCCAGCCCGTGCCGAGCCCTTGCCGCTGCGCGAGGATTTTCGCGCGCATCGTCGGCACCGCGAGCGCGGCCTGTCCGCCGAGCACGCCGTAAGCGCGTCCCGCCGAACGCGACGAATCCGCGACGACCACCGCCCGATGCGCCGCGATCTGCTCGCGCCTGAGCGGCTCGTTCAACTTCGCGAGCGGATGGCGCGGCGAGACCGCGAACGTCCATTGCATCACGCCGAGCTCGAACCAGCGCAGGCCGGGAATCGCCGGCGGCTCGTTGGTCGCGCCGACGATCAGGTCCGCGCGGCCGTCGCGCAAGGCTTCCCAGGTGCCGGAGAGCACTTCGTGCGTGAGGCGCAGCGCCACGCCGGAATCGAGCCCATCGAACGCCTGCACGACCGGCAGCAGCGTCTCGAATTCGAGGATTTCATCGCAGACGATCCATAGCCGGTCTTCCCAGCCGCTCGCGATCTGCTTCACGCGTTGCGCAAGCCGCGATACGTCGAGCATGAGGCGCGCGGCTTCGTCGGCGAGCAGATGGCCGGCGGGCGTCAGTTGCAGGCGATAGCGCCGCCGGTCGAACAGCAGCGCATCGAAGCGCGTTTCGAGCTGCCGCGCGGCATGGGAAACCGTCGAGGGCGCCTTGCCGAGCCGCGCCGCCGCGCGCGACAGGCTGCCGGTTTCGCGGATCGCGTCGAGCAGCGAGAGTTCTTCCTCCGACAACATGTTCGGCTCCATCGAACGATTTCATCGGGACGATCGTACGGCAAGCGGCATGTGATGGTCCATCATTCGCTTGGGCGCGCGGATTGCGCGCGCGAAGGCGACTCAAGGGAGCAGAAAGATGGGACTTCTCGTCGATGGGACATGGCAGGACAAGTGGTACGACACGTCGTCCACGGGCGGGCGCTTCGTGCGCAAGGACGCCGCGTTTCGCAACCAGGTCACGGCGGACGGCGAAAGCGGCTTCAGGGCGGAGGCGGGGCGTTATCACCTGTACGTGAGCCTCGCGTGCCCGTGGGCGCATCGCACGCTCATCATGCGCGCGCTGAAGGGGCTGGACGCGATGATCGACGTATCGGTCGTCAACTGGCTGATGCTGGAAAACGGCTGGACTTTCGACGACGGCCCGGGTGTCGCGCCCGATACGATCAACGGCGCGCGCTATCTGCACGAGGTCTACACCGCCGCCGACGCGCGCTACAGCGGGCGCGTCACCGTGCCGATCCTGTGGGACAAGATGCGCGGGACGATCGTCAACAACGAGTCGTCGGAAATCATTCGGATGCTGAATTCGGCGTTCGACGGCATTGGCGCGAAACCGGGCGATTACTATCCGCCCGACCTGCGTGAAGAAATCGACGCGCTCAACGCGCGCATCTACGACACGGTCAACAACGGCGTCTACAAGGCGGGCTTCGCGACGACGCAAGCTGCCTACGTAGAAGCGGTCATGCCGCTTTTCGACACGCTCGACATGCTCGAAGAACGGCTGGAGACGCGCCGCTACCTCACGGGCGAGCGCTTCACGGAAGCGGACATCCGGCTCTTCACGACGCTCGTGCGCTTCGACGCCGTGTATGTCGGCCACTTCAAGTGCAATCTGCGGCGCATTGCGGACTATCCGAATCTGTCGAGATACCTGCTCGAGATCTACCGCATGCCGGGCATCGCCGCGACGGTGAATTTCGAGCACATCAAGGGGCATTACTACCAGAGCCACCGCACGATCAATCCGACGGGCATCGTGCCCGCCGGACCGGTGCTCGATTTTGCCGCCTAGTCGTACTGATACACGCCGCGCTTCGTCTTGCGCCCGAGGCGTCCCGCCGCGACCAGCTCGCGCAACAGCGGGCACGCGCGGTACTTGGAATCGCCGAAGTCCTTGAGGAACACGTCCATCACGGAAAGGCACACGTCGAGGCCGATCAGGTCCGCGAGCGCGAGCGGGCCGATCGGATGATTCGCGCCGAGCTTCATGCCCGCGTCGATTTCCTCCGCGCTCGCAACGCCTTCATAGAGCACGTAGAACGCCTCGTTGATCATCGGCACGAGAATGCGGTTGACGACGAAGCCTGGCGAGTTGCGCACGCCGATCGGCGATTTACCGACCTTTTCGGTGAGCTCGCGCACGGCGGCGGCGGTTTCGTCGCTCGTCTGCACGCCGCGGATGACTTCGACGAGCGGCAGGAGCGGCACCGGATTGAAGAAGTGCATGCCGATGAAGCGCTCCGGCGTGGCGAGCGTCGCCGCGAGCGCGGTGATCGAGATCGACGACGTGTTCGACGCGATGATCGCATCGGACCGCGCGGCTTCTTCGATCTGCTTCAGGATGCGGTTCTTGAGTTCCGCGTTCTCGGTCGCGGCTTCGATGACGATGTCGGCCTCCGCGAGGCGCGCGTAGTCGGTCGAGGTCTCGATGCGCTTCAATGCGGCGTCGCGCGCGGCGGCCTCCAGCTTGTCCTTCGACACGAGCCGCTCCAGGCTGCCCGTCAGCGTTTTGACGCCCTTCGCGAGCGCGGCGTCGGTGACGTCGATCAGCACGACCCTGAAGCCCGCGACGGCCGCGACCTGCGCGATGCCGTTGCCCATGGTTCCCGCACCGACGATGCCGACGGTCTGAATCTTCATGCTGTGCTCCTCCTCAATCTGCGCCGGCGCGAGCGGCCGGCAAACCGGAAATGGTCGAATGCGCGTAGCCGCGATTCCGAAAGAACGATTCTACCCAGCGACGGGGGCCGCGACGTTACCCGAAAGCCGTCAAATCCTTGGGCGCGATGCCGTTTGCATGACAAAAGGCAGCGTAACGGTCCCAGCCGCTCTTCCAGTTCTCGGCGGCGAGCACCCGGTCGCTGTCGTCCACGAAAAGCAGTTCGCCCTGAATGATATTGAGCGTGACGATATCCGCGCCACCCGAATCCGGTGGTAAGGCCTCCGGCGTGTGGCTCGATCCCGCCGTTTCGTACACGACGCTGCCCGGCCTCGCGATCCAATCGTGCTCGCGATACTTCCAGCTTCCCGCGACCGTGTAGACGATCACCGTGCCCGTATGCCGATGCCGCGGCATCTGGCCTTTGGCCGGCGCCTTGATCAGCGCGACGACTTCGCCGCGGATGGGATCGAGCTTGAAATACTTGACGAGCACGCGCTCGCTGTATGGCGTGAACGGCACCCACGGCAGGTCGGCGTCGTTGAGGCAGGTGGTGTGGATCTGTTCGAACAGCATGATGTCGGCTCCTTGCATTCAGCAGTGCATTGTAGGCAGCGCGGCGCATGTCGAACATCGGCTGAATGGACAACCCGGGACGAGCCCTGCCGACCAAGCCGGATCGCGCGGTATCTGCTATCGTCCACGCCATGCCAACCATCATCACCGTTTCCAACCTGTCCAAGACCTACGGGTCGGGCTTCCGCGCGCTTCGGGACGTGAATCTGGAGATCCGGCGCGGCGAAATTTTCGCGCTGCTCGGCCCGAACGGGGCGGGCAAGACCACGCTCATCAGCACCGTCTGCGGCATCGTGAATCCGAGCGAGGGCGCCGTCACCGTCGCCGGGCACGATATCGTCAAGGATTATCGCGCCGCGCGCGAGATGATCGGCCTCGTGCCGCAGGAACTGACTACCGACGCCTTCGAGACCGTCTGGGCGACCGTGTCGTTTAGCCGCGGGCTGTTCGGGCGGCCGAAGAACCCGGCGTACATCGAGAAAGTGCTGAAGTCGCTGTCGCTGTGGGCGAAGAAGGATAACAAGATCATGACGCTTTCGGGCGGCATGAAGCGGCGCGTGCTGATCGCGAAGGCGCTCGCGCACGAGCCGGAGATTCTCTTTCTCGACGAGCCCACCGCGGGCGTCGATGTCGAATTGCGCCGCGACATGTGGGGCCTCGTGCGCGAACTGCAGAGCAACGGCGTGACCATCATCCTGACGACGCATTACATCGAGGAAGCGGAGGAGATGGCGGACCGCATCGGCGTGATCAATCGCGGCGAGATCGTGCTCGTCGAGGAAAAGCGCGAGCTCATGCGCAAGCTCGGGCAGAAAAAGCTCACTCTGCAGCTCGAGAATCCGCTCGCCGACATTCCCGCGCCGCTCGCGCCTTACGGGCTCGCGCGCTCCGCGGACGGCAACGAGCTCACCTATACGTATGACGCGCACGACGAACCTGGCCGCATCATCGCGCTGTTGCGGCACGTGGACGAAGCCGGCGTGCGTTTCAAGGATCTGCAAACGACGCAAAGCTCGCTCGAAGACATCTTCGTGAGCCTCGTCAGGGAAGCCAAATGAATCTATACGCCGTTCGCGCGATCTACCGTTTCGAGATGGCGCGCGCCGGGCGCACGCTGATGCAGAGCATCGTGTCGCCGGTCATTTCCACGTCGCTTTATTTCGTCGTGTTCGGCGCGGCCATCGGCTCGCGCATTCCGGAAGTGGACGGCATCAGCTACGGCGCGTTCATCGTGCCCGGCCTCGTCATGCTGTCGCTGCTCACGCAAAGCATCGCGAATGCGTCCTTCGGCATCTATTTTCCGAAGTTCACCGGCACGATCTACGAGCTGCTGTCCGCGCCGGTGTCGTACTTCGAGCTGGTCGTGAGCTACGTGGGCGCGGCCGCGACCAAATCCGTCATTCTCGGGCTGATCATTCTTCTGACGGCAGGACTCTTCGTGCCGCTCAGAATCGACCATCCCGTCTGGATGATCGTGTTTCTGCTGCTCACCTCCGTGACGTTCAGCCTGCTAGGGTTCATCATCGGCATCTGGGCGGACGGTTTCGAGAAGCTGCAGATCATTCCGCTTCTGATCGTCACGCCGCTCACGTTTCTCGGCGGCAGCTTCTATTCGATCAACATCCTGCCGCCGTTCTGGAAGACCGTGGCGCTGTTCAACCCGGTCGTGTATCTGATCAGCGGCTTTCGCTGGAGCTTTTACGGGCTCGCCGATGTCGAAGTCGGCGTGAGTTTCGGCATGACGCTGGTGTTTCTGGCCGTATTCATCGCGATCGTCGCGTGGATTTTCCGGACCGGATACCGGCTCAAATCATAAGGCGGCGCGCCTCGCGCGGCGGCCGGGCATGAGGGCGTTCATCGGATGAAAATCATGAAACGCACGAAGCGCAATTTCCTCGATGCGATGGCGGCCGCGTTCGCCGGCGGTCCGGCCCATGCGGCGCCTGCCCGGCCGTACGAAATCGATCACGGCAGCGCCGGCTGGCGGCGACGCCTGTCCTCCGAGCAATATCGCGTGCTCAGGCGCGGCGGTACCGAGCCGCCGTTCGCGAGCCCGCTGCTCAAGGAAGGCCGCGACGGTGTCTACGCGTGCGCCGGATGCGGCCTGGCGATGTTCTCATCGGCGACGAAATTCGAGAGCGGCACCGGCTGGCCGAGTTTCTGGAAACCGCTCGACGGCGCCGTCGCGATGCACGCGGAGGCGACCGGCCACATGCGCAACGAGGTGCATTGCCGGCGGTGCGGCGGTCATCTCGGCCATGTCTTCGACGACGGCCCGAAGCCCACGGGCCTGCGCTACTGCATGAACGGCGCGGCGCTCGAATTCCGGCCCGACAGCCCGCAATAATCCATTCCTCTTCCGGCTTTCCTATGAACGCACCCGAACTCAAGCTCGATGCCGCGAAGACGGCGCTCGTGCTGATCGATTTGCAGAAGGGCATCGCCGCCTTGCCCGTGCAGCCTCACGACGCCGCGAGCGTGCTTGCCAACGCGCGCGCGCTCGCCGACCGTTTCCGCGAGCTCGGCGCGCCGGTCGTGCTCGTGAAAGTGGCGTTTCCGAACGCGCCGGGCGGCCTGCGCCCGATCACCGACGCGGGGCAGGCGCAGGAAACGCCGGAGCCCGCGGGCTGGAGCGAGCTATGCGCGGAACTCGGCGCAGAGGCGTCGGATATCGTCGTCACCAAGCGGCAGTGGGGCGCGTTTTACGGCACGGACCTCGATTCGCATCTGCGCCGGCGCGGCATCGATACGATCGTGCTGGGCGGCATCGCGACGGCGATCGGCGTCGATACGACCGCGCGCGGCGCGCATGAGCGCGGCTACGAGCAGATCTTCGTCGAAGACGCGATGAGCGACCTGCGCGCCGACACGCACGAATCCACGCTCCGCGCCATTTTTCCGCGCATCGGCCGGATCCGTTCGACGCAGCAGGTGCTGGCGGCGCTGGCATAGCGGCGCGCGTCGCCTATGCTGTAGCGTACGTCTCATATCGACGGACGCGGGAGGTGCGGCGATGGCGGCGATTCCCAAAGTAGCGATCGCGTGTCAGGGCGGCGGCAGCCATGCGGCGTTCGCCGCGGGCGTGCTGGACCGGCTCTTGAGCGGCGAATGCTTCGGCCGCTTCGAGCTCGTCGCGCTGTCGGGAACCTCGGGCGGCGCGATGTGCAGCGCGCTTGCGTGGGCGGGCTTGCTGCTGGGCGGCCCCGCCGACGCCAGACGGCGCCTCGCCGCCTTCTGGAAGGATCTGGAGGCGCGCGAAGGGCCGGATATCGTCGCCAACGCGCTCGGCACCTGGTACGCGCGGCTGCCCGTCAATGCCGAAATTAGCCCTTATCTGTATCCGCCCGTCGCCGAGGAGCGCCTGCGCGAGCTGCTCGACCGGCATCTGCCGTTCGCGTCTTTGCCTGCGGCGCCGGAGCAGCGCGCGAAACCCACACTGCTGGTCGGCGCGACCGACGTGCGCACGGGCGACCGCGTGATCTTTCCCGGCGACAGGCTCGATCAGGACCAACTGGTGGCATCGGCCGCGGTGCCGCCGCTGTATCGCGCGGTCGCGGCGGACGGGCGCATGTGCTGGGACGGCCTCTTCAGCAGCAACCCGCCCGTGCGCGAGTTCACCGATTTCGCGAAGGACATGCGACCCGACGAAATATGGGTAGTGCAGATCAATCCGCAGCATCGCCGGGAATTGCCCGAGTCGATGAACGAGATCATCGACCGGCGCAACGAGCTCGCGGGCAATCTCGCGCTCGGTCAGGAGTTGTACTTCACGACGCGCGTCAATGAATGGCTCAAGACCGATGCATCGCTCGCACAACGTTACAAGCCGATCAAGGTTCGCGTCGTGCAGATGCATCTCGACGCGAAGGATTATCCCGGGCCGCTCGACTATGCGTCGAAGCTCGATCGCAATCCCGCGCTGCTGCATGCGCTGATCCGCAAGGGCCGCGAGCGCGCGGAATGGTTTTTCGACGCGCGCTCGGACTGGCCGAGAGAAGGCACCGCTCCGCACAAGAGCGTCTACGCGACGACGCCCGCGGCGGTGTCGCCGAAGCGCTAGCGTCACCTTGTCAGTAGGCAAGCACCAACGCGTCTGCCACAAAATTTCGCGCGCTTGCGTCATACGAATGGCGGATTCGTCGGCACAATCCTATCCTTCGATTTGCATGACAAACGGCACGAAGGAAAAATCATGAACACGAAGACACTGGGACGCATGCTTGCGGCTTCACTGATCGCGCTATACGGCACCCACGCGATGGCGGACCGCGCCGCATCGTCCATCGAAGGGCAGATGGTCGTGCAGGTCATCGGCGAGGTGAAGGCGGTCGATGCGAGCGCGCATCGTGTCACGGTCGTGAACGCACAAGGCGTCTCGACGCAATTGAATGTGAGCCCGGCCATGCAAGACCTCGACAAGCTGCCGCTCGGCACGCGCATCAAGAGTTCGGCGCTTCAACCCGTGACGCTGACACCCGTCGGGCATGCGCCGCTCCAGCAGGCCATCCCCGGCGACAAGCGTTTCGTTGCGCAAGTGACGAGCGTCGACGCCGCCACGGGCGTCGTCATGCTGAAGGACGCCGACAATGTGCCGATCGAGGTACGCGCGCGCGATGCGCGTCAGGCGGGCACGCTTGCAAGCGGCGCGACGGTCCGGGTCGATACCTTGAACAACCGCCCGACGCCATCACAAAAGTAGCCATAATCGGCGTGGCTCTTTAGGACAATTCTGATGGTCCCGCTTTTTCGGCTCAATTAATTTTGTATCACTCACTGGCGGGGCCCCGCCCGTCATGTCGAGCGCGTCCGTTCATCCCCTTGTCCGGACGCAGCGCTTTCCCCCGAGCGCACAGGACGTGCGTCGCAATCGCGGCGCGCGTCCTTTTTTTATGCCGTCGCCCGCGTCATGCCGGCGTCGACGGAACCAGCCGGACCCGCGTGATTTCGGACGGCGCGCCCAGACGCTTCGGCGGTCCCCAATAGCCGGTGCCGCGGCTCGTGTAGACCCACAGTCCACCCACCTTTTCGAGCCCCGCGACGAACGGTTGCTGCAGGCGCACGAAGAAATTCCACGGCAGAAACTGGCCGCCGTGCGTGTGTCCCGAAAGCTGCAAGGTGAAACCCGCTTCGGCCGCCGCGGCGGCGCTGCGCGGCTGATGCGCGAGCAGCACGCGCACGGCAGCGGAGGCCGGCGCGCCGCTGATCGCCTTCGCCGGATCGCTGCGATGTGCGGGATCGAAGCTGCCCGCGCTGTAATCGGTGACGCCCGCCACCACGGCTTGCGCGCCGTCGTGGTTCAGCACCACATGCTGATTGAGCAGCACGTTCAGCCCCAGGCGGCGAAATTCGGCAATCCACTTGTCCGCGCCCGAGTAGTACTCGTGATTCCCGGTGACGAGAAACGCGCCGTGCCGCGCGGAGAGACCCGCGAGCGGGCGCGTGTGGTCGGCGAGATTGGGCACGGTGCCATCGACGACATCGCCCGTCACGGCGATCAGATCCGGTTCGAGCCCGTTCACCGCCGCGACGATGCGCTCCACGTAGTGACGCTTGATCGTCGGCCCGACGTGAATATCGCTGATCTGCACGATGGTGAAGCCATCGAGCGCGGCCGGCAGGTCGTCGATGGGCACATCCACGCTGACGACCGGCGCGCGCCGGCGCGCATTATAGAAGCCGATCGCGGAGAACAGCACGGCGAGCATGGGCACGGCGAGCGCGCTGTACGCCACGAGCCGCGGCGAACCGACGGGCACGCCACGCAGCCAGTCGAGAAGATGCACGAAGAAGAGCATCACGTCGCGCGCGAAGGTCAGAAGAAGCAGCGAGGAGAAAAAGCCGAGCGCGGTGAGCCCGAACCAGGCGAGGCGATCGGCGAGCGACGGCGGTTCGATCTGACGCGCCGCCATGCCGAGCGGAATGAGAATGACCGACGCCGCGAGCAGCACCGCCGCCAGCGCCTTGAGCGGCACGCCGACGGGCGCGTCCGGAATGAGCCGCACGCCGACGTAGAGATGAAAAAGAATGCCGATGCCGATGAAGCGGAGAAAGAAAGCCGAGCGTCGCATAGCGCCCCAGAGAGGATCGAAGAAGCGGCAAGAAGGCGCATCAAGGACGGCTGCGCCAGAGTCAGAGCCGATTCTACCCGGTAGGAAAAGTCCGCGCCGCCGGTGCACCGATGCGGCGCATCGGCTGGATTGCAACAAATTGACCGGTATTTGGACTTTTACATGTGTAGGGCGGTATAAATCCTCCGTTTTTGTTTCTGTAATCGCATTGTCAATCTCAAAAATTAGCAATGCAAATCTAAATAGAGGGAAAGCATGAACATGAAACTGCGCGCAATGTCCATCCTGGCAATAACCGCGATGGCAGCATCGACCGGTTCCGCGTTCGCACAGAGCGATGCGCTCGCGAAGACGGCCGAACAAGTCGCGATGTCGGAGAATCCGGTTCATCTCCAGTCGGTCATCAAAGGCATCGACACGGCCAACCGTGTGCTGATGCTGCAGGACCAGAACGGCGACGTCATGTTGCCGGTGGGTAAGCAAGCCACGAATTTCGACAAGCTGAAGGTCGGCGACATCGTGGACGTGTATTACAAGAATGCGCTGCTGATGGACATCAGCAAATCGACGGCGGCCGATAAGAGCGACCGCGCTCGCGTCGACACGACCGTGGTTGCGCCCGCTTCGGGGGCGAACGTCGTCGCCGGTTTCGATGCGGTGCGCCAGGTCGAAGTGCTCGCGACGGTCGTGAAGGTCGATGCGGCGAAGCGCACGATCACGCTGCGCGGCCCGCTGCACATCATGAGTCTCGATATCGCGAAAGACGTCGACGTGAGCAAGCTGAAGAACGGCGACAAGGTTCACGCGGTGTACGTGGCAGCGATGGCGGTCAAGGTGACGCCGCCCGCGGCGACTGCTTCGAATTAAGACGCGCGCGCTGTCTTAGGCAGAATGGCCTCGGCATGTCGAATGCCGAGGCCTTTTCTTTGGGCGATCAAACAGCCATGCACAGATACTTGATGACGACGTAATCGTCGATGCCGTAGTGCGAGCCTTCACGGCCGAGGCCCGATTGCTTCACGCCGCCGAACGGCGCCACTTCGTTGGAGATCAGTCCCGTGTTGATGCCGACCATGCCGTATTCGAGCGCTTCGGCCACGCGCCAGATGCGGCCGATGTCGCGGCTATAGAAGTACGCGGCGAGGCCGAACTCGGTGTCGTTGGCGAGGCGCACGACTTCATCGTCGGACGAGAACTTGAAGATCGGTGCGAGCGGACCGAAGGTTTCTTCCTTCGCCACTTTCATTTCGGGTGTGACGCCTGTCAGCACGGTCGGCTCGAAGAAGCCGTGACCCAGCGCGTGACGCTTGCCGCCCGACGCGAGCGACGCGCCTTTTGCGAGCGCGTCCTCGATATGCGACTCGACCTTCTGCACGGCCGCTTCGTTGATGAGCGGGCCGAGCAGCACGCCGCTTTCCGTGCCGCGCCCGACCTTGAGCCCTTTGACCGCCGCCGCCATCTTGTGCGCGAAAGCATCGTAGACGCGCTCGTGCACGAAGAAGCGGTTCGTGCAGACGCAGGTCTGGCCGCTGTTGCGATATTTCGACGCGACCGCGCCTTCCACGGCGGCGTCGAGATCGGCGTCGTCGAACACGATGAACGGTGCGTTGCCGCCGAGTTCCAGCGTCACCTTCTTGACCGTCGGCGCGCTTTGCGCCATCAGCAGGCGGCCGACCGCGGTCGAGCCGGTGAACGACAGCTTGCGCACGATCGGATTGCTCGTCATTTCGCCGCCGATCGCTTTCGGGTCGCCGGTCACGATGCTGAGCACGCCCTTCGGAATGCCGGCGCGTTCGGCTAGCACGGCGAGCGCGAGCGCGGAAAAGGGCGTGGCTTCGGCGGGCTTCACGACGATCGGGCAACCCGCCGCGAGCGCGGGTCCCACCTTGCGCGTGATCATCGCGGCGGGGAAGTTCCACGGCGTGATGGCGGCACAGACGCCGATCGGCTCCTTCGTCACGACGATGCGCTTGTCGGCGGCGGGCGAGGCGAGGGTATCGCCGGCGACGCGCTTGCCTTCCTCCGCGAACCATTCGATGAACGATGCCGCGTAGGCGATTTCGCCCTTTGCTTCGGCGAGCGGCTTGCCTTGTTCGGTGGTGAGGATGAGCGCGAGATCGTCGGCGTTTTCCGTCATCAGGTCGAACCAGCGGCGCAGGATGATGGCGCGTTCCTTTGCCGTTTTCTTGCGCCAGGCGGGCCAGGCGGTGTTGGCGGCTTCGATCGCGCGTTTTGTTTCGCTTGCGCCCATGAGGGGGACGGTGCCTAGCGATTCGCCGGTGGCCGGGTTCGTGATGGCGAAGGTTTTTCCGTCGCTGGATTGTTGCCATTCGCCGGCGATGTAGGCTTCGTGGCGCAGGAGGGTTGGGTCTTGGAGGTGCATTTTTTTGCCTTTTGGGCGGTGGGGGTGGGGTTTGCGTTTGCGTTTGCGTTTGCTTTGTTGCCGGATCCCGTATTCGTGTTGGTTTATTAGCACTGCCCCTCCCCGGGGCGGGGGTAACTTTCTTTGCTGCTGCAAAGAAAGTCACCAAAGAAAGCAGCTCTCTCACCGCCCGCGGTCACACGCAGTTTGGCCACTTTTCTCCTCGGGGAACGGCCCTCGCCTAAGTGTCGCCCTCGAAGGCCCCATCGGGCTTGGATCGCGCACGGTCCGTCACATCGCGCCACTTAATTCATTGGTACAGCCATTTCAAGCTCCAGCCCGCTTCGCGGCCGATGGGTCAATCGCGCGCGCGTGCGTAACGATGTTTTCCCCTGCATACCCCACGGCAGCGCGCAGCGCTGTGCCGAAGCTATTTCGTGCTGCACCAGCGCGCTTAGAGTTATGGGTTGTCAGACCGTGCGCGATCCAAGCCCGATTGGGCCTATGGGGGCACTCGTTAGGCGAGGGCCGTTCCCCGAGGAGAAGAATGCCCAACGTGCGTGTGACCGCGGGCGGTGAGAAGCTGCTTTCTTTGCCTACTTTCTTTGCAGCAGCAAAGAAAGTAGGTGCCGCCCCGCACAGGGGCAGTGCTAATAAACCAACGCGAAAACGGGATCCGGCGAAAACGGGATCCGGCGAAAAAAAATCAAACCGCCACGCCAACACTCTCCATCAAAACCTCTTCAAGAATCCCCAAAGCCTCATCGAAAACCTGATCCTGAATCGTGAGCGGAAACAAGAACCGAACGACGTTCGAATACACCCCACACACGAGCAGCAACAACCCGCGCTCCAGCGCGCGCGTCTGCACGTACTTGGCAAAGGCAGCATCCGCATCATTGGAACCCGGCGTGCAGAACTCGACCGCGATCATCGCGCCAGGCCCGCGCACATCCGCGATCTGCGGCACATCGCGCCTGAGCGATTCGAGTTTCGCCTTGAGCTTGTCGCCCAGCACGACAGCGCGTTCGCACAGTGCTTCCTCGTCGATGATGTCGAGCACCGCGTGCGCCGCCGCCACCGCCAGCGGATTGCCCGCATACGTGCCGCCGAGACCGCCGGGGGCCGCCGCGTCCATGATGTCCGCGCGCCCGACGACGCCCGACAGCGGCATGCCGCCCGCCAGCGACTTCGCAATCGTCATCAGATCGGGGACGACATCGTAGTGCTCCATCGCGAAAAGCTTGCCGGTACGCGCGAAGCCGGTCTGCACTTCATCGGCGATGAGCAGAATGCCAAGCTCGTCGCAAATCCTGCGCAGGCCGCGCACGAATTCGACCGGCGCCGGATTAAAGCCGCCTTCGCCCTGCACGGGTTCGAAGATGATCGCCGCGACGCGCGTTGGGTCGATATCGGCCTTGAACAGATGCTCGAGCGCACGCAGCGAATCGTCCACCGACACGCCGTGCAGCGCATTGGGAAACGGCGCGTGAAACACGTCCGACGGGAATGGCCCGAAGCCGATCTTGTACGGCATGACCTTGCCGGTCAGCGCCATGCCCATCAGCGTGCGGCCGTGAAAGCCGCCCGTGAAGGCAATCACGCCCGGACGGCCCGTTGCGACTCGCGCGATCTTCACCGCGTTCTCGACGGCTTCCGCGCCGGTCGTGAAAAACGCGGTCTTGTTCGGATACGTGGACGGCGCGCGCGCGGAAATCTTTTCCGCGAGCGACACATACGATTCGTACGGCACGATCTGATACGCGGTGTGCGTGAAACAGTCGAGCTGCGCGCGGATCGCCTCGACGATCTTCGGATGACGATGCCCCGTGTTGCACACCGCGATGCCCGCCGCGAAATCGATGAAGCGCCGGCCCTCGACGTCCCACAGTTCCGCGTTCTCGGCCCGCGCCGCGTAGAAATCGCACATCACGCCGACGCCGCGCGGGGTCGCGGCATTTTTGCGGGCTTGCAGGGCGGCGTTCTTCAGATTGCTGGTCACGGCGGGATTCTCCTTGAAGCGGTAGCGGATGGGTCGGCGAGGCCGAATCGAACACAGTGACGACTATAGTAAGATTTGGCCCTTAAGTTCAGAGCCATTTCAATAAATCTATAGGAGCCAATCGATGTCCACGCGCGCAAGTGTGCTTTCGGACTGGCTCGCGCAGCGCATCGACCGCACGAACGGCCAGCCGATCTACCGGCAACTGCATCGGCTTTTGCAGCAGGCGATCCTCACGCGGGAGCTGGCGGCGGGCGCAAAAGTGCCGTCGTCGAGGCTCCTTGCGACGGAACTCGGTGTCGGGCGCAACACGGTCACGCAGGTGTACGAGCAACTGGCGCTCGAAGGCTACGTGTCGTCGGCGACGGGGCGCGGCACGTTCGTCGCGGACAGCGCGCCCGACGACATCCTCTTCGACGACGCGCCCACGGCCGAAAGCACGCGCGCCGCGGCGCAATCGACGCTCTCCGCGCGCGGGTCGCGGCTGATCGCGGGCGCGGGCGTGTCCAGGCGCCAGGGCGGCGCGTTCATGCCGGGCGTGCCCGACGTGTCGCGGTTTCCGTCGCGCGTGTGGAACCGGCTGCACGCGAAATACTGGCGCAAGCCGGTCCCGGAGCTTCTGACCTACGCGCCCGGCGGCGGCCACGCGGGCCTGCGCCACGCGCTCGCGGACTATCTGCGCACGTCGCGCTCGGTGCGCTGCACGCCGGAACAGATCGTCGTGACGACCGGCATCCATCAGTCGATCGATCTCGCCGCGCGCCTCCTCGCGGATGCCGGCGACACGATCTGGACCGAAGATCCGTGCTACTGGGGCGTGCGCAGCGTGCTGCAGGTGTCGGGGCTCGATCTCAAGGCGATTCCCGTCGACGCCGAAGGCATCGCGCCCGCCCCCGCCGATCTGGCCGCGCCGCCCCGGCTGATGCTCGTCACGCCGTCGCATCAGTATCCGCTGGGCATGGTGATGAGCCTCGCGCGCCGCCGCATGCTGCTCGAATATGCGCGCCAGCATCGCTGCTGGATCGTCGAGGACGACTACGACAGCGAGTTCCGCTACGGCAGCCGCCCGCTCGCGTCGCTGCAGGGCATGGACACGGCCGGCCAGGTGATCTATGTCGGTAGCTTCGGCAAGACGCTGTTTCCAGGGCTGCGCATCGGCTATGTGGTCGTGCCGGAGGCGCTCGCGGAGAGCTTCGCCACGGCGAGCGCCGAGCTCTATCGCGAAGGGCAGCTGCTGCAGCAGGCGGTGCTCGCGGAATTCATCGGAGAAGGGCATTTCACGTCGCATATCCGGCGCATGCGCGCGCTCTACAGCCAGCGGCGTGACACGATGCTCGCGACGATCGCGCAGCGCTACGGCGACACGCTCGCCATCGCGGGCGGGGATGCCGGGCTACATCTCGTGCTGAAGCTGCCGCGACACGTCGACGATCGCGCGCTCGCCGCCGCCGCGCTCGAAGAGAACATTGTGGTGCGGCCGCTGTCGGGGTATTACGCGCATCGGCTGGACGCGGAATCGGGCTTGCTGATCGGCTATGCCTGCGTGCCGGACGAGGATATCGCGCCGGCTTTCGAGAAACTCGCCGGCGTCATCGACCGCTTTTTGCGCTGATTTTGCCAATTCGACCGAAATTTCGCGCGAACACTGGAAACGCGCGCGCATGTGGAGGATCATGTGCGCCGTTTTCCCTGTACCGCATCGAGGGCTTTTTCATGACGACCGCTTCATCCGACCGACCCTTCACCGTCATTGCCGATCTGTCCGACGACGCGCCCGCGTTGCGCGAGATTCGCCACGACATCCACCGCCATCCGGAACTCTCGTACGAAGAGACGCGCACCGCGGCGCTCGTCGCCGAGCGGCTCGAAGACTGGGGCTGGGCGGTGACGCGCGGCGTCGGCGGCACGGGCGTCGTCGGCACGCTGAAAGCGGGCGGCGGTGCGAAAAGTATCGGCCTACGCGCGGACATGGACGCGTTGCCGATCATCGAGCAGAGCGGCAAGCCCTGGGCGAGCGAGACGCACGGCAAGATGCACGCATGCGGCCACGACGGCCACACGACGATGCTGCTTGGCGCCGCGCGCCATCTCGCGCGCACGCGGCGCTTCAACGGCACGGTGCATCTGTACTTTCAGCCGGCGGAAGAGCACGGCGTGCCGAGCGGCGCGCAGCAGATGATCAAGGAAGGGCTCTTCGAGCGTTTTCATTGCGACGCCGTGTTCGGCGTGCACAACCATCCGGGCGCGCAGCCGGGCACGTTCCTGTTTCGCAAGGGGCCGTTCATGGCGGCGGGAGATCAGGTGTCGATCGCGATCGAGGGCGTCGGCGGGCACGCGGCGCGTCCGCATCTGTGCGTCGATCCGGTGGTCGTGACGGCGAGCATCGTGATGGCGCTGCAGACGATCGTCGCGCGCAATGTCGATCCGGCGCAGCCGGCGGTCGTCACCGTCGGCTCGATGCACGCGGGCACGGTCAACAACGTCATTCCGAACCGCGCGACGCTCGAACTCTCGGTGCGTTCGTTCAGCCCGCAAACGCGTGAACTGCTCAAGCGCCGCATCAAGGAACTGGTCGAAGCGCAGGCCGCGAGCTACGGCGCGAAGGCCACGGTCACGTATCTGGAAGGCTATCCGGTCGTCGTGAATTCCGACGCCGAAACGGAGTTCGCGATTCAGGTGGCGCGCGAGCTGGTGGGCGAGGAGAATGTCGTCGCGCACGCGGATCTGCTGATGGGCAGCGAGGATTTCGCGTTCATGCTGCAGGAACGGCCGGGCTCGTTCCTGCGCATCGGCAACGGCGCGGGTGAGGACGGCTGCATGGTCCACAACCCGCATTACGATTTCAACGACAAGAATCTGCCGGTGGGGGCGGCTTATTGGGCGCGGCTGGTGGAGCGGTTCCTCGCGTGATCGAAGCCCTCACGCCGGCAACCTGAAACTCCCGATCGCCTCGCGCAGCACGTCCACCTGATCCTTCAGCGAATGCGCGGCGGCGGCGGCCTCCTCGACGAGCGCGGCGTTCTGCTGCGTCACTTGATCCATCTCCACGACCGCGCGGTTCACCTGTTCGATGCCCGCGCTTTGCTCGCGCGATGCGTGGCTGATCTCGTCGAGAATCTCGTTGACGCGGCGCACCGACTGCACGATCTCGGTCATCGTCGCGCCGGCGTTCGACACGAGCGATGCGCCTTGCTCCACCGTCTGCGTCGAAGTCTCGATGAGCGCCTTGATTTCCTTCGCCGCCGTCGCCGAGCGCTGCGCGAGGCTGCGCACTTCCGCCGCGACGACCGCGAAGCCGCGTCCCTGTTCGCCCGCGCGCGCCGCCTCGACCGCTGCGTTCAAAGCAAGAATGTTCGTCTGGAAGGCGATGCCGTCGATCACGCCGATGATGTCGCCGATCTGCTGCGAACTCGCCGTGATGCGCGTCATCGTGTCGATCACGTCATCGACGACGCCGCTGCCGCGCGTCGCCACGTCCGCCGCCTGTTCCGCGAGACGCGCCGCCTGCGCCGCGCTTTCGGCGTTGTTCTTCACGTTGGCGGTCATCTGGTCCATGCTCGACGCGGTCTGCACGAGCGCCGCCGCCTGCTCCTCGGTGCGCTGCGACAGGTCGGTATTGCCCGCGGCGATTTCCGACGCGCCCACGTTGATGTTTTCCGTGCCGTTGCGCACGCGCCCGACCGTTTCCACGAGCCCGCGCTGCATCACGCTGAGCGCGTGCAACAGGCTGGTCGTGTCGTTCGGCTGCACGTCGACGGCGGCGGTCAGGTCGCCCTGCGCGATGCGATGCGCCGCGCCGACCGCGAGCTCCAGCTCGCCGCCGAGATTGCGCTTGATGCTGCGCAGGACGATCAGCATCGCCGCCGTCGCGATGCCGCCGAGCAGCGCCGTGATCGCGAGCCAGCGCAGCGCGCTCGCGTAGAACGCGCTCTGCACGTCGTCCATGTACATGCCGGTGACGAGATACCAGTCCCACTGCGCGAAGCGCTGGGAATACGAGAGCTTGCCGACCGGCTTGTCGCTGCCCGGCTTGGGCCACAGATAGCTGACGAAGCCGCCGCCGGGCTGATCGCCCGCCTTCACGATATCGACGAACAGGCGATTGCCCGCCGGGTCCGTGTACGTCGACAGATCCTGCCCGACCATGCCGGGCTTGATCGGATGCATCACCATCTTCGGACGCGAATCGTTGATGGAGAGATAGCCGTCCGTGCCGTAGCGGATCGCGCCGACCACTTCGAGCGCGCGCTTTTTCGCTTCTTCTTCGGTGATCGTCTTGTTCGCCGCGAGCGCCGCGTAATGCGCCGTGATCGCGTGCGCCTCGTTGACGAGGGTCTTCAACTGCTCCTTGCGGTCGTCGATCATCGACGTCCGGTTCTGCCACGCCCCGATGATCCCGATCGCGATCAAGCCGATCCACAGCACGGCGATCAGCGAGCCGAGCTTTTTGTTCAACGTCATTCTGTTCATAGTGCGCCCGTCGCCTTTTGCGTTGTCTATACCTTGTGCGACGGCGCATGCCGCCGCATGTCCGCTTTACGGCAGGCGGCGCGGCGGGTTGTAGGGCGGGAATTCCCGGATGACCGGGCGGGCGTTTCTTCAGATCAAAGGCGCCGGATCGGGTCCTTGTCCGGCGGCGCGTCGGGATGCTGCGGCTCGTCCGGCCGATGCCCCGGCGACGGCGGCCTGAACGGATCGGATTCCGGGTCGCGGTTCGGGTCCGCGATGGGATCCGGAATGGGCGTGGTCTGCATGTCGAAGTTCATGATGTCCCCCGAAAGGTGATTCGGCGCTATGCGGACTCGTGCGCCGCGGGCATGTGCAGCGTGAACGGCTCGCCCGGATGCGCGTCGCCGGTGTTCGAGAGCGCGGCGCGCGCGCGGGCGGCGATCGCGTCGCTGCCGGTGTCGCGCGGAAGCTCGTCGAGCGCGATATGCGGTGTGCCGAGCGCGCGGGCCGCGCCGATGGGCGAGGACGCGGCGGCGTCGTCGGAGACCAGCAGGCGCGCGTTGGCGATGAGGCGCGGCAAGGTGCGCGGCGCGACCGCGCCCGCGAGAAAGAGCGCGGCCGTCTGCATCGCGCCGAGGACGCCGGCGGTGCGCTCGGGATCGGGCGCGTCGCCGACGATCGCGATCTGCCAGCCGTCCGCGGCGAGCTGGTCGGCGACATCGGCGTAACGCTCGGCGGGCCACGCGGGCGCATCGCGATGGCTGCCCGGATGGATCAGCACCAGGCGTTCGCGCTCGATACCGTGGAACGCGGCGAGCGCGTCGTAATCGGCATCGGACGGCGCGCCGGCGTTCGCGCACGGCATGGCGCTCGGCTCGTCCGGGACGAGCGCGGGCGCGAATTCGTCGCTCAAGCTGGAAAGGGGAGTGGCTCGCATCCTGGCTCCTGCAAGTGGCGTGGCCTCGTTTCGATGTCCGCGGATTCGCGAAGGGCCAGGCGCTTGGCAAGCACCCGCCGTGCCCGCATGGTTCACGGCCCGTCCGCATGGGGCGGCGCGCGCCCACGGAGACAGAATGCATCCCGGACCGTGACAGTTTGAGCGTCGATGACAGCATCTGTCACGTATTGAAGGAGCCGCGGCGGCGCTCGTCAAGGCGCGGCGATTTTCCGCGCCGATGTAAAAAGCCGCCGCCTCGCGATGCGGGGCGGCGGCTCGTTGCGCGGCCTGCGGGCAGCGCGGCGTTTCAGGTTTCCGCGTTGCCGTCGTCGGCGGGCAGCGTCTTCGGCGTGAACGCTTCGGCGCGGCGGCGGATGCCGTCGACTTCGCCGGTCACGAAGGTGCGCCGGTCGGCGGCGAGCGCTTCCTGATACGACACGCCTTCCGGCACGCGGTGTAGCAGCGCGCGCAATTCGCCCTGCGTGGTCTGCTCGACCGGCTCGTAGTCGTAAAGGCCAAGTTCGAGTTCGGCGCGCTCGTGCAGGATGAACAGGCACGACGCGAACACCGCGACGCCGAGCACTTCCTGCACGCCGAAGCGGAATTCGTGCGGCACCGGCGAGAACGGCAGCCACGCGATCAGCGCCGCGCCGGCGAGCGCCAGGGCGATCGTCGCTTTGAGCAGCAGTTGCAGGCGCGCGACGATGCGCTCGCGTTCGGTCTTCAATTGTCCCGCCGATTTCGGCACGAGCGCGATAAGCGATTGTTGACGACGGAGTTCTTCGAGCGGGAGAGCGGCCATATGGGTGTAGTCGGGACCATCGGTAAGCGCCAGGGCGGCGCGACACCGGTATAACGCGCGGCTTACAGGAACGTTGACGGCGCTTTCGACTTGTTTCGTCCTGTTGCTTCCTGTTTCATTTGGGCGCTTTTCGACGCGCTCGCTTTAGCGCGTACGGTCCGCAACCGGCGTGCGGATGGTCGCGATGCCGTCCGCGATCTGCTGCGCGAACACGAGCGCCTCGACGATCGTCCCGAAAACTTCCGTGCGCACTTTGTCGTCGGTGAGGCGCATCAGATACGACGGGTGATAGGTCGGCACGATGATGTGCCCCTTGTGCTCGATGGTCTTGCCTAGATACTCGGACAGCGCCGTGCGATGCCCCGTGAGCGCCTTCAACGCCGTTGCGCCGAGCGCGACGACGACCTTCGGCGCGATACGCTTCAGTTCTTCCTCGAGCCAGAAGCGGCAGGCCTCGCGCTCGCGCTGCGCGGGCGCGAGATGCGCGCGCTCCTCGCCGTGCGCTTCCCATTTGAAGTGCTTCACCGCGTTGGTCAGATAAAGCGATGCGCGGGGCAGCGCGGCCTCGGCGAGCGCCTCGTCGAGCAGCTTGCCCGCCGCGCCGACGAACGGCTTGCCCTCGCGGTCTTCCTGATCGCCCGGCTGCTCGCCGACCAGCATCACGCGCGCATCGGCGGGGCCGACGCCCGGCACGGCCTGCGTCGCGTTGCGCCAGAGCGCGCAGCGCTTGCACGCGTCGAGCGACGGCGGCTCCGTGAGCAGCGTGCCCTTGATCGGCTCCAGATCCGTGTTGATGGCCACTTCCATCTCGGACGGCACGTTGCGCGGATGGCGGTCGCGCCGCGAATACGGATCGGCGCGGGAAATCAGCGCGGGATCGGTGCGCGCGTTCTCCGGGCTTTTCCAGTAGCGCACCGGCATGTGCGACGCCATTTCGGCGGCGTTTTCCTGCGCGGGCGCGAAGGTGCTTTCGTAGTAAGCGAGCCAGAGCGCCTCGATGGCGTCGCCGCTCACCGCCTCGCCGCTCATTGCGGTGTCGCCGAAGTCCATCGGCTTTTCCTCCGGCTCGCTCGTGCGGTCCACGCGCAGGAGCGCGCCGTCCCAGAAGGCCGCGCCGTGCGGCGTGGCGATCATCCAGGTGGCGTTGCCCATGCGCGTGGCGAAGTGCATCGCGGCATGCTCCAGCAGGTCGTGCACCGGCTCGAACCAGCTGATGAACTCGGGCGGCCCGAGCGACGCGTCGCGATGACGAAAGCGCAGCACCTTGCGCATTTCGCGCTCCTCCGCCTCGACCGATTCGATCATGCGATGCAGCCGCAGGCCTTCCGCGTCTTGCGGCGACGCGATCGCGCGGTCGCCCTGCGTCCAGCGCCACAGCGCCCTGTAGAGAAACGGCCAGCGGTCCGGCGCGCGATAGCACGCCGCCGTTTCGAGCATGGCGAGGAATTCGCGCGCGATCTTGACCGGCTTCTTCGCGTTCGGGTCCACCGAGCCGGGCGCGGGCGGATCGATGGAGCCGAACACCGTTGCCGATGCGTCGGTTTCTCGCCAAAACACGTCTTCCGGCCGCACGCCTTCCATGAGCAGGTTGCGCGCTTCGGTACGCCAGGCAGCAAACGACGGATCGAGGATGACGCTTTTCATCGGCAAGGGGAATCAGAAAAGTACTGTATATCCATACAGTAATTCTAGCGACGTCCGCTGCTTTGTGGCAATTATTTAAAGACGGTCGTGCCCCTATATGCGGCGTTTCGATGTGGCGAGAGATGGGAACGGTCATTGCTGAAATCGATCCATCGCCGCCGGCGATTGCTTTGCCAAGGCGGCCGAACACCATCGAAACGGAGCAGACATGCTTGCCATCGTCATCCCTGCCCACAACGAAGCCGCGCAGATCGGCGCGTGCGTGGCGGCTGCGCGCCGCGCCGCGGATCATCATCAACTGCTGGGGGAAGCGGCGCGCGTGATCGTCGTGCTCGACAGTTGCACCGACGAAACCGGTGCGATCGCGCGATCGCTGGGCGCGGATGTGACGTGCGTCGACGCGCGCAATGTCGGCATGGCGCGGGCGCATGGGGCGGAGCGAGCACTGGCGCTGGGCGCACGCTGGCTCGCGTTCACCGACGCCGACACGAGCGTCGCCGAAGACTGGCTCGTGCGCCAGCTCGACTGTTGCGCGGACGCGGTGTGCGGCGTGATCGGCGTGCACGACTGGTCGCCACATATCGGCGCGGTGCGCGAGCATTTCGGGCAGACCTACACCGATGCGGACGGGCATCGGCATATTCATGGCGCGAATCTGGGCGTGTCCGCGGCAGCGTATGCGCGGGCGGGCGGATTTCCGCCGCTGGAGTCGAGCGAGGATGTGGCGCTCGTCGAGGCGCTGGTCGCGAGCGGCGCGCGCATCGCGTGGAGTGCGTCGCCGCGTGTGGTGACGAGCGCACGGACGGATTTCCGCGCCAAGAAGGGATTCGGCGCGACGCTGCTGGAAGTCAGCAAGCGCTATCTGCCGATTGGCGCGGACGCCCCCGATTCCGACGGTGCGGTGGCGATCGCGGCTTGATCAGCTTGCGAGGGTTTCCTTGATTGCGTCGTCTTTTCCGCGGATGACGGTGCCGGTGAGAAATGCGGTCAGGACGCTGACGAGCAATGTAACGGCAACCGCAATGGCGACGCCGTCGTGACCGTTTTCGGCGAGCCGGAAGACGAGCCCGAAGCCGATCAGCACGAGCGAGCCGGCGATGATCTGCGCGCGCAGGTCTTTGCGAATGGACCCGCGCACGCTCATGGATTCGATCTGCCGCGCGTGCTGGCTGTTCATCTGAAACTCCTCGACGATCAGCCGTCCCGCGCCCGGTACGATCCTGTCGTATTGCGCGAGATGGTCGGGCAGCGGCATGGGGCCGCGAAACGAATGCGCCTGCACCGCCACGGTAATCGATGCCTTGCCGGACGCCACGGCCTTGGTCTGCTCCGTGACCTCGGCCCGACTGGATTCGGCGAGGTATCGGACCGTGCTGTCCTTAACGGCTTCGCTTGCGCTGTCCATAGCCTTCGATCGCGCCGTTCAGGTCGGACATGGTTCGCGCCCACGCGCGGTCCATCATTTCTTCGGCCGACCTGCGCGGATACGCCGACCGGTAATCCGTAGGCGGACGGATCGAAAACACGGATGCCAGCGCGTTCGCAACGCGCCGCATTTCGCTCAGGATTGTCTTCATGTGATGCTCCGGCTGAAAGGTTGGGCAGATGAAATTCATCCTACCATTCACTTACACGTCCGAAGCAACTCGTCCGAACGGCCAGGCACGCTTTTCAGACTTTCCAACCGAATACAAGCCAAGCGGTTGTCAACCCTGCGCGAGATCGCTCGGCAAATCGATATCGCGCAGCACGTTCGCATCGTCCACTTCGACGATGAACGGTGCGTGCGTCGAGAAGATGCCGCGCGCGCCCGCATCGCCGTCGAGCGCGGCGAGCGCCTCGCGATGCGCGATGCCGAAGCCCGCCGGATGCCCCCGCTTGCCGCGATAAAACGGCGCGACGAGCGATTCGCCGCCATCGAGCGCGCGCGCCACGGCCTCATACGTCGCGTGCCCGATCCACGGCATGTCGCCCAGCGCGACGAGCCAGCCATCGGCTTCGGCGGTGGCGCGCACGGCGGCGGCGAGCGTTGCGCCCATGCCGCGCTCCCCATCGACGCTGAAGATGACCTTGCAGCCGGCTTCGTTGAGCACGTCCGCGAGCTTTTCGGCGCCGGGACGCACGACCGCGATCACCTCCGCGGACACCGCGAGCAGCCTGCGCGCCGACTGGAACACGACGGGCGTGCCGTCGGGCAACGTGGCGAGCAGTTTGTTGCTGTGCCCGGACGGATCGAAGCGGGTGCCCAGACCCGCCGCCAGCAGGATGCCGGTAGCGTTCGACGCATAGCTCATCGCGGCGTTTCCTGTCGTGATCGAATCGCGATTGTGCGGCGCATCGAAGCACGCCGCAAGCACAATAAGACGCGCGTCACGTCATGGTTGGCGGCAAGACCTTGTCGAGTGTGATCGGCAGGTCGCGCACGCGCACGCCCGTCGCGTGATACACCGCGTTGCCAAGCGCGCCCGCCACGCCGGTAATCCCGATCTCGCCGATCCCGCGCGCCCCGAGCGGATTGATGAGCGGATCGGGCGCTTCGACGAAAGCGATATCGAGCGTGCCGATATCCGCGTTGACCGGCACGTGATACTCCGCGAGGTTCGCGTTGGTGTAGCGGCCGTAGCGCGCGTCCATCTCGCTCTTCTCGAAGAGCGCCGAGCCGACGCCCCAGACGATGCCGCCCATCAACTGGCTATGCGCGGTCTTGGCGTTGAGCAGCGTGCCGACGTCGTACACGCCGACGATGCGCGGCACGCGAATCACGCCGAGATCGGCATCGACATGCACTTCCGCGAACACCGCGCCGAACGAGTGGAACGCGTACTGCTTTTTCTCGTCGCCGGGTTTCGCCGTCGCGATCGTTTCGATGGCGCGGCCGCCGTTGCGCGCGATGATCGCCGCGGCCGGATCGCGCTTGTCCGGATTCGACACGCTCACGACCCAGCCGTTGCTCACGATGACATCGTCGCCGGGCACGCCGAAAAGCGGCGATCCGCGATCCGCGAGCGCCATCGATATCAACTGGTCGCGCGCCTGCATGCAGCACGCGCGCACCGCCGGCGACACGCTTGCCGCCGATTGCGAGCCGCCCGACACTGGCGCCTTGGGCAGCGACGAATCGCCGAGCGCGAAGCGCACGTAATCGAGCGGAAAGCCGAGCGCGTCGGCGGCGACCTGCGTCATGATCGTGTAGGTGCCCGTGCCGAGATCCTGCGTGCCGGAGGCGACCATCGCGGTGCCGTCGGGCAGGATGCGCGCGAGCGCCGACGCCTCGCTGCGGTTCGCCGGATACGTCGCCGTGCCCACGCCCCAGCCGATGAACGTATTGCCTTCGCGCATCGAGCGCGGCGCGGCGGGGCGCTTCGACCAGCCGAACGTTTCCGCGCCGCGCTTGTAGCATTCGAGCAGCGCCTTCTCCGACCACGGCTTCTTGTCCTGCGGCTCCATGTTCGCGTGATTCCGGATGCGAAACGCGAGCGGGTCCATCTTCAACTGATACGCCATTTCGTCCATCGCGGTTTCGAGCGCGAACGAGCCGCTCGTTTCGCCGGGCGCGCGCATGAAGGTCGGCGTGCCGATGTCGAGCGCAACCAGCTTGTGCGATGTCGACTGATTCGGCACCGCGTACATCATGCGCGTGACGATCGCCGAGCTTTCGGTCCAGTCCTCGAACGTCGAGGTTGTCGAGATGACGTCGTGACGCATGCCGGTCATGATGCCGTCGTCGCGTGCGCTGACCTGGATGCGCTGCTCCGTGTACGGCCGGTTGCCGATCATGCCGAACATCTGCGGACGTTCGAGCACGAGCTTCACGGGCCGTCCGGTCTGCTTCGACGCCATCGCCGCCAGCACGACGTGCGACCACACCGAGCCCTTGCAGCCGAAGCCGCCGCCGACGAACGGGCAGATCACGCGCACGTCGCTCTCGGACATGCCGAAGAACTTCGCGACCGCGCTCTTCGCGCCGGAGACGCCCTGCGTCGCGTCGTAGAGCGTGAGCGTCGGGCCGTCCCAGCGGGCGAGCGTCGCGTGCGGCTCCATCGGATTGTGATGCTCGTAGGGCGTCGTATACACCGCGTTCAGCCGCGTCGGGCCTTGCCGCAAGCCGGCATCGACGTCGCCGCGCTTCGTCGTGATCGCGCGGCCCATCATCCTTTCCGGCTGATACGCCGAACTCTTCGCGCGCGCGAAATCGGTATTCGGCATTGCAGCTTCGTAGCGCACGTCGACATGGCGCGCCGCGTCCTGCGCATGTTCCAGCGAGTCGGCGACGACCACCGCGACCGGCTCGTTGCTGTAACGCACCTCGTTGGTCTGCAACAGCGTGAGCTTGCGCACGGCGGGCGGCTGCGCGTCGGGGATGCCGCCGTTCGGCAGGCGCATCGCGTTCTGGTGCGTCATCACGAGCAGCACGCCGGGCAGCGCTTCTGCGCGGCGCGTGTCGATAGACGCGATGCGGCCTTTCGCGACCGTGCTCGTGACGAGCACCGCGTGCGCGAGCTTGGCGTCGGTGTTGTCGGCCGAATAGCGCGCCTGGCCCGTGACTTTGAGCACGCCGTCGGTGCGATCGAGCGGTTTTCCGATGACACTCATGCGACACCTCCGGCCTGTTGAACCGCGCGCACGATCGCGCGCTGGGCGAGCGCCACCTTGAACGCGTTGTCGCGCTGCGCCTGTGCGCCCTGCACGGCGAGCGCGGCGGCGGTTTGCAGCGCGAGCTTGTCGAGCGGTGCGCCGACGAGTGCGCGTTCGGTCGCGCTCGCGCGCCACGGCTTGTGCGCGACGCCGCCAAGCGCGATGCGCGCGCTTTTCACCGTGTTGCCGTCCATCTGCAGCGCGGCCGCGACGGAGACGAGCGCGAACGCGTAGCTCGCGCGGTCGCGCACCTTCAGATACTTCGAATGCTCGGCAAAGAGCGGCGGCGGCAGATCGACCGATGTGATCAGCTCGCCCGGCTGCAAGGTCGTATCGAGATCGGGCCGGTCTCCCGGCAGCCGATGAAACTCCGCGAAGGCAATCGCGCGCTCGCCGTTCGGACCGGTGACGCGCACGACGGCGTCGAGCGCCGCGAGCGCGACGCTCATGTCGGACGGGTTCGTCGCGATGCATTGCGGGCTCGCGCCGAGAATCGCGTGCATGCGGTTATTCCCGCCGATGGCCGCGCAGCCGCTGCCCGGCGCGCGCTTGTTGCATTGGGGAAAGCCGGTGTCGTAGAAGTACGGGCAACGCGTGCGCTGCATCAGATTGCCGCCGACGGTCGCCATGTTGCGCAATTGCGCCGATGCGCCCGCGAGCAGCGCCTGCGAAAGCAGCGGATAGCGCTCGCGCACCCACGCGTGATTCGCCGCGTCGCTGTTGCGCACGAGCGCGCCCAGGCGTAGGCCGCCGTCGGGCAGGGCGGTGATGCCGTTCAGCGCATCGATGTGCGTGATGTCGACGAGTTTCATCGGCCGCATCACGCCGCCTTTCATCAGGTCGAGCAGGTTCGTGCCGCCGCCGATGAACATCGCGCCCGGCTGGCTCGCCGCCGCAAGCGCCGCGCCGACGTCCGGCGCGCGCTGATAGGAGATCGCGTCCATGTGCGTGTCCTCAGGCGTTGCCCGACGCGACGGCTTTCACCGCCGCGACGATATTCGGATACGCGCCGCAGCGGCAGATGTTGCCGCTCATGCGCTCGCGGATTTCATCGTCGGACAGTTGCGCCGGGCGAAAGCGCACGTCGGCCGTGACCGCGCTCGCGTCACCCGCGCGGTATTCGGCGATGAGCGCGGTGGCCGAGCACAACTGCCCCGGCGTACAGTAGCCGCACTGAAAGGCGTCCTTTTCGATGAACGCTTGCTGAATCGGCGCGAGCGCGTCGCCGTTGGGCGCGAGGCCTTCGACGGTGGTGACGGACTCGCCTTCGTGCATCACCGCGAGCGTGAGGCACGCGTTGATGCGCCGTCCCGACACGATCACCGTGCACGCGCCGCACTGGCCGCGGTCGCAGCCTTTCTTCGTGCCGGTGAGGCCCGCGTATTCGCGCAAGGCATCGAGCAGCGTCGTGCGCGCCTCGACCTGCAATTCGTACGGATGGCCGTTGATGTTGAGCCTGACGGGCAGCATCGGCACGGCGGCGGGCGGCGGCGCTATCGCGGGTGTCGCGGCGGCCTGCTGCTGCGCATGCGCAAGCGGCGCGGCCGAAACGGCGGCGGCCGCCGCGGCCGACTGAAGGAAACGCCGGCGCGACGGCTTTTGCGCCGCGTCGCTGGTGCCGGCGTCGGCAGGGTGGGTATCGACTGGGGACATGACGATCGGTTGCTCCTCGCTCGTTGGAAGGGCGCGGCAAAGAGGCTCGAATCTTCGTGGGGCGTTTCGCTCGCGCACCGACTGCGACTTCGGTGGATGCGGGCACCGATGCTCGGGTCCTCTTGCGCGATGCATGAAAGGCGCATGAGACGCGAAAGGGCGCAGACGGCAAACCGTAAGCTGACCGAACGTTCGACCGATCGCGAAGTTGAGGTACAGCAAATCGGATGCCAGGAACGCGCGCGCTCGCGGCCCGGGCGCTGTCCCGCACATGCGGTGCGCCGTGCAAGTAAATGCTGCATCCACGGGTAAGTTCGGCGGCGGCCGGATTGTTTCGTCCGGCGCGCGCGGGGCGGCGCAATGTGTGACATGCCGCTTCACGCGAATGTTTCAGACCGGGGCGGGGGCGTGGCCGCCGGTGATCGGCAGGGCGCGCGGCCGGTCAGACACCGGTCACTTCACGAGCGCGAGCGCTTCCCGAAAGCGCGGATGCCGGTAGCTGCCGAGCCAGCCGAAAATCGCCGTCTCCACGGTCGTGAGCTTCGCGCCGTCCTGTCGCGCGCGTTCCAGCGCGACGTCGCGATCGGCGGCGCGGCGCGAGGCGACCGCATCCGCGACCCATTCCACGCGATAGCCGAGCCGCAGCAATCCGAGCACGGTCAGGAGCACGCACACGTGCGCTTCCGCGCCGGCGACCCAGAGCGTGGCGGGCGCGGGCGGCAGCGCCTCGACGAACGTCGGTTCGAGCGTGGCATCGAAGGTGTGCTTCTGGATCGTGCGCGCGCTTCGGGCGTGCGCGGCGAGCCCATCGGCGGTGCCGCCGAGCCCGTCCGGATTCTGCTCCGTGACGACGACCGGCACGTCGAGCAGGCTCGCCGCGCGCAGCAGCGTGCCGACGCGATCGGCGAGCCGTTCGCCGCCGTCGAGATGCGCGAGCAGGCGCCCCTGCATGTCGATGACGACGAGCACGGCCTCAGGCCTCGCTTTCCATGATCTGGTCGATGAGCCGCGCGTTTTCTCCCGCCGAGCCGATGCCCGCGTGCCTCGCCATCGGGACGAAGAAGTGCGTCGCGATCGGCAGCTTCGAGCGTTCGAGCCAGCTCGCGAGATGTGCGGAAAGACGCCGCGCCGGCGTTCTCAGCTCTTCGCGCAGCGCGCCGGGAAGCTGGTCGAAGTGGCGCATGTCCGTCTGATACGGCTCGGGCGCGACGCACAGCGCATTCGGCCGGCCATCGACATCGACGGGAAGGCGCTCCAGCGCCTGATGCAGCAGCGCGACGCCTAGGCCCTGGCCGCGCCACGGCTTGCGCACTTCCCACAAGCTGATATAGATCACGCGATGCGCGTTGAACACCTCGCACAGCTTTTCAGGCCCGAGCGCCTCGGTCGCGGCGAGCGCGAGGGAAAGCATTTCGCCCGAATAGGTGTCGAGCGTATAGATGAGATCGGCGCTGCTCGTGAGCGGCGGCACCTTGACGAGCTGCAGCCGCACCGCCGCCGCGACGATATCGCTGCCCGCTTCGTGGAACACGGCGAACGCGGTGCCGAGACGCTCGTCGTCGACCTGCGGATACTCGTGGCGGTAGGTCATCGTGAAGAGAAACGGCCCGATCTTCTCGCGATAGGCAAGCGGCCGGTCGACGTCGTAATCGTCGACGCCGTCGAGACCGTAAGGATCGTAGTCGCGTTTTTCGCGCCGTTCGCCATTCGTCGCGGCGGCGGCGAGCGCCGCGAGCGGCCGGCGCGATTCGGGCACGAGGTCTTCCGGCAAGCCTTCCCATGTGAGGCGCAGAAACTCGCGCCCGCCGCGATAGTGCGTCTCGAAGAGCGACAGCACTTGCTCGCCCGCGACCGGATCGAGAATGCGCTGGGCGCATTCGTAGGCGCCCTCGAGCAGCTGATCGGCTTCGGCGGGATCGGGCGCGAGGTGCGGCTCGCCGCCCTGCGGCGCGGCGGGCAAGCCTTTTGCGACACGCTCCCTGTGCGCGAGTTCGAGCCATTCGTCGGCGGCGCGTTCGGCGATGAAGCCCGCCGCGATCCGGTAGCCCGTCAGCACGATCGACTGGCCGGTGCGCCCGAGCGGAAAGGTGAACTCGTCGGACATGACGTCGTCCACGGTCGCGCCGCGAAAGGTTTCGCGCGGCAGATTGGCGTTCGCCGCCGCGTCGAAGCGGTCGTGCGACAACACGTGGGCGACGAGATCGGACGCGGCGGGACCGAACTCCGATCCGGCGCCGGGCAGCAGCTTCAGGAGCGACAGGTTGCTTGGGGTGTTTTGAGTATTCTCGTTGCCGGTCGTGCTCGATGTGCTCATGAGTGCCATCTCCGATCGTGAAGGGTTATCGTAACAAACCGTCGTATTTACGGGAGAGATCGATGAACGTTCAAAAGGGCGATGAGCAACTGACTACGGTTCATGAAGGTGGCTGCGCGTGCGGCGCGTTCCGCTTTCGCGCGACGGGCAAGCCGATACGCGCCTGCGTGTGCCATTGCACGACGTGCCGGAAGGTGCACGGCTCCGCCTTTGGAGCTTATGCGATTTACACGCGCGGCGACGTGATGATGAGCGGCAGCCTTTCGACCTGGCGCAGTTCCGACGACGGGCGGCGGCACTTCTGTCCGGTGTGCGGCTCGGTGGCGTACATGGAATTCACCACGCGCGACGAAGTCGATCTGCCCATCGGCGCATTCGACGAAACCGGCCTCTTCGAGCCGGAATACGAACTGTGGTGCAAGCATCGCGAGCCGTGGCTGCCGCGCGGCGCGCGCCCGGAGTACGACGAAGAACGCGCGCACTAGGCATCGCGCGCTGCCGCCTTCGTCTACCCGAAAGCAAAAGAGACATCCTCGTGAAGACCGGGACAGCTTTTGTCCCGCCGGAACCGCATGCTCTTGTCAACGGTCCGAGCAATTGCATTCGCGCCCGGAAAATAAGACGATAAGCGGCGTGTGCACTGCGTGAAGGAATCATGCGCGCCGGATGCGCGAAAAGCGGCAGGATCGAGAACCTTTGAACTTCAAGGCCAACGAGGAGCATCGATACCATGACGAAGCAACCGGTCAGCGGCAGCAGCGACAAGATTCATCCCGACGGCGCGAAATGCATCGGCGACTGCGATCCTTCCGAGCAGATCGAAGTCATCGTGATGCTGCGGCGCAAGGACGAAGCGGGCTTCAGGCAGATGATGTCGCGCATCGACGCCGGCGAGGCGCCCGGCCAGGCGGTCTCGCGCGAGGAATTCGACAGGCGCTTCACCGCATCCGACGAAGACATCGACAAGGTCAAGGCCTTCGCCAAACAGTACGGCCTGTCGGTCGAGCGCGCCGAGACGGAAACGCGCAGCGTCGTTTTGAAAGGCACCATCGAACAGTTCCAGAAGGCTTTCGACGTCAAGCTGGAACGCTTTCAACATCACAACATCGGCGAATACCGAGGCCGCACGGGGCCTGTCAACGTGCCCGACGAGATGCACGACGCCGTCACCGCCGTGCTCGGCCTCGACAGCAAGCCGCAGGCGCGTCCGCATTTCCGCTTTCGTCCGCCGTTCAAGCCGCTGCGCGGGGCGGCGCCCGCGTCGTTCTCGCCGGTCGATCTCGCGAAGCTCTATGACTTTCCCGATGGCGACGGCGCCGGCCAGTGCATCGCGATCATCGAACTGGGCGGCGGCTACCGCGACAGCGATCTCTCCGCGTATTTCTCCAAGCTCGGCGTGAAGGCGCCGGTGGTCGTCCCGGTTGGCGTCGATGGCGGCAAGAACGCGCCCACCGGCAACCCGAACGGGCCGGACGGCGAAGTGACGCTCGACATCGAGATCGCGGGCGCGATCGCGCCGGGCGCGCGCATCGCCGTGTATTTCGCGCCGAACAGCGACGCCGGTTTCGTCGATGCCGTGAATCGCGCGCTGCACGATGCCGCCAACAAGCCCTCGGTGATATCGATCAGCTGGGGCGGGCCGGAGTCGAACTGGTCGCCGCAGTCGATGAGCGCCTTCAACGACGTGCTGCAAAGCGCGGCCGCGCTCGGCGTGACGGTGTGCGCGGCGTCCGGCGACGGCGGCTCGGCCGATGGCGTCGGCGACGGCGCGGATCACGTCGACTTTCCCGCGTCGAGCCCGTATGTGCTCGGCTGCGGCGGCACGAGCCTCGCGGCCTCGGGTGCGGGCATCGCGAAGGAAGTCGTCTGGAACGACGGCGACCAGGGCGGCGCGGGCGGCGGCGTGTCCGGTACCTTCGCGCTGCCGGTCTGGCAAAAGGGGCTGTCGGTGACGCGAAACGGCAAGCACATCGCGCTCGCGAAGCGCGGCGTGCCCGATGTCGCCGGCGACGCCTCGCCGCAAACCGGCTACGAAGTGCTGATCGACGGCGAGGACACCGTGGTCGGCGGCACGAGCGCGGTGGCGCCGCTGTGGGCCGCGCTGATCGCCCGCATCAACGCGATCGACGCGTCGCCGGCGGGCTTCGTCAATCCGAAGCTCTACAAGGCGAAGACGGCGTTTCGCGACATTACGGAAGGCAACAACGGCAGCTTTTCGGCGGCGGCCGGCTGGGACGCGTGTACCGGCATGGGCAGCCCCGATGGCGGGAAGATCGCGGCGGCGCTCAAGCCCGCGAAGCAGAGCCAAAGCGCAGGGCAACAGTGAACAACAACCACGACGACGATTCTGGAGCGACGACGATGAACTCCGATCCACTGGCAGCGAGCGACAACCCTTCGGGCGCGGGAGAACCGGCAATGGCGGCCGCCGCGAAGAAAACGCCTAAAAAGACGCCAAAGAAGACCACGACGAAGAAGGACCAGCCGTACTTCGATCCGGTCGCCTACGGCAATGGCCCCGACGATTCCGTCGCGGCCACCGAGGCCGATGAAAACGCGGCGGTCACGCATCACAGCGTGACGGTCGGCGGCGCGAAGATCGCCTATACCGCGACGGTGGGGCATCTCGTGACCGTCGATCCGAGCAGTTCGAAGCCGGACGCGAAGATGTTCTATGTCGCGTTCACCAAGGACGGCGCGAAGGAGGAGGCGCGCCCGCTCACGTTCTTCTATAACGGCGGGCCGGGGTCGTCGTCGGTGTTCGTGCTGCTCGGCTCCTTTGCTCCCCGGCGCATCAAGACGGCGATGCCGGGCTTCACGCCGCCCGCGCCGTACGAGATGGAAGACAACCCGGACAGCTTGCTCGACCGCAGCGATCTGATCTTCATCAATCCGGTCGGCACGGGTTACTCGGCCGCGATCGCACCGAACAAGAACCGCGATTTCTGGGGCGTCGATCAGGATGCGGGCTCGATCGCGCAGTTCATCAAGCGCTATCTGACGAAGAACAATCGCTGGAATTCGCCGAAGTTCCTGTTCGGCGAGTCGTACGGCACGGCGCGCAGTTGCGTGCTGGCGTACAAGCTGCATGAGGACGGCATCGATCTGAACGGCGTCACGCTGCAATCGTCGATTCTCGATTACGCGCAGGCGGGCAATCCGGTCGGCGCGTTGCCGACTGCCGCGGCCGACGCGTGGTATCACAAGAAGCTCGGCGTGCATCCGACGCCGACGAGTCTCGTGACGTTCGCGGAGGAGGTGGCCGAGTTCGCGCGCACGGACTATCTGAACGCGCTGCGCAAGTTCCCGCAGACCGACGACGAAGTGGTCGAGAAGCTCTCGGACTATACGGGCATCGACAAGGCGACGCTGCTTGCGTGGAGTCTCGACATCGCCGCCTACGACAGCCGCGGCAATTCGCTCTTTCTGACGACGCTTCTGAAATCGAAGGGCGAATCGCTTGGCGCTTACGATGGCCGCGTGACGGCGATATCGACGGGCATCGCGGGCAAGATCGACCCGAACTCGGGCGGCAACGATCCGACGATGACAGCGGTGAGCGGCGTCTATACGACGATGTGGAACAGTTATCTGAACGAGCAGTTGAAGTTCACTTCGACGTCCTCGTTCACGGATCTGAACGATCAGGCGTTCCTGAACTGGGACTTCAAGCATACCGATCCGACGGGCGAGCAGAAGGGCATCGATTCGAAGGGCAACATCATCCTGTACACGGCGGGCGATCTCGCTGCGGTGATGGCGTTGAATATCGATCTGAAAGTGTTGTCCGCGAACGGGATGTATGACTTCGTGACGCCGTTTTATCAGACGATCATCGATTTGCAGCAGATGCCGTTGATCGACAAGACCGTGCGGCTGAATCTTTCCGCTACGTTTTATCCGTCGGGGCATATGGTTTATCTTGATGGCGCATCGAGGACGCAGCTCAAGGCGGATCTCGCGAGGATGTACGACGCGGCGACGTCGAATCATGCGGCGATGGGGCGGATTATTGCTCTGCAGAAGGTTACGGCGGATAAGTTGGGGGCCTTATCGCCGCAGTGAGGGCCTGCGGGGGTGCGGGTGGTTTTGGGTTTGGGTTTGGGTTGCTCGTGCCTCCGTGGAATCCTGTTTTCTTATTGGTTTATTAGCACTGCCCCTCCCCGGGGCGGGGGTAACTTTCTTTGCTGCTGCAAAGAAAGTCACCAAAGAAAGCAGCTTTGTCACCGCCCGCGGTCACACGCAGTTTGGCCATGCTTGCCAGCCCACGGCGGCACTCGCCTAAGTGTCGCCCTCGAAGGACCCACCGGGCTTGGATCGCGCACGGTCCGTCACATCGCGTCGCTTAAACAACTGGTACAGCCATTTCAAGTTCCAGCCCGCTTCGCGGCCGACGGGTTAATCGGGTATGCGTGGGTTTCCCCGGCATGCCCAACGGCAGCGCATAGCGCTGTGCCGAAGCTATTTTGTGCTGAACCCGCGCGCTTTGCGCACTGGCTTGTCAGACCGTGCGCGATCCAAGCCCGGTTGGGCTTGTGAGGGCACTCTTTAGGCGAGGGCCGTTCCCCGAGGAGAAAAATGGCCAACGTGCGTGTGACCGCGGGCGGTGAGAAAGCTGCTTTCTTTGGTGACTTTCTTTGCAGCAGCAAAGAAAGTTACCCCCGCCCCGGGGAGGGGCAGTGCTAATAAACCGACATGAAACCGGGATCCGGCGAAAAAAAGAACCAGGAACACCGCTTGCGACGTGACGAGCAAAGTCACTGAAACAAACCGGAGCCCCCACAATGGCAACAAAGAAGCAACCCCCGCCGAGCGGCGTCGCCCGCAACAACAACAAAAAAACCGAATCCCTCGAAACCTACCGCTCCGACGCGACCAATCAAGCCCTGACGACGAACCAGGGCGTCAAGATCGCCGATAACCAGAACACCCTGCGCGCCGGCGACCGCGGCCCGTCGCTGCTCGAAGACTTCATCATGCGTGAGAAAATCACGCACTTCGATCACGAGCGCATCCCGGAACGCATCGTGCACGCGCGAGGCTCCGCCGCTCACGGCGTCTTCAAGGTGTACGAATCGCAGGCCGAACTGACCAAGGCCGGGTTCCTGCAAGACCCGTCGAAGGAAACGCCCGTCTATGTGCGCTTCTCGACCGTGCAAGGCTCGCGCGGCTCCGCCGACACCGTGCGCGACGTGCGCGGCTTCGCGGTCAAGTTCTACACGGACGAAGGCAACTTCGATCTCGTCGGCAACAACATGCCGGTGTTCTTCATCCAGGACGCGATCAAGTTTCCCGACTTCGTCCACGCCGTGAAACCCGAGCCGCATAACGAAATGCCGCAAGGGGCGTCCGCGCACGACACCTTCTGGGACTTCGTCTCGCTCGTGCCCGAATCCGCGCATATGGTGCTCTGGACCATGTCCGATCGCGCCATCCCCAAAAGCCTGCGCACGATGGAAGGCTTCGGCATCCACACCTTCCGCTTCATCAACGCACAAGGCAAAGGACGCTTCGTGAAGTTCCACTGGCGGCCGACGATCGGCTCCGCGTCGCTCTTGTGGGACGAGGCGCAAAAGCTCGCGGGCAAGGATTCGGACTACCATCGGCGCGATCTGTGGGAAGCCATCGACAACGGCGACTATCCCGAATGGGAACTCGGCGTGCAGATCGTCGAAGAACAGGATGAACACAAGTTCGACTTCGATCTGCTTGATCCGACCAAGATCATCCCCGAGGAACTCGTGCCGCTCAAGATGATCGGCAAGCTCACGTTGAATCGCAATCCCGACAACTTCTTCGCCGAAACCGAACAGGTCGCGTTCTGTCCGGGGCATATCGTGCCGGGCATCGACTTCACGAACGATCCGCTGCTGCAAGGCCGGCTTTTCTCCTATACGGATACGCAGATCAGCCGTCTCGGCGGCCCGAACTTCCACGAGATTCCGATCAACCGCCCGATCGCGCCGCTGCATAACGGCCAGCGTGACGCGATGCATCGGCAGACGATCGACAAGGGTCAGGCGTCCTACGAGCCGAATTCGATCGACGGCGGCTGGCCCAAGGAAACCGATCCGGCCGCGGCAGGCGGCGGCTTCGAGAGCTACACGGAGCGCGTCGAAGGCTCGAAGATCCGCGTGCGCAGCCCGTCCTTCGCCGATCACTACTCGCAGGCGACGCTCTTCTGGAACAGCATGACCGAGCCGGAAAAGGAGCACATCGTCGGGGCGTATTCGTTCGAGCTCTCCAAGGTCGAGCGCAAGAACATCCGCGAGCGCCAGCTCGGCATTCTCGCCAATATCGACGAAACGCTCGCCGCGCGCGTCGCCGAGAATCTCGGGCTGCCCGCGCCGAAGAAGAATGCGGGCGCGGAAGAACTCGGCAAGTCGTCCGTGAAGGACTCGCCCGCGTTGTCGATCGTCGCGAAGGCGAAGCCTTCGGTAAAGACGCGCAAGGTCGCGATTCTCGCCGCGAAGGGCGCGGATGCCGCGAGCATCAAGGCCGTCAAGGACGCGCTCGCTGCCGAGGGCGCGCACGCCAAGGTCATCTCGCCGACGCTCGGCTCGCCCGCGCAAGGCGTCGAGGCCGATGCGACGATTCTCGGCATGCCGTCGATCATGTTCGACGGCGTGATCGTCGCGGGCGGGAAGGAGAGCGCGAAGGCGCTCGCGCAATCCGGCGACGCGCGGCACTTCGTGCTGGAAGCGTTCAAGCATCTGAAAGCGATCGGCGCGATCGGCGACGGTGAAGACGTGCTCGCGGCCGCGCATCTGCCGAGCAGCGAAGAGGGCGTCGCGGTCGGCGGCGACGCGGCGAAGGTGATAAAGAGCTTCATCGAAGCGATGAGCCAGCATCGCGTCTGGTCGCGCGCGCAAAAGGCGGAGTCGGTTCCGGCCTGACTGACGCCGCCTGCGCCGCGTTTCGCGGCATGCAACGCGGCGCGGTAACGTTTCACGCGCCGCGGATTCCCGTGCCGGAATGTTTTTGAGACACTGGCCGCACCGTTCGGAGAAGGTGCGGCTTTGCTCATTCACTCGCTTAGTTTCCTGCTGGATCATGCACGACGCCGCATCGGCGGGGCGTGTGGCCTTGTCCTGGTCGTGTGCCTCGCGGCATCGGACGCGCTTGGTGCACAACGCGTCGTGATCGGCGCGGTGCCGGGCATGACGCCGCCGCTCGACATGACCGACAGCGTGAACCGCGGCGCGGCCGGGCAGGGCCTGCCGCGTGGCATCTCCGTCGATTTCGTCGATGCGATCGCCGCGCGGCTCGACATCGATCCGCAGTGGCGCTTCTTTCCGAACCGCGCCGCGATGATCGATGCCCTCGCGCACGGCGAGATCGACATGGCGACGGGGGCGACCGGCGCGGACCCGCACCCCGCGCTGGCCTTGAGCCGTCCCTACCTGCCGGCGAAAGCGGTCTACGTCGAGGCGATCGCGAAGCAGGCGCCCACGCATCGGCTGGCGTACGTCGACGCGCAGAACTCGCCGGCGCGGCTAAGTGCCGCATATCCCGCGCTGACGCCGGTGGCGTATCCGAATGTGATCGGGGCGCTGCTCGCCGTGTCGCTCGGCGATGCCGACGCGTTCGTCGGCGACATGGTCACCGCGGGTTACGCGCTCTCGCATTTCGATCTGCCGAACCTGACCGCCACGGCGCTTGCCCCCGTCGATGAAGGCGGCTACAGCTTCGCCTTCGCCGCGGCCAACCCGCGCGCCGATGCGTTGCGCGAGCGCGTGAACGAGGCTCTTGCCGCGCTGCCGCCGTCTTTCCCGCTTGTCGAGCACGCGCGCTGGCATCCCGGCGTGAGTGCGGCCACGCGGACGGCGCCGCTGCCGCTCACGCCCGAGGAAGCCGCATGGGTGCGCGCGCACCCCGTCGTGCATTACTCGATGCTCGCGCAAGCCGCGCCCGTGATGTTCCGCGATTCGCGCGGGCAGCCGGCGGGCATCGGCGTCGATATTCTCGGCGCGATCGCGCGTATAACCGGCCTGCGTTTCGAGGCGCGCGTGCATACGTCGGAGGCGCGGATGTACGGCGATTTGAAAAGCGGCGCGTCGTCGATCGTGCCGTACAGCTTCGGCGGCCTGTCGCCCGTGCCCGGCGCCGAGGCGACCGTGTCGGTGGGCGAAGGCATCCTCGCGATCGTGACGGCCGCGGGCCATCCGCGCCTGCGCGACACCGCCGCGCTGGCGGGAAAGCGCGTCGCGCTGCCGGAAGGGTCGCCGCTGCGCGATGTCGTGCGCGAGGGCGTCGGGAATGCGGCGGCCGTGCGTTTCGTCGGAACGCGTCCCTTCGACGGCCAGTTCAGCGCCGTCGCGAACGGCGAGGCCGATGCGACCGTCGTCGATATGGCGTTCGCGAATTACGCCGCGGGCAATCCCTATCGCGACGTGCTCGTCGTGAGCGGCGTGGTGTCGACGCAGCCGGTTCCGCACGGCATGCTCGTCACGTCGAGTGAGCCGGTTCTCCTCGGCATCATGAATCGCGCGATCAGGCGTCTGGGGCCTGCCGAACGGGAGACGATCCGCTCGCGCTGGAAGCTCTCGGAGCATCCCGAAATGCTGTGGGAGCGCCGCCGTCCGCAGGTCGAGATCGGCGCGCTGCTCGGCGTCGCACTTATGCTCGCGCTGGCGGGTTGGGGGCTGACGCTGCGCGCGCAGATCGCGCGCCGGATCGCCGCCGAAAACGCGATGCGCGCCGCCAAGGAGGAAGCCGAAACGGCGAACCGCGCCAAATCGACCTTTCTCGCGACGATGAGCCACGAAATCCGCACGCCGATGAACGCCGTGCTCGGCCTCATCGAAATGGAGTTGCGCGCGCCCGGCGAGCGCGCCGCGACCGAGCGCGCGCTGTCGACCGCGCACCGCGCCGCGCGCGATCTGCTCGGCATGATCGACGACCTGCTCGATGTCGCGAAAATCGAGGCCGAGCGGCTCGTGCTCACGCCCGCGCCGCTCGACATCGAACCGTGGGTCGCGGGCGTCGCGGCGATCTACGAGCCCGCCGCGCGCGCGAAGGGCGTCATGCTCGTCGTGAAGCGCGTCGGCGATGGCGACCACGCCTGGATTCTCGCCGATGGCCAGCGGCTGCGGCAGATCGTCGGCAATCTGCTCTCGAACGCGATCAAGTTCACCGATCGCGGCGCGGTCACGCTCGAATACGGCGTCGCGCCGCCGCGCGACGGCAAGCGCGCGGTGACGCTCACGGTCTCGGATACGGGCATCGGCATTTCGCCCGACAAACAGGCGCTGCTGTTCACGCCGTTCGTGCAGGCGCACGACGGGCGCGCGCGCAGCGTCGGCGGCACGGGTCTCGGGCTCACCATCAGCAAGCGCCTCGTCACGATGATGGGCGGCGTGATCGAGTTGTCGAGCGAGCCGGGGCGCGGCACGCGTTTTACGGTGCGCATCGAGTTTGCCGAGGCGCAAGCCGAAACGAGCGTCGAGGTAGGCGCCGAAGCCGACATCGATGCGACCCCGGTCCCGGCTGACGCGCCCGCCGGATCGCTCGCGGGTCTCGCCGTGCTCGTCGTCGACGATCATCCGGCCAACCGCATCGTGCTCGACGGACAGATCAGGCTGCTCGGCGGGCACGTGCAACTGGCCGTTGACGGCGAAAGCGCGCTGGCCCGCTGGCGTGCCGAGCCGCGCGCGTTCGACGTGATCCTGACCGATTGCTCCATGCCCGAGATGAGCGGCGAGGAACTGACGCACGCGATCCGCGGCGACGAGGCGACCCTTGCGGCGACAGACCCGACGCGGCGCGCCGTGCCGATCGTCGGCCTGACGGCGAACGCGCAGCCCGACGCGGCGCTGCGCGCGGTCGCATCGGGCATGACGGCGTGTCTCGTGAAGCCGCTCGGCCTCGACGCCTTGCGCGACGCGCTCGTCGCGGCGACGCGCGGCGGCCGCCTGTCGAGCGCTGCGCGTAAGCCGGACGCGGACGCATGCGACGCGGGCGAGCCGGCATTCGACAGCGCATTGCTCGGCGCTTTCGGCGGCCAGGCCGGCGCGCTCGTGGATACGCTCAGGGCCGCCAACGCGCAAGACCTCGCCGACGCCCACGCCGCATTCGACGACTGCGACCACGCGCGGCTGCGCGACATCGGGCATCGCATGAAAGGCGCGGCGGCGGTGATCGGCGCCGCGCCGTTCGTGCGCGCGTGCGTCGCGTTGCAGGCGGACTGCGAGCGCGCCGTCGACGAGGATCGCAACGGCGAGGACGACGCGCGCATCGCGGCGTCGTTCGCGTCGTTCGTCGCGGCGGCGCGTGCGCTCGAAGCCGCGCTCGACGCGGCGCTCGCGAGCCGCGTCGCATAGTTTTCCTCCCGATCGGCCGCCGCCTTGTGCATGAAGCGTTTCGCGATTCCCGTATATCGCGCGTTTCGTGTGTTTTAATTGAACCTCCGATCATCTTGAAAACAAGCGGCGATCGACGACCGCAATGGATGGCGAAGAGAGGCATGATTCGACGGAACAGACGGTTCACCGAGGAACCCAAGCCAGGCGCGCAACGCGCCGGCCAGCCCGCGCGCGTGGTGCTGGCGTGTTGCTTTGCGATGCTCGCGTTCATGCCAGGCGCGTCGCGGGCGCAACGCGCCGAATGGCTCGATGCCCGCGTCACGCAGACGACCATCGTCGATACGATCTGCGTGCCGGGTTACGTCGATCGCGTGCTGCCTTCTTTCGAAGTGCAGATGCGCCAGAAGGAGCGGCTGCTCAAGCAGCGCAGCATCGATGCGTCGTTCGCGTCGGAATATGCGCTCGATCACCGCATGCCGATTCTGCTCGGCGGCTCGCCCAATTCCGCCGCCAATCTCGATCTGCGCCGCTGGGAAGGCCGCGCCGGACAGCGCCGCAAGGAACGGCTCGCGGTGTATCTGAAGCGCTGCGTCTGCACGGGCGACATCACGCTCAAGGCTGCGCAGACGGCGATGGCGGGCGACTGGTCCAATCGTTATCCGAATCTGTCCAGCATGTCATGCAGCGGGTTGTGAGATTGGCGCAATGCATCCGTCCGATTTAGAACATCTATTGAAAAAGGCGGAATGTCGCAGCACGTCCGCGGTCTACCAGATTAGTATGGAGCTATCTCGAAATTAGCCGTGGAGACCTCATGATGCTCGCTTATGTGTCCCTTTTCGTTCTCGGTACGCTCGGCGCGCTCGCGGCGCAAAGACTCTTGAAACCGCAGCCCCAACCGGTGCGCGTGCGCGTGAAAAGGTGACGGCGATGAACCTGCTCGTCTGGAATCTTCCTCATCGCTGTGCCGCGCGCGACGTGCGGCGCTTTCTCGAGCACGAGCTCGGGCACTATGCGCGCAATATCGAAATCCACGGCGCGGGCACCGCTCAGGCGTATGCCACCGCCACGCTCGCGACCGATGTGCCTTACATCGGCGAGGCGATTGCGCAGAAGCTGTGTCATCAGCGCTTTCTCGACGAGCCTTTGCGCGCTCGCGCGTCCGCTTCCGGCGACGCCTCCATCCGCCTGCATTGATGCTGCGGGCACGACGCCCGGAACGAACCTTGCTATCGCACTTCTGACGAACGTTACGTGACGGCGCAGCCGGTGCCTCGTGCGCACCGGCTTTTTTATCGGTGCGCGCTTCATGACGAGGCGCGCGCACGCGTCGATCGAACTGGGCGATCCGGCGGATCGTCCGCTGACAGAAAGCAAAGCGGATCATTCATATCGATGCAGCAGGCAGGAAACTACGAAACCAAGAAGACGCCGTTGGGCGCAATGTTCCTCTTGAGCGTGGCAGCGGGCGCGCTCCTTTCGATCGCGGCGGCGGCTCACGCGCAGGAACGCGTCACCGCGACGCCAGTTGCGCCCGCGGTGCCTGCCATGCCCGTTCCGCCGATGCCGCAAGACCCCGGCATCGCGCACGGCGCGAGCGCGCCCGGACGCGCGCTGCCGGGCATGCCCGTGCCGATGCCCGCGTTGCCTGCGTCGGGTGCTTCCGGTGCGTCGGCGGCGAGCGAAGCAGCGTCTGCGTCCGCGGCAAGCGCGGCGAGTGCTGCCAGCGCCGCCAGTGCCGCGAGCGCGGCTTCCGAAGCACTGGTGCCCGAAGTGCCTTTGCCGCCGGAAGCGCCCGAGCCCAATCTCGCTCAGCGCACGGACATGCCGCCCGCGGCGGCTTACGCGATGCGGCAGGTTTTTGCGAAAGAGGTCAACCGGCGGCTTACCGTTCCCGCCGCGGATCAGCAGGCTTACGGCCGTCTGCTGCAACATGCGCTCGACGAAGACGGCCATGGCGATCTTGCCAACGAATTCGTCGTGATGGTCGATCGCAGCGCGAACGTGCAGGCGATCTTCGTCTACTTCCGCGCGAAGCCGGGCGACGCCTGGTCGATGATCGGCGCGTCGCCGGTATCGACGGGCCGTCCGGGCAGCTACGACCATTTCGTCACGCCGGTCGGCGTGTTCCAGCATGTGCCGGGCAACATGGACTTCCGCGCCGAGGGCACGCTGAACGAGTTCGACATCCGCGGCTACGGTGCGCGCGACATGCGCATCTACGATTTCGGCTGGGCGGACGGCGAGCGCGGCTGGGCCAAGGGTGGCAAGTCGCCGATGCGGTTTCAGATGCACGCCACCGATCCCGAGAAGCTGGAGCCGCTGCTCGGCATGCGGCATTCGAAGGGCTGCGTGCGCATTCCGTCGACGCTGAACACCTTCTTCGATCACCACGGCGTGCTCGATGCGCAATACGAAGCGCGCGCGGCCGAAGGTCAGTCGATGTGGGTGCTGAAGGCTACGCGCCAGACGACGCCGTGGGCGGGTCACTATCTTGTCGTCGTGGATAGCGGCAGGAAGGTGCGGCCTGTGTGGGCGCCGGGGCCGGGGAAGGCGGTGCGTCAGCACATTCCCGCGGGTGCGGATACGGTCGACTGACTCAGTGCGAGTGCGTTATTCGATCTTCATTCGATCGCGAAGGTATCGAGCGGCTGATTCGCGCGCGCGCCGTCTGCGAGGCGCCGGGAAAGTTGCGCGTGCAGGCGCTTGGCTTCGTCGAGGGTGAGATCGATCCAGTAGGGATCGCCCGCTGCGTCGTTCAGACGTCCTGGTGGAAACTGAATTTCCATGATCACGCCTTTTTTGTACATCGGATTGCCTCGTTTCAGTGCTTCGTGCGAAGGGACAGAGTCTAGCCGAGGCGCGTGGTTTGATTGCTTATTCAGCGGAAAGATTGTATTGCGTGTTGCGGCTTGACGGTGATCGACAGATGGCGGTTGTTTGATTTTTTGCTTCTGCTATGGAATCCTGAATTGTTGTCGGTCTATTAGCACTGCCCCTCCCCGGGGCGGGGGTAACTTTCTTTGCTGCTGCAAAGAAAGTCACCAAAGAAAGCAGCTTTGTCACCGCCCGCGGTCACACGCAGTTTGGCCATTTTTCTCCTCCGGGAACGGCCCTCGCCTAAAGAGTGCCCTCACAGGACCAATCGGGCTTGGATCGCGCACGGTCCGTCATATCGCACCACACAACAAACTGGTACAGCCATTTCAAGTTCCAGCCCGCTTCGCGGCCGATGGGTGAATTGGGTTTGCGTGCGCGTTCGTCTTCCGTTGGTTTCCCTTGCATACCCGGCGGCAGCGCGTAGCGCTGTGCCGAAGCTATTTCGTGCTGAACCAACGCGCTTCGCGCACTGGCTTGTCGGATCGTGCGCGATCCAAGCCCGGTTGTTTCTTTGGGGGCACTCTTTAGGCGAGGGCCGTTCCCCGAGGAGAAGAATGGCCAACGTGCGTGTGACCGCGGGCGGTGAGAAAGCTGCTTTCTTTGGTGACTTTCTTTGCAGCAGCAAAGAAAGTTACCCCCGCCCCGGGGAGGGGCAGAGCCAATAGACCGACGCGAAAACAGGATTCCACGAAGCCACGAGCAAACCAAAACAGAAACCAAACCACCTTCACGCCCATGTCACAGATCCCTGCAATCCTTGCGGGTCGAAGGTCGCAACCGACCTTTCAACACCCCCTCAACGAGAAACCACCATGACCCGCGATTTTCGCTTCGCGCGCACCGTGCTGCCGGCCTTCGCCGCCGCATTCACGCTGCTTGCCGCGATGCCCGTGCACGCCGCCGACGCCGTCGTTCTGTACACCGCCGATGGCCTCGAGAATCTGTACAAGGACGTGCTTCCCGCATTCGAAAAGAAAGAAGGCGTGAAGGTCAATATCGTCACGGCGGGCAGCGGCGAAGTGGTGAACCGCGCGACCGTCGAGAAAGATTCGCCCAAGGCCGATGTGCTCGTCACGCTGCCGCCGTTCATTCAGCAGGCTCAGCAAGGCGGCCTGCTGCAGCCGTACCAGAGCGTGAACTACAAGAACGTGCCCGCCATCGCGAAGGAAAAAGACGGCGCATGGGCCACCTTCGTGAACAACTACTTCTCGTTCGCGATCAATCCCGAAGTCACAAAGAACGCGCCGAAGACCTTCGCCGATCTCCTGCATCCGAACTACTCGGGCAAGATCGCGTATTCGAATCCGGCCACGGCGGGCGACGGCATGGCCGTCATCATCCTCACTTCCGCGCTGATGGGCGAAGACCAGGCCTTCGACTACCTGAAGAATCTCGAACAGCACGCCAAGTTCCACACGAAAGGCACCGGCTATCTCGACGTGCTGCTCTCGCGTAACGAAATCGCATTCGCAAACGGCGATCTGCAAATGGACCTCGACGACGCCGCGAACGGCGGACTGTCGATCAAGCCGCTCTTTCTCTCGCACAAGAACGGCCAGCCGCCGACGACGTTCCAGTTGCCGTATGCGATCGGCCTCATCAAGAGCGGCCCGAATCAGGCGGCGGGCAAGAAGCTGATCGATTATCTGATGTCCTCGGAGGTGCAGGCGAAGGTGCCCGACATCTACGGCATTCCCGGCCGCACCGATGTGCCGCTCGCGGGGAAAAACGGCGAAGCCGTCAAGCAGGCGATTTCCGGCGTGAAGCTGATTCCGGTCGACTGGAACGAAGTCATGCAGAAGAAAGCCGGCTGGACCGAGCGCTGGAAGACGGAAGTCATCGGCAACTCCGGCAAGCAGACTGACATCGTCAAGCCGAAGTCGTAACGTGAGCGCGCTTCCCAAAGAAGCGCACGGCGTCGATGCGGCGCCGGGCGTGCATATCGATCGTCTCACGGTGCGCTTCGGCGCGCGCGCCGTGCTCGACGATCTCTCGCTTCATATCGAACGTGGCGAATTCCTGACCGTGCTCGGGCGAAGCGGCTGCGGCAAGACCACGCTGCTGCGCTTCATCGCGGGCTTCGTGAAAGCCGATGCGCTCGCGGGCAAGCTGACGATCGCCGGCCGCGATCTCACGCACGTTCCGCCGCATCAGCGCAATCTCGGCTTGCTGTTTCAAAGCTATGCGCTCTTTCCGCATCTGTCGGTGTTCGACAACGTCGCGTTCGGGCTGCGCGCGCGCAAGCTGAAGTCGAGCGAAGTCGCGCGCCGCGTCGCCGATGCCCTCAAGCTCGTGCAGCTCTCCGATGCCGGTCACGTCATGCCCGCGCAGCTTTCCGGCGGCATGCAGCAGCGCGTCGCGCTGGCGCGCGCGCTCGTCATCGAGCCGGACGTGCTGCTGCTCGACGAACCGCTTTCCGCGCTCGATGCGAACCTGCGCGCGTCGGTGCGCAGCGAATTGAAGGCCCTGCATGAGCGCTTGCCGAATCTGACGATCGTGTGCGTGACGCACGATCAGGACGACGCGCTCGTGCTGTCCGATCGCACACTCCTGATGCGCGATGGCCGTATCGCGCAACTGGGCGCGCCGCGCGAGCTCTACGACGCGCCCAGCGATGCCTTCGTCGCGCGCTATCTCGGCGCGGCGAACCTGCTGCCGCCGCGCGTGGTGTATCCCGTCGGCGATGCGCGGCACGACGAGCGCGAGCGTCTCGCCTGCATTCGTCCGGAGCGCTTCACGATCCGGCCGCTGGGCGATGGCCCCTTGCATGGCACGATCGCATCCGTCGAGTGGTACGGCGCGGTGCTGTCCATTTCCGTCGCGCTCGACGCCATGCCGGACGAGCCCGTGCTCGTGAGCGCGCAGCGCGGCCACGCACGCATGCCGGAAAAGGGCACGCGCGTTTCACTTCGCTTCGAGGCTGACGATGTCGTCCTTGTTCGTCCCTGATAGCGTCGCACGCACCGAAGCCGGCATCGGCGACGCCGATCTCGCCGCGCAATTCGCCGCGCATGCCGCAGAGGCGCGGCGCCGCGAGCGCAAGCAGCAGTGGCATCTGCTCTTCATTCTCGTCGTCGTGCTCGGGCCGCTCGTCGTCTATCCGCTCGCGCGGCTCGTGATGCTCAGCCTGACGGGGCCGCAAGGCTTCACGCTGCACGCCTACACCGCGTTCTTCGGCAATCCCGAAACGCGCGGCATGATCGGCACGACGCTCGGCATTCTGTTCGCGAGCGCGAGCATCGCTTCGCTCGTCGGCGTCGCGCTCGCGTCGATGCTGTTCTTCCGGCCGTTCGCGGGCGCGCGCCTGCTCACGCGGTTTCTGGAGTTGTTCGTCGCGTTTCCTTCGTTTCTGGTCGCCTTCACGCTCATCTTTCTGTATGGCTCGCAAGGCTCGGTGAGCATCGGATTGCAGCGGCTCCTGTCGCTCGACGCGCCGCCGCTCGATTTCCTGTTCGGCATCGGCGGCGTGATTCTCGCGGAAGTCGTGTTCTATGCGCCGTTCGTCGTGCGTCCGACGCTCGCTTCGTATGCGACGCTCGACATGCGTCTCGTCGAAGCCGCGCAAAGCCTCGGCGCGAACGGCTGGATGGTCGCGACGAAGCTCGTGTTGCCGCTCGCTTGGCCGGGCATCGCGGCGGGCACGCTTCTGTGTTTTCTGCTCACGCTCAACGAGTTCGGCATTCTGCTCGTGCTCGGCAGCGCGCATCTCGTCACGTTGCCCATCGCGATCTATAGCGCCGCGACCGTCGATCTCGATCTGCCCACCGCCGCCGCGGGATCGGTCGTGATGCTGCTGATGTCGCTGTCGCTCTACGCGCTGTACCGGCGTGTCGATCGACGTTCGGGAGGGCGCTGACATGCAACTCATCGCTGCCGCGCTCAGGCCGCAGACGTTGCTGCGCCATGCGCTCGCCGCCTTCGTCGCGCTGATCTGCGTCTGGCTGTTCGTGTTGCCGGTGGCCGTCGTGGCGTTGTCGAGCGTGGCCTCGCACTGGTCGGGCACGATCTTCCCCGATGGCTTCAGCACGCGCTGGTTCGCACGCCTGTCCTCCAGCGACCTCGATGCCGTCGCGACGAGTCTCGAAGTGGGCCTGGGCGTGGCGTTTCTCGGCACCGCGCTCGGACTGTGGCTCGCGCTCGCGCTGGAAGGACGCGACCGGCGCGGTCTCGGCGCGCTCGTCGATGCCGTCGCGATGATGGGCAGCGGCGTGCCGAGCGTCGTGCTCGGGCTCGCGGTGCTGATCGCGTATCACAAACGTCCGCTCGATTTGTCCGGTTCCGCCGCGATCGTGGTGCTCGTGCAACTCGCGCTCGTGCTGCCGTTTTGCTATCGCTGCGCGGCCGCGGCGCTGCGCCCCGAAGTCGCGACGCTGCGCGAAGCCGCTGCGAGTCTCGGCGCGCCGCCGCGCATGGTGCTCGTGCGCGTGGTGCTGCCGCAACTCGTGCCGGCGATACGCGCAAGCCTCGCGCTCGGTTTCGCGCTCTCGCTCGGCGAACTCGGCGCGACCCTGACAGTGTATCCGCCCGGCTTCGCGACGGTGCCGATCGTCGTCGTGGGGCAGGTCAATCGCGGTTACTATCTGCCCGCGTCGGCGCTGTCGCTCATCCTGCTCGGGGTTTCGCTCGCGGCGCTTTTACTGATTGCCGCACGCGCGCCGCGGCGCTGAATCGTACGCGAAACATCGGGATAACGAACTAAACACGAAGATCCGGCTGTGCGGATTGAGCAATTCGCGGGCCTCATCCATTTCGGCCTTGTCATACCAAAAAAAATAAAACTGGCGTAACCTGCACTTTCAGGCACGGCCGCACCCGCGCGACCGGAGGGGCGGGCGCGCCAATATGGGGCGTCCGGCGTGAACTTCCGTCATGCTTTCGCGGTCGTTGCATATGTCGCAAAAACCGGAGGTTCCGATGACATCCGTCGACCTGGAGTTCGACCAGCTCAATAGCACCGTCGATGCGCTCAGGCGCTCCATCTCGAACCGCCTGATGTACGGCGTCGGCAAGGATTCGGTCACCGCGCAGCCGCGCGACTGGCTGCATGCCGTCGAGCTGGCGGTGCGTGATCGTCTCGTCGCGCGCTGGATGCGCACCACGCGGCTGCAATACGAACAGGACGTGAAACGCGTCTACTACCTGTCGATGGAGTTTTTGATCGGCAGGACGTTTACCAACGCGCTGCTCGCGCTCGGCATCTACGACGAAGTGCGTGACGCGCTCGCGGGTCTCGGTGTCGATCTCGCGACGCTGGAAGACCTCGAACCGGACGCCGCGCTCGGCAATGGCGGCCTCGGGCGTCTAGCAGCCTGCTTCCTCGATTCGATGGCGACGGTCGGCGTGCCCGGCTTCGGCTACGGCATTCGCTACGAATACGGCATGTTCCGGCAGACGATCGTCGACGGCAATCAGGTCGAAATGCCCGATTACTGGCTGCGCGCGGGCAATCCGTGGGAATTTCCGCGTCCCGAGGTCGTGTACACCGTGCATTTCGGTGGCCGCACCGTGCAGCATGAAGACCGCACGGACTGGATCGACACCGAGCACGTCAACGCGATGGCCTACGACACGGTCATCCCCGGCTTCGCGACGACCGCGACCAACACGCTGCGCCTCTGGTCCGCGCGCGCGACCGACGAGTTCGATCTGTCCGCGTTCAATCAGGGCGACTATCGCCGCGCGGTCGAGGCGAAGAACACGTCCGAGCACGTGTCGCGCCTCCTGTACCCCGACGACTCGACGCAAGCCGGGCGCGAACTGCGTCTGCGTCAGGAATACTTCTTCGTCTCCGCGACGATGCAGGATCTGATCCGCCGCTATCAGCGCACGCATACGCACTTCGGGCGGCTCGCGGAAAAGGTCGCGGTGCATCTGAACGACACGCACCCCGTGCTCGCGATTCCCGAACTGATGCGCCTGCTTGTCGACCGGCATCATCTGCCGTGGGACAAGGCGTGGAAGCTCGTGCAGCAGATGTTCTCCTACACGAACCACACGCTGATGCCCGAAGCGCTCGAAACGTGGGACGTCGAGATGCTCGCGCGCCTGCTGCCGCGTCATCTGGAGATCATCTTCGAGATCAACGCGCAGTTCCTCAAGCAGGTGACGGAGAAGTTCGGGCGCGATGTCGATCTGATCCGCCGCATCTCGCTCGTCGACGAATACGGCCAGCGGCGCGTGCGCATGGCGCACCTCGCGATCGTCGCGAGCCACAAGGTCAACGGCGTGTCGAAGCTGCACTCGCAACTGATGGTGCAGAACATCTTCTCCGATTTCGCGCGCATGTATCCCGAGCGCTTCACCAACGTGACGAACGGCATCACGCCGCGCCGCTGGCTCGCGCAGGCGAGTCCGTCGCTGTCATCGCTGATCGACAAACGGCTCGGGCCGCGCTGGCGCACCGACCTGTTCGAACTCGGCCGTCTGCGTGAATGGCGCGACGATCCCGAGTTCCGCAAGGCGTTTCACGACGCCAAGTTCGCCAACAAGCTGCGGCTCGTGGAGCGCGCGAAACGCGACGCCAATGCGATCATCAATCCCGAAGCGCTGTTCGATCTTCAGGTGAAGCGCATCCACGAATACAAGCGGCAACTGCTCAACATCCTGTATGTGATCGTGCGCTACAACCGCATCCGCGAGAATCCGGAGCAGGACTGGACGCCGCGCGTGGTGATGTTCGCGGGCAAGGCGGCGTCGGCGTACAAGATGGCGAAGAACATCATCAAGCTCATCAACGACGTATCGAAGAAGATCAACTCCGACCCGCTCGTGGGCGACCGTCTGAAGGTCGGCTTCATTCCGAACTACGGCGTGAGCGTGGCCGAGCTCATCATTCCGGCGGCGGATCTCTCGGAGCAGATTTCGATGGCCGGCACCGAGGCGTCAGGCACCGGCAACATGAAGCTCGCGCTGAACGGCGCGCTGACCATCGGCACGCTCGATGGCGCGAACATCGAAATCTGCGATGCCGTGGGGCGCGAGAACATCTTCATCTTCGGCAACACGACGGACGAGATCGAGTCGCTGCGCGCGGCGGGGTATCGGCCGCGGCAGATCTACGAGGAGAACGCGGAACTCAAGCTCGCGCTCGATCAGATTCGCCTCGGACATTTCTCGCCGGAAGAGCCGCATCGCTTCTACGACATCTTCCACACGCTCGTGGACTGGGGCGATCACTACATGGTGCTCGCCGACTTCGACAGCTTCGACAAGACGCAAACCGAAGTCGATCTCAAGTTCCGCGACAAGGAGGCGTGGACGCGAAGCGCGATCGAGAATGTCGCGGGCATGGGCATCTTCTCGTCGGATCGCACGATCGCGGAGTATGCGCGCGATATCTGGCACGTCGAGACCTTGCAAGTGAGCTGACGTCCTCAGCGCCGCGTGATGCGAATCACGCGGCCGAGCGTTGCGTTGGGAAACCACGCCGTGACCTTGCCGATCACGGCGTTCGCGTCTACGTCGTCCGTTTCCACATAGAGCGTCGTGCAGTCGTGACGGCGGTTCGTCGCGACGACATGCGCGCGTACGTCCGCGCCGAACGCGTGCGCGAGCAACTCGCGCGCAGGGGCGGAGTTCAGGCCGGGAACGGTTAGATCGAAGGCGAGACAGCGACGCGCTTCGCGGCGGCGCGGCGAGCCGCCGCTGAAGGCATGAGGAATAACGGGCAGACCGGATGTGCGAACCATCGATGACAGCCGCCGGCGGCGGCTCGAAGTGGTGAGGCATCCACTCTAGCGCCGCCCGCCTAAACACCGCGATAAAGTCGCGCGCGGCGGTATCAACGTGCCGTAAAAATCACGCCTGCGGTTTGGGCGCCGCGCTCGCCGCGTGTTTCGCCACGGCATCGCCGACGAGCGCGGCGACTTTGTCGGCGAATTCCTGATCTTTCGTGATGAGCACTTCGCGCTCGCCGTCGGGCGTTTCGACCATCAGTTGATAGATCACGTCCTGCGTGATCCACGTCAGATAACCGACGACGACGATCATTACGCCGATGACCAGCGCCGGGCCCGAACCCGTGACGATGCCCGCGCCGAGCGCCGCGAGCCCGATCAGCGCAATGATGACCGGCAGCGGCTTCTGCCGGGGAATCATTACGACGCGCGCGGCGCGCAGATCGCGCAGCGGAATCATCTGGCCCGATGCCGACAGGCCCGCGCGCGACAACGTGACGCCGCGTTCGTTGAAAGGTGTGTCCATGAGTCTTCGTGACGGCCGGTGAAACCGGGGAGCGTACCAGACCGCGCGAAAGAGGGGCAGGTTCGGGGGCGGGCGCATTGTCGCTGATCGCCGTATCTGACCGATTTTCTTTCATTATGCTTGCGTTGTCGCGCCGCGGCTTTCTATAGTGAAGCCGATGCGGCCGGCTTTCGCATGTGGACGAAGCGTCGTGCCGCAGACCACAGGGGAAGGCATGCGCATCCGATCATGGCTCTTGGGCATCAGCGTGAGTTTCGTCGCCGTTGGCGCGTGGGCGCATCACGGCTGGAGTTCGTACGATGCCGGCAAGATAGTGAAGATCGAGGCGCCGCTCGCGGACGTGCGCTATCGAAATCCGCACGCGGAAGTCGGCGTGGACTATCAGGGCGCGCGCTGGAACGTCATCCTCGCGCCGATCAGCCGGATGGAGTCGCGCGGGCTGCCGGCAAGCGCGCTGCCCGCGGGCAAGGTCGTCACGATCGAGGGCTATCCGCGCACGGACGGCGTGCACGAACTGCGCGCCGAACGCATCACGGTCGACGGCAAGACCGTCGAATTGCGCTAGCCGGCGATGGATCTCGCGGGTTTCGCGAGCTTCGCGGCGGCGCTCGCGGCGTCGATCGAGGGGTCGTCGCTCGCGACGTGGGTGCGCGCGTCGGCCTGGGCCTATCCGCTCGTCAATCTGGTTCACCTCCTCGGGCTGACGCTGCTGATCGGGCCCATCGGCCTGCTCGATTTGCGTCTGCTCGGCTTAGGCCGCCGTTTCGCGCTCGCCGATGTCTCCGACGCCCTGACGCCTTGGGCCGTCGCCGGCCTCGTGCTGCTGATCGCGAGCGGCGTGCTGCTCTTCAGCGCGGACGCGTCGCCGCTGCATCGCAATCCGCTCTTGCAGGTGAAGCTCGCCTGCATTCTGCTCGGGCTCGCAAACGCGCTGGCGTTTCGCCGCATCTGGGCGCGCCGCCTCGCCGACTGGGACCGGCATCCGCCGCTCTCCGGGCGCGTTCAGGCCTTCCTCTCGCTGATGCTGTGGCCGGTGGCCGCCAGTCTCGGCCGTCTTCTTGCCTATAAGTAGCCGCCTGTCGCGTAACAAAGAAGTTGAGAGCGAGAACAGCGGCAGGGCTAGGCAGCCGCCGGCGGGCCTCTGCGACGGCTGCCAGCACGGCAGCATGTGCCACGGCCGGCGAGTCGACCCGCTTGGAGTCCCGCTCCATGTACGGAAACTGGTAGCGCAATGTGGCGACATTGGCCGCCGCAAGCGCGTCGGCCAATGACGACATGCCAGCGTGCTGCATGCCCGCGCCGGCACCGTGCGCGAAGACATACAAGGCTTGCGCGTCCTCCGGCACTTGGAGGAGCGCAGAGACCTTAGTGCCGTCGGGCAGTGTCAGGGAAAGCGATTCTGGGTCGTCCATCGTATTCAGGACCTGCCGTTGTGGCCTTTGCGCCGATTCTGCATCAATGAGGCATCGGGGAGCGTTGTGGCGGCCTCCGGCAAGGCATTGGGCAGGTAGAGCTTGCCGGCCGATCCATGCAGCGCGCGCCCATCGTGAACGGCGCCGCAGTCGCGATGCGTCGGTTGACGACCGCAAGCCCGACCTGTGCGCCTCAACGTGATCCGCGCTTTGAGACATCTGCGTAATAGCACGCTTGCGTCATTGCCAGCGAGCTGTTGTTACGACACTGCAATCAGCGGCAAGGGAAGTTCTCGAAGGGCAGTCAGCTCTCTGGAAGAGCATGTCCGGCTGTAAAACGTTCTGGGTTCGGCCAGAAGGCGATATTCGTCAGCGCTCTCGATTGGCGAATCTAACGGCCGCTTCCGTCCAACCAATCGGCCATTCGAATTACGCCAGCAGACCCCTGTAGCGTCGGCGGAAAGCAAATCCGTCGGAGAGGAGCCAGCGGCGATTCCCAGAGCACCTCTAGCTGGGGCAGCAGACCATCGAGATCGCTACCCCGGGAGCAAACTGACTGACCACGACGGGAAATCGATATAAGGCAGACCCGGCAACGCACCAACGATCGGTTCGAAGTAGAAAACCCGAAAATTGAACAAAGGGGGATCTCGTACGCGTGGTTCTCGTAACAAAATCTTGCTAGGCCGCTACAGATGTAAAAATGTCCGGAAGGCGGGCTCGCGTCTCGCGTCCTCGTCGATGCGCAGCCGTTGAATCGATGGGCGGCGTTCAACACAGCGCCCTCGTTGCGCCTTCGTGCGCCGCCGGCCTCGTCAACCCAATCGTGTCCAATGGTGTTGGGCGGGCGATGCCTTTGAACCTAGAATAAGACCAGGCTGGCGTGTGCTGCTGCATGCCCTTTGTGAACGGTTGAAGCCGTTTGGAGTGTTGCGATGCGCCTGCGGACTTCGAGAGCCCTCTACGTAGCCGCGCCGCTTGTAGTCGTGGTCGTGGTCTTCGTTGCCGCTGCATCCGCTTGGTTGACGCGCGGCTCGCAGCGTGCTTCGGTCGATGAAAAAGTGCTCGCAACCGGTAGCCAGAATAAAGATACAGCAAGCGGTCGACACACCGGATCTGCGTCCGCCCCCGCATTCCAGGCGCAGGGAAATGACAGCACGTTCGTGCAAGGATCGAATAATCAGATCGGTGTTCTGGACAGCGGGTTTCTCGACAGGAATGGACTGGTGCTCGAATCGCAAGCGATCAACTTGTCGAAATCCGGAGTGCTGTTCGTCTCGGCATTCAACGATTCGGTTCGGCGCATTTCGCGCGCTCAGATTCTGGTGCTTGAACGCACGCCGCAATCGACTTTGCGCGAACTCGCGAAGACCGATGAACAGACCGTCGGACAACAGGTGCGACTCGGCGGAATGATGCATATCGAAGGCCCCGCGCCCTCCAGCATCCGACTCTGCCTGACGTACGAATCAGACCAGCCGGGACGGTTCATCACCGTTATCTCGAACCGGACGCTGGTGGCCAGCACGCACACTCGAAAAGCCGCACGCGAATATGTGGAGAACGACCCGCTTCAGGCGTTTTACTCGAGCCGTCACGCCGATTGCGATCGGAAGGCTGCCCAGGAGACGATACCGGCGGAAGTTTTTTCCGCCCGCTTCTGAGCGCTCGTTGGCTTTCATGCGGACTTTGCCGGTACCCGAAAAAGCAAATGGCCATCGGTTCGATTTCATGCGGAATACTCATCGTTGCATTTGAAAGTTCGTGGTCAATCACCTATTCTATCGGGCTATAGGGTCGGACACGCGGCCCGACGGTCGCCGTGCGCGCTTGCCCAGATTTCGTTCGGAGCTTTGCCATGTCAGATCGCGACACGCGTTCCGAGACAGCGAATGCATCGATCAAGGTGGCCAAGTGGGGCGCTGCCGCGACGATCATCGCGGCACTCATCGGCTTCATCGGTGTTCACTTCGGCAGTTCACGGCCTGCGCAGGCTGGCCGCGATCAGATCAATCAGGGTAGTGGCTCGAATAACGCGGTCAACAATGGCGCTGGCACTCAGGTGACCGGCAATGCTGCTCCGGTCGCGGTCGGTAGCGGAGCTTTCGCCGCGCAAGGAAACAACAGCACGTTCGTTCAGGGGTCGAACAATCAGATAGGCGTGCTCGACAGCGAGTTTCACAAGAAGAACGGATTGCAATTTGGTCAATCCCCGCCCACCGTGCTTCAGTCGAGGACGCTGGTCGTCACCGCTCATAACCACTCCGCGCGCAGGATCGACCATGCGCAAATTCTCGTCTTCGATCGCACCTCCGGGGCCAGCAGCACGCCGTATCTGGAAACGCGAGAGCAGTCGGTCAATCCATCCGGCCGGCTCGGCGGACAACTACCGCTGAAGGGGGCAGCGCCCGCGAAAATTCAAATGTGTTTGAGTTTCGAGTCCGCGAAACCGAACGAGTTCGTCATCGCCACGGTCGATATGGCGCTGGAAAAGGACGAGAGCTTTCGCGGCATGGCAAAGTACATTCCCAGCGACGACTACAAGGTGTTCTATTCGAGCGAGGCCCGAGATTGTGGCGCGACGGCGATGCTTCGACCGATCACCAACGAGCAGTTCTTCGCGAAGCATTGAGATGGCCGCTGCCCGGCGGAAAGCGGGCATTGTCGCTGTTCAGGATGCCATAGGGTGCTTGATCGTCGGGACGGAAGGCGATTCCCCGTGCGACACAGGTGCGTTGCAGCGCGAAGGTCGTTAAAGAGGGCAGGAGGGCCAGTCGTGCGATCTGCCGCCTATCGGCCGGTCGACATAGCGCGGCCGTGTCGCTAGTCGCATCACCATGCAGTTCCTGTTCTGTGTCAAGAACATCGGGGCAGGTAGGGAAAATCAAATGAATGGGCGGCGGGAGCCGGTCGCGTCGAAACCGCATTGATCGCGGCGACTCCGCTTTCGGCGAGCGCGAAGTAGCATTCGATATTAAGGTCCGTCAACCGGGTGGCCAGGCGATCCTCCCCGCACAGCGAAGTTCCAGGCCCGGCATGCCCTAACTCCCCGGCGCGACGCGATACAATTTTCCCGCGGACGCCGTTTCAACTGACGATCATTGTCAATCTTGCCACGAGAGACTGAGAAATAACGGATCGGGGTGAAACCGCCGGATTTTGCACGACAGTGACGATTCCCGTTGTGTGCATATCAATCCGCGCATGCTCGACATCCCGACGGCGTCAAGCGCATCATCTGTCCACGCCGCCTGTGAGAAAAGAGGTCTTCCATGCTATTTGTCGTCCACTGGTCTGGTCCCGCGACTGCAAGAAAGGCCGCAGTCGAACGCTACAAGAGCATGCGAAACGATAGTTCGAGGTCGAAAGAGATCACCGTTATCGCCCGCTGGCATGCCATCGCGGAGCCGGGCGGATACGCAGTCATCGAAGCGGACGATGCGTCGAAACTCGCTGCATGGATCATCCAATGGAACGATCTCTTCAACTTCACGCTGACACCCGTGATGACCGCCGACGCCTACGATGCCTCGCTGGGACTGCTCTGACAGGTCACTCCGCCTGGTCTGCCTGGGCATCTTCGGCGCTGTGCATCGCCGTGGCGTCTTCCGTCAGCGCACAAAACTGAAAGTCGTTCTTGCCGGAATCCTTCGCTTCGTACATCGCCATATCTGCGCGCTTGAGCAGTTCATTCGGCCCCGCGCCGTGGTCGGGAAATAGGCTGATGCCAACGCTGGTGGTCACGCGCGCCTGCGTCGAGTCGATATCCATCGGACGTCCTATCGATGCCACCAGATTGTGCGCAATGCGTGCCACATCTTGAGGATCGATTATGTCTTCGAGAATGACGGTGAACTCGTCGCCGCCAAAGCGCGCGATCACGTCGCTTTCGCGGAGCGATTGTCTGATCCTCGATGCGACGGTCTTCAGCACTAAATCGCCCACGCCGTGACCGAGCGTGTCATTAATCTGCTTGAAGCCGTCGAGATCGATGAACAACAACGCAACGCGCGTCAGCTTGCGCTTCGCGCGCAAGATCGCCTGACGCAGATGCTCGCCGAACTGCGCGCGATTCAGCAATCCGGTCAATGCGTCGTGCGTCGCCAGATAACTCAGGCGCTCTTCTTCGAGTTGACGTTGCGTCACATCGGAACTGAATGCAACGAAGTGCGAATAGTGTCCGTCTCGGTCGCGGATGCCCGACATCGACATGGATTCGAGATAGATACGGCCATCCTTTCCGCGGTTCCAGACCTCGCCTTTCCAATGGCCGGTTTCGTTCAGGCGACGCCAGAGATCTTCATAAAAGGTCCGGTTCTGGCGTCCGGAATTGAGCAGGCACGGAGAGCGGCCAATTACTTCGTCCTGCGTGTAGCCGGTCAGGATCGTGAAACCGGGATTGATCCGCTCGATCAGTCCGTTCTTGTTGATGACCATGACGCCGTTCGAAGCATGCTCGAAGACGCGGTTGGCCATCCACAGGTGATATCGCGTCTCTCTCTTGACGTCGTTACGCTCACGCAACAGATAGAAGAACAGGCCCGCAACCAGCAATAAGACCGCACCGACAAATCCCGATCCGACCATGAAGGTCGTATTGACGATCGACGCGCATTCCTGAGCGAATCGTTCAGCCTGCCGCGTATTGACAGCAATGTCCTGGCCGAGCCTGGTGTCCAGACGGTCCATGAAATCGATGTTGCTGTCTAACCATTTCGACGCTGCGTCGTAGCGTGCGTCTGCCAGCAAGGCCACGCCCTCTCTTACGATGTCTTTGAATCTAGGCAAATCGTGTATGAGCACATTCGCCAGTGCGCGTTCCTCTGCACTGCTGATGCCTACCGGGAAATAGCGCGACCACGCCCTGTCGAGCTTTTCCATTGATCCGCGTATCGATTGAATCGTTCCCGTCGTGACGTCAGGATTGCGTAACGCGAGCGCTCTCCAGAACTGCCTGCGCATGTCCATTTCCGCAATGCGTATGGCGTCGAGTTCGCTGACCGGCGCGATATTGCCCGCATACAACACCGCTACATTCGACTCGAGTTTCGACGTTTCCAGCAGCCCGAACGCTATGAGCGCGATCAACGCAATGCCACCCGCCGACACCACGCCTACTATCTTCCCTCGGTAAATGCGCGTAAGTAGTTTCATTGCGATGCCGATCCGGCCAGCCTGTGTTGAGGGGATCCAGGAAATCTTCAGAGCGTAATGTTTAGCTGTCTGCGGGATATTGACTTTGCTTAAAAACGCATTCGATTCGTCGTCTGGGCGGCAGTCCCATGTTGTGGCGCGCACGATTTGCGCTCCGGCGAACGTCTTCCCTGATCTATCTCAAAATTGACGGCAATCAAGAATTTTTCGAGGTCCGCGCCTTACCCTTGCAAGCTGTTCGGACCTTTCGGTTTGCGTTGCCTGGTGCGCCGCTCCGGGCTGCGCCGCGCGGTCGGCTATTCGCCCAGACCCCGGAACACCGCCCGGTGAGAGGATCGCCGTAGGCCGATTCAAAATCCACATGCCGCTTATTCGCACTCGCAACGACGTCGATGGTTCGTCGTGCGCGACGCTGCACGCTGCCTCCGTCAAGAACCCGGAAAGATAGTCATGCCTTGTTGTTCACGTTGTTCGCTGGACCGCTTCTGCGTACCCGAGGGGATGAGTCGGGAAGAAATTTCGATCCTCGATATCGAGATCCACGAACGTCTCCGCATTCGAAAGGGGCAGACGCTGTATCGTCAAGGCGATCCGTTGACTTCGGTATATGCGATTCGCTCGGGAATGCTGAAAACGCTGACGAGCTCCGAGGATGGCAGGGTGCATATCACGGGCTTTAATATTCAGGGCGATCTGGTCGGGCTGGATAGCTTCGACGAAGTCCGATATGCGTCGGATGCCATCGCGCTCGAGGACTCCGATGTGTGTGTGATTCACGTTGAGAACCTCGCCATGCTCGCGATCCGCGCGCCGTTCCTTCAACAGCAGTTGCTTCGCATGACGAGCCGTGAAGTCAGAAAGGATCACGCGATGCTGCTTTCGCTCGGTTCGATGAGCGCAGAGGAAAGAGTCGCTACGTTCCTGGTCAACTTGTCGGAGCGATTTGCCGCGCGTGGCTACTCGAGCAGCGAGTTCTATTTGCGCATGACACGCGAGGACATCGGCAATCATCTGGGTATCAAGCTGGAAACCGTCAGCCGGCTATTGTCGAAGATGATGGATCGCGGGCTGATTCAGGTCCGTCATCGTCACGTAAAACTGTTGAACGTGGCGGAACTCAAGGCGCGTACGCATCTGAGCGAGCAGTGGGACGGCCGCGCACCGGGCGTACCGTCCGCCGGCGATTGTGCAAGCTGAATCGGTTACTGCGAAAAAAAAAGCGCGTCACCGGGGCGGTGACGCGCAGTAATGGACGAGAGCTGTCCAGTACACGGCGCGGACGGGGATCCGACCGTGCATGCGAATTATTCGCCTGACCGAGTACTTTGGGAGAAAGTGAAGGCTCCGGTTTTTGATCTAATCCAATCTTCGACGAGTTTGAATTCGCCCGCGCCGCGATTACTCGGCGAGGCACGTGTAGGCGTTTCCCTACAGAGGTGCTCGCCGCCTTACATCGATCCGCGGCGGCGACTGATTTTGCGCGAAATCCGAATACCCCAGACTTCGATGGTGGGCATCGATATCTTGCCTTGCTCACGGCGCCCAGCGGCACGTTTGCCGAACACGCGCCCGATCTGGGAGAGAAAGGGATGTACTCATCAAACGAACGCCGGCCGCAGTCGCCCGTTGCGACGCGGCGTACCGCGCCGCGCTGCTCGACCTGTTCGCGGCGCTTCCTGTGCATGCCGACAGAACTCTCCGCGCGGGAGTTCGCGCAAGTCGATGACATCGTCGGCGCGACGCGTGCGATTCGGCGTGGAGGGCGGCTTTTCAGCGCGAACGACCGCTTCGAGAACGTATATAAGGTTCGCACGGGTTCGCTCAAGACCGTGCTCGTGCACCGTGACGGCGTGGAACAGATCAACAGCTTTTTCGTTGCCGGCGAAACGCTCGGCCTCGACGGCTTGAGTGTCGATCGCCATGCATGCGATGCGATCGCGCTCGAAGACAGCTCCGTCTGCGTGATTCCGTTCGCGGAACTGGAGAGGATGTGCCTTAGCATCCGCGCGATGCAGCGACATCTGCATCGGGCCATGAGCGGGGAGATCGTCAGGGAAAGCGCGCTCGTCATGCTGCTCGGCACGATGTCGGCCGAGCAGCGTGTCGCCGCCTTTCTGCTGAATCTTTCGGATCGCGTAGGTGGTCGCGGCTATCCGAGAGAAGAACTTGAACTTCGCATGACACGTGAAGAAATCGGCAGCTATCTCGGACTCAAGCTCGAGACGGTCAGCCGGATGCTGTCGAAGTTCGCGCGCGATGGGCTGATTCAGGCGCGCGCGAAAAAGGTTCGAATCGTCGACTGCGAGGGACTTGAGAAAGTCTAAAACAGTCTATTACGCTGCATCGCAGCAAAGAGTCGTCTGCGATTTGGCCTCCGTGTTGCGCGCCATGCCAAAGTGGTGGCATATTGAACGCCGATATGCCACCCACGGAGGTGTGCGTGACCACTGTGCCGCGACAGCCGTTGCTGTCCATCAGGACGCAACGCCCGAGCAACCCATGACGAACGTTCTGATCGCCGACGATCACGAACTGGTTCGCGAAGGTCTCCATCGCATTCTCCTGAATTCCCGACGTTTCGACGTGGTGGGCGAAGCGGGCGACGGGCCGGGCACGCTGGCACTGGTGCGCTCGACGCCCGCGCACGTACTCGTGTTGGATCTGTCTTTGCCGGGCCGCAACGGCCTCGATCTGCTGAGGCAAATAAGAAAAGAGCAGCCTGATCTGCGTATTCTCGTCCTGACGATGCAAGCCGAACAGCAGTACGCGGTACGCGCATTCAAGGCGGGTGCGGCGGGCTACCTGACGAAGGCCTGCGCGGCGTCCGAACTGCTGGCGGCCGTCTCCAAGGTTGCGTCGGGCGGCGTCTATGTCAGCATTTCGATGGCGGAGCAATACGCGCAGCGCCTGTACGAGCCCGCCAGCGCCCTTCCTCATCAGCGCTTGTCCGACCGCGAGTTCGACGTTTTCCGCCGGATAGCGTCGGGTGGCACCATCACGGAGATTGCCAAGGATCTCTGTCTGAGCGCGAAAACCGTGAGCACCTATAAGGCGCGCATTCTCGAGAAGATGCAGATGCCGCATGAAGCGGCACTCGTGCGCTATGCGGTGAATCAAAAGCTATTCGACGAAGAGGAATGATCCGACCGCGTTTCACTGAGCAATGCGACGCGTACACCAAACTGGATGACATGCTGAAACGATGAACTTCGTGGTTATCTCAAAATTGATCGCGGTCAACGTTCATCCGGCGAGGCACGGTTAGCATTCGTCGCTATCGAAGAGCATACCTTTTATCCGAAGTCTTCACGCCACTCGCCGGATCCTTCATGCGGAGTGGCTGCCGAGTGTCGTCTGAAGCTTGAACGAAATACGATGAACCATTTTCTCCACACGATCCGCTTCCGGATCATGCTTGCGTTCGGCATTGCCGTTGCACTCATGCTTTCGCTCGGTCTCTTCAGCCTTTACGGCATGTCGAAACTGAGCGACAACATGCAGACGTCCTATTCCGGCAATACATTGCCGATCAGTCAGCTCGCCGGCGTTCGCGCCAATGTGCTCAATACGCGCCGCGTGCTGTGGATGATTCAGGCCACACAGGAAACGCACGAAACCTCGAAGGTCCGGGATGCGGTGACCGCGATCGAAAAGGCCTGGTCGAGTTATTACCCGAACGGTGTGTCGAGCGGTGGGGAGCGGGCTATTGCGGAGAACATCGAAACGCAACTGACGCAGTTCCGCGCCGCCGTGCAGGAAGAGCTGGCGTTGATCGAAAAGGGTGATTTTCAGTCCAGCGCGGGGTTCCAACAAAATACGCTCTCGCCGCTCGGCGATCGCCTGACCGACCTGATCAGTCGGGATGTCCAGCTCAATGTCGAGCAAGCAAAGAACTTCGCTGCGGATAGCGCGGTGAGAAACGGCCAACTGATGTGGGTCCTCGGGCTGATCGTCATCGTCGGCGTCGTCATTGCGATCGGTGCCTCGATGTATCTGTCGAAGGCGATTTCCACGCCGTTGGGACAGTCCGTGCAAGTTGCGAATGTTATCGCGGCGGGCGATCTGCGCAGCCCGATCGCGTTCGATTCAAAAAACGAGTTTCGCCCGCTGCTCGACGCGATGAAGCGAATGAGCGATCAGCTCACGACGACGGTGCGCGGCATTCTGTCGTCGAGCGAGGCGGTGTCGATCTCGGCGCGTGAGATCGCGAGCGGCAACATCGATCTGTCGGCGCGTACCGAACAGCAGGCCTCGTCGCTCGAAGAGACCGCGGCCAGCATGACGGAGCTGGCGCAAACGGTGCGGCAGAACGCCGACAACGCCCGCCATGCCAACACGCTCGCCATGGGCACACGCGAGACAGCGAATTCCAGCAACTCGGCGGTGCAGACGATGGTCGAGATCATCGGCAATATCCGTGACAGTTCCACGCGCATATCCGAGATCACGACGATGATCGAGAGCATCGCGTTTCAGACGAACATTCTTGCGCTCAACGCCGCGGTCGAGGCCGCGCGCGCGGGCGAACAGGGACGAGGCTTTGCCGTCGTGGCAAGCGAGGTGCGCGCGCTCGCGCAACGCTCGTCGACGGCGGCAAAGGAGATCAAGGATTTGATCGAGTCGTCGGCCACGCTTGTACGCAACGGTGTGGAACAGGCGGAAGTCGTAGGCGTCTCGATGACGCAGGTGATCCGCGGCATCCAGCAAGTCTCGGATATCGTGGGCGAGATTGCGGAAGCGTCGGAAGAACAGAGTCAGGGGATCGAGCAGGTCCACCAGGCGATCAGCCAGATCGATTCGGTCACGCAGCAGAATGCGGCGCTCGTGGAGCAATCCGCCGCGGCTGCGCAGTCGCTGGAGCAGTCGGCGGTGCAAATGACGAATGCGGTTTCCGTGTTTGAGCTATCGAGCGCGTCGGATCAGCCAGCGCGACGGAGCAGGCCGCATTCCGCAGCGACGTCTTCCGCTGCCGTCACAACGGTTTGACGAAGCGAAAGCGCGTCTCGAAACATCTTCCTTATGAGTCAAGCCATGCAGACCTCCGCCTTGGAAGCAGCGACAAACGAAGCGCATACGCAGCTCACGACCGTTCAGGGCAACGCGTTACTCGACTACGGCGTGCGCATGATCGTGATACGCGAACTCTGTCAGGCGCTGCTGACACACTTCCCCGTCAGTTCGCGCGCGGACATCGAGCGCAGTTTCAGAACGCGGATCGAGCGCGTGCTTGAAATGACGGACGACAACGTATTTCCGGCAGGCGCACAGACCGCGTTCCTGAGTGAGATCAACTATTTTCTCGGCACCCTCGGCAAGAAAGCGGCGACGTAACGCCGAGCGATTCCGCGCCCTTTGTCTCGAGAGGCGATTCAACCGCAAGCTGAATCTGTAGCGCCAAAAATATAAAGAGGAAAGCACGCCATGCTAAACCGCCTTGCCTCGCAGACCGACGGGGCTCACCCGGCAGATGAAGAATTTTCGATCTACGGAGAGGCGCATCGACGCGCGCTGGCATCGCTGACGTCCGCGTTGTCCGACAGCGCTTCGCGGGTGGTCAATCGCTTCTATTCGATGCTCGCCGGCCTGCCCGAGTCGAGGCGCATTCTGGAGCGGCTTTCGGATTCCGAGCTCGCGCACCTCGAAGCGCAGCAAATCCGAAACGTGCTCAGGCTCGCAAATCCCGACCTCACGGCGGCCGAGCATCGCACAATGGCGCTGCGAATCGGCCGCATCCATGCGACGCTCGGACTCGATCATGAGAATCTCGTTCACAGCCGTGCGATCTTTGAGAGTGCGATCTGCAGCGAGATCGATCCGGATAGCCACGGCGAGGCACTGACGATACTGACGCTGCGTTTTGCACGCGATCTCGCCATTCAAGCCGAGGTCTACAAGGAGCTGCAAAGCGCGCGTTCCGAACTGTTGCTGTCCATCATCCGTATTACCTCCGAAGTGGACAGCTATGCAAGTCTGGTCGATGGCATCGTGCAGGCCATCGCCCAGCTTGAGGAAATAGCGGGCTGTGCGGTCGGGCGTCCCGACGCGGATGGGCGCTTTCGCTGGGAGGCTGTCGGCGGCGCGCGTCTGCCGGACTATCTGCAGGCCATCGAGGCCGAAGGCTTGGGCGTACTGAAGCACGAGAACGACCGGTTGGGCCAAGGCCCGATAGGCGTCGCCTTCCGGACGGGCGCAACGGCGCGCGTGATCAACACCGTCACCGACCGGCACGTCGCGCCTTGGCGAAAGCTTCTCGGCGAACATGGCTTTCGCTCTCTCGCCGCGATTCCACTCAGCCCGATAGGCGAAGCCCCGCGAGCCGTGCTGTGCCTTTATAGTGCGTTGCCCGGCGGATTTGCGGGCGGCGATCAACATGACTTCATCGCGCTCGTGCAGACCTTGCTCGGCCTCGCGATAACCCGCATCGAACACGTCGAGGGCGGCACGCACACCGTGCCCTTTTCGGTCAGGCAGCAGTGGAGCGAACTGTTGCGCGCGGACGGCTTGCAGATGCACTACCAGCCGATCCTGAATCTGAGGACGCGCGAAGTTGCCAAGGTGGAGGCGCTGGCACGCTTGCACGACGGGCATCGCCTGCTCGCGCCCGGCCAGTTCCTTCCGACCTTCTCGCGCGACGATATGTACGAGCTCTTCGTGCGGGGGCTGGAGCAAGCACTGGCGCAACGGAATAGCTGGCTTCGGGAAGGCATCGACCTGGATATGTCCGTCAATCTCCCGCCAAGCGGACTCAATGACCCGCGCTACTTCGACGCGACACGGAACGTGCTGTCAAGACACGCATGCGATCCATCCGCGCTCACGCTCGAAGTGCTCGAGACGGAAGAGTTGCAGCGCGAGCGCTCTCTTCAAGGTATCCTCAAATACAAGGGGCTCGGCGTCATTCTTGCGCAGGACGATCTGGGCGCGGGACACAGCAGCCTGAACCGGCTGAGAGTGCTGCCGTTCGATTGCATCAAGATCGACAAGGAGATCGTGCGTCTGGATGGCAACGACAATTCCGACATGCTGCGTTTCATTTATCAGTTGACGCGGCTCGCGCATTCGCTCGGAAAGACGGTTGTCGTGGAAGGCGTCGAAGATAAAGGCCTCGTCGATGCACTCGTCATTCTCGGCGCGGATTTCGTTCAGGGTTATGGAATCGCGCGTCCGATGCCGGCCGCGCAGATTGCCCTGTGGATGAACACGAACGCCGCGATGTTGCAGACCGGACAGCCTGTCAGCCGGCTGGGCAAACTCGCGCGTCTTTTGATCTGGGAAGAAACACTGCATCTGCATTCTGAAGTTCGCAGCGCGATGTCGGTGTGCTTGTTCCCGGATTCCGCCGTCGCGCTCGATTGCATTCTCCCCTCGGTCTCGCGATCGCCCGCGAAAGACGCGTTGCTCGAAGCGTTTGCGCAACACGGTGTCGGCAGCGAAAGCTATCAATCGGCGAGACGCAGCCTTGTTTCGGAAATCTGACTTTAAAGCGGATCGGCGACTATTCGGAACAGGGTGAACGATAGTTCATTTTTGATTGCGCTCAATATCTCCGTTGCCTTATCTCAATATCATGTGGTCAATCCGTTGGGTGACGCGGAATCAGGCTGATTGAGCGAATTATTACGAGGTTATTTTGAAAAGCATCGAACGTCTCGACGCGCTGCGGGAAGTCAACTTGTCTTACCTCCTGCTCGCGCAAAATATGATTCGTGACGATCTGGCCGAAGCGATGCTGCGTCTCGGCATCGGGAAAGACGTAGCGGAAGTGCTCGCGATGATCACGCCTGCACAACTGATGAAGCTTGCCGATTCCAACATCATGCTGTGCCGGTTCCGCTTCGACGATCACGCGATTCTTTCGACTCTCACGCATCACGCCAAACACATCGATATGAGCCGCATGCAGGCAACGCTCTTGCTCGTTCAGCAACCCGTCGAGTCGATTCAATGAGCCGGATTCATCCGTGTCTGAAAAAGACGAAGGACACGTCGGAGCTCGCACAGAAGAGTTTGCTGAATGAGGCGCATCAAACCCAGCTCGCCATCGGTTTGATCAATTTGGGCGCGCGCGTTCAAGTGCTCGAAGCGGAGACGACCTTGTCTCGCGATCGTCTGATCCGACTTTACAAGGAGCTGAAAGGCGTGTCGCCTTCCAAGGGCATGTTGCCCTTTTCGGAAGACTGGTTCCTGACGTGGCGGCCGAACATTCATGCATCGCTGTTTTATTCCTTCTATCGCTTCCTGCTCGACACTGCGAAAGTGGAGCGCATCGAGGCGTTGTTGAGCGCTTATCGACTTTACCTGGAACACACGTCAAGCACGGATCGCGAACCTCTTCTGAGCTTGACGCGCGCCTGGACGTTGCTGCGGTTCATCGAGTGCGACGTACTCGAATCGTGCCGTTGCACATGTTGCCAGGGGCAGTTCATTGGCCATAAGTTCGAGCTGAAGCCAAACTTTATTTGCGGCATTTGCCGTCCTCCGGCGCGCGCGGGAAAGGGACGTCCCGATCGCATCAGCGAGTTCGAGGCGATTCCAGCCTGAGTCGGTATCGCTCAGGTTTAGTGTCGTGCCTTACGAAAATCAGTGATTAGAACATGGCCCGAGTTAGAGTCTCCCATGCCGATCTGAGCGTCGGCGTTCCTTTGCAGTTTCCGGTCTATTCCGTCGCCGGAGATCTTCTGCTAGGACGAGGTTATGTGATCCAGAAACAGGATCAGATCGATCGCCTGATCGAAATGAAGGCGTTCAGGCATGAGATGCGCGGAGACTATCGCGGAATCCAGAATGGACGGGTATTCGGCATTCTGAACACCAACACGCGTACGCAGTCTCGCGAGATTCGCTCGCAGGGTCCGGTCGTCACGTCGTTCCCGGCTTTCACGCGCGGTCCGGAATTCTTTCTTCTGAGCTTGAGCAGGCAAGAAGACGTGTCGTTCAGCGCGAACTTCGTGGGAACGCTGAAAGGGCAAAGCCTGCTGGTCACGGTGCCACAGTGCGCGGACGCATTTCAGCCGGGTGTCGAAGTCAAGGGAAAGATCGTCGTCGGCCGCTATATCTACATGTTTCATAGTCGCGTGCAGGCTCGCGTATTCGAACCTTTCGATATCCTCCACATCGATCTTCCAGTGCAGGCGACGCGTCAGATTTTCCGGCGCCATCTTCGCGTCGATGTCGATCTCGATGCGCGCGTCATCCGCAACGACATGACGACAAGCGGATTCGATGCGACCATCGTCAATCTGAGCATCGGCGGAATGGGCATTTCCGTACCGGAAGCGGATCTGATGGTTGGCGAGCATTTTCGAATCTCGCTGCGATTGCCGGCCGGCGACGGCTTTGGATCGTCGCTCATGCTGACAGGCATCGTCAGAAACGCGTCGGTCAGAGGCGCGCATCACAAGGTCTTCGGCGTCGAACTGCAAGGTCTTTCCGACCAGGAGAGAGCGAGCCTGCAAAACTATATCTTCGACATCGCAACGAGCCTGAGTTCCGCCCCGAATTGATCGAGCGACAGCGAGTTTCAGAATAGGCGTCGAAAACCGCGCAACAGGAAAGCAGATGAGAAAGTCCGAGGCTAAAGGTCATTCCACACTCGCTGCCGGAAATTTCACCGACAGCTTCGATCAGACGACCTCGCTTCATCTTGCGGAAGCCATCATCGATTCTTCCGACGATGCCATCGTTGCCAAGACGCTCGACGGCATCATCCGCACATGGAACAACGGTGCGCGCGCCATCTTCGGCTACGAGCAGAACGAGATTGTCGGCCGGCCCGTATTGGTGCTCATCCCTCCCGAACGCCTCGAAGAAGAACACATGATTCTGGCGCGCGTGATAAGAGGAGAGCGGGTCGATCACTTCGATACGACGCGTATCCGGAAAGACGGCGGCAAAGTCGATGTTTCCGTGACAGTCTCGCCCGTCCGGAACGGCAAGGGTGCAATCATTGGCGCTTCGAAAATCGCGCGAAACATCACCTTTCAGAAGCTGGCGAACAAGCGCCTGCTCAAAGCGTCCAATGTCTTCACCTATTCCAGCGAGGCGATTGCCATTACCGATCATCAAGGGCGGATCGTCGAGGTCAACCACGCGTTCTGCGCGACGACGGGTTTTGCTCAAAACGAAGCGATGGGCTTTTCCATCGAATCGTTTCTGAAGAGCGAGGATGGCATCGCGGAGTTTTCGGCCATGCTGCTCTCCGGCACGACCGAACATTTGCGCATCGAAAGTACGGGGCGAAAGAAGCATGGCGGCTCGTTCGTCGCACAAGTAACGGTGACCGCTGTCAAGGCGAGCGAGACCGCGGTCGAGAACTTCATCTTTCTGATTGCGGACGTGACCGAGCTGAGAGAAAAGCAGAAGCAACTCGAAGCGGCCGCTTATCGCGATGCGCTGACGGGGCTGCCGAATCGCCGCTCGCTCGTGACGAAGCTCGATGCATTCATCGAGCGATGCGTTCGGGTAAACGAAACCTTTGCGCTCGCTTTCATCGATCTCGACGGATTCAAACTGATCAACGATTCACAAGGGCACAAAACAGGCGACCGCTTTCTCGCGGCCATTGGCGAGCGCTTGAGCCAGGCGCTTCGCGAGGGAGACTTCATTGCGCGAATCGGCGGCGACGAGTTTGTCGCGATTTTGCCGGGCGTGCGATTTGCGGAACATTGTCGAAGCATCGTCGAGCGGCTGCTTTCGGCGTGTTCGCGTCCGATTCTGCTCGACCGCATCGAACTGACTGCATCGTGCAGCATCGGCGTGAGTTTTTTCATGGACGGGCCCGCAACGCCCGACACGCTGCTGAGCGCAGCGGATCGCGCCATGTACGAAGCAAAGCAACACGGCAAGAATCAGGTGTGCTTTTCGGCGGGAAGCGTGTCGCCGGAGAAGGCGGCTTTCATGCTGCCTTGAGCCTCTTTTTCGCAGTCGATAGAAAGCCGCCCGAGGGCGGCTTTTCTTTTGCATGATGCATGCTTGCGTTTCTTCGCGACGCTAACTAGTCGCCACGATCAACCGCCATCTGATCGAACCTTCCTGTAAGCCGCTATGTCGATGATGACTTTGCGCCGGCAGCGGGTGTCCCGAGATCGCTACTTCATTGACGCCGCATCCTTCGCAGCGATAGACGCCTGAATGTGGTGCGCGCGATCCTGCCGCGTGAAGCGCATCGAACGCAATGTGTTTGAAGACGGTTACGTACTTGCTTTCCTGATAGATTGCCATGCTGTTTCACCGCAATGGACCGGTTCATCGAAGTGCGTTCAAGCACTTGCGCACTTCGATCAGCAGTTCGTCCTGAAACGCCTGCGGCATGGGATTGTCGTCGCCGAGCGCGAGAATCCTGTCCATGCGTTTCTTGAACAGCGCCTCCGCTTCGATTCGCTGTTCCTGCTGCGTCAACGAGATCAACACCTGAGCGATTTCCTGCGTGACGACAAGCCGGGCTGTCGACTGGATGTAGCCGTTGCCAAGCGATACCACCAGATCTTCGGGTTTCATGTCAGCGCGAAGAACGGGGCCAGCCGATTCGCACGTCGTCAGTGAATCCATGTCTTCGGTTGCGCGCGGAAGCTCGGCCTGAAGGTGACGGTTGACTTGCAAAGATGTATTCATGCCTTGCTCCTTGGCGTCAGAAGGTTTGCCATTCGGATTCGTCGGCCGGTGCCGGTGCCGATGCGGAAGGATCGATTGCCTTTGTGCTGGCGGACGACATCGCCTTTCGGGGCTTCACGATCGATGATGCGGTTGGCAGTTTCCTGACGGGCGAGGGGACAGGCGCTTTTCGCGTGATCGCGGATACGTCGCCATCGAGTCGGAAGAAGCCCATATCCGATTTCATCCGGTCGGCCTGTTCCTGCAGCGATTGCGCAGCGGCAGCGGCTTCTTCGACCAGGGCGGCGTTTTGCTGCGTGACCTCGTCGATTTGCGTGATCGCTGCGTGGACCTGTTCGATGCCCTTGCTTTGCTCGTCCGATGCAGCCGTGATCTCGCCGACGATGTCGGATACCCGGCCAATCGCATGACTGACCTGATCCATGTTGGCGCTGACGACACCGGCTTGTTCCGCGCCCCGGTGCACTTTCTTGGCCGAAGCTTCGATCAGTTCCTTTATCTCCTTGGCCGCCACCGACGCGCGTTGCGCCAGTGTGCGCACTTCACCCGCCACGACCGCGAACCCGCGGCCCTGCTCTCCGGCGCGCGCCGCTTCCACGGCCGCGTTCAGCGCGAGAATATTGGTCTGAAAGGCGATGCCTTCGATCATGCCGGTGATTTCCGCAATCTGGCTGGAGTCCGCGCTGATGTCCTTGATCGTGGCAACCATGGATTCGACTGCCGCGCTGCCCGCGTCCGTCATTTCGCGCGCATTGTTGGCGAGCGAGTTCGCCTGGCGCGCGTTGTCGGCGTTTTGACGAACGGTTTCGGTGAGCTGCGTCATGCTCGCGGCGGTTTGTTCCAGCGATGAAGCCTGCTCTTCGGTACGCGCCGACAGGTCTTGATTGCCCGCCGCGATCTGCGCCGCAGCCACATTGACGGACTCGCTCGAATCGCGAATGCCTCGCACCGTGCCGGCGAGGTTCTCGCTCATGGTTTTCATGGCGTCCAGCAAGCGGCCAAATTCGCCTTGTGCCTTCGCTACGATCCGGCTATCGAGACGGCCTTCCGAAATATCGCTGGCGATTCTGACCGTGTTGTTCAGCGGAACCGTAATGACTCGGACGAGATAGACCGTCGATGCCGTCAGAAACGTCGCGCCGATCAGGATCAAGGTCAGGTTGATCCACGTAAGGCGTGCCGCTTGTGCTTCGCCTGCCGCCGATGCGTCCCGCGCCTGATCGGCATTATTCTCGAAGTCGTCGCCGATCAGATCCGAGAGTTCGTTGCCCATCGGGAACACGGTTTCCGTTTGAAGTCTGCCTGCCGCTGCAAAATCTCCGGCCTCGATGAACGGAAGTTCCTGCGCCACAGCGGCTTCGAATCGCGGAATCAGTGCGTTGATCTTGTCGGCGATCGCCTGCTCGGACGGACTGGTGATGTCACCGCCCGTGTAATAGCTCTTCCAGTCACTGTCCATCTGCGACTGGAATTCCCGAACCTTCGGGACCAGATCCTTGATCTGCTGAGCCTGCATTCTCCACAGCGCGAGGCGCATATTCATCATCGCAGCGCGTACCTTTGCCACGCGCGTGATCGGAACGATATTGCCGCGATACGTTTCCTGCATGGAGCCACTCAGACTCGACATGCCATACAGCCCTGCTCCACCCACGAGAATCGTGATGAGCATGCTGGCTGTGAGGACCAGAATGATTCTGGATTTTATGGAAGAGAAGAACTGCGACATCGGAAATCCTTCGATAGATAAACACATCGCCGGCTTACAGAACGGCTTCGCGATGGTGATTTAGTCGTGAGCCCGCGGAGACGGGCATAGAGCGCTGTGGATACCGATCCGCACAGTCTCGAACTATATTTCGGTTGAGCGAAACGATTCGACAGGAGAAGAAACTCGAAAATATTGACCGCAGTCAAATTGTTTGTTTCTAGTAGGCAGGTTAGCGGCGGGACGCCAGCGCCTTTGTTGCCGCTGGCTTGGCTGCTGATCGAGGGATGACCTAGCGGACTACGCACGTAGGTCATATCAACGATTCGAACGAGAGAATGGAATGAAGCGCGCTTAACGAAGACCAGCAATCTCCCCAAGCCTTTCTCGCGCGATTTAGAGAATGAAGCCAACGCGGCGGGCGGAATGCGTTGTGCTCATGCTAGCAGCGGACAACATTACTACTGTCTATGCGAAAGCCCTGTCGGCCGCAACCAGCGCGCGTGTCTTGGTGAAAATAACTTCGACTTGGGGGAAGCGTTGCCGTTGTTTGGCGTGTTCTCTGCAACGTTTCAATCGAGTTGGCCGAGCTGAATGCGCGTCGTCCAGTTAAAGGAAACTTTCGTTCGTGCTTGCCACAGCCGCGTGGATTCGACTAGGGGGATCGAGCAAGCGGGGCCGAAATTTGCCGAAAAGCGCTCACGTGCGACGCGAATCGCCGCGGGCCGGCCCCCGAAGTTTGGTGATCGCACGCGATGCGCTGCTGGCTAACCGAGTTTGCCGCGGACGAATCTCGTCTGAAGCATCCGTACATCGTGTCTTCGAACGTCTGCTCCGCTGACAATACTGGCCACGAGGCGTAGCTCGGCGGCTGCCATTGCGAGCTGCGATTCAGCTTCACGTGCGACGGATTTCGTAGTCTCCGCAGTGACGGCCGACCTACTTAGCGGGAGGAATGGGGGTACACCCGTATTCAATTACGTCGAGGGCGAAACATGCTCACGCGATCAGAACTTGGTTCGCTAGCGGCAAAACTGATTCATTGCGACTCGGGCTTGCGGACCGGCAGACGTTTTTTGCGTTCCACTGGGCCGCGGAGCAGATGCCGCAAGACTCCGAATGCTTCAGCGACATTGATTCCGAGGGATGCGCGGCGGACCTCGCTCGATGGCTGAGCGAAGTCCGTTCAGGGAATGCAAAATTTTCGGCTGCCTATCGTGAAGAGCAGATGCGTCTCGGCTTGCCGCCGCTGCGCGACTAGAGCAAATAGCGGCCATCCGCCGGCCAGGACTGAACCTTCTCCGTAGCACCGCCTTATCCGCTCACCTTGTCCATGGTCGCAAGCAGGTCGAGGAGGGCCTTTTTGCAGCTGGACTGATCGGGCGCTTTCGCCCGTAACGCGTCGAGCGCGCGGTCGATGGCTTTGTCGACCAGATGCCAATCGGCCGCTGCGCGTGGCTTCAGACCGGCTTCCGCGTCGTCCCACGACGTTTCAAGATCCTTTATGCGCGTCTTCGCACCGGCAAGGTCCCCTTTGTCGACCTTGGTCGCCGTGTCGACCACAATGGCGCGGAACGGCGACAGGTCACCAAGTTTGGAGGCCGCTTGAACGGAATCGACCAATTCGAATCCGAAGGGCGAGAGCGAGGTGAGAAACACCGCGCTGCCCAAGGCCACTGTAGCGCCGACAACCAACAGCTTGTTTGCTCGCATGATCTGTTCTCCTTGAATTTAACTCTGAACCGCGGATTCTTTATGCACGGGCTTCCTGACGCTCACAAAGATCACCAGCGCGACGATCACAGCGAGAAAGCCCGCACTCGTGTAGACCGTGCCGAGCCCAACTCCACCATACGTCCGCGATTGCGAGAGCAGGTCGCCTAAAGAGGCGCCGAACGGACGAGTGAGGATGTAAGCGATCCAGAACGCCAGCACACGGTTCATGCCGATGGATGCGCCGGCAGCAGTAGCCGCAATCAGGGCGCCAAAGACGACCACGCCCCACGAGAAGCCGAGTCCGAGTGCTTCTGTCGCAAGATCACCCGCCGCAGTGCCCAAAGCGAACGTGCAGAGAATGGTTACCCAGTAGAAAATCTCTCTGCGCCGAGTATCGATATGTCGAATTGATAGCGTTCTTTCGGATCGGTACCATGATGCAAGAACGATCGCGAGCAGCACGGTGAAGCATGCTGTGCTGACGTACAAGCTCACGCCGGCTCCGTCGGTGAGCGCGTCCGTCACCTGAGTGCCGACAACGCTTACCAACACGACGCTTAGCCAGTACGCCCACGGAACGAGTTTTCGAAAGTAGAACTGGAAGCCGAGCGCTACCGCTAGGGCTATGGCGGTGATTGCATCGGTGATCAAAGTTCCGAGCCCCACATTCACTGCAAGGTAGTCGGCACCTGTTTCGCCGACCGTGGTGGAAAGAATCTTGATCAACCAGAAGGTGATCGTGACCTCTGGCACTTTGTTGTCTGCCCACATCACATTGGAAATTCGTGTATTCGCCATAAACAGGCTCCGAAGTTTGGCGCCACATGAAAAGGAGGCTTCAAGTAATGTGGCGCTTTCCTGGGTGAGACTCTGATCAGACAGACTTAGCCATCCCTTAGCGGGCGACGCGAAATGCGCATCTAAGACCTCTGCACGAAGTTGTGGTATGCGTCCAGCGCAATGACATGCCGAGACGAGATCCTGGCGTACATGTCGGGCTTCATTAACGAACCTTAACGCGACCTTAGGGCGGTTCTGGATCTTTCTAAGGCTAGCCTAAGTTTCGAACCCGACACTCAGCCGACATTCATCCGGACGACAGCGAAATGACAGTCATTGCTACCCTCAACGGTGGGCGGCTTCCTCCGTTGGAACTCGAGTTGCTCGTGCCGATGGGAGACGAGCCTGCGTCGATAGCGCTGTACGTGGAAAATCCCAATCCGCATCCACAGCATCAGCTATGGAACGATCGCGAGGACGGAACGCGTTATGCGGTCGATCAGCAGGTGGTTTCTTTACAGGCGCTTGTAGACGACTGCTTGTTGCTTTCCGGCGCCAGTTTCGATCTCTTGAAAGATCTGGCTGCGACGCTGGAAACCTGTGCGTTGCGAATTCGATTGAGCATCTCAGCAGACTCGGCTCGGTGACTTCAACAGACATTACACCTGATCCGATGCTTCTGGCGCTGCTCGTCGCAAGTCCGCTGACTGGACCCTGAGTTGGACTTGGCGCTCGGTCGTTAAGCGCTTACGTCTTCGAACTACGGGTTGATTCTGAGCGTCGTGTTGGTCGAGGTATTCAGACCCATGGACCAGTGGAGTGCATAGACGGGGCCATGACACGCTCGCCGTTTCGGCCGAAAGACTGAGGTGCTATGCCAGGCGTCGCAATCGATAACCGACCCCGCGGACAGCCACAATCTCGGAGGCTCCGATCTTGCGGCGCAGACCGTCGAGGCTGGTTTCAACCGCGTGGATCTCCGTGCGCCCTTCAATGCAGTTGCTCCTTTTTTCGAGCTCAGAAGATCGGAACACATGTTCTGGATCCTCCATCAGTGCCTGGAGTATCGCAAATTCAAACGGAGTCAAACTCAGCGCAACTCCGGATTGGGTCACTACCCGAGCGACCGGATCGAGTTTCAACTCACCATGCACCCATATCGATGGATCCGTTCCCGCGCGATGCCGGAGGAGCGTTCGAACTCGCGTGGCAAGCTTTTCCAAATCAAACGACCCGACTAGTTGATTGTTGCTGTGCGGACATCCCTCGTCGGCGGAATCGTCCGCTGTCTCGAGTGCGGTTAGGAAGATCACTGGCGCACCGTCTGATTGATCGTCACACCAATCCTGCGCCGTGATTCCATTGGACCGCTGCGTATCGAGGTCGAATATGATGAGGTCATAGACGCTGCGATACCGCGCAATCTCCTTCTCGCAGGCGCGCTTCGCCCAGTCCGCCGTGTAGCTCATGCGGCGAAGCGCAGCAAGCAAGGTCTCGGCGATCATCTCATCGTTTTCCACCAAAAGCAGCCGCATCTAAAGTCTCCTACGTACTGGTGTCACATTAAATTTTCATCTCTTATTGCTTAAGAAATCCTTACATCGTGAAACCGGCATTCACACGCAAAAAGCGCTAAGGCTTAGTTAAGGTTCGACGCTGCACTATGCAGACAAAGATTCACTCCTTGGCCGTATCAGGAAATAATTCCATGCAAGCGTCGACTGTCATATCAGTGCGCGCCAATGCGGTGTTGATCGCGCTTTGCATCGCGGTGTCGGATGCGGCGTGCCTTGCGATGTGCGTATGTTCAGGGCGTCTGCCCGCGTTCGAATCGACCGCCGTGCGAATGACGACGCTAGCGAGCGCGGCGGTCATCGTATTGTGCGTGCGGCGCATGGCGAAACGGGCGTTCGAATCGGCGCGCGATTCGCATCGCATCTATTGGACGGATGGAACCATGAAGGGACTGGTGTTTGCGGTGCCCCGAAATGATGACTGGCTCGTGCAGCTACACGTCGAACTGCATCCCGCCGCGACGCGAGAAGTGATGACGCGGGCGCTCCTTCCATGCCATACCGGCTGACACATGCTCAGGCATCGATCGGCGTAGCGGATGCTTACGTTTCAGTCAGCCGATATTCATGGTTGTCAGCAATGCCGGGCCGGGTTTCATCGTTAAGCATCTCTTAAGCATCGAGGCCCCAGGCTTCGATTCACTTGTGATCTTCGCGCAGTTCCACTTTGCGCCGCGTCCACTCCTGCATCGCATCCTTGTCGATTGCGAGTCATTTCGCGCGACGGCGTGCGTGTGCGTGGGTGCTGGCGGCGCTCACGATGGGGAGTTCGGACTTGGTCTTCCTGTGGCTGGTCATCGTGCTCTGTTGCGCGGCTACGTGTCATGCGGCGATCGTGGCGCTCGTGCATCCGGGATCAGCCGGCGCCACGATACGAAGACCCGACTCCGAAACTCGCACCGGAGCATTGGAAGCAGTGAGTGTTCTCAAACCGCTGTGCGGTGCGGAGCCGCAGCTTTACGCGAATCTCGAGACGTTCTGCACGCAGACACATCCGTCCTTTCAACTCGTCTTCGGCGTGGCGAGTGCCGCCGACCCCGCCGTGCGCATCGTTCGGCAGCTCGCGCGGGCCTATCCCGAGTGCGACATGCAACTCGTGATCGACAGCACCGTGCACGGGAGCAATCGGAAGGTCAGCAATCTTATCAACCTGGCGTCCTGCGCAAAGCACGATGTCATCGTAATCGCGGACAGCGACATCGCCGTCGGGCCGGACTATCTCGCGCGTGTGATCGCGCCGCTCGCGGATGAAGGCGTCGGCGTGGTGACGTGTCTCTATCGCGGCCGGCGCGTGGACGGTTTCTGGCCGGCAGTCGGTGCGCTCTTTATCGACGAATGGTTCGCGCCATCGGTTCATATGGCGAATGCGGGCGGTTACGGACGATTCGGATTCGGCGCGACGATCGCGCTCACGCGTGAAACGCTCGTCAAAATAGGGGGCTTTGAAGCGATACGCGACTGCCTCGCCGACGACTACTGGCTTGCCGAACGCGCGCGCATGATCGGCTTGCGCACTGTGCTTTCCGATGTCGTCGTCGCAACGGATGTTACCGAGCATCGCGTTGCGGCGCTGTGGGAGCGCGAGACCCGCTGGCTGCGGACGATCCGTTCGATCAATCCGCTTGCCTTTGTGTTCTTGTGCCTTACCTTCACGACACCCTGGCTCCTGACGGGCGCACTGCTCGGACTCTGTCTTGAGAGCGGAGCGACGCTCGCGCAGTCGACCGCGGATACCGTCGTGGATCTGAGCACCTCTCTGGGGATAAGCGCACGACTATTGTTGCATTGGCGCTGCGCGAACTCTTGGCGCGCGTTCTGGCGCGACTTGCCGTTGATTCCATTGCGCGACGGGATGCTCTGTCTACAATGGCTTGCCGCGCTGTTCGGATCCAGCGTTGTCTGGCGCGGCGTGCGCGTGCCGCTCGACGATGCGCGCAATCCGTACGACACCAACGCTTCGGATAGTCAGTAACGCAACCACCCGGAACTTGCACCATGAAACGCACACTCTTTCTCCAGGCGCCTTCATTCGACGGTTTCGACGGCGGTGCGGGCTCGCGCTATCAGGCCAAGCGCGAGATCCGCTCGTTCTGGTATCCGACATGGCTGGCTCAGCCGGCGGCGCTCATTCCCGGAAGCTGTGTTGTCGATGCACCCGCCGATGGACTGTCTGTCGATGCGGCACTGAACCTCGCCTCGCAATATGAACTCGTCATCATTCATACGAGCACGCCTTCGTTTCCGACCGATGCGCTGTTTGCGGAGCATCTGAAAGCGCGCGTGCCGTCGGTCTGCATCGGCATGGTCGGCGCGAAGGTTGCTGTCGATCCGCATAACTCGCTTGTGGCAAGCGACGCAGTCGATTTTGTCTGTCGCGAAGAGTTTGATTTCACGTGCAAGGAAATCGCGGAAGGCCAACCGTTTTCGAGCATCAAGGGACTGAGTTATCGCGGCCCGGACGGCTCCATCGAACACAACGAAGCGCGGCCGATTCTCGAGAACATGGACGAATTGCCGTTCGTGGCGCCGGTCTACAAACGGAACCTGAATATCAGGAATTACTTTATCGGCTATCTGCACTATCCCTACGTCTCGATCTACACGGGACGCGGCTGCCGCTCGCGCTGCACGTTTTGCCTGTGGCCGCAGACTGTCGGCGGACATCGTTATCGCGTGCGCTCGGTCGAGAACGTGCTCGAAGAAGTGAAGTGGATTCGCGACAACATGCCCGAAGTCAAAGAGATCATGTTCGATGACGACACCTTCACCGACTTCAAGCCGCGTGTCGAGGAAATCGCGCGCGGTCTGGGCAAGCTCGGCGTCATGTGGTCGTGCAACGCGAAGGCGAACGTGCCTTATGCGACGCTCAAGATCATGAAGGAGAACGGGCTGCGGCTGTTGCTCGTGGGTTATGAATCGGGCGACGACCAGATCCTGCTCAACATCAAAAAGGGGCTGCGTACGGACATTGCGCGCCGATTCGCCGACGACTGCCACAAGCTCGGCATCAAGGTGCATGGCACGTTCATCCTCGGGCTTCCCGGCGAGACAAAAGAAACCATCGAGAAGACGATTCGATACGCGAAGGAACTGAACCCGCATACGATACAGGTGTCGCTCGCCGCGCCTTATCCCGGCACTGCGCTCTACAAGCAGGCAGTGGAAAACGGCTGGATGGAAGAGAACAGGACGATCAATCTCGTAAGCAGCGAGGGCGTGCAGCTGGCCGCGATCGGCTATCCGCATTTATCGCGCGATGAGATTTATCACGACCTCGAACGCTTTTACAAGCGCTTCTATTTTCGCCCGGGAAAGATCTGGGAGATCGTGCGCGAGATGCTGACGAGCTGGGAGATGACGACGCGGCGCTTACGCGAAGGCGTCGAGTTCTTCCGCTTCCTGCGCGCGCATGAGGTGTAATGCGATGCGCGCGCTGATCGTCACGGCCGATGACTTCGGCTTGCATGAGCGCATCAATGAAGCAGTCGCCCGCGCGTATCGCGAAGGCGTGCTCACATGCGCGAGCCTGATGGTCGGCGGGCCCGCCGCATACGACGCGGTCGAACGCGCGCGCGACATGCCGCGCTTGCGCGTCGGCCTTCACATCACCCTGACCGACGGTCCGAGTACGTCGCCACCGTGGCAAATCCCGAGCCTGGTCGATACGGGAGGACATTTCGAAGGTTCGATGTTCGCGAACGCGGTGCGTTTTTTGAATCGGAATGTGCGACGGCAACTGGCGCGAGAAATTCAAGCGCAGTTCGAGGCCTTCGCCGCGACGGGCCTCGAACTCGATCACGTGAATACGCACAAGCATTTCCATTTGCATCCGACGGTGCTCTCGCTGATTCTGGAGATCGGGCAGAAATTCGGCATGCGCGCGATGCGCTTGCCACGCGAAAAGCGCGGATCGCTGCTGCTCGCGCCTTGGGTCGCGTTCGTCAAGACGCGTCTCGATCGCGCCGGCATCGCGTACAACGACTGGGTCGCGGGCATTTCATCGACGGGATGCATGGATGAAGCCGCCTTGCTCGCGCTTCTCGCCGATGCGCCGGCGGGCGTGTTCGAGATTTACAGCCATCCTGCGGTCGAAGGAGATGATGCGATCACGTCCGCGATGCAGGATTATCGCCACTCGGAGGAACTCGCCGGCCTTTGTTCGGCTCGCGTTGCGCGAGCCATCAAGGCGTCCGGCTCGATGCATGGAGGCTTTTCCGACGCCTTCGGACATCGCGCGCAGAGGTCTGTCGGATGATATCGCGCAAATGGCTCGGCCACTTGCGCTGGCCCGCCGCCATTGGGCTGCTCGCCGTCCTCGCGATTCACGAGGGCGTGGCCGACTCGGTGGCGTCGATCGCGCGCACAGGTCCCGTGCTTCTCTGGCTCGTGCCGCTCCACGCGTTGCCTTTGTTGCTCGACGCGCGAGCGTGGCATCTTTTGCTCGACGCGCGCATTCCCCTGCCGATCCTCTGGTGGATCGCGGCCGTGCGGGAAGCGGTCGGGCGTCTGCTGCCGGTGCTCGGCATCGGCGGCGAAGTCGCGGGCATTCGTCTCGCAAGCAAATACTTGCCGGATTTGAGCCGCGTCAGCGCGTCGGTCATCGTGGAAATGCTGGTGACGATCGCCGTGCAGTACGCGCTCGCGATGCTCGGCCTCGCGCTGCTGCACTTTCATGCCGACGCTTCCGGCGGCGCCATCGTCGACGCGATCGGCATCGGCCTGGTCATATCGCTGCCGATCGGTATCGCGGCGTTCGTCGTGGCTCATAAGGGCGCGCCGTTCCGTCGGCTCGAAGTGCTCGCGCGCCGCTGGCTCGATCCCGCTCACGGGCTGGTCGCGAGACTCGACGGCGCGCGTCTCGACGGCGATATACGGTCGCTGCTCGCCCGCGCGTGGCTGATCGCGAGGGCGTTCATCTGGCAACTCGCCGGATACCTCGTCGGTGCGCTCGAAATCTATGCGGCGCTTGACATGCTCGGGCATTCTGTATCGGTCATGGGCGCGGTAGCGATCGAGGCGCTCGCGCAAACCGTTCGCAATGCTGCGTTTGTCGTGCCGGCAGGACTCGGCGTTCAGGAAGCGGCGATCGTCGCGGTTGCGACGGCGTTCGGCATCGACAGGGAAAGCGCGGTGTCGCTCGCGATGCTTCGGCGCATCCGCGAGTTTATCTGGGGTGGCATCGCGCTGCTTTTGCTCAAATTTGCGAGGCAAGGAACCAGTCTGGCCGGCCGACATGCGGATGGAACATGACAGAGTGTAATCGCGAATAACGCTCGTACGCGCGTAAGCAAATGCTAAGCATTTACTCGCCGATTTCCGTTACCTTTCTGGTCTTTGTTACGGACGGAATCTGCTCATGCTATCCACAGCCCTTATCGTGTTTCGTGAAGTGCTGGAGGCATCCCTCATCGTTTCGATCGTCCTTGCTGCGAGCAAAGGCGTGCCAGGGCGGGGATGGTGGGTGGCGGGCGGACTTCTGGGCGGCATCGTCGGGGCCGGCCTGCTGGCGGTTTTCGCGGACGCGCTTTCGAATCTGGCGTCCGGGCTCGGGCAAGAGTTCTTCAATGCGGCGATCATGATCGTCGCGGTGGTCATGCTCGCATGGCACAGCATCTGGATGAGCAGCCATAGCCGCGAAATGGCCCGGCAAATCTCTGCGGTCGGGAAGGCGGTGGCGAGCGGGAGCAAGCCCCTGATCGGTTTGTCGATCGTCGTCGGCGCGGCGGTTCTGCGCGAGGGCGCCGAAGCCGTGCTTTTTCTTTATGGCGTGCTCGTGAGTTCGCCCGGCGAGACACTGCAAATGGTCATCGGTGGCGCGCTTGGTCTCGTCGGCGGCGTGAGTCTCGGAATCGGCATGTACGCGGGATTGCTGCAAATTCCGATCAAGAAGCTGTTTGCCGTGACCAACGCGCTGATCGTGTTGCTTGCAGCGGGCATGGCGAGTCAGTGCGTGGGCTTTCTGATTTCGGCGGGCGCCGCGCCGACCTGGGGCGATGTTGTGTGGGACAGTTCCTGGCTTCTCGAAGAGACTTCGATCGTCGGCAAGATGTTGCACGCGCTTGTCGGTTATACCGCTCGTCCTGCAGGCTCCCAAATCGTCGCGTATTTTCTTACTTGCTGCGTCATCGTCGGGCTTTCAAGGTTTGCGAGCAATCGACAGAAAACGCTTCAAACCGGCGGACCGGCTCGCAGGTGATTGAAAGAGCCGAAAATGTCGCAATCAACGGAAATTGCTCCCGCTGTCGTCGCTTCCTAAGTGTTTCCTAAGTATCGATCCTCTAAGCTTCGACTCGATTGGATGGCTGGAGGATAGCCATGAGAGTTCTGCTTGTCGAAGACGACCGCATGATCGGTGAATCGGTGCGCGACACGCTAAGAGAGCGCAGCTACGCGGTCGATTGGGTGTGCGAAGGCAAGCTCGCGCTTACGAGCATTGCCACCCATATCTACGACGCCATCCTGCTCGATCTCGGGTTGCCCGGTACGGACGGAATCGACGTCTTGCGCGCCATTCGACGCATCGAGAATCCGGTGCCGATCATCATCATCACCGCGCGCGATTCAATCGAGGATCGCATTCGAGGCCTCGACGAAGGCGCCGACGACTACCTCATCAAACCGTTCGATCTCGCGGAACTGCTTGCGCGCATGCGTGCGATCATGCGTCGCCGCGGAGGTCAGGCGGCACCGGTACTGACCAACGGAGTTCTCAGTCTCGATCCGGCGACCCGTGAAGCAAGCTCCGACGGTGCCGTCGTTCGACTTTCCAGCCGCGAATTCGCACTCATGCAAGCTTTGATGATACGGCCGGGCGCGATCCTCTCGCGCGCGGATCTCGAAGACCGCATTTACGGCTGGAACGAGGAAGTGGAAAGCAACGCCGTAGAGTTCATCATTCACTCGCTACGTAAAAAGCTGGGTGCCTCTGCGATTCGCAATGTGCGCGGCGTCGGCTGGATGGTGTCGAAAGCAACATGACGGGCTCGTTGCAATTTCGGCTCTCGGTATGTCTGTCAATCCTGGTAGTCGCGATAGCGACTGTCGGTGGCGTCATCGCTTTCAAGACTGCCTTCCATGAAGCGAACGAATTGCAGGACGGTCAGCTTCTACAAATCTCCGCTCTCGTGACGCCGCGCACCCTGGAAATCATGGAACGCGAGGCACTCGCGCACGTAGCCGGAGCGGATCACGATTCCAAGTTGATCATCCAGACGGTCGAGGAGACGACGCCACTGCTCATTCCGCCGTCGCTGCCCGACGGACTGCAAAGCGCAATGGTAGACGGCACGTCGTGGCGTTTTGCCATCAAGACGCTCGAGAACGGAAGCCGGGTCGTAGTCGGTCAGAAGACGGCGGGGCGCGACGAAATCGCACGGAACAGTGCTCTGAGCACGGTCATGCCGTTCGCAGCGCTCGCACTGATATTGGTGGGCGCGCTGCACCTTATCTTGCGCCACATGTTCAGACCGCTCTTGAAATTGGCCACCGATCTCGACAGGCGCGCTGAGCACGATCTCTCGCCGGTTTCGAGCACCGAGGTGCCGAATGAGATTGCGCCGTTCGTCACGGCAATCAACCGGCTTCTATCGCGGGTCGAAGCTTCGATCGCGGTGCAACGACGATTCGTCGCGGACGCCGCGCATGAGTTGCGCTCACCGTTGACCGCGCTGTCATTGCAGGTCGAACGGCTGAGCGATTGCGAGCTGTCCGACGCGGCGCGCGGACGTCTCGCTGCGGTGCGTAGCGGCCTGGCGCGCTCGCGGTCGTTGCTGACGCAACTGCTGACGCTCGCGCGCGCGCAGAACAACCGGGCGACGCAGAATACGAGCGTGCGCGTGCAGGAGATTTTCCGCAACGTACTCGAAGATCTGATGCCGCTCGCGGAAGCAAAGTGCCTCGACATCGGCGTGTCGAGCACCGACGAAGTCGACGTCGATGCACCTCAGTCGGACCTGAGCATCATGATCAAGAATTTGGTCGACAACGCCATCCGTTACGCGCCCAAAGGCGGGCGCGTCGATCTCTCCACAGGGCAAACGGAAGGAAAGCAATGGATCCGGATCGAGGACACGGGTCCCGGCATCGAGCCGGCTGAGCGTGCGCGGGTATTCGATCCGTTCTATCGCGTGCTCGGTACAGACGCGGACGGATCAGGACTCGGACTGTCGATTGTCGCGACCATCGCCCAGCGCATCGGGGCGCATGTGGAACTCGCGCAGGCCGCACCTCATGGGCTGGTGGTGACCGTTACGATGTCTCGCTGAACGTGCCCGGGCCGTTCCGCATTCCATGGGTCCGGGTCCGGGCAAGTCCTCGAGCCCTGCCTGTCAGAACTTATTTCGAGTCGAATCCAGGCAGCATTTGCGTGCCTTCGAGCCTGACCGAGTTCAGGTTTCGCGCGTCGACCCCGAGCAGCTTCAGAATGGTTGGTGCGACCTGCGTGGTGAGAACCCGGTCGCTCACCGTCTGACCACCGTTTTGTGCGCCAGGCACGTACATGACAAGGCCCAGATGATTATCGTCGGGCGCGTTTCCGCCGTGTTCTTCATCTTTCGCCGTGCTCGACGTATAGATCACGCCAGGATTGGGCTGCACGATGATATCCGGCGTGCGACCTTCGCGAGGATCTCCAAACGATGCCGCAAGCCGCGGCCCATAAAGCACGTAGGCTCGTGGACTGTCCGCGCAGATGCCGGGCGCATTGCAACTCAGATTATCCTTCAGCGTGGTGATGACCTGCGCAAGCTGACGTTGATCGCGCAGCCAGATAAGTCCGGTATCGTCGGTTTGAACGAATCCGGTGCCGGCTAGACCCGTGCCGTCGTTCAAATTGCCGCTCTTCGTCGCATTCTGGCCGTACTTGCCGTCCGGATCGAGGTACGAGTTTGCCTGCAAAAGTTTGCCGAGTGTATTGCCGTTCTTGACGAGCTTTGAATGATTGGCCGGCGACTGTCCATGCTTCGACGTCACGATGATCGCCGTCGAGCGGTAAAGATTCCGCTGCTTTAACTCGGCCACGATGCGCCCGAGCGAAGCGTCGATGTAGCCGATGGCATTGCTCACTTGCGGGCCGGGTGTGAAGCTTCCGTCGAGATAACCTCCGCCTGAACTGAAGACGGCCTTCTGAGCCACGCTCAGCGTCTGGAAGTTCGCCCCGAAAATCGTCGGCACGCCGGGCGAGGCATCGCCGCTCGAATTCTTGCCGTTGATCTGATTGATGAGCGCCTGCACGTGCAGATCATCGAACTTCTCGGTGTGCGTGTAGACGTCGGTGTAGTCGGTTTTCGGGCTCGAATTCGGATCGATCGAGTTGATCTCGGTGCGGGCGAGATCGTCCACGCCTGTGCCTGAAGGACCATTCAACCAGTCGTAGCCCCAGGCGTGCTTGTCCGACCATGCGGTGCGCGAATTCGGTATGCGCTGCTTGATGACCTCGAACACCGTATTCGTCTTCACGTAATTGTGCGGGTACACAGGTTTGCACACGCCGTCCACTTTCGCGTTCGGAATGGCCTGCGGATTGAACGCCCCGCCTCCGTCGAGATGGATAAGAGGACCACCGTTTTGCGCGTCAATGCCAGTGGTTTCGTCGAACACCACGTTCCATCCTTGCGTGCCGCTGCAGCCCGTGTCCGACGGCGCGTAAAGTGTGCGGTCATAAGACACGTCGTAGAACAAGCCTGTGGATTTCGGTGAGCCGCCGGTCACCAACGCGGCGAGACCGGGAAACGAGTCGGAAAGTCCCGGGGTATGCGCGTTCGAATAGGTGACGCCGGATTTAGCAAGTATCGCGAGGTTGGGGCACGAGTTGGATGCGATGCATCGCGCGACGTCCTGCTCGTGCAGGCCGTCGAAACTGATCAATAGAACGTGCTGAACTGCGGCGCGGTGCTCGCGATCGCGCGAGTCATGATCGTCTTCATTTCGCGCCGCGGCGCTCGAAGTGTGAAGAAGGGCAATCGTGATGGCAGCGGCGATGGCGCTGCGGCCAAGGAGCACTCGTTTGCTTGTTCTCTTCATTGTCTCACCCTGATCAGTTGATGGTTGAACGCTGCATGTGGCGTTCATCAATGTGCAATCGCAGTGAGGCGAATCCATGAACGAGGACTTTCGTTTGGCTGTCTTTTCGAAGATTTATTTGATGTGAAGAGGCTTATTGCTGAGCAGATCATAAGGCTTCCTTAAGCAATGTTGTGCTAGTTGACTATTCGTTGCGCGGAACGGCGCTGCTCAGTATTGGCTAAGTTTGCGTCCATACCGTTGGCGACGTGGAACCTTCGATTCCACGCGAAACCACGGAGAGAGCAATGAAACGTCTTCACTGGAAACTCGTATTGTCTGCGGCTCTGGTTGCTACGGGCGCAATCGCAATTTCGACTTATGCGGCCGCAACGAGTGAAAATGACGCGCTCGCGATTAGCGAAGCCAAGATCTCAATTTCACAGGCAATCGCGGCAGCAGAGCAGCACGTGCACGGAAAAGCAACCCGCGCGGAGTTCGAGCAGAAAAGGCAACACAATGCGTTCGAAGTCGAAGTCGTCAACGGTACAAAGGTCTTCGATGTCACGGTGGATGCAGATCAAGGCAATGTGGTTTCCGTTGCCGAAGACAAATACGAGCGGGATCGTCACGAACGCGAGGACGATTGACAGTGCGTTTATCTCGCTAAGTGCTTCTTAAGCAAATACTGTCATCCTGAACCTCTTCGCAGTCGCACCGGGAGCGGTCTTCCGGTGCGCATAATCGCGCGATGCGCCAGGGGTTAAGAATGATCGAGGTCTCGACGAGGAAACAGCACGCCAATGCGTTGAAGGTTCCGGCGGTCACGCTCGGGTTTTGGATTGTCAAGATTGCCGCAACCACCCTCGGGGAAACCGGAGGGGATTGGGTAACGATGTCCCTCAACCTGGGCTATCTGATAGGCACAGCAATCTTTGCATTGCTGTTCATCGGTTTCGTGACCGCGCAAATCAGGTTCGACCGTTTTCACCCGCTACTTTATTGGGCGACGATCATCGCGACCACCACGGTCGGCACCACGCTCGCCGATTTCGCGGATCGCTCGGTCGGACTGGGTTACGGTGGCGGCGTTGCGATCATCGTGTTGGGACTGATGCTCAGCCTGTTCGTCTGGTATCGCGTTGAAGGTACTGTTTCCGTGTTGACCGTCAGTACGCGGCGCGTCGAATGGTTCTACTGGATCACTATCCTGTTCTCGCAGACGCTCGGCACGGCACTCGGCGATTGGGTAGCCGATGCAGATCTCGGCGGACTGGGCTTCGGTTACGAAGGTGGCGCGTTGATCTTTGGCGGCATACTGGTCGTCGTCTGTGCGCTGTACTGGTGGACCAGCATCTCGCGCACGCTGCTGTTCTGGCTTGCATTCGTATTGACCCGACCGCTTGGCGCGACGCTCGGGGACCTCTTCGACAAGCCGATTGCCCAGGGTGGATTCGCGTTCAGTCGATTGAATGCGTCGTTGGTCCTGCTCGCATTCATGGTGGTAGCGGTGTGGTTCGTGTCCCGACTGGATCAGCGACCCGAGCCGACGACACATCCTTAGATGAGCCGCGCCGTGCCGTGCGCGGAGCTTAGGGTCGGCCTAATATTTCGACCATCCGAAAGCTCTGATCCTCCTGATCGGCTCTGCTGCAGCGAGGAGCGCGTAAATGTCGCCGGGCATGGGCAACTCGATGAAATAAACATAGGCTCCATCTTCTCGCTTGGCCACTGATAGAGCGCCACTCTGAAAGCAGATTTCAAGGGTATCGGCGCTCTCAGGGACCTTCATACTCGCAGCGCTGTCTCGAAATGCATGGTGGGGAACGGCAGACGGCGGCGGCGTCCCGACATCCAATTCCGCGCTGCGGGCGCCGTTCACGCTATCGCCAATCGGTAATCCAGCTGCAATCCCCAATTCAGAACGGCTGATTGCTATCACAATCCAAATCCCCGCAAAAGCAATGCGGATGCTCAGCATCTTGCCTGCGGCGGGGCTATTTAATTTCGGTTGATGCTCCGAGTCTTCCTGCAACATGAGTTGATCGGGCGAGCATTCGAGCATATTGGCGAGGATTTGGACCAGTGCCAAACGACTGGCGACATAGAGCTTGTTCTGTGCCGCGTTGGGGAAGCGTCTGCAACATGCATGATTCAAGGAATTCAGCGTCTCGCGTGTCTCGCGGCGTTTTCGTACGTGTGGATCGGCTCTGAAGCGCCAAAGAATGAGTTCCCCTTGATCAGGCGGTGTGAACGACGATGAAAGTAAGGTCGGAGGAGGCAGTGGGATGAATTCCAGTTGCGGTGTCCGATAGATTGAATGGTCGCGCGAGGAGTTCATCTTTCTCATAGATGGATTCTTCTTCATCTGTCAGCTCATCAGCGAACGTTCGTTGGAGGGCGCTTGGGAACGCGCGGCGTCCCGCCGGAGACGCCCGCTAACGCTCACATGTCAATCTGAGCGGAGACGAAGAATGTGCGCGGAATTCCTGGCCACACCGAGCTATAGTTTGCTGCGGCCCAATAGCGCTTGTCGGTAAGGTTCTGTACGCCGGCGCGAAGGACGGTTGCGAGACCGCCAATCTTCGTTAGATAGCGCGCACCGGCGTCGAAGCGCACGTAGCCAGGAAGTGACACGGTGTTTTGAGCATCGAGCGGGCGGCTCCCAACGTAGTACACGCCCGTGTCCACGCTCAGCCCGGCGACTGCAGGAATCCGGTAGTCGAGAAATGCATTCGCCTGGAAGCGGGGCACGTTGGCGGCCCGCTTGCCGTTGGTCTGGGGGTCGCCGGTATCGTTCTGCACGGTGTCGAGGTAGGCTGCGCCAGCCACGACGGAGAGATCGCGGGTGATGCGCCCGTTCGCCGTGAGCTCAACGCCCGTATGCCTTTGGGTGCCCCCTTGCACGTAGTAGTTCGCGCTGTTCACGTACTGAAGCGTCTTCTCGATTCGAAAGACCGCTGCGTTGATTGTAAGGCGGCCACCGATGTCACTCTTTGCGCCCACTTCGTACTGTTTGCTCTTGACTGGAGAGAGATATTGCCCGGCGTTCAAGGTGTTGTAGGGTGCGACGCCGCCTTGCTCGAAGCCCTCGGAATAGCTGACATACGTAGAAATATCCGGACGGGGTTTGAAGATCAATCCCGCTGACGGCACGTTCACGCTGGTTTCATAGTGCGACTCCGTGCCGGAGGCCGGATAAGAATCGTTGCGATATTTCACGTGACGCACGCCGAGCATCACACTCCATTGCGAACCGATATCGATCAGGTCGCTGATGAAGACGCTTGGCTGAAAGTTCTTCGTTGCGTTCTTCTGCGGGAAAACCGTAGCCGGTTCGGGCGAGTAGACAGGATTGAAGATGTTCCCGACCGTCAGAGGGATCGCCGCGAAGCCGCCTTCGTGCGAGTCGTAGTTGCGCGTGGATATACCCGTGACCAACTGATGCGCAAGTGGACCTGTATTGAACCTCCCGGAGACGAACGTGTTCGTCGATAGCACACGGAAGCTCTGATCCGGGGAGAGGTAAATGTCTCCGCTCAGGATATCTCCGTTGGCGGCCACCGAATAGATATCCGGAAACGCGGCGTCCCGATTGTTATACGACTGCGCGATCTGCGTGGTGAAATTCCAATTGTCCGTCAGTTTGAAGTCGAAGCGCCCGCCGACGTTGAAGGTGCTCGTCCGGTATTGGAGCCATGGCTGACCCAGTAGCGTGCGTGGATCGAACTGCGGAGGTAGCGAACCGTCCGGCTGCAATCCGATCACGGGCTGAGCCGCGAGCTTCTTGTCCTGATAATCGAAATCGAATCGAAGCAGCGCGCGTGGTGTGATCTCCCAATCGAGCGCGCCGCTGACGAACGTGCGCGTACGGTCGCCTGCGTGATTGAAGTTACCAACCCTCTCGCCCGCGACATTGAAGCGGTAGCCCAAGCGGCCGTCGGCGATCGGGCCGCCTGTGTCGATCGCGCCGTAGTATCCGTCGTAGCTGCGCAATTCGGCGGTCGCGCTCGTGAAGCGATCCTGCGTCGGTCGCTTCATCACGTAGTTGACGGTGCCGCCTGGCGAATTCACTCCGTAGAGAAAGCCGGACGGCCCCTTCAGCACATCAATGCGCTCGGTGTTCTCGAGGGGGATGTCGTAATAGGGGGCTACCGGCATGCCGTCGCGGCGCATCGTGTTGGTCCAGTCGATCGGAAAGCCGCGAATGCTGATGTTGTCCATCGCTCCGCCTACCGCTGTGTTCTGAACCGACGGATCGTTCTTCAGCACGTCCATGAGCGTGCGCGAGGCCTGCGCCGTGATCAATTCGCTCGTGTACGAGGAGATCGACATCGGAAGATCCATGGGATCTTTGGAGCCGAGCGCACCGACGTTGACATCCGGTACTGAATAGAGCGACGGGCGAATGCCCTGAACGACGACCGTGTTGAGCGTGCCACCCGCGGGAGCGGCGGAGGTGACAATGGCGCTGCCTCCCTCGACGGTGACCGCGTTCTCGCCCGTTTTTCGTACCGTCAGTCCGGAGCCCGCGAGGAGTGCATGCACCGCGTCCTGTGGCGTCATGGTGCCTTTCAGCTCTGGTGCGATCTTGCCTGCGACTGTTTCCGGAGCGAACGAGATCTGCATGCTTGTCTGCCGGCCAAGCGCGATGAGTGCCTTGTCCAGCGACTGTGCCGGCAAATCAATGGGAACGGCAACTGGGCCGCCGGTTTGTGCTATCGACGAGAGCGGCGCACACGACAGTGCGCACGCGAGGACGATCGCGGCTGAGCTGCGGGGACGATGCTTGAAGCGGGGGGCGCTGAAGAACTGCATTGGGAAATCCTGTTCATTGGTCTCTCCCGTAAGACGTTCCTCGAAGCCGGTCCCCCTACCTCCCGTCGAAAATATTCTTTGGCGAACCAACGAAAAGAGCGCCAGCGACCGAGCTGACCTGCAGGCCGGCTGCGGCCGCGACGGTTCGCGCAGCCGCGTCCGGTTGCCGTGGATCGATGACGGCAGAAATTCGGCGCTTTGCGCTCGCGTTGTCGAGCAGCCAGATCGGTCGACGGGTATAGCCCTGGAGGCGGGCTAGGGCGTCGGACAGCGGCATCGCCTCCAGGATCAGCATGCCTTCATTGCGAACGGCAGCCTCGGAAATATCCACATCGTCGATTGCGACCTCGGTTGCAGACACATCCGCCTCGTTTCGCGGCTTCAGCACGCGGTCCGGCACGGCGCCAGAACAAGTCGTGCAGCGCAGCGCGACCCGACTCTGGAGTACGGTGACGGTCGAATGGTCCGAGTAGGTGGCGACCACGAAGCGTGTACCGAGGGCCGTAGCCTGAACGTTGTTCGTTGCAACAACGAACGGACGCGTCGCATCATGCGCGACATCGAACATCGCGCGCCCCCGCAACAGTCGGATCTGCCTCTGATTCGATGACATCTCGACAGCAATCGCCGAGTCGGCGTCGAGCGTCACTTCCGATCCGTCGACGAGACGTACGGCGCGGACTTCGCCGACGGCCGTGGACTCATCCGCGAGCGTGCGGACGCGGATCTCGTCGTGTTGAAAGAGCGCTGCCCCGATCACGAGAATCCCGACGGCTAGCATCATCCTCTTGCGTGTCGTACGCCGATGTTGAGCCGTGCGAATGACCGTGGAGTCGATCGCGGACAGCTTGTGCCAGACCTGCATGAGTTCTTCGTAGACGAGGGCGTGGCGCGGGTCGGCGGCGTACCATGCGGCGAATGCGCGTCGCTCGCCGGCATCCGGCTCGCGACCGGTATTGATGACGACCCAGCGCGAGGCGGCTTCGTCGATAGCCTCGGCCGTCTCGTCGCCATCCATAGACGCAGAGGCGCGTTCGCGGATACTCAAGGTCTCAGGCCTTCAGCGCGGCGCGACAGGCGAGCAGCACTCGCGCCATATGCTTCTCGACGGCCTTCACCGAGATCGACAGCAATTTTGCGGTCTCGACGTGAGTATGGCCTTCGAGCTTGTGAAGCAGAAATATCTGCTGCGCACGCAGAGGCAGCGCCAGAATCGCCTCCTCGAGCCGCTTGATGGTCTGACTGGCACTCACCGTGTCACAGGCATCCGGGTGAGCATCGCCGTTCGCCAGGACGGCATATTCGCTCTCCATCGCGGTTTCTCGCGAAGCGCGCCGATGCCAGTCCATCGCCACATTCGAGGCCACCTTGAAAACGTAAGCTTTGATGCAGCTAAAAGCGGCAGGCATCTGCGCGCTCGCAAGCTTCAGATACGTCTCTTGGGCGCAATCCTGGGCGGTGTCCCTCGATCCGGTACGTCTCGACAGGAAATCGACAATTTCTGTGTAGTTGGCGATCAGGGTTTGCGTCGACGATTGCACGGTGGTCGGGATCGGGATCTTGGGAACGCGGCGCGATCTACTGATCGTACCAGGAAATGATAATTATTCGCATTTGTAATGTGATGTCAAGCGTGCCAAACCCTTATGGCATTGGCTTGCGGTTGCGAGCGAATGGTTTCCAGCGCACAACTGCATGGGCACATAGGCTCGAATAGCTCTTGAAAATGAGAATGTGTCGTATTAGTGTTTACGCACTCGCTGAAGCCGGGACTTTCCTCGCGGGTTCAGCCTCGCGGAGCTCGATCCGCTTTCAGAGCGCAAATTCACTACAGTGGACAACCGTATGAAATCAGTGATGCTACGAAGCGTCGTCGCTGCCAGTGGCCTGGCAGTAGTGATGGCAGCCTCTGCTGCGGAGTATCCGATCGGCAAGCAGCATATCGAGGGCGGCATGGAAACCGGCGCCGTGTACCTCCAGCCGATCACGATGGCGCCGGAAGGCATGATGCGCAAGGCGTCGGATTCCGACATTCACCTGGAAGCGGACATCCACGCGGTCAAGAACAACCCGACCGGTTTCGCGGAAGGCGACTGGATGCCGTATCTGAACGTGACGTATGAACTCACGAAGGTCGGCACGACGCAGACGGTTAAGGGCGACCTGATGGCGATGGTCGCGAGCGACGGCCCGCACTACGGCGACAACGTGAAGCTGTTCGGCCCGGGCAAGTATCACCTGAAGCTGCATATCTCGCCGCCGACGCAGGAAGGCCATATGGCGTTCGGCCGTCACGTCGACAAGGAAACCGGCGTCGGCCCGTGGTTCAAGCCGTTCACGATCGAATACGACTTCCCGTTCGCGGGCATCGGCAAGAAGGGCGGCTACTGAACGTCGCGATCCTGCCGAAGGCGTTCAACTCGCCCAGTGAGCAACGCCCAAGCAAGGACATGAAGGAGCGGGTGGATCGCATTCACGTTCGCCTATACGCGGCGCGATGTCCGGAAAGCTATTGCCGCACATCGCGTCCATCGAACGGGATGTGTCGTGGCTCGAAAGGCCGAGCAGGGCACATCAGAAACGATGTCGGATTCCCGCGGCGACCATCAACTGATTGCGGCCGCTTGCTGGATCATTGGCGTTGATCACGGCCGGCGCATTCGACGAGGCACGCTGGTAGATGGATTCGATGTAGACATCGGTACGCTTCGAGAGCAGATAGTCAGCCTGCAACGCACCCTGGTGCCAATGCGCGCCGCCGCCGTTCGTATAGACATACATGCCAGCCAGCGCAAATGCTGGCGTCAGTTGATAGACGCCATTGATCTCGTAGTTGTTGAGCGCAAGGGACGCGGCCGGCTCACCCGTTTCCGCATTGGCCACCCCCGAGTTGATCGAGCGGGAGAATGCGGCAGCTAGCGTGAAATCGCCGAATGCATAGCTGGCGCCGACGCCAAACGTGTTTTGACGAGCGACGATGGCGTCGAACACCGTGCCGTCAGACCCGGGCAGCGCGAGCGGCTCGTAGGCGCCGTTGTCCGTATTTCCCCGGCCGTTGTTGTGCAACCATGCGGCGCCCACGTTGAATGGGCCCATCGAGTAATTCGCCCCTACGCTGTACGCCCGATTGTTCGCAAACTGCCCAGCGAGGTTGGAAAACGCGTACATGCCTCCGAAGGAGAACCCCCCATAGTTGGCGCTTGTGTACTTGACCGAGTTCGCAGCGAGGAAGGAGTTGTTCGCATTGTCGTTGTCGAGTACATGTGCGAAGGCGGTTCCGCCCGTGCCGCCCGTCAGAGTGAAGGGCGCGAAATAATCGTGGATCGAGTCGTATTGGTGACCGAATGTGACCGTCCCGAGCATCTCGGTACCGAGACCCACGTAGAACGGGTGATCATTGAATCCTTCTCCTGTCGCGACCGAGAAGCCGCGTTCCAGCCTGAAGATTGCCTTTGCACCGCCACCAAGGTCCTCGACTCCTTGGAGGCCCCAATAGCTTCCGTCGATGACACCAGACGTCACTTTGTACTGAGAATGATCACCGACATTGTTGACGTACGCTACGCCGCCGTCGATCTCGCCGTATAGGGTGACCGAACTCTGTGCGCGGGACTGACAAGTCACGAATGCAAGTGACATAGCGCATGTGACTCGGATTGCGACATCGCGGCGCTGGTAGGGCATGTTGTTCTCCCGGTTGTCCAAGAAGCAGACCTGCATGAACATAAGCATGACTAAGCATAGTAATGATTTTTATTTGTTTTTCAAAAATTTTTGAAAGCAATTTTTAAGTCTGATGTTTCAGCGCACTGCCTGCTAGAGGCTGCATGTTGCTGAGCGTTGGACAGACGGAGGCACGCTCGAGCTTCGGCGGGGGATTACCCCCGCCAACTCCCATGGTCTACTTGGCCAATGAATCAAGTCCGGGATTTCGTGTCGAGGGAGATCTTGGTCGAACTACTTGATCCCGAGCGCTTCGAGACTGCCTTGAACCGTGTCGACGAAAAAGCGGCGAGCGGATGCATCGGCGTGTCCGGTCGTCACCATGATCTCGCCCCGTACGAGGCGTAAGCGTCGTTCGGTGCCGGTATAGGCGATGTCAACGGCGCTGTCCGTGTTGAGCGTGATGACCGTGGCATCAGCGAGCGTCACCGTGCGGCACTCGCCGACGGCAGTGCGAAGATCGGCGTTCCACGCTCGCCACGGGACGCGTTTCTCGACGACGAGCGCACCTGTGCCGGCGAACAGCATCAGCACGAGTGTCTGAATGACGCGACGCCGTTGGCGCTTCGGCCCTTGAGCGAGTGCGGCGCGCGCGGCGTTCGCGTGTCCCGCGAGGCCGTTGATGCGTCCGCTCACGGACTCAATATGCCGCCACGCGCGTCCGTGATCCGGATGTGCCGCGAGCCAGCATTCGAACGCGCGCCGGTCGGACTCTTCTGCATCGCCAGCACTCAGTTCGACCCACCAACGCACGGCACGCCGTGCGATCTCCGGCGTAACGTTCGGGCAGGAGGGCGTGTTCATGCGAGTCCGTTACCCGATATGGCGAAAAAACATTGCTCACCCGCGCGCACGAGGTAGCGCTTCACGGTCGCCAACGAGATGCGCAGTTCGTGGGCGATTTGCGCATGACTTGCGCCGTCGAGCTGCGCGAGGAGAAACGCGCGCTTCACGGGCGCGGGCAAGCCATCGAGCCGCGCGTCGATTTCGTACAGCGTCTCGAGAATCAGCGCGCGTTCTTCGGGTGAGGGAACGAACGCCTCCGGCAGGTGCGCTGTCGCTTCGATCCACGCGGATTCAATCTGCTCACGCCGCCAATGGTTGTAGAGCACGCGCTGCGCGACGGTCGTGAGGAATGCGCGCGGTTCTCGTGCATCGATTGGCTCGTCGCGTGCGAGCAGGCGCAAAAACGTGTCATGCGCGAGATCCGCGGCTCGATGCGCACAGCCTAGCTTGCGTTTGAGCCATGTTCGCAGCCAGGTGTGGTGGGCAGAGTAGAGCGTTTCGACTTCGCGAGGCAGAGCGGTGTCCTCGGACAACATGGCGGCGCTCCAGTACGTCCAATCAATAATAAGAATCATTCCTATTATTGCATATTTATTCTTCGGCGCGCTGGATGAAAGCTTCCGCCGTTGGCTTGAGCCCACTGAGACGCCAGGACGACGAATTCGCGGCCAAAACGTTTACATATTTGTAAATAACTATTACACTTCGCCTCGATCGCTAATGAGCATGATTCTCATTAGCGTTATCTTATGCGGCGAATGCCGCGTTCTTGTGCTCCATGCAACGTGGGGCGTCATTCATCTCCAACACTTTCACCATGCCCGCTCTGTTGAAGACGCGGACGCGTTTGCTCGCGTCCGTCGGTGCCCTTTATTGCGCAAGTTTCCTTGCTCCGTCTCAGGTCGTTGCCCAGACGGCGCCCGCCCAGAACTCCGCCGACACGTCCGCTCAGTCCCTTCCTGCAGTTCAAGTGAATGCGACCGGCGTTCAATCGGATCTGCAGACAAAGGCGTTGCCGTCGTACAAATTCACCGCGCCGCTGCTGGACACGCCGCGTTCGATCACCGTCATCCCCGAAGAACTGATCAAGGAAATCAACGCGACGACCTTCGCCGAAGCGCTGAAAACCGTGCCGGGTATCACATTCCTCGGTGGCGACGCGGCGGCGAATCCGTCAGCGGACCGTCCGGTCATTCGCGGATTCGAGTCGCGCAATTCAATTTTCGTCGACGGCATCCGTGACTCGGGCGTGCAGAACCGCGAGACGTTTGACATTGAGAGCATCACCGTGATCAAGGGTCCGGACTCTGTCTATGCGGGGCGGGGCGCGGTGGGCGGCAGCATCGACATTGAGACGAAGATGCCGAAGTACGAGGACTTCATCAATGGCAGCGTGGGCATCGGCACCGATGCGTACAAGCGTCTCACCATCGATGCGAACCAGAAGTTCGGCGACGGCAACGCGTGGCGCTTCAACGCGATGGGTTTCGACGCGAACCAGCCCGGACGCAACAACGTCTACAGCAAGCGCTGGGGCGTGGCGCCTTCGGTGGCTTTCGGCCTGAACAGCCCGACGACGGTCACGCTCAGCTACTACCATCTGAACTCGTATGACATGCCCGACTTCAGCGTGCCGTTCCGCTCGACGGGCGGCACCCCGATCGCGAGCGATCGCGGCCAGTTCTACGGCTTCAACAATCGCGACTATCGCTACGGTCAGACAGACACGGGCGAAGTGCGCGTGGAGCATCGCTTCAACGACAACCTGAAGCTGAAGAACACGACGATGTTTGGTCGTTCGACCCTGGACTACATCGCGACGAACCCGCAGTTGACGAGCGCGACGTCGAACATCCTCAGCCTTCAGGCGAAGAGCGGCAAGTACGCGACCAACAGCATCACCAACCAGACCGAACTGACGGGCAAAGCGACGCTGCTAGGCATGCAGCACACGATGACGGGCGGCATCGAGTTCAGTCACGAACACAGCCTGTACGAAGGCTATCTCGTCTCCGACAGCGCGGGTAACAATATCCGAACCGGGGGGCCTTGCTCGGTGGCGTACAACTGCACGCCGATCAACGCGTGGAACTATGACAATCCGTGGCTCGGCAGTGTCCTGCTCAACGGTGACAAAGGCTTTCCCGGAGCGGCGACGCATACTCAGACGAATGTCGCCTCCGCGTATCTGTTCGACAGCGTGAAGATCACCGATCAGTGGCTCTTCAACGCGGGCGTGCGCTTCGACCGCTTCGACGTTACGGCGACCCAGCAAGGCGCAAACGATCTGACGAACAACGCGAACCTCTTCAGCTATCAGCTCGGTCTCGTGTACAAGCCTCTGCCTTCAGTGAGCCTGTACGCGTCGTATGGCACCTCTGCGAATCCGCCGGGCGCGAACTCGGGCCTCGGCGGCGGCACGGACCAGATCACCGCGACGAATCAGGACTTGTCGCCGGAACGAAGCCGCAATATCGAAGTGGGCGCGAAGTGGGATGTGCTCGATCGACTCTCGTTGAACCTGGCGCTGTTTCAGACCGACAAGACCAACGCACGCGTGAGCGATGGCCTCGGCGGCACAATCAACGCGGGACATCAACGCGTGCGCGGAGTCGAAGTGGGCACGGCGGGAAACATCACCGGCAAGTGGAGCATCTTCGGCGGCTATTCGTATCTGGATGCGATCACCGTCGATGCGGGTTCGGCTAACGCTGCATCGTCAGGCCTGCCGATGGTCATGGTGCCCAAGCACAATGTTGCGCTCTGGTCGTTCTATGACGTCATGCCGAAGCTGAAGGTGGGCGCAGGCGCGACGATCGCGAGCAAGACGTACGCGTCCGTGTCGCCGACGGTGCGCAAGTGGACCCCGGGCTATGCGCGCATCGATGCAGTGGCGACGTATCACGTGGCGAAGAAAGTGGACTTGCAGTTGAACGTGAATAACATCTTCGACCGAGAGTACTATTCACAAGCCTATCCGATCTATGCCACATGGGCACCAGGCCGGTCGGCGATGCTGACGCTCAACTTCTATCAGTAAGGCCTCAGGGCGTCCACACTGTATCGTTCCGAGTCGACATCGAGATTTTGCGATGTCGCTCGGACGTTCGTTCGTGACGGATGAAAGGTATCAACGAGCCGCGTCGGCGGATGCGAGTCGATTTCCGGACCTCGCGCCTAGCCAGTGCGAGAGCCGGTTGAACCACAGGTGGACGACTGGAGTCGTGAACAGTGTCAGCATCTGCGAGACGATCAGCCCGCCGACGATCGCAATGCCGAGCGGGACGCGCAACTCCGCGCCCGCACCGTGGCCGAGCGCAAGCGGCAAGGCGCCGAACAACGCGGCGAGCGTGGTCATCATGATCGGCCTGAAACGCAACACGCACGCCTGACGGATGGCTTCAACCGTCGAAAGGCCGTGTTCACGTTCCGCGACCAGCGCGAAATCGATCATCATGATCGCGTTTTTCTTCACGATGCCGATCAGCAGAATCACGCCGATCATCCCCATGATCGACAGGTCTTGCCCGCAGAGCATCAGCGCGAGCAGCGCGCCGACGCCCGCGGACGGCAGCGTCGAGATGATGGTGAGCGGGTGAATCGCGCTTTCGTAAAGAATGCCAAGCACGAGATAGACAGCAATGAGCGCGGCGCCGATCAGGAACGGCTCCGTCTTGAGCGAGGCCTGAAACGCCTGTGCCGTGCCCTGAAAGCTGGTCGAGATCGCATCCGGCTTGCCCGCCGCGGCTTCGGCGCGATGAATCGCCGTCACCGCATTGCCGAGCGATTGGCCAGCGGCGAGGTTGAAGGAGATCGTCACCGAAGGGAAGAGCCCTTGATGGTTGATGGAAATCGGCGATACCGCATTGTCCACTCTGGCGAGCGTGCTGAGCGGCACCAGTTGATTCGTGAGCGGCGAACGCACATAGAGGTGCGTGAGCGCGTCGGTGGTCAGCTGATAGCGCGGATCGACTTCCTCGATCACGTGATACTGGTTCAGTTGCGTGAACATCGTCGCGACCTGGCGCTGACCGAAGGCGTCGTAAAGCGTGTCGTCGATGGCCTGAGCCGTAATGCCGAACCGCGATGCGGTGCTTCGATCGATCACGAGTGTCGCGCTGGTCGCCGAAGCCTGCTGGTCGGAGGTCACGTCGGCCAGTTCGGGCAGCGTGCCAAGCTGCTTCGTCAGCACCTGCGCCCAGTGATTCAACTGCGCGATGTCGGGGCTTTGCAGCGTGTACTGATACTGCGCCGCGCTGACCCGGCCGCCGACCTGAATGTCCTGGCGAACCTGCATCGACAATGAGATGCCCATCACTTTCGCGAGTTGCGGCTTCAGGCGCGCGAGCACTTGTTCCGCGCTCGCGATGCGCGCGCCGAATGGCTTGAGGTTGATCATCACGCGACCCTGGCTTACGGTCGGATTCGGGCCGATCCAGTAATAGACGTTGTCGACGGCGGGATCCGCCTCGATGATGTGGCCGAGTTGCTGCATTTTCGCGGCCATCGAAAGCGGTGAGATATCGGGCGCGGCCTGCGCGATGCCCATGATGAGCCCCGAATCCTCTTGCGGAAAGAACCCCTTGGGAATGGCGACGAACAGCGCGCCTGTGGCGACGATCGTCGCGACCGTCACGCCGAGCATCACCTTCTGATGCCGCAACACGCGGTCGAGGCCGCGTTCGTAGGCGCGCTCCATCGCGACGAAACCGCGCTCCAGCCAGCGTTCGAACACCGCGAGACGTCCGCGGTCGCTGCCGGGCGCTTTGATGAGCCAGCCGCACAGCATCGGCGTGACAGTCAGAGAAACGAGCGCGGACATCACGATGGCCGCGCTCACGGTCACCGCGAACTCGCGGAACAGCCGCCCGACGATGCCGCCCATCAGCAGAATGGGAATAAACACGGCGATCAGCGAGATCGTCATCGAGATGATGGTGAAGCGCACCTCACGCGCGCCGAGCAGCGCGGCGCGCATCTTCGGCACGCCTTCCTCGATGTGGCGCATGACGTTCTCGATCACCACGATAGCATCGTCCACCACGAAGCCGACCGCGATGGTCAAGCCCATCAGCGACAGGTTGTCCAGGCTGTAGCCGAGCACGTACATCACGCCGAACGTCGCGACGAGCGACAGCGGAATGGTGAGGCTCGGGATCACCGTCGCCCACACGTTGCGCAGGAACGAGAAGATCACCATCACCACGAGCGCGATGGTCAGCATCAACGTGAACTGGACGTCGCGCACGGAGGCGTCGATGGTCTGCGTGCGGTCGCCGACCACATGCAGCACCGCGGCAGCGGGCAACGACGCCTGCAGCGAAGGCAGCTTCGCCTTGATGCTGGCGATGGTCTGCACGACGTTGTAACCGGGCTGCTTGTGGATATCGAGAATGATCGCGCGATCGTGCTGCAACCATGCGGCCTGCTGGGTGTCTTCCGGCGCATCGACGACGGCGCCGAGATCCTGCACGCGCACCGGCGCGCCGTTCTTGTAGGCGACGACGAGATTGCGGTAATCGTCCGCGTTCGTGATTTGATCGGTCGCATTGAAAACGACCGAGCGATCCGGTCCGTTCAGGCTGCCTTTGGGCGCGTTGACCGTCTGCACGCCGACGATCGAGCGCACGTCTTCCAGCGTGAGACCGCGTGCCGTGAGCTTGTCCGGATCGAGACGAATGCGCACGGCGGGCCGTTGCTGCCCGTGGAAATCGACGAGGCCGACGCCCGGCATCTGCGAGATCTGCTGCGCGATGTAGTTCTCGGCGTAGTCGTCGAGTTGCGTCAGCGTAAGTGAAGAAGAGGTGAGTGCCAGCGACAGAACCGTGAAGTCGGCGGGATTCACCTTCTGGTAGGTCGGCGGGTTCGGCAGATTCTTCGGCAACTGGCCGCCTGCCGCGTTGATGGCCGTCTGAACATCCTGTGCCGCGCCGTTGATGTCGCGCGACAGGTCGAACTGCACCGCGATGTTCGTCGTCCCCAGTGAGCTCGACGAGGTCATCTGCGTGATGCCCGCGATGTTCGTCAGCTGGCGTTCCAATGGCGTCGCGACAGAAGTCGCCATCGTTTCCGCACTCGCGCCGGGCAGCTTGGCGACGATCTGGATGGTCGGAAAATCCACCTGCGGCAGCGGCGCGACGGGCAACAGAAAGTACGCGACCGCGCCCGCGAGCAGCACGGCGATGGCTAGAAAGGTCGTCGCGATGCGCCTTTCGATGAAACGTTCAATGAGGCTCATGACGCGCTTCCCGGTGCCTTCGACGTGGGCGGCACGATGTTCGCCGCGACATGCGCGCCTGGATTGAGGCGGCTTTGTCCGTCGAACACGACGAGGTCTTCCGGCCGGATGCCGTTCGTCACTTCGGTCATGCCGTCGACGCTGGCGGTGGTTTCGACCGGGCGCAGTTGCACGCGCCCGTCGGCGGACACCACGAAAACCTGCGGGCCGTTCTGCGTGTTCACGATCGCCCGGCTCGGCACCGCGATGCGGCCGCTGTCGGTGCGCAGCAGGAGGCGCGCATTGACGAGCTCGCCCGGCCACAAGCTGCGGTCCTTGTTCGCGAACGATGCTTTGAGCCTGATTTGTCCCGTAGCCGGATCAACGGTGCTGTCGATGAATTCGAGCTTTCCGTCGGCGAGCGCCGCGCTGCCTGCGCGGGTGGTGACGTGTACCGGCAGCGGCGCTTTTGCCTGATTCGCGAGCAATTCGGATAGCACGTCCTGCGGCACGGAAAAGACCACGGTAATCGGCTCCATTTGCGTGACGGTGACGATGCCCGTCGCATCCGACGGATGGACGATCGCGCCGGTATCCGCCTCGCGCATGCCGACGCGGCCGGCGAAGGGCGCATAGAGCGTCGTGAAGCCGAGCTGCAGCCTATCGTTCTGAACCGATGCGGCGTCCGCGGCGACCATCGCCGAATAGGAGGCGACCTGCGCTTTCGCGGTATCGACGCTCTGTGACGTCGCCGCGCCGATCCCGACGAGCTTCGAATAGCGCTCGAGATCGAGACGCGCATTGTCGAGACTCGCCTGGTCCTTGCGTTGCGCGGCTTCGGCTTGCTGCAATTGCGCCTTCAGCGGACCCTGATCGAGTTGCGCGAGCACCTGTCCGGCCTTGACTTCCTGTCCTTCGGTGAAGGCGACGCGCTGTAGTTGCCCGTCGACGCGCACCTTCACGTCGACCGCGTTCAGCGCTTGAACCGAGCCCGTCGCGGTCACCGAGATGGGGAAGTCCTGGCGCAAGGGATGCCCCGCGTTCACGGGCACGGGCGCGGCGGCGGGCTGGGTCGTATGTTTCGGCCACAGCCACCAGGCTGCGAGCGCGGCTACGGCGGTCACCGAGGCGATTGCGGCAATCATCGCGAAGCGGGAGCGCTTCGGACGCGGCGCGTACTCGCGCGGGATGTCGTCGATTTTCATGGGCGAGTCGTTCAGCTTGATGAGTTGGGCGAGGCAGTGAGTTCGATTCCACCGCCGAATGCGCGAAAGAGGCTCACGGACGCCTGCAGCCGCGCGAGGCGAGCCTGAATCAGCGTGTCCTCCGCCTGGGAGCGCGTGCGCTGCGCATCCAGCACCGTGAGGAAGTCGACCGTGCCCGAGCGGTATTGCGCCTCGGCGAGCATGGCGGCTTTCGCGGCGGCATCGGCGGCGGCGCGGTCGGCTGCTTCCGCCAGCGCTTGCTGCCGGGCGACGGTCAGCGAGTCCTCGACGTCTTGCAGCGCGCTGATCACCGTCTGCCGATAGTCCGCCACGCTCTTGGCCGCCGCGCCCTGGGCCGCGTGAAGCTGACCGCGCAATGCGCCGCCATCGAAGACCGGTGCCGCGAGCGACGCGGCAAGACTCGCGAACGGGCTTGCGAGGAAATTCGACAGCGACTTGCTTTTCCAGCCGCCGTCCGCAGTGAGGACGATGTTCGGCATGAACGCCGCGTGCGCCGCGCCGACATCGAAGTTGGCGGATTGCATTTGCGCTTCCTTCGCGCGGATGTCGGGCCGTGCGTCGAGCAGGCTGGAAGGCAGATCGGCGCGTGCTTGAGGAATCGGGATGCCGTTCAGGTCGACTTCCTGCACGGCGAATTGCTCGGGTGCGCTTCCGGCGAGCACGGCCAGCGCATGTTGCGCGATTTCGAGCTGCTGCTGGAGCGAAGGCACGGCCGCCTGGAATGTCGCCAGTGCATTGCGCTGCTGTTGCACCTGAAGTTCCGTCGCAACGCCTGCGCTCTGCTGCGCGAGCAGAAGCTCAAGAACGCGTTCGGCGTCATGCGCGATGCTGCGCGCGATCGCGAGTCGTCGCTGCAGGCTTTGCACCTCGAAGTACGTATCGACGACAGATGCCGTCAGCGTGAGCGCGACCGTATCGCGATCGAACGCCGATGCGCGCGCGAGCATCGTCGAAGAATTCGCGGTCGCGGCATTGAGGCCCCAGAAGTCAATTTCGTAGCTCGCTTCCGCAAACAGGCTCTGGCTCCGCGTGTTCGAACCGCCGTGACCGCCCTGATGAGCACGATCGAACGTCGCCCCGACACCGAGCGACGGATACTGCGCCGCGCCTGCTTTCTCGGCCGTTCCGCGCGCCTGTTCGACCGCTGCGATGGCCGAGGCCAGCGAATAGTTATGCGCGAGACTCGCGTCGATGAGTGCATCGAGCGCGGGATCGTGATACGCGCGCCACCAGCCGCTTCGCACCGGAACGGTGGTGCCGAGCGAGGCCGTATCGATCGCGCCGTCGAAGGCGTTCGGCATGGGTAACGATGGGCGATGATAAGCCGGCGTCATCGAGCAGCCGGCCAGCAAGGCAGCTACGACGCAGACGGCAATCCGACGAACCATGACACGCTCTCTCGCAACAGGAATGCTGCACAGCGTATCGAACGGCCCCTGTCGGCGCCTTCGCGCGAAGATGAAATTTCTTTAATGCAATAGCGTATAACCCTGTACGCGCTCAAGGCGCCCGGGCGCTCAGCATGTATCCCGCGCCGACGACGGTGTGAATCAGCGGCTCGTCGAAGTCGCGATCCACTTTGCTGCGCAATCGATGCATGTGCATATCGACGATATTGCCGCGCGGCTCGAAATCGTAGTTCCACGCGGCTTCCAGCAACATGGCGCGCGTGACGACCTGGCCTTCGTGACGCATCAGGCATTCGAGCAGGAGGAATTCGCGATGCTGCAAATGCAACGCGCGTCCTGTGCGCGTCGCGCTGCGCGATGGCGTGTCGAGCACGAGATCGGCGCATGCCAGCGCACCGCTCATGCGCGCGCGATTCGCGCGGCGTGCGAGGCCTTCGACACGGGCAAGCAGTTCCGCGAAAGCGTAGGGTTTCGCCAGATAGTCGTCGCAACCGGCGCGAATGCCTTCCACGCGTTCATGCAACCCGCCCGCCGCGGATATCATGAGCAAGGGCGTGTCGATGCCTTCCGTACGCAGTTGGCGCACCAGTGCCATGCCGTCGAGGGAAGGCAATGTCCGGTCGCTCACGATCACGTCGTAGATCGGCTCGCGGGCATAGGCGAGCCCAGTTGCGCCGTTTTCGAGCGCATCGACGATATGCCCGCTTTCGGTCAGGCCGCGCAGCAAAAACTGGCGCGTGCGCGCGTCGTCTTCGATAAGCAGAATGCGCATGCGGAAGATTAAATTTTTTTCATGTTGGGGCGAAATGCGTGAATGGTGCGCGATGGCATACTGCATTCAACGCAGGCTCAGAGTAGCGCAAAGCGCGTGACGCGTTCATAGCACGGACAAAATGGCAAAAGTACTGGTCGTCGAAGACGACGCGCAAACACTCGATGAGATCGTGGAGGCGCTCACCGATCACGGCTGCGCGGTCGAGACCGCGCAGACGGGACGCGACGGCCTCGTACTGGCCATTGCGAACGAGTACGACGCGATCGTACTCGACCGTATGCTGCCGGGCGGTCTCGAAGGCCTCGGCATGTTGGCCGCATTGCGCCAGGCGGGCGTGCAGACGCCGGTGCTGATCCTGAGCGCGCTGTCCGCGGTGGATGAACGGGTGCGCGGCCTGCGCGCAGGCGGCGACGATTATCTGACCAAGCCGTTCGACTTCATCGAACTGACGGCGCGGCTCGATGCCATCATGCGTCGCCGCGACAGCACGCCGAATGCGCAGGCCTATCAGATCGGACCGCTGCGACTCGATCTGCTCACGCGCGAGGTGACGTGCGCGGGTCGGCCGGTCGCCTTGCTGCCGCGCGAGTATCGCCTGCTCGAATATCTGATGCGACACGAAGGGCAAGTCGTCAGCCGCACCATGCTCTTCGAAGCCGTGTGGGACTATCGGCTCGAAGAGCGCACCAACGTGATCGATGTGCATATCAGCCGCCTGCGCAAGAAGCTCGATGAAACCGGTCATGCGCCGATGATCGAGACGGTGCGCGGATCAGGATACCTGTTGCGTGCGCCTGACTGAACTCCATCGCACATCGAGCTTCCGGCTCGCGACTTCGTTCCTCGCGCTGTTCGGCGTGGCGACGCTCGTTCTCTTCACGTATCTCTATGTGGAGATCACGGGTTTCGAGAATGAACGCGTCGACGACTGGCTCGTGCGCGAGCACGCCGAACTTCGGCGCGAACAGACCGCTGATCTCGCGGCACGCTTCGAACAGCAGAACCTCTACGACACCCGTCATCAACGTCCGTTCGGGTTATTCGACGCTCAGGGGCGGCATATCGCGGGTGGCTATCCAGGCGATCGCCCGGAGATTCCGGCGTTCGATACGCCGTTCGCGCTGCGCCTGACCGGACTCGAGCATCATCCGCCCGCGCGATGCATCGCCATGCGACTGCCGGACGCGCGCGTGGCATTGCAATGCCAGAACATCCGCGACCTCGATCACTTCGACGAAGAGTTGTTGCGCGCGTTGCTGACGGCTGGCGTGCTCACCTTGTCAGTGGCGCTGATCGGCGCGGTGCTCGTCGGCGTGAGTTCGATGCGCCGGCTCGATGCGGTCACGGCGTCGATCGAGGAAATCGTCGCGGGAAATCTGAGCCGTCGATTGCCCTTGCATGCGAAAGAGGACGATCTGGATCGCCTCGTGCGAGTGGTGAACGACATGCTCGACGAAATCGAACGCCTGATGCACGAAGTGAAGGGCGTGTGCGACAACATCGCTCACGACTTGCGTACACCGCTTACTCGCCTTATCGCGAGCCTCGAACGGGCGCAGCGCCGCGCAATGAACGAGGCGAGCTATCACGCCACACTCGATGAGGTTATCGAGGAAGCAGTCGGCATTTTGCGCACGTTCAATGCTTTGTTGCGTATCTCGGAGATCGAGAGCGGCGCGCGCCGTGAGCATTTCTCGCAGGTCGATCTTGGCGCCGTCGCTGCCGATGTCTTCGAATTATACGAACCCGCCGCCGAAGACCGCGCGATTACGCTCGCGCTGCATCGGGACGACACTGCGCCTTACGGCATGCTCGGCGATTCGAGCTTATTGTTCGAGGCGATCGCCAATCTCGCGGAGAACGCAATCAAGTTTGCGCCGCCAGGCGGTCATGTGTGCATCGAGTTGTTCAGAAACCAGGAGGCGATAAGCATCAGGGTGCGCGATGACGGCCCTGGCATTCCGGCCGACGAACGCGATGCGGTGTTCACGCGCTTCTATCGCGGTGAGTCCAGCCGACATACGCCGGGGAGTGGGCTGGGGCTGAGCCTCGTTCTGGCGGTCGCGCGCATGCACGGCATGACGGTCAGCTTAGAGGACATCGAACAGGGCTGTTCGATCGTGCTGACGACAGCACCCTGATGTGGAGTTATCCACATTTTCTGTTGAGAACGCTGTGGACAATCGAGTGGATACGCGAGGCCGAAAGGCAGCGCCGAGCACGCTAGAACTACCAGCCAAGACAAAGTGCGAGTGTGATGACTTTGAAACCGTCTATTGGCCGCTCGCTCCGCTAGCACCACCCCGAGCCACCCCGCGCGCCACCTGTTGCATATCGTAAATTTACGATATATACTTCGTTCCAAGACGATCCGGAAAGGTTTCGCTTTCCGCCCGTCAGACGCATGAGCAACGAAATGGACATCGACGCGATTCATAAAGCCCTCGCCAACCCCCTTCGCCGCGAAATTCTCGAGTGGCTGAAGGAGCCGGAACTGCATTTCCCCAATCAGGAATTGCCGTTGCAGCACGGCGTTTGCGCGGGCCAGATCGATGGGCGCTGCGGCATGTCGCAGTCGACCGTTTCCGCGCATCTCGCGACCTTGCACAAGGCGGGGCTCGTCACCACGAAGCGCGTTGGACAATGGGTGTTCTTCAAGCGCGACGAAGCGGTTATTCAGGCGTTCCGCGATTCCATCGGGAATCTCTGAGCGAAGGGCTTTCCGCAAGGTGATGAACCGCTTACAACTTCATTAGGATTCCTTTTCATGTCGACACTTTTCAATCCGCTCAAGGTTGGTGCACTCACGCTCAAGAATCGCATCATCATGGCGCCGCTCACGCGTCAGCGCGCGGGCGTCGAGCGCGTGCCCAACGCGCTCATGGCGCAGTACTACGCGGATCGCGCTGCGGCGGGTCTCATTCTCAGCGAGGCGACGTCGGTGACGCCGCAAGGCGTCGGCTACGCGGATACGCCGGGCATCTGGTCCGACGAGCAAGTGGAAGGCTGGAAGCTCGTCACGAAGGCCGTGCACGAGGCGGGCGGCAAGATTTTTCTGCAACTGTGGCACGTGGGCCGCGTGTCCGATCCGGTGTTCCTGAACGGCGAACTGCCGGTTGCGCCGAGCGCCATCGCGGCGGGCGGGCACGTGAGCCTCGTGCGTCCGCAGCGTCCTTTCGTGACGCCGCGCGCGCTCGAACTCGATGAAATCGCCGGCGTCGTCGCCGCATTCCGCAAGGGCGCGGAGAACGCGAAGCGCGCGGGCTTCGACGGCGTCGAAGTGCATGGCGCGAACGGCTATCTGCTCGACCAGTTCCTGCAGGACAGCACCAACAAGCGCGCGGACGCTTACGGTGGCCCGATCGAAAACCGTGCGCGCCTGCTGCTCGACATCGTCGACGAGGTCATCGACGTATGGGGCGCGGATCGTGTCGGCGTGCATCTCGCGCCGCGCGCTGATTCCCACACGATGGGCGACAGCGATCGCGCCGCGACCTTCGGCTATGTCGCGCGTGAACTCGGCCGCCGCAAGATCGCGTTCATCGCAGCGCGCGAGCGTGAAGACGCTGACAGCCTCGGGCCGCAACTGAAGAAGGCTTTCGGCGGCGTGTATATCGCCAACGAAGGGTTCTCGAAGGAAAGCGCCGAAGCGATCATCGCGCGCGGCGATGCCGACGCGGTCGCATGGGGCAAGCCGTTCATCGCGAATGCGGACCTGGTGCGCCGCTTCGAACGCGATGCATCGCTCAACGACTGGGACACGTCGACGTTCTATGCGCCGGGCGCGAAGGGCTACACGGATTATCCGCTGCTCGAAACGGCGGAGTAAGGCGTTCCGCAGTTCTGCGGTTTGCGTTCCGAGGTGAAAACAGCGGCTTTTTAGCCGCTGTTTTTTTTGTGCTTTTTGATTGCGGCGCAAAGACTCTGCGTAAGGCAACGATATACTCAGACGAAAGTAATTGAATAACGAAGGATGCTTCGTGTTCGATTACTGCGGCCTCGGCGCCACGGAACGCGCCGACCGCTTCTAATCAGTCCCGCCTTCGTGCCCAGCGCAATCGCGCTTGTTCAGCATCATGAACTGCGCGGCAGGGAATCCCGTTTAGCCGTCATCGGAGCGCCTATGTCATGGATCGCATCAACATTACGTAGTTATCCTGAAATTGCCATCTTCCTTTCGCTAGGGATCGGTTACTGGGTCGGGGCAAAGACCTTCCGAGGTTTCAGCCTTGGCGCGGTGACGGCGACCTTGCTCGCGGCCATCGCGATCGGCCAGTTGGACATCACCATTTCGGCGAACGTCAAATCGGTCTTCTTTCTGATGTTCCTGTTCGCCGTAGGGTACGGCGTCGGCCCGCAGTTCGTGCGCGGCATCGCAAAGGACGGGTTGCCGCAGGCCCTCTTTGCAGTCGTCCAGTGCCTTTTATGTCTCGCGGCGCCCTATGCCGTCGCGAAGATCGCGGGCTTCGACGTCGGCTCGGCGGCGGGTTTGTTCGCGGGCTCGCAGACCATCTCGGCATCGATGGGGCTCGCGACCGACGCCATCAACCGTCTCGGGCTGCCGACCGGGCAGGGCAAGGCGCTGCTCGACGCGATGCCGACCGCCTATGCCGTCACGTACATCTTCGGCACGATCGGTTCCGCGCTGATCCTCGCGATGCTTGGTCCGCGGCTGCTCGGGATCGATCTCGTTGCGGCCTGCAAAGAGTATGAGGCGACGCTTGGCGGCGATGAACCCGCTGGCGGAAACCGTGCGTGGCATCAGTTCGAATGGCGCGCGTATCGTGTGGCGGAGCACGGGCGAGCGGCTGGCATGTCGGTGGTGCAGGTCGAGGCGCTCGAACCGGCCGGCGCGCGGTTGTTCATCGAACGCATCCGGCGCGCAAACATCATCCAGGAAGCAAAGATCGACGACGTGCTTCAGCCTGGGGACATCATCGCAGTGTCGGGGCGGCGCGAACTGCTCGTCGATCTCCTGGGCGGTGTCGCGGCCGAAGTCGAGGATGCGGAGTTGCTCGCGGTGCCGGTCGAAGGCGTGGATGTCTACGTGACCAGCAAGAACGTTCACGGCAAGACGCTGCAGGAACTCGCGCACGGGCCCGCGGCGCGTGGCGTGTTTCTTCGCAAGATCAAGCGCGGCGCGACCGAGACGCAGATTCCCATCTTGCCGAGCACGAAGCTGTATCGCGGCGACACGCTCACGCTCGTCGGCCGCACGCAGGACACGGCGGCGGCGGCGAAGGCCCTCGGCGTGCTCGATCGTCCGGCCGACGCCGCCGACATGGCGTTCGTCGGTCTGGCGATCACGCTAGGCGCGCTGATCGGTGCGTTCGTGCTGCACGTCGGCGCGATTCCGCTTACGTTGTCCACGGCGGGCGGGGCGCTGATCGCAGGCATCGTATTCGGCTGGCTCCGCGCGATTCATCCGACCTTCGGTCGCATTCCGTCGCCGACTCTCTGGTTCATGAACTCCGTTGGCCTGAACGTATTCATCGCCGTGGTGGGGAAATCGGCGGGGCCCGGCTTCGTCGCCGGATTGCAGCACCTCGGCGCGAGCCTCTTTCTGTGGGGCATTTTCGCGTCCGCGGCGCCGCTCATTGTCGGCATGTATATCGCGAAATACGTGTTCAGGTTTCATCCGGCGATCCTGCTCGGTATCTGCGCGGGCGCGCGCACGACGACCGCCGCACTCGGCATGATCTGCGACGCCGCGAAGAGCCAGGTGCCGGGCCTCGGCTACACGGTCACTTATGCAGTCGGGAACACGCTGTTGACGATCTGGGGAATGGTCATGGTCATGTTGCTCACATGACGCGTGGTTCCTTTGGCGTGTCTGGTTTGGTTTTTTCTGGAGATGGTGGATGGTAAAGTCGACTCAATCAGGTTCTGACGATCGCGCCGGCATGGCGTCGCTCAGTCCGTTCGAACTCAAGGACGAACTCATCAAGGCGGCGGGCGGCGGTGCAATCGAGCGTCCGGCGAACCTTTCGATGCTCAACGCGGGGCGCGGCAATCCGAACTTCCTCGCCACGATCCCGCGGCATGGTTTCTGGCAATTCGGCCTGTTCGCCATGCGCGAGTCGGAGCGCTCGTTCGCGTACATGCCGGAAGGCATTGGCGGTTTTCCGAAGCGCGAAGGGCTGGAAGAGCGCTTCGAGATCTTCGCCCGCGAGAACAAGGGCGTGCCGGGCATTTCGTTCCTCGTGGGCGCTGTGTCCTCTGTGCGCGACCAGCTCGGCCTGAACGCCGGCGACTTTCTCTACGAAATGTGCGAAGGCATTCTCGGGTCGAACTATCCCGTGCCTGACCGCATGCTGAAGCTCTCGGAGCAGATCGTCGCACGATATCTGCGGCGCGAGATGATCGGCGAGCATCCGTTCGTCGGTGATTTCGATGTCTTCGCGGTCGAAGGCGGCACGGCGGCGATGACCTACATCTTCAACACGCTGCGCGAGAACTTCCTGATCGGCCCGGGCGACACCATTGCGCTCGGCACGCCGATCTTCACGCCGTACATCGAGATTCCCCGCCTGAACGACTACCGGCTGAATGTCGTCAATGTCGAAGCGGATGTCGCCAACGGCTGGCAATACTCGAAGCAGGAACTCGACAAGCTGCGCGATCCGAAGGTGAAGGCGTTCTTCCTCGTGAATCCGAGCAATCCGCCATCGGTGAAGATGAATGCGGAAAGCCTCGCGTACATCGCGGACATCGTGAAGGAGCGGCCCGATCTGATCATCCTGACCGATGACGTCTACGGCACCTTCGCTGACGACTTCGTGTCGCTTTTCGCGCTGTGCCCAAGGAACACGATTCTCGTCTATTCGTATTCGAAGTATTTCGGTTCGACGGGCTGGCGTCTCGGCACGATCGCGACACATCGGGAAAACGTGCTCGACAAGCAACTCGCCGCGCTTTCGAAGGACCAGAAGGCACTGCTTCACGCCCGTTACGAGTCCATCACGACGGAGCCGGCCAAACTCAAATTCATCGATCGCCTCGTGGCGGACAGCCGCACGGTCGCGTTGAATCACACGGCGGGCCTGTCGACACCGCAGCAAGTGCAAATGGTGCTGTTTTCGCTTTTCGCGCTGATGGACACGCCCGACGTGTACAAGAACGCGTTGAAGCGCCTGATCCGCAGCCGCAAGCAGGCGCTCTATCGCGAGATCGGCATCGAGCCTGAAGACGCAGATGAAAACGAGGTCGACTATTACACGGTCCTCGACATGGAATATCTTGGCGAGCGCAGGTACGGCCGCGAGCTGGTGGACTGGATCATCCAGAACACCGAGCCGTCCGAGCTTCTGTTCAGGCTCGCGAAGGACGCGCGCGTCGTACTGTTGCCGGGGCGTGGTTTTGGCACGCAGCATCCGTCGGGGCGTGTGTCGCTCGCCAATCTGAACGAGAGCGACTACGTGCAGATCGGCCGCGCGATCCGCAATCTGATGGACGAATACATCGAGCGTTTCGAGCATGCCACCGGGAAGAAATCCGGAAAGGCGAAATGAACGCGGCGAAGTAAGACAATCGGGCCGCATATGCGGCCCGATGTGCGACTGCCGGGTGAAACGCGAGACTTAGAACTTGTGGCGGATGCCCACGCGGAACGCGAGCTGGTTGTTCTCGCCCAGGCCCGAGGTGCCGAAGTAGCTCGACGACGACGAACCGATCGACGCCTGATTCTGCACGCCGTTGTTCGAGCCCGACGCCTTCTGATACACCGCCAGCGCGTACACGTCCGTGCGCTTGCTCAACGCGTAGTCGAAGCTCGCGTCGATCTGGTGCCAGTGGCCCGTGAAGTTGTCGTACAGGTCCATGTACGTGTAGCCGAGGCCTGCCGTCATCGCGCTCGTGATCGCGTACTTGCCGCCGATATCGAACGCGTTGATGCGCGAGCTCGCGCCGACGATCGGCTCGAAGCGCGTGTTCGTCCACAGACCGAAGATCGTCGCCGCGCCGATCGTGTAGTTCGCGCCGATGCCGAAGCTGCGCAGATCCTTCGCGTTGTTGGTCGTGCCGGTCAGGTTGAGGTTGGCGACCGACGAGCTGAACGCGGGCGTGGCGGCCGTCGGGAAGCGGATGTCCGTGTACGCGGCGCCGATGCCGAGCGGGCCGGCCTTGTAGTTCAGGCCGAAGCTATAGGCGCGCGACGAACCTTGCGTCGTCGTGGTGCCGACCGTCGTGTTCGGCGTGCCCGCGAAGCCGCCAGCCGTGTTCGAGAAGCCGTACATCGCACCGAACGTGAGGCCGTAGAAGTTCGCGCTCGTGAACTTCACCGCGTTGTTGATACGGCTCGACGTCAACTGGTCGAAGTCGTTCATGTGATACGCGTAGTTGCCCGCGACCGTTTGTCCGCCGATCGAGTAGTACGAGCCGAGGAAGTCGGTGTTGAAGCTGTACTGGCGGCCGAGCGTCAGCGAGCCGACGTTGTTCTGCGTGAGGCCGACATACGCCTGACGGCCGAATTCAGCGCCGCCCTGGCCGAGCGCGCCCGTGCCGCTGTTGAAGCCGTTTTCCAACGTGAAGATCGCCTTCAGGCCGCCGCCGAGGTCTTCGACGCCTTTGATGCCCCAGCGGCTGCCTTGCGCGACGCCGTCGTCGTACTTGACGAGCGAGTCGCCCGCGCGCGTCGGGCTCGTGGAACTGTTGTTCACGTAGCTGATACCGGCATCGATGATGCCGTACAGCGTGACGCTGCTTTGCGCGTGGGCGGAAGTGGCTGCGAGAGCGGCGAATGCGGCGAGTGCTGCGGTCGCCAAGAGATTCTTCTTCAAAACAAGCTCCGTGAGTTGGTTCGCGGTGTGGTGTTGACGGTGTCTGCGTCTTCGCGCTCTGACGGCGCGTGGTGCGACGGGCGCAAATGTAGCGATTGCCGAAGAAAGAAATGTGACAGTACTTTCGACTGGCTTGCGCTGTATCGCGCCAACAACAGCGCTGGCTCGACCACGGTATCTGTGCATGGCTGCGCGGCATGCAGCGCGCACGGTATGCTTGCGGTTCGACGACACGCGAGCGAGATCATGGACGAACAGGGAATCCGCGAACTGGAGGAACGCCTGAAGAAGGCGATGCTGACATCCGACGTCGACGCGCTCGATGCGTTACTGGCCGACGACCTGAGCTTCGTGGATGCAACGGGCAAGGTCTGGACGAAAACCGACGATCTGAACGGCCATCGCTACGGCATGCAGCGCATCGAGAAGCTGGACGTGGAAGAGCAGAGCGTGCGCGTGTATGGCGCTTTCGCCGTGACGGTCACGCGCGTGGCGCTTTCGGGGACATTCGCGGGCGCCCCGTTCGCGGGCAGCCTGCGCTATACGCGAACCTGGGGCGACACGGGCGGCAAGTGGCGCGTCGTGGCCGCGCAGTGCGGCCTCGCGCCTTTCTAGCGGAACATGCTCACGCCGAGAGCAACGACCCCGTGCGGTACGCCGTCGCACCCGCGATGCGCGCCACTTCGAGACCGGCGGTCGCGAAGCGCGTGATGTGCCGCGCGTACATCACGCCCGAGGTCGTGCATTTGAGCGTGGTGACGACGTCGGTGAGCGGATCGACGATATCGGCGATCGGCGTGCCCGCTTCGATATACGCGCCCACGTCCGCGCGAAACACCAGCACGCCGGAGGCCGGAGCGACGATCGGCTCGGCGCCCGCGAGCGGCGTCGCGGGATGCGCGAGCGGCGGCTGCTCGGGCACGGGCGCGTCGATCACGCCACGGTGGATCAGATAGTTGACGATCGCCTGCGCGTCCTTGTCCGCGAGTTCGTAGGACACGTCGTGCTGGCTGCGCAACTCGACCGTGACCGAGATGCCGCCGTTCCGGATCGGGAAGCGTTCGCCGTAACGCTGGCGCAGGTCTGACCAGCAGAAGCTGTGAATTTCGTCGAACGGATTGCCCACCGAATTGAGCGCGAGCAGCGAGGCCTTCGCGTCGAGATAGCGCGCGAGCGGCTCCACTTCGTCCCAGATATCCGGATTCGTGTAGAGATGCAGCGCGGCGTCGAGATCGCAGTGCAGGTCGAGCACGACATCGGCGTCAAAGGAGAGTTTCTGCAGCGCGAGGCGTTGCGATTCGAGCTCCGTGCGCGGCGTCTGCTCGTCGAGCGCTTCCTTCATCGCGGCGCGCACGGCGAGCGTGTTGGCTTCCGAGTCCTTGCCGAGGCGCGCTTCGATGCGCGGCGCGATCAGCGCGGCGAGATCGTAGAAATTGCGGTTGAAATTGTGGCCGCTGTTGGTCTCGAAGCGGCCCATGAGCGTGCCGTGCAGATGCTGCGACAGGCCGATCGGATTGGGCACCGGCACGATCACCACTTCGCCGCGCAGCTTGCCCGCCGCCTCGAATTCGGCGAGCTGACGCTTGAGACGCCACGCGACGAGCATGCCGGGCAGTTCGTCCGCGTGCAGCGAGGACTGGATATAGATTTTCTGGCCGCCGCCGGGGCCGTAGTGAAAGCTGGTGATGTTGCGGGAAGTGCCGAGCGTCGGCGAGATCAGGGGATGAGTTCTGGTTTGCATAGTGGTCGCGCGCAGGCGAGTGCGCGGGTCTTGCCTCGAAAAAATGATCCGCGCCGCGGTGTCTCCTTCCGTCGGCGCCGTCTCGGACGTTCGATCTTAGCGGAAATCGGCCGTCGAAACCGCTGTCCGAAAAGGAAACGGGCTCCGCGCCGTAAAAGCGCGGAGCCCGTTTCGGGACAAACCGTGTGGCTTAACCGCCGTACACGTCGAAGTCGAAGTACTTCTTCTCGATCTTCTTGTAGGTGCCGTCCTTGATGATGTCGGCGATCGCCTTGTCGATCTTCGCCTTCAGATCGGTGTCTTCCTTGCGCAGACCGATGCCCGCGCCGTTGCCGAGCGTCTTCGGATCGTCGAGGTTCTGGCCGGCGAAATCGAAGCCCGCGCCGCGCGGCGTCTTCAGGAAGCCGAGTTCGGCCTGCACCGCGTCTTGCAGCGTCGCGTCGAGACGGCCCGAGATCAGGTCGGCGTAGACCTGGTCCTGGTTCTGATACGGCGTGACCGTCACGCCCTTCGCCGCCCAGTAGGTCTTCGCGTAGGTTTCCTGGATCGTGCCTTGTTCGACGCCCACGTTCTTGCCCTTCAGGCTGTCAGCCGTCGGCAGAATGTTGCTGCCTTTCTTCGCGACGAGGCGCGTCGGCGTGTTGAACAGCTTGCTCGAGAAGGCGATCTGCTCGGCGCGTTGCGGTGTCATGGACATCGACGAGAGCACGCCGTCGAACTTCTTCGCCTTGAGCGCGGGGATCATGCCGTCGAAGTCGTTTTCCACCCACACGCACTTGGCTTTCAGGCGCGCGCAGATTTCGTTGCCGAGATCGATGTCGAAGCCGACCAGCTTGCCGTCGGAACCTTTCGATTCGAACGGCGGATAGCTTGCATCGACGCCGAAGCGGATCGTCGAATAGTCCTTCGCCTGCGCAGCCGTGACGGCCGTGAGCGACGTGGCGGCGAGAAGGGACATCGTCAGTGCCGCGAGCAGTTTCTTCACTGTTTTAACTCCAAAGGGTGGTCGGTTCAGCCCGGAAGGTCTCGTGCCGGGCGTCCGGCGCGTCGTTGGGCGCCGGAGCATGATATTCGGCGGATCGTGTCCGCGCGGAATCGGCAGAAGGTTATCAAGCCAAAATGTTTCGGGAGCTAGTAAAAGCCCCGATAGCAGGGCCATTAGAAGTTTTCCTCGCTTCCGCCGCCGGTTTCAGCGCTTCTTCAACGGATGATCCTTCAGAAACCACGACAGCCCGAACGCGATGAACGCGACGCAGGCCGCGACGAGATAGACGGTGTGCATCGAGCCCGCGAATGCGTGCAGATAGTCGTCGTGCAGCGCGGGCGGCAGTTGCGCGACCGCCTGCGGCCCGAGCGAGCGCGGCATGTCCGTGCCCGGCGGCACGAGCGCTTCGAGGCGCGCATGCAAGCTATTCGAAAAGATCGCGCCGAAGGCCGCCACGCCGACCGAGCCGCCGATCGAGCGGAACAGCGTCGCGCTGGAGGTCGCCACGCCCATCATCCGGAATTCGACGACGTTCTGCACCGCCAGCACGAGCACCTGCATCACCATGCCGAGCCCGAGGCCGAGCAGCGCCATATAAATGTTCATCGTGGCAAGCGGGGTGTCGAGCGTCAGGGTCGAGAGCAGCAGCATCGCGACGGCGACGAGCGCCGTGCCCGCGATCGGGAAGAAGCGATACTTGCCGACCTTGCTGATGACGCGCCCGCTCACGATCGACGAAAGCAGCACGCCGCCCATCATCGGCGTGATCTGCAGGCCGGCCGCGGAAGGCGTCGACCCTTTCACGACCTGGAGATAGAGCGGCAGGAACGTGACCGCGCCGAACAGCGCGCACCCGACGATAAAGCCAATCAGCCCGGCGAGCACGAAGGTGCGTTCCTTGAAGAGCGACAGCGGCATGATCGGCTCGGCGGCGAGGCGTTCCTCGTAGACGAAACCGCCGACGCACACGAGGCCGAGCAGCAGCGTGCACCAGAGCTGCGGCGAGGTCCACGGCAGCAGCGTGCCGCCTTCGCTGGTGAAGAGGATGATGCACGTCAGCGCGGCCGCGAGAAAGCCCGCGCCCATATAGTCGACGCGATGATCGACGTGCGCGGTATGCGGCTTGAAGACGAGCTGGATCACGGCGAGCGCGATCAGGCCGAGCGGCAGATTGATATAGAAGATCCAGCGCCATGAAAGATGCTCGACGAGAAAGCCGCCGGCGAGCGGCCCGACCACGGTCGCGAGGCCGTACACGCCGCCGAAGAGCCCCTGGAAGCGGCCGCGTTCGGCGGGCGGGATGACGTCGGCGATGGCGGCCATCGTGATGACCATCAGCCCGCCGCCGCCGAGGCCCTGCAGCGCGCGCAGGAGAATCAACTGCGTCATGTTCTGCGCGACGCCGCAAAGAATCGACCCGGCGAGAAAGATCAGGATCGACGCCTGAAGCACGACCTTGCGGCCGAACTGATCGCCGAACTTGCCATAAAGCGGAACGACGATGGTCGAGCTGAGCAGGTAGGACGTGACGACCCACGAGAGGTTTTCGAGCCCGCCCAGATCGCCGACGATGGTCGGCAGCGCGGTCGATACGATGGTCTGATCGAGCGCGCCGAGCAGCATCACGAGCAGGAGCGCCGTGAACAGCAGTCTGACCGGCGGTTTCGATTCGATGCCTGTGGCGTCGGACGGCTCCGCGCCCGCGACGGCGGTTTGATGCAAAGATGTCATGTTGGCTGGCTTACAAATCCACGACGGGCGGATGCCCGATGAGTGCGGCGGATTGTAATTAATTAACGTGAAAGTTAATATAGCGGGCGAGGGAAATTTCGTCAAATCGAACTATGACTAACCATTCTGTGGACGGCGGCGGGGCTGCCGTGCCAGGCAACAAGGCAGGCCGCCGGCCCGGCAGGCCGAGCGGGGCGCACGGCGAGCAGGCGCGGGCGCACTTGCTGGATATCGCGCTCGACTTGTTCGCGCGGCAGGGCATCGGCGAAACGACGCTCGGCGCGATCGCGCGCGAGGCGGGCGTCACCCCGGCGATGGTTCACTACTACTTCAAGACGCGCGATCAGCTGCTCGACATGCTGATCGATGAACGGCTCGTGCCGCTGCGCATCGAGCTTGCGCGCGTGTTCAACGATCCGCACGCCGAGCCTGTCGATACCTTGCGCGCGTTCGTCGAAACGCTGGTCGCGACGGTCGAGAAATGCCCGTGGTTCGCGGCCTTGTGGGTGCGCGAGATGATCAGCGAGGGCGGCCTCTTGCGGCAGCGCATGGCCGAGCGTTTCGGCGACGAGCACAAGGACCGCGCGATCGAGCGCATTGCCGGCTGGCAGAAGGCGGGCAAGCTGAATCCGGCGCTGGAGCCGTCGCTCGTGTTCGCGTCGCTGTTCGGACTGACCGTGTTTCCGCTCGCGACGCCACGCTGGCGCGGCGAAGGCGACCGGTCGGCGAGCATGGAGCAGCACGCCCGCCACGTCGTCGCGCTGCTGATGAACGGCATCCGGCCGTATTGAAGGCGGCGGATGCGCTCATCGGTTTCAAGCGGGACGGGGCGATAACAGGCAAGATGACGGGTTCCGGCGGCGCCGGCAGCACGCGGCGCCGGCGCCCCGATCACGCAATCGATTTTTCTCGGAGGTCGTACATGGCAAGTGCAGGATACTCGGACACACGTCTTTTCATCGATGGCGAATGGTGCGACGCCTCGTCCGGCGAAACGATCAACGTGGTGAGCCCCGCGACGGGCGATGTCATCGGCACGGTCGCCAAGGCGGGCACGACCGACCTGGAGCGCGCGGTCGCGGCATCGCGGCGCGGCTTCGCGACGTGGCGCAGAATGACCGCGCTCGAGCGCGCCAATCTGATGCGCAAGGCTGCCGGGCTGATCCGCGAGCGCGCGGACGCCATCGCGCGGCTCATGACGCAGGAGCAGGGCAAGCCGCTCGCCGAGGCGCGCATCGAGGTCAATTCGGCCGCGGACATCATCGAATGGTTCGCGGACGAAGCGCGGCGCGTGTATGGCCGCATCGTGCCGCCGCGCAACATCAACGCGCAGCAGACGGTCGTCAAGGAGCCGGTCGGACCGGTCGCCGCCTTCACGCCGTGGAATTTCCCGGTGAATCAGGTGGTGCGCAAGCTGTGCGCGTCGCTGGCGACGGGGTGTTCGTTCATCGTGAAGGCGCCGGAAGAAACGCCGGCTTCGCCCGCCGAACTCATTCGCGCGTTCGCCGACGCGGGCGTGCCGAAGGGCGTCGTTCAGCTCGTGTATGGCGATCCGCCGCAGATCTCGCAATTCCTGATCGCGCATCCGGATATCCGCAAGGTGACGTTCACCGGCTCGACGCCGGTCGGCAAGCAACTCGCGGCGCTCGCCGGCCAGCACATGAAGCGCGCGACGATGGAACTCGGTGGTCACGCGCCCGTGATCGTCGCGGAAGACGCGGACGTGGAACTGGCGGTGAAGGCGTCGGGTGCGGCCAAGTTCCGCAACGCCGGCCAGGTCTGCATCTCGCCGACGCGCTTTCTGGTGCATAACAGCGTGAAGCAGGACTTCATCGCGGCGCTCGTGAAGCACGCCGAAAGCCTGAAAGTCGGCGACGGCCTCGCGGACGGCACCACGCTCGGGCCGCTCGCCAACGCGCGCCGCATCACGGCGATGAACAGCGTCGTCGAGAACGCGCGCAAGACGGGCGCGACCATCGCGACGGGCGGCGAGCGCATCGGCACGGCGGGCAACTTCTTCGCGCCGACGGTCATCACCGATGTCTCGCTCGAAGCCGACGTGTTCAACGCGGAGCCGTTCGGACCGGTCGCCGCGGTGCGCGGCTTCGATTCGCTCGAAGACGCGATCGCCGAAGCGAACCGTCTGCCGTACGGTCTCGCGGGCTACGCCTTCACGCGTTCGTTCAAGAACGTGCATCTGCTCACGAATCAGATGGAAGTGGGCATGCTGTGGATCAACCAGCCGGCCACGCCCTGGCCCGAAATGCCGTTCGACGGCGTGAAGGATTCGGGTTACGGTTCGGAAGGCGGACCGGAAGCACTCGAACCGTATCTCGTGACGAAGTCCGTCACCGTGATGGCGGTCTGACGCGGCAGCCCCGGCTTCGACCGGGGCTTTTTTTCCGCAGGCGTATCCGTGATGGCGCTCGTCACGCGAAAAACGGCGCGCGCTGCTGCGAGTCGGCGTTCTGTATGCCAGAATCCGCAGAACGTACCCAATCGGCGGCCGATATTCGAATATGTCCGATACGCTCAACACGGTAGAAGCAGATCATGCGATGCGCAACTGGACGTACCGGTCGACGGGGACGATTCCGATCGGTTCGGACCTCCACAAGCGCATGTTCTGCGAGATGCTGCTGACGACGCACAATCCGTACAAGCCCGCCGTCATCGACTGGCCGAGGCTCGAACCGGGCGCGTTGAAGCGTGTGACGTCGCTGCCGATCTGGGATATCGCCGTGCAGACGGAAGGGCGCGCGTCGATTCGCGTCGCGACCTACGCCGCGAGCGTGCCCGATCCGCATTTGCGCGAAGCGCTGCGCATGAATGGCGGCGAAGAGGCGCGCCACAAGCTGGTGCTGTCGAAGCTCGTCGAGGCGTACGGCATCGAGCTCGCGCCGGAACCGCCGTATCCCGCGCCGGCCGATCCGCTGCGCGCGTGGATGCTGACGGGCTACAGCGAGTGCATCGACAGTTTCTTCGCCTTCGGGCTGTTTGAGGCGGCGCGGCAATCCGGCTATTTTCCCGAGGAACTGGTCGAAACCTTCGAGCCGGTCATTCAGGAAGAAGCGCGGCACATTCTCTTTTTCGCGAACTGGGTCGCGTGGTACCGGCACAGTCTGCCGTGGTATCGCAAGCCCTGGTTCCTCGCGAAAACGGCGAGCGTCTGGATCTCGCTGATCCGCGACCGCATTTCGCTCGCGCGCGGCTTCGACAAGAGCGGCGCGGCGCAGGACGCGAATTTCCCCGCGAACGTGGGCGATTCCGTCGCGGGCGATGTCTCGGTGCGCGCCTTGATCCAACTCTGTCTCACCGAAAACGACCGCCGCATGAGCGGCTACGACGCGCGTCTGCTCCGTCCCGTCACCGTGCCGAAGCTCGCGCGGCTCGCGCTGCGCTTCATCAAGAAGTAGGTTTCTCGCGCGCTTCGTAGCGGCGCGACGCTTCTTCGACGTCTTGCCGGAATTGCGCGAGCGCGGCCAGTTTCGCATCGGGCGGCTGCAACGCCGCCCACAACACTTCCACCAGCTCGTTCGCCGTCGTCTCGATCTGAGCCTGACTCAGCCGGCGCTTCGCGAGCGTCGCGTCCCACAGCACGTGCTCCATCGGACCGAAGACGAGCGAGCGCAGCAATCGCAGCGGCATATCGGTGCGCACGTGGCCGAGCGTCTGGCCGCGCGCGAGCACGTCCATGAGCGGCGCGGTATAGCGGCGTTGATATTCCGTGAGCGTGTCGGAAAGATCGTGCTGCTTCGTGCGGCCTTCCGACAACACCAGCGCGCACAGTCCCGTGCCGTTCATCAGCATGAGCCGCATGTGCGTTCTGACGATGAACGCGAACTGCTGGCGCGCCGAGCCGTCGCGCGGCAGGCCGGTCTCGAAGGCATCGATGATTTCGTCATACCAGTCGGCGATCACGCGGGCGCACAACTCGCGCTTGCCGCTGAAATAGCTGAACACCGTGGCTTCCGAAATGCCCGCGCGCTGCGCGATCTCGGCGCTCGTCGCGGCGTCGTAGCCTTTTTCGGCGAAAACGTCGCGGCCGGCCTGCAGGATATCTTTCACGCGCTGCTGCGATTTGACCCCGGTGGGCGTGCGGCGGCTGGTGGCGGTCTGCGTGGACATGATGGAAGGCGCGGGAAATAAATGTGAGCGTAGCTCAAAAACCTATTGACGGCTAGCCGATTTGAGCGTGAAATTGCCCCATTCCGTGGTTTGCTGCCCTGTGTGAGTAACGCTCAGTTTGCAGGGCTTGCCGAAAAACATCGTATCTGGAGGAGACGACCCCATGAGCACCGTACCCGGCCTGAATTTCGCGTTGGGCGAAGACATCGACATGCTGCGCGATTCGCTCGCCAACTTCGCGTCGAAGGAAATCGCGCCGCGCGCCGGCGAAATCGATCACACCGACCAGTTCCCGATGGACCTGTGGAAGAAGCTCGGCGACCTGGGCGTGCTCGGCATGACCGTCTCCGAGGAATACGGCGGCGCGAACATGGGCTACACCGCGCACATGGTCGCGATGGAAGAGATTTCGCGCGCATCGGCTTCGGTGGGTTTGTCGTATGGCGCGCATTCGAATCTGTGCGTGAACCAGATCCATCGCAACGGCACGGAGCAGCAGAAGCAGAAGTATCTGCCGAAGCTCGTGTCCGGCGAACATATCGGCGCGCTCGCGATGAGCGAGCCGAACGCCGGGTCGGACGTCGTCAGCATGAAGCTGCGCGCCGACGAAAAGGGCGATCACTACGTGCTCAACGGCACGAAGATGTGGATCACCAACGGCCCGGACTGCGACACGCTCGTCGTGTACGCGAAAACGGATATCGAAGCCGGTCCGCGCGGCATCACCGCGTTCATCGTCGAGAAGGGCATGAAGGGCTTTAGCGTCGCGCAGAAGCTCGACAAGCTCGGCATGCGCGGCTCGCATACCGGCGAGCTCGTGTTCGAGAACGTCGAAGTGCCGAAGGAAAATATTCTCGGCCAGTTGAATGGCGGCACGAAAGTGCTGATGAGCGGGCTCGACTACGAGCGCGCCGTGCTCGCGGGCGGCCCGACCGGCATCATGCTCGCGTGCATGGATTCGGTGGTGCCGTATATCCACGATCGCAAGCAGTTCGGTCAGGCGATCGGCGAATTCCAGCTCATTCAGGGCAAGGTCGCCGACATGTATTCGACGCTGCAGGCGTGCCGCGCGTATCTCTACGCGGTGGGCCGTCAGCTCGATACGCTCGGCGCCGGCCATGTGCGGCAAGTGCGCAAGGACTGCGCGGGCGTCATTCTCTACACGGCCGAAAAAGCCACGTGGATGGCCGGCGAAGCGATTCAGATTCTCGGCGGCAACGGCTACATCAACGAGTATCCGGTTGGCCGCCTGTGGCGCGATGCGAAGCTCTACGAGATCGGCGCGGGCACGAGCGAAATCCGCCGCATGCTGATCGGCCGCGAACTCTTCGCCGAAACGGCTTGAGGGCGCGCGTCATGGCGATCATCGAATCGAAACTGAATCCGCGCGGCGAAGAATTCTGCACCAACGCGCAGGCGCTCGAAGCGCTCGTCGCAGACTTGAAAGAGAAGGTCGCGAAGATCGCGGAAGGCGGCGGACAGGCCGCGCGCGACAAGCACGTCTCGCGTAACAAGCTGCTGCCGCGCGACCGCATCGCGCAACTGCTCGATCCGGGCACGCCGTTTCTCGAGCTGTCGCAACTTGCGGCGTACGGCATGTACAACGACGACGCGCCGGGCGCGGGCATCATCACCGGCATCGGGCGCATCGCGGGGCAGGAATGCGTGGTCGTGTGCAACGACGCGACCGTGAAGGGCGGCACGTACTATCCCGTCACGGTGAAGAAGCACTTGCGCGCGCAGGAAATCGCCGAGCAGAACCGCCTGCCGTGTGTGTATCTCGTCGATTCGGGTGGCGCGAACCTGCCGAATCAGGACGATGTCTTTCCCGACCGCGATCACTTCGGCCGCATCTTCTACAACCAGGCGAACATGTCGGCGCAGGGCATCGCGCAGATCGCCGTGGTGATGGGTTCGTGCACCGCGGGCGGCGCCTATGTGCCCGCGATGAGCGATGAATCGATCATCGTGAAGAATCAAGGCACGATTTTCCTCGGCGGCCCGCCGCTGGTGAAAGCCGCGACGGGCGAGGAAGTCAGCGCCGAAGACTTGGGCGGCGGCGACGTGCATACGCGTCTTTCCGGCGTCGCGGATCATCTGGCGCAGAACGATGCCCATGCGCTCGGCATTGCGCGCAGCATCGTCGGCAATCTGAACCGCGTGAAAACGCCTTCGCTCGCGCTCAAAGAGCCGCTGCCGCCGCGTCACGATCCGCAAAGCGTCTACGGCGTGATTCCCGTCGATACGCGCAAGCCCTTCGACGTGCGCGAAGTGATCGCACGCATCGTCGACGATTCCGCGTTCGACGAATTCAAGGCGCGCTACGGCACGACGCTCGTCTGCGGCTTCGCGCATATCTGGGGGCATCCGGTCGGCATCGTCGCGAACAACGGCATTCTGTTTTCCGAGTCGGCGTTGAAGGGCGCGCACTTCATCGAGCTGTGCGCGCAGCGCAAGATTCCGCTCGTGTTCCTGCAGAACATCACGGGCTTCATGGTCGGGCGCAAGTACGAGAACGAAGGCATCGCGCGCAACGGCGCGAAGATGGTGACGGCGGTGGCCACGGCGAAGGTGCCGAAGTTCACGGTGATCATCGGCGGGTCGTTCGGCGCGGGCAACTACGGCATGTGCGGCCGCGCGTATTCGCCGCGCTTCCTGTGGATGTGGCCGAACGCGCGCATCTCGGTGATGGGCGGCGAGCAGGCCGCGTCCGTGCTTGCCACGGTGCGGCGCGACGGCATCGAGAAAAAGGGCGGCGCGTGGAGCGCGGAAGAAGAGGAAGCGTTCAAGGCGCCGATTCGCGACCAGTACGAAGCGCAGGGCCATCCTTATTACGCGAGCGCGCGCCTGTGGGACGACGGTGTGATCGATCCCGCCCAGACGCGCGACGTTTTGGGCCTTGGTTTGGCCGCGACGATGAACGCCCCGATTGAAGAAACGCGCTTCGGCGTGTTCAGGATGTAACGCCATCATGTTCAACAAAATACTCATAGCGAACCGCGGCGAAATCGCCTGCCGCGTGGCGGCGACGGCGAAGCGCCTGAACGTCGGCAGCGTCGCCATCTATTCGGATGCGGATGCCAAGGCCAAGCACGTCGATGTCTGCGACGAAGCGGTGCATGTCGGCGGCTCGGCGGCGTCGGAAAGTTATCTGCGTATCGAGCGCATCGTCGAGGCGGCGAAACGCACCGGCGCGCAGGCGATCCATCCGGGCTACGGCTTTTTGTCGGAGAACGAGGATTTCGCCAACGCGTGCGGGAAAGCGGGCATCACGTTCATCGGGCCGCCGGTCGAAGCGATCAGCGCGATGGGCTCGAAAGCCGCCGCGAAGGCGCTCATGCAATCGGCGTCCGTGCCGCTCGTGCCGGGCTATCACGGCGACGATCAGGACGCTTCGCTGCTTCAGCGCGAAGCGGACCGCATCGGCTATCCCGTGCTCTTGAAGGCGAGCGCGGGCGGCGGCGGCAAGGGTATGCGCGTGGTCGAGAAGAGCGAGGATTTCGCGGCGGCGCTCGCGTCGTGCAAGCGCGAGGCGGCGTCGAGCTTCGGCAACGATCGCGTGCTGATCGAAAAGTATCTGCTGCGTCCGCGTCACGTCGAAGTGCAGGTGTTCGCCGACAAGCACGGCAACGCGGTGTATCTCTTCGACCGCGATTGTTCCGTGCAGCGCCGCCATCAGAAGGTGCTGGAAGAAGCACCCGCGCCGGGTCTCGCCGATGAAACCCGCCGCGCGATGGGCGAAGCCGCGGTCGCGGCGGCGCGCGCGGTGAACTACGTGGGCGCGGGCACGGTCGAGTTCATCATGACGCAGGACGGCCAGTTCTACTTCATGGAGATGAACACGCGCCTGCAGGTCGAGCATCCGGTCACGGAGATGGTCACGGGCCTCGATCTCGTCGAATGGCAACTGCGCGTGGCGGCGGGCGAGCCTTTGCCTTTGAATCAGGATCAGTTGAAGGTGCACGGCCACGCGATCGAAGCGCGCATCTACGCCGAGAATCCGTCGCGCGGCTTTCTGCCATCGACGGGCACGCTCAAGCATCTGCGTGTGCCGCAGGCGGTGGAGTTTTCGATCGACGGCGACGTGCGCGTCGACAGCGGTGTGCGTCAGGGCGATTCCATTACGCCGTTCTACGATCCGATGATCGCGAAGCTGATCGTGCATGGCCGCGACCGTCGCGATGCGTTGTCGCGCATGGCGCGCGCGCTGGCGGAATGCGAGATCGTCGGCTTGTCGACGAACGTGGAGTTTCTCCAGCGCATCGTGAAGAGCGAGCCGTTTTCATCGGGCGATCTCGACACGGGCCTGATCGAGCGTCATCACGATGCGCTTTTCGCGCCGTCGACGGTTTCGCGCAAGAGCGCGCTCGCGCTCGCGTGCGCCGCGTTGCTGACGCGCGAGGGCGGCGAAGCGCATGGGCATTCGCCGTGGGACGCGCTGAGCCACTGGCGCATGTCGGGCGGCTACAGCCAGGACCTGAACTGGCGCGCGCTCGACACGGACGAGACGCTGAAGGTCGTGTTCACGAAGAACGGCGAGAAACGCCTCACGCTGAACGACGCGAGCGCACGCTTCGACTGGTCGCACAGCGGCGCGACATCGTTCGCCGTTCAGCTCGACGACGCGCTGATCAAAGGCCACGTCTTCACCGATGGCGACGTGTTCCATGTCTTCCACGAAGGCGCGGCGTTCCAGTTCGAGTGGCAGAACCTGATGGCGCACGCGGGCGACGCCGAGCACGAAGGACGTCTCACCGCGCCGATGCCCGGCAAGGTGATCGCGGTGCTCGTCGAGACGGGCGCGTCGGTCGAAAAGGGCGCGCCGCTGATGGTGATGGAAGCGATGAAGATGGAGCACACGATCCTGGCTCCGTCCGCGGGCAGAATCGGCGAGATTCTGTTCGAAGTCGGCGATCAGGTCGCCGACGGCTCGCAATTGCTGGTGCTGGAGGCCGGGCAGGCGGCCTAGCGCCCGCCCTTGGCAGGCGCGCCGAGCAGCGTGGTTTCGCTCTCGGCGCGCACCAGGATTTCTACGCGCCGGTTCGCTGCGCGGCCGGCGCGCGTGCTGTTGCTGGCGATAGGCCGCTGATACGCCATGCCCTGCGTCGTGATGCGCGCGGCCGGCACGCCGCGCGCGATCAGCGCTTTCGCGACGGCGTCCGCGCGCGCCGCGGACAGCGCGCGGTTATAGGCGAGCGAGCCCTGGTCGTCGGTGTGGCCTTCGATCAGAATGGGCCGCATGCTGCGCTTCAATACTTCGGCGGCGCGATCGAGCATGGGCGAGTTGCCAGCGCGCAGCGTCGATTCGTCGATGTCGAAAAGCGGCGCTTCGGGCAGACGCATTTCCACGCCGCCCTTGACCGGCAGCATCGTGATGCCGTGTTGCGCGTTCAACTGATCTTCCTTCGCGCGGTTCAGACCCGCCGAACATCCCGCGAGCAGCAGGACCATCAGGCAGGTTCCGGCCGCCGCCCGTGAAGCTTCTTCCCTCATTGCATATTCCTGCGTCGATACGATTCTCGATTATAGGGAGCGCGAAACGAGTCGTTTTGTAATAATGGTTTCTTGACTGCGCGCATCGAGTGGAATGATTCGTGCGTGATTACAATGCTGGCGGACGTCTCTCCGTCCTCCGGTCATCGACCGTCACGAACTCGGACTCACGCCTTCATGCAGATCCAGCCGCGCAACGACACCGCCCCCGACTCATCCGACCGCACGCGCAAGATGCAGCGCACGGCGTCCGCCGCGCTTTACGGGGTGCTCGTGCTCGTCGCGCTCTACACGGCGCGCGCGTTCATTCCGGCGGTCGTGTGGGCGGGCGTGATCGCAATCGCGCTATGGCCGGCTTTCGGCTGGCTCGAACGGCGGCCCGTGTTCAAACGCCATCACAGCGTGCTCGCGGTCTTGCTGACGGTGGCGATCGGCCTGCTCTTCGTCGTGCCGTTTTTCATCGTCGCGGCGCAGGCGGTGCAGGAAGCGCACGACATGCTTCACTGGTTCCACGAAGTGCTGCGCAGCGGCATTCCGATGCCCGCGCTCATCGATCATTTGCCGATGGGCTCGCAACAGGTCGCGCGCTGGTGGCAGGAAAATCTCGCGACGCCGCTCGAATCGTCGCCCGCGGTGAAGAATCTGCATAGCGCCACGGTCGTCGCGATGACGCGGCATTTCGGCGGACGCGTCGCGCATGCGCTCGTGATTTTCGGCTTTATGTTGATGACGCTCTTCTTCGTCTTTCTGGCGGGCTCGCGTCTCGGCGATCAATTGCTCGCGGGCTCGCGCCGCGCATTCGGCGCGGACGGCGCCGCGCTCGTGCGACGCATGTCCGAGTCGGTGCGCAGCACGGTGGTCGGTCTCGTGGTCGTGGGACTGGGCGAAGGCGCGCTGCTCGGCATCGCCTACGCGATCACGGGCGTGCCGCACGCGACCTTGCTCGGCATGCTGACGGCGGTCGCGGCGATGCTGCCGTTCTGCGCGCCGCTCGTGTTCCTCGGCGCGGCGCTGTGGCTCTTCGCGCAAGGCTCGATGATCGCGGCGGCGTGCGTCGCCGCATTCGGGCTGATCGTCGTGTTCGTGGCCGAGCACTTCGTCAGGCCAGTGCTGATCGGCGGATCGGCGCGCCTGCCGTTCCTGCTCGTGCTGTTCGGCATTCTGGGCGGCGCGGAGACCTTCGGGCTCATCGGCCTCTTCATCGGCCCGGCGCTGATGACGATTCTCGTCGTGCTGTGGACGGATTACGTGGTGGACCGGAGCTGACGGCGGCGCGCCGGCTCCGGGTGCGGCGCGTCAGATCACATACAGATCGACATATTCATTGACCGGCATCGCTTCGAGCTTTGCCTGATCGAGCGAGACCGAGAGGATCGCCTGCTGTTGCTTCTGGGGGAAGCGCCGTGCGAGGTTCGTCTTGAACTTCTCGACGAGCAGCGGGATGCCGTCAGCGCGCCGGCGCTTGTGACCGATCGGATACTCGACCGCGATTTCATCGAGCTTCGTGCCGTCATTGAACTCGACGGTGAGCGCGTTGGCGATCGAACGCTTGTCCGGGTCGTGATAATCCTTCGTGTATTGCGGGTCTTCCACGCATTCCATCTTCGCGCGCAGCGTATCGATGCGCGGATCCTGCGCGATCGAATCTTCGTAATCCGCCGCGGTGAGACGACCATGAATCAGCGGCACGGCGATCATGTACTGAATGCAGTGATCGCGGTCGGCCGGGTTGTTCAGCGGCCCCTTCTTGTCGATGATGCGAATCGCCGCTTCGTGCGTGCGGATCGTGATCTTCTTGATGTCCTCGACGCGCTTGCCGGCATCCTTGAGCTTGCCGTGCAGCGTCATCGCCGCTTCGACCGCGGTTTGCGAATGGAACTCGGCGGGGAACGAGATCTTGAAGAGCACGTTCTCCATCACATACGAGCCGTACGGACGCTGGAACTCGAACGCATTGCCCTTGAAGAGCACATCGTAAAAGCCCCATGTTTTAGCGGTCAGAACCGACGGATAGCCCATCTCGCCGGTCTTCGCGATCAGCGCGAGGCGCACGGCGCGCGAGGTCGCGTCGCCGGCGGCCCACGACTTGCGCGAGCCCGTGTTCGGCGCATGCCGATAGGTGCGCAGCGAATGACCGTCGACGAAGGCGAGCGATACCGCGTTGATGAGTTCATCGCGCGTCAGGCCGATCATCTGCCCGACGACCGCCGTCGAGGCGAGCTTCACGAGCAGAACGTGATCGAGGCCGACCTTGTTGAACGAATTCTCCAGCGCGATGCAGCCTTGAATTTCGTGCGCCTTGACCATCGCGATCAGGACGTCTTTCATGGCGAGCGGCTTCTTGCCCGACGCGATCGCGTTGCGCGAAAGCCAGTCGGCGGTGGCGAGAATGCCGCCCAGATTGTCCGACGGATGGCCCCATTCGGCGGCGAGCCATGTGTCGTTGAAGTCGAGCCAGCGGATCATCGCGCCGATATTGAAGGCGGCCTGAACCGGGTCGAGCTGAAACTGGGTGCCGGGCACCTTCGCCCCGTTGGGGACGATCGTGCCGGGCACGATGGGTCCCATCAGCTTGGTGCAGGCGGGATAGGAGAGGGCTTCGAGTCCGCAACCGAGCGTGTCGATGAGGCAGTTGCGCGCCGTTTCGAGCGCAAGCGTGCTGTCGACCTTGTAGTTGAGAACGTAATCGACTATGTCGACGAGTACCTTGTCCGGATCAGGGCGGACGTTGGAAATATGGCTGCTCATGTGTATTTCGATGAAAGTTAAACGCGCTTGGCGAGCGGCGTGAATGTCAGGTTTTCGGGTCCGGTGTAATTCGCACTCGGCCGGATGATCTTGTTGTCGATGCGTTGCTCGATGATGTGCGCCGCCCAGCCCGAGGTGCGCGAGATCACGAACAGCGGCGTGAACATGGCGGTCGGCACGCCCATCATGTGATATGACACCGCGCTGAACCAGTCGAGATTCGGGAACATCTTCTTCGCGTCCCACATCACCGATTCGAGGCGCTCGGCGATGTCGAAGAGCTTGGTGTCGCCCGCTTCCTTCGAGAGCGTCTTCGCGACTTCCTTGATGACCTTGTTGCGCGGATCGGAGATCGTGTACACCGGATGGCCGAAGCCGATCACCACTTCCTTGTTTTCGACGCGGCGCTTGATGTCGCTTTCCGCTTCATCCGGCGACTGATAGCGCGACTGGATTTCGTAGGCCACTTCGTTCGCGCCGCCGTGTTTCGGGCCGCGCAGCGCGCCGATCGCGCCGGTGATTGCCGAATACATGTCGGAACCCGTGCCGGCGATCACGCGGGCGGTGAACGTCGAGGCGTTGAATTCATGCTCGGCGTAGAGATTGAGCGAGACGTGCATCGCCTCGACCCACGATTTCGACGGCTCCTTGCCGTGCAGCAAATGCAGGAAGTGCCCGCCGATGGAATCGTCGTCGGTTTCCACTTCGATGCGCTTGCCGTTGTGCGAATAGTGATACCAGTAGAGCAGCATCGAGCCGAGCGAAGCCATCAGGCGATCGGCGATATCCTTCGCGCCCGGCACGTTGTGATCGTCCTTCTCGGGCAGGAGCGTGCCGAGCACGGAGACGCCGGTGCGCATGACGTCCATCGGATGCGCGGAGGCCGGAATCCATTCCAGTGCGGCCTTGAGATTCGCGGGCAGGCCGCGCAATGCCTTCAGCTTGGTCTTGTACGCCTTCAGCTCGGCGGCATTCGGCAGCTTGCCGTGCACGAGCAGATAAGCGATCTCTTCGAACTCGGAAGTCGTCGCGATATCGAGAATGTCATAGCCGCGATAGTGCAAGTCGTTGCCGGTCTTGCCCACCGTGCACAGCGCAGTATTGCCCGCCGTCACGCCCGACAGCGCGACGGATTTCTTCGGCTTGAATGCGCCGCTTGCGGTGCTGTTGTCTGCTTCGCTCATCGATTTGTCTCCTGAAACAAGGGTCATTTCTGTGCCGCGAAAAGCTGATCCAGCTTGTCTTCGTAGGCGTGATAGCCAAGATACTGGTACAGATCGGCACGCGACTGCATCGTCTCGACGGCCGCCTTTTGCGTGCCGTCGCGCTTCACGGTTTCATAGAAGTTCAACGCCGCCGCGTTCATCGCACGATACGCGCCGCAGCAGTACAACGCGATATCGACGTTCGCGCTCTTCAACTCGTCGACGGTGAAAAAGGGCGTCGAACCGAATTCGGTGAGATTCGCGAGAATCGGCACGCGCACGGCGGCCTTGAAGCGGCGATAGTCGTCGAGCGTCTTCATCGCTTCGGGGAAGATCATGTCCGCGCCCGCTTCCACATACGCAACAGCGCGTTCGATCGCGGCGTCGATGCCTTCGGCGGCGGCGGCATCGGTGCGCGCCATGATGACGAAGGAATCGTCCGTACGCGCATCGACGGCGGCCTTCACGCGATCGACCATTTCGCCAGTCGGCACGACTTCCTTGCCCGGCCGGTGCCCGCAGCGCTTCTGCCCGACCTGATCCTCGATATGCACGGCGGCGACACCCGCCTTGATGAACGAACGGATCGTGCGCGCGATGTTGAAAGCGCCGCCCCAGCCGGTGTCGATATCGACCATCAGCGGCAGCGACGACGCGTCGGTGATGCGGCGCGCGTCGATCAGCACGTCTTCCATCGTGCTGATGCCGAGGTCGGGCATGCCGAGTGAATTCGCGGCGACGCCGCCGCCCGACAGATAGAGCGCCTTGAAACCGACGGCTTCGGCCATCTTCGCGGCGTAAGCGGTGATCGCGCCGACGATCTGCAACGGCGCTTCCCCGGCGACGGCTGCGCGAAAGCGCGCGCCGGGCGTGTTAGTGGACAACTGGCTCATGTTTCTTCGTCTCCGAAAAGGTGCATCTCAAAAGGCAAGTTGCGGGCCATGCGTTAAGTCATTGATTTTTATGAGATGGTGATTCGACCGAACGAGCGTGTTATTTCAAAATTGAAATCGCTGTTTCAGGCACGAAATTGCGGCGGTATCATGAGTCGCCGCCTATCTTTCGACGCTTCGACATGGATCCTTCCCACACTCCGCGCATCTGGGCCATCGGCATCAGCAAGCTGCGCGACCTGTATCGCGATGTCGCGTCGGCTTACGACGGCGTCGCCGATCTGCGCATCGTCGCGCGCGGCTACGAAGATGCCGTCAACGACATCGAGCACGCGGGCGTCGATCGTCCCGATGTGATCGTCGCGGCGGGATCGAACGGCAGCTATCTGAAAGCGCGTACCGGCGTGCCGGTCGTGCTCGTCGCGCCGACGGGCTTCGACGTGATGCACGCGCTCGCGCGCGCCAAGCGCGAAGCGGATCGCGTCGCGCTCGTCACGCACGGCGAGACGCCGCCCGAGCTGAAGCGCTTCTTCGCGGCGTTTGGCGTCGAGGTCGAAAGCGCGTCCTATCTAGCCGCCGAAGACGCCGAAGCCTGCGTGCTCGATCTGCGCGATCGCGGCGTGAAGGCGATCGTCGGTCCGGGGCTCGTCACGGAACTCGCGGAAAAGGCCGGGCTCAGGTCGGTGTTTCTGTACTCGCGCCCGTCCGTGCAGGCGGCCATCGACACGGCGCTCGAAGTCGCGAACGCGACGCTCGCCGAGTCGATGCGACGCCGCCGCCTCGATCAGGTGCTGCAAAATCTGCGCGACGGCGTGATCGCGCTCGACGCGCAAGGCCGCATCGAGGCGCTTTCCGGCAAGATGGCGCAGCTTCTGCGGCTGAACCCGTCGCAGTCGGTCGGGCGGCGGCTCGCGGAGCTGGCGCCGGATGTGGCGGCGGCCGTGCCGGCGGCGCCGGGCGAATCGCTGGAAACGGTGCGCGGCGCGAGCTATGTCGTGCATCGCAGCGCGTGGGGCGAGGGATCGAACGAAACGGGCGGCGCAATCGTCACGTTTCAGGAATCGGTCGCGCTGCAACGGATGGACCGCTCGGTGCGCACGCGTCAACGCGCGCCGCAACTGACGGCGCGCTACGTGATCGGCGATCTGCTCGGCGAAAGCGCGGCCATCGAAGCGGCCCGAGCGCGCATGCGCCGCTACGCGCGCTCGGACGCGACCGTGCTGATTCGCGGCGAAAGCGGCACCGGCAAGGAGCTCGCGGCGCAGGGCATCCACAACGCGAGCGCGCGGCGCGAGTTCGCGTTCGTCGCGCTCAATTGCGGCGCGTTTCCGGAGACGCTGCTCGAAAGCGAATTGTTCGGCTACGAGGAAGGCGCGTTCACCGGCGCGCGGCGCGGCGGCAAGCCGGGCCTGATCGAAACGGCGCATCGCGGCACGCTCTTTCTCGATGAAATCGGCGAAATGCCGCTGCCGCTGCAAAGCCGCCTGTTGCGCGTGCTGCAGGAGCGCGAAGTGGCGCGTCTCGGCTCCACGGAGCCGCTACAGGTCGATGTGCGCATCATCGCGGCGACGCATCGTGCGCTGACGGAGCACGTCGAAAAAGGCGAGTTTCGCGCGGACCTGTTCTATCGGCTGAATATTCTGAATCTGGCGCTGCCGCCTTTGCGCGAGCGCGCCGCCGATATCCCGATGCTCGCCGCGCATTTGCTGGCCAGAACGCGCCTATCGATCGACGACGACGCCCTCGCGATCCTGATGGCGTATCGCTGGCCGGGCAACGTGCGCGAGCTGCAAAACGTGATGGAGCGCGTCGCGGTGGAGATGGAGGACGAGCCGGAGCGGCCGGTGACGCCCACGCTGCTCGCGGACATCGCGCCTGAAATCATGAACGGCGATCAGCCGGATCTCACGCTCAGGGCGCGCGTGAAACGCACGCAGGCCGATGAAGTGCGCGCCGTGCTCGACGCGTTCGACGGGGACAGAGAGAAAGCGTGCGCCGCGCTCGGCATCAGCAAGACGACACTGTGGCGCAAGCTGAGCGGTACGGGCTGACTCAGCCGCGTTCCTGCACGCACACCCACGGCGACGTGACGACGGCCCACAGTTCCGGATCGCGCGCGGCGAGATCGGTGGCGGTTTCGGCCTGCATGCGCTCGATCAGTCCGGCGGAAAGCCATTGCGAGACCTGCTGCGTGTCGTCGTTGGCGACGGCTTCCGCGACGCTCACCAGATCGAGGTCGCCCTTCACCCAGATGAGCTTGCCTTGCGCGAAGAAGCGTTCCAGTTCGGACCAGCCGATCTGGGCGGTTTCAGCGAGGAGCTTGGCGTAGAGCAGGCTGGGCGTGGAAGCGTCGGACATGAGAAAAGCGCAGAAGAAAACGAAAGGCGTCCGACACTATAGCGCAGTGCCGGACGCCTTCGTTTCAAACAACTGCTGCGAGAAGCGTTACAGGTCGAAGAAGACCGTCTCGTTCGGGCCGCGCAGATGAATGTCGAAGCGATAGATGCTGCCCGACGAATCCGCCTTGACCGACGCACCCGCCTCGCGCTTCGCGATCAGCGTATGACGGCGCTCGGCCGGCACGCTCTGCAACACCGTGTCCTTTGCGTTGGCGTCGCTTTCATCCTCGAAATAGATGCGCGTGTAGGTGTGCAGCAGCATGCCGCGCATCAGCACGATGACATCGAGATGCGGCGCGGAATCGTCGGCGGTCGCGCCCGGCTTCACGGTATCGAAGATGAAGCGCAGTTTCGGATCCGTGCCCGTACCGCAGCGGGCGAAGCCGCGAAAGCCCGATTCGCGCGCTTCCTGCACGCTCTGCACGTAGCGGCCGTTCGCATCGGCCTGGGCGAGTTCGATCAGCGCGTCGTTGACGGGCTTGCCTTCCGCGTCGAACACGTTGCCGACGACGGCGATATGCTCGCCCGGCACTTCACGGTCCGCAGCCGACGCGGTAAAGAGGCTCTTCAGATCGAAGTTGTATTGCTCGGGCACGAGGCCGTAAGCGAAGTACGGACCGACGGTCTGCGAAGGGGTCTGTTTCAGCGTGGTCATGTTCGTTTTACTCCGTCGGCGTTTGGTCCGGGCCGCGCAGCACGATGTTGAATTCGTAGCCGAGCGCGTAGTTTTCCTGCGTCGTGTCGATCGAGAAGGACGACACGAGACGCTCGCGGGCGTGCTCGGGAATGCCTTGATAGATCGGATCGAGATCGAGCAGCGGATCGCCGGGGAAGTACATCTGCGTGACGAGGCGCGAGCCGAAGTACTCGCCGAAGAGCGAGAAGTGGATGTGCTGCGGACGCCACGCGTTCGGGTGATTGCCCCACGGATACGCGCCCGGCTTGATCGTCATGAAGCGATAGCGGCCTTCGTCGTCGGTCAGGCAGCGGCCCGCGCCGAGGAAGTTCGGGTCGAGCGGGGCGTCGTGCTGGTCCGCCTTGTGCACGTAACGGCCCGCGGCGTTCGCCTGCCACACTTCCACGAGCGTGTTGCGCACCGGCCGGCCGCCTTCGTCGAGCACGCGGCCCGTCACGATGATGCGCTCGCCGAGCGGATCGCCATTCTTGGCGGCGTTGCGGGTGAGATCGTTGTCGAGCACGCCCAGATCATCCGCGCCATAGACCGGCACGCGCCGGTTGCGCAGGTTTTCCTTCAGCGGAACGAGCGGCAGGCCCGGGCTGCGCAGAATCGACGACTTGTAACCCGGCGACAGATACGCCGGATGCGATTCCCAGTCGCGCGGTGTGAGGATCGGTGAAGTCATGTCGACTGTCTCCTGTCATTGTGGGATTGAATAGGATGTTTCTGACGACTACTTTATATAACGCCGCAAGTTATGGAAAATGATGTTTTGTGCCTTCTTGCATAACGGAACGTCATGGATACCGACTTCACCAACACCCGCGTCAAGTTCCGGCATTTGCAGTGTTTTCTGGCCGTCACGCAGCTCGGCAGCGTGCAGCGCGCCGCCGACAGCCTGTCGATCACGCAGCCCGCAGTCTCGAAGACGATCAGCGAGCTCGAATCCATTCTAGGCGTGCGTTTGTTCGAGCGCGGGCGGCGCGGCGCGGTGCCGACGCGCGAAGGGCGGCTCTTCGCGCCGCACGCGAGCGCCTGCGTCGCGTCCTTGCGCGAGGGCGTCGACATGCTGCTGCGCGAGCGCGGCGACGTGCCGGGCACCATCGCAATCGGCATCCTGCCGACGGTCGCGCCCGTGCTGCTCTCGCCCGCGCTCACGTCGTTCCGGCAGCAATGGCCGGCGGTGTCGCTCTCGGTATGGACGGATTCGAACGCGCTTCTGCTGGAAAAACTGAAGGCGGGCGATGTCGATCTTGTCGTCGGGCGGCTGTCGGAGCCGGAGGCGATGCACGGCTTGTCGTTCGAGCAGATCTATCGCGAGCCGCTGGCGGTGGTCGTGCGCCGCGAGCATCCGCTGACGCTGGAGACGCCGCTCACGCCCGCGCTGCTCGCGCGCTTTGCGATCGTGGTGCCGCCGTTCGGCACGCTGATCCGTCAGTCGGCTGAAAGCGTGCTCACCGCGTTCGGCGCGCATGCGCTGACGGCGCTCGTCGAGACCTTGTCGGTGTCGCTCGGGCGCTCGCTCGCGATGAACAACGATGCCGTGTGGTTCGTGCCCGCCGGCGCGGTCGAGCAGGACATCGCGCTCGGGCTGCTCGCCTCGTTGCCGATGCCTTTCGCGGGCACCGATGAGCCGATCGGCCTGATCCGCCGCAACGACGCGGCGCGCACGCCGGTGGAGGAGGCGCTCGTCGACGCGCTGCGTGAAGCGGGCCGCTCGCGCGCACGGAGCAAATGACCGGCGTCGCCGGGCGGCGCGCAAGTTGCTGAAGCAGCATTTACCGCGCAGAGTTGGCGCGAAAGAAATACTATGACGAAAGACAGTGAGAACGAAGTAAATGCAACAAACCGGTTCAGCAGTGGTCACATAAAACGCTGTCCGCCGCGGTCTTCGCAGATTCCGGCAGACCTTCCGCAGCACGCGCCGCACGCACCGAACTTGCCCGCAAGATGAAGACCGTATTGCTCGTCGACGACGACCCCGCCACCATCGAAGCCTGGACCGTCTGCATGCAGGGCGAGGACTGCAACGTCCTGTGCGCGTTCGATGGCAACGGAGCGCTGACGATACTCGGCGAGCAAAGGGTGGACATCGTCGTCTCCGACTGGATGATGCCGGGGCTCGGCGGCGCGCTGCTCTGCCAGACGATGAAGAACGACGCGGCGCTCGCGCACATTCCTTTCCTGATGATTTCGGGGCATCCGAATCCGCCCGCGTTCGTCAGCTACGACGGCTATTTGCGCAAGCCCGTGGATATGGGCACGCTGATCGCCGCCGTGAACCGGCTGTGCGCCGCGAAGAAGCGGCCGCTGTACTGAGGGGCGGCTAGCGCAGTTCGGCCAGCGCCTCGTCCATCTGCGTCTGCGCCATGCGGTTCAGCTCCTGCGGAATCTCGCAATCGAGCGGCAGGCAAGGCGTGACGATCACGCGAATATGTCCGCCCCGATCCGGCCAGCCCTTCGCCGGCCAGACCTTGCCCGCGTCGTGCACCACGGGCACGACCGGCACCTTCGTCGCGCAGGCGAGGCGCACGCCGCCCGAGGCCAGCTTGAGCGGCGCATCGTGCGCGACGCGCGTGCCTTCGGGAAAGATCACCACCGAATCGCCTTTCTTGAGCCGCGCCGCGCACTCGCGCGTCACCGCCGTATGCGCCTGACGGATCGAGCCGCGGTCGAGGCTCACCATGTCGAGCCCGCGCAGCACCCAGCCGAAGAACGGAATGTTCATGAGCTCGTGCTTGAACACGAAGCTGATGCGGCGCGGAAAAAGCGCCATGAACGTGAGCGTTTCCCACGTCGATTCGTGCCGCGACAGGATGATGCACGGCCCGGCCGGCAAATGCTCCAGCCCTTCGACGGAACACGTGACGCCGGTGATGACGCGCATCATCACGACGACGGCGCGGCACCAGAGCGTCGCGAGCCGGTAGCGCCCATTGCGGCCGACGAACGGAAAGAGCGGCAGGATCAGGATCGACCAGACGATGCCGCTGCCTAGCAGATACGTTGCAAAGAGCCACTTGACGAGAGTACGGCGCATCGAAATTCGCTGGATGAAGGGAAGCGGGAAGCATAGCGCACGGCGCACGTCATGCGATGTCACCGATCGGATGCAACAATGGATGCCAACCCGATCTCAACACCCGAGGATGAAGCGCAATGGAAACCGAAACGCCGGTGCAGTTCGACGAAGGCATGCTCGACGTGGGCGACGGCCATTCGATCTACTGGCGCGCGCAGGGCCCGCGCGACGCGCCCGTGATGCTCGTCGTGCACGGCGGCCCCGGCGGCGCGATGAACGTGAAATGGGCCGAGGTGCTGGAAGAAGGGAAGTGGCGCGTCGTGTTCTTCGATCAGCGCGGCTGCGGCAAGTCCACGCCGTTCGGCAAGCTGGAGCACAACGGCATCGATGCGCTCGTCGGCGACATGGAGACGCTGCGCGCCGCGTTGAAGATCGAGCGGTGGGCGATTTTCGGCGGTTCGTGGGGCACCACGCTCGGCCTCGCGTATGGCGTCGCGCATCCGGAACGGTGCCTGGGCTTCCTGCTGCGCGGCGTGTTTCTCGCGCGGCGCGAGGACATCGACTGGTTCCTGTGGGACGTGCGGCGCGTGTTTCCGGAGGCGCATCGCGCGTTTCTCGATGCGATCGAGGCGGCGTGCGGCAAGCGTCCATCGAACGCGCAGGACATCCTGCGGATGACGGAGGCGCCGCTCGCACGCTTCGACGAAGCCGGCACGCGGCTCGCGCGCGCGTGGACGCAATACGAGACGACGCTGTCGGTCGTCAACAAGCCGGAGAAGGAACCCGCCGACGAAGAGAAGCGCCCGAGCGCGGAAGCGAACGCCGCCGCGATCTCGATGGCGCTGCTCGAACGTCATTACATGGCGAACGAGCTGCCGCCGATGCCGCTGTTGCCGCTCATTGCGCGCATCGCGCATCTGCCTTGCCGGATCGTGCATGGCCGCTTCGACATGGTATGTCCCGCCGATCAGGCGCTGGCGCTCGCCGCGCGCTGGCCGGGAGCGCAACTGGCGGTCGTGAACGCGGCGGGGCACTGGACCTTCGAGCCGGGCAATCTCGCGGCGTTGCGCGCGGGCGCGGCGGCGCTTGCTAGTGTGATCGGCGAGGCGAGGTAGACGCGCCTCAGAACATCGCCGGCGCCGCTTCGGTGAGTTTGCCCCAGTCGAGATCGACGCCGATCACCACCGGCTTCTCGGCGCGCTGCGTCGCGATCGTGAGCGTCATGCAAAGCGACGTGCCGGTCACGGAAAGATAGGGCGCGGTCGTGATCACTTGCTGCGGCTTCGCGAGCGCATCGACGAAATACGAGCGATTGTCCCAGCGCCCCGTGGACGGGTCCGCGATCGGCGCGAAACGCGCGCTCGGCGCTTTCGCGGCGGCCCCGGCCAGGCCCGGCATGAACTCGCGGCCGCCCTGGTCGAGAAAGAAGCAGCTGAGCGTCGCGGGCAGCGCGAGCACGTCGGCGCATGCGGCTTCGGTCGTCGTCCCCGAAGCGAAGCGCCGCGCCGCCTGCTTGATGCCGGAGCGATAGGGCAGCACGAGCAGGTCGCCCGCGAGCCGCTCGGCGCGGCGCATCTGGGCGAGCGCATCGAACACGTCTTCGAAGAGCGGCGTCGCGACGCCGCGCTCGGCCAGCGTCGGCGACGGCATGCCGAACAGATAACCCTGCACGAAATCGACGTTCGAGCGCGCGGCGAGCATCAGATCGTCGCCCGTCTCGATGCCTTCCGCGACCACGAACATGCCCGACTCGTGCAGCAGGTCGACGAGCTTCGGCATCAGCGCGTCGCGCATGTGAGCGCTCTTCGTGCGCACGAGACTGCGGTCGAGCTTCACGATGTCGGGCCTGAGCGTCAGCAGCCGGTCGATATTCGAATGTCCCGCGCCGAAGTCGTCGACGGCGACGAGAAAGCCTTGCCCGCGAAACGCCTGCGTCGCGCGCGAGAGTTCCTCGACGTCCGTGCCGCCGGATTCGAGCACTTCGATCACGAGGTGCTCCGGCGCGAGGCCGGCCGCGCGTGTCGCTGCCGCGAGCCGCACGGCATAGCCGGGATCGGTGAAGGTGGCGGGATTGATATTGATGAAGAGCCAGTGCGCGGCGGGCAAGAGCGCCGCCGCGTTGCGCAGGTGCGTGCGGTGGCTCATGCGGTCGAGCTCCGTGAGCGTGCCCGCGACGATCGCCCGGCCGAACAGATCGAACGGGTCGATCAGCGCGCCGCCGCCCGCGTCGCCGCGCAGCAACGCCTCGTAGCCCACCTCGCGCTGATGCGGAAGGCTGTAGATCGGTTGCAGATGCGTGCGCAGCGCGATGCCGTCGACGATCTCGTCGTGTCCGCTTGCCACGTTCACACGACGATGGCGGGCGCGGGCCGCGCGGCGCGCGCGAACGGCATGGGGACAGCGCGCACCGGCAAACGCACGCACGGGCGGGCACACAGGTCGATGAACAGCACGGTGGTCACGCGTTTCGATGGGGATGAGCGCAATATCGGCCGTTCGTGCGCAAACTTGAGCGCAACGCCCGCCGGTTTGCCGCGCGCGCCCGTACGACCTATCTTTGTTGATGCGATGCTACGATCCGTGTGCAACTTAGGCCGGGCCGCCCCCGTCGAAAGTTGCCACGAACCAATCCGAGAGAGATAGATGGCGCAACAGAAAACCAATCCCAAACTCGAACAGGCGCTGACGCGCGGCGATCTCGCGATCCGTCAGGCGAACTCGGGCCGCGCCACCGCGGTGCTGCGCGCGCTCGGCAAGATGATCGTCGAGGCCTCCGCGACGATCGGCGTCGAAGCGCATGTCGTCATTCACGATGGCGACAAGATCTACGATCCCGCCGACGGCGTCTGGCCGCAGCAGTTGCTGGTCTCGCTCGACGGTCCCGTCGAGGAGAACGATCCGGACGAGATCCGCACGATCACGCTGCTCGCCGACACGCCCGCCACGATATTCCGCTGCGAATGGCAGCGCGCGGACGGGAACATCGGCCGGCAGGAAGGCCGTCCGCTCGCGATGGTCGCTTTCATTACCGACGTCGATATCCCCTGGCTCGACGAAGACGACTGATTTTTTCTGATTCGTTTTAGCGGTTTTCACACGACCGACATGATTATGTCGTGATAAGGCGGGCGTTTCTTTCGAGGAACGCCCGCTTTTTCTTTTGCCCGTTCTCCACGTCTGAAAATCCCAAACTCTGCACTTTCCGTGTTTCGCAGATTGTGCGAAACAAACTTGTAAGCAAACGTTACCGCGCCCCGTTTTTTTAGTGTTTTCGAGCGTTTACGCGATGCTCCGCGACGGTTCGGCGAACGCTATTCTCCCAATTGCCTCTCGCGTCAATAGGTGGCTGCTCGCCCTCGTTTCTTCACCCGGTTCGGGCTCGCATATTCCTGTACGACATATGCATATATTGGTTTGCAGCGGCTACCCGGCGATTGGCTCGTCGATTAGAAGCTTTCTTCCATCGCTTTAGCCTGAAATTTGCTCAGAAACAGCGGCAAGCGCGCACCCCGTTTTTTGACTTCGTGAGAGGCTCGTTTCGCCCGTGTACGGGACCTACTTAAATAAATGTCCTCGGCACGCGGCAATTTCCAATCGCCAAGAAAAAATGGGGTTTACAAATGGAACGTCTCAACCTTGCCAACAACGCCGCCGCCAACCACACCGAACCGGCGGTTCGCCCAACTCTCACGATCGTGCCCGCGCTTCAGAAATCCGAGCGCATGCCGTTTACTATTCGTATCGTCCGGGACGATGCCGGGCTGCAGAAAGCCGTGAGCATCCGGCGTTCGGCGTATGGGCGGCATCTGCCCGAATTCGCCGAATCGATGACGATCGAGCCTTCGGATCGCGATCGCGGCACGGCCGTCCTGCTGGCGGAGTCCAAGCTCGACGGCGCGCCGCTTGGGACCATGCGCATTCAGACCAATGCGTACGGGCGGCTCGCGGTCGAGCAATCGGTGCGTCTGCCGGATCATCTGGCGACGAGCCGCCTCGCGGAAGCGACGCGTCTCGGCGTTTCGGGCGGCATGGTGGGACGGGTGGTGAAGGTGGCGTTGTGCAAGGCGCTCTGGATGTTCTGCGAATTGCACGGGATCGATTACATGGTGATCACGGCGCGTACGCCGCTTGATCGGGAGTATGAGGCGATGCTCTTCAAGGATGTTTTCGGCGTCAATGAATTCCTGCCGATGACGCATGTCGGCGGATTGCCGCATCGCGTATTGGCGAAGGATGTCGCCGCGGCGCGCCAGCGCTGGGAAGAAGCCCGTCATCCGCTCTTCAATTACATGGTGCATACGCATCACCCGGATATCGATTTGCATTCTGTAGATTTATCTTTTGACTGGGAACCGGTACGATGCCCTGAGGCTCCGCTGATGGCTTACGGCAGATAAAAAGCACGATCGTATTTAGAAAGGCAATAGCGAATAACCGGACCCCGGAGCGGTCCGGTTGGCCAAAAGCGGCGGCGTGCGGGGTTTTCGGACTCGGCCGCTGCCTGCGCCGCGCATTTCGCGCCGGGCGCAAACGGGGGTTTTTCCAGGTATGGCGTCGGTTATTCCAGCTTCCTTATCGAGATTCAGACGCACGGGCTCGTGGATCGACGACGCGCTGTACGCGGTCGCCGTTTACGCCGTGCCCGTTCTGATTTTGCTCGGTACGATCGCGACGCTCTATTTCCTGCCGCGCCAATATGAAACGCGTGGCGCCGTTCCTCTCGAATTACGTGTTTTCTCCGATCAGAGCGGTCTAATGGGTCCGGCCGATGCGCGCGAAGCGCTGCAAGGCGCCGCGCCCGTTTCCCGTTACAGCACGCGTCTTTCCGAAAAACCGGTGTGGTTCGGCTTTACGACGCCCAGCATGAGCGCCGACTCGTCGACGGTCGTCGAATTGCCGTCGCGTCATGCGCAAACGCTTGCCTGCTGGAACGCAGATACGCTTGATCTTCTCGGCAAGGCCGACCGCGATGTCGTGAGCGGCGAAATGCGCGCGGTGAAGGCGGGCTTCTCGATTCAGGTCGGCCGGCTGAAACACGCCGAAAACATTATTTGCCGCGGCACGTTTTCGGGCCCGGCACAAATCAACGCCTACGCGTGGGAATGGCAGGGCCTGCGCAATTCGTCGCTCGATTTTCAGGAAAGCTCGGGTCTCATCGCGGGCGGCCTGCTCACCCTCGCGGTATTCGTGTTCGTCACGGCGCTCATCAATCACGAGTGGACCTATGTGATTTTCGCGGTGTGGCTCGTCGGCAATCTGCGCCTGTGCGCGAACGCGATGGGCTGGGACATGCAGTGGGTGGGCCGCGTGCTGCCGTCGGATTTCATGCAGCCGTTGCGGCAGTTCACCTTCGCCGCCTATTACCTGCTGACGGCGGCGCTCTTTCAGCAGCTCTTCCGGCGCGAGTTGCGCGTGGTCGGCTACAGGTGGCTGCTGCGCGTGATCCAGTATGTCGGCATCGTGCTGCTCGCCGCGGCGCTCGCGCTGCCGTACGAGTACTTCATCCCAGTGCTGTGGGTCATCGCCGGCTTCGGCATCTGCGTGCTGCTGTTCTTCCTCGCGCGGCTCGTGTGGATGGCGCGCTCGCGCACCGTGCTCTGGTATGTCGCGTCGCTCGGCGTCGTGCTGTTCTCCACGTTCTCGGAAGTGCTCGGCGCGGCCTTCGGGCTGAAGGTGCTCGTGGGCGGCGTGAACACGGTGATGGCCGCGCTCTCGTCGAGCATGATGGCGGCCTTCGCGATCGCCGAGCAGATGCGCGCCGAACGCGATTTCCGCCGCCAGGCGCAGATGGAATTGCGCAACACCTATGAAGTCACGCCGATCGGCCTCTTCACGCTCGATACCGACGGCCACTTCGTGCGCGCGAATCCCGCGTTGCGCGCCATGCTCGATCTGCAAAAGGCCGACTACAAGGTGCGGCACTGGAACGACTACTTCGAGGCCGGCGCGTGGGGCGCGTTGCAGGCGCTGGCGTCGAAGGGCAGCGATGGCGAGCTCGAAATGGGCGGCTCGTCCGAGCGCGGCACCGGCGAGCGGCGCTATCTGCTGAAGGCCATCCGCTCGAATGGCTGGATCGAAGGCTCGCTGCAGGACACGACGGAGCGTTCGAAAGCCGTCGAGCGCCTGCGCTTTCTCGCCGAGCACGATCCGCTCACCGGCTCGCTGAACCGCCGCGGCATCGAGAAGGCGATCTCCGCGCAAAGCGAAGAAACGCTGCCGTGGGCGCTGGCCTATGTCGATCTCGACCGCTTCAAGCTCGTCAACGATCTGTTCGGCCATCGCAGCGGCGACGAAGTGCTGCGCCAGGTCGCGGCGCGCACGCGCGCGCACTTCGGGCGCAGCTATCGGGTCGGGCGCATCGGCGGCGACGAGTTCGTCTGCGTGATGCACGATACGTCGATCGAAGACGCCATCGCGCAATGCCGCGAGCTCATCGCCATTCTGTCGGATGCGCCGTATCAGGTCGGCAATCGCGCGTTTCAGGTGAAAGCGTCGATCGGTCTCGTCGAATGCTCGCAGGGCGTGCGCGTGCAGGACGCGCTCTCGCATGCGGACCGCGCGTGCCGCGAGGCGAAGAAAGTCGCGCACACGCATCTCGTCACGTATCGCAAGGGTGCGGCCGCGTTCGAGGAGCGCGCGGAGGAGTTGCGGCTCGTCGAGACGCTCGGGCGCAACCGCCTGCCGCCGGGCCTGTTTCTCGTGATGCAGCCGATCATGTCGCTCTCGGCGCCGACCGAATCGCTCAATTTCGAAGTGCTGCTGCGCATGCGCTCGCCCGACGGCGCGACGCTGCCCGCCGGCAAGGTGATCGTCGCGGCGGAGGAATCGGGCAATATCGCGGCCATCGACCGCTGGGTCATCTCGACGCTGCTCGAATGGATCGAGACGCATCAGCATCAGCTCGGCAACACGCAGTTCGTCTGCGTGAATCTCTCCGGCGGCTCGCTCAACGACGAGCAGTTCATGGAGGACATCTTCGCGCTCTTCGCGCGCTATCAATCGATCGTGCATTACCTGTGTCTCGAAATCACGGAGAGCGTCGCCCTGCACGATCTGGAGAACACGCAGCGCTTCATTTCGCGCGTGCACGACATGGGCGGCAAGATTGCGCTCGACGATTTCGGCGCCGGCTACACGTCGTTCAAATATCTGAAGGCGCTGTCCGCCGACGCCCTCAAGATCGATGGCGAATTCGTGCGCTCGATGTGCGCGCATCCGGCGGATATCGCGATCGTCGAGGCGATCGTCGCGCTTGCGCGCAATCTCGGCATGCGCAGCGTGGCGGAGTGGGTCGAGGACATCGACACCTTGCGCGCGTTGCAGGAAATCGGCGTCGATTACGTGCAGGGCTTCCTCGTCGCGCGGCCGCAGGACAGCGCGGCGATTCTCGCGGCGAGCTCGGCCGCGAGCTTCGTGAAGGACCCGGAAGTGGTGAGCTTCGTCGAGTGCCTGTCGGAACCGGCGCAGGCTGCCGTGTTCGACTACGAGTGGCACGCGCGCGCATCCGGCACGCACTGAACCGCCTGCATCGAATCACATGAGGACCCGCTTGTTAGAATCGGCGTAACGGATTCAAGCGAACGGGGACCCATAACATGAACCATGTCCGGCGCGCATGCGAGCGCCGCGAGGCACGCGCCGATGTCTGAGCGGCCCGCGCGCAAAGCCTCGATGCATTCGGTCGGCTCCAACCAGCTCGGCATGCGCCAGTTCAACGAGCGCATCGTCCTGCAGGCGATCCGGCTGCACGGCGCGCTGCCCAAGGCCGATGTCGCGCGCCTCACGCGCCTTTCCATGCAGACGGTTTCGCTGATCGTCGATCACCTCATCGACGACGGATTGCTGCAAAAAGATGCGCGCACGCGCGTGAAAGGGCGCATTGGCCAGCCTTCCGTGCCGATATCGCTGCGCGCGGACGGGGCGTTTTCCATCGGCGTGAAAGTGGGGCGGCGCAGTCTCGACGTGCTCTCTATGGACTTCGCCGGCAGCGTGCGCACGCGCGAAACACTGGAATACGCCTATCCCGATCCGCAGACGCTTTTCCCTGCGCTTGAGGCCCGGCTCGCGCGCGTGGTCGCCGCGCTCGGCGACGGCGCGCAAAAGATCGCGGGCATCGGCGTGGCCGCGCCGCTGTGGCTCGGCGGCTGGCGCGATTTCTTCGACACCCCGCCCGACGCGCTCGCGGCGTGGAATGACATCGACATTCGCGAACGCATTCAGTCGATGACCGCGCTGCCCGTCGAATTCGCCAAGGACACGACGGCCGCGTGCGCCGCCGAGCTGGTGATGGGCCAGGGCCGCGGGCTGCGTAATTTCCTCTACGTGTTCATCGGGACGTTCATCGGCGGCGGGCTCGTCATCGACGGCAGACTGCACGCCGGGCCGAGCGGCAATGCGGGCGCCATCGGCTCGTTTCCGCTGTTTCACGGCCGCGCGCGGCGCGCTGGGCAACTGCTCAACACGGCATCGGTGTACGTGCTCGAAAAGGCGTTCGCCGCCGCGGGTGCGCCGGCCGCGGCCGCGCACGACGAGCGGGCCGTGTCGCCGCCATTGCGCGCGCTAGCGGAAACGTGGATGGGCGAGACGTGTCCCGCGATCGCGACGGGCATCGCGTCGGCGGCGGCGCTGCTCGATCTCGAAGCCGTGGTCATCGACGGCGAAATCGATCGCACCTTGGTGCGCGAAGTCATCCGCCGCACCGACGACGAACTCGCCGGTTTCGACTGGCAAGGCATGACGCGCCCGCGTCTGGTCGAAGGGCAGATCGGCCCCGACGCACGCGCGATGGGCGGCGCGATCCTGCCGCTCTATGCGCACTTCGCGCCGAAGCACGAGCTCTTTCTCAAACCGCTGGAAAGCTGATTTCAGTCGAGCGACAGCCGCGCGGCGAATGCGAGCAGCGCGGCGGAGAAGGTCCAGCGCTGCACGGTCTGCGCTTTCGGATGACGGCGCAGCCAGCCGGAAATGCGCACCGCGCCCGCCGCGAGCGCGAGGTCGAACATGACGCCGACCGCGACCAGCACCACGCCCAGTTCCAGCACTTGCGACCAGACCGGACCCGTCTCCGGCCGCACGAATTGCGGCAGCAGCACGGAACAGAACAGCAGCGCCTTCGGATTGAGGATGCTGCTCAAGATGCCTTTCATATACGCGGAACGCAGCGTGGACGCGGCGGCCTGGCCGGGCGCGGCGTCGAGTCCGAACGCGGGCGAGCGAAAAATCTGAATCGCGACGTACGACAGATACAGGCCGCCCGCGATGCGCACGCCGTCATAGAGCCACGGCGCACTGCGCAAGAGCGCGGCGACGCCGAGCGCCGAGAGCGTCACGTGGGTCGCGCGCGCCGTGGCGAGCCCGGCGGCGACCGCGAGGCCATGCCGCAGACCGCGCGTGCCGCTCGTCTGAAGCATGAGCGCCATGTCCGGCCCCGGCAGCGCGTAGACGACTGCGAGCGCGCCGACGAATACCCACAGCAAGTGTGCCGAGACCATGATGAATTCTCCTGTTTCGAAGGCTTCATCGTGCCACTTCGGACGCGGTGGTTTCTGGTATTTTGCGTCGGCATTCGGAATAGGATTGGCGCGATCCGCTAGAATCTACGAAATCAAGAGAGGAAAGCGCTATGACCGAACTCGACCGAATCGACCGCGCCATGCTCGCGGCGCTCCAGCAGGACGGCCGCATGCCGGTCGCAAAACTCGCCGAACGCGTCGGACTGAGCGAAACGCCGTGCGCGCGCCGGCTGAAGCGTCTCGAAAGCGAGGGCTATATCGACGGCTATCGCGCGATGTTGTCGCGCAAGGCGCTTGAACTCGGCGTCGTCGCGTTCGCGCAGGTGCGCTTCAGCGTGCATGACCGCGCGCTGTCGGATCGCTTCGAGCGCGAGATTCACGGCATCGCGCGCATCGTGTCGTGCCACAACATTTCGGGCACGGCGGATTATCTGTTGCAGATCGTCGCGCGCGATCTCGACGAATACGGCGTCTTCATGCGCGATGTGCTGCGGACGCTGCCGGGCGTCACGGCCGTCGAATCGATGCTTTCCCTGCGCGAAGTCAAGCGCGACGGCGGCCTGCCCTTGCCGTAAGTCTTGTCTATACAAGGACCGGACGAAAGCCTCGGGATTCCCCTAATACACCGCAAGTTGTATATACAAGAACATGAGACCCACTCGCCGCGGGTTTCCACCCGCGCTCGCCGACTCACTTTCTTGATGCGCAGGAGCACTCCGTGACTTCATCCTCCCGTTTTCGCGACACCGAGATTCGCGCACCGCGCGGCACGCAGCTCAACGCCAAGAGCTGGCTCACCGAAGCGCCGCTGCGCATGCTGATGAACAATCTCGATCCCGACGTGGCCGAGAATCCGAACGAGCTGGTCGTCTATGGCGGCATCGGCCGGGCGGCGCGCGACTGGGCGTGCTACGACAAGATCGTCGAGACGCTGAAGCGCCTCGAAGCGGACGAGACGCTGCTGGTGCAGTCGGGCAAGCCGGTCGGTGTGTTCCGGACGCACGAGAACGCGCCGCGCGTGCTGATCGCGAATTCGAATCTCGTGCCGCACTGGGCGAACTGGGAGCATTTCAACGAACTCGATGCGAAAGGCCTCGCCATGTACGGGCAGATGACCGCCGGAAGCTGGATCTACATCGGCAGCCAGGGCATCGTGCAGGGCACGTACGAGACCTTCGTCGAGGCGGGGCGGCAGCACTACGGCGGCGACCTGAAAGGCCGCTGGGTGCTGACCGCGGGGCTCGGTGGCATGGGCGGCGCGCAGCCGCTCGCGGCGACCCTCGCGGGCGCGTGTTCGCTGAATATCGAATGCCAGCAGAGCCGCATCGATTTCCGTCTGAAGACGCGTTACGTCGACGAACAGGCGACCGATCTCGACGACGCCCTCGCGCGCATCCGGCGCTACACGTCCGAAGGCCGCGCGATGTCCATCGCCCTGTGCGCCAACGCCGCCGACGTGCTGCCCGAACTCGTGCGGCGCGGCGTGCGCCCGGACATGGTCACGGATCAGACGAGCGCGCACGATCCGCTCAACGGCTATCTGCCGCAGGGGTGGACGTGGGCGCAGTATCGCGACCGCGCGCTGAGCGATCCGGCGGGAACCGTGAAGGCCGCGAAGCAATCGATGGCCGAGCACGTGCGCGCGATGCTCGCGTTCCGCGAACAAGGCGTGCCGACCTTCGACTACGGCAACAATATTCGTCAGATGGCGAAGGAAGAGGGCGTCGACAATGCCTTCGACTTTCCCGGCTTCGTGCCGGCGTATATCCGGCCGCTCTTTTGCCGCGGCGTCGGGCCGTTCCGCTGGGCGGCGCTGTCGGGCGATCCGGAGGATATCTACAAGACCGACGCGAAAGTGAAGGAACTCATCGCCGACGACGCGCATCTGCATCGCTGGCTCGACATGGCGCGCGAGCGCATCAGCTTTCAGGGCCTGCCCGCGCGCATCTGCTGGGTCGGCCTCGGGCAGCGCGCGAAGCTCGGCCTCGCGTTCAACGAGATGGTGCGCAACGGCGAGCTGTCGGCGCCGGTCGTGATCGGCCGCGATCATCTCGATTCCGGCTCGGTCGCGAGCCCGAATCGCGAAACCGAAGCCATGCAGGACGGTTCCGACGCCGTTTCCGATTGGCCCCTGCTCAACGCGCTCCTGAACACGGCGAGCGGCGCGACGTGGGTGTCGATCCATCACGGCGGCGGCGTCGGCATGGGCTTCTCGCAGCACGCGGGCGTCGTGATCGTATGCGACGGCAGCCGTGAAGCCGACGCGCGTATCGCGCGCGTGCTGCACAACGATCCGGCGACGGGCGTCATGCGCCACGCCGACGCCGGCTACGACATCGCCGTTCAGTGTGCCCGCGAGCAGGGCCTCGACCTGCCGATGATCGCGCGATGAAAACGCTCTGGCACGGCTGCCACGCCGCGACGATGGCGGGCGGCAAGTATTCGGTCGTCGAAGACGCCGCGATTCTCACCGACGGCGCGCGCATCGAATGGATCGGGCCGCGCGCGTCGGCGCCGGATATCGGCGCCGGTGAGCGCGTCGATCTCGACGGTGCATGGGTGACGCCGGGCCTGATCGACTGTCATACGCACCTCGTGTTCGGCGGCGATCGCAGCGGCGAGTTCGAAGAGCGGCTCGAAGGCGTGAGCTACGCCGAGATCGCGGCGCGCGGCGGCGGCATTGCGAGCACGGTGCGCGCGACGCGCGAAGCCAGCGAGGACGCGTTGTTCGAAGCCGCGAAGGCGCGCGCGCTCGGCCTCGTGCGCGAAGGTGTGACCACGCTCGAAGTGAAATCCGGCTACGGGCTCGATCTCGCGAACGAGCGCAAGATGCTGGCCGTCGCGCGGCGGCTCGGGCACGCGCTGCCGCTGACCGTGCGCGCCACCTGCCTTGCGGCGCATGCGTTGCCGCCCGAATACGCGAATCGCGCGGATGACTACATCGCGTACGTCTGCGACGACATGCTGCCCGCGCTCGTCGCAGAAGGACTCGTCGATGCGGTCGATGCGTTTTGCGAGCACATCGCGTTTTCGCCGCAGCAAGTCGAGCGCGTTTTCCAATGCGCGCGCGATCTCGGCGTACCCGTGAAGCTGCACGCGGAGCAGTTGTCGTCATTGCACGGCGCGTCGCTTGCGGCGCGCTATCGGGCGCTGTCGGCGGATCATCTCGAATACATGACCGAAGACGATGCCGTGGCGATGGCGCAAGCCGGCACCGTCGCCGTGCTGCTTCCGGGCGCGTTCTATATGTTGCGCGAAACGCAGTTGCCCCCGGTCGATGCGCTGCGGCGGCACCGCGTGCCGATCGCGCTGGCGAGCGATCTGAATCCCGGCACGTCGCCGGCGCTTTCCTTGCGCATGATGCTCAACATGGGCTGCACGCTGTTCCGCCTGACGCCGGAGGAGGCGCTCGCGGGCGTGACGATTCACGCGGCGAAGGCGCTCGGACTGCAGGCGACGCACGGTTCGCTGGAAGCGGGTAAGGCCGCGGATTTCGTCGCGTGGAAGATCGGCAGGCCTGCTGAGCTTTCCTATTGGCTCGGCGGCGCACTGGAAAATCGCGTCGTGCGCGCGGGCGCGGAAATCGACTTTGCGCGCATCGCCGCATAAAAAGACGCCTCGTCCGAATCGGCGAGGCGTCTTGCTCGAACCCGAAACGAGAAACGTCCGGGCGCGGCGTTACGAACTGCGCTTGCGGATCATGCCCCAGACCACGAGCAGGATGATCGCGCCGATGACCGAGGCGATCCACCCGGCCGGTTGCCCCGGCTGATACCAGCCCAGCGCGCGGCCGACGTAGCCCGCGATCAGCGAGCCCGCGATACCGAGCACGATGGTCATGATCCAGCCCATGTTGTCGTCGCCCGGCTTGATGGCCCGCGCGATGAGACCGACGACGAGTCCGACGATCAAAGTACCGATGAATGCAAGCATGCGGTTGCTCCTTGACTGAGTTTGACGGCTTCTTGACTGCGTTGCAGATGGATTCCGGATGGGCCCGGTACATTCAAATTAGCACGGCGCCATGCATTTGGGTATGACACTGGCCACACGGCCTATGCCATAAGCATGAACGGTGCCGCGTGCGTGACCAAGGTAGAATTCGTTGCATTATCTGAATGCCTGTTCGCACCGCAACGATATGACCGATTCCGAATTTCCTTCCACTGACGACGCGATTCATGAGGACCGCCTCTGGCGCGACGACGGCTGGACCGCCCGCGTGATCAAGAACGAGGACGACGACGGCTGGGCCGTCGAAATGATCCAGTCGGGCGAGGCCGAGCCCGCGCTTGTCGGCCCGTGGACGATGGGCCGCGACAAGAAAAACCCGAAGCCGCTCGACGCCAATGCGTTTCGAACGCTCGTCAAGACAGCGTCGGAAGTATTGCGCCGCCATGAACAGCAGCGCCATGCGATGCTGCACAAGAACGTCGTCATCGACGTCCGCGGCGAGGAATTGACGGTCACGCTGGAGATCGTTCCCGACGAGGACGATCCGTACGCCAATCTCAAGGCCTTCGATGCCTACGGCACGCAACTCGCGCATGTGCGCGTGTCGCCGGCATTCAAGCTCAACAAGGCCAGCGCGGAACGCTGGGCCGAGAACGATTTCGCCAAGCCGGGCTCGGGTGGTTAGACGCGATTGAGCGCATAGACGAAAACGCCGTCGCGTTATGCCGCGACGGCGTTTCAAAGGGATGACGAGCGGCGCTCTGGCGCTCAGTGATTCTTCACGACGAATTCGATCCTTCGATTCGCGAAACGTCCGCTCGCGGTTTCGTTGTCCGCAACCGGATTGGCGTCGCCGTAACCCGCCGCCGTGAGCGATTGCGGCGGCACGCCATTCTTCACCAGGAAGCCGCGGACTGCCTGAGCCCGTTCCTTCGATACTTCGAGCTTGGCCGCTGCCGCGCCCAGCGTATCCGCATAGCCCGCGATTTCGAGATTCACCATCGAGCCCTTGGCTGCGCAGTTCTTGAGCAACTGCGCCGTCTCGCCGAGCGTGGCGTACGCGCTTTCCGGCAACTGCGCGCTCGAACGCGCGAAATTGACGACCTGAAGGTCGAGCACCTTGGTCAGCTTGCTGCCGGAGCAAGGCGTGTCGGTTGCGAGCAGGCTCTTCATCGCGCTGCGAAAGGATTGCGTCGCCGTGGCGACCGCGCCATCCACGTCGAACGCGGCGACCTGGAACATGCCGCCGAGCGTGCCCTTCAGACGGTCCGCCCAGCCGAGCTTGGCGTTCGCGGCCGTGCCGCTCAGTTCGACCTTCGAGCCGCTCACCTTGGCTTCGGCGCCGGGCAGGGCCATCAGCGGGAAGAAATCGTTCAGGCGCGAAAGCCAGGTCGCGGGGCGCGTTTCAGGCACGACGGCGACGTTCGCGGTGAAGGCTTTGCCGAAACGAGCCGTCAGCGTGTCGAGCAGATGCTTCTTCTCGGCTTCCGTGCCGACCGTGGCCTCGATCGCGGGCGTGCCTGCCGCGTTGACGTTGAACAGCAATTGCGCGTCTTTCCACGAGGCGGGTGCGGTCGTCGGTGCAGGCGCGGCGACGGCCGATGCCGCCGTGGTGATCGGCGTGTCGGCGATGGCCGATGCGGCGATCGGGGCTTCGTCCACGGGCTGCGTGGCCGGCGCCGACACGTCCGCCACATGCGGCGCTGCCGGAGCCGTGCTCAGATCGATGCTGTCGCGTGTCGTGAAGCCGCGATAGTAGACCAGCACGAGAATCAGTGCCAACACGGCGAACAGCACCCAGACCCACTTGTTCGAACGCTTCGTCGCGGGCTTGATGACCGGCTTGCGCAACGTAGGCTGAGACGGAGACGAAGGCGCGGCTGCCGGGCGCGGCGCGGACTTCGCGACAGGCGCGCTCAGCACGGCGGCGGCTGCGGCGGGCTCCGGCGCAACCGCAAAGGGCACGTCGTTGTCGATGCGCTGGTCCAGGCTCGATGCGACTGTAGCGAGACGGGGCGCGATGCAACTGGTGAAGCCTTCGGTGTTGCCGACGCCGATGGCCGCCGCGACCGCGTTCGACATCGACGTATTGATTTCGCCGATCTGCTCGCGCAGGAGTTTCGGCACTTGCGTCAGGCCCCACTGCGCGAGCAGGAAATGCCGCTTCAGGGTGCCGAACAGCACCGCGGCGACGATGCCCGCGAGCGCCGAAGTAGCTTGCGTGGGAACGCCGGTCTCGGCGGATACGGCGTCGGTCAGCGCATCGACGCGCTGGCCGGTTGCGAGCGCGGCCAGCGAATGGCCGTTGGCTTCGAGTTGCTTGAGCCCGCCGGTGGTCGCGATGAGCTTGGAAAACTGATCGACGATATAAGCGTTCGTCTCCGGCTGCATGATGACGGCGTACACCGACTGCGCGCCGGGTACGAGCGTCGCCCGGTCCATCAGCGATGCCACGAGTCCGGGCGCGATGCGTGCCGCGACTTGCCGGACGATGGGCCCGGGTATGCCGAACTGTTGCGACAGCTGTTCCGCGATGTGGTCCGAGATCGCGGAATTGACCGCCTGGACGAGATTGATGCTCATCGACTGTCTTTCCTTTCTACATGGGCGCGCAACGCAGGCGCAATGGTGCAGCGCATTCTATATGCGCAGTTATCCTAAAAAGATTTAGGCAAACTTCTTTACGAAAATGGCGCGCCGATGCGACTGTGCGACGCTTCAGCGTGCGCGCGGGCTCATGCCAGTGAAGAACCTGAGAATGCGCTTTCCGGTGATGCCGAGCCATGACGGTTCGGCGGGCGCGGGTTCGTCGCTGTTCACCTGAAGCGCAAGGAGGGACAGCATGGAGTGAGACCGAATGAGCGTGCGGTACGATGCGTCGAGCGGCGACGTCCACGCACACGTGCGGCAATCGTGTTTCGCGCACGTATTGCAGGGAGGTTGATCGCGATTCATGGCGGAGTCCTTTTCGAATACCTGCACATGATCTTCGATAAGCTTTCGCCTGACGATCAGAAGCTTCCGATTGAACTCTTGGTTTCGATCTCGGAAATAGGACAAACTAGCCGGGCGAGCCAGACACTGTTGCGCTGAAGCACTGAAAAGGAGAAGGCGATGCACTACCTGCTGATTTACGAACTTTGTTCGGATTATCTGGAGCGCCGCGCGCAATTCCGCGACGCGCATCTCGCCCTCGCGTGGGCCGCCGTCGAACGGGGCGAGATCGTGCTCGCCGGCGCGCTCGACACGCCCACCGATCGCGCAATGCTGCTATTTCACAGCGATTCACCCGCGCCGGCGGAAGACTTCGCGAAAAACGATCCGTATGTGAAAAACGGCCTGGTCGAGCGCTGGGAAGTGCGCAAGTGGAACACGGTCGTCGGCGCGAGCGCGGCCACGCCCGTGCGATAACGCCGACGAGACAGTCACGCGTCGGCCGTTTCTTCCTCGGGACGATCGCGGCGCGTGGGAACCCGGCGCTGCGCCGAGCGATACAGGCTCGTGAGCGTATCGTCGATCTGCTGCGAGCGTTCGAAGAGCGCCGCGAGCCAGTCGACGAACACCGAGACGCGCGGGGTCGCCTGACGGCTCTTCAGGAACGCGACCGATACCTTCATCGGCGGCGACTTCCACTGCGGCAGCACTTCGCGCAATTGTCCCGAACGCAGGTAAGACTGCGCCGCGATGCGCAACGGCTGGATCAGCCCGAGCCCCTCGACGCCGCACGCGAGATACGCGTGTTCGTCGGCGACCTGCACGAAGCCGCGCATCTTCATCGTGACGGGCTTGCCATCGACATCGAAATCGAAGTCGGCGGGGCGGCCGCTTTTTTCCGACAGACAGTTCACAGCGACATGCTGCGCGAGTTCGTCGAGCGTTTGCGGCGTGCCGTGCTTTTCCAGATACGCGGGGCTTGCGCACGTCACCTGTTCGAGCATGCCGAGCCGGCGCGCGATCAGACCCGAATCCGGTAATTCGCCGAGTTGCACGCTGCAATCGACCCCTTCGCCGACGAGATCCACATTGCGATTGCCGATGCCGATCGACAGCTCGATCTGCGGATAGCGCGCGTGAAATTCCGGCAGCGCGGGCACGACGATCGAGGTCGCGACGGTATCGGGCATCTCGACGCGCAGCCGTCCGCGCAGGCGCTCTTCGCCCGCGCCGAAACCGGATTCGAGCTCGTCGATATCGGCGAGGATTTGCGCGCAGCGTTCGTAATAAGCGGCGCCATCGACGGTGAGATTCAGGCGCCGCGTCGTGCGTGCAAGCAGTTGCACGCCGACGAGCGCTTCGAGTTGTTGCACGGTCGTCGAAACACTCGCGCGCGGCATGCCGAGTGATTCGGCGGCGCGCGTGAAACTGTTCGTATCGACGACACGCGTAAAGACACGCATGGCATGGACGCGATCGATCACGTTGAGTTTTCCTTTTATGACGATTGAATGGCGATGCGCGAGTAAAAGCGACTCCACCGCGGCTGTGAGGCTGCGGAAAAAAGGCGCATCGGCGATGGTTAGATCGTACGGACGGGAAGCGTCAACGTGAATACACAAAAATGGCGGATTCTTGCCTGATCCTTCGCGACGGCGAGCATCAGAGCATCGGCATCTCGCCGCGCAGCCGGCCCGCGAAACCGGTCATGTCCGCGCCCGAAGGCGATTGGTAGAGCCGCAGACCCATCTCCGGAAGGATGGAGAGCAGATGATCGAACACGTCGCCCTGAATGCGCTCGTATTGCGTCCACGCGGTCGTCGCGGTGAAGCAGTAGACCTCGATCGGAATGCCCTGCGATTCGGGCTCCAGCATACGCACCATCATGGCCATGTCCTGACGGATTTCCGGGTGCCGCTGCAGATACGCCAGCCCATACGCGCGAAACGTGCCGATATTCGTGAGCCGCCGGCGGTTGGCCGGCTCGTTGGCGAGCTCGCCGAGATTGCGGTTCGCCTGCTCGACTTCGGTCTGCTTCTGTTCCAGATAATCGTGCAGCAGGCGAAAGCGTTTCAGCCGCGCGGTCTCTTCGTCGGTGAGAAATCGCACGCATTGCGCATCGATACGCAAGGTGCGCTTGATGCGCCGTCCGCCCGATTCGAACATATGCCGATAGTTGCGATAGCTCTCCGAAAAGAGCTTATACGTCGGCACGGTCGTCACGGTGTTGTCCCAGTTCTGCACCTTGACCGTATGCAGCGCGATGTCCTTCACGAAGCCATCGGCGGCGGCTTGCGGCATTTCGATCCAGTCGCCGATGCGCAGCATGTCGTTCGACGTCAGTTGCGTGCTCGCAACCAGCGACAGCAACGTGTCCTTGAACACGAGCAGCAGCACCGCGGAGAGCGCGCCGAGACCGGAGAGCATCCAGAGCGGTGAGCGGTCGATGAGAATCGACAGCACCAGCACGCCGCACACGAGCGCAAGCGCGAGCTTGCCGATCTGGATATAGCCCTTGATCGAGCGCGTCTGCGCTTCCTTGCTTTCCGCATAGACGTCCTGCCACGCCGAGAGCGCGCTGCCCGCGGCGAGAAACACGCAGATCCACGCGCAGCCATGCGCGACGCGGCCGATGACCACGGCCCAGTGACCGATGCGCGGCACTTCGTCGATGCCGAGCGCCACCGTCGCGAACGGCACCGCGTACCAGAGCCGGTGATAGGCGCGATGCCTGATGAACGCGCGATCCCACTTCTCGTGCCCCGCGAGCACGAGCAGGCGATGCGCGATACCGAGCACGATGCGCGCGACGACCCATTGAACGAACAGCGCGATCAGCGCGAGCATGACGAGACCCGCGACGAGCTGCGCCCACGGATGAGCGGCGAGTTGCTGCGGCAAAGGATCGGGAAGGAAATCGAAATTCATACTTATGGGTAGGAACAGGGAAGTGCGCCCGGTATTGTGCATGAACGCGCATCGAACACCGCGGACGTGCGTGCCTAATCGGAAAACGCCTCATCGGAACACGCCTTATCGAAAACCCGAAGTCGATGAAAATGAATTTTTTTTCGCGAGGTTTTCGAGTAAATATACTTTCATCGTCACTCTGGCAAGGTCAGCAGAGCGTTTCATGTCCCGTTCCCTATCGGCCCATGCGCCTCATGCGGTTCGCACGCCGGCGAGCGCAGACGATCTGATCTCCGCGCGCATCGCCGCGGCCATGCCGACGCTCACGCCGATCCATCGGCGCATGGGCGCATTCGTGCTGGCCAACCTGTTCCGCTCGGCGACCATGCGTATCGACGAGCTGGCGGGCGCGGTGGGCGCGTCGGTCGCGACGGCGAACCGCTTTGCGCGCGCGCTCGGCTTTTCCGGCTATCCGGCGTTTCGCGAGGCGCTAGTGCGCGGCTTCGAGGCGACCATCGCGCCGGTCGAACGTTTGCGGACCGCGCTGGAATCGCCCGCGAGCGGCGCGGAAGTTTTCGATGCATCGCTCGCGCAGGCGGCCGCGAATCTGCGTCTCGCCCAGACGTCCGTCGATGGCGCGAGAGCCGAGGTCATCGTCGAGATGATTCTCGCCGCGCCGCGCGTCTTCGTGATCGGCTATGGCGCGAGCGCGTTTCTCGCCGGTCTGATGGAGCACGGGCTCACGCCGTATTGCTCGAACGTGCAGTCGCTCGCGCTGATGGGCGGGCCGTCGCACGCGGCGCGGCGGCTCTTCACGGCGACGCGCGGCGACGTGCTCATCGCGATCGCGTTTCCGCGCTATGTCGACGACACCATCGCGCTCGCACGGCTCGCGCGCGATCACGGCTTGCGCGTCATCGCGATGACCGACAGCACGGCGTCGCCGCTCGCGCAAGTGGCGGACCTCGTGCTCGCGATCCGCGCCGAACGCAGGCTGGCGGCGAACTGCGACACGGCGGTGCTCGCGGTCATCGAAGCGCTGTGCGATGCGGTCGCGCATCGCGCGAAGCGGTCGGTCGAGGCGGCGTCGGGATTGACCGAATTCGTGCTGCCGTGGCTCGTCGCGCCGTCGCTCACACGAGAGCACACGGAACACGCCGAGCACGCAAAGCGCCGCACGCACGCGAAAAGAACCATTCACACGGAACCGCGCGAATCATGAAGGCCACACCAGTCATTGCGATTCACGGCGGCGCGGGCACGATCCTGCGCAGCGCGATGAACACCGAAACCGAGGCGCGCTATCACACGGCGCTTGAAGGCATCCTGCTCGCCGGGCAGCGTGTGCTCGCCGATGGCGGCAGCGCACTCGACGCCGTCACCGAAGCCGTGCGCCTGCTCGAAGATTGTCCGCTCTTCAACGCGGGCCACGGCGCGGTGTTCACGGCGGCCGGCACGCACGAACTCGACGCCTCCGTGATGGACGGCGCGACGCTCGAAGCCGGCGCCGTCAGTTGCGTGACGCGCGTGAAAAACCCGGTGCTCGCCGCGCGCCGCGTGCTCGACGTGAGCGAACACGTCATGTTCACCGCCGCGGGCGCGGAAGCATTCGCACAGGCGCAGGGGCTCGAATTCGTCGATCCGTCGTACTTCTATACGGAGGCGCGCCATCAACAATGGATGAAGGCGCGCGGTAGCTCGGGCACGATGCTCGATCACGACGCGACGACAAAGTTTGCTTTCGAGAACGATCCCATCGACCCCGACAAGAAGTTCGGCACCGTCGGCGCGGTCGCGCTCGATGCGCAGGGTCATCTGGCGGCGGCCACGTCGACGGGTGGCATCACCAACAAACAGGCGGGCCGCGTCGGCGATGCGCCGCTGATCGGCGCGGGCTGCTATGCGAACGACGCCACCTGCGCCGTGTCCACCACCGGCACGGGCGAAATGTTCATGCGCATGCTCGCGGCCTACGACGTCTCGGCGCAGATGGAGTATCGCGGCGCGTCGCTGGAAGACGCATCGCACGATGTCGTGATGAACCGTCTGCTGCGCATCGAAGGACGCGGCGGTCTCGTCGCCGTCGACGCGAAGGGCAACGTCGTGCTGCCGTTCAACACGGAAGGCATGTATCGCGGTTTCGCGCGCGTGGGCGAAACGCCCGTTACGGCGATCTATCGATGACGATACCGACCCTGCCCGATGCCCGCGTGATCGACGTGCGCGATCTGTCGGTCGCGTTTCGCTCGCGCTCGCGCACCATCGAAGCCGTGCGCAATATCTCGTTTGCCGTGGATCGCGGCGAGACGCTCGCGATCGTCGGCGAGTCGGGCTCGGGCAAGTCGGTCACGTCGCTCGCGCTGATGCGTCTCGTCGAGCACGGCGGCGGCCAGATCGTCTCGGGCAGCATCGCGTTTCGCCGACGCAACGGCATCACGCTCGATCTCGCGAAAGCCTCGTCCGCGACGATGCGCGGCGTGCGCGGCGCCGATATCGCGATGATCTTTCAGGAACCGATGACATCGCTCAATCCGGTGTTCACGGTCGGCGATCAGATCGCGGAAGCCATTGCGCTGCATCAGGGCAAGAGCCATGCACAAGCGCGCGCCGAAGCATTGCATCTGCTCGATCTCGTGCGCATTCCCGAATCGAAGCGTGTATTCGCGCGCTATCCGCATCAGTTGTCGGGCGGCATGCGCCAGCGCGTGATGATCGCGATGGCGCTCTCGTGCAAGCCCGCGATCCTGATCGCCGACGAGCCGACCACCGCGCTCGATGTCACCATTCAGGCGCAGATTCTGCAACTCGTGCGCGGCCTGCAGGACGAGATGAACATGGGCGTGATCTTCATCACGCACGACATGGGCGTGGTCGCCGAAGTGGCGGATCGCGTGCTCGTGATGTATCGCGGCGAGAAGGTCGAGGAAGCGCCATCGGACGCGCTGTTCCACGCGCCGAAGCATGCGTACACGAAGGCGCTGCTCGCCGCGGTGCCCACGCTCGGCGCGATGCGCGGCACCGACCGCCCCGCGAAATTCCCTATCCTCGAAGTCGAGCCCGTGGATAGCGCCCCGGACGACGCGAGCGCGCTGCGTCCGTCTGCGGCGGTCGAGAAGGAACAGCAGCCCGCCGTCGACGAAACCGTGCAGCCCATTTTGCGCGTGCGCGATCTCGTCACGCGCTTTCCGGTGAAAAGCGGCCTGTTCGGACGCACGACCGCGGCTGTGCATGCGGTCGAGCGCGTGAGCTTCGAACTGCGTCCGGGCGAAACGCTCGCGCTCGTCGGCGAATCGGGCTGCGGCAAATCGACCACGGGCCGGTCGCTGTTGCGTCTCGTCGAGAGCCAGAGCGGTTCGATCGAATTCGACGGACGCGATATCAGCAAGCTCGAAGGCCACGCGCTGCAAACACTGCGGCGCAATATCCAGTTCATCTTTCAGGACCCGTTCGCGTCGCTCAATCCGCGTCTGACAGTCGGCTTTTCGGTGATGGAGCCGCTGCTCGTGCATGGCGTCGCGAGCGGGAAGGAAGCGCAGGCGCGCGTCGACTGGCTGCTCGAAAAAGTCGGCTTGCCGCCCGAGGCCGCGCAGCGTTATCCGCATGAATTCTCGGGCGGTCAGCGGCAGCGCATCGCGATTGCAAGAGCGCTCGCGCTGAACCCGAAAGTCGTGATCGCCGACGAATCCGTCTCCGCGCTCGATGTTTCGGTGCGCGCGCAGATCGTCAATCTGATGCTCGACCTGCAGCGCGAACTCGGCGTGGCGTATCTCTTCATCTCGCACGACATGGCGGTCGTGGAGCGCGTGAGTCATCGCGTGGCGGTGATGTATCTCGGGCAGATCGTCGAGATCGGGCCGCGCGCGGCCGTGTTCGAAGCGCCGCGCCACCCGTACACGAGGAAGCTCATGAGCGCGGTGCCGGTTGCCGATCCGTCGCGGCGGCACGCCAAACGCATGCTCGCCGCTGACGAGATTCCGAGCCCGATCCGCAAGCTCGGCGATGAGCCCGTCGTCGCAAAACTGGTTGCCGTCGGACCGGATCATTACGTTGCCGAGCATCACGTCGGCGGCGCTTACTAGAAGCACTTCAACAAGGAGTCCAACGATGCCGAGTTTCCAATTGCGCGCGACGCTCGCAGCAAGCGCGTTCGTCACACTGACCGCCCTCGCACCCGTTGCAGCGCATGCGCAAAGCACCGCCGTGATGGCCGTCGCCTCGACCTTCACGACGATGGACCCGTACGACGCCAACGACACGCTCTCGCAGGCGGTGGCGAAGTCGTTCTATCAGGGCCTGTTCGGTTTCGACAAGGACATGAAGATCCAGAACGTGCTCGCCACGAGCTACGAGGCGAGCCCGGATGCGAAGGTCTATACGATCAAGCTGCGCCAGGGCGTGAAGTTTCACGACGGCACCGACTTCAACGCCGACGCCGTGAAGGCCGTATTCGACCGCGTGACGAATCCGGACAACAAGTTGAAGCGCTACAACCTCTTCAACAAGATCGAGAAGACGGAAGTGATCGATCCGTACACGGTGAAGATCACGCTGAAGATTCCGTTCTCGGCGTTCATCAACGTGCTTGCGCATCCTTCGGCGGTCATGATCTCGCCGGCCGCGCTGCAGAAGTACGGCAAGGAGATCGCGTTTCATCCCGTCGGCACGGGGCCGTTCGAGTTCGTCGAATGGAAGCAGACCGACGACCTGAAGGTGAAGAAGTTCGCGGGCTACTGGAAAAAGGGCCTGCCGAAGATCGACATGATCGACTGGAAGCCGGTCGTCGATAACAACACGCGCGCCGCGCTCATGAAAACGGGCGAGGCGGACTTCGCGTTCTCGGTGCCGTTCGAGCAGGCCGATTCGCTCAAGTCGAGCCCGAAGGTCGATCTGATCGCGGCGCCGTCGATCATTCAGCGCTATGTCAGCATGAACACGCTGCAAAAGCCCTTCGATAACCCGAAGGTGCGCGAGGCGATGAACTACGCGATCAACAAGGAAGCGCTCGTCAAGGTCGCGTTCGCGGGTTATGCCGTGCCGGCCGAAGGCGTCGTGCCGCCGGGCGTCGATTACGCGACGCCGAAGCTCGGTCCCTGGAAATACGATCCGGCGAAAGCGCGCGAACTGCTGAAGGAAGCGGGCTATCCGAACGGCTTCGAAACCGTGTTGTGGTCCGGCTATAACCACACGACCGCGCAGAAGATCATCCAGTTCGTGCAGCAGCAGCTTTCGCAAGTGGGCGTGAAGACGTCGGTCGAGGCGCTCGAAGCGGGGCAGCGCGTGCAGCGCATCGAAAGCGCGCCGGATCCCAAGACCGCGCCCGTGCGCATGCTCTACATCGGCTGGTCGTCGTCGACGGGCGAAGCGGACTGGGCGATCTCGCCGCTCCTGAGCGGCGGTTCCTTCCCGCCGAAGCTCTTCAACACGGCGTACTACAAGAACGATCAGGTTGACGAAGACTTGCAGAAGGCGCTCGCGACCACCGATCGCGGCGAAAAAGCGAAGCTCTACACCGATGCGCAAAAACGCATCTGGGCCGATGCGCCGTGGATCTTCCTCGTCACGGAAAAGGTCGTGTACGCGCGCAGCAAGCGTCTGTCCGGCGCGTACGTGATGCCCGACGGCTCGTTCAGCTTCGACGAGATCGCGATCAAGTAAGGCGCCTGGGCCGGGCACGCGCTGCCCGGCCTCATCTGAAGAAAAACGATGCTCAATTTCATCGCCAAACGATTGTTAGGCTTGCTGCCGACGCTCTTCATCGTCGCGGTACTGGTGTTCTTTTTCGTGCACATGTTGCCGGGCGATCCGGCGCGTCTCGCCGCGGGCGCGGAAGCCGACGAAGCCACGGTCGCGCTCGTGCGCGCCGATCTGGGTCTCGACAAGCCGTTGCCGCAGCAACTGGTGAACTTCTTCGGCAAGATCGTGCATTTCGACTTCGGCATGTCCACGCGCAGCAAGCGGCCGGTATCGACGGAGATCGCCGAACGCTTCATGCCTACGTTGTGGCTCACGGTCGCGAGCATGGTGTGGGCGGTGATCTTCGGCATGGCGATCGGCATCGTGTCGGCTGTGTGGCGCAATCGCTGGCCGGACCGGCTGGGCATGACGCTCGCGGTGTCGGGCATCTCGTTTCCCGCCTTCGCGCTCGGCATGCTGCTGATGGAAATCTTCTCGGTGAAGCTCGGCTGGCTGCCGATCGTCGGCGATGGCTCGTGGCAAAGCTATGTGCTGCCGTCGCTCACATTGGGCGCGGCGGTCGCGGCGGTGATGGCGCGCTTCACGCGTGCGTCGTTCGTCGAAGTGCTCGGCGAAGATTTCGTGCGCACCGCGCGCGCGAAGGGCGTGCACGAGCCCATGGTCATCGTGAAGCATTGTCTGCGCAACGCGATGATTCCCGTCGTCACGATGATGGGCCTGCAGTTCGGCTTTCTGCTCGGCGGCTCGATCGTCGTGGAGAAGGTGTTCAACTGGCCGGGCCTCGGACGCCTGCTCGTCGATGCCGTCGAGATGCGCGACTATCCGGTGATTCAGGCGGAAGTGCTGCTGTTTTCGCTGGAATTCATCGTAATCAATCTGGTCGTGGACGTGCTGTACGCGATCATCAATCCGACCATTCGTTTCAAGTGAGGACGCGATGAGCGTAACAGCGCAAACGCCGGTCGCCGCCGCCCACGAAATCCGCACGCCGTGGAGCGAGTTCTGGCGCAAGTTCAAACGGCAGCATGTCGCGATGGTCGCAGCGGGCTTCGTGTTGCTGCTGGTCGTGATCGCGATCGTCGCGCCGTATATCGCGCCTTACGATCCGGAAAACTATTTCGATTACGACGCGCTCAATGCGGGCCCGTCCGCCGCGCACTGGTTCGGTGTGGATTCGCTCGGGCGCGACATTCTGAGCCGCATCCTCGTCGGCAGCCGCATCTCGCTAACGGCGGGTCTGCTTTCGGTCGTGATCGGCGCGGTCATCGGCACGTTCTTCGGACTGCTCGCGGGCTATTACGAAGGCTGGTGGGACCGCATCGTGATGCGCATTGCAGACGTGCTGTTCGCCTTTCCCGGCATTTTGCTCGCGATCGGCGTCGTCGCGATTCTCGGCAACGGCATGGTGAACGTGGTGTGCGCGGTCGCGATCTTCAGCATTCCCGCGTTCGCGCGGCTCGTGCGCGGCAACACGCTCGCGCTGAAGCATCTCACGTATATCGAGGCGGCGAAGAGCATCGGCGCATCGGACTGGACGATCCTCGCGCGGCACATTCTGCCGGGCACGATCTCGTCGGTGGTCGTGTACTTCACGATGCGCATCGGCACGTCGATCATCACGGCGGCGAGTCTCTCGTTTCTCGGACTCGGCGCGCAGCCGCCGACGCCCGAGTGGGGTGCGATGCTCAACGAAGCGCGCGCCGACATGGCGATGGCCCCGCACGTCGCGATCTTCCCGAGTCTCGCGATCTTCTTCACGGTGCTCGCGTTCAATCTGCTAGGCGACGGCCTGCGCGACGCGCTCGATCCCAAACTCGACCGGCCATGACGATATCCGACGTCGCGGGCGTGACCGTCGGTCATTGCACGCTTGCGCAAGGCGCGATTCAGACGGGCGTCACGGTGATTCGTCCGCACGGCGGCGATGTGTACCGCGACAAGGTGCCCGCCGCGGCGTGCGTGATCAACGGCTTCGGCAAGAGCGTCGGGCTGGTTCAGCTCGATGAGCTCGGCGTGCTCGAAACGCCTATCGCGCTGACCAATACGTTCGGCGTCGGCACGGTTGCGAATGCGCAGATTCGCGCGGCCATCGCGGCGAATCCGCGCATCGGACGCGAAGAGCCGAGCGTGAATCCGCTCGTGTTCGAATGCAACGACGGCTATCTGAACGACATGCAGGCGCTCGCGATCGACGAGGCGCATTACGCGAGTGCGCTCGACGCGTGCAGCGCGGATTTCGCGCGCGGCGCGGTGGGCGCGGGGCGCGGCATGTCGTGCTTCGAGCTGAAGGGCGGCATCGGCTCGGCTTCGCGCATTGCGCGCATCGGCGAACAGTCCTTCACGACGGGCGCGCTCGTGCTCGCGAACTTCGGCAAGCTGCATCAACTGGTCATCGAAGGCGAAGCGGTCGGGCAAAGGCTGCAAGCCAGGACGCACGCGACGCCCGAACAAGGCTCGATCATCATGCTGATCGCAACCGACGCGCCGCTCGATTCGCGCCAGTTGCGCCGCGTCGCGATGCGGGCCGCGGCCGGCCTCGCGCGCACCGGCTCGGTCTACGGCCACGGCAGCGGCGATATCGCGCTGGCCTTCACGACCGCGTACACGGCGCGGCACGATGCGGACTTCATCGCACTGCCGCCGCTTATCAACGACGCGCGGCTCGATCCGCTGTTCCAGGCCGCCGCCGAGAGCGTCGAGCACGCGATCCTCGACGCGCTCCATAGCGCCGAAACGGTCGCCGGACGCGACGGCCACCGGCGCTTATCGCTCAACGACGCATTGAAGGCACGCTCATGAAAGTGCTGATTTCAGTGGATATCGAAGGCATCGCGGGCGTGTTCCATCCGGAGCAGACGCGACCCGGCAACACCGAATACGAGCAGGCGCGCCGCTGGATGACGCACGAGGCGAACGCCGCCGCGCAAGGCGCATTCGAGGGCGGCGCGTCGCAGGTGTGGATCAACGATTCGCACGGCGGCTTTCGCAACCTGATGCCCGATTTGCTCGATCAGCGCGCGCGCCTCGTGCTCGGCAAGCCGCGCACGCTCGGCATGATGGCGGGGCTGGAGGCATCGCCGGACCTGGTGTTCATGATCGGCTATCACGCGCGGGCGCAAAGCCGCGGCATTCTCGCGCATACCATCAACAGCGCCGCGTTCGCGCGGGTTTCGCTCGATGGCGAGGAAACCGGCGAGGCTGGACTGTACGGCCGGCTCGCGGAGGAACAGGGCGCGCGCGTCGCGCTTCTTTCCGGCGACGACGTGTTCGGCGCCGAAACGCTGCCCGCGTTTCCCGGCGCGCGCTTTCTTTGCGTGAAGACCGCGCACGGCTATTCCAGCGGCGTGACGGAAACGCCGGCGGCGGCGTGCGAAGCGATCCGGCTCGCCGCGCGGGAGACGGTCGAAGGCGCGGCGGCCTCGGGCCATGCGCGGCGTTCCGCGCCCAGGGCGTATCGCTGCGAATTGCGTGCGCAAACCACCGCGTTCGCCGATCTCTTCTGCCAGTGGCCGGCGCTCGAGCGCATCGATGCCGTGACCCTCGCTTTCGAGGCGCCGTCGGCCGAACACGTCGTGCGAATGCTCAATTGTCTTTCGGCAATGTCCTTCATGATACGGTGAGGGTTTGAACCCGGCGCTTTGAGTATCGTCTTTGAGTATCGTTAGAATGGAGCCACGCGCAAGACCGGCTCTGGTTTTGACGTGTTTTTGCAGACGACGCTCATGCACACGGTGAAGCTCGAACACAACGATGACGAAGTCCTCGATCCCGCCGATCCGCAACTCGTCGTGCGCGGCTCGCTGTTCATCGACGGTCATGACGCCGGCTGCTGGGAACAGCGGCGCGACGGCACGTGGGCGGCGCATGTGCGGCACCGGGAAGGCTGGATCGTCGAGACGAGCCGCGGCGCGTTGATCGACCGGCTCGCCCGCGAGGCATAACGCAGTTAATTTCAAACCGATTTCACATATTTCATGTATCTGTCGATCATCGCCGTAGGGCTCGGCGGCGGACTGGGTTCGCTGCTCCGATGGGTCCTCGGTCTGCGCCTGAATGCGATCTTTCCGAATCTGCCGCTCGGCACGTTCGCGGCGAACGTCATCGCCGGCTACATCATCGGCGTGGCGGTCGCCTTTTTTGCGCGCTATCCGGATATCTCGATGGAATGGCGTCTTTTCATCATTACGGGGCTGATGGGCGGGCTGTCCACGTTTTCCACGTTCTCGGCCGAAGTGGTCGCGCATCTCCAGCAAGGGCGGCTCGGCTGGGCGCTCGCCGAGATCGCGATTCACGTTTGCGCCTCGCTGCTCATGACCGCGCTCGGTATCGCCACGGTCGCGGTGGCGTCCTGAAGGCACGCAGCGAAATCCGATTTCTCGCGATTTGAACGTTTGCGCGCACCCGATCCCAACGTGTTTCCGCTATTTTCTTCCGCGTTTTCCAACGCTAATCCCTCGCTGCCTATGCAGCGGTTTTTTCTTTGACAGTAACGAAGGTGATGAAATGCCAAGGCCGCCGCTCATCGATGTGAGACCGTATCGCACGAGCGATCTCGACGGTGTGATCGATCTGTTTCAACGCGCCGTTCGCGAAACGGCTTCGGCCGACTACAACGCAGCGCAGATCGAAGCCTGGGCGCAAGCCGACCGCGACGAATGGGAACTCGCGCGTCTGAGCCGCCCGACCTGGGTCGGTCTCGTCGACGGCGCGCTCGCCGGCTTCGCCGATCTCCAGAAAAACGGTCTGATCGACATGATGTTCGTCGATCCGAAGTTTCAGCGCAAAAGCGTGGCGACATCGCTGCTCGCGCGCATCGAGGCCGAAGCGGAAGAGGCCGGTCTGACGACGCTGCACACGTATTCGAGCGTCACCGGGAAACCGTTCTTCGAATATTGCGGCTTCACGACACTGCTCGCGCGCGCGATCGTGGTGCGCGAACAGCGCTTTGTCCAGTTCGTGATGGAGAAGGTGCTGGAAACGTAAAATCTGTATAGACAAGATGTGTAAAACCACCCGGGAGATCTCAGTGATATCCCGGATATCCCCTTGTTTCGTCCTTCATGCGCGTTTAGACTTGAGTCTAACTTGTATAGACAGGACGAACCATGATCACGCTCACGCCCGGAAAGCTGACTCTCCCGCAACTGCGCCGCATCGCGCGAGGCTCGGACCCGCTCGAACTCGATCCCGCCAGCTTCGGCGCGATCGATGCGAGCGCGCGCGCCGTCGCCGCCATTGCCGCAAAGGGCGATCCGGCTTACGGCATCAATACGGGCTTCGGGCGGCTCGCCAACACGCACATTCCGGCTGACCAGCTCGAACTGCTGCAGAAGAATCTCGTGCTGTCGCACGCGGTGGGCGTCGGCGAGCCGATGTCGCGTCCGGTCGTGCGGCTTTTGATGGCGCTCAAGCTGTCGAGCCTCGGGCGCGGTCATTCGGGCATCCGCCGCGAAGTCATCGACGCGCTCATCACGCTGTTCAACGCCGACGTGCTGCCGGTCATCCCGGTGAAGGGCTCGGTCGGCGCATCGGGCGATCTCGCGCCGCTCGCGCATATGTCGACGGTGCTGCTCGGCCTCGGCGACGTGACCATCCGCGGCGAACGCGCGAGCGCGCTCGACGGCCTCAAGGTCGCGGGCCTCAAGCCGCTCACGCTGCAGGCGAAGGAAGGGCTGGCGTTGCTGAACGGCACGCAGGCGTCGGCGGCGCTCGCGCTGTACAACCTGTTTGCGATCGAAGACCTGTTCCGCACGGGGCTCGTCGCGGGCGCGCTGTCGGTGGATGCGGCGGCGGGCTCGGTCGTGCCGTTCGATGCGCGCATCCACGAACTGCGCGGGCATCGCGGGCAGATGGAAGCGGCGGCCGCGTACCGCACGCTGTTGAAGGGCTCGGGCATCAACCTGTCGCACGCGGACTGCGACAAGGTGCAGGACCCGTACAGCCTGCGCTGCCAGCCGCAGGTCATGGGCGCGTGTCTGGACCAGATGCGCCACGCCGCCGACATCCTGCTGATCGAATCGAACGCCGTCTCCGACAATCCGCTGATCTTCCCCGACACCGGCGAAGTGCTCTCGGGCGGCAACTTCCACGCGGAGCCGGTCGCGTTCGCCGCCGACAATCTCGCGCTTGCCGCCGCTGAAATCGGCGCGCTGGCGGAACGCCGCATCGCGCTGCTGATCGACGCGACACTGTCTGGCCTGCCGCCTTTCCTCGTGCGCGACGGCGGCGTGAACTCCGGCTTCATGATCGCCCATGTGACGGCGGCCGCGCTCGCGTCGGAGAACAAGACGCTCGCGCATCCGGCATCGGTGGATTCGCTGCCGACGTCGGCGAATCAGGAAGATCACGTTTCGATGGCGACCTTCGCCGCGCGCAAGCTCGGCGACATCGCCAGCAACACGGCCAATATCCTCGCGATCGAGCTGCTCGCGGCGGCACAGGGCGTCGATCTGCGCGCGCCGCATCAGACCAGCGCGCCTTTGCTCGAAGTCGTGAAGACGTTGCGCGCGCACGTTCCGCACTACGATCTGGATCGTTACTTCGCGCCGGATATCGCCGCGATCGCCACGCTCGTGCAGGACGGCGCGATCGGCCGGCACAGCCCGTTCTCGTTCGCGTCGGAAGCGCTGGAACAAAGCGCATGAACACGCCCGCGTATCAGGAGATCAAGGATTACATTCTCCAGCGCATTCACGTAGGCGAGTGGAAGGAGGGCGATCAGGTGCCCTCCGAGAACGAACTCGCGCGCGAGTTCAAGGTCGCGCGCATGACCGTGAACCGCGCGCTGCGCGAGCTGACCGCCGATCAGGTGCTCACGCGCGTGCAGGGCGCGGGCACGTTCGTCGCGCAGCCGAAATACGCGTCGACGCTCGTCGAGATCCGCAGCATTTCCGATGAAATCGTCGCGCGCGGCCATGCGTACCGCGCGGAGGTGCTGCATCTGGGCGCATCGATCGTCGATGAGCTGCTTTCCGACGAAATGCATCTCACGCTCGGCAGTCCGGTGTTTCATTCGCGCGTGCTGCACTTCGAGAACGACGAGCCGGTGCAGATGGAAGAGCGCTACGTGAATCCCGCGCTCGCGCCGGAATACGCGCGTCAGGATTTCACGACGATCACGCCGAACCAGTACCTCATGTCCGCCGCGCCGCTGCAGCGCGTCGAATACCGGATCGAGGCGTCGGTGCCGTCGCCGGAAATTCGCCAGGCGCTCGCGATGAGAGAGCACGAGCCGTGTCTGCTGCTGCATCGGCGCACGTGGTCGCGCGACGCGGTCGCCTCGGTTGCCAATCTCTGGCATCCGGGCGATCGATACCAATTCACCGGGCATTTCTAATCTCATGATGATTCGCGCCGAATCGCTCACGCCCAGGCCGTGGAAGAACGGCGGCGGCGTGACGCGCGAGATCGCGGCGGGGCCGCCGGGCGCGTCGCTGGATGCGTTCGCGTGGCGTCTGTCGCTGGCGGACGTGGCTGAAGACGCCGCGTTTTCGGCTTTCGCGGGCGTCGATCGCGTGCTCGTGCTGCTCGATGGCGCGGGCATGCGTCTGACGCAAGACGATGGCCGCGTGCACGCGCTCGATGCGCCGCTCGCCATGGCGCGCTTTCCCGGCGAAACGCCGATTCACGCGACCTTGATCGACGGCCCGACACGCGATTTCAACGTGATGGTGCGTCGCGATCGCGCCCGCGCGAGCTTGGAGATCCGGCGCGCTTCATGCTCCGTCGAAGTCGTGCACGATGTGACTTTCGTCTTCTGCGCGCGTGGCCGGATCGATATCAAGCTCGCCGACGGGACGCGCCATACGATCGAAACAGACGACACGCTGCGCCTCGATCGCGCGGCCGTATCCGCGATGGAGTGCGAGGCGTCGCATGACGCCGCGTGGCTGCACATCGGCATCGACATGGTGTAATGCGGCGAACGGCTCGCCAAGCAGCCGCGCCTCGATATAAGAACGGAGACTGAACATGAACGCTGCGAATCGCGCATTCTTTGCAGACCACGCGCGCCTCGCCGACGGGTGGCGGCGCGACGTGCTTCTCGAATGGGACGAAGGCGGCAAGCTCGTGCGCGTCACGCCGGGCAGCGCCGCGCCTGCGGGCGTCGAACGGGCGAAGGGGCCGGTCATGCCCGGCATGCCGAACCTGCACTCGCACGCGTTCCAGCGCGCGATGGCGGGCCTCACCGAATATCGCGCGAGCGTCGCCGACACGTTCTGGAGCTGGCGCGATCTCATGTATCGCTTCGCCGCGAAGATCGGTCCCGAGTCGCTCGCCGATATCGCGCACTGGCTTTACATCGAGATGCTGAAGGCGGGCTACACGTCGGTGTGCGAATTTCATTACGTGCATCACGCACCCGACGGCTCGCCTTACGCGAACCGCGCGGAACTGGCCGAGCGCGTCGTCGATGCCGCGGAGCGTGCGGGCATCGGCATCACGATGCTGCCGGTGCTTTACGAATACAGCGGCTTCAACAAGGGCGCGCCGCGCGACGATCAGCGGCGCTTTCTGAACACGCCCGACACGCTGCTCGCGCTCATCGAAACGCTCGCCGCCGCGCGGCCCGAGAACGGCGCGCGGCGTTACGGCGTCGCGCCGCATTCGTTGCGCGCGGTCGCGGGCGAATCGCTCGCGGCGCTGCTCGAAGGGCTCAAGGGGCTCGAAGGGCGTTTCGGTCATGCGCCGGTGCATATCCACGTCGCGGAGCAGGTCGCCGAAGTGGAAGCGTGCGTCGCGGCGACCGGGCATCGTCCGGTGGAATGGCTGCTCGAACGCTTCAATGTCGACGAGCGCTGGTGCCTCGTGCACGCGACGCATATCGACGCGCACGAATGCGCGCGTCTCGCGGCGAGCGGCGCGGTCGCGGGCCTGTGTCTCACGACCGAGGCGAATCTCGGCGACGGCGTGTTTCCCTCGCGCGATTATCTCGATGCGGGCGGGCGCATCGGCATCGGTTCGGACAGTCATATCGGCGTGGACTGGCGCTCGGAGCTGCGTCTGCTCGAATACGGCCAGCGTCTGTGCCGCCGTCAGCGCAACGTGCTCGCATCGGCGACGCAGAGCCGTCCCGCCGAACGTCTTTTCGATGCCGCGCTCGACGGCGGCGCGCACGCGACAGGGCGGCCCGTCGGCGCGCTTGCGCCGGGCATGCGCGCGGACTGGCTCGTGCTCGACGACGCGCATCCGGGCATCGGCGGCCATGCGCCCGAGACGTGGCTGTCTAGCGCGGTGTTCTGCGAGCATGGCGAGACGCCGATCCGCGACATCTTCGTGTCCGGCCGCAAGGTGGTCGATGCGCGCCGTCACGCGCATGAAGACGCAGCGCTCGCGCGTTATCGCGACGCCTTGCGCGGCTTGCTCGCCTGAGGTGATGCCATGAACGACTCATCGATCTTCACGCTCGAACGCGGCAGTGCGCCGCTCCTGATTTCGATTCCGCACCGGGGTACGCAGATTCCCTGCGCGCTCGCCGACGAGATGACGCCGATCGCGAAACGCACCGAGGATTGCGACTGGCATCTGGAGAAGCTGTATGCGTTCGCGCGCGGCCTGGGCGCGTCGATTCTGACGCCGACTTACGCGCGCTATGTCATCGACCTGAACCGTCCGCCCGACGACGCCAGTCTCTATCCCGGCCGCGACACGACGGGCCTGTGTCCCATCGACACGTTCGACAAGGCGCCGCTTTACAAGCCGGGCCACGAGCCGTCGCGCGAGCAGATCGATGCGCGCCGCGCGATGTACTGGCAGCCGTATCACGATGCGCTCGCCGGCGAGATCGACGCGCTGCGGCATGCGCATGGCCGCGTGCTGCTATGGGAAGCGCATTCGATCCGCTCGGTGGTTCCGCGTTTTTTCGATGGCCGCTTGCCCGATTTCAACTTCGGCACGGCGGACGGCGCGTCGGCGGCGCCGGGCCTTGCCGAGCACCTCGCGCGAATCGTCGAGCGCGACGGACGTTACTCGACGGTCGCGAACGGACGCTTCAAGGGCGGCTACATCACGCGCCGCTATGGCAGCCCGGCGCAGGGCGTGCACGCGGTTCAACTGGAACTGACGCAGTGCAGCTACATGGAAGAATCGTCGCCGTTCGCCTACGACGAGACGCGCGCGAATCAGGTTCAGCCGTTGTTGCGCGAGCTCCTGACAGGCGCACTGGCCTTCGTGACCACTGCCTGAACGCTGGCGCGGAAGTGACGATTGACTGACGCAGCCGTAATGGCGACGGGTTTTGCAATCGATTACGGTTGCGTCGGACAATGACAATAATTACGCTTAATCAATAACTTACCCGTCATATTGAACCCGCTGAGCGCTGCATCCTGCGAAATGGATTGTTGCGGATCCAACAATTAAGTTTCGTGCAAATTGGGGTTTCCCCTAGGTCGTCTCCCTCCTAAACTGTCTTCAAGCGAAACGAAATCAGAAACAGCTTAAAAAGCTTCCGATTCCGGATCGATTTCAAAACAAGACTACTGGAGGTTCATCATGATCAAGGCATTCGTTCCCGCACTCGTCATTGCCACCGCTCTGGCCGCCCCGACTTTCGCATTCGCGCAAAGCAACGGCCCGGTGACTCGCGCTCAAGTCCGCGCTGAACTGGTTCAACTGGAAAAGGCCGGCTACAACCCGTCTGAAGATCGCGTGAACTATCCGCAAAACATTCAGGCTGCGCAAGCCCGTGTGAACGCCGAAAACGGCGTCTCGGCTTACGGTCCTTCGGCAGCGGGTTCGTCGGATTCGGGCGCTCGCAAGAGCGTGCCGATGTCGGGCCGTGGCTCGGTCTACTTCGGTAACTGATCGGAACTCGTCGAAAAGTTCGACGAGGCAGCAGCAGTAGTGGTGGTAGCAGCGGTAGTGGTCGTAGTAGACGTCAGCAGAAAGCAGTACTTGCGAGAAAAGCAGCAGGCAGTACGGCAGTTGGCAATACCGCAGTGAAAGCAGTACAGCAATACCGCAGTAAGCATCAGGCAGTAAGCATTAGGCAGTAAAGCGAACGCCGGCCGCTATCGAGGGGCCGGCGTTTTTTATTCAGCGTCCGTTTTCTCTTCGACGCGCGGCGAAACCGCGCCGCACGCGCGAAGCACGAGGCGCACGACTTCCTCCGTCTGTTCATCGAACGCCTTGCGCGTCAGCGCGCGCTTGCCTTTGAGCGCGCGGATTTGCGCGTCGAAATCGGCGTAATGCTGCGTGATCGCCCAGATCATGAACATGAACGTATCCGGCTCGACCGGCGCGAGCAGCCCGCGCGCGATCCAGCTTTCGATGACGATCACGCGCGTTTCGAGCCACGGCTTCACACGTTCGTTGAGAATGTCCTGCATGTGATGCGCGCCGTGGATGATCTCGCTCGCCCATACTTTCGAGCCGAGCGGCCGGCGCCGCGACAGCGCCATTTTCGCGCGCACATAGCCGCCGATCGCCTCGACGGGATCGTCGCTGCATTCGAAGGTATCCGCGGCGCGATGCCAGTCTTCGAACAGATCTTCGAGCACGCGGCGATAGAGCGCGAGCTTGGTCGGGAAGTAGTAGTGCAGATTGGCTTTCGGCAAGCCGGCGCGTTCCGCGATCATCGCGGTGCTCGCGCCTTCCAGTCCTTTTTCCGCGAACACCTCCTCGGCGCACGCCAGAAGCTGCGCTTCGTTGCTCTCGCGAATCTGCGCCTTGCGCCTTCGCAAGGGCGGCGCGTTCCCGTTTTCGGTGATGCCGCCGGCGTCGTCGTCGTGTCTCATCGTCGAATTCTTGTGCATGTGAGCCGCATCGTGCCTGAATCGCGCCGTCGATGCACGCGGCGCTGCATCGCGACGTAAAAGCCGCCGAATCCAGCACCGGCCGATGCTGCATTGCAATGGCACGTTAATCGCTTGGTCCGTTTCGTGTTTGCCCGCACACGAAAGACGTTGATTTGCTTATTTTAATCGGCTACAACCTGTCCAACTGGACAGGATTTGAAAAGCGCTCGCATCGAAGAAGAAGCGCGTCGTTCGCATCATTCATCGCATAACAGAATTCATGCACCGTGCGCGCGCGGACTTGCACCGCCAGCGCCCGGCATGCACGAAACGAAGTCACTCACATACGAAGTCCGATCGTAAGGAGCGAGGCGCATGAACGTGGTAACGGATGCAATCAGAGAGGCGGGTCTCGATACGTCCATCAGAGTGAATGGCCGGCGTCTATGGGACAGCCTCATGACGATGGCGAAAATCGGCGCGACGCCGAAGGGCGGCGTCTGCCGCCTCGCGCTCACGGATCTCGACAGGGAAGGCCGCGATCTCATCGTCGGCTGGGCGAAGGAAGCGGGCTGCACGGTGAGCGTCGATCAGATGGGCAACGTGTTCATGCGCCGCGCGGGCCGCAATCCCGACGCGCTTCCCGTGATGACCGGCTCACACGCGGATTCGCAGCCGACGGGCGGGCGCTTCGACGGCATCTACGGCGTGCTCGGCGGACTCGAAGTGATCCGCACGCTCAACGACCGCGGCATCGAGACGGAGCATCCGGTCGAAGTCGTCATCTGGACCAACGAGGAAGGCTCGCGATTCGCGCCCGCGATGGTCGCATCCGGCGTGTTCGCGGGCGTGTTCTCGCTCGACTACGGCCTCTCGCGCAAGGACGTCGATGGAAAAACGATCGGCGAGGAACTCGAGCGCATCGGCTATGCGGGCGACGTGCCGTGCGGCGGGCGCAAGCTGCATGCGGCGTTCGAATTGCACATCGAGCAAGGGCCGATTCTCGAGGCCGAGGACAAGACCATCGGCGTTGTCACCGATGCGCAGGGCCAGCGCTGGTACGAGATCACGCTGACCGGCCAGGAAGCGCACGCGGGCCCCACGCCCATGCCGCGCCGCAAGGATGCGCTGCTGGGCGCGTCGCGCGTCGTCGATCTCGTGAACCGCATCGGCCTCGATCATGCGCCGCTCGCCTGCGCGACGGTCGGCATGATGCAGGTGCATCCGAACTCGCGCAACGTGATTCCGGGGCGCGTGTTCTTCACCGTCGATTTCCGTCATCCCGACGATGCCGTGCTCGCGCGCATGGACGCCGCGCTGCGCGAAGGCGTCGCGCGCATCGCGGGCGAGATCGGGCTTTCGACCGAGCTCGAACAGATCTTCTACTACGAGCCCGTGAAGTTCGATTCGGCGTGCGTGCAGTCCGTGCGCGCGGCGGCCGGGCGTTTCGGCTATTCGCATCGCGACATGGTGTCGGGCGCGGGCCACGACGCGTGCTATCTCGCGCAGGTCGCGCCGACGTCGATGGTGTTCGTGCCCTGCGTCGACGGCATCAGTCATAACGAAATCGAAGACGCCACCGAAGCGTGGATCGAAGCGGGCGCGAACGTGCTCTTGCACGCGATGCTGGAGCGCGCGTCGGAACCGGCTTCATAAGCGGTATTTTCCTCTGTCGTATTCCCGCCGTCCGCGTTTCCACGCGCGGACGAAAGGCACCCCCACGCCTGAAAAAAAGGAACGCGCATGACCATGAAAGCAATCGGCGATATCGCGAGCCATCGCCTGACGCAGGAGCAGCTCGCGTGCGAATTCTCGGACGTCGCGCCTCTGCTCGACGCCACCGCCGCCGCTGCCGCCGCGAGCCGTTGTCACTACTGCTACGACGCGCCCTGCGTGCAGGCCTGTCCGACGCAAATCGATATCCCCGCGTTCATCCGCAAGATCGGCCACGGCAATCTGAAGGGCGCGGCCGTCGATATTCTCTCGGCGAATCCGCTCGGCGGCATGTGCGCGCGCGTGTGTCCGACCGAGATTCTTTGCGAAGGAAGTTGCGTGCGCAATCATCCCGGCGATGAAGCCGTGAAGATCGGCGCATTGCAACGTCATGCAACCGACGCGGCGATGGCGAAACGCGAGCCCTTGTTCAAACGCGCGCCGGAAACGGGCAGGCGCGTTGCGATCGTCGGCGCGGGACCGGCGGGGCTGGCGTGCGCGTATCGGCTTGCGTTGGCCGGACATGGCGCGGTGATCCTCGATGCGCGCGCGAAGCCGGGCGGCCTCAACGAATACGGCATCGCGGCATACAAGACGGTGGAGGACTACGCGCAGCGCGAGATCGAATGGCTTTACTCGATTGGCGGCATCGAGATCAGGGCGAATCAGTCGCTGGGCCGCGACTTCACGCTCGACGAGTTGCGCAAGCAATACGACGCGGTGTTCATCGCGTTCGGACTTGCGGGCGTGCGCGAACTGGCGCTCCAGGGCGAATTGCTCGATGGCGTGATGAACGCGGTCGATTTCATCGAACGCGTGCGCCAGGCCGATGATCTCGCGAGCGTGCCGGTCGGGCGCCGCGTCGTCGTGATCGGCGGCGGCAACACCGCTGTCGATGCGTGCGTGCAGGCCGCCAAGCTGGGCGCTGCGAGCGTGACGATGGCGTATCGGCGGGGCGTCGAAGACATGAGCGCGACGTGGGCCGAGCGCGAGTTCGCGCAGACCCAGGGCGTGACGATTGTCACGCATGCGAAGCCTGTGCGTTTGATCGGCGATGAAGGACACGTCACGGGCGTCGAGTTCGAACGCAACGGCGAGCGCTTCGTGACCGACGCGGACATGGTGCTGAAGGCCATCGGTCAGACGCTCGTGCCGGTCGGCATCGACAAGGCGCTATTGACGCTCGATGGCGGACGTATCGTCACCGATGAGAACCGTCAGACGACGCTTGCGAAAGTGTGGGCCGGCGGCGATTGCGCGACGCATGAAGGACTCGATCTCACCGTGCAGGCCGTGCAGGACGGCAAGCTCGCGGCGGCGTCCATCGACGCGTCGTTCGAGCTCACTGCGATCAAAGCCGCCTGACGTCAAAAGGAGATAAACGACATGGCCGATCTGACTTGCAACATCGCCGGCATTACCTCGCCGAATCCTTTCTGGCTCGCGTCCGCGCCGCCGACCGACAAAGCGTACAACGTCAACCGCGCATTCGAGGCGGGCTGGGGCGGCGTGGTGTGGAAGACGCTTGGGCTCGATCCGCACGTCGTCAACGTGAGCTCGCGTTACGGCGCGGTGCAGTGGAACGGGCAGCGTATGGCGGGGCTGAACAACATCGAGCTGATCACCGATCGTCCGCTCGACGTGAACCTGCGCGAAATCGAACAGGTCAAGCGCGACTGGCCCGATCGCGCGCTGATCGTCTCGCTGATGGTGCCGTGCAACGAGCACGACTGGAAGTGGATTCTCCGCCAGGTGGAAGACACGGGCGCGGACGCCGTCGAACTGAACTTCGGCTGTCCGCACGGCATGAGCGAGCGCGGCATGGGCGCGGCCGTGGGACAGGTGCCCGAGTATGTCGAGATGGTCACGCGCTGGGTGAAGGAAGGCACGAAGCTGCCGTGCCTCGTGAAGCTGACGCCGAATATCAGCGATATCCGCATGGGCTCGCGCGCCGCGTTCAAGGGCGGCGCGGACGGCGTGTCGCTCATCAACACGATCAACTCGATTGTCGCGGTCGATCTCGATCAGATGGCGCCGATGCCGACCGTCGACGGCAAGGGCACGCACGGCGGCTATTGCGGCCCTGCCGTGAAGCCGATCGCGCTCAACATGGTTGCTGAAATCGCGCGCGATCCGGAGACGCCGAACTTGCCGATATCGGGCATCGGCGGCATATCGTCATGGCGCGACGCCGCCGAGTTCATGGTGCTCGGCGCGGGCAGCGTACAGGTGTGCACGGCGGCGATGCACTACGGCTTTCGCATCGTGTCCGATCTCGCCGATGGCCTGTCGAACTGGATGGACGAAAAAGGCTATGCGACGCTCGACGCCATTCGCGGCCGCGCCGTGGCGAACGTCACGGACTGGAAGAACCTCAATCTCAAGTACGACATCAAGGCGCGCATCGATCAGGACAAGTGCATCAAGTGCGGGCTCTGCCATATCGCGTGCGAGGACACGTCGCATCAGGCGATCCTGAAAGAGAAGGAAGGCAAGCGTCATTTCGAAGTGGTGGATGCCGAATGCGTCGGCTGCAATCTGTGCATGCATGTGTGCCCGGTCGAGCAATGCATCACGATGGAACGCGTCGATGCGGGCGAGTACGCGAACTGGACGACGCATCCGAACAATCCCGCGCGCGTCGATGCAGAAGAGCCCGCGAAGGCCGCATAAATTGCTTACTCAACCGGAGTGCAATCCATGAAGCAGACAGCGCACGATGTCGAGTCCAGCAGCCTGTATAACGACGATCTCGCGCCGACCGGTCCCGCGCAGCGCACGTGGAAGTGGTATCACTTCGCGGCGCTGTGGGTCGGCATGGTGATGAACATCGCGTCGTACATGCTGGCCGCGGGCCTCACCGATCAGGGCATGTCGCCGTGGCAGGCGGTGATGACGGTTCTGCTCGGCAACGTGATCGTGCTCGTGCCGATGCTTCTGATCGGTCATGCGGGCGCGAAGCATGGCATTCCGTATGCGGTGCTGGTTCGATCGTCGTTCGGCACGCAGGGCGCGAAGCTGCCGGCGTTGCTGCGCGCGATCGTCGCGTGCGGCTGGTACGGCATTCAGACGTGGCTGGGCGGCAGCGCGATCTATACGCTCCTGAATATCCTCACCGGCAATGCGTTGCACGGCGCGGCGCTGCCGTTCATCGACATATCGGTGGGGCAGCTTGCGTGCTTTCTGCTGTTCTGGGCCTTGCAGTTGTACTTCATCTGGCACGGCACGGATTCGATCCGCTGGCTCGAAAGCTGGTCCGCGCCGATCAAGGTCGTGATGTGCGTCGCGCTCGTCTGGTGGGCGACGACGAAAGCGGGCGGCCTCGGCTCGATGCTGTCGGCGCCGTCGCAGTTCGTGGCGGGCGGCAAGAAGGAGGGCCTTTTCTGGGCGACGTTCTGGCCGGGTCTCACCGCGATGGTCGGTTTCTGGGCGACGCTCGCGCTCAACATTCCCGACTTCACGCGCTTTGCACGTTCGCAGCGCGACCAGATGATCGGCCAGTCGATCGGCTTGCCTGTGCCGATGGCTTTGCTTTCCGTGATCTCGGTCGTCGTGACTTCAGCGACGGTGGTGATCTATGGCAAGGCGATCTGGGACCCGATCGATCTCACTAGCCGCATGACGGGCATCGGCGTGGGCATTGCGTTGCTGATTCTGACGCTCGACACGATGTGCTGCAATCTTGCGGCCAATCTCGTCGGGCCTGCTTATGATTTTTCGAGCCTTTGGCCGAAGGGGATTTCTTATCGCGCGGGCGGCATGATCACGGCGACGATCGCTATCGTCATGATGCCGTGGAAGATTCTCGCGACGACGCAGGGTTATATCTTTACGTGGCTCGTCGGGTATTCGGCGCTGCTTGGGCCGGTCGCGGGAATCATGATGGTGGATTACTTTTTTATTCGCGGCACGCGGCTCGATCATCGGGAGCTTTTTGCCGAGGACGGCGAGTATTCGTATAGCAATGGATGGAATGTTGCGGCTGTCGTTGCTTTGCTGGCTGGCGTGTTGCCGAACTTGCCGGGGTTCTTGCATACGGCGTTTCCGGGTTCGTTTTCGGGGGTGCCGGCGGTTTTTAATGCGATCTATACGTATGCGTGGTTTGTCGGGCTTGTGATTGCGGCTGTGGTTTATGGGTCTTGGATGAAGCTGCGGGGGAGTTCTAGAGCGGGGGTGTTGAGTGCTTGAGGTTTTGACTGTCGCCGGATCCCGTATTCGCGGTGGTTTATTAGCACTGCCCCTGTGCGGGGCGGCACCTACTTTCTTTGCTGCTGCAAAGAAAGTAGGCAAAGAAAGCAGCTTTCCCCAGCCTAAGCACTTCACGCCGGCCGCGGCACAGGCGATTGGCTGAATGGAACCCGGAGTAGCGAGTGTTCTTGTTGCCGTACCGGGCTTGGATCGCGCACGGTCTGACGAGCTAATACGCAAGGGGCGCTGGTTCAGCACGAAATAGCTTCGGCACAGCGCTACGCGCTGCCGCCGGGTATGCAAGGGAAACCCACGCATACCCGATTAACCCATCGGCCGCGAAGCGGGCTGGAACTTGAAATGGCTGTACCAAGAAATTAAGTGGCGCGATGTGACGGACCGTGCGCGATCCAAGCCCGATGGGTCCTTCGAGGGCGACACTTAGGCGAGTGCCATCGTGGAGGAGAAGAGTAGCCAACGTGCGTGTGACCGCGGGCGGTGAGAGAGCTGCTTTCTTTGGTGACTTTCTTTGCAGCAGCAAAGAAAGTTACCCCCGCCCCGGGGAGGGGCAGAGCCAATAGACCGACAAGAAAGCAGGATTTCACGCAAGCACAAGCACAAGCAAACGAAAAGCAAGCGCAAGCAGAACCCAAACAGGAGGAACCAAAAAATGCCCACACTAATCCGCGGTGGCACCATCATCGACGCAGACCGCACCTACCGCGCCGACGTCCTCTGCGCAGAGCCCCAGGAAGGCGGCACCATCCTGGCCATCGCCCAGGACCTAAAACCCGACCCAAACACAAAAACCATCGACGCCGGCGGCCAATACATCATGCCCGGCGGCATCGATCCGCATACGCATATGGAACTGCCCTTCATGGGCACCACCGCCAGCGACGACTTCTACACCGGCACGGCAGCGGGCCTGTCGGGCGGCACGACGAGCATCATCGACTTCGTGATCCCGAGCCCGAAGCAACCCCTGATGGACGCCTTCAAGGAATGGCGCGGCTGGGCGGAAAAGGCCTCGGCGGATTACGGCTTTCACGTCGCGGTGACGTGGTGGGACGACTCCGTGCATCGCGACATGGGCCTGCTCGTCCACGAACACGGCGTGTCGAGCTTCAAACACTTCATGGCCTACAAGAACGCCATCATGGCCGACGACGAAGTGCTCGTGAACAGCTTCACGCGCTCGCTCGAACTCGGCGCGCTGCCGACCGTGCACGCGGAAAACGGCGAACTCGTCTTTCAGTTGCAGAAGCAATTGCTGGCCAAAGGCTTCACGGGACCGGAGGCGCATCCGCTGTCGCGTCCGCCCGAAGTGGAAGGCGAGGCGGCCAATCGCGCGATCCGCATCGCGCAGGTGCTCGGCGTGCCGCTCTACATCGTGCATGTGTCGGCGAAAGATGCCGTCGATGTCATCGCGAAAGCACGCAACGACGGGTTGCGCGTGTTCGGCGAAGTGCTGCCGGGCCATCTCGTGATCGATGAATCGGTCTATCGCGATCCCGACTGGACGCGCGCCGCCGCGCATGTGATGAGCCCGCCGTTTCGCACGAGCGAGCATCGCGAGGCGTTGTGGCGCGGTCTGCAATCAGGGCAATTGCATACGACCGCCACCGATCATTGCGTGTTCTGTGCGTCGCAGAAAGCCATGGGCCGCGAGGACTTCACCCGAATCCCGAACGGCTGCGGCGGCGTGGAAGACCGCATGGCGGTGCTGTGGCATCACGGCGTGAACATGGGACGTCTCACGCCGAACGAGTTCGTGCGCGTGACATCGACGAACGCCGCGCAGATCTTCAATCTCTATCCGCGAAAAGGCGCGGTTCAGGTGGGCGCGGACGCGGATCTCGTCGTGTGGGACCCGAACGCGACGCGCACGATTTCCGTGAAGACGCATCATCAAAAAGTGGATTTCAACGTGTTCGAAGGCATGACGGTGCAGGGCGTCGCAACGCACACGCTCACGCGCGGCGCGCACGCGTGGGCCAACGGCGATCTGCGTGCGGAGCGCGGCGCGGGGCAATATCTGAAGCGTCCGCCGAACGCGTCGTACTTCGAGGCGGCGCGCGTTGCGAACAAGCTGAAGGAACCGCATCCGGTGAATCGCGCGGAAACGGCCTGATTGTGCCGGGTGGCATGGCCTTGCGCGCGGTGCGGCGCAGGGCTGTGCCGCGTTCCGGCGCTTTCACGCGCTTGCAAGCATAATCCGGCAGGCTCAAGCCTTTTGCATCGCCGGATCATGCCGATGAAAACCTCGAAAAAACTCCGCTTCCTCCCGGCGCTCGCCGCGCTTTTTCTGCCGCTCGCCTGCGCGGCCAATCCGAATGCGTTGTGGGAGATCGTCCATGACTATTGCGAGCCCGCCGCCGAAGGGGCGCGCGTGCAGCAGAAATGCGCGGACGTGAATCTCGCGGGCGGCTATGCGGTGCTGAAGGATCTCGTCGGCATCGCGCAATATCTGCTGATTCCGACCGCGCGCGTGAGCGGCATCGAAAGCCCGGAATTGCTGGAGCCGAATGCGCCCAACTATTTTCGCGATGCCTGGAACGCGCGCGGCTACGTGAACCGCGCGCTGCGTCGCACCTTGCCGCGCGATGAAGTGTCGCTGGCCATCAATTCCGCGAGCGGGCGCACGCAGAATCAGTTTCACATTCATATCGATTGCCTCGCGCACGACGTCGCGCAGACGCTTCGCGAATTGGGACCGACGATCGGCACGGACTGGGCGCCGCTGCCGGTGCGATTGCGCGGTCACGTCTACAGCGCAATGCGCATCGACGATGCCGACCTCACGCATACCGATCCCTTCAAGCTGCTCGCGCCCTACGCGGCGAGCCGCGGCCAGACCATGGGCGAGCAGACGCTATTGCTCGCGGGCGCGACCCGCGGCGACGGCGCGCCTGTGTTCATCCTGCTCAACGATCATGTGCAGCCGGGCAACTGGGCTTCGTCGGAAGAGCTTCAGGATCACACGTGCTCGCTGGCCGATCGGTCTATAGAAAAGCCGTGACGCTTCCAGAAGAATGAAGTGACGCGATTGCTTCGGAATGCGCATCAAATCCATGCATTTCGGAATTTCGCGCCTTGTCACTTCATCTTCTGGGAACCACAATGAATGCTCTTCGACATTACGTTTGACCCGTTGAAGGACGCGATCAATCGTCTTCAGCATGGCGTGTCGCTCGATCTTGCGAAAGAGATCGTCTGGAATGACGTCGTGTTGAAAATCGACAAACGTCGCGATTATAGAGAGGTTCGCGAAGTGGCGTATGTACCGCTTCGCGGCCGCACGTTCTGCGTGGTCCTCACGCGGAGACACAACGCGTTGCGCATCATCAGCCTGCGCCGCGCAAACAAAAGGGAAATACGCAAGTATGGAACATCAAACATTTAACGGACTCATTCTTCCAACCGACGAGGAGGAAGAGGCGATCAACCGCGGCATTGCGCTGGACCCTGACACGTGGGAACTCAGCGACGAGGAGTTCAAGGAGCTGAAACCCTATTCCGTCTGGATTCTCGAAAATCCTAACGGCACCGAACCTCCCGCCGCGGCATGAGCTGTCACCCCGCGTCGCGCGCAGGCAGCCGGTGCGCAAACACGCGCGGCGAAATGCCTTCCACGCGCGCTTCGGGCAGCACGCGTTTCAATGTGCGCAGCGTGAACGCGAGATCTTCGCTGGCCGTATCGAATTCGAGCTGCAGGTCGCAGCCTTCACGCTGCGCCTGACTCACATAGATGCCGAGGGGTGAATGAAACAGCGCGCGTATGCGTTCCCTAGATGCCTCGCCGTCGGCGAAATGCGCGACGGCCAGAATGCGCACGCGCTGGCATGCACTGAAACCTTCATCCTGTAATTTTCTGCGGCTGGCAGCCCACGCGAGCGACATGTCCATGGCCGTTGCTCCATCACGTTTTCCTTGAGTAGAAGCATAGGCCGGCTTTCATCAATGACACGCCAAGAAACGGGCGCGGCGTGTAAAAAACGTATCAATCGAAGCCGTGGAAGACGGCATCGTCCGGGCCGATCGATGCAGGCGATTTCCACGCCGCGTCGCGCATCGAATGCTGCACCTGATGCTCGACGCCCAGCAGCACCGCGAAAATCGCCATGCGCACCGCGATACCGTTGTCGGTCTGGCGGAAGATCGCGAGCCGCGAGTCGTGATTCAGATCGGTTGCGAGATCGTTCGCGCCGGGGCGGCTGTCGCGCGGCAGGGGATGCATGATGAGCGTGTCGCGGCCGCACACGTCGTCCACGAGCGCCTGATTGATCTGGAAATCCGGCGTGTAACCTTCGATCGACTCGTCGGCGAAACGCTCTTTCTGAATGCGCGTGGCATAGACCACGTCCGCGCCCGCGAGGCCCGCGCGCAAGTCGCTCGTTTGTTCGATCACGTGATCGCCGCGCGCGATCCGCTCGACGATATGCGCCGGCATCTCCAGCGAGCGCGGCGACACGAGCGTGAACTTGAGCCCCTTGTAGAGCGAAAGCAGCTTGGCGAGGGAATGCACGGTGCGCCCGTACTTGAGATCGCCGACCATCGCGATATGCGCGCCGTCGACGATCTTCCCGAGACGCGAAAACTCGCGCTGGATCGTGTAGAGGTCGAGCAACGCCTGGCTCGGATGCTCGCCGGGGCCGTCGCCGGCGTTGATCACGGGAATGTTGGTCGCGCGCGCGAACTCGGCGACCGAGCCTTGCTCCGGATGCCGTACGACGATCGCGTCGGCGTATCCGCTGATCACGCGGCTCGTGTCGTAGATCGATTCGCCCTTCGCCATCGACGAAAACGTGAAGCCCGTCGTGTCGCACACCGATCCGCCGAGCCGCGCGAAGGCCGCGCCGAAACTCACGCGGGTGCGCGTGCTGGCTTCGAAGAAGAGGTTGGCGAGCACGGCGCCTTCGAGCACGCGCGTGATCTTCTTGCGCCGGGCGATCGGCTGCATCATGTCGGCCGTGCGGAACAGCGCCTCGGCCGATTCGCGCGAAAACTGGTCGATGGAGAGCAACTGCGGCCGGCCTTCGAAGTCGATAGCGGAATATGCGCTTTGCGTATATCCACCGTTCTCCGGCATGCCCGACAGAATTTCGCCGACGTAGCGGCCCGCGATTTCCGGCATGGCGCGCGACTCGGGCGACTCGTCCGGCAGCAGCCAGGTGTCGAGCGCGCGGCGTGACACGCCGATGCGCGACGCGAACGAATCGCGCGTCATGTTCAGACGCCGCATCGCGTCCCGAAGAAGGGTCTGCTGCTGGGTCATCGTCACCGCTCCGAAAATATACGCGGTGCGTATATTAGGTCACTCGCCGATCAGATGCAAGACGAGTTCGCGGTGATGCGGCGCCGTCCGATGCTCGAAGACGTAAATGCCTTGCCACGTACCGAGCACCATCCGGCCCGCCTCGACCGGAATCGATAGCTGGACGGTCGTCAGCGCGGTGCGCAGATGCGCGGGCATGTCGTCGGGGCCTTCGGTGTCGTGCACGTATCGACCGGGCGCTTCTGGCGCGACCGATTCGAAGTAGCGCTCCAAATCGGCGCGCACGTCGGGATCGGCGTTCTCCTGGATCAGCAGGGAGGCCGACGTATGCCGGCAAAAGAGGGTGAGCAGGCCGGTGCGGATATTCTGAAGATCGATCCAGTGATCGATGTCGGGCGTGACTTCGTGCAGGCCGCGCGAGCCTGTCGCGACCGTCAGATGGTGGAGTGCCTGTTTCATGTCGGTAAGTTCCGGGAAAGGTGGGCGCCACGTTCATGAGTTTACCGGCTTCCTTGCGCGCCGATCCGTTACGGTTCGATGAACTATCCTGTTCTGGACGATGGTTCGACGAAAGACCCGCCCGATGACCAAAACGCTTTCGATAAGACAATCCGCATCCGCGATGCTCCTTGCGGTCGCGATTGCCGCCCACGCCGATGACACGCGCGAAAACCGCGGCAACGATCCTTTCCTGCACGTATCGAGTGCCATCGCCGCTTGCCCTGCGCCGCTCGGCCCGTTCGAAACCGAACAGGAATGGCTGGACGAAGCGCATTACCGCATCGAGCGCGGCAATAGCTGCTGGATCGCCGGCCGCTGCCGTCTCTCGAACAGTTACGACTACGACAAGGAAATTGCGCAGAGCGTCACGCGGCGGCTCGCTTCGCTGAACGCGACGCTGCAATGGCGCGAGAAAACGAGCCTGTGGCTGACGCTGCAACGCCGCTTCATCTATCTCGACGGCTGCGTATCGCGCGATTTCGACACCGCGCGCTTCGTGTCCGCGCTCGGCGAAACGGCCGATGTCGAAAAGGTCATCGACCGCACGACGCGTCGGCCGTGATCGCGTAATTGGCCTAAGCTGAAAGAGAGACCGAAAACGAGGAACCGCAGCGCGCGCTTGCGGTTTTGCCGATGAAAACCTGGCTGTGGCGCTGCGTCCGATGGCTCTGCTGGCTGATCGCCTTCGCGCCCGTGAGCGCCGCCGCGACGGCTCCGGTCGCCGTGATTCCGCTGAAAGGCGCGATCGGCCCGGCGAGCGCGGATTTCGTCGTGCGCTCGCTCGCCCGCGCCGCCGAGGAGCACGCGCAGCTCGCGGTGCTCGAGCTCGACACGCCCGGCGGCCTCGATCTCTCGATGCGCTCGATCATCCAGGCGATCCTCGCTTCGCCGGTGCCGGTGGCCGCGTTCATCGCGCCAAGCGGCGCGCGCGCAGCGAGCGCGGGCACGTACATCACCTACGCGAGCCATATCGCGGCGATGGCGCCCGGCACGAACCTCGGCGCGGCCTCGCCCGTGCAGTTGGGAATCGGTGGCGGCGGCGGCGGCGGCGCGGATCGCGAGGGCAAGTCCGCGTCGAACGCCGACGCGCAATCGACCGAAACGCGCAAGCAGATGCAGGACGCGTCCGCCTATATCCGCGGCCTCGCCCAATTGCGCGGGCGCAATGTGCAATGGGCCGAGCGCGCGGTGCGCGAAGCGGTCGCGCTGTCGGCGACGGAAGCGCTGGAGCAGAAAGTCATCGATCTGACCGCAGCCGACGTGCCCGATCTGCTCGCCAAGGTCGACGGCCGTCGCATCAAGACGGCAAGCGGCGAACACGTCCTCGCGACGAAGAACGCGCCGCTCGTCGTGCTGCAACCGGACTGGCGCAGCCGCTTTCTCGCGACCATCACGGACCCGAGCGTCGCGCTCATCCTGATGATGATCGGCATGTACGGCCTTTTCTTCGAGTTCGCCAATCCAGGCATGGTGCTGCCGGGCGTCGCGGGCGCGATCTGCCTGCTCGTCGGATTGTTCGCGCTGCAACTCCTGCCGATCAATTTCGTCGGACTGGGGCTGATCGTGCTCGGTCTCGGCTTTCTCGTCGCGGAAATGTTTCTGCCGACGTTCGGCTCGCTCGGCATTGGCGGAATCATCGCGTTCGCGATCGGCGCGCTCATGCTGATCGATACCGACGTGCCGGGCTTTGGCGTGCCGGTCGGCGTCGTCGTCGGGCTTGCGCTGTTCACCGCGCTGTTCGTCTTCACCGTGTCGGGCGTCGCGTTGAAGGCGCGCAGGCGTCCCGTCGTGAGCGGCGAAGAGGCGCTGCGCGGCAGTATCGGCGTGATGCTCGCGCATGAAGACGAAGGCGGCTGGGCGCGCGTGCACGGGGAGCGATGGCGCGTGGAGGCGGCCGCGTCGAGCGCGTTGCCGCAGGAAGGCGCGCGCGTGCGGGTGCTGTCGCGGCATGGGCTGACACTGACGGTCGAGGCCATCGACGAACACATTCACAACGAGGCTTGAAAAATGGGGCTTACTTTCGGTTTCAGCGGCATTCTGATCGCGCTCGCGATTTTCCTCGTGGCGTCGGCGGTGCGCATCTTTCGCGAGTACGAGCGCGGCGTCGTGTTCATGCTCGGGCGCTTCTGGAAAGTGAAAGGGCCGGGGCTCGTGCTGATCATTCCGGTCGTGCAGCAGGTCGTGCGGATGGACTTGCGCACCGTCGTGTTCGACGTGCCGCCGCAGGACGTCATCACGCGCGACAACGTGTCGGTGAAGGTGAACGCGGTCGTGTACTTTCGCGTCGTCGATCCGGAGCGAGCGGTGATTCAGGTCGCGCGCTTTCTCGAAGCGACGAGCCAGCTTTCGCAGACCACCTTGCGCGCGATTCTCGGCAAGCACGAGCTTGACGAACTGCTGTCCGAGCGCGAGCGCCTGAACAGCGACATCCAGCGCGTGCTGGATTCGCAGACCGATGCGTGGGGCATCAAGGTATCGAACGTGGAGATCAAGGACGTCGACATCAACGAAACGATGATTCGCGCGATCGCCCGTCAGGCCGAAGCGGAGCGCGAGCGGCGCGCGAAGATCATTCACGCTGAAGGGGAATTGCAGGCCTCGGAGAAGCTCCTGCAGGCGGCGCAGATGCTCGCGCAGCAACCGCAGGCGATGCAACTGCGCTATCTGCAAACCCTGACGACGATCGCCGGCGACAAGAACTCGACGATCGTCTTTCCGGTGCCGGTCGATATCGTTTCCACCGTCATCGACCGGATCACCAAAGGCCCGGCGAAGCCTTAAGCGAGCTTCGGAAAATCGAGCGTCGTGTCATTCACGCGATTCACCAGATTCGTGAAGTTGATGACGCTCATCGCGAACAGCGTGTCGATGACCTGCGCTTCCGAATAACCCGCTTCGCGCACTTCGTCTAGACGCGCCGGGTCGATCGTGCCCGTCGTTCCCGTGAGATGCCGCACGAAGCGCACGAGCGCGTCGCGCTTGGCGTTGCCGGTGGCTTCGCCCGCGCGGATCTGCTGCGTTTCCAGTTGCGACAGCCCGACCATCTTGCCCACGACCGTGTGCGCGGCGGCACAGTATTCACAGCCCACGAGTTCGCTCACGGCGAGCTTGATCGCTTCGACATCGGCCTTGTCGAGGCTGCTCTTCGCGAGAATCGCGTCGCCTTGAAGTGCTGCGCCGAGCGCGGCCGGGCTATGCGTGCCGATGGTCGCGTAGGCGTTCGGCACCTTGCCCGCGGCCTTCTTGATGGCGGCGAAAAGATCGGCGGCGGCGCCGGTTGCTTCGTTGACGTTGATCTGGGAAAGACGTGACATGGTGTGCTCCTTCGTTCAGTGGTTGGCCATCTCGATGGCATGGGTGAACTTTAGGCGCGCACGGCTTGCGCGTGAATGCTCGCGCGGCTCGTAAAACCGCGCGATCGTCTCAACGTGCGAATGCGGCGGCTTCATGCCATCATCGGGGCTTTCCCCGCACGCATCGCGCGATTTTCGACACGCACATGGATTATCTGACGAGCCTGAAGGTGTTCTGCACCGTGGTCGAAGCCAAGAGCTTCGCGCGCGCAGCCGACATACTCGGCCTGTCGCCGCCGGTCGTGTCGCGGGCCATCGCGGGGCTCGAAACGCGGCTCGGCAGCCGGCTTTTCAACCGGACGACGCGGCAAATCTCGCTCACCGAAACCGCGGAGCGCTTCTTCGCGGATTGCTCGCGCGTGCTCGACGAACTCCAGGCGATGGAAGAGCGCGCGTCGCATCGCGCGAGCGAAGCGACCGGCCTCTTGCGGCTCGTCGCGCATACGACCGCCATGACGAGCCGCTACACGCCGCTCGTCGCGAGCTTCAGACGCGCGCATCCGCACGTCGGCCTCGACGTCACGCTGACCGAACGGCCCGTGGATCTCGTCGGCGAAGGCTACGATCTCGCGCTCGTGCTGCCGTTCATGCTGTCCACCGATACGCCCGTCACGCGCCTGCTCGAAACCATTCCGCTCGTGCTCGTCGCGAGTCCCGCGTATCTCGCGCAGCATGCCGCGCCGCGCCATCCGTCCGAGCTCGTCGATCATCATTTCGTGCCGATGTCGCCGTCCATCCGCAAGCCGGTGCTGACGTTTCGCATCGGCGGCGAGGACGTGCGCGTGCCGGTGAATCACGATATCTCGTCGAACAGCGCGCTCTTCAATCGCGACATGGTGTTGCAGGGCTTCGGCATTGGCGTGCTGCCCGCGGCGCTCGTTCAGAGCGAGATCGCGGCGGGGCGGCTCGTCACGCTGCTCGACGCCTACGAGCGCATCGATGCCGCGATCGAGATCCGTATTGCCTACAGTTCGCGCGCGCTGGTGCCGGCCAAGGTGCGCGCGTTCGTCGATCACGCGGTGCGTTTTTGCGCCGATGAACTCGCGCCGCCCGACCGGGCGCCGCTCGCCACGCTCCGGCAAGACTGAGGCGAAGCCTTATCCGGCGCGGCTTTGCGCGATTCTTTCCGTCAGCGTTATTGTCTCGTGTGCGCCATGACGGTTGACATGGTGTATATGCACATCTAGTCTTCCGGGCTATGACGGGCAACGCAGGTTGCCCTTTTTCCAATTTAATATGTGCATATGCACAAACAAGCTCAATGACGACTCCTACGACGGAAATGCCATCGGTGGCGGCGCCGGCTCTCACGAGGCCGGCGCGGCGAATTCCCTGGATGCTGCTCGCGCTCGGGCTGGTCGGACTGGTGCTGATCGCCGCCGCCTCGTATTGGGCGCTCGTGCTGCGCTTCGTCCAGACCACCGACGACGCTTATGTCGGCGGCGACGTCACCGTGCTCGCGCCGAAAGTGAACGGCTTCGTCACCGACGTGCTCGTGCAGGACAACCAGCGCGTGAAGGCCGGGCAAGTGCTGATCCGCCTCGACGCGCGCGACTACGACGCGCGTCTCGCGCAGGCCAATGCGGAAGTGTCGAGCGCGCGTGCGGCCGTGGCCGAACTGCAGGCGAAGGACGCGCTGCAGGCCGCCGTGATCAATCAGCAGCAGGCGGAAGTGCGCGCGTCGTCGGCGGAACTCACGCGCAGCGGGCAGGATCGCGTGCGCTATCGCGAACTGGTGAAGGACGATGCGGTGTCGAATCAGATCGTCGAACGCGCGGATGCGGACTACACGAAGGCGCAGGCGTCGGTCGATCGCAGCGGCGCGTCGCTCGTCGCGGCGAAACGCCAGTTGAGCGTGATCGAAGCGCAGATTGCGGATGCCGAGGCGCGTGTCGCGACCGCCGAAGCCGCGCGGCGCGTCGCGGAGCTGAACGTCGAGTACACGACGATCCGCTCGCCCGTCGATGGCTACGTGGGAAACCGCACGGCGCGCGTCGGCGTGCTCGCGAACGTCGGCACCTCGCTTCTGACGATTATCCCGTCGACCGGACTGTGGATCGACGCCAACTTTAAGGAAGATCAGCTCAGGAAAATGCGCCCCGGCGACGAGGCCGATGTCGAACTCGATGCGTCGAGCGTGCCGCTCACCGGCCGCGTCGAAAGCCTCGCGCCCGCGACCGGCGCGACCTTCAGCGTGCTGCCCGCCGAGAACGCCACCGGCAACTTCACGAAGATCGTGCAGCGCGTGCCCGTGCGCATCCGTCTCGATGTGCCGAAGGGCATGGAATCCGTGCTGCGGCCGGGCTTGTCAGCGACCGTCAAGGTGCATCTGCGCAAACAGGCGAACGGCTGAGGAGCGCGGCCATGACTCACACGATTCCCTCCGATCCCGCCTCACAGCCGATCAAGCAGCGCGTGTTCGCCTTCGCGCTCATGTGCCTGGGCTTCTTCATGGCGACGCTCGATATCCAGATCGTCGCGTCGTCGCTGAAGGATATCGGCGGCGGCCTGTCCGCGAGCCAGGATGAGTTGTCCTGGGTGCAGACCTCGTATCTGATCGCGGAAATCCTCGTCATTCCGATGTCGGGCTGGCTCTCCAAAGTGATGTCCACGCGCTGGCTCTTCGTCGCTTCGGCGGTCGGCTTCACGATCACGAGCATGTTGTGCGGCATGGCATGGGACATCAATTCGATGATCCTCTTTCGCGGCATGCAGGGCGCGCTCGGCGCCGCGATGATTCCGACCGTGTTCACGACGGCCTTCGTGCTCTTTCCCGGCAAGCAGCGGCTGATCGCATCGACGACCATCGGCGCGCTGGCCTCGCTCGCGCCCGCGGTCGGCCCGGTGATCGGCGGATGGATCACGGATCAGTGGTCGTGGCACTGGCTGTTCTATCTGAACGTCGTGCCCGGTCTCGTCGTGGCGGTGCTCGTGCCGAAGTACGTGCATATCGACGAGCCGAATCTCTCGTTGCTGAAGAAAGGCGACTATCTCGGCATCGCGCTGATGTCCGGCTTTCTCGGCTGTCTGGAATACGTGCTCGAAGAAGGGCCGCGCAAGAACTGGTTCGGCGACGACGCGATCATCGCGTGTGCATGGATCTCCGGGATTTGCGGCTTTCTCTTTCTCGTGCACGCGTTCACGGCGAAAGATCCGGTCGTCGATCTGCGCGCGCTCGCGGTGCGCAACTTCGCGATCGGCAGTCTGCTTTCGTTCGTGACGGGCATCGGCATTTTCGTCTCGGTGTTTCTGACGCCCGTGTTTCTCGCCCGCGTGCGCGGTTTCGATTCGCTGCATACGGGTCTCGCGCTGCTTTCCGTCGGCTGTTTTCAGTTGATCGCCATCGGCTTTTATGGCTTCGCGACGCGTTTCTTCGACATGCGCGTGCTGCTCGCCTTCGGTCTGATCTGCTTCGGCGCGGGCTGTTATCTCTATACGCCGCTGACGCACGACTGGGGCTGGCAGGAATTCCTTCTGCCGCAGGCGCTGCGCGGCATCGGCCAGCAATTCGCCGTGCCGCCCATCGTGACGATGGCGCTCGGCTCGCTGCCGCCGTCGCGGCTCAAATCGGCCAGCGGTCTGTTTAATCTGATGCGCAATCTCGGCGGTGCGATCGGCATTGCGGTCAGCGCGACGATGCTCAACGACCGCCTCAATCTGCACTACTTGCGCCTGAACGAGAACGTGACGATCGGCCGTCCGGTCATCGACGATCTGTTGTCGCGCAGCTCCGCCCATCTCGCGTCCGTCGCAGGCGATGCGCTGAACGCGTCGCAAGCGGGACTCGCCTCGCTGCATGCGCTCGTGATGCGCGAAGCGCTCGTGCTGACCTTCGCCGACTGCTTCTACGTGCTCGCGCTGTGTTTTCTCGTCGGCCTCGCGACGGTGTTCTTCGCGAAGCCGATCACGACTGCGCCGCCGTCGTCGGATGCGCATTGAACCGGGTCTTATCTGGATGCTTCGATCATGAAGAAACTGCTTGCCGAAATACTCGCGTGTCTGACGCTCGCCGCATGCGCGGTGCAGCCCGCCACGCACGCCGACCTGCCCGCGAAAGTGAACGCGACCGCGCCCGCCGGCTGGAGCGTCGATGTGCCGAAACAGGACGCCGATCCCACCGCGTGGTGGAACCAGTTCAACGACCCGGCGATGCATGAACTGGTCGCGTCGGTGCTGAACGACAACCTCGACGTGCAGGCCGCGGTCGAACGCGTGAAGCAGGCGCAGGCGCTGACGACGCAACGCCGCGCCGCGCTCCTGCCGCAACTCGATCTGGGCGCGGGCGGATCGTACACGCGCCAGAACACGCCGCCGCCGCTCGGCTATGTGAAGCAGGCGGGCATCGGCCTTAATCTCAGCTGGACGCCCGATGTCTTCGGCGGCGAGCGTCTGGAACTGCTGGCGTCGCAGGCGCAGCTCGTCGGCCGCGAACATGCGGCGGATCAGATCAGGCTCGCGCTCGCGGCGAATACGGCGGGCGCGTATATCGATCTGCGCTGGGCGCAGGCAGAACTGAAAATCCTGCAAGACAACCGCGAGATTCGCGAGCGCGCGCTGAAGCTCACGCAGCGCCGTCTGCAATACGGCCTGTCGACGCAACTCGATGTCGCGCGCGCGCAGAATCAGTTGAGCGATCTGCTTTCGCGCATCCCGCGCACGCAGGCGACGATTCAGCATCAACTGAGCCTGATCGCGGTGTATTCGGGCCGCACGCCCGAGTCCGTCGACCGGCTGATGCTCGCGAACGCGGGCCCCGCGCCCGTCATTCCCGTGCCGGCGAACGGCGCGCCCAACATGCTCCCGTCCGATGCGTTGTTGCGCCGGCCGGACGTGCTCGTCGCGTATGCGACCGTGCAGCAGCGCGCGGCGGAAGTGGGCGTCGCGCGGGCGGAGCGTTATCCGAAGTTCTCGCTGCGGCTTTCCGATGGCCTGCTCGCGTCGTCGTATCTCGGCTTGCCGACCCTGACCGACAACCTCTTTTCGGCGGCGCTCAACGCGACCAGCCCGATCTTCAACGCGGGGCGCATCACCGCGGAGATCGAGCAGAACGAGAGCCGGATGCGCGAGTCGGAATTGCGCCTGCATCAGACCATGCTCGAAGCGCTGAAGGACGTGGAAGACACGCGCAGCGATCTTGTCAGCACGACCGAATCGACCGCGCGCCTGACCGATGCGCTCGCCGCGTCGGGCCAGTCGCTCACGCTCTCGTCGCAGTTGTACAAGGGCGGCGCGGCCAGCTTCCTCGATGTGCTCGACGCGCAGCAATCGTATCTGCGCGACGCCGATGCGCTGAATCAATCGAAGCGTGAACACGCGCTCGCGGCGGTGGCACTGTACCGCTCGCTGGGCGGCGGATGGAGCGTGACCGGCGATGACGGCGTCATCGAGACCGCGAGCGCAAAAACGGAGACGACGAAATGAGCATGGTCGAAGAAACGGGCGCGGGCCTCGACGGCCTCTCGCAACTGCGCAAGCTGATCGCGTGCAAGCGCAGGCCGGGCATCATGGTGTCGCTGGATCTGGAATTCGTCGAAGTCGAGGCGGGCAGGGCGGTGTTCGCGGGCGTGCCGGGCGATCACGCGTACAACCCCATCGGCACCGTGCACGGCGGCTATGCCGCGACACTGCTCGATTCCGCCTGCGGATGCGCGGTGCATTCGTGCCTGACCGCGACGCAGGCCTATACGACGCTCGAACTGAAAGTGGCGTATCACAAGGCGATCACGCGCGATTCGGGCATGCTGCGCGCCGAAGGGCGCGTGCTCTCGATCGGACGCCGCGCCGCGTTCGCGCAAGCGTCGCTCAAGGACGCGAGCGGCCGGTTGTTCGCGTCGGCGACCTCGACCTTGCTCGTCATGGAGCGCTGAAGAGCCCGGTTCCTTATCGAAAGGAACCGGACTGAACGCGCTTTATTTCACGCTTTCCAGCGCCTTTCTCACCGTGCCGAAGATCTGATCGATCTGATCGTCTTCGATGATGAGCGGTGGCGAGAACGCGAGGATATCGCCGGTATAGCGCACGAGCACGCCCGCTTCGAAGCACTTGACGAAGACTTCATACGCACGCGCGCCGGGCGCGCCTTCGCGCGATTCCAGCTCGATGCCCGCCACGAGCCCGAGATTGCGGATGTCCTTCACGAAAGGCGCATCGCGCAGCGCGTGCGCGGCGCTCTCGAACTTCTCGGCCTTCGATGCCGCGCGCTCGAACAGCTTGTCGCGCGTATAGAGATCGAGCGTCGCGATCGCCGCCGCGGTCGCGACCGGATGCGCCGAGTACGTATAGCCGTGAAACAGTTCGATGGCGTTGGCCGCGCCCGCGTTCACCACCGTGTCGTGCACGTTGCGGTGCGCGGCGACCGCGCCCATCGGAATCGTTGCGTTGTTGATCGCCTTGGCCATCGTGATCATATCGGGCGTCACGCCGAAATACTCGCTCGCGGTGGCCTTGCCGAGACGGCCGAAACCGGTGATGACTTCGTCGAAGATCAGGAGAATGCCGTGCTTCGTGCAGATGTCGCGCAGCTTCTGCAAGTAGCCCTTCGGCGGCACGAGCACGCCGGTCGAGCCCGCGAGCGGCTCCACGATCACGGCCGCGATCGTCGATGCATCGTGCAGCGCGACGATGCGCTCCAGTTCGTCGGCGAGATGCTCGCCCCATGCGGGCTGGCCCTTGGTGAACGCGTTGTGCCCGAGATCGTGCGTATGCGGCAGATGATCGACCGACGGCAGCAGCGCGCCCGAAAACGTCTTGCGGTTCGGCGCGATGCCGCCGACCGAAATGCCGCCGAAGCCGACGCCGTGATAGCCGCGCTCGCGACCGATCAGGCGCGTGCGCTGGCCTTCGCCGCGCGCGCGGTGGTAGGCGAGCGCAATCTTCAGCGCGGTATCGACGGATTCCGAACCCGAGTTCGTGAAGAAGATGCGATCGAGGCCTTGCGGCATGAGTCCGGCCACTTTGGTCGCCGCTTCGAAGGCGAGCGGATGGCCCATCTGGAAGGTCGGCGCGAAGTCGAGCGTCGAGAGCGTCTTTTGCACCGCGTCGACGATTTCCTCGCGGCAATGGCCCGCGTTCACGCACCAGAGGCCCGCCGTGCCGTCGAGCACTTCGCGGCCATCGGTCGAGCGGTAATACATGCCTTTCGCGCTTTCGAGCAGGCGCGGCGCGGCCTTGAACTGCCGATTGGCGGTGAAGGGCATCCAGAACGACGACAGGTCGTCGATGACGGGGCGGGCATTCATGACGGGTCTCCTCCTTGGAAAGTTCGGTCACTGCACTGTATTCCTCGGCAAATTTGCGCGGCATAGACAGTTGCTTGACTGCGCTGCCAACTGTGCTGGCAAAATGTCGCAAACTGTATTGGCCGATGCGCCCTCGCCGAGCTATCCTCGAATTCATGATCGAACTCAAGCTGGAGCGCGGCTCGCGTCAGGCGCCGACGCTCGTCGAACAACTGGTGCGCGCGTTCGCCACGGCGATCGAGGAGCAGACCTTGCGCGCGGGCGCGCTGCTGCCATCGGTGCGGCGGCTCGCCGACACGCAGGACCTGAGCACCTTCACGGTGACGGAAGCGTATGGCCGGCTCGTCTCGATGGGCCTCGTCACCGCGCGGCGCGGCTCGGGTTATCGCGTCGCCGTGCGCGCGCAGAGCGAGCGCGTGCGGGCCGTCGAGTGGCAGCCGCCGAGCCTCACCGCGACCTGGCTCCTGTCGGACGTCTTCGCCGATCATTCCGTGCCGATCAAATCCGGCTGCGGCTGGCTGCCCAACGAATGGGTCAACGAAAGCGGCCTGCAACACGCGCTGCGCGCGGTGAGCCGCGTGCCGGCGGCGCGCATCGCCGATTACGGGCATCCGTATGGCTTCGCGCCGCTGCGCGAGCGGATCGCGGAGCAACTGGATCGTCACGGCCTGCCCGTCGATGCCGCGTCCAACGTGCTGCTGACCGCGGGCGCGACGCAGGCGCTCGATCTCATCGTGCGCACCTTGCTGCGCGCGGGCGACGCGGTCGTCGTCGAAGACCCGGGCTACTGCAATCTGCTGCAGATCTTGCGGCTTGCCGGGCTCGACGTGCACGGCGTGCCGCGCACCGTCGCGGGCATCGATACGGACGTGTTCGAGCGCATCGTGATCGAGCATCGGCCGAAAGCGGTCTTTCTCAACACGACCTTGCAGAACCCGACCGGCGCGACCTTCGGCATGGCGTCGGCGTTTCGTCTGATGCAGATCGCGGAGCGGCACGGCCTGTGGGTCGTCGAGGACGATGTGAACCGCGAGCTCGCGCCGCCCGGCGCGCCCCTGCTCGCGGCGATGGAAGGCCTGAGCCGCGTGCTGTACGTCGGCGGCTTTGCGAAGACGATCACGCCCGCGCTGCGCTGCGGTTATGTCGTCGCGGAGCGGGACGTGCTGCGCGAACTGGCGCGCACGAAAATGGCCGTGGGACTGACGTCGTCGGAGGCGACGGAGCGCATCGTCGAGAAAGTGCTGACGGAAGGGCGCTACGCGCGGCACGTCGAGTTTGTCGTGGAGAAGCTGAAGGACGCGCATGCGCTCGTCGAGGACCGCATGGATGCGCTGGGCGTCGCGCTGTTCCGAAGACCGCGCGCGGGATTGTTCGTGTGGGGCGCGCTGCCGATCGATCCCGCCGAAGGCAGCGCCGTCGCGACGCGCGCCTTGCAACACGGCATCTGGCTCGCGCCGGGTTCCTATTTCAGGCCCGGAGATGCCGAGAGCGCATCGTTTCGATTCAACGTCCCTTATTCCGCGGACGATGCGCTCTGGGCATTTCTGGAAAAAACGATTAAAGCGATTTAAAAACGGTCACGCCATTATTTATTGCGAGACTTGTGAAGACGTGGAAGCCGAAACCTGTCCGCGCTGATTTTGCGCCGTGCGTTCCGTATTGCCGAAATCGCTGCGCCCTTGCGCGGATTCTTCCGCGGCGAAGGTTTGTGCGCTGACGCCATGCTGCGAAGCCGGCGCGCCGACATCCGGACGATAATGCGGCGCGGGACCATAACCGCTCGCAAACGCGGAACCGGCAAATACCGAACTCAATGCAATGGCAAAGCTCACTACGAGTCGCTTGTTCACAGAGTGCTCCAATGGAAATATGAGGAACGGCAATCGAAAAGCGCGTCGTTCTGTTCGACACGCCCCCGACTTGTGAACGCAGTGTAGAAGGCATTCGCCCGTTTTTAATCGAGCGAAAAGCCAATTGAGTTTTCGTCGATCTCAAACAATGGGATAAAGCGGTGCGCCGCGCGTCATGCGGATGGGGCGTCGTTCGCCGGCGGTGTGGGCGTCGCCGGTGTGTCGGGTGCGGGTTGTTGCGGCGCCGTGGCACTGGCTTCTTCGGGCGTCGCGGCTTGCGCGGCCCGTTTGCGTGGCGCGACGCGCTTTGCGACTGGCTTCGCTGCGGGTTTCGCCGTTTTAGCCGTGCTGGTCTTTTTGGCGGCGGGCGCCGTGGCGGATTTTTTCGCCGCGCTTGCGCGGGTCCGTGAGGCTTTCTTTGCCGTCTTCGGCTTCTCCGCGCTTTCGACGGCTTGGGCATCGATCAGAAACTTGCTGCGGTCCTTCACGTTCGCGATCCACGCCGGCGGCCGCGCCCAGCCGCTCCATGTTTCGCCCGTCTCCGGATTGTGATACTTCGCGGGCAGCTTGCCCTTTTTGGCGAGCTTGGTCATCGCTTCATGGCGGCCCGCCGGCGCGGGATACGCGACGCGCGGCTTCTTGGCGGGCTTCGTCTTCTTGCCGTGACGGGCGATATCGTCGGTCGTGAGGCCGTGCCGCTCCATCAGCGCGCGGATATCGTCGAGCACGGCTTGCGCGCGTTGCGCGATCAGCCGTTCCGCCTGCGCCTGGAGTTTCTTCAGCCTGACTTGTATCTGCTTGAGCGTCGCCATCCCGGTCTCCTTTTCGTGAAGGCGCTGGTGCGAGCCGGCCCGCAAGCCGGCTCGCTTACTCTTCTTTACTCGCCGTAGATATCGAAGTCAAAGTACTTCTGCTCGATGCGCTTGTACGTGCCGTCCTTGATCATCGCGGCGATGGCGCCGTCGAGTTTCTCTTTCAGATCGGTATCTTCCTTGCACAGGCCGATCGCGGTGCCGGGTCCGAAGATCGCGCTGTCTTCCAGCGCGCCGCCCGCGAAACCGTAGGGCTTGCCGCGCGGCGTTTCGAGAAAGCCGCGTTCGGCTTGCACGGCGTTTTGCAGCGAGGCGTCGAGACGGCCCGCGAGCAAGTCCGCATAGACCTGATCCTGATCCGCGTACGACACGACCTTCACGCCCTTGGCGCCCCAGTGCGCTTTCGCATAGGTTTCCTGCATCGAGCCCTGCTCGACGCCCACGCTCTTGCCCGCGAGCGATTCCGCCGTCGGCTGGATGGCCGAGTCGCGCTTCGTCACGAGGCGCGTAGGTACGTGAAAGAGCTTGCTGGAGAAGGCGATCTGCTTGACGCGCGCGGGCGTCATGGACATCGTGGAGAGCACGGCGTCGAACTTGCGCGACTTGAGGCCCGGAATCATGCCGTCGAATGCATTCTCGACCCACACGCATTTCGCGTTGAGGCGGCGGCACAATTCATTGCCGACATCGATGTCGAAGCCGACCAGCGTGCCGTCGGGCGCTTTCGATTCGAAAGGCGGATAGCTCGCATCGACGCCGAAGCGGATCGTCGACCATTCCTTCGCATGCGCGCCGATCGATACGGTCAGCAGCGAGCCCAACAACACCATCAACAGCCTCTTCACGATAGTCCCTTTTTCGATGAGTTATGAAGGTAGGCGGCATGCGCCGCCGCCGCCGATTATAGAGGCGCGTTTCCGGGGCAATAAAAAAGCGGCTGCGATTCGCTTGAATCGCAGCCGCTTTAAAACGAAATGCTATTTGAAGAAGTTATCCCGCGCGCACTTCGACGCGGCGCGGACGCGCTTCCTCGCGACGCGGAATGGTGAGCTTCAGTACGCCGTTCGTGAGGTTGGCGTCGATCTTCGTTGTGTCGAAGTCGTCGCTGACCGTGAAGGCGCGAGCGAAACGCGGGGCGCGCAGTTCGGCGTGATGCACGCGCACGGCGCCTTGCACCGGCAGTTCCGCTTCGGCTTCGATGGTGAGGCGCGCGTCGTGCACCTTCACGTCGAGCTTCTCGCGCGGCACGCCGGGCAGATCGGCCCATAGCGTGATGCCGTGGCTGTCCTCGACGATATCGACGGCGGGCGTCACCGTTGCGCGGCGCTGCGTGTCTTCGCTATTGCGCGCGACTTCGTTCGTGTTTTGCGGGGCGATTTGCGTGTTCTCGGTCATGGTGGGCTCCCTCTTACTGAATGGTGATCGCGCGCGGCTTCGATGCTTCGCGCTTGCCGATGGTGATGAACAGCGTGCCGTTTTCATAGCGCGCTTCGACCTTGTCGGCGTCGGCGTTCTGCGGCAGTTCGATCACGCGGCGAAAGCTCCCCGTGAAGCGTTCTTTCGCATACGTGCGCGCGCCTTCGGGGGCAGCTTGCGCGCGGCGCTCGCCGCTGATGGTCAGCGTGCCTTTATCGACGGTGACATCGAGCGAAGCAGGCTCGACGCCCGGCGCGAACGCGACGATATGAATCGCGTCGTCCGTGCTGCCGATGTTCAGGCGAGGGAAGGCATCCGCGCGGCTCGAACGAATGCTCGAAGGAAGATTGCCGAAGAACGAGGACACCTGCCGTTGCATGCGGTCCAGCTCCGAGAAAACGTCGCCGCCAAAATGAAAGTCACTCATGGTCAGTCTCCGATAATGCGGTCCGGCGCGGCCGGCAGCGGGGAATCAAAACGACAGCGCGGTGGTGGCTGCCTCTGCATCCAAGGTAGGAGCGAAGGCTATCGTTTCAATATCGGAGCACTATGTTTCAAGCGCTTTTTATTTTTTTCGGGCGGCTCTTGAAAGCCGCCGAAGGGCGCGCATATCCGTTCGAATGCGCGCCCGCTCGGCTTCTTCAGTGCGATGCGAGATCGCCCTGGTAATAGCCCGAGAATCGCGCGAACTGTCGTTCGGCATCCGCAGCATCCAGACCTTCCTTGAGCACCGCGCTCGAAAACCCGGTGCGCTCCATCTGCACGAGCTGATCGATCAACACGTCGCCCGTTGCGCGCAAATCGCCCCTGAAACCGAGTCGCCGGCGCAGCAGATACGCCTGGCTGTACGCACGGCCATCGGTGAAATGCGGGAAGTGCAATTCGATGCGATCGAGCTCAGCCAGCCGCTCTTTCAGCGTGAGCGGATCGTCGTCGTTGGCGAGGCTCGCAACGCGTTCGTTCCTGTCCGAGCCGTGGTCCTCTTGCGTGAGAATGCGCATGCGTTGAACGCCATTCATGCCGATACCTCCTCGTTCGCGCGCGCCGCATTCGCCGATGTCTTGAACGGCTCCAGTCCCACGCGCCGCACCGTGTCGATGAAACGCTCCTTATGTTCGCGCGTGTCGCGATACGTCGTCAGGATCGCTTCGATCGCATCGGGCACTTCGGCCGCGCTGAACGACGGCCCGATCACCTTGCCCGGCTGCGGCGCGCCGCTTGCCGCGCTGCCGTCCGATCCGCCGAGCGTGATCTGATACCACTCGCGTCCGTCCTTGTCGACGCCGAGCACGCCGATATGCCCGCTGTGGTGATGCCCGCACGAGTTGATGCAGCCGCTGATATGCAGATCGATTTCGCCGATGTCGTCGAGCTCGTCGAGATCCTGATAGCGCTCGGTGACGGCTTGCGCGATCGGCAGCGAACGCGCATTCGCGAGCGCGCAGAAGTCACCGCCGGGGCACGCAATCATGTCGGTGAGAAGCTGCACGTTCGCGCTCGCGAAGCCCGCTTCGCGCGCCGCCTGCCAGAGCGAGAAAAGCTCGCTTGCGCGCACCCACGGCAACACGACGTTTTGCGTGTGCGTGACGCGCGCCTCGCCCGCCGAGAAGCGGTCGGCGAGATCGGCGATGGTATCGAGCTGGTCCGCGGTCGCATCGCCGGGCGCTTGCAGCAGGCGCTTGAACGACAGCGTCACGATACGCAACGCGGGGTCCTTGTGCTGCGCGACATTGCGTTGCAGCCAGCGCGTAAAGAGCGCCGGCCGATCGGCTTGCGCCTCATCGATGCTTGCATGCGACGCGTTCAACGCGGGCGGCACGAACGACGCGCTCACGCGCTCCAGTTCTTCGCGCGAAATGAGGTGCGGCGCGCCGTCGTGCTCGATGATCTGCCGAAATTCCTCGTCGACTTCGTCGATATAGCGCTGGCCTTCGGCCTTCATCAGGATCTTGATGCGCGCCTTGTATTTGTTGTCGCGCCGGCCGTAACGGTTGTAGACGCGCACGATGGCCTCGATGTAATTCATGATGTGCGGCCACGGCAGGAACTCGCGCATCGGCGTGGCGATAACGGGCGTGCGTCCCATGCCGCCGCCCGCGCTCACGCGAAAGCCCAGTTCGCCGCGCTCGTCGCGCACGAGTTGCAGGCCGACGTCGTGCCAGGCGGTTGCCGCGCGATCCTCGCTCGCGCCTGTTATCGCGATCTTGAACTTGCGCGGCAGAAACGCGAACTCGGGATGCAGCGTGGTCCATTGCCGCATGATTTCGGCGAACGGACGCGGATCGGCGACTTCGTCGGGCGCGACGCCCGCGCGCTCGTCGCAGGAAATATTGCGGATGCAGTTGCCGCTCGTCTGAATGCCGTGCATGTCGACACTGGCGAGCAGGTCCATCACGTCCGCGGATTTGTTCAGCGGAATCCAGTTGAATTGCACGTTGGTGCGCGTCGTGAAATGTGCGCAATGCGAAGGCAACCGCGCGGTGCCGAGCTTGGCCTGAGCCTCGCTCGCCACGCGATAGACCTCCGGATCGGGATCGTCGTATTCGCGCGCGATGCGGCCGAGCACGCGCAACTGCGCGCTCGACAATTCGCCATACGGCACGGCCACCCGCAGCATCGGCGCGTGGCGCTGCACGTACCAGCCGTTCTGCAAACGCAGCGGGCGGAACGCGTCCTCGCTCAGGCGGCCGTCCTGCCAGCGCTCAAGCTGATCGCGGAACTGCGCGGCGCGGCTCTTCACGAAAGATTTGTCGAACTCGGTGTATCGGTACATGGATGCGGCCGGATGGCGGAGAAAGCGCCAACGATAGGGCGCGAGGCGGCATGAGAACAAGCAGCAGTTGCGATGAATTTCACGGCAGCAGTGCGCCGCGCGCCCGAATCTGCTACCGCCGAAAACCCCGCAACTGCTGCTGTTTTTCGCGCGCGGGCCGGCTCATCATGAACCCGTGAAAGAACAACCGGAGCCGGTCATGGAACTCTTGAAGATGATGCGCATCGTGCTGTGGAGCTTTTTCGGCGTGCGCAAGCGCGCGTCGCACAACGCCGACTTCGCGCAGGTGAAGTTGCCGATGTTGCCGGTCGTCGCGGTGATACTCGCCGCGACGTTCGGGCTCACGCTGCTGACGGTCGCGAAGTTCGCCACGGGCATCGCGCACTGATTTGCCGGCGCGCGCCGCATCCCGCTCTTACAATGGCGAACGGATGATTGCCACGAGCGAGGATCGGACGATGAAAGTAGGCATCTATGGCGCGGGCGCGATCGGCGGCTGGATCGGCGTGAAGCTCGCGCAGGCAGGTTGCGATGTGAGCGTGGTCGCCCGCGGCGCCACACTCGATGCGTTGAGGCAAGAGGGATTGCGCCTCGTCGAGAAAGACGCGGCGCATACGGTGAAAGTCGCGGCAAGCGCCAATCCCGCCGATCTCGGCGTGCAGGATCTCGTCGTGGTGGCGGTGAAGGCGCCCGCGATGGAATCGGTCGCCGCGCATGTCGCGCCCTTGCTTTCGCGCGACACCGTCGTGCTGACCGCGATGAACGGCGTGCCCTGGTGGTTCTGCGACGGGCTCGGCGAGCCGTTCGCGGGCAAGCGCCTGTCGTCGGTCGATCCGCACGGCGCGATCGCCGCCGCGATCCCCAGCGCCCAGACGATCGGCTGCGTCGTGCATGCGAGCTGCTTCGTCGAAGCGCCGGGCGTGATACGTCATCATCAGGGCAAGGGCCTGATTCTCGGCGAAGCCACCGGCGCGCCGAATGCACGCACGGAATCGCTCGTCACGCTCTTCTCGATGGCGGGCTTCGACGTCACCCTTTCGCGGCAAATCCAGCGCGACGTCTGGTTCAAGCTGTGGGGCAACATGACGATGAACCCCATCAGCGCGATCACCGGCGCCACCACCGACCGCATTCTCGGCGACGATCTCGTGCGCGGCTTCGTCACCGGCGTGATGCTGGAAGCGAAGGAAATCGGCGCGCGCTTCGGCATTCCCATCGAGCAGGAGCCGGAAGACCGCCATGCCGTGACGCTCAAGCTGGGCGCCATGAAAACGTCGATGCTGCAGGACGTGCAGGCGGGCAAGGCGGTCGAGCTCGATGCGCTGGTCGCGTCGGTGCGCGAACTGGGCGCGATGACCGGCGTGCCCACGCCGTACACCGACGCGCTGCTCGGCCTCGCGCGCCTGCACGCGCGCACGCTGGGGCTTTATCCCCCAGCGTGACGCCCTTTTACGCGACGACGATACGCAGCGGGTCCGCAGCCGCGAACGCTTCGGCCCGCTCCGCGCTCGGCGGATAGATCCATTCCGTGTTGATGCGCGTCTTCAGTTCTTTCGCCTGCGCGCCCGACATCTTCACTTCGCGTTCCCAGCCTTCCGTATACACCGCGCCCCACGGGCCGAGATCGAGACACGTCACGTATTTCGGCTGGCTGTACGGGATCGGCGCTTCACCGAGCAAATCCGCCGCGACGTTGTGGCCCGCCGAGCGGCCGAGGTTCATCGCGTGCTGGCAGGACATCATCGCGTGGTTGCCTTCGTCGTCGGTGGCCGCGTAGGCGACATCGCCCGTCGCGTAGACCGTATCGACGCCCAGCACGCGCAGATTGCGATCCACGTGCAGGCGGCCCAGCGCGTCGCGTTCGGCGGGAATCTGCGTGGTCAGCGTGCTCGCGCGCACGCCCGCCGTCCAGATCACCGTACTCGCTTCGATCCGCTCGCCGTCCGACGTGGTTAGGCCGTTCGCATCCACCGACGCCACGCCCGCGCCGAGCCGCCATTGCACGCCGAGCGACTGCAGCGCTTCGACGATGACCGGGCGCGGACCGGCGCCGAGTTCCTTCCCGATCACCGCATTGCGATCGATGATGATGACGCGCACCTCGGCGTCCTCGCCGAGCGCCGCGCGTAGCCGCGCCGGCATTTCCGCAGCCGTTTCGATCCCCGTGAATCCGCCGCCCGCGACGACGACGGTGTTGCGCGCGGGCGTGTCCGGCTGCGCCGCGAGCCGCTTGATATGCGCTTCGAGCGCGGCGGCTTCGTCGACCTGATCGACGCTGAACGCGTGTTGCGCAAGCCCCGGAATCTGCGGACGGAAGAGGCGGCTGCCCGTCGCCAGAACGAGACGGTCGTAGTTCATCGTCGAACGCGAGCCGTTGCCGCCGACCACTTCGACCTGACTGCGCTCGACGTCGATGCGCTCGACCTTGCCCTGCACGAACCCGACGCCCGTGGAGGCGAAGATGTCCAGAAGCGGCGCCTTCATGCCCGCGGCGTTTTCTTCATAGAGACGCGGACGCACGTGCAGATGCGGCTCCGGCGCGATCAGCAAGACTTCGATATCCGTCCTGCCGTGCTGATCGATGAGACGCGCGGCGGAAAGGGCGCTCCACATGCCGGCAAAGCCGGCTCCGATTACCAGAATGCGCTTGGACATTTCGATGCTCCTTGGGATTCGATGTTGGGTTCGCTCGATGGGCGGCTCGCCGCCGTCATCGATTAACTGCGATTCTATGAGTCGTAGATAACGAGCGCAAGATTTTTGGCGAGGCAAGCGAATGTTGTCTTGAATTCGCGTGTCTGGATAAAAATAGGTTCAACTCGGACACAGCGAAGCGTAGTTGATGCGTATCGTTGGCCGCCGCGTTAAGCTGGGCGCGGCATGCAACGAAACATCAGAGGAAGCGAATGGAGCAACAGAACCCGCAAGAAGGCGCAAGCGAGCTCGTCCAGATGCGCGACATGCTGCGCGAGTTCGTGCGCGAACGCGACTGGAGCCGCTTCCACTCGCCGAAGAATCTGGCGGCGGCGCTGTCGGTCGAGGCGAGCGAACTGCTCGAACCGTTCACGTGGCTCGCCACCGGCGACAAAACCGAACTCGATGAAGCCAAACTGCGCGCGATCCGTCACGAGATGGCGGACGTGCTCGCCTATCTCGTGATGCTCGCCGATGCGCTGGACGTCGATCTGCATCGCGCGCTCATCGAAAAGATGGCGCTGAACCGGTCGAAGTATCCGGCGCACAAGGTGAAAGGCGACGCGCGCAAGTACACCGAATACGACGAGTAAGCGCAGGCGAGAAACGGTTAAGCTTGCCGTTCGTTTCCTTGGAGGATTGCCGATGGACTTTTCGCTCTCTGCGGAGTTGACCGATCTTCAGGCGCGCGTGCGCGCTTTCATCGCGGAAGAAATCGTGCCGCTCGAACGCGATCCGCGCTGCACGCCGCACGGGCCGAACGAGGCGCTGCGCGCCGAACTGATCGCGAAAGGCCGCAAGGCCGGGCTGTTGTCGAGCCATGTCTCGCCGGAGTTCGGCGGCCTCGGCCTGAATCACGTCGCGAAGGCCATTCTGTTCGAGGAGGCGGGTTATTCGCCGCTCGGTCCCGTCGCGTTGAATATCGCCGCGCCGGACGAAGGCAACATGCATCTGCTCGAAGCGGTCGCCACGCCCGAACAGAAGGAACGCTGGCTGCGCCCGCTCGCGGCGGGCGCGATCCGCTCGTGTTTCTGCATGACCGAGCCGCCGCCGGGCGCGGGCGCCGACCCCGCGATGCTGCAAACCACCGCGACGCAAGACGGCGACGACTACGTGATCGACGGCCGCAAATGGTTCATCACCGGCGCGGAAGGCGCAGCGGTCGCGATCATCATGGCGAAATTCGCGGACGGCCCCGCGACCATGTTCCTCGCGGATATGTCGAGCGCGGGCATCGTGATCGAGCGCGCGATGGATTCGCTCGACACCTGCTTTCCCGGCGGTCACGGCGTCGTGCGCTTCGAGGGCTTGCGCGTGCCGAAAGAGAACGTGCTGGGCGAGCCGGGCGAAGGCTTTCGCTACGCGCAGGTGCGGCTTTCGCCCGCGCGTCTCACGCACTGCATGCGCTGGCTCGGCGCGGCGCGGCGCGCTCACGATGTCGCGACGGCGCACGCGCGGCAGCGTCACGCGTTCGGCAAGGCGTTAGGCGAGCATGAGGGCGTCGGCTTCATGCTCGCGGATAACGAAATGGACCTGCACGTGACGCGCCTCGCCATCTGGCATTGCGCGTGGGTGCTGGATCAGGGCGTGCTCGGCAAGCACGAGTCGAGCGTCGCGAAGGTGGTGTCGTCGGAGGCGCTATGGCGCGTCGTCGACCGCTCGGTGCAGGTTCTGGGGGGACAGGGCGTCACGCATGAAACCGTCGTCGCGCGGATTTTCGCGGACATGCGCGCCTTCCGGATCTACGACGGTCCGTCGGAAGTGCATCGCTGGAGCATCGCGCGGCGCATTCTGCGCGGGCCGAAACCGCGCGCCGAATCCGCCTGACGAATTCGCCGGCGAGCCGCCTTATTGCACGATGGTATTTCCCTGCGCCTGCCGCTGCGCGATGATGCGGCTTGCGCGCATGGCGTTGTCGGGATAGTTGAGCCAGTCGTTCGGATCGTAGCCGACCGAGCGCCACAGCAGGAATTCCTGCCGGACCTGCGCGCGCGTCTTGGGCGCGTTCGGGTCGCTCGTCTGTGCCTGCGGTTGCGCGAATGCAGATGCGGCGCAGCATAGTGCCAGCGCGCCGAGAACGATGCGGGAAGCGGATGTCATGACGATTACCTCATACCGTGCAGCACGGTCATACTCATTCTAGGTGACAGAACGCGAAAGAGCAGAAGACGTTCGCACATGTGCCCGCATACCGCATTCCCCGTCCTATACTCGGTGGCTTCGGGCGGGATGCCGGCACGGCGCAGAACCATTGGCCTGAGATAAGTCACGAAAAAGAAACCACGATAAACAGGCGCAGTCATGAGCACGTCGGGCGTTGCCGTCACGAGCAGTTTTCCGGAGATGGATGAACTGAACGCGATTCGCGTCGCGGGCGGCGCGCGTTTCGCGTGGCGCACGATCGGCGAAGTGCGCGCGCAACAGCATACGTTTCCGCTTCTGAGCGCATCGATCGGTTCGGACGATCCGCAGGCGCCCGCCATCGGTTTTTTCGGCGGCGTTCATGGACTCGAATGCATCGGCACGCAACTCGTGCTCGAATACATGCGCGCGCTGTTGCGCCGGCTCGAATGGGACGACACGCTGCATCATCAATTGAGCGCGATCCGGCTCATCTTCATGCCGATCGTCAATCCCGGCGGCATGTTCGCGCGCACGCGCGCGAATCCGAACGGTGTCGATCTGATGCGCAACGCGCCGCAAAGCGCCGAAGGGCGCGTGCCGTTTCTCGCGGGCGGCCAGCGCATCGGGCCGTGGCTGCCGTGGTATCGCGGCGCGGCGGACGGCCGCATGGAGGTCGAAAGCGCGGCGCTCCTGTCGCTCGTCGAAGAGCAGTTGATGTCGCGGCCGCTCAGCTTCGCGCTCGACTGCCATTCGGGCTTCGGCTGGGACGACAGCATCTGGTTTCCCTACGCGCGCACCGAGCGGCAAATGGCGCATCTGCCCGAAATGTTTCTGCTGAAGACGATGTTCGAGGAGTCGTATCCGCATCACGGTTACGCGTTCGAGCCGCAGAGTCATCAATATCTGCTGCACGGCGACTTGTGGGACTTCGCGTACGACCGCTCGCGCCCGCCCAACATTTTTCTGCCGATGACGCTCGAACTCGGCTCCTGGCGCTGGATTCGCAAGAACCCGATGCAAGTGTTCTCGCGGCTGGGCATTTTCAATCCGATCAAGGCGCATCGGACGCGGCGCGTGTTGCGGCGTCATCCGAACTATTTCGATTTCCTCACGCGCGCCGCGTTCTCTTCGCGCCGCTGGCTGCCGAGCGGCGATTTCCGCGACGAAGTGATGCGCCGCGCGCGCGAACACTGGCAGGGCACGGGCGTGTCATGAGTCAGTGGATTCTCTTGCGCGGACTCACGCGCGAAGCGGAGCACTGGGGCGCGTTCGAGACGGCGCTGGCCGCGCACGGGCTTATCGGCGCGGGCGAGCGGGCGGTGTGCATCGATCTGCCGGGCAACGGCGTGGAACATGCGCAGGAAGCGCCGTCGTCCGTCGAAGCGATGACCGATTTCGTGCGCGCACGCGCCGCCGCCCTGAATGTGCGCGCGCCGTACCGCGTCATCGCGATGTCGCTCGGCGCGATGGCCGCGACCGCGTGGGCGCAGCGGCATCCCGGAGAGATCGAGCGGCTCGTGCTGATCAATACGAGCATGCGTCCGTTTGCGCGCGTCCATGAGCGACTGCGCCCCGCGTCATGGCCCACGCTCGTTCGCATCGCGATGAACTGGTCGAAACCCGAACGATGCGAAGCGCTGATTCATCGCCTGACATGCAATCGAAGCGATGCGTTCGACGCGGACATCGCGCACTGGGCGCGGCTGCGGCGCGCGCGCGGTGCGAGCGCGATGAACGCTGTGCGGCAACTCGCGGCGGCGGCGCGTTTTCGCGCGCGTCGCGATGCGCCGCGCTGTCCGGTGCTGCTGCTTGCGTCGGCGGCCGACAGACTCGTCGATCCGGCATGTTCCCTCCGCATTGCGCGGCAGTGGCGCGCGTCGCATGCGGTGCATCCGTCGGCCGGACACGATCTGCCGCACGACGACGCGGACTGGACGTGCCGGACCATCGCAGCATGGCTCGACGAAGATCGAGCGACGACGCGTGCGTGTGACACACGTATGACACGCGCGTGACTTCCCAACCTCACGTGAGCCGACCATGAAGCCACCGATCGTCAATCTGGACACGCTGGAACCGCAACCGCTGCCGCCGGCCTTCGCTCCGACAGGCCCGGCCGCCGAACGCTTCGCGCCGCGCATCGCGCGTATCGGCGGCATGCTCGGCGCGAAGAAGCTCGGCTACAGCCTCATCGTGCTGGAGCCGGGCAAGCGGGCATTTCCGTTTCATCACCATCGCGTGAACGAAGAGATGTCCTTCGTCGTCGAAGGCGAGGGCGAGGTGCGCATCGGCAGCGAGACGCACGCGATTCGCGCCGGCGATATCATCGCGTGCCCGCCGGGCGATTCCGAAACGGCGCATCAGATCATCAACACGAGCGAAGCAACGCTGCGCTACCTTGCGATCAGCACAATGCAAACGCCCGAAGTGGTCGAGTATCCCGATACCGGCCGGCAGGCCGTGCTCGTGGCCGACGAACCGGGTATCAAGGGACTGCGCGCCGTCTTTCGGGCAAGCGATTCGCTCGATTACTGGGAGGGCGAGTGAAACGGGCACGAACCTGACCGAATGGCGTCATTTCCGCCATCTCGCGTGTTATTGCAGGTAACAGTCACGTTTTTATTGTTAATTCTTGTGAGCCGCGTGCCTTCGACGCCACGCCTAGGGAAACCTCGTGTTGCAACGCAGCATCCCATTGCGTATGCTGTTTCTGGATGGCGGCTCGGCCGCCCGGAAGCATCGACACGAATAATCAAAACGCCGGTAAGCAAGGAGCGTTTCATTGAACGGGGGCCGGTAAGCGTTACGGGCGTCCGCTCGAAGGAGCCGCACATATGGAACTGACCACATCGTCGAAGCCGACGCTGCACGTCTTCCAGCAGGAAGGCGGGTGGCATTGGGGCATTACCGTCGAACGCGAGGCGGGCGGCGGAATGAAGGTCGTCGCGTATAGCGACGAAGGCTTCGATTCGGAGGAAGAGGCGCGCGAGGACGGCGAGCACGTGCTGCGCTCGGAAGACTGGCGCTCGCGTCAGAGTTTCAGCCGCAGCGAGCGCCGGCAAGGCTACTCCTGATTCGGGGCGGCCGCGTTCGCCCCGAGGTTTTCCCGCTGTTTCCGCAGGTTTCCGTTGTTCCCGCGCTTCGCCGCATCTTTCCCCTGCACCAAAAACGCGCGACACTGAACGCACCTTCGTTCCGACCGAGGCGCCCGACATGTCGTCCGTTCCTTGTCCCGACCGCGCCACCCCCGACGATCTGCGCTTCGGCGTGCGCCGCATGACGCCCGGCGATGCCGATATCGCGCTCGACTGGGCCGCCAGCGAAGGCTGGAACCCAGGCCTCGACGACGCACGCTCGTTCTTCGCCGCCGATCCGCACGGCTTTTTCGTCGGCACGTGGGACGGCGCGCCGATTGGTTGCATTTCGGCAGTCGCATACGGCGATGCGTTCGGCTTCATCGGTCTTTATATCGTCAGCCCGGCATGGCGCGGCAAGGGCTTCGGCATGCGCCTGTGGGAAGAGGGCATGACGTATCTCGGCGCGCGCAATATCGGGCTCGACGGCGTGCTCGCGCAACAGCCGAACTATCGGAAATCCGGCTTCGTGCTGGCGTATCGCAACGTGCGCTACGAGGGCGTCGCGTTGGCGGATGACGAACCCGTCGATGGCGTGACGATCGCCGACGCGCTAAGCGTTCCCTTCGATCGGTTGCTCGACTACGACACGCGCATGTTCGCATGCGAGCGCGCCGCGTTCCTGCGCGCGTGGCTGGCGCAACCGCAGGCGCACGCGCGTGCCTGCATCGCGATCGATGGCGACAGCGTGCGCGGCTTCGCCGTGATTCGCCGCTGTGGCACGGGCCACAAGATCGGACCGCTTTTCGCCGACGATCTGCCGACGGCCCGTGCGCTGTATCGCGCGCTGGTGTCGGGCGTGCCGGGCGAGGCCGTGTTCCTCGACGTGCCCGAGAGCAATCCCGCCGCCGTCGCGCTGGCCGTCGAACACGACATGCAGAGCGTGTTCGAAACGGCGCGCATGTACACGCGAGCGGCCCCGGATGTGCCGCTTGCGAACGTGTTCGGCGTAACGACTTTCGAACTCGGCTGAACGCGCGAAGGCGCTGCGGCCGGCGTTCAGGCCGGTGGCGCGCCGTCGTGGAACATTGTCTTCAGTTGCGCGCGCAACTCGGGCGAGTCGGTGTGCTGATGCACGCTCATCGCGTGCTGCACGGCCGCTTCCATCAGCTCGTCTTCGGTGTCGGCGGAAAGAACGATGCTGCACTTCACATCGCTCGGGCATTCGCGGCAGTCGATGTACTTGCGTGTCATGGCTTCCTCCTCGCATGAGACGCTGATCCAAGTATAGGCGTCGTACGCTCGCCCCGCGCCCGATGTTTGCACGCGCGCGCCCGCTCCGGTAACGTGTGACGTCTGTGCCACTCGCGAGCCCGCTCATGAGCCACGATCATCCGCATCATCACGAACACGAACACGAACACGAACACGAAGGCAGCGCGCTGCCGGAGATGGATCTGCGCGTGCGCGCGCTCGAATCGCTGCTGGTCGAGAAGGGGTATGTCGATCCGCAGGCGCTCGATGTCTTCATCGAAACCTACGAGCACAAGGTCGGGCCGCGCAACGGCGCGCGCGTGGTCGCGAAAGCGTGGAGCGATCCGTCGTATCGCGCATGGCTTTTCGACGACGCCACCGCCGCCATCGCATCGCTCGGCTTCACCGGACGGCAGGGCGAGCACATGGTCGCGCTCGAAAACACGGAGGACGTGCACAACATGGTGGTCTGCACGCTGTGCTCGTGCTATCCCTGGTCGGTGCTCGGCCTGCCGCCGGTCTGGTATAAGTCCGCGCCTTACCGGTCGCGCGCGGTGATCGATCCGCGCGGCGTGCTTAAGGATTTTGGCGTCGTGCTGCCGGAGCGCGTCGAGCTGCGCGTGTGGGATTCGACCGCCGAAGTGCGCTATCTCGTCGTACCGATGCGGCCCGCGGGCGCCGATCATCTCGACGAAGACGCGCTCGCGAATCTGGTCACGCGCGATTCGATGATCGGCACGGGCCTCGCGCTCGCGCCGTCGCAGCTAGCGGGAGCATCGGCATGAACGCGGCACACGACATGGGCGGCATGCAGGCATTCGGTCCCATCGAGATCGATGCGTGCGACGCGCCGGGCGCATCGCCGTTTCACGCGGAGTGGGAGCGGCGCGTGCTGGCCGTCACGCTTGCGATGGGCGCGACCGGGCAGTGGAACATCGACACGTCGCGCGCGGCGCGCGAAAGCCTGCCGCCCGCGCAGTATCTCGGCAGCAGCTATTACGAAATATGGTTCGCGGGCTTGCAGAAGCTGCTCATCGCGAAAGGCCTCGCGAATGCCGATGAAATCGCGAGCGGTCACGCGCAATCCGCCGCGAAGCCGAACGTGCGCGTGATGAAGGCGGCGGACGTGAGCGCGGCGCTCTTGCGCGGCGCGCCGGTCGATCGTCCGGCGAGCGCGCCCGCGCGCTTTGCGGTCGGCGACGCAGTCCGCACGAAGCTCATCAACCCGCCGACGCACACGCGTCTGCCGCGCTATTGCCGCGGCAAGGCGGGACACATTATCGCGGTGCGCGGCACGCATGTGTTTCCCGATGAAAACGCGCTTGGCCACGGCGAGCATCCGCACTGGCTCTACACCGTGCGTTTCGATGCGAAGGAACTGTGGGGCGCGGACACGACGGCGTCGTCGGTGTGCGTCGATTGCTGGGAGCCGTATCTCGAATGACCCGCGACGAATCGAAGCTGCACGACCTGCGCGCCGCGCTGCCCGAACTGCCTTTCGACGGCGACGGCCCCGTATTTCGCGCGCCGTGGGAAGCGCAGGCCTTCGCGATGACGCTCGCGCTGCACGAGCGCGGCGTCTTCACGTGGAAGGAATGGGCGCATGCGTTGAGCGTCGCGATCAGCGACGCGCAGGCCTCCGGCGATCCTGACCACGGCGACACGTATTACGCGCACTGGCTGAGCGCGCTGGAGCGTCTCAGCGCCGAAAAGGGCTGCGTGAGCGCGACCCTGCTCGCGCGCAGGCGCGTCGAATGGGATGAAGCCGCGCGCAGCACGCCGCACGGCGAGCCGATCGTTCTCGGTCGCAAGCGCGCGCTGCCTGAAGCGACGCTCGATGCGTATCGCGCGGCGATCTATCGAATCGATGCAACGCCGCGTATCGACATGAAGATCGGCGCGGCGAATGCGGCGGTCGTGTCCTTGCTGCTCCAGCATGACGCGGAGAGCGCGGTGTTCGTCACGGCCTTTAATCCGTTCGGCCACGTGCTCGCGCCCGAAGACAACGCGGCGCGGCAGCGCAGCCTGATCGAACGCGTAGGAGAGATGGGACTGCGCGCGCTGCCGGGCGAAGGCGTCGATCCGGTGAACATCTGGAGCGCCGAAACGAGCCTTTTCGTGCTCGGCGCGACGCCCGGCGCCGCCGATGCGCTCATGACCGCGTTCGGGCAGAACGCCGTCGTGTATGTGGATCGCGCGGGCGTGCCGGAATTGCTGCTGCATCCGGATTATCGTTGAATCAATTGACGGGGAGAATCGCATGCCGCTTGTTCGAATCGATCTGCTGAAGGGCAAGGAGAGCGCGTATCGCGCGGCCATTGGCGAGGTGGTGTACGACGCGATGCGCACGACGCTCGACGTGCCCGAGAACGATCGCTTTCAGATCATCACCGAGCATGGGGCGACGGATTTGATCCTCGATCGCACGTACCTCGGCATCAGCCGCACGGACGATTGCATCGTGATTCAGGTCACGCTCAACGAAGGCCGCGATCTCGCAAAGAAGAAGGCGTTTTATCAGGCCGTCGCGGATGGCTTGCACGAACGGCTGAAACTGCGGCGCGAGGATGTGTTCATCAGTCTCGTCGAAGTGAAGAAGGAGAACTGGTCCTTCGGCAATGGCGAGGCGCAATACGCACCCCAATGACCGAAACGACGTCCGCGTTCGACCTACACGCCATACCGCTCCCCGCCGATGCGCCCGCCGACATCCGTGTGTGGCGCATCGCCCTGGACCTGACCGCCCCAATCGACGGCGCAGCCTACGCATCGCTGAACGATCACGAACGCGCCCGCGCCGCGCGTTTCTTGCGCCACGCGGACGCCGCGCGCTTCGCCACGATGCGCTGCGCGCTGCGCCATCTGCTCGCCGCCGAGACGGGCCGCGACGCCGCGAGTCTCGTTCTCGCCGCCAGCGAAAAGGGCAGACCCTATCTCTCGCAACCCGACGCCCCCGATTTCAACGTGTCGCACTCGGGCGCATTTGGATTGATCGCGATATCGCGTGCACGACGCGTGGGCGTCGATATCGAGGAAGCGCCACCGTCCTTCCATTGGCGCGAACTCGCCCCCGCGGTTCTCGCCGAGAGCGACCGCCGCGAAATCGAAGCCCTGCCCGAAGCCGCGCGAAGCAGCGGATTTTTCGACTGCTGGACGGCGAAGGAAGCGGTGTTGAAGGCGCACGGCGACGGCATTGGCGGCGGCGTGCTAACGCTGACCGGCTTTTCCGTGCTGCCCCGCGATGGCGTCCGCTATGCGCTCACGCGCAGCGCCGGCGCGTTCGACGCCGTTTCGCTTGCCGCGCCGCCCGGCTACGCGGCGGCGCTCGCCTGGGCGCGTTGATGCGCGCTTACGCCGCCTTCGTCTTGAGCAGATCGCGATGCGTGAGATAGAGCCGCAAATCGAATTCGATCTGGTGATAACCAGGCTGCATCAACTCGCAGAGCCGATAAAACGCCTTGTTGTGATCGCTTTCCTTCAGGTGCGCGAGTTCATGCACGACGATCATCCGAAGAAACTCGGGCGCCGTGTCCTTGAAGAGCGAAGCGATTCGGATTTCCTTCTTCGCCTTGAGCTTCGCGCCCTGCACGCGCGAAATCGCGGTATGCAGACCGAGCGCGTGACGCAGCACATCGAGCTTGCTGTCGTAGAAAACCTTGTCGATGGCGGGCGCGACGCGCAGAAACTCCTGCTTCAGGTCTGAGCAATAGTCGTAAAGCGCGCGATCGGACTGGACCGCGTGCTTGCTCGGGTATCGCGCGTCGAGATAAGTGCCCAGCTGTTGCTGGGCGATCAGTCGGCGCACCTTGTCCTGAAGCGTGTTCGGGTAAGCGCTCAGGTATTTCAGGTGTTGCATGACGGCCAATTTCAGATGAATACGTTCAATGCCTGAATGCGCAGGCGGGCGTGGGGCGCTCGGATGAGCGTCCGCAGCGGGAATTGCGCAGCAATCTAGGAAACATTTTAGTCAACCGCACGCCGCCTCGCCGCCGTTGTGATCACAGAGCCTGTTTCGGCGCGCGCATTTCCGTAAGTTTATGTTTCAGCCCGGCCCCAATTGCGCACGCCATGCGAACATGCGCGCTTTCCTGACCAGGGTGACGACGCGGGTTTCTTCATGGCATCGAGCAAGGCGCATCACGCGACCGGATGGGCCGCGGGCATCATCGCGGCGGCGGTCGTCACGCATCCCGTTTCGGCGGCGCGGGCGGATTTGCTCGCGGGCGTGCTCGCGCTGCTCGCAGGCGTTGCAGGCGCAACCGCGCCGGACTGGCTCGAAGTCGCATGGTGGACGCGCGCGCGCAAGCTGTGGATCACGCATCGCACGCTCACGCACTGGGGCATCGGCTGGGCGGCGCTGCTCGCGGTCTCGTATCATTTTCTCGGGCGGCATCCGGCGGCGCCGGTCGCGTTCGGCTTCGCTTGCGGCGGCCTCATGCATCTGTTCGCGGACTGGCCCAATCCGCTCGGCGTGCCGTGGATCGCCTCGCGCCATTCGCTCAATCTGTGGACGAGCGGACATTGCGATCTGATCATCGTGGCGGCGGCGTGGGCCGCGGCGCTTTTCGTCGTCGACGATGTCTGGTTTCATCATGCCTATGGCCGCATGCTGCTGAACGCGCTGCGCATCTAGCCCGACCATCGCGAGGAGTCTCGTTCTCATGCAATCGAATCGAATGACAAAGCGCTTCTTCCTGTTCTGCGCCGCAATCTTGGCGATGCTCGCGCTCGGCGGCTGCGCGGGCTTCCTGAATCGCGACGCGATGCGCGTGACGGTCGCGGGCATCGAGCCGCTCGAAGGGCAGGGGCTGGAAATGCGCTTCGCCGTGAAGCTGCGCGTGCAGAATCCGAACGACGCGCCGATCGACTTCGACGGTGTCGCGCTCGATCTCGACCTCAACGGCCGCCCGTTCGCGAGCGGTGTGAGCGATCAGCGCGGCTCGGTGCCGCGCTTCGGCGAGTTGGTCGTCTCGGTGCCGGTCACCGTATCGGCGTTTTCGGTCGCGCTCCAGGCGCTGGGCTTCGCAACCGGCGACACGGTCAAAAAAGTGTCCTACGCCGTGCGCGGCAAGCTCGCGGGCGGCATGCTCGGCGGCGCGCGCTTTTCGGACACGGGCTACGTCGATATGCCGATGTCCGGCGCATCCGGCTACTGATCGTTTTCCCGCGGATCGTAGGGCACGACGCGGTCCGCTTCGTTCGCGTCGTTGCGGGCGACCACGGCGCGCGCCGGTTCCGTCGCGCTCAGATTGACCGGCTGATGCGGCACGCCGGGCGGAATGAAGACGAAATCGCCCGGCTCGTTGATGACCGATTCGGCCAGCCCCGGTCCATAGCGCGTCTCGATGCGTCCTTCCAGAACATAGATGCCCGTCTCGTAGCCGACATGCACGTGCGGCTCGGCCTGTCCGCCCGGCGGCACGACGACCAGATGCATCGACAGGCCGCGCGTGCCCGCCGTCTGCGCCGACAATCCGATGAAATACGGCAGACGCTGCACCGCGGTGGCGACTTCCTGCTGCGGCCGCACGGTGACGACCTTCTGCTGATCCTGCTGCATGGCGCTCTCCTTTCGGGCTTTCATCGACAATAGCCGATAGCGCGTGTCGCGCAAAGATCACACGGCGCGGCTATCTTAGCCCGACAGGCGCGCACCGCCTTTGTGCAACCGCACATGCCCGACGCGCGGCCAAAAGCCCGCTCCGGCGCATAATCTCCTTGATTCGAAGAGCGTGCCGTAACCGCATCGCAACCGAAAGCCTCGGGAGGACACCATGCTGGTCAAGAACGAAGCGCGGGTCGAACACCTCATCAAGGATCTCCTCGAATTCGCGCGAGGACGATTGCCGGAAGCGACCTACGAGGTCATCGAGCCGCTTCTTCGCTATTACTACGAGCAGGTCGACGTGGAAGACATCGCGAGCCGCGATGTCGCCGATCTCTACGGCGCCGCGATGGCGCACTGGCAGACGGCGCAGAAGTTCGCGGGCGGGCGCGAGGTGCTGCGCGTCTACAACCCGAATCTGGAGCAGCATGGCTGGCACTCGGATCATACGGTCGTCGAGATCGTGAACGACGACATGCCGTTTCTCGTCGATTCCGTGACGATGGAGCTCAATCGCTTAGGCCTCGCGCTGCATTCGGCGATTCATCCGGTGTTTCGCGTGTGGCGCGCGAGCAAGGGCGCGCATGCGGGCGAGATCGAGCGCATCGGGCAGGGCCACGCCGAAGCGGGCGACGGCGACTCGCAGCTCGAATCCTTCATCCATTTCGAAGTGGACCGCTGCAGCGACGGCGAGCGGCTCGACGAAGTGCGCGAGAACATCGCGCGCGTGCTTGGCGACGTGCGCGCGGCGGTCGAAGACTGGCCGAAAGTCACCGAGTCGGCGCGCGTCGCGATCAGCGATCTGAAAACGCGCGACACGACGCCCGACGGCATCGAGTCGCGCGCGTTCCTCGAATGGATGGTCGCGGATCATTTCACGTTCCTCGGCTGCCGCGATTACGAACTCGTGGGGCACGAAGGCGGTTTCGCGCTGCGCGGCGTGCAGGGCTCGGGGCTCGGCATTCTGCGCGAAACCTTGCGCGCGCCGTCTGCGGGCGACCTCACGCCGCTGCCGCCGGGCGCGGCCGCGATCATCGAGAGCGCGGCGCCCATCTTTCTGACGAAGGCCAATTCGCGCGCGACCGTGCATCGGCCGGGCTATCTCGACTATGTCGGCGTGAAGCGCACGTCGCCGGACGGCAAGGTGATCGGCGAGCGGCGTTTTCTCGGGCTGTACACCTCGACCGCGTATCTCGTGCCGACCTCCGAGATTCCGATCGTGCGGCGCAAGTGCGCGAACATCGTGCGGCGCGCGGGCTTTCTGGAGAAAGGGCATCTGGCGAAATCGCTCATCAGCGTGCTGGAGCAATATCCGCGCGACGAGCTGTTTCAGGCCGACGAAGACACGCTCTTCGAAATCGCGCTCGGCGTGCTGCGCCTGCAGGAACATCAGCGCACGCGGCTCTTCGTGCGGCGCGACCGCTTCGACCGTTTCGTGTCGTGCCTCGTGTTCGTGCCGCGCGACAAGTTCAACACCGACCTGCGCCGCCGCATCAGCCGCGTGCTGATGGAAGCGTTCAACGGCAAGAGCATCGAGTTCACGCCGCTGCTTTCGGAGTCGCCGCTCGCGCGCATTCATATCGTCGTGCGCGCGGAGCGCGGCGCGATGCACGAAGTCGATACGCGCGAACTCGAAACGCGCATCGTGCAGGTGGCGCGCCGCTGGCAGGACGATCTCGCCGATGCGCTCATCGACAGTCACGGCGAAGAAGCCGGCAATCGGCTGTTGCAGCGTTACGCCGATTCGTTCCCGGCGGGTTATCGCGAGGATTATCCGGCGCGCACGGCGGTGCGCGACATCGAGCTGATGGAGGCGACGCATACGCGCCCCGGCGGCCTGTCGATGAGTCTTTACCGGCCGATCGAAGCGGGCAAGCGCGCGTTTCGCTTCAAGGTGTACCGGGCGGGCGACCCGATCGCGCTGTCGCACAGCCTGCCGATGCTGGAGCACCTCGGCGTGCGTGTCGATGAAGAGCGTCCGTATCTGATCGAGCCGACGGGCGCGCCGAACGCGTGGATCCACGATTTCGGGCTGGAATTGCAGGACGATGTCGAGTTCGATATCGATCGCGTGAAGCCGCTCTTCGAGAACGCGTTCGCGGCGGTGTGGTCGGGCGAGATCGAGAACGACGACTACAACCGGCTCGTGCTGCGCGCGCAGTTCGGCTCGCGCGACGTGACGATTATGCGCGCGTACGCGAAGTATTTGCGGCAAGTCGGGTCTACGTTCAGCGACGCGTATATCGAGCGCGCGCTGATCGGCAATCCGCAGATCGCGAAGAAGCTGCTGCAGCTTTTCATGGTGCGCTTCGATCCGGCGCGCGGCGGGTCCGCGCAAGATCGCGAGCAGGCCGCCGAACGCGTGCTCGCCGATATCGAAGCGGCGCTCGATCAAGTGCCCAATCTCGACGAAGACCGCATTCTGCGGCAGTTTCTCGGCGTCATCACGGCGACGGTGCGCACGAATCATTTTCATCGCGATGCGAACGGCGAGGCGCGTCCGTATGTCTCGTTCAAGCTCGATCCGTCGAAGGTGCCGGGCCTGCCCGAGCCCAAGCCGATGTTCGAGATCTGGGTCTATGCGCCGCGCGTCGAGGGCGTGCATTTGCGCGGCGGGCGCGTCGCGCGTGGCGGGCTGCGCTGGTCGGATCGGCGCGAGGATTTCCGCACTGAAGTGCTCGGCCTCATGAAAGCGCAGATGGTGAAGAACACGGTGATCGTGCCGGTGGGATCGAAGGGCGGTTTCGTCGTGAAGAATCCGCCGCCGGTGACGGATCGCGAGGCGTTTCTCGCCGAAGGCGTCGCGTGCTATCAGATGTTCCTGCGCGGCCTGCTCGACGTGACCGACAACCGCACGCCCGAGGGCATCGTGCCGCCGCCGGATGTCGTGCGGCACGATCCGGATGACCCGTATCTCGTGGTCGCCGCCGACAAGGGCACGGCCACGTTCTCCGACTATGCGAACGCGATCGCGCACGAATACGGCTTCTGGCTCGACGACGCGTTCGCGTCGGGCGGCTCGGTCGGCTACGACCACAAGAAAATGGGCATCACCGCGCGCGGCGCATGGGAGTCGGTGAAGCGCCATTTCCGCGAAATGAACTTCGACACGCAGACGACCGATTTCACCGTGGTGGGCGTCGGCGACATGTCCGGCGACGTGTTCGGCAACGGCATGCTGCTGTCGCGTCATATCAAGCTGATCGCGGCGTTCGATCATCGGCATGTGTTTCTCGATCCGACGCCCGATACGGCGAAGAGCTTCGAGGAGCGCGCGCGGCTGTTCGCGCTGCCGCGCTCCAGTTGGGCCGATTACGACGCATCGTTGATCTCGACGGGCGGGGGCGTGTATCCGCGCACGGCGAAGTCGATTCCGATCTCGCCGCAAGTGCAGGCGGCGCTCGGCATCAGCGCGGCGGTGCTCGCGCCGAACGAGCTGATGCACGCGATTCTGCTCGCCGAAGCCGATCTGCTCTACAACGGCGGCGTGGGCACGTATGTGAAGTCGACCGCGGAGACGCATCTGCAGGTCGGCGACCGCACCAACGACGCGGTGCGCGTGAACGGCGCGGAGCTGCGCGTGAAAGTGGTCGCGGAAGGCGGCAATCTCGGCTTGACGCAACTGGGGCGCATCGAGTTCGCGCAGAAGGGCGGGCGCATCAACACGGATGCGATCGACAATTCCGCGGGCGTCGATTGCTCGGATCACGAAGTGAACATCAAGATTCTGCTGGGTCTCGTGGTCGCGGACGGCGAGATGACCGAGAAGCAGCGCAACGCCTTGCTTGCCGAAATGACCGATGAAGTCGGCCTGCTGGTGCTGAAGGACAACTACGCGCAGACGCAGGCGCTCTCGATCGCCAAGCGCCACGAAGCCGAAACGCTCGACGCCGAGGCGCGCATGATGCGCTATCTCGAACGCGCGGGGCGTCTGAAGCGGCGCATCGAGTTTCTGCCGAACGACGACGAGATCACCGAGCGCGCGGCGGCGAAGTCGGGGCTGACGTCGCCGGAACGCGCCGTCCTGCTCGCGTACGGAAAGATGTGGCTGTACGACGAACTGCTCGAATCGGACGTGCCGGAGGATGCGCTCGTCGCCGACATGCTGCCCGACTATTTCCCGAAGCCCTTGCAGCAGCGCTACAGCGAGACGATGCAGCGCCATCCGCTGAAACGCGAAATCCTCGCGACGCATCTGACCAATGCGCTCGTGAACCGCGTGGGCTGCACGTTCGTGCATCGGCTGATGGAAGAGACCGATGCGCGCCCGAGCGATATCGTGCGCGCGGCGCTGATGTCGCGCGACGTCTTCGATCTCGACGATCTGTGGCGCAGCATCGACGGGCTCGACAATATCGTCGCGGACGAAGTGCAGGCGCGCATGTTCGTGGAGGTCGTGCGTCTGCTCGACGATACGTCGCTGTGGTTCCTGCGCCATCTGAAGCACAACGGAACCGGAACGGCCGAGGCGAGGGGCCTGCTCGCGCGTTGCCGCGAGGCGGCGCAACGGCTCGCGCCGCAACTGCCCGCGCTCTTGCCCGCGACGCAACTCGACGCGTGGTATGCGCGCCGGCGCGAACTGGAGGATGCGGGCGTCGAGAGCACGCTCGCGGCGCGCGTGGCGAGCGGCGAGATCGCGACCGCGGTGCTCGACAGCGCGGAAGTGGCGGCATGCTCGGAGCGCAGCCTGGAACTCGTCGCGAGCGTGTACTTCGGCATCGGCACCTTGCTGGATTATCGCGGCATCGCCGAACGGGCGATGGCGCTGCCGATCGCGACGCACTGGGATCTGCTCGCGCGCGCCGCGGCGCTGGAGGAACTCGCGCGGCTCAAGCGCGCGCTGACGGTGAGCGCGCTGGAGCAGTCGCGCGGCATCGATGCGCCGGATGTGATCGTCGAAAGCTGGCGCGCGAAGCGGGAGGCCGCGCTCGACCGGTACACGCGTCTTCTGGCGGAATTGCGCGCGAGCGGCGGCGCGAGCTTGTCGATGCTGCTCGTGGTCGTGCGGGAGATGGCGGTGCTGGAGCGGGCCTGATCAGCGACAACCCGACTTGCCGAGACGGCGGCTGCGGATGCAGTCGCCGTTATTTTTAGGAATTTTCTTCCTCTCGAAAATTTTGAAATGCCAAATAATCGTCGGCGTTTTGAAATCGTCTGCTGATAGGCAGTCGATATAACTTTCCGACGTTTTTGAGGCAATCAATGAAATTGACAAAAGGACGCTTGACGCTTGTCATCGCGTCTGCAACAGCGATCCTGAGCGGATGCGCGACCGAGGCGTCGCGCGCGTTGGCGGTGCCTGAAGTCGCCAGCGCCCAGAAGCCCTTCGCCGGCAAGCCAGTGCCCGTCGCGATCGGCAAATTCGATAATCGCTCGACTTATGGGCGCGGCCTGTTCTCGGACGGCGTCGACCGCCTCGGCAGTCAGGCCAAAACCATTCTCGTCACGGACTTGCAGCAGAGCCGCCGTTTCGCGGTGCTGGACCGCGACAATCTCGGTGAAACGAAGCAGGAAGCCGGCTACGCGAACAAGGCGCAGACGATCCGCGGCGCGAACTACGTCATCACCGGCGACGTCACCGAGTTCGGCCGCAAGGAAGTGGGCGACCACGAACTTTTCGGCATTCTCGGCCGTGGAAAGACGCAGGTGGCCTACGCGAAAGTGAGCCTCAATATCGTCGATATCGCCACGTCGGAAGTCGTGACGTCGAGCCAGGGCGCGGGCGAGTTCAGCTTGTCGAACCGCGAAGTGATCGGCTTCGGCGGCACGTCGAGCTATGACTCGACGCTCAACGGCAAGGTGCTCGATCTCGCCATCAGCGAAGCGGTCAATCACCTGGCCGAACAAGTCGACGGCGGCGTGCTGAAAGCCGCCAAGTAACGCTCGCTTCCAATCGAAAGACATGATCATGAAGAACCACACACTGACCGGCCTCGTGCTGCCGGTCGCGGCGGCGTGCGCGCTGCTGACGGGATGCGCGACCAAGGCGCCATCGCTTTATCAATGGGACGGCTATCAGCCTCAGGTCTACGAATACTTCAAAGGCCAGAAGGGTGCGGCCCAACAGATCGCGGCGCTGGAGCAGGCGCGTACGAAGATCTTCGCGAGCGACAAGACATTGCCGCCGGGATTCCGCGCGCATCTCGGCATGCTGTACGCAAGCGTCGGCAAGGGCGCCGAGGCTCGCCAGCAACTGACGGAAGAGAAGGAGCGGTTTCCCGAATCCTCCGCGTATATGGATTTCCTGTTGAGCAAACTTCAGTAAGCGCCGAACATGACCTTGAATATTTCCCGCAAACTCATCGCGGTTCTGTCGATTCTCCTGTTTCTGTCGGCGTGCGCTTCATCGCGCAGCCAGCCCGACTACACGGCGTTTCGCAATAGCAAGCCGCGCTCGATTCTCGTGTTGCCGCCGATCAACGACACGAACGATGTCAACGCGACTTACGGCATGCTCTCCCAGATGACGATGCCGCTCGCCGAAGGCGGCTACTACGTGGTGCCGGTCGCCGCGATGGAAGAGACCTTCAAACATAACGGCCTGACGCTGCCCAACGAGATTCAGGACGTCGCGCCGGCCAAGCTGCGCAGCATCTTCGGCGCGGATGCCGCGTTGTACACGAAGATCACGGACTACGGCTCGTCGTATCGGGTCATCGCGAACAAGACACAGGTTTCGGCGCAAGCGAAGCTCGTCGACTTGCGTTCGGGCGAGACGCTCTGGGATGGCTCGGCAACGGCGAACGGCAGCGAAACCGGCTTCAATGTCAGCGTGGGCGGCGGGCTCGTCAGTGCGCTGGTGCAAACGGCGGTTAGCCAGGCCGTGAATGTCGCGACGGACAAATCCTGGGATGTCGCCGGATTGACCAGTCAGCGTCTGCTGGCAACAGGCGCGCCGAACGGCTTGCTGTACGGTCCGCGATCGCCGAAGTTCGGCACGGACTGAGCGAAACGGGCTTCTCATCATGACTGCGGCGCGTCCGGTACTCCGGCGCGCCGCTTTTTTTTACGGGCTACATCGTTGCCCGTGACACGTCAGTGCGTGAACTGGACGCGATTGTTCGGATTATTCAGATCCGTATGGAACGTGTCGTTGCGCGGCTGCTTGCGCGCTTCGTCGAAGCGGCGCGACTCGGCGCGTTCGTGGCCGCGATACTCGCCTTCGTGGCGGCCGTTGTCGTGGTGCGCATAAGCCTCACGGTTCTCGTGACGCTCGTGTTTCTCGTAATGCGGCTTGGCAAACGCGCTCACGGAAACGCAAGCGATGATAGCGGCGGCGAGAAGCTTCTTGTTCATACAACAATTCCTTCAACGATTCGGCAGGCCGGATGACCTGCGCACGCAAAAAAACGCGGCACATCACGCAGCGTTGACGTCGCTTACTCCGTTGTAAGGACTTTTGACATTTATTGGCAGACGAGTGCTTTAAAACAAAGTTATCCGAATCGAATTCATAAAGCGCTGATTCCAATAACACGACGCTATGCCCACTTTGTCCGATTCATGCTAGATGACGAGTAAAAAATGGCTGCCTAAGGCCTTTACATCCTGTAAGTCACGGCATTAAATCAATGAGCGGGCCGCGGTCCGCTTTCGCAGTCTCTTCCCGTCCTCGTGATCTCCATGGCGCGCTTCTGATCGACCGGCCGGTTTCGATCCGACGACGGGTTCCTTGCGCTTTCGCCGTACCAGCTGGCAGGGTCGGGCACGTCGCGGCGCTTCATCCAGCAGCGAGGTCTCACAATGAGCAACATCTCAGGCGAAGCGATCGACACCTTCAAGGCGTCGGTGAGAGGCAGAGTCATCTCACCGTCGGATAACGACTACGACGAAGCACGCAAGGTCTGGAACGCGACCATCGACCGCCGCCCGGCGCTCATCGTGCGTTGCGCGGGCACCGCCGATGTCATCGCCGCGCTCGCGTTCGCGCGCGGCAACGGCATGCTCGTTTCGATTCGCGGCGGCTCGCACAACATCGCGGGCAGCGCAGTCAGCGACGACGCATTGATGATCGATCTCTCCGCGCTGAAATCCGTGCGCGTCGATCCCGCGGCGAAGCGCGCGTACGTCGAGCCCGGTGCGCTGCTCTCCGACTTCGATCACGAAGCGCAGGCCTTCGGTCTCGCGACGCCGCTCGGCATCAATTCGACGACAGGCGTCGCCGGTCTCACGCTAGGCGGCGGCTTCGGCTGGATCAGCCGCAAGTTCGGCGTGACGGTCGACAATCTCGTCGCGGCGGAAATCGTCACGGCGGACGGAAAATGGCGGCGCGTGAGCGCGGAGAGCGTGCCCGATCTCTTCTGGGCGCTGCGCGGCGGCGGCGGCAACTTCGGTGTGGTCACGCTGTTCGAATATCAGTTGCATGAAGTCGGGCCCGAAATCTACGGCGGCCTCGTCGTGTTTCCGCTGGAGCAGGCCGACGCGGTGCTGCCGAAGTATCGCGAGTTCGTCGCGCAAAGTCCCGACGAACTGACCGTATGGGCCGTGCTGCGTCTCGCGCCGCCGCTGCCCTTCCTGCCTGAAGAGACGCATGGAAAGCCGGTTGTCGTGCTCGCGAGCTGCTATGTCGGGCCGGTCGAGAACGGCGAGCGGGTGCTTGCGCCCTTGCGCAGCTTCGGCACGCCCTACGGCGAGCATCTTGGCGCGATGCCTTTCGCGGCATGGCAGAAGGCATTCGATCCGCTGCTCACGCCGGGCGAGCGCAATTACTGGAAGTCGCACAATTTCGCGGGTCTCAACGACGAAACATTCGGCATCCTGACGAATGCCGTGAACTCGCTTCCGTCGACGCAATGCGAAGTGTTCATCGGCGCGATGGGCGGGCAGACGAACCGCGTGCCTGTGGATGCGACCGCCTACGCGAATCGCGATTCCATTTACACGATCAACATTCATGGCCGCTGGAGCGACGCCGCCGACGACGAAAAGTGCACGAAGTGGGCGCGCGACATGTTCTCCGCCATGACGCCGCACGCGATCGGCAGCGTCTACGTGAACTTCATGACGGGTGAAGAGGGCGATCGCGTGAAGGCGGCGTATGGGCCGAACTACGAGCGGCTCGCCGAAGTGAAGCGGCGTTACGATCCGGACAATCTGTTCCGCAGCAATCAGAACATCACGCCCGCGGCGTAGTGCCCGGCGCGCCGTTTCTCGCGAGGGAAGCGGCGCGCATTGTCAGGCGCGATTCATGGCCGGTCGAGATGACGGCCGATATCGCGCGTCTCCATGTTCGACACGTCGCGGTCGATTTCCTCGTAGACGAGCTTGCGCGTTTCGCTGCTGAGATGCGGGCGCAGCACGCCGAGGAACCTCGGCTCGACGGCAAGCCGCAAGCGATCGAATCGCTGTTGCAGGCGGCTGCGTTCGAGAAACTCGGCGACGGTCCGCGCGAACTTCTCGCGTTCCTTGTCCGCCGTATCCGCCGCGCGCGGCGCCGGATGCCTGAGGTCCTCGATCTGCCGCAGATCCAGCTTCAATCCGTGCGTCTCGAAGATGCGCGCGCGGCTGCCGTCGGCGGCGAGAACCCAGGTGATGGCGGTCATGGTGTTCCTCCTGTTCGCCGGCCGAAGCAGGCTCCCGCCATTGTGCGCTGATTCCCGCGCGAGCGACGCCGTTTGCGCGCGTCATTCGCTTTCGCGATGCAGCATGACGCGCGCGCGACCGCTTCAAGGAAGCATCGATCCGCTCGCGGCAAAGCGCGCGTGAAACGAAAACGCCTGATCCAGACGGTGCGGCGTGTGCCCGCCGAGCGCTGCTGCATCGCGGTAATAGTCGCGCAAGAGATCGCGATACAGCGGATGCGCGCAATTCTGGATCACGCTCAACGCACGTTCGCGCGGCGCGAGGCCCGTGAGATTCGCAAGCCCCCGCTCGGTCACGACGATATCCACATCGTGCTCGTTATGATCGCAATGCGGCACCATCGGCACGATGCTCGAAATGCGGCCGTCCTTCGCGACCGACTTCGTCGCGAACACGGCGTAAGCGGCATTACGCGCGAAATCGCCGGAGCCGCCGATGCCGTTCATCATGTGCGTGCCGCCGACATGCGTCGAATTCACATTGCCGTAGATGTCGGCTTCGAGCGCCGTGTTGATCGCGATGAGGCCGAGCCGGCGAATCACTTCGGGATGATTGCTCACTTCCTGCGGCCGCAGCACGAGGCGGTCGCGATAGCGTTCGATATCGCGAAACACCTTGTCCTGCCGTTGCGCGGACAGCGTGATCGACGCGCCCGACGCGAAGGTCGCTCGGCCGGAATCGAGCAGATCGAAGGTCGAGTCCTGAAGCACTTCGGAGTAGATCGTCAGCGCCTCGAACGGCGACGCCGCAAATCCCGAGAGCACCGCGTTCGCAATCGTGCCGATGCCGGCCTGCAACGGCGGCAACTGCTTCGGCAAACGTCCGCGCGACACTTCGTGCTGAAAGAACTCGATCAGATGGCCCGCGATGAGCGCGGTGTCTTCATCGGCCGGCAGCACGGTGGACGAACTGTCCGGCGTATTCGTGATGACGATGGCGGCGATCTTTTCGATGGGAATCTCGATCGCCGCCGCGCCGATCCTGTCGTGCGGCTTCACGATCGGAAGCGGGTCGCGCTGCGGTCTGCGCTCCGGAATCCAGATGTCGTGAAGGCCTTCGAGCGCCGCCGGCTGCGCCAGATTGATTTCCACGATCACGCGCTGCGCGAGTATCGCGAAGCTCGCCGAATTGCCGACCGATGTCGTCGGCACGATGCCGCCCGTCTCCGTGATGGCGGCCGCTTCGATGATCGCGAGATCGAGCTGGCCGAGCCGGTTCGCGCGCAACAGCTCGACGGTCTCCGACAGATGCTGATCGACGAACATCACATCGCCGCGATTGATCGCGCGGCGCAAGGTCGTATCGACCTGAAACGGCAGGCGGCGCGCGAGCACGCCGGCTTCGGTGAGCAGGCGGTCGGTGTCATGGCCGAGCGATGCGCCCGTCATGAGCGTGATGCGCAGCGGTTCGCTTTCCTCACGCGCGCGGCGCGCGATTTCGAGCGGCACGGCCTTCGCGTCGCCGGCGCGGGTGAAGCCGCTCGCGCCGACGATCATGCCGTCGCGAACGAGTTGCGCCGCGTCGGCGGCCGAGGTGATCTTGCCGCGCAAGGCGGCACAGCGGATACGGTCTTCGTGCATCGACATCAATCTTCAGTGGCTTCGTTTGAACGAAGGCGATTATAGGTAGCGTGCGCTGCCGTTTAAGCCGCAAGGTTGAAAGACATTGTTCAATGCAGTCAAACATTGTGCTTCGGCCCATTCAATGCATGCGCGAGGCATCGCACCGCCGGCGCTCCTGCGGCATAAGGGCGCGCCGCGGAAGCACTGCGAATCAATATAGGGCGAATCTCGGTGCCGATAAATAGCCCTGCCAGGAAGGCACATTTGCAGTTCAGCGATCGAAAGGCGCATCGGGATCGACGAGCGCGGTGCGCACGACATGCAGATGCGCAAGCACGCGCTGCATGTCGCGCCGTGCAGCGCGCTCGGCGGCCACGGCGGACACGGCATCGCGCATGCCCTGCGCGATCACGATCGACGCGACCACGGATGCGATCGCACGGCGCAGCGTCTCGCTGCCCGGCGCGCGAAACAGCACGGCGATGTCGCGCAGCACGCGCGCGAGCGATGCGCGCCACGCGCTCTGCAACGCATCGGGAAAGCAGTGCGCGTTCAATGCGCGCGCTTCGCGGCGCAGATCGATCATGGCCTGTCCGACTTCGAGCGTGACGAGCATCCACGAAAGCGCGCGGCGATGCTCGCGCGAACGCCGCACGAGCAAGCCGCGCAACTGGAACATCAGATCGTGCGTGCCCGAATGAAAGCGCTCGCCGAGACCCGCGAGCTTGCCTTCGCAGGCGAGCGCCGCCATCGCGCGCAGTTGGGCGAGCGTCCTGCCGACGAGCCATTGCGTGCGCGGCGGCACGACGACGGCGCACATCATGGCGGCGGCGAGCATCGCGGCGAGAATCGCGAGGCCGTTGTTCAGCAGAAGGCCCGGATCGTAGACCATGCGGTTGTCGGGCGCGGCGAGCAGACAGAAGAACACGCAAAAGCCGATGCCGTATCCGGCGGAAGCGGGACGCATCGCGAGGAACGCGCCTGCCGCGAGCGGTGGCGCGAGCATGGCGCACAGCAGCGCGATGCCATCGATCGCCGGGTAGACACGACACAGGAACACATAGCCCGTGACGATCGCGAGCGCGGCGCCGGCCGCCATCTGCACGATGAATTTCGAGGGCCGCGCCGATGCCGACGATAACCCGCAAGCCAGCGTCGCGCCGATCACGGCATGGCCACCGCTCGGCCAGGCGGTGACGATCCAGAACCATGCGGTCGCGGCGATGGCGATACCCGTGCGCATGAACGTCGCCGCGATGACGAAGCGGCTGGTCTTCGCTTCGAAACGCGAAGCCACGCTTTCATTCGAGAGATCGCTGTTCGATATCGATACATAGCGCAGGGTGTCGTCGACGAAACGATTCAGCAGTTCGGCCGACATCGTGAAGTCGAGGCGCGTCGCTAACCTTGCCTTGTAATGTGCGAGATGCACATCCAGCGCGTCGTGCTCGAAGATGCGCGCGAGTTCTTCGAGGCAGGGCGTGAGCGCATCGCGTGCGGCGGGCAGGCGCTTCATCGACTGGTCGAGCGCATGCAGGCGAGCGCAGACATCCATGAATGCGCTGTTGAGCGCCGCGAGCCCGCGACGCCCGGACGGCAGCGCGCGCGATTCATACGCCGCGACACCGCGCGTCGCTTCGAAGCCGACGATCTCATCGACGAAATCGGCGAAGCGGCGCTCACGCGCGACACGCGAGAGACGCCCGCGCAACACATCCGACGCAAACGAGGCGAAACGCGCCTGACGCCGTGCGAGCGTCTGCGCGAGCGTCGCGCTGGCATGGCGCGGAAACACGAGCGCGCTCACGAGGCTCGAACACACGATGCCGAGCATGACCTCCGCGCCGCGCGTGAGCGTCGCGATCAGCAGGCTATCGGGATCGGCGATGGCGGGAATGCCGATCAACGCGGCCGTATAACCGGCGAGCACGAAGCCGTACCAGCGGAACTGCCGATACCGCACCGCGAGCGAGATGCACGCCGCGACCCATGCGGTGAGCGCGAACATATAAAGCTCAGGCTGCTGCACGAACACGGCGCCCAGCACGAGCGCGGCGAACATGCCGAGCGCCGTGCCCGCGAAACGATATACGCTCTTTGCGAGCACCATGCCGGCGAACGGCTGCATCAGCACGAAGGTGGTGGTCATCGCGACGCGCGGCTGCGGCAGCTCGAAGCGCATCGCGACGCCCATCGCGAGGAACGCGGCAAGGAGCGTTTTCGCGAGATGCAGCCAGACGTAACCATCGGTGACGAGCCAGTCCCGAATCGAATCGCGCGTCGACAAGCGTGTGTCCGGTCATCCAAGAAGGCGCCGATTGTAGGCAAACCGCCTTGCCGGATTAATGTGGGAATCAGGGAACATTCTTTCCTGATTCAACAACAATCGAGCGCGTGGGAAAGCGGACAATAGCGCTTTCCAGGCAATATGACGGTTCGATGGATACCCTACAGAACATGCGGGTCTTTACCCGCGTGATCGAAGCCGGCAGCTTCACGGCTGCGGCACAGTCGATGAACTCGACGACCGGCGCGATGTCGCGCGCCGTTTCCGAACTCGAAGCGCATCTGCGCACGCGCCTGATGAACCGCTCGACGCGGCGTCTCGCGCTCACATCGGCGGGGGAGCGGTATCTGAAGCGCGTGCGGCAGATTCTCGCCGATATCGACGGCGCGGAAGAAGAAGCGAGTTGCGCGCACGAGCATCCGTCGGGCACGCTGCGCATGTTCAGCTTCGCGAGCGTGGGGCAGCATTACATTCTGCCGGCCATCGCCCGATACCGCGCATCGTATCCCGATGTGAAGGTCGAATTGACGCTGTCGCAACGCATGCCCGATCTCTTCGAAGGCAGCAGCGATGTCGCGGTGATTTCGGCGAGCGCGTTGTCGGATTCGGAAGTGATCTCGCACCAGCTCGGCACGACTTTCAGCATTCTGTGCGCATCGCCGGACTATCTGCGCGCACGCGGCGTGCCGGAGGTGCCCGCCGATCTCGCGCAGCACGATTGCCTCACCTTGCAGACGCCCGCGTTTCCCGCGCGCGAATGGACGCTCGAAGGCCCCGACGGACGCGAGACCTTGCAGATCAGCGGACCGGTTCAGGTGAACATCGCGGAATCGCTCGCGGTGGCGATCCGCGAAGGCATGGGCATCGGCATGCTGCCGCTCTACGCGGCGATCGAAGGCTTGCGCAACGGCTCGCTCGTGCGCGTGCTGCCGCACCATACCTTGCAGCGCACGAATCTCTACGCGCTCTATGCGTCGCGCAAGTTCGTGGATGCGAAAACGCGGACATGGGTGGAGTTTCTGCGCGCGCATGTGCCCGATGTGATCGCGCGCGACGAAGCCTTGCTCGAGGAAGTCGGCCGGACGCGCGCGAACGTGTTGCGCGCGGCGTGACTCAGGTCTCGCTCCACATGCGCAGCAGGTTGTGATAGCAGCCGACGAGCGAGCGTTTCGCGGCTTCGTCGCCGTTGGTGGCGTTCAGGCGCTGGATCGAGTTGTCGAGATCGAAGAGCAGGGCGCGCTGCGCGTCGTCGCGCACGAGGCTTTGCGCCCAGAAAAAGCTCGACACGCGCGCGCCGCGCGTAACGGGCCGCACCTGATGCAGGCTCGTCGCGGGATAAACGATCGCGTGTCCCGCGGGCAGCTTCACTTCCTGCACGCCATACGTATCTTCGATGATGAGTTCGCCGCCGTCGTACTCGTCGGGCGGCGTGAGAAACAGCGTGACGGATACATCGGTGCGCACGCGCGCGCCATGACCGGGCACGATGCGAATGGCGCCATCGACATGACTGCCGAAATGCATGCCGCCTTCATAACGGTTGAATAGCGGCGGATAGACGCGATTGGGCAACACCGCGCTGATGAAAAGCGGATGACGCTCGAGTGCGCCGACGATCGCATCGCCCATTTCGAGCGCGATCGGCGAGCCTTCCGCGATCTGCATGTTGCGCTTGACCGGCGCGCCCTGATAGCCTGCGGTCGCGCGGCCATCGACCCATGAGTCGCTTGCTTCGAGCCGCGCGCGCATCGCGGCGGCGTCGTCCGGGGAGAGCACGTCCGGTATCGAGAGGATCATCGTTATGGCCTTCTGGGCGCGCGCCGCATGCGAGGCGGCGCGCGCGGTTACATCAACGGAAGCGATAATTCAAGGTCGCGAGGAACGTGCGGCCGAGGCCCGGCACCGCGCGCCCGCCGTCCGACGGAATCAGCGCATCGTAGTACTTCTTGTCGGTCAGGTTCAGCACGTTGAACTGGATATCGTAGCGCTTCTGATGATACGCGGCCATCACGTCCCAGCGCACGTAGCCGCCCACTTCCACCAGATTGTTGTTCGCCGCATAGCGCGACGACACGTACGACGGCCCGCCGCCGACTTGCCAGACCGGCGTGAAGTCGTAGGTCGTCCAGAACGTGAGCATGTGCTTCGGCGTGTTCGCGGGCACGTTGCCCTGCGTGCCGTCGAAGGACTTCAGAATCGTGCCGTCCATGTACGTGTAGCCGCCGAACATCTGCCATTTCGGCGTGATGTGGCCTGCCACGCCGAGCTGATAGCCGCGCACGCGGATATCGCCGTCGAGCGAGTAGGTGCCGTCCGAGGCGAGCGTGCGCGCGTTCGTCTTCTCGATGCTGAAAAGCGATTGCGTCACCGACAACCCGCCGTTCAGCAGATCCCACTTCGAGCCGATCTCATACGACTTGTTGTGCTCGGGCGGCAGGTTCTGCTGGCCGCTCGTGAGCGTAAGCGCTTCGAGCGACGGATTGAACGACGTGCCATACGACACGTAGTACGACTGCCATTCCTGCGGCTGCCACACGACGCCGGTGCGCACGCTCGTGAAGTAGTTGGTCTGCGTCGCGTAGCCCGGCTGGTTGATCGAGTTATGGATCGACGCTTCATAGCGGTCCCAACGCACGCCGCCGATCCACTTCCAGTGCTCGCCGATCGAGATCGTGTCGTTCAGGTACAGGCCGACATCGTTCGCGCTCGATTCGGCGAGATTGGTCGCCACCTCGCTATAGTTCGCCGGACGCGGCACGTACGGCGGATTGACGAGCGGCACGATCGCGAGCGTGTTCGAAGGCAGGCCCGGCGTGGTCGCGGTGAAGCTCTGGTTGCTGTACGTCTCGTGGCTCAGATCGACGCCCACGAGCGTGTCGTGCTTGAGAAAGCCGGTCGCGAACTTGCCCTGGAAATCGGTCGTGTTATAGACCGAATGATCGTTGATGTTGCGATCCTTGCCTTGCAGACGCACGAACAGCGACGACAGCGGCAGCGTCGTGTAATTGCCGTTCGAAAGCGCCGGCGACGTGCCGAGCGGCCCCGTCAGCACGGCCGCGGCGTTGGTCGCGCGTGCCTCGGTGCTGTAGTGGCTGAATTGCGTCTGGTTGCGCAGCGTGAACATGTCGTTGAAACGATGCTCGATGCGTGCGTTCACCGTCTGCACGTCCTGGATCGTGCGGTCGTCGGTGAAGCCGTAGAAGGTTTTCGGATCGACCGGCGCGGGGTGGCCGTTCAGCGGCGGAATGCCATAGTCGGGCTGATCGCGGTTGTGCTGGATCAGCGCGGACAACGTCACTTGCGTCGGCGTGCCGATACCGAACTTCACTTCCGGCGCGACGCCGTAATCCTTGTTGTGCATCTCGTCGCGCGTGGAGCCGAGCGACTGGCCGAAGGCGTTGATACGGAACGCGGAGGTGTCCGTCATCGGCTGGTTGATGTCGACCGTCGTGCGATAGCGGTCGTGCGTGCCCGCCTGCAGCGAGACATCGGCGCGCGGCTTCATGTTCGGCTGCTTGCTGACCTGATTGATGACGCCGCCCGTCGAGCCGCGCCCGAAGTACAGCGACGAAGGACCGTACAGCACGTCGATGGATTCGAGATTGAACGTATCGCGATAGTACTGGCCGCGATCGCGGAAGCCGTCGAGATAGATATCCGTGCGCGCCGAGAAGCCGCGCAGGTTGATGTTATTGCCGATCTGGCCGCCTTCCGCCGCGCCGAGCGTGACGCCCGGCACGTTGCGCAGCGCGTCGGAGAACGAGCTCACCGCCTGCGATTGCAGCACGGCCTTCGGCACCACGACGACCGCCTGCGGAATGTCGCGCAGCGCGGTCGGCACCTTGGCGCCGACGCTCGACACGTCCGCCTGAAAGTCAGGCGCGTCGGCCTGGCTCGTCACGTTGACGGCGGGCAGGGCGGCGGTTTCGGGTGCGGTGGCGGAAGCGGCGTCGGCGGGAGCGGCCTGCTGTGCTGTCTGCTGTGCGACTTGCTGCGCGGGCGGGGAATGCTGCGGTGCGGTTTGCGTGGACTGCGGTGCGGTCTGGGCGTAGAGCGGCGTGGCCACGGGAACCGCGGCAATCGTCATCAATGCCGCGGCGAGCGGCTTCTTCCTCAACATGTCGTTTCCCCGATGCTTGTTAGTGAAATGCGAATCGGCGGCGAAGCGGGTTTTCGCGTGCCGAATGTGATCGAACAGAAAATGGAAGCGGAGCAGGCGGCGTCGTCGAGAAACGGCGGCGGCACGCGTGTGCGCCCGACATTCGCGGCGCGCCTGATTGGGTCAGCCTATCGCCACGATTGGGTTAAATGCGAATCAGTATCATTACATGTCGCAACAATATTTGGAAATAAACGTCACAAAAGTCGGGTCTTTTTTCCGGATTTCGTGACGCCGACGCAACGTAAGCGTTGTAAGGTATGCCGATGCTCGCTTAATGCGATTGACGGCTGAGCGCCGCGCGGCAAGGCAGTACGGGCAAAAAGCGATTTCGCGCGCTTCGATGCGGCGGGATTGCGGACAAAAAGTGGCGGATGCGAATTTCGGCGCCGCGCGCTGCGGCGTTTCAGATTCCCGCGATGCCGGAGGTCACGAGCGCATGGGGGCCGCTCGTCAGTTGCTCTTTGAGGAAGTCGATGCAGACGCGAATCTTCGCGGAATGCGACGAGCGCGCCGATGTCACCGCCCAGACGTCCGCGCGCTGCCGGTACGCGGGCAAGACGGGCACGAGCGTGCCGTTGCGCAGACTGGACGCGATGTCCCAGACCGAGCCCATCACGATGCCGAAGCCTTGTTCGGCCCACTGGCGCACGATGTCGCTATGGTTCGACGCGACCGGCCCCGTCACCTTGACGCTTTCCTCGCCGTTCGGGCCGGCGAGACGCCAGACGCCGAAACGCTGATAGCGTTCGCGAAAGAGCAGGCAGTCGTGTTGCGCGAGCTCGGCGAGCGTCTTAGGCGCGCCGCGCCGTTCGAGATACGCGGGCGCGGCGGCGAGCACGCGAAAGCTCTCGACCATCCGGTGCGCGATCAGATGCGGCTCCTGCACTTCGCCGACGCGTATGTCGATATCGAAGTTCTCGCCGACGAGATCGACGCGCCGGTCGAGCAGCTCCAGCCAGATTTCGAGTCCCGGATGACGCCGCCGCAACAGCACGAGCGCGGGCGACACATGCTCGCGCCCGAGCCGCAGACTCGTGCCGATGCGCAACAGACCGCGCGGATCGTCGATGCCGGCGAAGGCGTCGGCCATGCCCTGCACGTCGTCGAGAATCTTCTGCGCCCACTGGAAGGCCGCTTCGCCGTCGCTCGTGATCGACACGCGGCGCGTCGTGCGCATGAAGAGCTTCACGCCGAGCGCCGTTTCCAGCATGGCGATGCGCTTGCTTACGTGCGCGGGCGAGATACCGGTTTCGGTCGCGGCGGCGATGAAGCTCGAACGCCGCGCGACGATGCAGAAAAGCTGCAAGTCGCGCAGGAACTGATCGTTGTTCGCGACGAGCGCGCCTGGCGTTTTCATCATGCGGCCGATCGTGCGCGCGTGCGCGTCCGGCCGCAAGCGAAACGCGCGCGCGAGGACATCAGTTCGACAGCGACAGATACGGCGAACTGAACGCCTGCGGCGGGAATACCGGCTGCGCGCCGCTCTGACGCGTGAAGCTGTAGCGCACGTACACGGCGGCGAGCCATTCCCGATACTGATACGCGTTGCCGAACGAGGCCGTCGCGCCGAACGCGAGCTGCGGCGCGAGCTGATATTCGCCCGTCGCGTTGAGCGAGTACGACACGCCCGTCTTGCTCTGGCCGGGATAGACCGCGCCCGCGTCCGGCGCGGCGCCCGAACCGGCCGCGATCGCCTGATACGTCGAGTTCGTCGGGAAGTAGTTCGACGCGTCCTGCCGGTAATGCTGCACGCCGATCGAGCCCTTCAGGTCGTACGTGAAGAGTCCCGAGCGCCCCGTGTACTCGACCGGGAAGTTCAGAATCACGTACTGCTGCGGGCTGAAGTAGCCGCCTTGCCCGTAAGTGAAGTACGAGAGGTTCTTGTCGTAGTGCATCAGCGTGGTGTTCGCGCCGATGGTCAGCGTCTGGTCCGCATCCTTGATGATGCGCGTGTAGATGCCGCCGCCGCCCTTCACCGCGTTGTTGGTCGCGACCTGCTTGCCGTCGAGGAACTGGTAGGCCGCGTTCACATAGACGCCGCTCGTGCTGTCGTCCCAGGCGAAGTCGGCGCGTGCGCCCGTCGAGGTGACGCCGCCCCATTCGAGGTTCGCGCCCGAGTCGCGCGTCCCGGCGTAGGACAAGAGGCTGTCGGTGACGGCGCGGCGCGCGACGGCGAGCGAGTACGACACCTTGTCGGTGATCGCGTTCTGATACTGCACGCCGCCGACGACGTTGGTCTCGCGGAATCCGAGCGGCGTCGTGCCGATATCGCCCTTGAAGTTGCGGTTCTCGTAGCCGAGCGCGAGGCCGACGCCCGTCGCCGTCTGCGAGCCGTAAGTGTTCGTCGGCGGATTGGCGGTCGCGCCGCGGCCCGAGCCGAAGCGCGCGAGCGTGTTCTGCGTGCTGGCCGCCGTGCCCGCGTCGAGCGTGACGGGCGTCGCGCGCACGATCACGTGGCCATTGCCCGCCTTGATGCGGCCTTCGATGGGCGCTTCGATATCGGTCAGGTTCGACAGGCCGTCCTCGCCGTCGCGGCTGCGGAAGAAGAGGCCGCCCGAGATGGTGCTCGCCTGCTCGCGGTTGATCTGCGCGAGTTCTTCCGCGACGCCCGCCGTCTGCGAATTCGCGACCGGCAGCGGAACGCCGCCGGCGCTCATCGTCGCGGCGGCGGCGGCGCGCTGCCCCGGCTGCGCTTGCGACGGGTAGTAAGGCTGCGCATAGCCCGCGGGCGGCTGGGGAATGTACGGCTGCTGCGCGTATTGCGGCGGCGCGTACTGCTGCGGCTGCGGGTAATAGGGCTGCTGCGGATACGGCGCCTGCGCGTACTGCTGCGGCGGCGGCGCGCCGTAAGGATAGGGATCGGCGGAACGGGCGGGCGCGGCCGTGGCCTTGCGCGACGTCGCCTGCTTCTTCGTGCTGGCGGCAGGCGCCGGCGCGTACGCATTCGATTGCGCATCGCGCGCGCCGGGCGACATCGGCCAGGGCGCGGCGTACGGGTCCTGCGCGGCGTAGGGCTGCTGTTGATACGGCTGCTGCTGATACGGCTGTTGCGGATACCCCGGCTGCTGATACTGCTGCTGCGGATAAGCCTGATACGCCCCGACATCCTGTCCCGGATACGGCTGCAGCGGCGCGCCCGACTGCCCCGATCCATACGAGTCCGGGCCGTATCCGCCGCTCGCGGCCGGACGTGGCGCGCTCTGCGGCGCGGGAGCGTTATAAGGCACGCTATAAGGCGCGGGCTGAGGAGGCGGCAGATAGGTCGGCACGGGCTGCGAATAACTTGGAGGTGGGGCCTGACGATAAGACGCGCCCGATGCGAGCGCCGGATTCGACGCGGTATCGACGGCGGTCTTGCCTTCGAACGGATTGGTGCCCCAAGCAGGACGAAAGCGATGAGTATGAATCGCCGCTACTACTACGCTAGAACCGTCATAAGCCGCCAAACAGCGAAATAGGCCGCCGCTACATGCTGTTCGGCGCTACTTTCCGCATGAAAAGATGAACAAAAAGGACGAGAACCCGACAGATCGTTGCCCCCCGCAAGCCGAAATTCATCATTTTGGGCAGACCGTCGTGGCTAGGTTGATCGGCTCTCAAAGGACCGTCAAGGCCCGGAGCCCTACACTCGGCCACAACCTGACTCACAACCGGAACTTAACGTCGTGTTGACGTTGACCATGGTTGAGTATAGTTGAAGGCAGTCGGGAGGGCGGCATGAGCGAAACTGGCGATCTACACATTGCCGAGACGGCGGCGGCGGCCGGCATCTCGAAACCGACCCTTCTTCGGTGGATTAAAGACGGCAAAGTTAAGGATGCGCAGCGGCGCGACCGGAATGGTTGGCGGATATTCTCACCCGCCGAGGTAACCGCAATTCGGACACTTGCCGCGTCCACGAAGCCGACGAAAAACTCATGACCGCACCGTCCATGAGCGCCGCGCGTCGGCAGCGGCCCGCGTTCTTGGCGGTCGATTTTTTCTGCGGTGCGGGCGGGACCACGCGCGGTCTGATCGATGCTGGGGGCTACGTCATCGCCGGTGTCGATAAGGACAATCGCTGCCGGCAGACCTATGTCGAGAACAATCCCAATACGACCATTGATTTCTCGACCCCGCGGTTCATCAGGCGGGATATCTTCCCCGCAACCGATGCCTATCCGGATGGCGAGCAGGCAGAACTGTTCGACGATCTTGAGAAGCTGATCGAGAAATATAGGGCGGAAGCACCCGGTGCGCCTCTCATGTTCGCGATCTGCGCGCCATGCCAGCCCTTCACAAAGCTTTCCCGCAAGGAACTCAGCAACGCCCGGAAGGAAGGTCGCGAACGCGATAGCAATCTGCTGCGTGAAGCGGCAAAATTTGTTGCGCGGTTTCGCCCGGAGATGATCCTGTCGGAAAACGTCCAAGGCATCGGCGATCCGAAATATGGTGGCGTCTGGAACGATTTTCGTAGTCAGCTCAGGAAGCTTGGTTATGCGACCGGCTCGAATGTCGTCTGCACGTCCGATTTCGGCGTTCCGCAGTTTCGCCGTCGTTCGATCCTCATTGCTGCTCCACGGGAGCTGGCGCGGCCGGAGTTTCTGGAGCCGGGCCACGACGGTGATCTGGTGGTCCCTCTCGAGGACACGGCGGCTGCGGTCCGATCGGTCCGTTCGGCAATCGGTCATCTGCCGTCGCTTCCCGCCGGGGCGCAGCACGCAACAATCCCGAACCACAAGACCCGGACTCTGAGCGACCTCAACTTGAAGCGTCTGGCTTCGGCTAAACCCGGCGAGTCAAATGTCTATCTCGACAACACCCCTCACGGCGACCTCTCGCTGGCGCGTGCCACCGGAAGGTGAACGCGAAGCTCAAGGTGCGTTGCTTTACCGATGTCTATACGCGAATGGACCCGGATCGACCGTCTCCCACGATTACGACGAAATGCCATAGCATCTCGAATGGACGCTTCGGCCATTTTGACACGAGTCAGGTGCGCGGAATTTCGCTGAGGGAAGCCGCAATCCTCCAGTCTTTCCCGCAGGACTATGTCTTCTATCCAACCGACATGATCGAACCGGTCGCGCGCATGATCGGCAACGCAGTGCCGCCCAGGCTGGCCGAATATTTTTCGCGTTATCTCTCTGACGCCCTTGTGTCGGCCGATGGCTGAAGTCGGCGCACTATCCGCTCCACTCCAAGGTCGAGCGCACATTCCCATACTGTTTCGACGTGCCAACCGAGCGCTTCCAGGCGTATTCGCGTGCTGTGATCGCGGTCGATGTTGCGATCGAGCTTCGCCGCCCAAAACTCCTGGTTTGATTGAGGCCGAGCACCTCGCGGGCAGTCATGGCCATGCCAAAAGCATCCATGGACCAAGACGACGGTGCGATGCCGCGGAGGAGGACCATATCGGGCTTTCCGGGAAGGTCGCGACGATGAAGGCGAAAGCGGAGCCCGACGGCATGCAACGCGCGTCGAACATATAATTCGGGCGCCGTATCCTTGCCGCCGACGCGTGACATTGCGCGCGAACGCTGTTCCGGTGTCATATGGTCCGCCATGCTGCGGTTATAGCAACGGGTGGCCCCACAAACCATGACCGATACGGATCAAACCGGCCGGTCGCTGGAACGGGCTGCGGAGAACGTTTCCTTCCGAACGCGTGCGCGAACGATCGATCATCTCGGGCGCGGTCAGATCGCCGACGCTCCGACGGCGGTCAGCGAGCTTTGGAAGAATGCGTGGGATGCCTACGCGACACAGGTATCGCTCAATATCTTCGACGGTGACCCGGCCGTTGCCGCAGTCTTCGACGACGGTATCGGCATGTCGGCGCAGGATTTCGTCGAGAAGTGGCTCGTCATCGGTACCGAATCAAAGATTGATGGCCCACCGCCGGCGCCACCGGCCGATTTCACCGGCTCCGCACGCGAGCGGCAGGGCGAAAAAGGAATCGGACGTCTGTCGGCCGCTTTTCTCGCGCCGGCGACTCTTGTTTTGTCACAACAGGCAGATGGTCCGATTTCGGCGGTTCTGGTCGATTGGCGCCTTTTCGAAAACCCGTTCCTGTCACTTGATCAGATCACATTGCCTGTACGTACATTCGGCAAGCGCGGCGAAGTGGCCGTTGGGCTGCGGGCGATGGCAACGGCGATACTCGACAATCTCGGGGAGAGATCTGCCACAGGCGACTTGATCCTGTCACCCGATTGGCAGCGTTACACCGCCGCCGAACAGGCGGCGGGTGCACGATCGACCGCAGAGGCCATGATCGACTTCTGGTCGGAGATGCCGATTTCCGCCCGACACCTCGAAGAGTGGCCCGTCTTCGCGGATTTGGCCTCACATGGTACCGCACTGTATCTACTTGGTGCCCACCATGAACTGTCGGTCTGGCTTGGCTCCGCGCCGGACGACGATGAAGCGAAGGAGGTCAAGCAAAGGCTCAAGGATATTTTGACCGGCTTCACCGACACGCTGTCGGCTGCGCCGGTCGTGTTCGATTATGAGGTTCTCGCCTATCATGGAGATGTTCCGCGTCGTATCCTTGCTTCCTCGGATGTGTTCGATCTCTCCGATTTCCGAGAACTTGAACATAGCGTCGAGGGCGCCTTCGACGAGGCCGGAGTTTTCCGCGGCAAAATCCGGGCGTTCGGTGAGGATTTAGGCGAACGCATCATTCCGCCCCCGCGGTCGTTGCCCCGGCAAGATCGGATCGGCCGGGTCCCTTTGCATTTGCGATCGGTACGTTCGAGCAGGTCGCGATGGCCTCAACGCACAATGCCAAGCGGCATCAGGATCTAATGGAACTCGTCGACCGGTACGGTGGGGTTCGGGTGTATCGCGACGGCTTGCGCGTGATGCCATACGGCTCAGCCGACGCCGACTTCTTTTCACTGGAAGAAACTCGCCAGAAGCACGCTGGACGCTACTTTTGGGCCCACCGACGGAGTTTCGGACGACTTGCCTTCACGCGCGCCGGAAATCCCGCGCTAAAGGACAAGGCTGGCCGCGAAGGCCTGGTCGAGAACCGAGCGAGCCGCGAGCTTCGTCTCCTCGTCCAGGCCCTGCTCATCAAACTGGCCAGAGATTATTTCGGAACAGACTCTCCGGAACGCGAAGAGCGCATCGCGGAGACCAAGAAGCGAAACATCAAGGGTCGCAAGGCGGCCGAGCAGGCGCGTAAACGTCGGCGGGGCGAATTCAGGACTTACCTCGCCGACGCGATCAAACGCATGCCGCAATTGGCTGAGCGAGCGAAGAGCATCTCTTCACGATTGGAAGATGTGAAACAGCCGGCTTCGAAGGACACGGTCGCGATGATGCGCGCCGAGGTCGAGTTGGCTCGCGCGGAATTAGCCGCGCTGACGCCTCTCGACGTCCCGAACACGTTGGGCGACGCTGAATCGCGCTACCGAACGTTCAGGGACGAACTGGATGAAGCCAGCGATCTTATCCTGCTGTCCGACCAAGCGCTCCGCGAGATGGAGGCCACGGTCGGTGCGTCTTCGCCTCGTGAGGTCGCTGCAGCCGCCAGGGATCGGCACGAGAAAGCACTGAACGAACTTCTCTCGGGGTTCCAAGGTGACATCCGTGAGGGTATCAAGGCGATCACATCCAATTGGACATCCAATCTTGAGGACGACCGGACGCGATACGAGCGAGCGACGACTCCCCTGTTGCGCAAGCTGTCGCAAGACACCGATCTGAACGATCTTCTCGGCCTGTTGGAAACGGTGCGGCGCGAGCTGGAAGACGAATTCAACGACCGGTACCGGCCGATTGTCCGTAATATCCGGACCATAATCGAAGGCGTGGACGCGGAGATGGCGCTCGCCACGATTGACGAGGATCGGGAAGAACTCGATCGCCGGGTTCGTGACCTGAACGCGGTCGCACAGCTCGGAATCACGGTCGAGATCATCGGACATGAGCTTGAAGCGCTCGACAGTGAGGTGAGCCGTAACTTGGAGAAGCTGCCGGACACGGCCAAGAAGACGCTGGCCTTCACCCGGGCGATGGACGCGCATCGGTCACTCACCGAAAAGCTACGCTTCCTCTCACCTCTCCAACTGGCCGGCGCCCGGTTGCGAGAGACGATCACCGGCAAGGCTATCGTTGATTATGTCCGCGATTTCTTCGGGCCGGTCTTCACGGACGGGGCATCCGGCGAGAGTACGCCAGCTTTCGACTCGATCCGCTTCACCGAACTCAAATCACGCATCTACCCGGTGTTCATCAACCTCGTGAACAACGCCGTTTATTGGGTCGGACGGTCGGAAGAGCGAGTGATCCGCTTCGATTTTGTCGATGGCAAGATCGTTGTCGGTGACACCGGCCCCGGTATCGACCGGGATGACGTCTGGCGTCTTTTTCAGCTGTTCTACACGCGCCGCTCTTCCGGTCGCGGCGTCGGACTGTATCTGTCCCGGTGAACCTTGAGGCTGGCCGCCATGCGATCCGTTACGCGACCGAGGAAGATCCGCACATTCTGCCCGGCGCAAACTTCATAATTGAGATGAGGGGGCTGGAAGGTGGAGCTTGAAGCGTTCGAGGCGCGCTTTGCCGATGCGGTCGAAAGGAGCTTTCGCGACGACGCAATCCGCACCGCCGTCCTGATCGATGATCAGTTTCCGGACTATCTCCGGATGAGCGATGCCACTGACGAAGAGTTCAGCGAGATCGCGCGCGCAAAGCACATATATGGCTTCATGCACGCCAAGGGTCTCATCTGCGATATCCAGAACTGGCGCGTCCCGGACGACATGGACGTGCATCTTCTCGATAAGGCGCGAAAGAGCGACCTAATTCTCCTTGATTACCAGCTCGGTGCAGCCGGATCGAAGACGGCGCTCAAGATTCTGCGCCATCTCGCGGTGTCGTCGCACTTCAATCTGGTGGTGCTGATACCGCCGAGGCTAACGCCAACACGGCGCTGACTGTGGCGACCGCAATGCGCGGGCTTGCCCCGGTTCAGGACGACACGGCGCCGTCTCCGGAAATTCTCGAAGCGGCCGAGGATATCCTTGCAGAGGAGCGCTTTTATGAAATCGACGCACCGGGGCTGCGTGACTATTTGACCGACGGCAAGATCGGCTGGAACAACGACCTGCGCCAGTCCATGCAGACCGCCGGAATCCATCTCTCCAACCTCAAGAGTTTGGCTGATTATGTTGCCCGGCAATGGATCGCGACCCTCGTTGACGACTATGAGCCTGATGCAAGTGAGCTTCCTCTCGGTCTGAACATCGGGCCCGACCAGCCTATGTGGGTGCATTGCGGAAGCTGCTTCGTAGCGATCGTCCAGAAGCTGCCATCGAGTTCCGAGGAGGACGAGGGAGAATACGTTTGGGGGCGGCTGGGTTCGGCGCTGCGTGCGTGGAAGCCGAACATTTACCGCCTGATTCTGTCCGAAATCCAGAATGCGCTGGAGTTGGAGGCCGTCGCGCATCACGAGAACTGGCTGGACGATGACCTGTCACTCGGGCTCGGACTTTATCTCTTGGAGAGCGACGAGGCCGCAAGCGGAGTATTGTCGCCGTCGGATATCGAGGGCTCGGCACAAAGTCTGATCGACCGCTTCGTAGACATCATCAGGCGGCGGCTTGCGACCCACGACGGTATATCCAGGACCGCCAACGATCTTCTCAGCGCCCGGCTTTCCACGACGCTTGGCACGGCGCCGGCCGGCGAGAGCGCCCGACGTATCCGTGCCCGCGAGCTGGCACATATCGCGGCGGATCGAAGCATCGATTGGCAGCAGAAGGTCGTGCCGGCCGTAAATGCCTTCATGGTATCGGATGCCTTCAGGGGCGGTCACGTTACGACGGGAACCGTCCTGCGGGACGCGGATGACGCCTTTTGGCTGTGCGCGTCACCGGCATGTGACCTCGTCCCGCGCGAGGACGGGCCGATCGTCGTCCAGCTAATCAAGCTGGAGAAGACCGGGGCACCGCCCGAAAGGTTCACGCCTGGGGAATTTGTCGTGGTCGGAAGCACGCGTGAGATCACGATCTTGCGTGCGCTCGACAAGAAGGGACGGCAGCCGGCATTGACGATGCTCGTCCTTCCCGGCGGCACGAGGGTAAGCCGCGACGGCGGGCGTGCAACCACCAGCGGTTGGTTCGCTACTGAGGCTGGCCTTCGCGCTGCCTCCGCGGCGCAGGGATTCCCAGCCGCAGCCGCCCCCGAGGCTGCAGCACCAGCGCAGGAGATCCCCGCTCCGGTCGGGGAAAATGCAAATGCGTTGGACATCGAAGCTCTGCCCGAACTTCCGGGCGAGGCGGCGCAAGCAGACGCGCCTTTTGTCCTCGAAATTGTTGCACAGTTAAGGAGTGCGTTCGCGACACGCTTCCTGATGGCGGCGGGGCAGCATCAATCCCGCATCGGCGTCGACTACGTCGATCCCTGACGCTGGCGCGCGGCAGCTTTTTGGGGCCGAGGAGTCGCGCTCCAAACAACCAAGACGAGGCGCGATCCAGCCATCTCACGAAACGGACTCGAACTTCCTGCCGTCATACACTGCCGTGGCTACGCTATTGAGTACCGAGGGTAGCGCAAACGAGTCAGCGCACGACGTAGTGCGCGCCATGCGTCGATTGCCCTTAAGGGAGTGCAGATCCATTCAGACTTGGCATTTACTGACCCGGGCTGGAGGAATACACCGAAGCGCATGTCGGAAAGTCGGGCGCCTTCAGCAATCACCTCGAATTTGACGATGCTGTCATTGAGGAGCCGGTCACGTCATCGCGCAAATCGGCGAGGATACGGCGCGGTAGGTGCTGCGGAACGCAGGGATCGACGGCGGAAACACTGAGGGTGCCTGCGGCACGCATTATGCGGGGGAACCTCCCGCCTGCTGCTGCTTGTATCGAGCACGGTATGAATGAAGCAGTGGCTCGGTGTAGCCGTTGGGCTGCACCCGTCCCTCGAATATCAACGAACGCGCAGCTTCGAATGCCAAGCTTACTTTTTCACCGCTGATCAACGGCAGATATATCCGATCACCGGCATTCTGCCTGTCCACCTTTACGGCCATCCGGCGAAGCGAGTTTTCAACGTCGTCGGCGCTGACGACGCCGTGCAGCAGCCAGTTTGCGATATGCTGCGAGGATATCCGGAGCGTCGCCCTATCCTCCATCAGGCCAACGTCGTGAATATCAGGGACCTTCGAACAGCCAACACCTTGGTCAATCCATCGGACGACGTAACCGAGAATGCCTTGGGTATTGTTATCAAGCTCCTCTCGCAACTCGTCCTCTTGCCAGTTTCGCCCCCCCGCCAAGGGCAGGGCTAGCAACCGCTCTAGGGGCGCCACCGGTTCACCGCGTCGCTCCGCCTGGCGGACTGAGACATTGACTGCATGATAATGGGTGGCGTGCAGCGTTGCGGCGGTAGGCGACGGAACCCACGCCGTGCTGGCGCCGGCCTGGGGGTGCGCGATCTTCTGCGCAATCATATCCGCCATCATGTCAGGGGCGGCCCACATGCCCTTGCCGATCTGTGCTCGGCCCCCGAGCCCGCACGCTAGTCCGATCTGGACGTTGCGATCTTCATAAGCGCCGATCCAATCGGCCGCCTTCATCTCGCTTTTCCGAACCATCGGCCCAGCGAGCATCGAAGTATGAATCTCGTCGCCCGTACGATCGAGAAATCCCGTATTTATGAAAACGATCCGGTTCCTCACAGCGTAGATGCAGGCAGCAAGATTGGCGGACGTACGGCGCTCCTCGTCCATGATCCCGACTTTGATCGTATAGCGAGGGAGGCTGAGCATATCCTCTATCGCATCGAAGAGCCGATCGGTAAAAGCGGCCTCATCGGGTCCGTGCATTTTCGGCTTCACGATATAGAGCGAGCCTCGCCGGCTATTGCCCTTTCGACCCTTCAGATCATGCAGGGCGATGACCGCAGTCAGGACGCCGTCCAATATGCCCTCGGGAGCCTCCGAGCCATCGGGCAGGCGCACCGCTGGAGTTGTCATCAAGTGACCCACATTGCGGACAAGAAGAAGGCTGCGGCCGGAAAGAGCGAATGTGCTTCCATCTGACGCTGTATATGCGCGATCGGGATTCAGGCGGCGGGTGACCATTCGGCCATTCTTCTGAAAGCTGTCCTCGAGGGTGCCCTTCATCAGACCGAGCCAGTTGCGATAGGCCGCGATCTTGTCTGCCGCATCGATTGCGGCAACCGAATCCTCAAGATCGCATATGGTCGACACTGCAGATTCGAGAATAATGTCGGCGATGCCTGCCGGGTCATCCCGGCCGATGGGGTGATCGTGATCAATGACGACCTCGATATGGAGGCCATTATGCCGAAAGAGCAGATTGTCGCCATTTCGTCCCGCCAACAACGCCGGGTCGGACAACGACAATTCCCCGCCTTTCCAGCGCCGCCAACTCCCATTTGCAAGCGGTATCGCCCTGTCGAGGAAGCGCTTGGCCCAATCGACGACTTTTTCGCCGCGCTTGGCGTCATAACCGCCGGCCTCGACCTTCGTACCGACGACGTCGCTCCCGTAGAGTGCGTCGTACAAGCTGCCCCAGCGCGCGTTCGCAGCGTTGAGAAGAAAGCGCGCATTCAAGATCGGCACAACCAGCTGCGGACCCGATATCGCGGACAGTTCTTCGTCGACATTGTCAGCGCCAACAAGGAAAGGCGCCGGCTCGTCGACCAGGTATCCGATCGATCGAAGGAAGCTTAGATAGGCTTTCTGGTCTATAGGCTCGCTTGCACGAGCGTCGTACCAGCCATCGAGTTGCTCCTGGATACGGTCGCGCACTCGAAGCAACTGAGCGTTCTCTTGCGCAAAAGCGGAATAGATCGCTTCCAGTCCTCGCCAGAATACCCACCGAAGCGCTGATGTCGGTGCCGGGAAGAACCTCTTGTTCGACGAAATCCACAAGCGCGCCGGAGACCGACAGCCTACCTATTTCAGTCATAGCCTTTGTCATCGATACCGTCTCCGCACTATTTCTCGGACAGGCGCACTCGGGAAAATGCAACGAAGCGGCCCGCGCACCGGCCTTCGCCATTGGCCCACATCTTCCAAGCCTGCGAATCTGTCGATTACCGAAAATTCGCGCTTTCTGATGTGAATATCATTCAATACGGAAATTGAGATGGATCATATTATGTGATCGAGCATTAGTTTTGACAAAATCGATCTTTGATTTGCACCTGTGCAATTCCCTGTCGATATCATACTATTACAGTTGCTACCCGATACGTCGCGGTGATAGGATGTTCGACAACGGCGCCTCGATACCACTTAGATGTTATTATCGAGTCATCCGTGAATTTCCACTTCAACATAGTCGAGATAGGGCGAGCGATCATGAAGCCGGCATATCTGTTCGATGCATATGGTACTGTCCTCGATGTCCATGCAGCCGTGCGTCGCCACTCCGAATCCATCGGCCCGGATTTCCAGGCCTTCTCAGATCTATGGCGCGCGAAGCAGCTGGAATATTCGTGGGTGCGTACCTTGATGGGCAACTACGAAAATTTCTGGCAGCTGACGCAGGATGCCTTGGACCATGTCCTGCGTTTATTCGGATCCGTCGATCCGGCAATTCGCAAGGAGCTTCTGGATGCATATCTGCGACTTGAACCCCACGACGGGGCGCTGGAGGCCCTGACAGACCTCAAAGCCAAGGGCGCTCGGCTGGCGTTTCTGTCAAATGGCACGTCGACAATGCTTCGGACGGCGACGGTGGCCGCCGGCCTTGACGAGATACTCGAGGCACCGTTCTCAATTGATGCGGTTGGAAATTTCAAGACGCATCCGCTGGCTTATTCCGTCTACTCGTCGCGGTGGGCACTGGATCGTGCGGAGATCGCCTTTGTTTCGTCGAACCGCTGGGATATCGCAGGAGCTACCAAGGCCGGATTTTACACAATTTGGGTTAACCGCAGCGGCATGCCAGACGAATATCTCGACGCGGCTCCCAAGCGCGTCATCGGCTCGCTTGTCGAGCTTCTAAGCGACTAAGTCGCGAGCGTTGACGAAATTATTGCCCTCTTGGCTATTTCGATGGGCCAGAACCCAGACCGCTCCGTTGCAGTGCAGTCTCGGCGCAGGTCCACCGGGCTCGCGATCCTGAAGCCCACCCCATCCGCAAGCGGGCCGATCCATAGGAGTTCGCGGGGCAGGCTCGTTTCCAATGTTCCTACCCTCACCGGTCTTGCGCATGGCGACGGTGAGATTGAAGCGCCGTGAGGCCGAGCAGCAACGACACTATCACGGCCGACGCACTCAGGATGCCAAGCGATTCAAATGATCCGCCGCCTACGATATTGCCGCCGACGGCGGGGCCGATTGCGGCGCCAAGAGACTGCACGGCGCCGGCGCCGGTAATCGCCCTTCCCGATCGATCGACCACGGCGATCAGGGACATCCCGATTACGACAGAAAATCCATAGAAGAACGACCACCCAAAGATCGCGATCGCGAAATATGGGAGGCCTGCGTGCCCATATGCCAGAAGCAAGCAAAAAGCGCTCAGGCAGAATTGAACGACGATCAGGAGCGGCCCTCGACCTAGACGGCGACTGATCCACGACGCCGCGATGCATCCAGCGGCGTTGGCAATGAGGGCAAAAGAAAGAACATACCCCGTCGCCGAAAGGGAGTTGCCGTGCGAAACTCCGATCTGCTGCGCAAAGATCCAGATGCTCGTTCCACCGCCGAACAGGAAGAGCATGGCAAGCAGGCTTAGAATACTGGCCAAGCTGCCGTCATGCCTGTGCGCGGCGGGTTCGTCGAAGGACTGCGTGATGCGGCCGGGCAGGAAAGGCACGCACGACAAGAAGAGAAGCATGGCGATCGCGGTCAGGAAAGTCAGGCCTGGCATGCCCGCCGAAGGAATGGCCCAAGCTGTCGCCGTGGCCATGACGATAGCCACCGTTGCGACCTGGCCTCCAGTCCCAAATCCGAAGTTTCGGTCCGGATCACCAGAGCTTCCGATTATGCGGCACGCGATAGCATAGATCACGCCGGAGCCGAGGCCGGCTGCAAAAAGCGAGGGGTAAAGAACGGCAACATCGGTGATAAGCCCGCTCGTGCCTATCAGGGCGAGCGATATCATACCGGCGATAGCGGACAGTTTGCGGATTCCGAACCGTGGAATCCACCAGACGGCTGAAGCGGTGCTCGCCACAAACCCACAGAGGTAAGCCGTCCCGATATATCCTGCCATATTGGGGACAAGGCCAATCGTGGCGCCTGCGTGCCGATGTAGAGTGGCAGGATCCCATAAACCATTGTTCCAAACCAGAAGAGGATTACGCCAGCGGCCACCTCCCTTCCGGAGTTCAATGCGTCCTTCCGATCGTTTCTCTGCATGTTTCCCAGCGCGCTGATTTTTCCGAGCGGGTTAGCCCGTGGGCTTCGGTCAGTCCTCTTCCAAACGAGATAGATGTTATTCGATCGTCTTCGTTCATGAGAACAGATCGTTCTCGATACGTCTGGCTAAACGATCTCGGAAATGATCTTGGTAGCTTCACCAAATGCGGTATTGGCGACGGGGACCCCTGCGTAGATGGCGATTTGCATCAGCACTTCTTTGAGTTCGTCCTGCGTGAACCCTCCTTGAGCCAGCCCCGCGCGCACGTGAAGGGCATATTCTTCCCATCTTCCGAGACTCGCAGTTGTGGCTACAACGATCAATCGCCGCGTCCGCTCGTCAAGGCCGGGACGACTCCATATTTCGTTCCAAGCGATACGGGTGATCATAGCCTGAAAGTCTTCGTTGAAAGAAGTGCGTCCGGCGAGCGATCTGTCTACCCATTCGTCGCCAAGAATTGCGCGCCGTGTCACCAGACCGGCCTCGAAAAGGATGTCTCTGGCGGATGTCACAGTCGATTTGGTGCCGAAGAATCGAACGATTGCCGATGCCAATGCTGCTGGATCCTCGATAGCGGGAAGATGCCCGGTCTTGAGGCGCACCGCTTTTGCATCGGGAATGCTTGCTGCCAGGAATTCCCCATGTCCAAGAAACGGTGTGGAGATATCATCGTCTCCGGTGATGACGAGCGTTGGCACGGCGATGGCGCCGAGACGGTCCGCGATATCCATGTCGCGAATTGCTGCGGCACAGCCGGCATATCCGGTGTCGGAGCTGTTCACGAGCGCCCGCCACGCCGAGCTCACCTCTGCGGCACGGTTCTCGATGAACTTCGGCGAGAAGAAGCGATTTATCGCGGCATCTGCGATGGCTTCCGTGCCGTTGGACCGGACGGCTGCGACCCTGTCTGTCCAAATCGCCTTGTCCATCGTGGCGGAGGTACAGATCAATGCAAGGCCTGCCACTCTCCGAGGATGGTTGATCGCCATATCCATGGCGATCATCCCGCCGAGAGAAATCCCAGCAATGATCGCCTTTTCTACATTCGCTGCGTCCATCACCGCGACGGTGTCTGAACCGAGCACATCAAGGCTGTAGTCGCCCCCCGGCGCGTCCGAAGCGCCATGACCACGGTTGTCAAGGCGTATAAGCCGATAATGCGGCAGGAGATGAGGAAGCGCCTTGTCCCACAAGCTCATGTCGGTACCGATTGAGTTTATCAGGACGATGGCTGGCAACTCTGCGGAGCCTTGCTCCTTCCAGTATAACCGGACCCCGTTATGCTTTGTGAACGGCATCGATATCCCTCGTCAGAGGTTTAGAAGTTCGCGGACGATGCCTTCGCTTTCGCCTATGTCATTCCCAAGGCGGAAGCCGCGAGATTGCAAGCTATGGCATCTCCATCGATTTGGAGGCCTTCGATCGTAACGACCATCGAGCCTATTGCTCCGGCGGCGATGGAAAAGAGATCCGCCAGAATTGAAGCCTCTGTCTGCCATCCACCGAGCCCCCGCTCCTGTTCCTGGGGAAGGCCCCCCAGCAATGTGGCAACCAGTCCGGGCGCGCGATGCGCAGCGGATAGAGCGACTTGGCAGCCTGTCGGGTTCCGTTTGTGCGGCATCGCAGAGGACCCGCCACGGCCCGGGACGACCGGCTCAAGAGCTTCCCGAATATGGTCCTGCGACAGCAAGGCGATATCCTTTGCCATTTTGCCAACGGTGCCAACCAGGATGCCGACGCTCGTGCCGATCGCGGCCACGGCGATTCTGCGGCTATGCCAAGGAGGCGCAGGTTTCAGCTGCAACGCGCTGGATAGCCGGCGCGCGACCGCAGAGCCTCTGCCCGACATGCCTGCCCGCGTCCCCGAGGCCCCGCCAAGCTGAACGCATATGTACGCGCCGGCGTCGGCTCGCATGCGCGCCGCTGCCTCGGCGATCCCCGCACGCCATTGGGCGATCCGCAGTCCAAAAGATATTGGCATCGCATTCTGCATCAACGTCCTGCCTACGGCAGGCACGCGGCGATAGTTTTCCGCCAAGGCTGTCAGGGCAAGGTCGAGACGATCGGCATCGTCGATCAGCAATGCGGAGGCTTCTCTCGCCTGCATCATCATCACCGTGTCAGCCAGGTCCTGACTGGTCGCGCCCTTGTGGACCGCCATCGCCGTCTCTGGCGCCATCGCCGAACGGATCCTGCCGATCAGCGGTATCGCGAGCGTACCTGCGAACGCAGCCTCGTCGGCGAGGATTTGAGGGTCGATGGCGAGCGACGCGCAGACGGCGCCGATCTCATCGGCGACGCGTTCCTCGATGATCGCTTCTGCGGCTTGAGCCTGCGCCAATGCAGCCTCAAATTCCAGGGCGTGTTTGACGGTCGAGCGGTCGTCATAGACCGCCAGCATCGCCGGCGTTGTCGCTGAACGATCGTGAAGGAGCCTGCTCACAGCGAAAAGAAGACCGTCTCTGCATCACCTTGGATGTGAATATCGAGCCACCAGACTCCATCATCGCGCTGGCGCGCAACAAGCGTCGATCGACGGTCCGATGGCACAAGGGAGAGGATGGCATCTGTGTCGTTGCCTTCTGCGCCGTCGAAATACAGGCGTGTGCAAAGTCTTCGCAGCACCCTCTCGCGAAGATCGATAACGCGATGTGGGGAGCTTGGAGCGAATTGCCTGGTCCGGGCACGCGGCCCGGGAAAACAGTGCGGAAGCGATACACGCCGGATTCGTCGGTAGCGCATCGGCCGAACCCTATGAACTCCGGATCGAGTGGAATTTCGGCTCGCTTATCCGCCCCTCCGGAATATCTTCCCGACGCGTTGGCTTGCCAACTTTCTACCAATGCGTCTGAAATCGGGTCGCCATTTCCGTCGAGAATCTGGCCAGCAATGTCTATCACATCCCCTCTGGGAGCGCCCGTTCGCGTCGGGCGATTCAGAACATAGTGATCATCCGCGAAGAGCTCCGGTCGGGCTCCCAGATCTGACAGTCCCACCAAGTCAGCGCCGCCTTTCCAAGGCAGACCGTAGTGGAAGAAGGGGCCTACAGTCTGCCAAGGAGTTTGACCGAATAATCGAGGATCCTGGTTATCGAACCGCGCAGACGCTTTACGCTTTTCCAAGTCGTTATCCATTGGCAGTACCCTCGAAGGGCGTCTGCATTGCCCCCTTCAGCACGATGTCAAAACGGTATCCGAGCGCCCAGTTGGCGATGGTCGTGTCGATATCAAACCGGCAGATGAGGCGATTGCGATACGGCATCGGAACCGCATTCGCGATCGGATCGATCTCGATCAATGGATCGTCAGGAAAGTAGATTTGGGTGACGAGACGAGTGGCGAAGGCGGGGCCAAGCAACGACAGGTGAATATGAGCCGGGCGCCATGCATTGTGATGGTTACCCCAAGGGTAAGCTCCGGGCCGGATGGTCGTGAAGGAATACCAGCCCTGATCATCGGTAATCACCCGACCAGCTCCGGTGAAGTTCGGATCGAGCGGCGCGTCCCAATTATCGTTGCGATGGATATACCGCCCGGCCGCGTTCGCCTGCCAGATTTCGACGATGGTGTTTGGTACCGGACGACCACTGTCATCCAGCACCCTGCCAGAGATGCGGATGCGCTGGCCATGGGGAGCAGATCCATGTTGCGACGTTAGGTCTACCTCGGCTTGACCCATAAGAGCGCTCCAGCAACCGCTGGGGCCGCTCACCTCAGTCAAAGTCTGCGGAGCGTTGACCAAGGGGTGACGCGGACTACGCAATCCGGTCGAGCGATACTCTGGGTAGAGGAGTGGTGGCAAGCCCGCGTCGTCAGGCGCATATGCGATGTCCGTTGTCACAGGCAATTCTCCCGGAGCTTGCCCAGAAAGAGAGGGGCATTCGTCTTGGAAGCGATTTCCTCGACGCAGACGGATGGTGCCATGTCGAGCAGCGCAAGCACTCCGGCTTGCGGGTCTAACTCCATCACCCCGAGGTCCGTAATGATCAGATCAACCACCGACCTGCCGGTCAGGGGCAGAGTACATTTCTGGACGATCTTGGGCGCGCCATCCTTGGACGTATGATCCATGACGACCACCACCCGCTTGACGCCTGCAACCAGATCCATCGCTCCTCCGATCCCCTTCACCATCTTGCCCGGAATGGTCCAGTTGGCGAGGTCGCCATTCGACGCGACTTGCATGCCTCCCAGGATGGCCATGTCGATGTGCCCGCCCCTGATCATGGCGAAGCTGTCGGCAGACGAGAAAAAACTCGAAGTCGGCAGCGTGGTGACTGTCTCCTTGCCGGCATTGATCAAGTCTGCATCAGCTTCATCAGCGAACGGGTAAGGGCCCACTCCGAGCATGCCATTTTCGCTTTGCAGCGTGACGGTCACGTTTTCGGGGACATGGTTGGCAACCAGCGTAGGGATGCCGATTCCGAGATTTACGTAAAATCCGTCCTTGAGTTCTCGAGCAGCGCGCGCTGCCATCTGATCGCGCGACCAAGCCATCATGCAGGCTCCGAGAGCGCGAATCGTCAGCTTTTCGATCTTCTTCTCGAGGCCCGTCGCTCGAACAATCCGATCGACGTAAATGCCGGGCGTATGCACTTCATCCGGGTCGATGGCGCCAGCTGGCACGATCTCCTCGACCTCGGCGACCGTCACCCGTCCGGCTGTCGCCATGATCGGGTTGAAATTCCGCGCTGTCTTTCGAAAAACCAGATTGCCTTCGGGATCAGACCGCCAAGCCTTGACTATCGAAAGATCAGCTTTCAGCCAGCGCTCTCGAATATATTCATCGCCGTCGAAAGTTTCGACAGGCTTGTCTTGCGCGACGACGGTTCCTACCCCGGTCCGGGTATAGAATGCCGCAATGCCGGCGCCGCCGGCGCGAATGCGCTCGGCTAACGTACCTTGCGGATTCAGCTCAAGTTCGATGTCACCATCCAGGAACTGCCGCTCAAAAAGACGATTGTCGCCAATATACGATGCGATCATGCGACTGATCTGCCTGCTTTGCAGCAGCTGCCACAGACCAAAGCCTTCTGCGCCCGCGTTGTTCGAAATCACTGTAAGCCCTCGGGTACCGCTTCGATAAAGCTCCGCGATAAGGTTCTCCGGGTTTCCGCAAAGGCCAAAGCCACCCGACATGATCGACATTCCGTCGAACAGCAAACCCTCAAGCGCTTCGGACGCGCTGCCTCGAATTTTTGAAAGCATTATAAGCCTCGGAACTGTTCGGAATTTTCCTTCGAACCTTATCCTTCGCATCGGCATGGAGCTGCTGCTTTTGACGATATGTGAAGGACGTTTGCGGTTTCGTCATTCTCGGTCGTCCGAATTGACTTGAGCGCACATTTCCAGGCAGGCCAGACTTGCCATTGCGGGAGAGACCGTTCGCCGGCGCCGAAGGAGCAACCGCCCCGGAAACTCTCAGGCAAAAGGACCGCAGGGCATCAAGATATCTGGAGAGTGGCGCCCGCCTGGGTGCCCGCCGACGGGATAGCGATCTCAGGCACAGCGGACAGATGGGGCGCATCCACCACCTTTTGGGGAGCGGCTCCCAGTGGCACGTATTAGCATCATCGGCGCCGGCATTACCGGCGTAACAACCGCCTACAGCTTGGCTGTCCGCGGTCATGAAGTCACCGTCTACGATCGTCGCCGCTATCCGGCGATGGTCACCTCATTTGCCAACGGTGGCCAGCTCTCCGCAAGCAATGCCGAAGTCTGGAACAGCTGGGCCACCATCGCAAAGGGTATGAGATGGCTCTTGAAAAATGACGCGCCGTTGTTGCTGAACCTCAAGCCCGGCCTTCACAAATACGGGTGGCTCGCCGAGTTTTGCGGCAATATCTTTCGGCACGAAAGAAACACGATCGCGACCGTTCGTCTCGCACTCGACGCGCGAAGGCATATGTTCACCATTGCGGAAGCAGAGGGCATCGATTTCGATCTGAAGCGATGCGGAATCCTTCATCTCTACCACAATGAACAGGAGTTTCGTGCTGCCGAAGTGGGCAACGCCCTCCTCCTCAAGGGCGGGCTCGAAAGGCACGCAGTGTCAGCTGGAGAAATGCGCGCGATCGAGCCGAGCCTGCAAGGCGCTCTTCACGCCGGATTCTTCACCCCGGGGGACGCCACGGGCGACATCCACAAGTTCACACGCGGGCTCGCAGATGCGTGTGCACGCCGAGGCGTGATTTTCAAGTTTGGAGCTGCTGTCCGGCGAGTGGAGATACAGAACCGGATTTGTACCATCAGCTTGACCGATGACGAGAGTGGTCGGCCGATCGCCTCTCAGACAGCTGATGCCATCGTTGTCTGCGCAGGGGTTGAAAGCCGAGAAATCGCCAGAAAGCTCGGCGAGAAAGTAAACATTTATCCGGTGAAGGGCTATTCCATCACTGTAAACTTGAGAGACGAGCAGAGCCGAACAGCTGCACCGAGTGTCAGCCTGCTCGACGACGCTGCGAAGATCGTCACAAGCCGCCTCGGTCCAGATCGATTCCGGGTGGCCGGCACCGCAGAGTTCAATGGGTTCAACCTAGATATTCGCGCTGACCGGATCCGCCCGTTGCTGCGCTGGTCGGAACGCCTGTTCCCCAAAATGGATACTGACAGCGTCACCCCATGGGCAGGCCTGCGCCCCATGACGCCCGATATGCTGCCTGTTGTCAGGCCGGGGAGAGTGCGTGGCGTCTACTACAACACCGGCCACGGCCATCTTGGCTGGACGCTTTCCGCTGCAACTGCCGAGATGATCGCCATGCGCCTGGACAGCGACTTCGCCGCGTAGCTTCGATCCACATTATTCATCAGAAGGATTTCGAGAATGATCCTAAGCTTGAAGCAAGCCCAGAATATTGCACTTCGCACTCTCAAGGCCGGTGCCGAAAAAGGACTGAAGCCGCTATGCGTAGCCGTGCTCGATCCGGGAGGTCATACAATAGTCCTGCACCGAGCGGACGGCGCGTCGCATCTTCGACCAGCAATTGCTATCGCGAAGGCGGCCGGCGCCTTGAATCTCGGCGTCTCTTCCCGCTCGATCGCGGCGATCGCGGCCGAACGACCGACATTTTTCAACTCGCTCGTAGGCATAGCGCCTCTCGGTATGGTGCCGGCCGCCGGAGGAGTGATCGTGGTTGACAGCGACGGCCAGACACTGGGTGCCGTCGGCGTTACCGGCGACACCTCGGACAATGACGAAGCTTGTGCACTTGCGGGCATCGAAGAGGCAAATCTGTTCGCGAAGGACTGATCATTGCCCGCGCAACGCGGCAAAGGTATTTCACATAAGTGCAATGATTGAAGAGAGATTGGCAAAAGCAGCGAGGAGGACGTTCGCCTTATGAAGTTGGACAGGCAGCTGGCGCGGCATGCGTACGGCTCCTTCCAGCAAATAATAAGGGGGGTTTATGTCTCGGTCGAATAGAACGAACGGGTCGGTAGCGGCCCTGCTTGCCGCTACTGTTCTGGCCGGATCGGCGACGCCAGCCTTCGGGCAGGCGACACCCGAGGCGCCTCAAGATTCTTCCGCGTCCTCATCGGGCGGATCGCTCGACATTGTCGTTACCGCCCGCAAGCGCGAAGAACGCCTCCAGGATATCCCGGTGGCGGTCTCGGCGATCGGCGGAGCTGCCCTCGAACAGAAGGGCATCGACAATGTGACAAACCTGATCGGGACGGTTCCGAGCCTCTTCACCAGCCAGAACCAGGCGTTCGGGCCGCTTCCCAACCAGACCTATCTCGTACTTCGCGGCGTCGGAGCGGCGGCATCCAACGATCCCGCTGTCGGAACCTTCGTCGATGGCGTCTATCAACCGAGCCTGGCATTCGACACTGGCTTCCTCGACTTGGAGCGCATCGAGGTTTTGCGTGGGCCGCAAGGTACCCTTTTTGGCAGAAACACCGAAGGCGGTGCACTGAACATTGTGACCGCGAAGCCCGACGGCACCTTTCGTGGGAAGCTGCGCGCAGAATATGCGGACTTCAATAGCGTTCGCCTCGGCGCGAGTTTCAGCGGCCCATTGGTGGAGGACAAGCTCTTCGCTAGCCTTTCTGGTCAATATTACAGCACCGATGGCTACATCCACAACCTGACCATCGACAAGGATCAGGATACGCTTCGCAGCCTGGCCGGGCGCTTCGTGCTTCGCGCATTGCCCACCGAAGACTTCGAGATCATTCTCCGACTGGATGGTTCTCGCAACAGAAACGGTTATCTCGGTTACGGCGTCGTGGACGACGGCGCGAAGCGTTATGCCACACTCGATGATCGCAAGGTTGTCTCGCCCGACACGAGCTTTGGCGGCTCTCTAACCATGTCGTACGATCTTCCGGCGTTTACGATCAAGTCGATCACCGGATATCAGCACGTAAAGACCGAATTCTGGTACGACTTTGATGGATATTCGGACCCCGACAACTTTCAGGACCAGCGCACGACCCAGTCAGCACTCTCCGAAGAACTTCGTTTCGAGTCGAGGAGCGGCGGGTCTTTCACATGGCTTGGCGGATTGTACGCCTTTCAGGATATCCACGAACAGAACCGCAATTTCGCCTTGTCTGGCTGTACGATCTGCGCCTTTCCGCCGATTTTCAATCCCGCCAACGACGTGCGGGAAGCGACGAGGTTGCGGCGTCGCGGCTGGGCCGCTTTCGGTCAAGTCGGCTACAAGTTCAACGATCGCTTCGAGCTGACTGTCGGCGGGCGATATGGCTGGGAGCGGACGCGGGCATTCCAGCAGGGCGTCGTGATCGTGCCGGCTGTGGGCGCGAACGACGCGTTCAGCGGAGTCACGTCAAAAGCTTCAGCAATTTCTCGCCGTCCGCTTCATTCTCCGTTCACTGGACGCCTGATGTCATGACTTACGCGACTGTGTCGCGAGGTTATCGCTCAGGCGGCTTTGACAAATATCCGGGTAGCAGTGCAGCCGTTGGGATCGCTTTCGACAACGAAAAGTCGACCAATTATGAGGTGGGGCTGAAAGCGTCGCTCTTTGACCGACACCTGATCGCCAGCGTTGCTGGTTTCATCGTTCAGGTGGACGACATGCAGCTGGCTTCTGTTGCCATCAGCCCGGTCACCGGTCTCCCTGTCGGTGTCACTGCCAATGTCGGTGCCTCCCGTAACCGCGGGTTCGAGTTCGAAGCAACCGCCATGCCGTTCCGCGGATTCAAGATTCGCGGGAACGCTGCATATACCGACGCGCGCTTCACCTCTATTACGAGCCCGGTAGGATCCCATCTGACCGGCGATGCGTTGCCTTATGTCCCCAAGTGGACTGCTTCAGGCGGCGCAGATTACACTGTCTCGATCGGTGACACTGAACTCAATCTCGCAGCCGACTATCGTTATGTGGGGCCGTATTATTCCGGTAACGGGGCTCCTCCGTTTGATCCGATCCTGCAGGTTCAATCCTATGACCAGCTCGACCTCCGCGCCAGTCTGAAGAGAGACCGATGGGAGCTGACCGTTTACGTCGACAATGTGACGGACAACTTCAACATTACACGCCGGTTCGCACCGCCGTTCCAACCGTTCACCCGCGCCTCGGTGCTTCCACCTCGCAAGTTTGGCGTGAAGCTGAACTACAGCTGGTGAACATCCGCCGCCGGCCTCACTGGCCGGCGGCTTTGACCACTCAGGAATCGTGTCCTTGTTAAGGAGCGTCGGCCCGCAGCGAAACGCTGCTTCGCTGTCAAAGGATTTGCCGTGACCGAGATCGACATGACGAGCTTTGATGGAATTATCGGGAGCCTGACCCCGATGAGCGGCGAAGTCATCGACTGGACGAGCCCGACCGCTCCGGACAGAGCCCTTCAGTTTCGCGCCGGCGGACACGCTGATGTCGAGCGGGCCGTCGGTTCAGCGGGTCGAGCTGCTGGTTTGTGGCACCGGCTCGCGCCGAGTGAACGGCGAATGGCGATGCTGCGGTGGGGCGACGCAATAGAGGCCGCCGCCGAGCGCATCGGCATGCTCGACTGTGTCGACATGGGCAAACCGATAGCCGTTGCGACGATGGAAGCCTGCGTTGCCGCTCACATTGTGCGCTGGTACGCTCAGGCAATCGACAAGGCTTGCGGAGAAGTCATTGCGTCGTCGCGCGAGGCGATCTCTCTGTCGCTGAGAGTGCCCTACGGTGTCGTTGGCGCGATGGTCTCGTGGAATTACCCAAGTATAAACGCCGCCATGAAAGTTGGGCCAGCACTCGCGGCCGGCAATGGCATGGTGCTGAAACCGTCCGAGATTTCGCCCCGCTCCGCGATACTGATTGGCACCCTCGCCGAAGAGGCGGGCATCCCCGTCGGTCTGCTGTCTGTCCTCCCTGGCGGAGCGGCGACGGGCGCAGCGCTCTGCAGCCATCCCGGGGTTGCAATGCTTGCCTTCACGGGCTCGACCCAGACGGGCCGCTCTGTCGCCAAGCTCGCGGCCGAGCGGCTCGTGCCTGCTATCATCGAGGCCGGAGGAAAGAACGCGATCGTGGTTCTTGACGACATGACCGACTATCAGGGCATAGCCATCGACGCTGTAGCGGAAGCATATGCAAATAGCGGTCAGCTTTGCGTCGCCCGCTCAAAAATCCTCGTCCCAAGCGATCGTATTGACCAATTCTCGGACGCTCTCGTAGCCGCTGCAGCAGATTTCTTGCCGGGTGATCCTCTCGAGCCGAACACAAAATTCGGGCCCTTGGCGTCCAAGGCTCATTCGGACAGGATCCGATCGGCAGTCGACATGGCCCTCGGTCGCGGCGAACAAGTCATCCGCGATGGTCGTCCCGTGCAGCACGACATGCTGAATCATTCGCTGACAGTGGTCAGAGCGGATGACCCAACATCGCCGATATTGCGAGATGAATATTTCGGTCCGATCCTTGCAGTCGTTCCATATGATAGCATCTCCGATGCCGTGAGACTGGCCGGCCTCGGCGGCTACGGGTTGGCGATGACGCTCTGGACCGGCGAGTTGGCTCGAGCCAACATGTTACGGCAGGAACTCTGCGTCGGTCATTTGAAGATCAAGTCCGTCGCTGGTCAGGACTCGGCGACTGGTCTGGCGCTTCCACTGGAGCCTGCCGGTCAGTCCGGCTACGGAATCGAGTTCGGCGTTGACGCTCTCTCCAGCTACAGCCGTCGGATGGCCGTGGAGCAAATTGGCTGCCTCGCGCCGCTGGATCGCTAGCCACCGCCGACATCGCAGATCGGCCCAAGCGCCAAATCTGTTTGCGACTACCGCAAAGTCCAACTTTCCGAGGTGCGCTAGAGCGGCCTTCACATGGAGGGCATTGTGCAAGATATTAGAACTACGGACTTTATCGTCGTTGGGGGCGGTTCGAGTGGCGCGGTGGTCGCATCTCGGCTAAGCGAAGAGAAGCGTTTTGAGGTCGCGTTGCTCGAAGCCGGCGGGTGGGACAGCTCGCCTTTCATTCGGATTCCGGCGGGCTCGATCAAAGCGATCATGAATCCTGAGTACAACTGGTTCTATCAAGCGGAACCGGATGCCTCACGAAACGATCGAGCAGACATGTGGCCGGCCGGCAAAGTCCTCGGCGGCGGCTCGTCGATCAACGGGATGATGTATGTTCGCGGCAATCGCGGCGATTATGATCAATGGGCTCAGCTCGGCTGCAAGGGCTGGTCCTATGACGACGTGCTTCCGTTCTTTAACAAGGCCGAGACGAACGAAAACGGCGGCTCGCGCTTTCGCGGCGACAAGGGCCCTCTGCGCGTATCGAATGCCCGCCTATCGACCACGTTGGCCGACGCATTCATCGCTTCTGGCGTACGTGCGGGGATTCCGCACAATCCGGATACCAACGGTGCCGAGCAAGAGGGTATCGGCCCCTGCCAAGCCACCCAGAACAAGGGTTGGCGACATTCAACGGCACGCGCCTATCTGGCCAAGGCGAAGCGCCGATCCAATCTGAAGGTCGAGACGCATTTCATGGTCAGTCGGGTACTGATCGAGAAAGGCCGCGCGATCGGCGTCGAAGGCGTTCAGAACGGGCGCACGGTTCGCTACTTGGCAAACAAGGAGGTCATTCTTTGCGGCGGCGCGTTGTCGTCGCCGAAAATATTGATGCTCTCGGGCATTGGCCCGGCAAAGCATCTTGGCGAGCATGGCATCCCTGTTGTCGTCGATTCCCCGGGAGTGGGGCAAAATCTGCAGGAACATCCCGGAGTGTTGATGTCGACCCATGTCGGCATCGATAGCCTCAATGTCGAAGTGCAAAGCGTCGCCAGGATAGTCAAGCATGGCTTGAACTTCGCTTTGTTTGGGCGAGGGCCAGCCACGGCATGCGTTGCCTCCGCTCTCGCGTTCATTCGCACGCGAGACCATCTCGAGTGGCCCAACATCCAACTGTCGTTCTCGCCGATCGCGTACGACTTCACGCCGGACGGCGTACACCTGTACAAGCGTGCGGCAATTGGCGTTGCCATCAACATCTGCCGGCCCGAGACGCGCGGTCAGTTGCTGCTCCGCTCCACCGATCCAAGTGAGCGGCCGATTATCCAACATGAGCTGCTCGGCGGAGATGATGAGATCAAGCAGCTCATCGAAGGATGCCGGATCGTGCGCAAGATTTTCCGTTCCAAGCCATTCAGTGAATATGACAAAGGTGAACGCTTACCCGGAAAGCAGGTCGAAACCGACGCTGATTGGATCGAGTATATCCGTCAGAGCGCCTTCCTGATGTACCACCCGACTGGCACTTGCGCGATGGGAATTGGGCCGACAGCGGTTCTCGATCCGGAGTTGCGCGTCAAGGGCGTCACCGGTCTTCGCGTTGCGGATGCCTCGATCATGCCGACGCTGGTTAGCGCGAATACAAATGCACCGTGCATCATGATTGGCGAACGGGCGGCCGATCTGATCCGAAGAAGCCACTGAGGAGATATCGTACCGCAGGAGCCGATGGCCCTCGTACGCACGATCGATCGCTTGGCCAGGGAGATATGACCGATGCATTTCGCTTCCGATAACTGGGGGGGCGCCCTTCCTGAAGTGGCTCAGGCTCTCGTCGACCATTGCGACGGCTTCGCCGCCGCATATGGCAATTCCGAACTCGATCGATCGCTCGTCCATCGCTTCCAGGAGATATTCGAGCACGATCTCGAGATGTTTCTCGTGGGAACCGGCACCGCTGCCAACAGTCTTGCGATGTCGGCAGCTGGTCGCCCCGGCGGCGTGGTGTTCAGCCATGCAAATGCGCATATGTTCGAAGAAGAATGTGGAGCCATCGAGAAGATCGGCGGAGGCCTGCGGATCACCCCTGTCGAAGGCGCGCTGGGCAAAATTGCCCCTGAGAAGTTTGCTGCTGCGCTCGGCCGACTGCCGGAGGGCTTTGTCCACGTCGGTCAGCCGTCAGCAGTTACGCTTACACAGGCGACCGAGTGGGGCACCCTCTATCAGCTCGATCAGATTGCTGAAATCGCGTCCATAGCCCGAAAGAGGAATATCGCGGTCCACATGGATGGGGCTCGGTTTGCAAACGCTCTCGTCGCTCTCGATGTCACACCCGCCGACATGACATGGAGGCAGGGCGTCGACATGCTCTCCTTCGGTGCGAGCAAGAATGGCTGCTGGTGCGCCGAAGCGCTCCTCGTATTCAATCCTCGGTATGCGGAACATATGATTTATGCACAAAAGCAGGCCGGGCATCTGTTCTCAAAGTCCCGCTTCATCTCTGCCCAGCTCGAAACCTATCTTTCAGAAGACAATTGGCGGAAGTGGGCGAGGCAGGCTAACAGGCTTGCGGCGGAACTAACTGCAATACTGATGCGATCTGGTGCAGCTCGGATCGCTTGGACGCCCGAAGCCAACATTGTCTTCGCGATCATGAAAATCAAAGAAGCCGAGAGACTTCAAGCGGCTGGAGCCTTCTTCTACAGGCGCGCATCTTTAGAGACCGAAATAGCCATCGCTGGAGACGAGGGCCTATATCGCTTTGTAACAAGTCCAATGAACGATGCGACCGATCTGCAGGACTTCGCGGAAATCCTGAGCTGACCGAAATTAGACCATGTCTCCTTTTTCGAGGTCGCCTTCGGGGCAAGGCGCCAGCTTTTTGGTTATAATCTTTTCATCGACCTTCCTAATGGGTTCAAGCTTTGTTGCGACACAGTTGCTCTTGAAGAGTGGCTTGCCTCCGCTGCTGCTATCGGGGTGCCGCTTTCTCGTTGCGACGCTCTCACTTCTCCCGTTTCTTCTGATGGAATCTCCACGCGATGGATTTCGCTGGCGTTCGCCCCGCCGGCGCGATGCAGTCCTGACGCTGCTGCTCGGTCTCCTTCAGATTGCGGCGGTCATGGCGTTGGTGTCTGCAGCTATGCGCTTCATCGATGCTGCGACCGTTGCGATCCTCCTCTTCACGAACCCGTTGATCGTGATGCTCGTCGCAGGAAGGGCGCTGGGTGAGCAGCTCAACCGGATAAATCGCCTTGGCATGGTCGTCGGATGCGCAGGTATCCCCGTCATCGTCGGGGGCAAGATCACGGTGTCCGCAAACGGCTTGATTGGCCACGGGCTGGCTATCGCGGCCGCCTTCTGTTGGGCGGGGGCAACAATTGCACATAGAAAGTTTCAGCCAAACCTGCGGCCTGCCACGCTCAACTTCTGGCAGATGCTCGTTGGTGCCCTAACTCTCATGTCGATCGCGCAGCTTAAGTGTGAGCGCTGGCCGACACATCTCGATTTTGCCCAGGTAATATGGTTTCTCTGGCTTTCCATACCTGCTTCGGCCGGGTCATTTGGGCTTTGGTTCGTCGCTCTGTCCAAGGGTGGGGCAACACGGGCAAGCAGCTTCCTCTTCCTTGCTCCCCTCTTCACATCCCTCCTCGCTGTGCCCTTTCTTGGTTCGGTGCTGGGGCTCCATCAGATTATCGGCGGAGCGCTCGTCGGTCTCGGACTTTATCTGGTCAACCATCGATCGGGCAGCCGAGCCGAAAACCCGAAGATCAACACGTGTCTGCTCGATGAGCGCTCAATCATTTTCGCCAAAGAGGCAAAAGCGTCCCAACCACACCTCCCCAGATTTTCCTAAAGGAGATCGATGATGTCTAAAAACCTGCAGGTATTCAATCAAACGTACTTGGCAGCACGTGATAACTTTCTGCAGGCTACGACGGGCAAAGCTGCAAGGATCTATTCGATCGAACATCCACTAAGCGGACCATCCGGTGAGCCTCTACACGTGGATGTAGCTGTCTTCGGATCCCCACAAGCGGCCAACACCGTTTTCCTCACCTCCGGCGTTCATGGCCCTGAACTGATCGCAGGTTCCGCCTGTCAGATCGACCTGGTCAATGGCGGAAAGCTCGCTGCCTTGCCTGCGGACGTCAAGGTCGTGCTGATCCATGCTATCAACCCCTGGGGCTCGGCTCATGGCCGGCGCTATACGGAAGACAATGTAGACCTGTGCCGAAACTTCACCGTATTTCCGACGCAGACAGAGGTTTCGGAAAGGCTCATCGATCTTCAGGAGGCGATCGACTCTGCTTCTCTGGAACCTGCGGATGTCGCAGGTTCCGACGCAATCATTGAAAGGTTCATCGAGGAAAATGGCTTGGGAGCCTTCATCAACGTGGCCCTCTCCGGACAGTATCATTTCCCGAGCGGCATTGGCTTTGGGGAAGGAACCGGCCTGGTCCCGCAGCACGATCGAGCAAATCATCACTGAGGAAGGGAGATCAGCGCGGCACGTCTACATGGTAGATTATCACACCGGCTACGGGCCTTACGCTCATGGTTGCGTTGTCGCGATGCAGACGGGCTCGAAGCTCGAACGAGCTCACGAGGTATTCGGCGATTGGATTCTCGCTCCTCGGGCTCGCCCTACCGCCACCACGTATGAAACGACCGGTCACACGACTGATGGTTACGAAGCGATGCTTCCAGACGCGGAAGTAATCGCCGGCGTGCTCGAGATCGGCACGCTACCGCAGCCGCAGCTCGTCGCTGCAATGATCAACGAGCATCGCCATACCCGGCATCTCGCCAGCACGCCTGACGATCCGAGGCTCAAAGCGGCACGCGATGCTTTCAAAGCTTTCTTCGCGCCCGACGATCCGCACTGGCAGAACTATGTTCTGCATCGAGGCGAGCAGATTTTCGACCAGGTGCTCGCAGACATTTCTCGCCGCTTGCCAGACCGATGTTAAGCTCGGCAGGTGAAGCGTCCAGCCTCGCCTTGGGTCAGACTTGGGACAGTGCTTCACGAGGCGATGTGCCGAAAAACCGTCGGAAAGCCGTCGAAAAATTGGCCGGGTACTCGTATCCGACTTCGTAAGAAATCTGCGTTATCGACAGATCGCCCTCACGCATCAGGTCCAAAGCCCGCCGCATCCTTACCATGAGGAGATATTCCATCATCGTCTTACCCTCGACTGCCTTGAACAGCTTGCTAAGCTTCGACAAGCTCATGCCGGCTTGGCGAGCAATTTCGTTTGCAGGCGGCGGCTGTTGATACCTGTCCTCAAGGATTTTCATGACGCGAGCGACAGCGAGTCTGTCTCTTGACCGCGGCTGCGAACCGCGAGCATCTCGCCGAACAATCTGCTCGAAGAAGATGCGAATGATGTCATTGGCTCTGGATTGCAGAAGGAGACAGCGAGCGAACGGTGCACCAGCAGCCTCGAAGAAAGCGGCGGCCGCTTCTCGAAGCTCGAACGACAAATCGGTAGATATGATCCCGCATATCCCGTTCACGTCGTTCAGGTAGTCACTGAGCGCCCCGGAGTATAGGCTCGGGTCCAAGCCGAGATACTCTATCAAGTAGTTTTTGTCGCACGAAACCGTTACAGATCGCTCTTCGTCCCCCGAAAAAAAGCTTTGAGTACGCACCACTCCCGCAGGGCTGATTGGTACGGTGCAGCTTCTTGGTTCGATTTCGAATGATCGAGCTGATGCAGAAGTGATGATGGAACGCCCTGCCATGCGTATGTGGATCCGGAGGGCGCCATCGCTCTCCTCACTTTCTTGCACATCTCGGAGACGATGGAGCGAAGCCCAGCTTACCGTTACACCACCTGGGAATATCAGGACGTTCCGGAACCCCTCCGCGTCCATCCTTTGCGGCCGTGTCGCGATCAGAGCGGTCAAACCGACATCTTCGCGCTCGACGATCTCGTAGTCGCGTGGGACCAGATTCAGCATTCGTTCTGCGAGCATGGCTGTCATAGGGATTCCTCCCCGATGTGCCACGAACCGACGAACGACATGCGTCGAACATGAAGATATTGATCATATGAGCGCAGCAATGGCTCATACGCCGCATTTACTGCGTCAAATAGATAGGAAGACAGGTGACGGCGATAGCGCCGAGTCAACGCCAGCATGACAGAACTCCGCAGAAATATAGCGGCATCCTGCACGCAGCACGCTAGGCGTTGACTGCATCCAGCTCATCGCCGCAACAACGATATCGATCGTTATTGCGGCTCATTCATCTGAGTTGACGTCACTCACTTTGATTCACTCTTTCGATCAAACTGACACTATAGCCTTTTCGGCGCTATCGCACAACCGATTCGCCTCCGGCCATCAACCAAGAAGCCGACTCTACTGAGTGGCCATGTTAATGATCTTGGGCTGGCTGTATTCGGCCATGCCCTCGCGGCCGAGCTCTGCGCCGAGGCCCGACTGCTTTGCCCCCCTGAAAGGCACATCCGGCGGGAGGTCGAAATGCTTGTTTACCCAAACCGTTCCAGCATCGAGCTTTTGAGCGATGCCATAGGCGGCATCGAGATCCTTGCCCCAGACGCTAGCGGCCAATCCGAACGTACCAAAATTGGCGCGCGCAATGACATCGTCAAGGTCGACATACTTCAATATCGGAAGAATGGGAGCAAATTGCTCCTCGGTCACCAGCCGCGCGCTGTCGTCAATATCACGAACGATCGTCGGGGGAATGAAATAGCCCGGTCGGTCGATAGGATCGCCGCCGGCAATGATCGTGCCATCTCTCGCAGCCTCCCGGAGAAACTCTTTTGCGCGCGCAAATTGCGCTTCGTTCTGCAACGGCCCGAATTGCACACCTTGAGAAAAACCATCACCGACGACCGCAGCTTCAGCAAGGGCCGCTAGCCGCTCGCATACCGCATCGTACACATTCTCGTGAACATATACCCGCTTTATGGCGACACAGACTTGGCCCGAGTTCACCATTGCGCCAGCGAAAATGCGCTCGGCGACTTCCTCAGGATCGATATCGTTCATCACGATGGCAGCGTCATTGCCACCTAGTTCCAAGGTCAGGCGCTTGATCGTCGATGCGGCGCTCGCCATTACGTGGCGCCCCGTGCTCGTCGAACCTGTAAACGCGATCTTCGCGATGAGTGGGTGTTCCGTCAGCAGCGCTCCGATCTGGCTTGGTCCGTTGATGATGTTCACGACACCGGCAGGGAAAATGTCAGCGCAAAGCTCGCCCAGAAGCAGAGTTGTCAAGGGCGTCGACGGGGCTGGCTTGACAACGACACAATTGCCGGCAGTCAGACCCGGAGCCAATTTGGTGGCCAGCAGAAGCAATGGGAAGTTCCAGGGGGTAATCATGGCGACGACCCCGAGCGGCGTGCGATGTTCGACTATGCGTTCTCCCTCATTATCGCGAAGGACTTCCTCGGTCGTTTCCATGCTCGCAAACGCGCGCAAAATGTAAACCGTTTGCCCGACTTCCATTTCGGCAAGTCCGAGAGGCTTGCCCTGCTCCTCGACGAGGAGTCGAGCAAACTTTGCGCTTTGTGCTTCGATGCCACTCGCAAGTTGCGCGACAAGTTGGCCGCGCTCGGCCTGAGGCACGATGGACCAGCTCGCGAACGCTGCATGCGCTGCTGAGACGGCGGCTTCGACAATAGCAGCGTCTGCCACAGGCGCTTTCGCAACGACCGTTGCCGTTGCCGGATTGATGACATCGGCCATCTCGTCTCCGTCGATGAGGCTACCGCCTACCAACATCCTATAGTTTTCCATGCCGTTGCCTCCGAGCCTCGTCCGCCTCACGGACAATCGATGATCGGGAAGTTTATGCGGGGAACGGCTAGCTGCCACATTTGCCCGGCGGTCATTTGCTTATGCGGACTTGCACATTACGCATCCCTTCCGATGCGGCTCGTTTGTGCAGCCATATGGAAGCCTTCAAATGTCTGAGCGGCCAGAACAAAAGTGCTTGTCCGTCTTTTCCGGCAATATGGTTCAATGGCCCCATCGTTCAAACAGCTGGACCTCAACCTCCTTCGCGTTTTCGCGGCGGTCATGGAGGAGCGGAGCGCCCTCCGGGCCAGTCGCCTGCTGTGCACGAGCCAATCGGCGGTCAGCCACGCCCTCGCCCGCCTCCGCGACCAGCTCGGCGACGACCTATTTCTGAGAACACGCAGGGGTCTCAAGCCAACGGCACGCGCGCTGGAACTCGCTCCGGAGATCGTGGCGGCGCTGGCGATAGTTCGGACAGCTGTTGAACGGCAAGAATTTGATCCTGCCACATCGGATCGTACGTTTACGCTGGCCGCGAGCGACGCACTCTCGATACTCACGGTTCAAAACCTGCTGCGCGAGTTCGGGCGCAGCGCGCCCGGTGTATCTCTAGTCGTCAAACCGGGCACGCGCGTGGATCTGGGAGAGATGATTGATCTCGGTCGGATCGATGTGGCCTTGGGAAGCTTCTCAGAATGGCCCGAGCACATGCGGTTCGATCCGATGGCTGCCTATCGCGACGTGCTGATCTCTCCCATTGGCAGCACGCCTATCGAGAGATCCGACCAACTGCATAGCCGGCGACTGGCCGTGGTGTCCGTCGGCGGCGAAGAAGAGGGCGCAATCGGCGGCTTCATCTATGAAAGGGGATTGGGCCGAAGAACCGAGATGTACGACAAGGCAGCACTTGAGCGCGCATTTCGGAATTGCGGCTTGATACCCCGTCCATTGTTGGCCATCCCCCATGCGCTGCTATTGCCCGAGCTTGTCGTGGAGGCAAATCTCACCGCCATCATTCCACACCCGCTAGGCGCACATTTCTGCAGGACCCATCCAGTAAGGCTCGACAAACTTCCCTATCCCTGTGCCTCACAGCAGATCGGCATGATCTGGCACCAGCGATCCGACAAGGATGAAGGATTGATATGGTTCAGAAGCATTTTGCGGAGCTTGGTATCTCGTCTGGTTTCCGACGGCGATCAGTTAGGCGGAGCAAAGTCATAGCTGATGCGGCCTGCCGGAAGATAGAACAATGCAATCACCGCACCGCCACGCACCTCGGGATAGTGCCGACTTCCTGGGTCCGGAGCCGTCCAGCCCGGACCTTGCCAGCCGTGCAAGCCGCGGAGTTGGGCACCCTCGTCTATCGGAACCACCATGTTCAACTCACCGTAGGGATGACCATGGTAGTCGCCACGCAAGATGATCTCTCCGTCCGCGTCGCGAATGGCACGCGCATCGTTGCTGTCCATGAAGACGGCGGTAATGCTGAAATGAAAGGTTTCTGGCCCTGGCTCGATGATTCGGCTGCGACGATAGCTCTTGCCAGCGATCTCCTGGTTTGCCGCCCAACCTTCGTCGATGCCGTATCGAATGAGTGTAGCGAGTTCACGATATGTGTCGGTAGCGGGGCCGTACTTCTCGTTCAGCCAGACTTCCAAGTCGCGGCTTGCGGTCATGTCCTTCACTTCAGAGAGAAAGGAAATGCTGCGTTCGATCAGCTGATCGCGATGTCCCATGGATAAATCCAATCCTCAATTGAAGCCGAGAAAACATGCAAATTCATCGACTGGCGCTCTGGGCATCAAACGAGGTTCAATGGCGTTGCCGTCCTCCTCAAAGCCCATGGAAATTCCACAAACGACCATTTCCGCATCTGCAATGGGGAGAAGTGTCCGCAATAGCTTGTGGTACTTCGCGAACGTTTCCTGAGGGCAGCTGCTCAGGCCACGCCCTTTTGCACTCAGCATGATATTCTGCAGGAACATTCCCAGATCCAGCCAGCTGCCCTGTTCCAGACGTCGATCAATCGTCACGATGAGACCGACCGGAGCGCCGAAGAATCCATAGTTCTTGCCGGTCTGTCGTGCACGTCCCGTCATGTCGGCCTGCTCGATTCCCAGTGATCCGTAGAATATTCTGCCGAAGTCCTTCTTCCGGGAAAGATAGGGTTCCGGCAGCTCTTCCGCATAATAGGCATACTCGGAAGCGTAGCTGTCTTTCTCAGTTTCATGCGCCAGGAGGAGAGTCGAGCCGATCTTGTGCTGAATTTCGCCGGAAACCACATAAACCCGCCAAGGCTGGATGTTCGCTCCACTCGGCGCGTGCCGCGCGGCATCGAGGATTTCGCGTACCAGCTCCTCCCCAACCGGCTCGGTCCTGAATTTTCGCGTCGAGGTCCTCGACCGGATGACGTCGTCGATCGAAGCATGATCACGATCCCGAACCCGAAGGGTCGCTCGTTTTTCACTGAGAGGTCTCAACCTGTACGGCTCCAAAAATGCCTGCACTAACGGGGCAATGCTCCTTCGGATTTGCCACCCGGATCGATCACTCAGAAGTGAATAGTACGCATTACCCAAATGCGGCACTCTCATCACGAGCATGAAGCGACTACAACTTCCTGTTTATTAAAGATAAAATTCCAGGGAACGATCAAAGCCCCAAGTTTGACGCTAATCATCACAAGACGATAGGTCGCTGCAGATCTTTTCTGCATGGGGATACGGAATGTCGGTACGCGTACTTATGATCAGCGGGAGCCTCCGGGCAGGGTCTTACAACTCGGCACTCCTCCGCCTGCTCCCGTCGCTCGCACCTGCATCGTTTGCGATGGATACCGCGCCGTCCTTTGCTGAATTTCCATTCTATGACGCCGATGAACATCAGCGCGCCGGGACACCCGAAGCAGTCCTCGCGCTGGCGGAAGCCATTCGCCGCTCCGACGGAGTGGTAATTGTGAGTCCAGAATATAACTGGACCATCCCGGGAGCGCTGAAGAATGCTTTCGACTGGCTTTCGCGAGTCGAGAATCAGCCGCTGAAAGGAAAGGCTGTTGCTCTTCAGTCCGCGAGCGCCGGCCCGCTCGGTGGAGCGCGAATGCAATATCACATGCGGATGATGCTGACCTTTCTTGAGGCCAATCTGGTAGCGACGCCCGAGATTTTCGTGGGTCTGGCGCCAAGCAAGTTCAGCGAGGATCGTTCGCAGCTTCTCGATGGCACCTTGCGTACCATGATCGAAGCTCAGTTGCGAAAGCTGGAGGATGTCATCCGCATGACGAACTGGGCGAATGCGCCTGACAATCACGCGATATCCGGCTGACGAAATTGACCGGCCGCTCGGTCTGACGCGACAGAGGGAAACTGACTTGAGCGAAGCTTATATCTGCGGGGCCGTGCGCACCGCCATCGGACGCTATGGCGGAAGTCTGTCCAGTATTCGGATCGACGATCTCGCTGCGGTGCCGCTCTCCGCTCTCAAGTCCGAGTGGCCGCTTATCGATGGAAATGTCGATGAGGTAATTCTTGGCTGTGCCAATCAGGCAGGCGAGGACAACCGTAACATCGCACGTATGTCGGCTCTGCTTTCTGGTCTTGGCGAGCAATGCCCGGGTACGACGGTCAACCGGCTTTGCGGTTCGGGGATGGACGCTGTCATCCTTGCTGCTCGCGCGATCAAGACAGGAGAAGCAAATCTGATAGTGGCCGGCGGTGTGGAAGGCATGTCTAGGGCGCCATTCGTCTTGCCAAAAGCGGAAAGCGCGTTTTCGCGCGCCAACGTGATCCATGACACCACCATAGGCTGGAGGTTCGCAAATGCCCTGATGAAGGAGCGATACGGAACCGATTCCATGCCGGAGACCGCCGAAAACGTCGCGCACGAGTTCGGTATAAGCCGAGACGACCAAGACACCTTCGCCTTGGAAAGCCAGCGTCGTGCGGCTACCGCCCAAATAAGTGGGCGGCTTTCACTGGAAATCGTACCGGTGAGGGTCGCTGGGCCAAAGGGCACAGAACTAAAATTCGAGCATGATGAACATCTTCGTGCGACTACAATCGAGCGGCTAGCGGCATTGAAGCCCATCGCCGGTGATGGCGGGACAGTAACCGCCGGCAATTCGAGCGGCATCAACGACGGGGCTGCCGCAATCGTTGTGGCCAGCAAGGCAGCAGTTGACTCCTACGGGCTTGCGCCGCGGGCGAAAATCCTCGGGGCAGCTGTCGCGGGAGTGGCACCCCGCATCATGGGGATCGGGCCCGCGCCAGCGAGCCAGAAACTCCTTGAGCGGTTCGGCATCCCATTGAGCTCGATCGATGTGATCGAGCTCAATGAGGCATTCGCGAGCCAGAGTTTGGCGGTCCTGAGGCTACTCGGCCTTCCCGACTGTGCCGACCACGTCAATCCGAACGGTGGAGCAATCGCGCTGGGCCACCCCCTTGGGATGTCCGGCACGCGGCTCGTACTCACAGCGACTGAGGAACTCATTCGCAGCGGTGCACGCAAGGCTCTCTGCACAATGTGCGTCGGAGTCGGTCAAGGCGTCGCAATACTGCTCGAAAAAAATCTGAGGCGGCCGGGCGTCGAAATTAGAAAGTAGGCATGATCGCGTGGCCTCGCTGTATCCGCACCTTAGTCGATCGACTTGTATGGCGTTCGCCGACTACCCCGTCACGGCTTCGAGTAGCCTACAGTCGAGAGGCGTCCTTGTCGCTTTGGTGCAGGCCGCCTCCTGCGGCATGAGCTTCGGTTCTCATTCCCTGAGACACCGTAGGGGGACTTCGACCGCACCAGTGATCACCTGGGCAAGCAGATCGACTGCAAGGACGGCGTCTTCTCTAGCCTCCGCAGCGCTTGCTCGCCAGGTGCTTCATCCGCTGTTGACGGTTCGGGTGGCCGTCCATCCTGGCGACGTAACTAAGGATTCGGTCCTCTCCAGTATTGAAACAACGCTGAGATGCTTTGCCAAAAGCCGCCAAGCCAGAAGTTATCAGTCACTTCTGACCGCGCCTCGCGTGGAATGAATGTCGAAGGAGTTCCGATGCCTTTCGACATTCGCCAACTCCGATTTGCCATTGCAGCAGCCGATCACGGCAGCTTATATCGCGCGTCGCGGGCGCTAGACGTCGAGCAATCCACCCTGAGCCGCGCCATCCTGAAGCTGGAGCGGGTGATCGGCGGCAGAATTTTCAATCGCTCGCAAGCGGGCGTCACCATGACCCTTGCCGGCGCGCAGTTCATCCGCGCGGCGCGACCGATGGTGGCGAACGCGGAAAAGATGGCGACAATGATGCGGGCGGCTGGTCAGGGCCGCGCCGGCGGGCTGATGATCGGGCACAACAGCGCGATTTCGGCCGGCCATCTGCGCGCGACGATACTGGGCTGGCGCGCGGCCCACCCCGACGTCGAGGTCGATGGCGTGGAGGCCGACCGGGGCGCATTGCTTGCCGGCCTCGATACGGGCGAGATCGACATCGCGATCCTGGTGGGCGAAGCGAACCACGCCGATTTCCGGCACGCGTCGTTCTGGAACGAGCGCGTGATGATCGCCCTGCCCGACAGTCATGTCCTGGCCGGGCGCGAGACCGTTCACTGGACCGATCTGCGTGGCGAGCGTTTCCTGCTGCCCGGCGCCGATCCCGGCCCGGAGATTCGCGACATACTGCTCGGCCGTCTGATGATGGCGGGCGAGCCTCCCGATATCAGGATGCACCAGGCGAGCCGGGAAGCGATACTGAGCGTGCTCGGCGGCGGGCTCGGTGTCTCGATCATCTGCGAGGGTGGGACCGGCGCGCGCTATCCCGACGTCGTCTATCGGCCCATCCTCGGCGAGCAGGGACCGGCGTTCGTCAGCTATTCCGGCTATTGGCGAGAGGACAACGGCAATCCCGCACTGCGGCGGTTCCTCGCCTTCGTGCGCGACCGCCATGCACTGTCGTTCGACATTCCGTGAACGCGCGAGACAGTGACATGCGACGTTAACAAGCCGGATCGCAACCAATGGCCGGCCTGATTTGCAACCGGAGAAAGGAGCGCGTCATGGCGCAAGGCAAGACACTCATCATCGTGCTGGTCACGCTGATCGTCGGGTTCGGAGCGGGTTTCGTGCTCCGGCCGGTAATCGCGCCGGTCGAGCAGGCGCAAGTCGTCGCGAGCCCGGCTCCCGCTGCTTCGCCGGCTGAGCCGCGCGGCAAGCAGTATTTTGCGGCGCATCTCGGCGAGGCCCGGCAGGTTCTGACGCAATGCGCGGAAGGCTCGGTGCGCGGCGACGAATGCTTCAATGCCGAGATGGCCGTCACGGAGGCGGACGGCAGGGCGCGGCACAAGCGGTTCTTCGGCAACTGAGGCGGGATTTACACCGCCTTCAACTCCCCTGCGCGCGATGCCGGCGAAAGGCGCGGTCGGTCGCCATGAACCGCTCCAGCATCGGCGCGACGAGTTTCTCCGGTGCGAACGGCTGTTGCCCGGTCTCCTTCGCGAGCGCGTCTGAATAGGCGACGAGATCGCGATGCACGGTGGCGGGCAACTCCACGGCGAGCTTGACGGGCTTGTCCTCCGGGATCGGCCCCAGCTTCAGTTTCGTCATCGTGTGCCTCCAACGGGCTCCAATACAAGGTCGCGGGTCAGGACGATCCTGAGCGGATGCCCCGGCCGGATGGTGAGTGTCGGTTGCACATTCAATTGCCGCCGCACGATCTGCTGGCCGGTCTGATTGATGGTGTCCTGCGAGCCGCGACGGAGCGCGCGAGTCAGGTCGTCCTCGCTGTCGGCCCCCAGCTCGGTCCCGACGCCGAGCAAGGTCGAGACCGCTGCGGCTTTCAGCAGATTGCCCCAATGCTGATTCACGCGGTCCTGCAAGCCGGCATAACCCGCCGCATCGGCGCCGGGCTGGCGCTCGAGAACGATAGAGTGGCCGTCCGGCATGATGAGCCGGTCCCAGGCGAGCAGCACGCGGGTCTGCCCCGCAGCAACCTCGCTGTCATATTCGCCGATCAGTCGCGCGCCCTGCGGAATGAGCAGGATGCGCCCTGTGGGGCTGTCATAGACGTTAGCCGTCACCTGGGCGGTGATCTGGCCGGGCAGGTCGGAGCGGATGCCGGTGATGAGTGCGGCGGGGATGATGCTGCCCGCCTGCACGATGTTGGGCGAAACCGGCGCGGTCAGCCGCTCGGCGCTGACTGTGCGCCGGTTGGCGGCCTGCGCCATGAACGCCCGCTTTCCGGCCTGATCGCCCTGCGCCGCTGAGCCGTCTTGCTGTTCCGGGAATTGCGGAGCGGAGGTGTCCGGCGCTGCTATCGCCAATCCGGGCAAGGATGGCATCGCGACGGCCCCGGCACCGCTTTGCCCAAGGAACACCGTGCTGGTGCGGGCGGCGTCGCGTTCCTGGGCGATGCGCTGGCGCGCAGCTTCGGCGGCCTGGGCGCGCGGATCGGGCTGCGCGCCGATCGGCGGCGCGGGCACGTCTTGCCCGCGCTGCTGCGCCGAGACGATCGGCCCGCCGAGATCGCCGGGGAGCGGCTTTCCGAGTTTCGGAACCTGGCCGTAATCCTTCGGCCCCGACGTGATGGTCTCCGCCGCGGCGCGGCTGTCGGTATTGTAGAGTTCCCTGGCCGCCTTCTCCCCTTTGGGCGCGAGCGCATAATAAAGCGAGCCGCCGATGCTCGCCGGCGACGACGCCGAGCGTGGCCAGCGCCTTCCTCGACAGGCGCATGACGCGCGGCGCCGGCCCGCGAAGCTGGAAGGCGGCGGGATTCGCGGATGCGGGTTGCGGGGATGCCTGCGGCGCGGCCGGCACAGATTGCTCACGTGCAGGCTGGACGGGCGTGGCGGCGGGATCGGCCATCACCGCCCCCTGCGGCGCGGTTCCGCGCCGTCGCGCACGATCCGCACGCGCCGCTCGCTGCGCCGGTCGCCCAGGCGCAGCTCGGCGGCGGTGAACAGCCGGTCCACCACCATGTAGCGGCCCTGCACGCGGTAATTGACCAGCTCGGCGTCGTCGGCCAGGCCGGTCACGAACAGCGGCGGCATCTCGCCCTGCGAGATCCCGGCCGGAAACTCGACGAACACCTGCCGGCCGTCGTCGAACGCACGGGCCGGACGCCAGGCCACGCGGTCGCCCTCGATCCGGTAGCGGAAATTGAGCGCGGCGAGGTCGAGTCCGCTCGCCACAGGGGCGGCGGATGCCGCGGCGGCGTTGGCCCCGCGCAAGGCGATCAGCGCGTCCTGCGGATAGGTCCACGATACCGACGCCATGTAGGTCGAAGCCGTCGCGCGCAGCTCCAGATGATAGGTGCGCCGGGAAGTGTTGATGATGAGGTTCGTGAAAAGGTCGGGCCGCGTCGGCTTCACGAGGATATGCACGCGCGCCGTCGCGCCGCTGCCGCTCACCGTGTCGCCGATGATCCACCTGACCGTATCGCCGGCCGCGACCGGCCCCGGCCCCACGAGCTGCTCGCCTTCCTGCAAGGCGATGTCCGTCACCTGTCCGGGCGCGGCATAGACCTGATAGAGCGCACCTTCGGTCCATGGATATTGCTGGATCGCGTTCACATAGCCGTCGCGGGTGGGCTGGATGCGCGCGGCGGCGTTGGCTGCCCCGACGCGGCGGCGCGGATCGGCGGGCTCGGAAGTCGCCGCTCCGGCCGCGACCGGCTTCAATTGGCCGGGGAGCGGCAGAGGTTCGGGGATCGTCAACACGTCGAAGTTTCGCGGCGGTTCCGCGGCCGGCGTCGCCGCGATCTCGCGCGGCGGATCGTCGTAGGCTATGGAGGGCGGCTTCGCCGATGTGGTGGCGCAGCCGGCGAGCGCGGTGGCGGAGACAAGCAGGACCGCCGAGGCGGAACGGCGAAATGGCGTGTGCGTCATTGCGACAGCTCCCTTGACCAATTCAAAGCGTTGACGAAGACGCCGAGCGGGTTCTTGCGCAGGGCGTCGGGCGTGCGCGGCGGCTGCACGACGACGGTGAGGATCGCGGACCAGCGTTCGGTGGCGGCGAGGCTACCGTCCTGATAGCGCCGCTCGATCCAGGCCACGCGGAAGCTGTCGGGCGATGCCCGGATCACGCTCGACACGTCCACCGCGACCTGCACCCGGCCGACATTGGCGAAGGGGTCGTTGGCGCGGGCGTAGTCGTTGAGCGCCACCGCTCCCCGATCGGTCGTGAAGTCGTAGGCGCGCAGCCAGTTCTGGCGGACGATAACCGGATCGGCCGGGATCGCTCTGACCTGCTCGATGAAGCGGGCGAGATGGAACGCGATCTGCGGGTCGGTCGGGCGGTAGCCGGCTTCGGCCGGGGCGACCGCCTGCGCTTCACCCAGCCGATCGACCTCGACCACCCAGGGAACGATGTGGCCGCGGGCGGATTGCCAGACGAGGCCGGCGGTGAGCCCGCCCGACAAGGCAAGCGCGCCGAAGAAGGCGAGGCGCCAGTTCCTGGCCTGCACGCGGGCGGAGCCGATGCGGTCGTCCCAGACCTGCGCTGCGCGCTGATAGGGCGTGGCGGGCTCGGGGGTCTCGCCGTAGCGGATGGTGGGTCGTCGGAACATTTCGGATCATTCCCTTTCCTTGACGTCGGGACCGGCGCCGCCGCCGTGGCTGTCGCCGGCCTTCATCGTGTGGGCGAGCACGGTCGCGCCGTGACTGGCGGACTGGCGGTTCTTCATGGCCAAGGCCCATGCGGGCTGAGCGGAAGCCGGGGCTGCGGGCGCGGAGCTTCCCGATGCGGGCGCAGCACCGAGGCCGGCGCGGGCGCCCGTGCGGAAGTTATCCTTCATGGATGCGCCGGCTTTTCCGGCCATCCGGCGCAGCGGCGAGAACGCGGCACTGGCAGCGCCACTCGCCGCCTTCTGTCCGACAGCGGCCATGCCGCCCGCCACCGCGCCCGCGCCGCTCCTGCCGAACGAGCCGACGCTGTAAGCGCCCGCTGCGCCGCCAGCCATGCGCGCGCCGCCTCGTGCGGCGGCGCCGGTCATCCGGCCGGTCGCGCCTATGGTCGAGGCGGCAGCGCCCAGGCCCAGCTTCGCGGCGGCTGCGCCACCGACCAGCGCGCCGCCTGCCGCCAGCACGGTTCCGGCCGCTGCGCCCGCGCCGAGCTGCGGGCCGCCCGAGACGATGCCGTTGGCGATGCCGGGGCCGAAGATCGACAGGCCGAGCAGCGACAGCGCGCCGAGCGCGATTCCCAGAACCTGCCGCGCGTTGGGCTCGGGTCCGATCGTGACCGTGAACGTGCTGAACAAGGTCGTGCCGATCCCGATGATGACGGCGAGCACGAGCACCTTGATCCCGCTGGAGACGATATGCCCCAGCACCTTTTCGGCCATGAACGAGGTGCGGTTCCAGAAGGCGAACGGGAGCAGGACGAACCCGGCCAGCGTCACCAGCTTGAACTCGATCAGCGTCACGAAGACCTGCCCGGCCATGAAGAAGAAGGCGAGGATGACGATCAGGTAGGACAGCAGCAGCACGACGATGATCGCGAGATTCGCGAATACCGCCCACAGGCTGCTGAACGCCTCGGCCGCGTCGATCAGCGGCTGCGCCGCATCCAGCCCTTTGGCGGCAATGGTGCTCGGCTTCATGAACTCGCCGATTGTCAGCGTGCCGCCGCTCGCTTTGAGGCCCAGCCCGGCGAAGCTCTCGAACACGATCGTCGCAAGCGACTGGAAATTGCCGATGATGAAGGCGAAGGCGCCGATATAGAGGGTTTTCCTGACCAGCCGCTGGATCACGTCCTCGTCGGCGCCCCAGGCCCAGAATAGCCCGGCGATGGTCACGTCGATCGCGATCAGCGTCGACGATAGGAAGCCGACCTCGCCGCCAAGCAGGCCGAAGCCGGAATCGATGTAGGTGGAGAAGGTGTCGAGGAAGGTATCGACGATGCCGGTATCGCTCATGGCGCGGTGCTCCCGGCCTGATCGGCGACAAAGTTGCCGGGCAGCTCCGGCCGGATAGCCTCGTTCGCCCGGCTGCCATCGCTGCCCGCGCTATTGTAGGCGGCGGGGGCGATGCATTCCCGGCCGTCGCGGGCGCGTCGCTATCCTTTCCGAAGAAGCGGCGGCGGTTCGCCGCCCATGCCTGCTCGCACCCGGAATCCGGCATGGTGAGCGAAGCGCAACGCTCCAGTTCGCGCGTCAGCCGCTTCTGTTGCTCTCCTGCTCAATGGTAGGAAGGACCGCGCCGAGGGGCGGGTCGTTCGGTTCACGCAAGCCAGCAAGCGCGACGGCCAGCATGATGCCGCCGAGCGCTGCGACACCGGCGATCTTGGCGTTGCGGGACATTGGCAGGGCTCCCCGTCAGTTGCGGCCGAAGAAGCGGCGGAAGCGTTCGCGCCCTTCCGCCTCGATCGCGGCCTGTCGCGCGGCGTCGAGCGACTGCGCCCGGCCTTGCGCGGCGACGGCGGCGGTGAGGTCGGCGAGCTGCTGCGATTGCAGGGCGAGAAGCTGGTTGCCCGCCTGCGCCGCCTGGAGCGCGCCGGTCGCGGACTGGCTGGCCGTGACCAGGCTGTTCATCGTGGTGCGGGCGTCGTCGATATTGCCGACCACGCCCGCCTGCACCTGCAAGGCGTCCTGGAACGCGCCGACGCTGTCCTCCCAGCGCGCATTGGCGTTGGCGATCATCTGCGCGTTGGTGCCGGTGAGCGCGGTTCCCTTGTAGCGGCCCTCGAACGCCTGCTGGATGTTCCGAACATCGTAGGCGATGCGCTGGGCCTGTCCGAGCAGCTGCTGCGTCTGCCGGACCTGCTGCTGGAGCGTGTCGACCGTCGAGAGCGGCAGCGAAGCGAGATTGCGCGCCTCGTTGATGAGGCTGGTCGCCTGCTGCTGGATTTGCTGAATCTGGTTGTTGATCTGTTGCAGCGACCGGGCGGCGGTCAGCACGTTCTGCGCGTAGTTGGTGGGATCATAGACAATCCCGCCGAACTGCGCGTGCGCTGGTGCGGACGCGGTGATGCCGATGATGCTCGACGTGGCGAGAACGCCGGCCGTAAGGGCGCGGCGCAGGATGGTGGACTTCATAGGGGCAACTCCTGGTGGGGTGGCGATGGGCTTCAGGAAGAAGCTCGACGGCCCAGGCGCAGCCGCGATGCCGCAGCCATTCGGCGGCAAAGGCGTCTACGCCGTGGGTTTCGATGATCCCGGCGATGGCGAGCTGGTCTGTCTTGGAGGAGGAGGCGGCGAAGGCCAGCGCGACCTCACCCAGCCCCAGCTCGAACAGGCGGTTGCCGCGCCGCGACTGGCAGTAATAATCGCGCTTGGGCGTCGCCCGGCTGAGGATTTCGATCTGCCGCGCGTTGAGCCCGAACCGCTCGTAGATCACCGCGATCTGCGGCTCGGCCGCGCGCTCGTTGGGCAGGAGGATGCGCGTCGGGCAGCTCTCGACGATGGCGGGCGCGATCGGGCTGCCCTCGATCTGGGCGAGCGACTGGGTGGCGAAGATGACGCTCGCATTCTTCTTGCGCAGCGTCACCAGCCATTCCGATAGCTGTTTGGCGAAGGCCGGCGATCCCAGCGCCAGCCAGCCTTCGTCGATGATGACGAGCGTGGGGCTGCCGTCGAGCCGGCCGGCGACGCGGTGGAACAGATAAGAGAGCACGGCCGGCGCCGCGCCGCTTTCCATCAATCCTTCGGTCTCGAACGCCTGGATCGCCGCGTCGCCGAGCCGTTCGCTCTCGGCGTCGAGCAGTCGGCCCCAGGCGCCACCCACGCACCACGGCGCCAATGCCTGCTTGAGCTGCTGGCTCTGGAGGAGAACGGCGAGCCCGGTCAGGGTGCGTTCCGCGACCGGCGCGGTGGCGAGCGAGGTCAGCGCCGACCAGAGATGGTCCTTCGCCTGCGGATCGACGGTGACGTTCTCGCTGGCGAGGATCGCGGCCAGCCATTCGGCGGCCCAGGCGCGCTCGGCCGGATCGTCGATCCGGGCGAGCGGCTGAAGCTGGACACCATCGCCGGCCTCGTCGGCGAGCATTCCGCCCAAATCCTGCCAGTCGCCGCCCATGCCGAGCGCGGCGGCGCGGATGCTGCCGCCAAAGTCGAACGCGAAGACCTGCGCCCCCGCATAGCGGCGGAACTGCATCGCCATCAGCGCGAGCAGCACCGACTTGCCCGAGCCGGTCGGCCCGACGATCAGGGTGTGGCCGACATCGCCGACGTGGAGGGAAAACCGGAACGGGGTCGAGCCTTCGGTCCTCGCGTAGAGCAAAGGGGGCTGTCCGAAATGCTCGTCCCGTTCCGGCCCCGCCCATACCGCTGACAGGGGGATCAGGTGGGCGAGATTGAGGGTGGAGACCGGGGGCTGGCGGACGTTGGCGTAGGTGTGGCCCGGAAGTGAGCCGAGCCACGCTTCTATGGCGTTCATCCCCTCGGGGATCACCGTGAAGTCGCGGCCCTGGATGATCTTCTCGGCCAGCCGCAGCTTCTCGGCGGCAATCGCGGGATCGCGATCCCACACCGTCACCGTGGCGGTGACATAGGCCATGCCGGCATAGTCGGCGCCCAGCTCCTGCAGGGCGGTGTCGGCGTCCAGGGCTTTGTTGGAGGCGTCGCTGTCGAGCAGCGTCGATGCCTCGTTGGTCATGACTTCCTTGAGGATCGCCGCGACGCTCTTGCGCTTGGCGAACCACTGGCGGCGGATGCGGGTCAGCAGCTTCGTCGCATCGGTCTTGTCCAGCATGATCGCCCGCGTCGACCAGCGATACTCGAAAGCGAGCCGGTTCAGCTCGTCGAGCAGGCCGGGAAAGGTGACGCTGGGGAATCCGGTGATGGTGAGCGTGCGGAGATGATGGTCGCCCAGACGGGGTTCGAGCCCGCCGGTCAGCGGCTCGTCGGCGAGCAGCGCATCGAGGTGCATCGGCGTCTCGGGCACGCGCACGCGCTGGCGACGGGTCGAGATCGTGCTGTGCAGCCAGGTCAGCGTCTCGGCGTCATCGAGCCAGCGGACCTCGGGCACGAAGCCCTCGACCAGATTGAGAACGCGATCGCCGCGGTCGGTGAAGCCCTTGAGCAACTCCCACGGATCGACGCCCGTGCCGGAACGGCCTTCATAGAGCCAGGTTTCGGCGCGGGCGGCGTCCTCGGCCGGGGCATCCAGAGCAGCGTCAGATAATAGCCGCTCTCGAAATGCGCGCCTTCCTCGCGGAACTGCTCCCGGCGTTCCATGTCGACCAGCGCCGAGACGGGATCGGGGAAATCGGATTCCGGGTAGTCGAGCGCGGGCGTGCGCTGCGCCTCGACGAAGATCGCCCAGCCCGAGCCCAGCCGGCGCAGCGCATTGTTGAGCCGCGCGGTGGTGGCGACCAGCTCGGCCGGCGTCGCGCTGTCAAGATCGGGGCCGCGAAACTTCGCCGTCCTCTGGAAACTCCCGTCCTTATTCAGAACGACGCCCTCGCCGACCAACGCGGCCCAGGGCAGGAAGTCGGCCAGATGCGCGGCGTGGTTCCTGTATTCGCGCAGGCTCATCATGGCCGCATCCACGTCGGATAGCGGAGGTGGCGGCGGGCCACGTCCACGAATTGCGGGTCGCGCCGCGCCGCCCAGACCGAGAGCGCGTGACCGATGGCCCAGAGGGCGAGGCCCGCGATCCAGAGGCGCAGGCCCAGGCCGATCGCGCCCGCCAACGTCCCATTGACGATGGCGAGCGAACGCGGGGCGCCACCGAGCAATATCGGCTCGGTCAGCGCCCGATGGACCGGCGCGAAATAGCCCGCGATGGGCTCGCCGTGATCGGCCGCGCCCGTCATGCGATCAGCGCCCCGCCGCCGAACGAGAAGAAGCTCAAAAAGAAGGAGCTGGCCGCGAACGCGATACTGAGGCCGAACACGATCTGGATCATTCGCCGCGCCCCGCCCGACGTATCGCCGAAGGCCAGGGTCAGGCCGGTCACGATGATGATCATCACCGCGATGATCTTGGCAACCGGCCCCTCGATCGATTCGAGGATGCTTTGCAGCGGCGCTTCCCACGGCATCGACGATCCGCCCGCATGGGCGGGCATCGCGTAGAGCAGGCCAGCGGCGGTGATGCCGATATGGCCGAGGCGGTCGAGCATGGTGCCGCCGAGCAGGCGGCCCTTCATGGTCCTGATGGGCTTGGCGTCGTTGGTCATGGCAGGTCTCCGGTCTGGGGGGTGATGAGCGGCGTGAGGCGGTAGTCGCCGGTCGCGGCGTCGAGCCCTTCGACGCGGGCCAGTTCGGCGAGACGGCGGCCGTGCCCGTCGCGGACCAGCACGGCGATAAGGTCGATGGTCTCGGCCAGCAGCGCGCGGGGGACCGTGACGACGGCCTCCTGGATGAGTTGCTCCATGCGGCGCAGCGCGCCGATCGCGGTCCCGGCGTGGATGGTGCCGATGCCGCCGGGGTGCCCGGTGCCCCAGGCCTTGAGGAGGTCGAGGGCCTCCGCGCCGCGCACCTCGCCGATGGGGATACGGTCGGGACGCAGGCGCAGGCTGGACCGCACGAGATCGGACAGCGAGACGACGCCATCCTTGGTCCGCATGGCGACAAGGTTCGGCGCGGCGCACTGAAGCTCGCGCGTGTCCTCGATCAGGACGATGCGATCAGTCGTCTTTGCGACCTCGGCCAGGAGCGCGTTGACCAGCGTGGTCTTGCCGCTGCCGGTGCCGCCCGCCACGAGGATGTTGGCGCGGGCCGAAACAGCCTGCCGGAGCGTGTCCGCCTGGGCGGACGACATGATGCCGGCCGCGGCATAGTCGCCCAGCGTGAACACCGCGACGGCCGGCTTGCGGATCGCGAAGGCCGGGGCGGCGACGACAGGCGGCAGCAGCCCCTCGAACCGCTCCTCCTTCGGGTAGTTCGGCCGAGACGCGCGGGGACCGGGCATGGACCTCGACGCCGACATGGTGCGCGACCAGGCGCACGATGCGCTCGCCATCCGCCGCGCCGAGCATCATGCCGGTGTCGCCGATGCCTTCGCCCAGCCGGTCGACCCACAGCCGGCCGTCCGGGTTCAGCATCACCTCGATCACGGCGGCATCGTCGAGCCAGGCCGCGATCGACGGCCCCAGCGCCGTGCGCAGCATCCGCGCGCCGCGCATGTTCGCTTCGGATCGGATCGACTGGACGGACAAGGAACGGCCCCTGAATTGGGCCGGGCGAACCGCCGCCCGGCGTCAGGGGCACATCAAGAGAGACAGGAAATCGCGCGGGGCAACAACTATGTCAGGGCGTAGTAGTGACGGCGGTAGATAAGTGCGCGTTGCGGTCGGACACTTTCGGCGCCGCTCTCCGCCCGCGCTATTTTCGCGAACATAGCTGGCCGAGTCGCGCATGGCCGGCCCCGATTGGTTCGCACACTGTCATGTGTCGGCTGAGCCGCCGTCACGACCTGCAATATCCTCCGGTATCTCATCGAGCAGGCTCTTGCCGCTGGCGTAGCGCCGGCCGAGCGTCTCGACAAAACCCTCATAGCGCTTGCGCCCCTTGACCTGGGCCGCCGCCTGATCCTCGTCGGGCAGCGGTGGCGTGACCGCCAGCCAGAAACGCACGAACAGCGCCAGCGCCTCGGTGGTGAGGCCGGTGTTGCGTTCGAGCCGCTGAACCTGGCGCGAGAGACGGTCGAGCCGCCGCGCGAACGCGGCCTCCATCCGGTCGGCGCCGTCCGGCGACATCCAGGACGTAACGGCCGCTTCCACGATAGCCGAGCGCGAGATGCGGCGGCGGATCGCCAGCTCGCTCACCTGGCGGGCCAGTTCGGGCGGAAAATAGACGTTGAGACGGACGCGCATGGGAGCCTCCTACATTTCGATGCCGTCGTCGGGATCGAGCGACGCCTGCCGTGCGATGCCTTGCATCCGGCGCCGCGCCGCGGCCTGGCGCGCGGCGTCCTCGGGCTCGTCCTCGACGATGGAAAATTCCTGCGCGGGCGGTGCGGGCGCCGTCTCCTTCACGATGGCGACATGATCGGGAAGCTCGGGCTCGCGGCGCAGCCCGCTGTTGGCGGCATCCTCCTGGCGCCGGATGATCGCCGCGATCTCGGCGGGATCGGCCGTGGCGGCGAGCCCCGTCCAGTCGTGGGGACGGACCTCCCGCGGTGGCGATGCGGCCGGATCGGGCGGCGGCATGATCCGCGCGGCGAGACGGGGATCGGCATAATAGGCCGCCTTTTTCGCGCGGATCGGCTGGACGCCCGACACCATGACGATTTCCTCGTCGGGCGGCAGCTGCATGACTTCGCCCTGCGTCAGAAGCTGCCGGGCGGTTTCGGAGCGCGAGACCATCAGATGCCCGAGCCAGGGCGAGAGCCTGTGCCCGGCATAATTCTTCATCGCCCGCATCTCGGTCTTGGTGCCGAGCGCCTTCGACACGCGCTCCCCCGTTTTCTCGTTGTTGGTCGCGAAGCTCACCCGGACGTGGCAGTTGTCGAGAATCGCATTGTCCTGTCCGTAGGCTTTCTCGATCTGGTTGAGCGACTGCGCGATCAGAAAGGATTTCAGGCCATAGCCGGCCATGAACGCCAGCGCGCTCTCGAAAAAATCCAATCTCCCGAGTGCGGGAAACTCGTCGAGCATCAGCAGCAGGCGATGCCGGTTGCCCTGGTTCAGTTCCTCCGTCAGCCGCCGCCCGATCTGGTTGAGCATCAGGCGGATGAGCGGTTTGGTCCGCGAGATGTCGCTGGGCGGAATGACGAGGTAGAGCGTTGTTGGCAGTTCGCCCGCGACCAGATCCATGACGCGCCAGTGGCAGGCGCGCGTGACCTGGGCGACGACGGGATCGCGGTAAAGCCCTAGAAACGACATGGCGGTGCTGAGCACGCCCGAGCGTTCGTTGTCGCTCTTGTTGAGCAGCTCGCGCGCGGCCGAAGCAACCACCGGATGCACCCCGGCTTCGCCGAGATGCGGTGTCGCCATCATCGCGGCCAGCGTCTGTTCGATCGTGCGCGCCGGATCGGACAGGAAGGCCGCGACGCCGGCAAGCGTCTTGTCGGGCTCGGCGTAGAGCACATGCAGGATCGCGCCGACCAGCAGCGCATGGCTGGTCTTTTCCCAGTGGTTGCGTTTCTCCAACGAGCCTTCCGGGTCGACCAGCACATCGGCCACGTTCTGCACGTCGCGGACTTCCCACTGGCCGCGCCGCACCTCCAGCAGCGGGTTGTAGGCGTCCGACGCCGCGTTGGTCGGGTCGAACAGCAGGACGCGGCCATGCTGCGCGCGGAAGCCAGCGGTCAGCGTCCAGTTCTCGCCTTTGATGTCATGGACGATCGCCGACGCCGGCCAGGTCAGGAGCGAGGGCACCACCAGCCCCACGCCCTTGCCGCTGCGGGTCGGCGCGTAGCACAGCACATGCTCGGGACCGTCATGGCGCAGATAGGCGCGGCCCAGCTTGCCGATCACCACGCCGTCGTCGCCGAGCAGTCCGGCCGCGCGCACCTCGTCCTCGGTCGCCCAGCGCGCCGAGCCATAGGTTTCCGCGTTCTTCGCCTCGCGCGCACGCCACACCGACATGGCGATGGCGACCGCGACCGCCACGAACCCGCCCGACGCGGCGATATAGGCGCCGGTCTGGAAAATGCCGGGCGCATAGGCATCGAAGCTGAACCACCACCAGAAAAAGGCGTAAGGCGGATAGACCGGCCAGCCGAGCGCCATGAACCAGGGTTCGCCAAGCTCGGGCTGATATGCCAGCGCCGCCGCCGTCCATTGCGTGGCGCTCCAGATCGCGGCGAGCACGATCAGGAAGACGGCGATGATCTGGCCCCAGAGGATTTTGGTAGCGGGCATGGTTTATCTCCTTGTTCAGATGCCGAGGCCGCGCTTGCGGCCCAGCGACCAGCCGATGCCGCCGCCGTCGCGGGCGACGCCTGCGATCTGCCGGCCCAGCTGGCGTTCGAGGTCGTTCGACCAAGGCACGAGCCGGAAGCCCAACCCGTCGTCGATCATCGCGAAGCGGCCCGAGGCGAGCGCGAGGCGCTGGCGGCATGTCCCGGCGACCTTGTCGCCGGGACTGGTGGGGCGGTAGGCGAGTCCCGTCCGGCCCGCGATTTCGGCACCTGTCGCGTCCAGCTCGCGGCGGCGAAGCGTGTCGATCAGGTTGCCTTGCAGAACCACGCGGTTGCCGAAGCGGCGGGCCAGTCCTTCGCGCACGAGATGATCGGTGCGCTGGTCGAGCGCCTGCTGCACCTCCGATCCGAACCCGGCGGCCGTCACCGCACGGCGGCGCTCGATGAGACGATGATCAAGCCAGGTCGCGCCTGTCGCGTTCACCTGGGCGGCGAGGTCGAGATCGGATCGCGTCGCCAGGAACATCGTCGGCTTCGGATCGCCCGGCCGGCCGATAGCGCGCAGCTCGACGATGCCGCCGATATCCGGGCTGCGCTCCAGCGCCTCGATGCCCGGAAGCCGGACATGGTGGGTGCGCCCGTCGATGCCGTCGATCACGGCATAGGCCGAGCCATGCAGCTCGTCGTGCAGCCCCTTGTCGATCAACCGGCCGACGATGGGCTTTTGCGGCGCGGCGCTGACGATCTCGTAGCTGTCGAGCGGGCGCTGCAGGCCGCGATCGTTCAGCGCCTTGCCGATCGTGCGGATGATGTCGCCGCGCGTGCCCAGCTCGCGCAACCTGGCTTGCTTGCGCATCCGCCGCCAGTGCCCACTGACCGGGCGTGGCCTCGGCTGCGAGCCCCATCGTCTCCAGATGCTGCAAGCGGCCGATCATCAGGCGGCGGACCTGGGGATCGTCGGGTCCGGGCTGCTGGGGGCGCAAGTCGATGACGCCGAGTGCGTCCGCCGTGCGATCGATCTCAGCGTCGAGCCTGGTCCAGCGTTCGGCCGTCACCTCGCGTTCGAGCGCGCGCTGGATTTCATGCTCGGGCTTGGGGCCGAGTTCGGCATAGGCCAGTTCCTCGGCGCGCGAGCGCAGATTGTGGCTGATATACTCCCGGTTGATAACGAGGTCGGCCCCCTGGTCATCGACGCCGCGCACGAGCAGATGGACGTGGGGATTGTCGGTGTTCCAGTGATCGACCGCGATCCATTCGAGACGCGTCCCGAGATCGGCTTCCATCTGGCGAACGAGATCGCGGGTATATTCGCGCAGGTCGGTGAGGTCCGCCGCATCCTCGGGCGAGACGATGATCCTGAAATGATGCCGGTCGTCCTTGCAGCGATCGGCGAAGGCGCGGTCGTCGGCGCCGTCGCCATTGGCGTCGAACATCCGCGCGGGCGATCCGTCACGGGTGACGCCCTCGCGCTTGAGATAGGCGATGTGCGCGGAGAGCGGCGCCCTCGGCCGCCCGTTCCGGTGGAAGCGGGTGAGGGGCACGATCTTGACCAGCACGCGCCGGCCCGATCCGAACAGCCGGCTGCGCGCGAAGGACGTGCGGCCCCGGCCGAAGTTCGATTGCCCGACGCGCCGCGATCCGCCCCAGCCGCCCGTTCGCCGGCCTCCGCCGCTGCGCGCGGCGACGCGGAGCACCTGGACGACAAATCCTTGCGCCTTGCGGCCCTGGCCGGCTCCCCTGTTCCTGACCTTGCCCGGCCGGACGCGGAAATCCTCGTCCTCGCTCACGGCCGGGCTGCTTTCCGCCGAAAATGGCCTGTGGTGCCATTCGGCGCTTTGAAATGACTTGCTTTTTTCTTCCGAGCGGCACGCTCGCCGACCGACGCACCCGCGCCAAATCGTTGAAAGACAAAGGCTTTCAGCGAATTTGGGGTGCGCTTTCTATCTTGCCGTCCCTTCCTTCGGCTTTTTCCTGCCCTTCCAGGCACTTCCACCTTCCAACCGGGCAATCTGAAAACGGGGGCGGTCATGGTGCGCCGGCCTGCCGCCGGCTTGCGGACGGCGCGCTGCCGGGCCGCGGCGATGCTGCAACGGGATCGCCCGGCAGCGCGAACTTGAGGCGCCAGGTCCGCCAAGCTTCGGCGACGGCTCCGGTGCCGGGAAACAGGTCGTCGAGCGCATCTTCGGGACGCGCGGCGACCGTCTCGAACGCCCAATGACAGACCGCTTCGGGCTTCGCGCCGGTGAGGCCGCGGCGCAGCGTGATCGGGCATTCGATCCAGTCGCGCATGACCAGGCGCTTGCTGACCACGGGTTTGCGCGCGGGCTTCACGATGACGGGTTCCCACGCCCAGGCGACGCCGGCACGTTGCGCTTGAAGGCGGCAAAGCCCTTGACCCACGCCATCCACCGCGCGCCGGTTTCGCGGATCAGCGGCGCGAGAACGGCGACCGATTCCGGCGTCGCTGCGGCGTGCAATATCCAGCCGTCATAGTCGCGCTGGAGCCGCTCGATCAGCGCCGCATGATCGACCTCGCCCGCATAGTCGGGATGATTGCGATAGAGATGCGCGCAGCCGATATAAGGCGGATCGGCGTAGGCGATCTTCACGGCTGCCTCCGCCCTGACAGCGCGACGAACAGACTGTTCGCGGCCGGTTCTACCGCCGCGCGCATGTCGTCCGCGTGTTTTCCGGGTGACGTTTCCAGTGCGGCCGGATCGTCGTTCGGCCGCGCAGCGAACAATGCGGCCCGGCGCCAGGCGAAGCGATCGGACGGCGGCGCGGCGGCAAGCTGGCTGTCGCCCGCGCTGCCGGTGATGGCCGCCAGCTTTGCAAGATAGGCGCGTGTCTCGGCGGGCAGCGGGCGGCCGCGCGAGAGGTATTCGTCGTAGCGGCCCGGCCCGGCATTGTAGGCCGCCAGCATCGCCGTCGCGTTGCCGTAGCGGTCGTGCATCGCGCGCAGATAGGCCGCGCCCGCCATAATATTGTCGCGCACATTGTAGGGATCGCGCCCCAGCCCGTGACGAATGCGCAGGTTCGCCCATGTGCCGGGCATGATCTGCATCAGGCCCATCGCGCCAGCCGAGGATACCGCACGGGAATCGCCGTTGCTCTCGACGCGCATCACCGCCCAAATCCATGCCTCGGGGATGCCGAAGCGCCGCGCGGCGTCTGCGACTTGAACGGCCCAGGGATGGCTGGTTGCCGTGCGTTCGGCCGGCGCGTCCTGTGCCCGCGCCGCGTCCGGCCCGATACCGGACGACAGCAGCAGAACCGCGAGCAGGACGACCGATCCGCCCCCGCTCCGCCGCCAGCCTGCCAGCGTGCTCGCTCCGGTAAAGGGTGCGCGCGATGCGCCGGCCGGGGGCCGCCCTTGACCTTCGCTGCGCGCGCCGGCCGGCCTGCGACCGAGCGGGACGGAGGGATGATGCGATCTTTCCGCGAACAGAGGGATGACCGGGAAAGGCACGGATCAGTTCCGGTCGTCGCGAGGCCGGGGGCGCTTCCACGACAGCCGGAACGTCCGACCCTCGTCATCGGCGCGGAACAGCACCGGCCGGAACGGCGAGCCGAAAAGCGGGCTGTCGATCTCCAGCGCGATGTAATCGCCCGCGCGTTCACCGACCCGTTTCCACGCGCCGCCGACCTCGGGGCCGTCCTCGTCGTCGAGGTGGACACGGTAGTCGGGCGCGTTTTCGGCATCGCCCGGATCGATCGCGACCAGCACGATCTGCTCGTTGATGCCGAAATAACGGGCACGTCCAGCATAGCCGCTAGCGGTGGGTTCAAAGATATTCGTCGGCATGGCCGATCTCCTTTTCACTGGGGGTTGAAAGCGACGGGGACGGCGCGCGCAGATGCAGCGGCGTCGCGCGTCCGATGACGGTGGAAGCCGGAAGCGGGCCGAAATAGCGGCCGTCGAGACTGTCCGGGACGGATGGGTTGAGCAGGAATATCTCGCCGGGGCCGAGCGTCCGGCACCCCTGCCAGACCGGCAGCGGGCGGCCCCGACCGTCACGCGCGCGGGCCATAGCGACGCGCCGGCCATCGACGCGCACCACGGCGCCGATGCGGCACACGCGCTGCCCCGTTTTCGCCGAGACATGTTTCAGGAGCGGCACGCCCTCGGGCAGGTAACCTCGCGCCGAAAGCCAGCGGGAGAGCCGCTCTGGCGGCGTGATGGCGACCAGCGCCCCGGTGGGCGGATCGCGGTCGGGATGGACGCGGTAAAGGCCGATCGGCGCGCTGGCGCTGGCGTTCCAGATCACGCGCGGAAGCGGATCGACGGCTGCGGTGATGACGAACGCCGCGGCGAAGGCGAATGCGGCGATGGCCGTCGCCATGACATAACGGCGGCGCGTCATCCTTCGATCTCCCGGCGCTTGAGCCAGGCGCGATGGCGCTCCATCGTGTAGGGACGCGGCTCATGGCCCGCGGCGATGCGGTTGTGAACGTGGCGCCAGTGGTCGGACGCGGCATCGCAGGGATCGACACCCGCCGCTTCCACCGCGTCGATCGCGGCGAGCACCTGGCTCACCTTCGGCCAGCTCTCGATATGCAGGAGGATGTCGCCGCCCGGCCGCACGAAGGGCAGCGTGGTGTATGGTTCGCCGGCATCCACCGCCCGCAAGACGTCGATGCGCGAGGTGATCGTGCCATAGTCGTTGGCGGACCAGCGGACGAAGGTGAATATCGCGCCGGGCCGAAAGCTCACCACGCGCGTTCGGCGCGTGAGGATGCGGTCGTGGGCGATACGGCCGAAGCGTATCCAGTGCTCCAGCTTCTTCTCGATCCAGGTGAGTTCGACTTCGGTCAGCCGGGAGGCGGCTGCGATTGCGGACGGTATGGGCGGGCTGCGGTGAGGTGCTTCCCGTTCCGCCGCCTGCCGGCGCAGCGCGGCTTCAAACCCGCTGAAATCGATATGCTGTGGACGCGCGGGGTCGCTCATCGTTCGTCTCCGGCGCTGTCGAGGGATGCGCGGCCGAGCACGAGATCGAGCGCGGCTTCGGTGCGCAGGATCGCGCGGCCGATGGCTTCGGGGATTTGCGGGAGAACGGCGTCGCCGAACGCCTCGACGATCAGGCTGGCAGCAGCCGTCCCGCGTGGACCGCCGACCGCAACGCGCGTGCCAGCCACCCAGGCGGAAAGCCCATCATCCAGCCGTAAGTGACGGGCAAGGCCGCCGTTCCAGTCAGCCCACGGCTCCGCAGCATCGCCGCCAGCGCGCGAGCGCCCGCCCATTTGTCCGGCGCGCGATCGGTCATAGCCCCGTCCATCACCGCGTCCATCGTCGGGGATTTCCTGCGGTCGTAGGCCGGACTCCAGCTGTCCATCCGGCTGTCCCGCTTCGTGGGAGTCGGCAGGAGTTCCGCGGCATGGCGCAGCAGGTTCGGCGTGTCGATCTGCGCCTTCGCGCCATTCGCCCGGCGTCCCGTCTCGATCTCCTGCGCGCTCAATCTCCGGCCGCCGTTCGGTTTGACGGGCGTCGGCATCATGCCCGCATGGCGGCTGGCATGGCCCTGCAACTGGCTGAGCACATCCCCCCGGCCGCCGCGTTCCGCATCCGACTTGCGCGGCGTCGCCAGAATCATCCGCAGCGGATATGTTGATCCCGCTCCGCCGCCCGCGCCGTCCGTCATCCCGTCCGTCGCCAGCGGGGTCGGCAGCCTGTTCAATGCAGCGGGGTGCATCATCGTCGGCAGGTTCATGCCAGTCCGCTTCTCTCCGCGCACCTTGCACATCTCCGGGCCGTGTGCCGCGTCGCTGGTGCGCGGCGTCGGCAAGCTGGCCGGGGTCGTAGCCGATGAGCCATGATCGCTTGCGGACATGGTTGGCGCCGACATTTTCAGCAGCCACCACGCACGGTTCGCAGGCGTAGCCGAGCGTTTCCAGGAGAAGGAGCAGCCGGTCAGCGCCGCGAGTTCTGAGATTAGCGCTGTTCTCAAAAGCGAACCAGCGAGGCCGGCAATCTCCGACCAGGCGGACGGCTTCGAGGTAGAGGCCCGACCGTTCGCCTTCGATTCCCCTGCCTTTGGTGTTGGCGCTGGAGATGTCCTGGCACGGCGGCGATCCGACGATGATGTCGGGTAGGAATCCGAGGTCGGAAACAAGTCGAGCTGCCGTGAGGGCGCGCACGTCATCGTAGAGTCTGACATGGGGATTGTTCTCCGCGTAGAGGATGCGGCGCCACTCGACGATCTCGCAGGCGGCGACGGTAATGAAGCCGGCGCGATGCAGGCCAAGCGACCAGCCGCCCGCCGCTGCGCTGAACAGGTCGAGCGCGCGCATCATTCGCACAGCCCGTATTCGCTGTCGCAGCGCAGGCCGTGCTCATCGGCCTCGCGCTGCTCCTGGTCGATGAACAGGTCGTAGTTGCGCCCGCCCCGGCTTGTGCGCGACCACGCGATCGCCCTGTCGATGGTCGCCCGGCCATGATCGGCGGGATCGCCCGGGACGGTCGGCGCGGGCAGCAGCGATGCCGGCGTGCCGGCGACGGCGCTGCGGCGGGACACGAGGCTGACCAGCTGCTCCCACTCGCGCACGCGGTCTACCTCGGCCGGGAAGCGCATGGACCAGGCGCGCAATTCGCGCTTTTTGACCATGATGCAGGTCGAGCAGCCGACCCGGCTCATGCCCATCGTGTAAAGCGGGTTGTGGCGCAGGCCGTGGCGCTCGGAGATGGCGAAGGTGTCAGCGGCCGACCAGCGGAAGATGGGCCGGTAGAGCACTTGGCGCGCCCCGACCGGATACCGCTTCGACTGGATGGGCGGTTTCTTCGCCCGCGCCGGGCTCTCGTCGGCCCGTTCGCCGATCCAGTCGATCACCGGCACGCCCGCGTCGAGCAGCGGGCGCTTGCGGTGCATCATCGGGATCAGCTTGGTCTCGTCGGTGCAGAAGCGCGTCTTCGTGCCGGGAAACCGGCCGTGCAGCATCGCCATGTCGAGGAACGGGATGCCGGTGGGATGCAGCAGCCCGAGCGCCCGCTCGATCAGGTGATCGGGGACAGGTGGCGAGACCAGGACGGGACAATCGCACCCGGCCATCCACTCGGCCCTGGTGATCGTGCCTGCCTGCCATGCGTCCCGGCGCTGGTTGCACGCGCCTCTATGGCGCGTCCGCCGCTTTTCGTTCGACCATTCCTCACGAAGAATCCCGCGCTTACGGGCGAAGGCCGCCGCGTCGGTGAGGCCGGGCACATCGTTGGCCGACACGATCTCGATGTGCAGGCCGGTGCGCTGCCGCAGCCAGTCGTCGAGATAGGCGATATGATCGAGCGTGATCGGGTTCTCATGGCCGTTGTCGGCACAGAGGAAGCGCGGGGCGTTGTTGCCGAACGCGGCCAGCCCCTTGCGCTCGATCCGCTCGACCATCTTGCAGAGAACGGCTTGGCTGTCCTTGCCGCCCGAGATGCTGCCGAAGTGCTGGACGGCGATCATGGCCGCTGCCCCGCAAGCCAGGCTTCGATGTCCGGCTGCCGCCGGGCGAGATCGAGCGGCGGCAAAGCGGAGGCGAAGCGCGAGACGCCCGAGCCATCGAAGCTGTCGGCCCCTGCTGCCGCGCAAAGGCGGATGCGCCGCGCGGTGTTGACGCGGCCGACATGGCAGATGGCGCCACGCTCATGCGCGAGCCGCGCCCATGTCGCCATCGTCGCCAGTTTCCACGGCGTATCGCCGCCGACGAAGATACCGATCTCCGGGCCGACCACCGCCGCGACGTGCGGCGGCTCCATGCCGTTCTGGACGGCGAGCAGATATTGCGCGTCGCGCAGCTCGGGCCGGTTGCGCAGCGCGTCCAGCCAGTCGAGCGAGAAGCGCAGCGAAGCGAGGCCGCCCGCCACGATGTCGGGCAGCACGATCCAGTCGGCCCCCGACCCGAGCAGAGCAACCGCCTTCTCGAACGCGGGCACGTCGAACGGCTCGCCCCGCTGAAAAGCCGTCCATGCGCCATTGTCGAGCGCGTAGCGGAAGCGTTCCGGGCGCAACGGTCCCTTTGCGGAGACCATCAGCCGCCAGCCCGCGCGCCGCAGAGCATCGAGATTGCGGCGTGTGCCAGTGCGGGAAGCATAGCCGATCATCGGCCGCCTCCCGGCGCCATCACCGGATGGCGGATCGCTTTCGCATCACGCCCTCTGGACGATTGATCGCCTCGCGGAAAAGGCGTAGTAGTATAGCGTAGTGGAAACGGCGGATTTACTGCCTGATACTTCGCACCGTCTCGCGAATTATCCACAGCTCGAAATCGCGTTAGAAAGAATACGAAGTATTCTTTACTGTTAGCATAGTTAGAAGGGGGGCGATTACGCGAGCGATTCCAGAGGCTTGCGTGGGGGGCGGGTTTTTTATAGGCCGAGTCAGCGGTTTTTAATCGGCCGAGTCCGGCGGTTTTCAATAGGCCGAGTCTCATGGCCGGTTATCCACAGCCAGCCCCATGCGCCGCGCCGCCGTCTCGAACGGATCGGCAGGCACGGGCGCGAAGGTCAGCCGCTCACGGCCGAACGCGCGCTCGATCGCCAGCGCGTAACCCGGAAGGGACTGGCGGCGGACGATGCCGCGCAGCTCGAACGCGAATTGCTTCAAGGGCGAGAGCGCGCCGGATTTCAGGTGGAGGTGCGAAACGTCGAAGCTCCAGCCGCCTTCCTGCTGGCCGCCATGCTTGCGCACGATCCGGTAGAGCCAGCGTTCCAGCCCTCCGGTCAGGTCGAAATAGGCCCGGTCGATGGTGAGGACGAACGTGCGATCGACCACGCCGGCATAGAACCAGTCGGGCAGGATCAGTTCGATACCGAGCGGCCGCCCTCGCCGTCGAGCCGCTCCTGCCACTCGTTGATCCACGAGAAGCGATGGCGGCGGCGCTGGTGCTGCTGGCGGATCGACGTGGCGACCGTAGTGGATTGCAGCCGGTCGAGCGCGGCCTTCAGCCGGTCATAATGATCCTTGCCGGTGCCGCGTCCGGTGAAGGTGAGGATTTCGTGCGGCGTCGTCGCCATCAGGCGCGAGGTCGGCAGCCCCGCGTCGCGTGCCGCGACGATCTGGCTCGCCGCCCATATCAGCACGTCGGCGTCCCATATGGTCGCCATGCCGTGCTCGGGCACCGCCTCGACCGATATCCAGGTCGCGCCCATGCGGAAGTCGATCGGCGTCACCCGCCTGCGCTTGGCGAGGCTGAAGAACGGCCAGGCCATGAGGTCCTGGGCGTCGCGCGGCGCGATGTCGTGCCCGAGCGACGGGAACAGCGCGAGTTGGGCGCGCTCGCCGGAACGGGAGGCGGCGCGCGGCTTCATCGGCGGCTCTGCGTGATCGCCGCATCCCGCTGCGGCATGAGATCGTTCTGGCCGGGGTCGGACGTGGAATATTTGGTGCCGAGGTCGGCCCAGGCGCGCAGGTCGTCGACCGAATAGACCACCCGTCCGCCGATCCGGCGATAGGCCGGGCCGCTCCCGAAATAGCGGTGCTTCTCAAGCGTGCGGCCGGAGAGACCGAGGAAGCGCGCCGCTTCGGGGGTCCGCAGGTAGCGGGGCGGAAGGGTGACGGGCGGCCTGGACAACGAGCGTCTCCTGCGAAGCGGGATGGCAGGAGGCGATCATGGCGAAGTGCTCACGGCAGGGTGGGGAACGAAGATTCGCAGCTGCGCCGATGTGACCACCCCGGCCGCGGTCACGCGGTGGGCGCTATCAGCGGAAGCGCAGCAGCTTGCGGTAGTCGCCCTTCATCATGGCGGTGGCGTCGCGCACCAGGCGATAGGCGAAGGACCGGGCGTCCGAGTTCTTGAAGTCGGACGCCGAGAGATGCCCGGCTTCGTCCTTGCCGAGCGCGATCGCGATTTCGCGATATGTCGCCCCGGCGAGGCGCAGATCGAGCGCGCGAAGCATCAACTCGAGCCGGGCCGTGCGAATTGCGGTGAGTGGCCATCCGCGCGGCAACGGGCCGGGTCGCTTGCCCGACATGAGCCGATGGAAACGCAGCAGGCTGAAGATGCGCTTGATGAAATCCTTGTCGAGCGGGACGATCGCGGCGAGCGGCTGGCCGGGCGTCGGATCGCGTAGCCACAGCCGATGCTCGCCGGCCGCGTCAGCGACGACGACATGACGGCCGTCGATCCCGGCCCGGTCGGCGAGCAGCGCGCCGAGCGCCAGCGGGTCGATTGCCGCTGCGCCGGCATATTCCTCCGGCGCGGCGTCGAGGATCACGGTGACGGCGGTGAGTTCCGGCCGCCAGATCACCGTGCCCGACAGCTCATCAGGCAGGTAGGCGAAAGGACAACCCCCAGCGGCGGGCGAGCGCTATTCGCTCGCTCGCCGGGGCGTTGCGCCTGAGACGCGCCCGTTCTGCGCGATACTGGCGGTTGCGTTGAAGGAACGCGGCGGCGAATTCGGCGCGGCCGGGCGTGGCCGGCGCATTGCCGGCACGTCGCGAGCGCCGTCGTGGCGGTGTCGGCATGAGCATCCTCCCCAGCCGCTCTTTGTGCGGAGTCTGGACCGCCGAGGATCGGGAGAAGCGCTGCATCCCGACAGCGCGAAGGCTGCGCGGTGCGATGCCGCCCGCGCATCGGAATCCGCGACCGGAAAAATCCATTCCGGTCTGAATGTTAACCTATTCCGTGGCGCGCGGGCCGAGGAGATATGCGTAGCCCACTTCGGTCATCCAGCGCGCGCGGGCGAGATGGCTTTCGTGCATCACGCGGGCGCGCTCGGGTTCGGCACGGGGATCGATCCCGAAGATATGCGCCGCCGCATCTCGCCAGTCGGCGCCCTCGTCGTCGGTATCGAGCAGGCGGATATAGTCGGCGAGGTGATCCTCGTCATAGGCGGTAAGCCGCGGCGCGTCGGGCGCGCGATCCTCGAAATGCTTGCCGGTCATAACGCCCCCGTTCCTCCAGTCCCCGTTAACCTTTTAGACCGAAACGGAGACAATTCCATGCGCGCGGCGGGCATGGCTTCGCGCGCGCTCCGCAACGGTCGATCCGGGCGAGAAGCGGTTTGTCTGCGGTGCGCCCCCGCAAACTTGCTCCTGACCCTGATCGGGGAGTGGTAAACCGCGTTCAATCGGCCCTGTGACCTTTAGCCCGGAAGCCTGTTGTATACGTCACAGGCTCCCCGACCATGTGGTCAAGGATGGCGGCGCCGTCACGGCCGGCGCCAAACCGTTGAACGTGGGGCTACCAACCCCAGGCCGCCGCGTAGCGGCCCACGTCCTTCTTAGGACGGGGATGCCGTTCTGGCTACTGTCTCTTGCGAGCCGGGCAGCGCCCGGCGAGCGCGCGCCATGACGGCCGCGCGGACCTTTGGGACGCGCGGCCGCCGCCGGCCTGGGTGGGTCGGCGGCGGCATGGGATGTCAGCGAAGGCTTGCAAAATGGGTCCAGCAGGCTTCGATCGCCTGTTCAAGCGTGGTGCAATCGCCGAGGTCGAGGAACGCGGCGCCGCGCGCGGTGATGATATGGGCTCGCGGTATCCAGACCGGGGCGGCTTCCTCGGGCGGCCAGTCGTGAAAACCATACGGATAGGCGGTGATGCCGTAGGGCGCCCAGAGCTTGGGGTGCAGCCGCGTGAAGCGGGCGACATAGGGAGCGGCCATGATCGTGCCTTTCAAAATGGGAGAGCCGGAAAGGGAGGCGGCCTAAGCCGCCACCCTCCGCGCCGGGCGTTCCAGCCGCTTGCTCGCGGTGTGGTAATGGCCGTTGTCGAGTTCGATGCCGGTCCAGTCGCGGCCGAGTTGCTGGGCTGCCGCCAGTGACGAACCGCTGCCGCTGAACGGGTCCAGCACAAGCTCGCCCGGCTGCGTGAAAGCCTCGATCAACGGAGTCAGCGCCTCAACCGGCTTTTGCGTGGGATGCAAACGGTTCCCGCTGTAAGGAAAATCGAGCACGTCGGCGATAGGACGCGCGGGCCGGGCCGGATTGCCCTTCGCCAGCAAATAAGCCTGTTCGTGCTCATAGCGGAGGAAGCGGGCCGATGACGCATAACGCTTGCGAAACACAAGATGGCCGACGACGCGGAAGCCCGCCGCCTTCCATGCGTCCATGAACAAATCCACCTTGTTCCAGCCATAGAAGGAAACCGCGAAACCGCCATCCTTCAGGACGCGGTGCATTTCCCGAAACGCCGGACGCAGCCACCGGCCGTTATCGTCATTGGCAACCTTGCGGCCCTGACGGTCCCGGTAGCGGGTCACATAGGGCGGATCGGTCAGGATGAAATCCACCGTGCCGCTATCGAAAGCCTGCATCACTTCAATGCAATCACCGTTGAAAATCACATTGCGGGGAGCCTGTGCCTTGCTGGTCATGTCTCAAATCCTTTGGGTCTGAAGTTCAGCGAAGCGGAATGCCGCGCCTGAACTTCTGCCCGGCGGCGAGCCAAGGGTAGCAACGGGGGGGGCGGCCGGGGCGGAGGGGAATCACCCGCCTGCACAAGGCGAAGCCGCGGAAGGTGGGGATACCGCCCCGGACGGTTCCACTTACCTTGACCGGCGCGAGGACAACGTCCTTAGCAACGATCGCGCCGCCCAGGCGGCGCGCACGGAAGACCTGCCCGCGTGGGCGGGCTCGCTTTGCGGGCTTGTCCCGCCCTCTTTTCCACTCACGCAGAGGACAGCCGGGATACCGGCTCGGCCATAGGCCGATCCCTGCTCGGTCAGCCCCAGCCTGAGATTGCGATCATTGTGCGGCAGGTCGCCAGGGTGAGCGGCGCTGGCGGATACAGTGAAGATCCATCCGGGACCGGAAAGGGAGCGCCCCGCCATTGCTGGCGGGACGCTCTCGCGATCAGTCGACCTTCAGCTCGAACTTGCCGGTTGTCTCGGTCGAGACAAGCCGAAGATGAACGTCCGGCGCCAGGACCGGATTGAGCTTGAGTGAAGCGTAAGGCTTCTGGTCTTTGGTGGCCTTGAGCCAGCCAACGCCGAATTCGATGCGCTCGTCGTCGGCGGCAACGATGCGATAGTCGGGCGACTTGTCGCTTGCCTTGTCGTCGATCCGAAGGATTTCCACCTTTTCGCTGAGGCCGAAAAACCGGATTTCGCCGTGGAAGCCGCGATCGGTTGCCGTGAAGTTTCCGCAGATCATGTCGTCAGTCCTTTCTTGACTCGGGACCGCGCCCTTCGCGGCCTCGTGGCATGTCGAGGATCGGGGACAGTCGGCTGCGCACCGCTGCTCGGGGTTCCCGTCGCGCTTGCGCGGCGGGGTGGGCTTGCGGCCAAGAGACGGCCGAAGGGCGGCTTTTTTGCTTCGCGCTGCAAAGCCGAAGGCGGCGGAAAAAAGCTGCCCGGCGCCGTTGCGCCGCCAGGTGGACACGAACAGATCAAGCCACGAGGGAGGCCGCGAGGGTCGGTCAGGCAGGCAGGACGGGAGACACTGATGCACCCGGCATTTCAGCGGAGCCACCAGCGATGGCCGGGTTATGGCTTTCGCATCGGCGTGGCAGGATTCAGGGGCGAGCGAACAGCGCGTTGAACAGGCGCTCAGCCTCGGCCATGCCTTCGTCCGTCAGATGCACCGACTTCGCCTTGCGCGCCGGATCGGAAATCAGTCCGCGTTCGTGCAGTCGATCCATCGCGCTCCAGTCGAAGCCTTTCCAGGCCGTGCCGGTGGTGCTGCGGTTGAGCCACAGCAGGGCAAGCACCGCCTCGTCGATTCTGTCAGTGTCGATGTGCGTCCGCGAGTCCATGTGCGGAAGGATAGCAAACCGGGCTGCACACGGCATCCGCGATCCCGCCGTGAGCACGTATCTCTGCTACGCTACGCTTCGCTATTTCCGCCTTGCGCCGCCGTGCGCCGAATCCCGCCGCCGCCGCTACGGGACCGGCACGTATGCGGCCAAGGGCGATTTTGCTGGATTCCCGAGAGATGCGCGGCAGCTTGAGCATATGGCACTCTCGCAAACGTCGCCGCCGCGCACCCCGCGGCTGGTCGGAAGGGCTGGAAGACCTGCACGATTACATGCAGCCGCATCCGACGCGCGCATCGTCTCGCAGGAGCGCTACCAGCGCGCCGATAATCGTTACCGACGACTGGCCCGAGCAGGTTCCCATCGGCGATGCCGAGCTGCGCGTCATCGAAGGCGCTTTTCGTGAGGAACTGGACGCCCTGTTCGGGTCGCTGCCATGATGAAAATCGGCTCTGCTGTCCCGTGCTTCTACGATCGGATGATGCGGCCCACGCGCTTCGGCGAAGTTGACTGGCACGGTATTATGCCGTACATTAACGGTCAAAGGAGATCGGGCATGTCAGCCGTTCAGAAACGCCGGAAACCGGAGCGCGAGATCAAGCGCGAGCGGATCGAGCTGCGCGTGAGCGCGTCGGCCAAGGATTTGATTCAACAGGCGACGGCGGTCACTGGCCTGACGGCCGGTGATCTGGCCTATGAAGGCGCGCGGCGCGTGCTGGACGAGCATCAACGCCTGGTGCTGACCGGCGCAGATCGGGATGCCTTCTTCGAGGCGCTGATGAACCCGCCGGAGCCGTCCGAGCGGCTGATCGCGGCCATGCGCCGTCACCGCGATCTCGTGGGCTGACGATTGGCGATCGTCTTTGAAGCCCTCGGCAAGCATCACGATCGGTCGCGCTTCTCTTGCGGGCAGGCCGATCTGGATGGCTGGTTCCGGCGACGCGCCGGTCAGGATGACCGCCGCGATGTCGCGCGTGTCTTCGTCGCAGCGGATTCGGAGTTGGGCGTCGTCGGCTTTTACAGCCTGAGCGCCTTCAAGCTGGAGCTGGGCGAATTGCCGGAGGAAATCGCGCGCAAGCTGCCGCGCTACGAGAGCGGTTATCCAGCGGCGCTGATCGGACGCCTTGCACGGGACGTTCGGATGCGTGGCAAGGGCTTCGGTGAAGTGCTGGCGGTGGATGCGATACGCCGCATTCTCGGCGCCGCGGAAACGCTGGCGGTGCTGGCCATCATCGTCGACGCCAAGGATGAACGCGCGGCAGCTTTCTACGAAGGGCTTGGCTTTGCGCCCTTCCCGCGGCGGCCGAACCGGCTGTTCCTGCTGGCGTCCTCGGCGGGGCGGGGGCTGGAGAAAATGTAGTCGCGGTCGCCGCTGTGGGCCGCAGGTTGATGAAAGGATGTTGTCATGGCGACTGTCGCCCCCGCCAAACCCGAGACGCCGCCGGTCGTGGCGACGGCTCGCGCCGCGCTCTACCTGCGCGTTTCCACTCCGCGCCAGGCGGATCACGACTTGTCGATCCCCGATCAACGCCGCCAGCTTGAGGGTTACTGCCTCTCGAACGGCTGGGAGGTCGCGGCCGAGTTCGTCGAGCCGGGCGTCTCGGGCACCGACGATCGCCGTCCCGCCTTCCAGGATATGATCGATGCGGCGATGGAGAGGCCTCCCGCGTTCGACGTGGTGGTCGTGCATAGCTTCTCGCGCTTCTTCCGCGATCAGTTCCAGTTCGAGTTCTACGTCCGCAAGCTGGCGAAGAACGGCGTGCAGCTTGTCTCGATCACGCAGGTTCTCGGCGATGATCCCGCGGGCGAGATGATGCGCAGGATCATGACGCTGTTCGACGAATATCAGTCGAAAGAGACTGCCAAGCATACGCTACGCGCGATGAACGAGAACGCGCGGCAAGGCTTCTGGAACGGCGCCCGTCCGCCGATCGGCTACCGCGTGGTCGAGGCCGAGCAGCGGGGCACGAAGATCAAGAAGAAGCTGGAGATCGATCCGATCCATGCCGAGACGGTGCGCCGGATTTTCCGCCTGGCGCTGGAGGGCGCCGATGGACGCGGGCCGATCGGAGTCATGGCTATCGCGTGCTGGCTCAACGAGAACAATATCCGCACACGCTATGGTGGGCGCTGGGGCAAGGGCATGGTGCATCAGGTGCTGACGCGCACGACCTATATCGGCCAGCACCGTTTCAACACCTATGACGTCAAGAAGGGGCGTCGGAAGCCCGAGGCCGAGCACGCCATCATGGAAGTGCCGCCGATTGTCACGGTGGCCGAGTTCGAGGCCGTGCAGCGGTCATTGAAGGCGCGCAGCCCCAAGATGATGCCGCCGCGCGCGGTGGGCGGTTCGACGCTTCTGACGGGCATCTGCTTCTGCGCCTGCTGCGGTGCGGCGATGACGCTGCGCACGGGCACCAGCCGGAGCGGTCAGGAGTATCGCTACTACACCTGCGCGACCAAAGCCACGAAGGGGAAAACGGGTTGCCCCGGCGTCTCTCTGCCGATGGACCGGCTGAACGAGGCCGTGATCGAGCATCTGGAGAAGCGGCTGCTCGATCCCGCTCGGCTTGAAGTGCTGATGGACCAGCTTATCGCCCGGCGTGAGGAATGGGTGACGGAGCGCCGCCAGCACGTCGCCGAGATGGAGCGTCGGGCGACGGAGGCCGATACCAAGCTCTCCCGACTCTATGAGGCGATCGAGAATGGAGTGGTCGATATGGGCGATCCGTCGCTCAAGGCGCGCATCGCCGAGCTGACCACCCTCCGCGACCAGGCCCGAGGGGATGCCGAGCGGGCTGTCGCGCATATCGAGCGCATCAGCCCGGAGATCACCGTCGAGAGCCTTCATGCGTTCGCGCTGGCCGCGAAACATAAGCTGCGCCATGACGACGGCTCCTATGCGCGGAACCATGTGCGTGCCGTCGCTCAGCGGGTCGAGGTCCATAGCAAGACGGATGTGCGAATCTGCGGCACGCGCACCGAGTTGCTACGCACCCTCACCGCCGTCTCTGGCGTAGAGGCGGCGGTGCTAGGGACTCGCGGTTTTGGACCGAAATGGTGCGCGGCAGCGGCACGCAAGACAGATACGCACGAAACGGCGCGGCGGCGGGGATGACGGGCGCGTCATGCAAGCACATGATTGCCGAGAGTCAGCCATAATGCGCCTTCGCAAAAAGCCGGATCGTCCAGTAAAAACGAAAATGCCATGACTCAAGACGACAATCTCTCCACCGATCGACCCCGGCAGCCCGCCCCCACGGACGACAACGTCACGACCGGCGTCGTGGGCCTCGACAACATCCTGGGCGGCGGTCTGGTCGAAGGCGGCCTGTATCTGATCGAAGGCATGGCGGGCGCCGGCAAGACGATTCTCTCGTCGCAGATCGGCTTTCACCGCGTCGCGCAAGGCGACACGGTGCTGTACATCACGCTCATCGCCGAATCGCATACCAAGCTGCTGTCCCATCTGAAGGCGCTCTCCTTCTACAACGCCGACGCCATCTCCGACCGGATGCTCTTCGTCTCCGGCTATCACGAACTGATGCGCGACGGACTCTCCGGTTTCCTCTCGCTGATCGCGTCTACGATCAAGTCGAGCCGGCCGCGCTTCATGGTCATCGACGGCTTTCGCAGCGCGCGCGAATTCAGCTCGACGGAGCTCGAACTCTCGCAGTTCATCCACGAACTCTCCGCTTTCGTGAGCGCCGCCCGCTGCACGACCCTGATTCTCGCGCCGCTTTCCGGCAACGAGCCGCATCCGGAACACACGCTTGTCGACGGTCTCATCGAGCTGAACCGCTACAACACGGGCATGCGGCGCGCCCGTGAAATCGAGGTCCACAAGCTGCGCGCCCGCGATCACTTGCTGGGCAAGCACTTTTTCAAGATCACGGAGCAAGGTCTCGTGACCTTCCCGCGCATCGAGGCGTCGCCGGCCAGTCCCGACGGCCTGCCCGACTTCAGCAACAAGCTCGCGTTCGGGTTTCCCGATTTCGATCAGATGCTCGGCGGCGGTGTCGTGCGCGGCTCGACGACCACGCTCATCGGGCCATCGGGCATCGGCAAGACGCTGCTCTCGCTCAAGTTTCTGCAGGCGGGCGTCGAACGCGGCGAGCGCTGCGTGTACTTCGGGCTTTACGAGTCGCCCGAGCGCCTGCTCGCCAAGGCGCGCTCGGTCGGCATCGACCTCGCGCCGGCCGTGGCGGACGGCCGTTTGTCGATTCACTGGCATCCGGCCGTCGAACTGGCGATCGACGAACTCGCCGTCGAGCTGTTGAACGCGGTCAGGAACACGAATGCGTCGCGCCTCGTGGTCGACGGCATCGACGGATTTCATCAGTCCGCGAACCGCACGGAGCGTTTCGGGCTGTTTCTCAACGCGCTCACGCACCGCCTGCGCGATGCGGGCGTGACGACGATTCTCACTGAAGAACTGCCGCTCTACGGCAATCCGACGCTGCCCGCGACGCTGCGCGCGTCGGCGCTGACCGAGAACATCGTGCTCATGCGCTACGTGGAGGCGAATTCGTCGCTGTATCGCATGGTGTCGATCGTGAAGCAGCGCGAAGGCACGCACGATTCCGCGATCCGCCGCCTGACGATCGACACGCGCGGCCTGCATATCAGCGAAGGTTTCATCGGCACGACGGGTATGCTGTCCGGCAGTCCGTCGGCGGCGCCCGCGCTCTCGGTGGCGGATCCCGGCGCGCGCGCATGAAAAAGATCCTCGTCGTCGACGATGAATTCGACATTCTGACCACCTGGCGGCTCGTGCTCGAAATGGAGGGCTACGAGGTCGTGACCGCCTCCAACGGACGCATGGCGCTCGACGCCGCGCGCTCGAATCCGCCCGCGCTCGTCATCACCGACTGGATGATGCCGCACATGGACGGCGTCCAGCTGATCCGGCAGCTCGCCGCGAGCGACGGGCTCGGCGCGGTACCGGTGATCCTGATGAGCGCGGCGGCCAACGCGCCGGCGCTCGACCATCCGCACGCGCAATTCCGCCGCAAGCCGCTTTCCATCGACGATCTGATCGACGCGGTCAAGGGTCTCATCGGTCCTGCCTGACTAGGCACGCGACGTGCTGTACAGGAGCGTTCCGGCGCAACCGGACTCAGAAGGACACACGAGAAACCGCTCAACCGAAAAGGGAGGCACCTATGGTGCAGGATCAAGTGGAAGGCGCGGCGCAGCGCGTCGTCGGCAAGGTGCAGGACGCGGTCGGCGCGCTGACGGGCGACGAAGCCACGCAAGCCGAAGGCAAGGTCCGGCAGGCGTACGGCAACCTGCAGCAAAGCTACGGACAGACCGTCGACAACGTGCGGCTGGCGGTGGCGAACCAGCCGATTCAGGGCGTGCTGATCGCGGCGGCCGTCGGTTTCATGCTCGGCGCGTTGTGGAATCGCGATCGTTGATGCGCGCCGCGCGTCACGTCTGATGTATCGATGACAAAGCCGGCGTGACCATCGCGCCGGCTTTGTCGTTTACGGCGCCTCGCGCACGACGCCGACGCGTACCGCCGACTGTGCGCATCCGATGGCGAGCGCGGCGGCCATCACCACGAGCGCCCCGTGCGTGCCGGCCAGCGCGGCCGCAAGCGCGAGACCGCACGACGCCGCGCCGTTCATCCCGTTCGCGAGCGGCACACCGGCCGCGCCGCCCATTGCGAGCGACAAATGCGCGCCGATGAGCGCAAGGAGCGCGAGCGCGGGCAACACGGCGAATGCGCCCGATTGCGCGCCGAACACATAGGCGAGCGCCGCGCACGCGCCGGCGCACGCGAGATGCAGCGCCTGCGCATTCGCGCCTTCCCGATCGACCCGCGCGCAAGCCAGATAGCCGAGGGCCGCGATCGCACCGCCGGCCGCCGCCGCATACGCGCTGTTCGAAGCCGGCAGCAGCCACGCGACGAACGCGAGAGTCGCCAGCAACGCGTGCGCCGACGCGCTCGACGGACCGCGGTCGAGCCGATAACCCGCGAATCCGGCGACAGCGGCCAGCGAAAGCGCGACGGCGTCCATGCCGCACAGCGCGACGACGGCCGCGCCCGCCACCCACGGCCAGCGTATCGCGCCCGCGCGCATCGACGCCCCCGCCGATAGCGCCGCGAGCACGCACAACGCGCCCGACAGCGCGTCGCCGATCATGCTTCGAGCACGTTGGACAGCGTGCCGATGCCCGCGATGGACACATCCACGCGCGAGCCGTCCTTGATCGAGCCGACGCCGATCGACGTGCCGCATGCGATCACATCGCCGGGAACGAGCGTCATGTCCTGCGACAGCAGGCTCACCTGTTCGGCGGGCGAGAAGATCATGTCATCGAGCGGATAGTTCTGACGCTCGACGCCTTCCAGCGTCGTGACGACGCTCGCCGCGCGCCAGTCGAAGCCATTGCCGGGCGTGACGATCGCGGGCCCGAGACACGTGAACGTGTCGAAACCCTTCGAGCGGCACCATTGCGCGAAATTGGGATCTTCCTGCAGCAACTCGATAGCGGTGACGTCGTTGACGCAGGTGTAGCCGAAGATCGCGGCTTCCGCCTCTTCGACCGACGCGCCGCTCACCGTCTTGCCGATCACGATGCCCAGTTCGCCTTCGTAGGCGATCTTGCCGTGATAGCTTTTCGGCCGGCGTATCGATGCGTTCGGCCCAATCACCGACATCGGCGGCTTGATGAGAAAAAGCGGATGCGCAGGCGGCGCTTTATCGAGCTTCTGCGACAGCGCGTAGTAGTTGTTCCACAGCGCGATGACCTTGCTCGGCTCGCACGGTGCGAGCAGCGTGAGATCGTCGGCGGCGAAGCTGATGTCGGTCGGGCGCGGGCGGTCGAACATCGCGCCGTCGTGCTGCACGACGCGGCCCGAATGCTGATCGAGCGTGCCGAAGCCGATGCTGCCATCGGCATCGCGAAAACGAATCCAATGCGTCACGTTTGTCTCCTTGTGATGGGGCGCGGACGTTCGTGGTCCGCGCCCTCGTCCCCTCCTCCTTAAATCTGACCCGCGCCGCGCGCCCACTTATATTTCGCACCGAGCACCGCGACGGGCAATTCGGTCGAATAAGCGTAGGCCGGCACGCCGTGCTCGTACAGGTATTCGGCCGCTTCCTCCACCTGCACGTCGCCGGCGAGCGAGGCCACGATCGGCTTCTCGATGCCGAGCGCCTTCATCTCCTCCTTCACTTCGACGACGAGCTTCGCGAAGACCATCGGCGGCGTGATGATCGTGTGCCAGTACCCGAGGATGATCGAATGGATGCGATCGTCCTCCAGCCCCAGGCGGATCGTGTTCTTGTACGTGCTCGGCGGCTCGCCGCCCGTGATATCGACCGGATTGCCCGCCGCGCCGAACGGCGGGATGAACTTGCGGAACGCGGCGTCGAGATCGTCGGGCATCGTCATGAGCGAGAGGCCGTTGTCCACGCAGGCATCCGACAGCAGCACGCCCGAGCCGCCCGCGCCCGTGATGATGACGACGTTCTCGCCCTTGGGCGTCGGCAGCTTCGGAATGCCGCGCGCAAATTCGAGCAGATCGCGCAGCGAGCGCGCGCGGATCACGCCGCATTGCTGGAACACGTCTTCGTAAATCTTGTCGTTGCCCGCGAGCGCGCCCGTGTGCGAGCTCGCCGCGCGCGCGCCGAGACTCGTGCGGCCCGCCTTCAGCACGACGACCGGCTTCTTCTTCGACACGCGCTTCGCCGCTTCCGCGAACGCACGGCCGTCCTTCAGATCCTCGCAGTGCTGCGCGATGATCTCCGTGTTGTCGTCCTGCTCGAAGAACGTGAGCAGATCGTCTTCATCGATATCGCTCTTGTTGCCGAGACCCACGATCGCGGACACGCCCATCTTCGCCGAGCGCGAGAAGCCGATGATCGCCATGCCGATGCCGCCCGACTGCGACGAGAGCGCCGCCTTGCCCTTCACGTCATACGGCGTGCAGAAGGTCGCGCAGAGGTTCTTCGGCGTGTAATAGAAGCCGTAGATGTTCGGGCCCATCATGCGGATGTCGTACTGGCGCGCGATCTTGACGATCTCGTCCTGGCCTTCGTGATTGCCCGTTTCCGCGAAACCGGAAGGAATCAGCACCGCGCCCGGAATCTTCTTCTCGCCCACTTCCACGAGCGCCTGCGCCACGAACTTCGCCGGAATCGCGAACACGGCCACGTCGATCACGCCGGGCACGTCCTTCACGCTCTTGTACGCCTTGCGGCCCATGATCTCGTCGGCTTTCGGGTGGATCGGATAGATCGCGCCCTGATAGCCGCCGTTGATGAGGTTCTTCATCACCGAGTTGCCGATCTTGCCGTCCTCGTTCGACGCGCCGATCACCGCGACCGCATCGGGCTTCATGATGCGGTTCATCTGCGCGACGATCTGCTCCTGCGTCGGGCGATAACGCGGCTCCGCCGGCGCGAAATCCATCACGATGCGCACGTCCGCGGCCACCGCGCCACTCGGGCTCGCAAAGACCGGGTTCAGGTCCATCTCGGAGATTTGCGGGAAGTCGTCCACGAGACGCGACACGCGTTCGATCAGCGTAATCAGCGCCTCGCGATGCACCGGTTCCGCGCCGCGCACGCCGCGCAGCACTTCGGCGGCCTGGATGCCGTCGAGCATCGAAGCGGCTTCGTCGCGCGTCACGGGCGCGAGCCGGAAGGTTACGTCCTTCAGCACTTCGACGAGCACGCCGCCGAGACCGAACGCGATCAGCTTGCCGAACGACGGGTCCGTCACCGCGCCGATGATCACTTCCTGGCCCGCGCCGACCATCTGCTGCACCTGCACGCCGACGAGCGTCGCGTTCGGGTCGTACTTCTTCGCGTTCGAGATGATCGTATCGAAGCCCGCGCGGACATCGCCTTCGCTCTTCACGCCGACGAGCACGCCGCCCGCTTCCGTCTTGTGCAGGATTTCCGGCGAAACGATCTTGAGCACCACCGGATAGCCGATGAACGACGCGAGCTTCGCGGCATCGTCCGCCGATTTCGCGACGCCTTCCTGCGGCACCGCGATGCCGTATGCATCGCAAATTAGCTTGCCTTCGGGCGCGGTGAGCGACGTGCGGCCTTCGGCCTTCACGCGATCGAACACTTCGGCGACGCGGCGTTTGGCGTCGGGCGCATGAAGCGGCACGACCTGCGCCGACTGCGAGGATGAATTGGCGGCTTCGCTGCGTTCCTGGACAACCGTGTTGTTCATTTTGGCGAATCTCCGTGTATTTAGGCGTACAGGGGCCCGCGCCGCCTCGATCGAGGCGGCGGCGGTCAAGCGTTCAAAGCGTCAGAGTCAGATCGCGCCGAGACTCTTCAATGTGGCGACCTGGTCGGGCGTGTAGCCGAGTTCGGCCATGACTTCATCGGTGTGTTCGCCGAGCAGCGGCGAGCGCACGACGTCGGTGGGGCTGTCGGACAGCTTGATCGGGTTGCCGACCGTGAGGTACTTGCCGCGCACGGGGTGATCCACTTCCACCACCGTGCCGGTCTTGCGCAGCGACGGCTCTTCGGCGATTTCCTTCATCGAGAGGATCGGGCCGCACGGAATGTCGTGCTTGTTGAGGATTTCCATCGCCTGGAACTTGGTCTTCGACATCGTCCAGCGCTCGATTTCATCGAAAATCTGCTTCAGGTGCGGCAGACGCGCGTTCGGCGTCTTGTAGTCCGGATGGTCGATCCACTCCTCCTTGCCGATCACCTTGCAGATTTCGCCCCACACCGGCGCCTGCGTGATGAAGTAGATGTACGCGTTCGGATCGGTTTCCCAGCCCTTGCACTTGAGAATCCAGCCCGGCTGGCCGCCGCCCGATGCGTTGCCCGCGCGCGGCACCGCTTCGCCGAACGTGCCGTTCGGGTACTGCGGATATTCCTTCATCACGCCGGTGCGTTCGAGCCGCTGCTGATCGCGCAGCTTCACGCGGCAGAGATTGAGCACGCCGTCCTGCATCGCGGCGAGCACTTTCTGGCCGCGTCCGCTCGTGTTGCGCTGATAGAGCGCCGTGACGATGCCGAGCGCGAGATGCAGGCCGGTGCCCGAATCGCCGATCTGCGCGCCGCTCACGGTCGGCGGGCCGTCGTCGAAACCGGTCGTCGAGGCCGCGCCGCCTGCGCATTGCGCGACGTTTTCGTAGACCTTGCAGTCTTCGTACGGTCCCGGCCCGAAGCCTTTCACCGACGCGACAATCATCCGCGGATTCAGCTCCTGGATGCGCTCCCACGTGAAGCCCATGCGATCCAGCGCACCCGGCGCGAAGTTCTCGACGAGCACGTCGCACTTCTTGACGAGCGTTTCGAGCACCTTCTTGCCTTCGGGATTCTTCGTGTCGATGGTGATCGAGCGCTTGTTGTGGTTGAGCATCGTGAAGTAGAGGCTGTCGGCGTCGGGAATGTCACGCAGTTGTTCCCGCGTGATGTCGCCCGCGCCCGCGCGCTCCACCTTGATCACGTCCGCCCCGAACCACGCGAGCAGCTGCGTGCAGGTCGGGCCGGACTGAACGTGCGTGAAGTCCAGGATGCGCACGCCGTCCAGCGCCTTGCCAGATGTGTTTACCGTCATGACTTGTCTCCCAATCTCTTACGACGTTTATAAGTTCACGTTTATTTGTACATCGTCTGCGCCATCGTGCCGGGCGCGTAGACGGTCGGATCGACCCAGATGTTGATGACCGCGCTCTTGCCTGTCTTCGCGATCGTGACGCACGTCGATGATGCGGATGCCTTCGTCCACACAGCCGTCATAGATATCGATGATGTGGCCGCCGCACAGCGTGAAAATCGTATCGACGCCTTCGTTCTTCAAAGCACGAGCGACCAGATGACCGCCCGAGATGACGCCCGCGCCGCGGGTTTTCGCTTTCAGCGTGTCTTCCGCGGTGGTGGTGGCTGGGGCGGCTTCAGGACGGCGGCCGACGATTTCGGACATTGTTGCCTCCTCCTCGACTGGGTGGTGTGCGTTCCCGCGGACGTCGCGCTTCGTCGCGGTCGATGTGATATACAATATTCCACACACAGTATTAGTCAACTGTATCCCGCTCGGCGAAAACCCTGTGATGCGCCGCACGACTGGCTGAATCGCCCGCCCCGCTTCGATTTCCAATTTTTTGACACTGCAACGCAGCAAAACTGTGTTCCTCCGACGCATCTTCGTGAAATCTATTTGACCGCCTTGAAATCTGATATACAGTATTTCAGCGCGCCACCGAGACGCGTTTTTTGTGGTCGCGCCCATCCCACTAGAGGACTTAGGAGACGCAATGAACATCCACGAATATCAGGCGAAGGCGCTGCTGCGAAAGTACGGCGTCGCGGTTCCGGAGGGCCGCGTCGCCTTTTCCGCGACGGAGGCCGCCGACGCGGCCAGCGCGCTGGGCGGCCCGGTCTGGGTCGTCAAGTCGCAGATCCACGCGGGCGGCCGCGGCGCGGGGCGTTTCGTCAACGATCCGGACGGTAAAGGCGGCGTGCGCGTCGTGAAATCGGTCGATGACGTGCGCGACAACGCGCAGAAAATGCTCGCGTCGGTGCTCGTGACGAAGCAGACCGGACCGGCCGGCAAGGAAGTCAAGCGTCTCTATATCGAGGAAGGCTGCGATATCGCGCGCGAGCTGTATCTCGGCATGCTGGTCGATCGCGCCACGTCGCGCATCACGATCATGGCGTCGACCGAGGGCGGCATGGAAATCGAGGAAGTCGCGCATCACACGCCGGAGAAGATTCTGAAGGTCGCGATCGATCCGGCCACGGGGCTTCAGCCCTTTCACACGCGTCAGATCGCGTTCGGGCTCGGGCTCACCGGCAATCAGGTGAAGGCGGCGTCGAAGTTCATCACGGCGCTGTACCAGGCCTTCGTCGATCTGGACGCGTCGATCGTCGAGGTGAATCCGCTCGTCGTGACCGGCTCCGGCGACGTGATGGCGCTCGACGCCAAGCTCAATTTCGACGACAACGCGCTGTATCGCCATCCCGACATCGAAAAGCTGCGCGACGAAGACGAGGAAGATCCCGCCGAAATCGAAGCGGCGAAACACGGCCTCAATTATGTGAAGCTCGACGGCAACATCGGCTGCATGGTGAACGGCGCGGGCCTCGCAATGGCCACGATGGACATCATCAAGCTCTATGGCGGCGAACCCGCGAACTTTCTCGACGTCGGCGGCGGCGCAACGCAGGAGCGTGTCGCGACCGCGTTCAAGCTGATCCTGCGCGATCCGAAAGTGCAAGGGATTCTCGTCAACATCTTCGGCGGCATCATGCGTTGCGACGTGATCGCGCAAGGCGTCGTCGCGGCGGCGCGCGAGGTCGATCTGCGCGTGCCGCTCGTCGTGCGCCTCGCCGGCACGAACGTCGATGCGGGCCGCGAGATTCTGCGCGCGTCCGGACTCGCCATCATCCCCGCCGAAAACCTCGCCGATGCCGCCGACAAGATCGTCACGGCCGTCGCCCAAGGAGGAACCGCCAAATGAGCGTGCTGATCAATAAAGACACGAAAGTGATTTGCCAGGGCTTCACCGGCGCGCAGGGCACGTTTCACTCGGAACAGGCGATCGCGTATGGCACGCGCATGGTCGGCGGCGTGACGCCGGGCAAGGGCGGCACGACGCATCTCGACTTGCCCGTGTTCGACACCGTCGCCGATGCGGTCGCGAAAACCGACGCGGACGCTTCCGTGATCTACGTGCCGCCGCCCTTCGCCGCCGATGCGATTCTCGAAGCCATCGACGCGGAAGTGCCGTTCATCGTCTGCATCACGGAAGGCATTCCGGTGCTCGACATGCTGCGCGTGAAGCGCGCGTTGAGCGGCTCGCAAAGCCGGCTCGTGGGGCCGAACTGTCCGGGCGTCATCACGCCGGGGCAATGCAAGATCGGCATCATGCCGGGCCACATTCATAAGCCGGGGAAAATCGGCGTCGTGTCGCGCTCGGGCACGCTCACGTACGAGGCCGTCGCGCAGACGACTGCGGCCGGGCTTGGGCAGACGACGTGCGTCGGCATCGGCGGCGATCCGGTGAACGGCACGAACTTCATCGACTGCCTCGCGCTTTTCCTGGAGGACGACGCGACCGAAGGCATCATCATGATCGGCGAAATCGGCGGTTCGGCGGAGGAAGATGCGGCGCAGTTCCTGAAGGACGCGAACACGAAGAAGCCGGTGGTCGGCTTCATCGCGGGAACGACCGCGCCGCCGGGACGCCGCATGGGTCACGCGGGGGCGATCATCTCGGGCGGCTCCGGCACGGCGTCGGCGAAGATCGACGCGATGAAGTCGGCGGGCATTCACGTCGCCGATTCGCCCGCCGCGCTCGGCGAAACGATGGTGCGCGCGATGAACCGGTAATCGCGCGATCAGGCGGGGCGGCATGGGCGGCCGCCCCGCGTCACACTTTTCAACAGTTTGCAGAGAGGCATCTCTTAGACTGCGAGGTTCTCAGTCTTATTGAATGTCGCTCATGATGCGTTTCTTCCACCTCGCCATCGCGGCGCTGTCGCTTGCCGTCTGTTTCGAGCAGGCGATGGCCCAGTCGCTTTCTCCGTCCTTCAGCGATCCTTCCGCCCCTTCCCGTTTCGAAGGCAGCGCCGCCGCGAACCTGAAGAATCCGCCTGCGCCGCCCAAGAACGCGGTCCGCTGCCAGACTCACAGCACGCAAGCCCCGCAGAGCTTGTCGGGCGGGACGCTGACGGGCACAACGCCGCAGCGCGGCGCTTCGTTCTCGATCAAGCCCGACGGAAGCACCTCGCTCACGCAGCAAACCGACGACAAGGGCTCGCAGATGCCGATGCAAACCACGCAGCTCGACTGCACGCACGACTAAGGCCGTGCTCGATCGCCGCAGCGAATGCGCCGATCGTCCGACAAGAAAAAAGGGCCGCCCGGCAGTTGCCGCGCGGCCCTTTCGCATTGCTTCCGACGCTTTGGCGCGTCAGCCCAAACTCAATCCAGAAAGTCGCAGTTCGCCTCGACAAACGCGGCGAGATCCAGCGAATGCTGCTTGACGAGCCGCTCGACCAGTTCCGTGTCGCGCTTTTCGAGCGCCTCGATGATGCGCATGTGATCGACGATCGAGCGCGACGCGCGGTCGCTCTGCGAGATCGTCATCTTACGAATGGCGCGCACGTGGACGAAGATGTTCTTGATCGTCTCGAAGATGATTTCCGACTTCGCCAGCCGCACGATCGCGGAGTGGAACGCGATATTCGCATCCGAGTACTCGTCGATATGCTCGGCGGGCGTCGAGTCGCGGAAGTTGTCGAACATGTGGCGCAACTGGGCGATTTCCTCGTCCGATGCGCGCTGCGTCGCGAGGCGCGCCGCCATGCTCTCCAGCGCCGCCCACATGTGGATCATCTCCACGATCTCGCGCTTGGTCTTGCGCAAGATATACACGCCACGGCGCGGCACCGTGCGCAGGAAACCCTCCTGCTCCAGCAGCGTCATGGCTTCGCGGATCGGCGTACGCGAGACGCCGAGCGCTTCAGTCAGCTCTTTCTCGTCGAGACGGATCTCTTCCCGCGAGCGGTAGATGTCCGCCTCGGCGATTGCCTGCCGCAGCTTCGCGTACGCCTGGTCACGCAGCGAAACCGTGGCGTTGATCGGTTCCAGCGAAAGCGTGAGCCCCGACGTGCGAACTTCCGGCCGTTCTACGGATTGAGTATCAGATGGCATTGATGGCTTGATTTCCCAAGTGCGGACGGCCTGCGTGGACACGCTTGCCCGAACCGCCGTTCTGATCCTCCGCCGCGAGACCGGCGAAGCGACCGTGATCCTGTGCGCGCTGCAGCATGCTCTGCGGCACCGACGACGCAATCATAAACGTAACACCCACACCAACGGCAACCAGCGCGAATCCGACGACAACCAACAGGGCGATGCTCATTTCAGGCTCCGGTTAAATCACTCAAGAGCCCTCAGTATATGCTGCATCGCAACAGCATGCAAGATATTTTGCATCTTGTATATCAGAAACAACGCTGGTGCCTTCGTCTGCAGTTTAGGCCGCTTTTTGCGATTGCGGGAGCGGCAACGCCTTCGCCGTACCCTGATTCACGCCCTCGCGCAGCTTGATCAATGCAAGAACCGCATCAAGCATGGGCGTGTCAACGTGAACGAGTCGGCCGATTTCCTGCACCACCGTCATCAGCGGATCGATTTCCATCGGGCGTCCGGCTTCGCAGTCCATCAGCATCGACGTCTTGTGAGCACCGACCGCGCCCGCGCCGTTGATGCGCCGCTCCACGTCGACGCGGAAATTCACGCCGATCTTGTCGCCGATGGCCTTCGCCTCCAGCATCATCGCCTTGGACAGAGCGCGCGTGCCCGGATCGCTCGTCAGCACGTCCAGCGTCGCGCCGGTCAGCGCGCTGATCGGGTTGAAGCAGAGGTTGCCCCAGAGCTTGAGCCAGATTTCATCGCGGATGTTGTCGCGCATCGGCGCTTCCATGTCGGCTTTCGCCATCAGGTCGTGCAGCGCCTGGAGACGCGGCGTGATTTCGCCGCTCGGCTCGCCGATGGGGAATTTCTTGCCGTAGTGATGCTCGATGACGCCCGGCTCCGCGATCTCGGCCGCCGGCAGCAGCACGCAGCCGATCGCCCTTTCCGGCCCGAACACGTCCCACTGGCGGCCGCCCGGATCGACGCTCTGCAATTTCGTGTTCTCGAGCTCGCCGCCGTGCTTGTAGAAGTACCAGTACGGCAGGCCGTTGACCGCGGTCACGATCGCGGTTTCCGGCCCGAGCAGCGGCGGAATCAGGTCGACGACGCCTGGAATCGAATGCGCCTTGAGCGCGATGATCACGAAATCCTGCGGACCGAGCTCGGCGGGATTATTCGTGCAGCGCACCTTGACGGTGTGCTCCTCGCCATCGATCCGAAGCTTGACGCCGTTCGCCTGCATCGCCGCCAGATGCGGCCCGCGCGCGACGAAACTGACGTCCGCACCGGCGCGCGCCAGTTGGGCACCCATATAGCCGCCGATCGCGCCGGCGCCGTACACGCAGATTTTCATGGTTCGTCTCCTGAGGGTTGTAGCCTTATAGCCTTCTGATATACAAGATACTACATTCCGTATTGAGCAAGAACAAGGCGAATCGTGCGTTTGCGGACGAGCGAAAACCCGCATGCGCGAATGTGCGCCGCGGGTTGGCAAGGCGAATGGGAAAGCGCGCCGCTCAGGCTTCGACAGCCTGACTCACGATGAGAGTATGCGACGACGACGCGATGAAGTGTGACCAGACGTTCGCCGCGCTCGCGCGCAAGGCGCGGCCCTTGCGGCGCACGAGCACGATGGTGCGCGACGCGTCGGGCGCGAGCGGGATGAAGCGGGTCTGCGCGCTGTCGCAGGCGGCGCGCGCGTGCATCGGCAGGACGCCGACGCCCAGGCCGGCTTCGGCCATGCGCGCCACGGCCGCCGGCTGCGTGAGCCTTTGACGCACCGCGCCGGTCACGCCGTGCAGCGCGAGCGCGGCTTCGATGGCGTTGAGGCTGCCGGTGTCGTCGTCGAGAAGAAGGAGCGGTGTGCCGCGCAATTGCTGCCAGTCGATGCTCGACGCGCCGCTCAGCCGGTGCGACGCGCCGACGACCGCCGCGAGGCCATCGGAGAAAAGAGGTTCGGCGGCGAGTTCGTCGAGATGCTCGGGCGCGATGACCACGCCCAGTTCCGCCTCGCCCGAACGCACCAGTTGCAGCACGGCGTTCTGCGGCCGGTCCATGACGACGACGGTGGTGTCCGGCAGACGCTCGCGGCAGGAAGCGAGCATCGCGGGCAGCACGCTCGCCGTCAGACCGCAACTGCTTGCGAGATTCACGACGCCCGGCTCGCCGCCCTCCTGCGCGCGCGGCCGCAGCGTCGCCTCCAGTTCCTCGACGAGCGGCGCGATGCGCGCGAGCAGCTTGCGGCCGGTGTCGGTGAGCGCGACCTGGCGCGTGGTGCGATCGAAAAGCCGCAGCGCGATTTCATCTTCGAGTTCGCGGATGCTGCGGCTGACCGCCGATTGCGTGATGCCGAATTCGTCGCCCGCGCGCGTGAAGCTGCGATGCCGCGCGAGCGTGACGAACAACCTCAACTGATGCAGCGATACGCTCGGCGGCTGCGTCATCGCGGATTACTGGACCGTGTTGCGCGATGCGTCCCAGCCCGACTGGAACGACGCGTTCACCGAAGACTCCGCCGACGTTTCCGCGACCGTGTTCTCGATCCAGCGCTTGCGCATCGGCGCGAGGATGAACTTCGCGCACAGGCCCGCCGCGATCGACGTGATCGCGGTAGCGATGAACACCGCGTTCCACGAGCCGATCGACGCCAGCACCGAGGCGAGCGGCACCAGCATCGACGCCGTGCCCTTCGCCGTGTACAGCGTGCCGGCGTTGGCGGCGGCGTACTTGCTGCCGAAGGTGTCGGCGCAGGTCGCGGGGAAGATCGAGAAGATTTCGCCCCAGCAGAGGAACGTCATCGCCGCGAACAGCATGAAGAGATACGGATTGTGGCCAAACTCCATCAGCCCGAGCAGCGCCACGCCTTCACCGAGAAAGATGATGAACATCGTGTTCTCGCGGCCGATCTTGTCCGAGATGAAGCCGCACAGCGGACGCGTGAAGCCGTTGCACAGGTTGTCGATGGACAGCGTCATCGCGAGCAGCGGCAGCGTCACGCCGAGGATGCTCACCGGCATGCTTGCGAACCCGTATTCCTTGGCGATCGGCCCGAACTGCGCGGTCGCGATCACGCCGCCCGCCGCGACGAACACGAACATCAGATACAGCACCCAGAAGAGCGGCGCCCGTACCATCTGTCCGGTCGTGTAGTCGATCTTGGTCGCGACGATGCGCTTGGCCGGCACGATGCTCGCCGGCGGATTCGGGCGCACCAGCATCAGCGCGAGCACGAAGATGCACACGCCCTGCAGGATGCCGAAGAACATGAATGCATGCTCGTAGCCGGCGCTCTGGATCATCCTCGAGATCGGAATCACGGTGACGGCCGCACCCGCGCCGAAGCCTGCTGCGGTCAGGCCGGCCGCGAGACCGCGCTTGTCCGGGAACCACTTGAGCGCCGTGCCCACGCACGTCCCGTACACACAGCCCGCGCCTATGCCCGCAACGACCGCGCCAATGTAGAGATGGATGAGACTCGTCGCGTGCGCGTCGATGATCCAGCCGAGCGCCGCGCAGATCGAGCCGCCGATGACGACCGGCCGCGGCCCGAACTTGTCGACGAGCCAGCCTTCAACCGGCACGAGCCATGTTTCAGTGACGATGAAAATGGTGAACGCGGTCTGAATCGCCGCCTGACCCCAATGGTGCTTCGCATCCATCGGTACGACGAATAGCGTCCATGCGTACTGCAGGTTGGCCACGAGGCCCATGCATATGATGCCGATCACCAACTGGAACCATCTGTTGTGATGACGCCCGTGCGATTGCCCGGACACAATCGTGTCTGCGCTTGCCATGTCTGTCTCCGTTATCTGTCTCAGCGCTCGTTCGGCGCTTGATGTGCTGCGAGAACACCGGCGCTTTTTGCGTCGGCGGCGAGCGGTCGGTCAGGGGAAATGCTCGGTCCAGGCGGCATGGGCGTGAGGCCGCCGGTCGCGGGTATTGCGCAGGTCGCGCATGCCGCGTGAGTGGCGTTGGGCGATCGATTCGCACATCGGGCAAACATCCGCGTCAGGCGATCGACGAATCATTTTCAAGCGATTCCCAATGAAGTCCGGATAGTTAGCGGCCTTTGCAGGCTTCGTGTGGTGCGGGGCGATGCGTCCGCCTTACATAACTGGCGGGACGTGAAAGCATCGTGGGGGAGAAAAACGATTAAGGAAAGTTAGAAAAAGTTATTGTATAAATTAGCTATCGTTAATGGATGAGGGACCGCCGTGCTGCGTAATGCCACCCTGCGTCAGTTGAAGATCTTCGAAACCGTCGCGCGGCGGTTGAGCTTTTCCCGTGCCGCCGAGGAGCTCTATCTCACGCAACCTGCCGTCTCGACCCAGGTGAAGCAGTTGGAGGAGCATGCCGGTTTGCCCTTATTTGAGCAATTAGGGAAAAAAATCTATCTGACGCCGGCGGGGAATGAAATGCTTCATTACAGCCGCGCGATCCTGGAGCAGTTTCGCGAAGCCGACGACGCCATGGCGCGGCTCAAGGGCATTTCCGGCGGCACGCTCAACGTCGCGGTGATCAGCGCGGGCGACTACTTCTTCCCACGGCTCCTCGCCGCCTTCACGCAGCGCAACACCGATGTGCGGCTCAATCTTGCGGTGCACAATCGTGAAGAACTGCTTCATCAGCTGACCGACAATCTCACCGATCTCGCCGTCATGGTGCGTCCGCCGCGCGACATGGACACGGTCAACGTTTCGTTCGCGCCTCATCCGTACGTGATCGTGGCGCCGCCGGATCATCCGCTCGTCGGGCGCCGGAACATTCCGCTCGAAGCGCTCGCCGACGAGCCGTTCATCGTCCGCGAGCGCGGCTCGGATACCTGGAATTCGATGGAGGAGGGGTTCGCCGGTCGGCTCAGTAATCTGAACGTGGCAATGGAAATCACGAGCACGGAGACGATCAAGCAGGCGGTGATCGCGGGCATGGGCCTGAGCTTCCTATCCGCGCACACGATCAGCATGGAGTTGCAGGTGGGCAAGCTCTCCGTGCTCGACATCGAGGGTTTTCCCGTGATGCTCAACTGGTTCGTCGTGCATCGGCATAACAAGCGCCTGCCGCCCGTGGCCCTCGCATTCAAGCAATTCCTTATCGACGAAGGCGCGGCGCAGATCGAAGCGATCACGCAGATCGTCGCGACGACGGGCAAACCCAATGCATAAGCATTAGCGAATAAATAAGCGAAAAAAGTTTAACTATCGTATATGGATCGACTTTTCTATCCTGTTTTCATGCCCCACGGCCATACAGGAGACGATCATGATCCATGCAACGTACAACGATGACCGCGAAGTTCAGGCGCAAGTCTGCGCGTTCAATACCGCTTTCGAAGAACTCGACCTGATGTTCCGTTGGGATACGCAGACGTATCGCTCGCTCGCCTCGGCGGACAGCGACTACGGCAAGATCGCGCAGTACATCGAAATGCATTGCGCGCATCTGCTGAAGGCATACAGCGCCGAGTTTCTGTGCCAGGCGATCGTCGAGCGCAAGAATTCGACGATCGAGGCATGCCGGCAAAACACGGTTCAATACGAAGACAGCACGCAGCGGGCGCGGCTTTGGCGGGCGCGCAACGAGGAAACGGCACGCGCCTGATTTTCACTTCCTGTTCTATCAGGGCGGTCCGATCAGTCGGACCGCCCTTTTGCGTTTGTTCGTTCGCCGCGGTTGCCCGCGGCGAACGTGAAACTCAAGGCGCAAGGGCGACCCAGACCGCCTTCGGCTCCGTGAAGTTCTCGATGGCGACATCGCCATGTTCGCGGCCGAATCCCGAATCGCCTCCGCCTCCCCACGGCAGGCGCACGTCCGTGAAGCCGTAGGTGTTCACCCAGACCGTGCCCGCTTTCAGTTCCGCCGCCATGCGATGCACGCGGCCGATATCCGCGCTCCACACGCCCGCTGCGAGGCTGTACGCGGTGCCGTTCGCGATGCGCAGCGCGTCGGCTTCGTCATCGAAGGGAATCACGCTGGCGACCGGCCCGAAGATTTCTTCCTGCGAGATGCGCATCTCGTGCTCGACGTTCGCGAACACCGTCGGCTCCACGAAGTAGCCGCGCTCGCCCACCCGACGCCCGCCGGTGACCAGCGACGCGCCCTCTTCCCGGCCGATATCCACGTAGTCGAGCACGCTCTTCATCTGCTTGGCGGAGATGACCGGCCCCATGTTGGTTTCCCGCTTGGACGGATCGCCGAGCTTGATGGTCTGCGCGCGCTCGGCGAGCCGCTCGACGACTTGATCGTAGACGGCGCGCTGCGCGAGAATGCGCGAGCCCGCCGAACAGACCTGGCCCGCGTTGAAGAAGATGCCCGACGCGGCCGCGCGCACCGCACTATCGATATTCGCGTCCGCGAAAATCACGTTCGCCGACTTGCCACCGAGCTCCAGCGTGACACGTTTGAAGTTGCCCGCCGCGCCCTGCAGGATGCCGCGCCCGACGGACGGCGAACCGGTGAACGTCACCTTGTCGACGCCCGGATGCGCGACGAGCGAATCGCCGACGACCGAGCCTTTTCCCGTCACGATGTTGAGCACGCCCGGCGGCACGCCCGCTTCGAGCGCGAGCCGTCCGACCATCAGCGCGGAGAGTGGCGTGATTTCGGCGGGTTTCACGATCAGCGTGCAGCCGCACGCGAGCGCGGGCGCGATCTTCCACATGCCGATCATCAGCGGGAAATTCCACGGCACGATGGCCGCGACCACGCCGACCGGCTCGCGCACGGTATAAGTCAGCGCGTCGGGGCGCGCGGGCACGACCTGGCCATTGATCTTGTCGCACCAGCCGGCATAGTACGTGAGCGTATCGATGGCGGCGGGCACGTCCTGACGCTGCACGCCAGCGATGGGCTTGCCCGCGTCGAGACTTTCCAGTGCCGCGAGTTCCTCCTGATTTTCGCGCAGCAGTTCGGCCAGCTTCATGAGGATGCGGCCCCGCTCGGCGGCGCGGATCGCGTTCCACGGTTTGAGCGCGGCACGCGCTGCCTGCACGGCGCGATCGACATCAGCCGACGTGCCTTGCGCGACGCGCGCGATGGGGTTTTCCGTCGCAGGATCGAGGTTCGTGGAGTAATCGCCCCCGCTCGGAGGAACGAACTCGCCGTTGATGAGCAACTCGTAGCGCTTCAAATCCGCAGTGCTTTCCATGTCTTGCTCCATGTGCTTTTACGAACCACTTCATGTTGGGGCAGAAAAAGCATCCATGAAAGCAAAACATTCTTATTGTTTGCATAGGGCGGAATGTATGAACGGATATAGCGCCGCTTTTTCCGATATTCGATGCCGATGTAGAAATTGCGGGCGGCTCCCGCCGTTCGACCAATAAAGAGATGGCTTGCCGGCCCGTGCGCCGGGCGGCGCTATACTGCGGGCCTTTCAACGCACCTAAGCATCGACGAATGAGCGCATTGCCTCCCTGCCCGGTCTGTCACTCGGAATTCACCTATATGGATCGCAACCTCTTCATATGCCCGGATTGCGCTCACGAATGGTCGAGCGCCGCTGCGGCTGCGGAACCGGAGGGCAGGATTTATCGCGACAGCGCTGGAAACCTTCTTCAGGACGGCGATACGGTCACGGTCATCAAAGACCTGAAACTGAAAGGTTCGGGCGGCGTGATCAAGATGGGCACCAAGGTGAAGAATATCCGCCTGGTCGACAGCGATCACGATATCGATTGCAAGATCGACGGCTTCGGCGCGATGAGCCTGAAGTCGGAATTCGTCAGGAAAGCGTGAGTTTGCTGGGTCAGCCGGTCCGCCCGACGCGGAACCGCATGGGCAGGCACTGTACGATCAGGTGCAACAGAAGCGGCACCAACACGCCATCGTCCACGATGCCCATCAGCGGAACGGCGATATTGAAAGGCGCGAGCGCATAGAGCGCCAGCAGCACCGTCGCGGGCAGCAACCACCGCGGCCGGTCGGGCCGGCGAAGCGCGCGCCATAGCACGCGTCCATCGTTTTTAACTATCTTCCACAACACGATCAGCCGCTTCACGTCCGGGTATCCTTCATTGGTTCAAACGCATTAACTATCGACATCGTACTCCTTTCGGCTGGCGCGTTTCGCACGCGTTTCATTTCGTAGTCCGAATATATGAGCTGCATGCGATCGTAGGATCTTCCATCGACGCCGCGTATAGGAAAGGTCCGAGACACCGAAAGAATGCCGACTGCGAACAAGCGGGCATGCTACTCGTACCGGACGCGTACTCATCCCAAATTTATCTGAATTGTCCGATAGGCCGCGATCCGCGGCATCCCTACCATCTCAATAATGGCATTGGTTAGTGGGAGGTAGGGTTGGAAACAGTTCTCTCGCGCTCGAAAAACGATCTGTACATCGTGATGCGTCGTGGCGCGCTGCGCACCATCGTCGGCACAGCTTGCTCGGCAGTCATGCTTGCGTTGGCCCTCGGAGTTGCGCTGGGGCATAGTCGCACAGAGGCGCCGCGTGTTTATCGCGAACCTCCGCGTCCTGCCGTTGCCGCCGCGCCCTACACGGCGGCCGAGTTCGCGCGTCTGCAGGCCGCGAATGCCTCGCTGGATGCGCGCGTCGAGCGGCTCGCCACGCAACTCGACACCCTCAGCGCCTTCGATCAACGGCTGCGTGCACGATTGCCACGCGCCAACGCGACCAGCACGGCGGCGTCAGCGCGCGCGTCTTATGGTGGTGCCATGGGCGGCCCCGAGTTACCGCCCCGCCCCTGCTCGGCGGCCGGCGCGCTTTCCACTCCACAAGTCACTCGCGCGGAACTCGACTGCATCTCGACGACCGTTGACGCACTCGAACAAGGTGCGGCCTCGCACGAGGCAGCGTGGAAGGCCTTTCCCGGGCGCCGCCCGATTGCATTCGGGCGCACCAGTTCATTGTTTGGCAATCGTCTCGACCCGTTCACGCACCATCTGAGTTTCCATCCAGGCATCGACATGGCTGCGCCGATGGGCACGCCTATTCTCGCTGCGGCCGGCGGGCGCGTGACTCACGCCGGGCCGATGCCCGGCTATGGCAACGCCGTCGAGATCGATCATGGCAACGGCGTCATCACGCGTTACGCTCATGCGTCGAAGATCGAAGTGCGCGTCGGGGAGAGAGTGCAGCCAGGCGAGCCGATCGCCGAGGTTGGTTCGACGGGTCGCTCGACCGGGCCGCATTTGCATTTCGAGGTGCGCGTGGATGATCGGGCGGTTGATCCGGCGGATTATTTGGCGTTGTTTGCGGGGAATGATGACCTCGGAAGCAGGCGGAAGGCTGGAGACGCGAAGCGGTGCTGCGAGGAACGCCAATCGTGAACTGGGTATTGCAAGACTGACGGGTTCCCACAACCTTCCGGCATGTCACCTCGCGCTCAACCATCAATATCGTAGCGTTTGCGCTTTACGCCGCGTTTCGAGATCCCGAGTCGCCAACAGTTCATGCACCAACTACCCTGAAGGACAGAACTCGGCGCTGCGTCCCAGACGTGTCCTCGATGGCACTCCCAGGTCAGCTTGGCATTGCTATTCTGATATTCGACGCTCAGGCACCGTCCCCCACGTGAAAGGGCCACTTCTTGCATCTGCTCTAACGTCGAGCGCTGCTGATCGTCCGCGCATCGCTTGCACCACGAAACGTTCAACACCACGCCGCCTTCTGTTTCCCATTCGTGGCCTCGCGCGCATCGGAAGCGATACTGCTTGAGTCGGCCCGTGTAGGCGTTCGTCAAGCATGCGCCGCCCCGCGCCTCGGCAGTGGCTTGCAAACGATCCAGCCCATCGGCCGTTCGCAGAGACGCGCCCCGCTGCTGTGCCGCACACTGCGCGCACCAGTGACCGGCCAGCAGATGCGAACCCGTTGTCTTCCACCGATGCCCCTCGCCACACTCGCACTCATACTCGCCGGTCGTCCCCACGTAACGCAGCGCCAGGCAACGGCCACCTTTCGCGCAGGCGGCCGCCTTTAGCCGCTCAAGTCCATCGGCGCTGCGGCTGCGCTGCCCTGCTGCCGCACGGCTACACTGCGGACACCAACTGCCCTCGCTGATCTTTCGGCCTTGCGCTTCCCATTCGTGACCGTTCGCGCATCGCAAGCGATAACGTTCCAGCAGCCCGGTGAACGCACCTGACACCAACGTGCCGCCGCGCTGCGTCACCGACGCCATCCAGCGTTCACGAATCTCATCGGCCTCGCACCCGGGGCAGCCGGGCTGGTGATAAAACACGGTCGCCGCATGGCGTTCGAAACGGTGTCCGTTGGCACATTCAAAGTTGTAGCGGGCGGTATAGCCCGCCCATTCCTGTGACAGGCAGCGCCAGCCGAGTTCGGCCGCGCGCTGATGTAATTTGGCAAGTGAGGGGTGGGTTTCTGCCACGCCGATCCTTTGGCTCGCATCGGGCGGGTTGCCCGGCGTCTTGCGTTGCGACATCTTGCTTAAGTCTCCTGAACGAACTTAGGACTGCATGATCGGCCGGAAGGCCGTCGAAGTACTGATCCATGCCCACCGGGATACCCGGTCCCGCTGTCCTCGCGCACGCGATGGTATGGCGTTGCGTCGACGCCACCTACTAGAAAAGTCCGAGACACATCGGGCTGTCAACCCGGTTGCCAGCTTATAAACGATCGTTCTATACTGTATAAATAAACAGTACTTGATGTTTGGGCCACAGCCTGGGAGAGAACCGTTTTGCGAAATTTCATCCGCCTTGCCATTGCCGACAGTTGCACATTCACCACGCACGGACTGAAGGCCTGGTTCGAGATGCATTCACCATACCGTGTCAGCATCACCACTCCATCGATCGACCGACTTCGCTCAATGCTCACCTGCGTGCAATGCGATCTGATCATCACAGAACTACCCATGCGCGAAGGTACGCTCGAGCCTGATCCTCTCAAGCCTTTGCGGGAACTGAGACGGCGATATCCCGAACTGCCGTTCATCGTTTTCACCGCTGAGACCGACGCGCCCACATTGGTCAGTGCACTGCTCGTCGGCGCCGCCGCGATCGTAAGCAAAGGCGATGGAATCGACGAACTAATGCGCGTCTGCGAACGAGTTCGGCAGGGTGAGCGAGGCGTGTTTTCTCGCAAGATCGAAGAACTCGGTGGATACGCGTTCGGCGCTTCACCGAATCCGCCCATCGCGCGGGTGGACTCGCATCAGCAGCGCATTCCGGCGATCAGTATGCGTGTGCGGAACTTCGATATGAGCCTCGCGTGCACAACAGAAAGTAGTCGCAAGACCGTACCGATGAGAGATCCTTCATCCGCAGAACCGGAGGGCCAGCGCTACGTCCGATCCTTGCCGATCGCCAAGCTTCTGTTCTTAAAGCTGCGCCGTCACCTGAAAGCCCACCGTCACGCGAGACGTCGGAAATCCTGACGCTATGTAGATGAGCGTGCCGGCGAACAGCTCGTAACTCGCGACGACGTACGTCGACGGCAGACCGCCACGCATGCCCACGAGCTGCGTGCCCGCCAGAAACGCGGTGTTCGGCCCGAACACGTGTGCGTAGGCGATGCCGGCAACCTTGCCGATCGGCTGCAGTTCGTTGCGCAAATAGAAGCCGCGTTCGGCCGCCAGCACTTGCTCGCCATCGAAACCGCACACCGTGTAGCGGTTGCCGATGGTCAAATCGTCGAGGTAGTACAGTGTGTCGTTTGTATTCTGAACGTAGAAGGTCGTCACATAGCACAGCGCCTGATCAGCCACGGAGAATAGCACTGACAGATTCGCATCGAGCACGACCATCTTGTATCTATATGATAGCGCGGACGACTGGTGTAGCGATAATCGCCGCGCGCTGTTGTGCGTCGCGCGGCTGCTGGACCTGTTGCTGCTGTTCGGCGTTCGTGCGAGCCGCGTTTGCGACGTCCGATGGAGTCACATGGGCTGCCGTCGCGGAGAGCATCGGCATAGTGCCCAGCCAGACACAGGAGCAGCCGCGAAGCAGCGCGCATGCCATTCGGACTGCTCAATACGCCCTGAACGCTCTAGGTAATGCTTATCGTGATGCATGCGCTTCAATGTGGGAGAGTTCTGGCAGAAGTTGTGCGGCAATCAGACCGTTAGCCGCATCGGATATGTGATCGCCGTAGCTATAGAGATATTTCCCGTTCCGGGCGATCGGACAGGTGCCTTGGGAAACATCGCAAAGGATCGGGGTCGGGTCCAATACAAGCAGATCGGGGTTCCCGGCCTGAAGCCTGGACACTATCGCGCGGTAAGCCACAGTAGCGTTCTGGTGTGCGCGATAAGTGATCGTGCAACGCTCAGATTCGACACTAGACTTCTGCAGCGAGAGCAAAGCACGGACAGACTTCAATCCCGACAATCTGCGATCCATGCATTCACGAGGGTCGGGTGAAGTTGGATTGTTGATGACAAGGACTACTTTCTTTCCAGCCTGCTTCAATGAGGCGATCGAGCGATCAATTCCATTGAAGTCTCCATCCAGGTCCAAGGCTTTTGTTGTGCTGTCGGTAAAGCTCGGACCGATGAGATCACGTGCTGCCACGGCCAGCACCACGACGTGCAGGTCCCGGTCGCCGACGATAGTCTTGAGCGCGACACGGTTCGCGTTTTCGCACAGTTCGGGATCGTCTTTCGCCGCAAGGTCAAATTGGTCCACGCCGGTCAAAGGCGCGCAACTTGCACGCCCAATCAGCGCCCAACGTCGGTCGGCAGTCGAGGCACGAACGAGTCCCCCAATACAGCGAGTCCGCTCTACTGTCGCCCCATACAACCGCGCGCGGCTTTTCCCGTTGATCCTCGGCGCAAAAATTGAAGACATGCTGACTTGCTGAAGGAACACCGCATTCCGATTTAGTGAGCTCGTGTCCCGCACCAAGGGAAGCGGTGTTTACATCCGCTGTCGCGCTATAGCCCTTGCGAAATACATACCGCCCAATTGACTCACGTCAATGGCGAGCGCTGGCGCTGCGCCATTGCCCGCAATCGGTGTCACACTCAACAAATCGTGGTCCACGTTATTTGCGCCCGCGACCGCGTTGAGATTGTTGGCGTAGACAGCAGCATTGACCTGAATCGCACGCGCGAGCAGATCGACCTGATCCACATTGGATGCGTTCAGTCCCGCGCCTTGAATAGCGATGGTGCCGCCATTCACCGTGAAGCCTGCGAGACTGCCGTTCGGTCCATAGTTCGGCGTGCCGGTGGTCAAAATCGCGCGCGACGTATTGATGAAGCCGCCACCGTTCACGATCAACCCGTTGGCGTTCGCAATGACGACCTCAGTACGAGGCCCGGCGACCTCAAGAAGTCCGTTGAGCTGCGAGGGCGCATTGCTGAGCACCTGATTGACGATGATGCGCGCCGAGTTGCCGGGTTGTAAATTTTGGTTGCCGTTTATATAGCCGGCTTGCTGCGTTTGAACAATGGTTGGCGAATTGTTCAAAATCGCGCCCTGGCGCTGAACGTCAAACTGTGAAAATGTATTGACGGAAACGCCCGCACTCGACGGTCTTGCCACATTCACCTGATTCAGACCATTCTGAGTCTGAATAACCTGAGCACCCGATCCCGGCGCCGCGACGATCTGTGCATAGCCCACCATCGAAACCGAACCCAGCAGCAACATCGCCGCTAAGGCCATCAGTCGAAGCTGCGGCACGCGCGCTTCATAGGCCGGCGCGCCAGACGTGGCACGTTCGCCGCCACTGTGCGAGGACGCGAACTCGGCCACTGCACACAGCATTCCCCGAAGCTTGCTCATCACAAGCCGATGACAGTTTTTATTCATTGTTTTGGGTGAAAATTTGAGAGCGGAACAGCGATTAGCAGTACCGAAACATCGCGGGATTATCAAACAACAGAAGATTGCGTAATAGTGAGAAATTTCTGAAATCTAATCACTTTGCGTCGATCGCCCTTGGGCGCGAAACGCTGCATCTGTCGTCGTCACCGCCGATGCGCCCGACTATGGTTGCTCGCGCTCTTCTGCGGTCGGTATCACCAAGCTCGCGCAACTCGATGACGCCTTCGCGCGCGCTGTCGAACGCGACGGTCGCGCCCTTCGAGCACGGTATCGTTCACCGTGTCGTGATCGACGATGACACGGATCGGCGCGTCGCCGAGATTGTCGATCTTCGCTTTCATGGGACACCTTGGGGTCGCGGTGAGTGCTGCGGGGAAAAGAGGTGCGGATGCGGGGTCGCCCCGCTCGCGCGCTCACGTAGCTGGATGCCGCCGCCATGCCCGCCGATATCGCTGAGGGTATTGTGGCCACCCTCGATTTGGACGAAGGTGCAGGCACCCAACGCAAGTAGCGCGAGCAGCACGCAGAACAATCGCTTGCGCATAATCAGATTCGCCAGCGAGTGAGTTACGCGACTTTCGTGAGCGCCACGCCCGCGCAGCATCAGCGGCGTTTGCGTGGTCGCGCCGAGCAGAAGTCGTTCCAGTTGGCCTGTTCAGAATCGCAATGGGGGCGACTAGCAGATTGAGCAGGACCGCGCGCATTGCGAGAGTGCGCAGGTCGCGAGCTTCGGCTTCAGCGACGCGAGAATTGATTCCTTGCCGGCAAGCCAGTTCGCCCGCGTGAGGCCCGCGAGCACCGGGTTCAGGCCCGAGGCCAGCGCCGGGGCGGAACGCCGCCAGCGCCCCATGCACGAACTCGCCACGGCGCGTGAGTTTCGGAACAGTGCTTGCCATGATGGTCCTCTTCAGCGCTGAATCGCCCGGTTTTGAATCACCCGGTTTGGCATCCCCTACAGCGACATCCGGTCCGGCTCTACCCGCACGCACCAGCGCAACGTGATTGCCGCGGATATCACGCATCACGCCGTCGTAAGGCTCGCCTTCGAACATGCCCGGCGTCATGTCAGCGCGGTAGTAGTACGCCGACGAGATCTCGCGGCGCGTGTCGTCCTCGACGCCGCGAATCGCCTTGGCATCCCACACAACGAGATTGTTGCGCAGATTCGGCGTGTCGAACACCGCATCGCTGCCTGTGCTGCCGACCACGATCTCTTTCTTCGGCGACGCGACGGACACCTGAATGTGCTCGCGGCCCGTCTCGTCGAACGCGTCGACCAGCGGGATGCGGTTGAAGGTCGGCGCGGCGCGTGCAAGTTCGTCAGGATCGCGCAGCAGCCGGTAGGTACGCTGCGCATCCAGTCCAAGCGATTCGCGATCGGGGACTTCGCCGCCGAGGTAAGGGCATACGTTGGCCTTGCTGATGGGCGTGATGGTGACGTGCAGGGCCGTCGTGATCGTAGGTGCGAACCGAGGCGCAGTTGAAGGCGAGACAGCGCAGATCGCTGGAAATGGAAGCCATTCCGACCCTCCGTTGCTCTTTTCTCTGCGCGCTTGCGAGACGTCGTCGTTACATACGTGCGTTTCGCGAAAATAGTCAAGAAGCAACATATACAACGGAATCGCTATCAATGGGTTGATCACCGTCTGACATACCGTTCGCCTACGCAAGGCTCCATCTTGAATTAGAGATGCAAGATTGCGCGACAAATTATCTCAATTGCATCGCTCCCTCCTCTAGAATGCGCGCTGCAATTCTGCTCAAGCCGTCTAATGTCGGGATGTCCGCTTTAAGGGATCCTCAAGTCACATGACATTTCAACGATCCATGTCTATTACGCTCTCAATCGTCGCCGCGTGCGCCGCGATTGCAGCATGTCTGAACGTCTCGCTCATCTCTGCGATCGAGAACTGCGCGTCGTGTCAACTTACCGCCTTCTGGCGAATCGGCACAGCTACCGTAGGAGGATTTCTGCTCGCCCGCTTCATAGTCGGGACGCCTGACGCCCTGCGTGGACCAACGGCGCCAACAATCAGCGCAAGAGGCGTGATCGCAAACGTTGGAACTGTTCATTTTCAAGTGGGCGGTAAGAGCAGCTTCTTTTCTTTCATGCGCGGAGCGCAGTTGCTAGGCATGATCGTATGCCTAGCCTCCCAGTTCGTAATCTTCCACGCTCCCTTAGCCGAAAAAAGCGACGGGCATAACAAGACTCAATCAATTAAATCACATTCCAATCGTGTTACCACGTGAAAGAATTTCAATGACTCTCGATACCCCGCCGACCATGAAGCACCAGTTAGCGTATGTCGGCCTCTTATTCGTCTCGCTCGCCGCGATTGGCATAGCACTCTACGCATTGATCGCGTCCTTTCGCTACTTCGACATCGATGTCGCTTTCTGGTATTACTTCGGTGGTTTCGTCTTCGTCGCATTGTTGGGCCTGCTGGGACTCGAGTTATCGACCGCCCGCATCAAGACTATGTGACGGCGCATCAACGACCGGCTTCAATACGGAAGCCCAACGGCAATGAAAGCGGGCGATGCTGTCGTGCCCGCGACTGAGCTCGCCTGGGCAAGGACCAGACTTCCCTCAAACTCACTCTGCACGCGGAAAGCACATGTTAGATCAGAAGGCAGGCTCGGTTATTCGAGAGGAGGACGTTCTCGACGTACATAGGATCGTTGATGCGCTTACTACACGCACACGTAGAATGCGGGATGAAACGCCGGCGGAACAGTGGTTCAAGAAGGCTGGATCAATCCTCGTAGAACATTCCATAGCGATATTGGTCGCGTTGCTCGTTCTCATCCTGCTTAGTTCGGTGTTCCAGAAGGACCGTTTGCGTGATGCTCTGTTCGTCGTCGCACTGTTGGCGGCATGTCTTATCCTAGCCGCTTCATTTATCGGAATTGGCGGTGCAATCCCGTTCTTCAACCGCCTCCGCAAGACACCGTTCGCCCCGCTGCTCTCATCGGTAAGGGATGCGTCGTTGCTCGACCTGCCATTAGTCAGCCAACTGCTACGATGCGATCACGAAGCCGTGCGCTTCGTCCTCGCTCAGTATGCCCATGAGCGGCGTGCATTTGAACGGCGTGGCGGAATGTTTGCCGGAGCATTGGATAAGATCGGCTTTTTCCCCGCTATCGCTGCGTTCGTCGGCGTTGCAGCCACCCTTTGGGCGCATGAAGAGTTCCCACTTGCTCGTGCGCTCGTTTTCCTCGTCCCCGCATTCTATTTGATGAACTTCTGGGCGTGGGGCCTGATGCAGGAAATGGACCGAACCATCGCAATGCTCGAATTTTGCGTGAACAAGTTCGACCGTAAGGAGTGAGCCACTTAGTCACGCATCGAGCCCCAGAATGACCGACCGACTAACGCACCGGCAGTTCGGCTCGCGCCCCGGCCACGTCCACACGCCGTCGAGACAAACCCCTTCGCTGATCTTGTAGCGCTTGCCATCCGCAGCGAGGTGCGAAGCATCGCAGATGCTTGCCGCCGTGACTACGCAGCCAGATCGCCTCGGTAATGCCAAGCCCTTCCTGCCGCACGCACACCACCGTCGCGGTCGCCTTGCTGTTCTGGTCGCGCGCGATGAGCGCCGCCCGATGGCGCGTGAAACCGTAGCGTTCCTGCAGTTGATTCGTCAAATCACCGAGCGCCTGACCAGGCTGCACGCGGCGCATCACGATTCCTTCGGCATCCGCCAGAGGCTCGGCCGCGATCGAACGAATCAGTACGACGTTCGCGCCAATGGTCGCCTGCGGCGCGTCGTTGGCCTCGCGCGTGAGCCGAAAATCGACCACGAAACCCGCGCGCTTAAGCGACGACTGGAACGCGCCATCGGCGCGCCCCATCGCACTGTCGGCGAACCTTTGCGCCAGCGCCAGCGCGATTTCGTCAAAGCGCCGCTGCCAGCGCCGCGAAAGCTTCGCTATCGTTCGACGAAGCACGCGTGCAGGGCTGGCGTCCTGCGCCAATTCGGATTCGTTCGCGCGCCAGCACGCCCGCAGCCAGTAGACGAGGCTCGTGTGCATTAGATCGACAAGACGCGTGAGCCGCCGCCGGAACGCCGCCTCGAAGCCCTGATTCGGACGCACCGGTACGAGCGTCACCGGCTTCGCGCTCGGCGCATCTCCGTTCATGACTGTCGTTCACTACGCGGGCTGGAACTTCAACTCGGCGCTGCCCGCCGTGCGCGCGGCAGCACTGTAATAACACGATATGTCCCGCATGCCGCCTCCCCGTGCCGCGGAATTCAGTCGTGCTTGATAGCGATTTCGCTCGATCGGGATAACATATTAGAGTCGGCCTTTGTATGCTACTTGCTCGATCGCTGATGTGATGACCACATCGGCTTAATAGACGCTCACCGTTCCAGGAACGCCAGTGAAGAATAAGATTGTTTCGACTCTGCTCCTGTTCGCGGCGTACCTGATAACAGCATATTCACCAGCAGCGTTCGCCGGCGGCCAGTTCAACGCAAAATGTACCTACTCGCATTCACTTCCCGACGACTCAATCGTGCATTACGGCCAGCCCGGCCAGGCGATGATGCATGACTTTTTCGGCAACACGAAAACCGATGCATATAGCGATTACAGCACGCTACTCACCAATAAGGTGACGACCTGCGACAGTACGTCGGACATATCCGCTTACTGGGTGCCGCAACTAAAACGCGCGTCGGGCATTGTGCAGCCCGACTTCGCGAAGACCTACTACAAGAACGATCAACCCGTCGTTTCACTCTCGCCCATTCCCGCGGGGCTGCAAATGCTGGCGGGAGATCACATGTCGAACAGCCCGAAGCCCCAGATCAACTATCTGTGCCGGGGCGGCGGCTACACGACGATTGCGCCGACAAACTGCCCCGTGGTAACGGACGCAAGCGGCACCTATTCACAACTCGACATCTCCGTGCACTTCCCCGACTGCTGGGACGGCGTGCATCTGAAGCCTGATTTTGCCAATCAGATTATCAACATGGCGTATCGGCAGTTGGATGGTACGTGTCCCGCAAGTTACCCGATCAAAATTCCCGAGTTGCAGGTGAACGTTCAGTATTCGCTTGGACAAAACCCGGATCTTTCGACGGCTCAGCTTTCCATGGACCCGATGCTGACGAATGGTACATGGATGCCGATGTGGGGTTCGCTGTACACGGCGCACGCCGACTTCATCAATGGATGGAAGATCGATAGCATGCAGTACGCGATCGATAAATGCTCGAATGCAAACGTCGCCTGCGACAATCAAATTCCGACCTTCTATGCGCCAGCCATTGGAGATGCGTGGATGAACTCCACGGGTGTGACCACTACCACCGGTCCGACGCCTCAGGTGGGCCCTGGTGACATCATCTTCCTGAAGTTTTCGACGCCCTCCAACACGAGCGACTATCCCTGGAGCAAGGCGTTCCTGCAAACGCAGGGGCAAAACGTCACGGACACAAGTGCGATCATGCTCAATCTTTATGCTGCGGCGTCGGGCTGGAACGAAAGCTCGCCGTTGCCACAAGCGGTCGACTGTTCGACGCAGTCGGTTGGTGGTATCTACCTCGACAACGCCAACATTCGCCGACTCAACGACGTGACGAACTATGTCAAGAGCGCCATCGCGTCGGGCGCTCAGACGATCGGCATCTGCGTGCGGAACGCAACAGGGCGTACCGTTGTGTTCTCCTCAAAAGACGGCGTGTTCGCTCCCGCGCTGTTCATGAGGTAATTATTCTCACCCTGCGGGGGACCGATGTCTGCGGACTGGCGTCCCGCGTTGTCTCCTGCGCCAATCCGGGTTTCTTTGCGCGATAGTTCGGCGCATCGACTTTGCTACGCGTGCTGGAACGTCAGTTCCGCCCCGCCCACCGTGCTCAGTTGTTCCAGCGGCGACTCGGGCGCGGCCTCGCTCAGATCCAGCGACGCATACGGACCGCCTTCCTGCGCGGCCAGTCGCACACGCGCCTCGTCCGGGCTAATGACACCCGCGTTGATCAGTTCGATGTCGGTGTCGGCTTCGACTTTGCGCCTATTGGCGAGCTGCTCTTCCGACAGCGCCTATAGCTGCACATAGCTGAAGCCGATGTCCGCGTCGATCTCGCCGAATAGCGACAGTTGGATCACGTTCAAGAGGCGCGATGAACAGCGCTTCCTGCTGCGCCTCTATCCACGCGTAAAAGGTGCGCAGCTGGCCCTCGCTGGTCGCGTCAGCCCCGAGGGCGTGATGCCTAACAGCACGATCAGCGGGATGCCGGTGACCGCCGCCATGTGTTCCTGCGATTGCGCCTGCAGACGATCGAGACTGCCCAGCGGCGCCGACAGGTTGGCGAAATCCTCGGTGTCGCGATCGATCATCATCAGATGCCGGTTGTCGCGCGCTTGATTCAACAGCACCGCGCGCCGCAGCATCTGCTCGGCCCCTTCCGCGTTGAGCACCGCTGCAAGGTTGGTCTTGAGCACCATTATGCTGAACGAGTGCAGCAGATCGGACACGCTCTGGCGCGTGCGCAGCCAGTTATCGACGTAGGGCTTGGCGATCTGCGACAGGCTCAAGCCCCCGAACGCATACGCGGCTTGAGCAAATCCGGCAGCGGGCGCGATACGAAGGTCGCAGCCGGTTCGCATGCACCTGCCGGTTCATTACGAACCACGTCTGCGGTTGATAGAAACCGCTGCGCAGTGGATCGGAGATCGGCTCGGATCACGCGTAGGCCCTTCAGGCTGCCGAGGCCGATCTTGGCGCGGCTGTCCGCCAGCAGCGTGATCAACTCTTCGGGGCGGTTATCGCCCATGTCGAGGAACAGCTGCGCGCGTCCGAAGAAGCCGTCCTGCTCGGCGACCTTGCGAAACGCCGCCTGTACACCCAGGCGCTTCATCTCGGTGTCGATCGCCGCGATCTTCTCGCTCTTGTCGTCGTCAACCGTGCCATGTAGCTGGATCCACTTGCGCGTCATTTCCTTCGCCAGAATCTCGGCGGGCCGCCGGTATTCGGGGCGCCAGGTGAGTTCGTCGAGGTAAGGATAACCAAGAAACCCAAGCCCTTCGGCGAAAAGGCCACCCAGCGCCCAGCGGAAGTTTGCATCGCACGCCGAATCGCACGCGAGATTCGCATCCTGCGCCATGACGCCGGGCGCGCCTGCGGCAGCGTGAACGCCTGCACGCGTGGCGCCGGCGCACCGAGCACGCCGAGCGCCCCGTCGTGAATTTGGCAGATATCAAGGTGTCTTGCTGCTTCCGGCTCGCTCTGGCCACCCGGTGCAGCCGTTTGCGCAGTCATGCGGATCGAGGTGCGACCAAGCCAGTGCGCAACGAGTTTCAGCACAATCTGATGGGCGGTGATGCAAGCAAGTCGCTACCTTCAAATGACGCCATCGCGGTCAAACGCCGTCAGCAGGCATCCAACAAGATTTGCAGGAGATCTTTGTGTATCTGACCCACGAGCAGCGTCACTCGCTCACGATTGCCGCGTCTACTGCGCGCGCCAACGACAGAATTCAGGCCATCGATGCTGCGGCCGAGCAACTGCGCCGAGAAAGCCCCGGTGCATTTCATACGGACGATTCGCTGCACGAGCGCGTGTTCGTCCATCAGCCAAGCCCCGCGTTACCGTGCAAGGCGTTTCATCACCCCTTTCCTCGAGAGCGAGCAACGAGCGGCGTGTGATCGGCGACGCGAAGGCTCGCGCGCGATTCCTGCGGTCGGGCCGCGATACCGCCGCGAGCGCCGCGTCCGAGATCCGCATCGGCCGCCGGGGGATCAGCAGCGCGAAGGCGCGCGACAGCGCATCGACCTGATCGTCGTGCGAACCGAACGGAAAACCGCGTAGCTCGGCCACCAGCGCCGCGTTTCAGTCGCCGCCCACCAGTATCACGTTGCCGACGTTGACCTGCGCGGCGAAAGGCTCGGCGCGCGTGACCTTGTCGCCCGTTTCCGGGCTGCTCACCACCCAGTATCCGGCCAGCGCGCGCGTCAGATGCAGCACCTGCGTCCGACCCGCCTGGCCCGGATCTTGAGTCACGCCCACGCGTGTGCTCACGCTATCCATCTGGGCCGTGGCGGCGATCACCGCGTCGCGCCGGTCCAGTCCCCAGCGCCCGCGCGACATGTCGCCGATCACGTAGCGCCCATCCGCGAGGCGCCCCAGCTTCGCCCCTGCGGTCCAGTCGCCCTCGCCTTCGACGCTGGCCAGATCCAAGCCGCGCACCCAGTCGATGTAAGTGCTCGGCACAATATCGACCGTCACCAGCTTCTCGGGCTTGAACAAGTCGCCCTCGGGCGGCACCGGCATCTGCTGGTAGCCGACTGGGCCGCCTCGCGTTACGCCCATGATCGGGAGCGAGCCCGTGTTGCCCACGCCCGCGAACATCAAGTACGCGAATCGGCTGATCGCCGAGATTCGCGCGCGTATCAAGACCGGCGCGCTCCGTATGACCGATTACTTTCCCGACACAGAACTCGCGCCGGCGCAGGAATCGTCGACCGAGCGACCGCCAACGAAAGCACCGAAAACCATCAAGGTAGCGAACGCCACGCATGATCGCGCTGCATCACCCGACGCGCCGTTGCGAGATCCCTCGCCTGCGCCTGCGAAACGGCGAGCAACGAAAACAGCGACCGAACTCACCGTCGAAGCGTGGCTCACGCAGTAGCTCGACATGACCCGAATCGAGGCGTCCACCGCATCGGCTACGACGCCGCCGTCAAGTTCTGGACGCGCTCATTGTGTGACCAGCGCAACCGCTCGATGGGTGCGCTGCCCCTTGCGTCCCTTAAGCTCTCGCACGTCCGCTCCGCCATCGCCAGCCGCCCGGGAGCTCTCGGGCAAGAAGACGATCCACAACTATGTCTCGGTGCTGCGCATGGCGCTGGCCGCCGCGGTCGCCGATGAGCTGATGCCGACCAACGTCGCCGAGGCCGTCGCCCCGCGCCAAGCATCAGCGCCGGCCCACCGATCCGTTCTCGCGCGAGGAGTTGGAATCGATCATCACGGAAGCCGCCTTGCGCGATCCCCAGATCCGCGACTACATCGAACTCTGGTTCTGGTCGTGAATGCGCCCCTCCGAGATCAACGGACTGGAATGGCGCTGCGTGGATTTCAAGGAAGGCACGATCGCGATCGAGCGTGTGCTGGTGGCGGGGTAAGAAAGGAACCGCACCAAAACGGCCGAAGCCCGCCTAGTGCGCCTAGTGCGCCTGAATAGCCGCTCGCTCGCGGCTCAGCAACGCCAACGCGCCTTCACGCAGGATGCCGGCGGACGGTGTTTCAGGACCCCCGATATGAACTGCCGTGACGCAGCGAAGAAGCGTTTCAGCGCGTGTTCTGGCCCAGTCTGCTCAAGCGGCTCGGTATGCGCTACCGTCGTCCCAGACACGTACGCAACAGCGATGCTGATGGCGGGCATGACGCCGGCGTTCTACGCGAAGCAGCTTGGCCACAGCATCGAGATGTTCTTGCGAATCTACTCGCGCTGGATTGACGGCGCACAAAACGATATCGAGATGGTGCGACTTGAGATTGCGTTATTGACCCCGAAAAGCCCCAGCGAGGATCGACGGACGTGCAACCAATTGATGTAATTAGGAAAACTATGGTGGGCCGGGTGGGACTCGAACCCACTATCGGTCGATTATGAGTCGACAGCTTATACCAATTAAGCTTCCGGCCCTGCGAGGAACAAAAGGAAGAAAAAGACCAAAACCACAAAAAGAAAGCGCCCCTATCGGCGCTTTCTGTCACATCCGAACATCGCGCGGGCGTCTATCGAAGGGTAGCGAGTTTGCCTCACAACGCCTCTCAAAACAAGTCCCGTCAGTTGCCCTCGAGGAACGACTTCAGCTTGTCCGACCGGCTCGGATGACGCAGCTTGCGCAATGCCTTCGCCTCGATCTGCCGGATCCGCTCGCGCGTCACGTCGAACTGCTTGCCGACCTCTTCCAGCGTGTGATCGGTGCTCATCTCGATGCCGAACCGCATACGCAGCACCTTCGCCTCGCGCGGCGTCAGCGAATCGAGCACGTCCTTCACCACATCGCGCATCGATGCATGCAGCGCGGCATCGGAAGGCGCCACCGTGTTCGTATCCTCGATGAAATCGCCGAGATGCGAATCGTCGTCGTCGCCGATCGGCGTTTCCATGGAGATCGGCTCCTTCGCGATCTTCATGATCTTGCGGATCTTGTCCTCGGGCATCTCCATCTTTTCGGCGAGCGTCGCCGGATCCGGCTCGAGGCCGGTTTCCTGCAGAATCTGCCGCGAGATGCGGTTCATCTTGTTGATCGTCTCGATCATGTGAACCGGAATGCGAATGGTGCGCGCCTGGTCCGCGATCGAGCGCGTGATGGCCTGGCGGATCCACCACGTGGCGTAAGTCGAAAACTTGTAGCCGCGACGATATTCGAACTTGTCCACCGCCTTCATCAGGCCGATGTTGCCTTCCTGAATGAGATCGAGGAACTGCAATCCGCGGTTCGTGTACTTCTTCGCGATGGAAATCACGAGACGCAGATTCGCCTCGGTCATTTCGCGCTTCGCCTGACGCGCCTTCAACTCGCCCGCCGCCATCTGACGGTTGGTTTCCTTCAGATCCTTCAGCGGCAACACGACGCGCGCCTGCAAGTCCAGCAGCCGCTGCTGCTGCTCGCGGATCGCCGGAATGTTGCGCTCCAGCACCGCGCTGTACTCATGGCCTTCGGCGACGACTTTGTCGGCCCATTCGAGATCCGTCTCGCTGCCCGGGAAACGCGTGATGAACTCCGCGCGCGGCATGCCGCACTTGTCGACGACCGTATGCAGAATCTGACGCTCGACCTGACGCACTTCGTCCACCTGAGCGCGCAACGTGTCGCACAGGCGCTCGACGGTGCGCGCCGTGAAGCGGATGTTCATCAGCTCGGTCTGAATGGCTTCCTGCGCCTTCAGATACGCCTTCGACTTGTAGCCTTCCTTCTCGTAGGCGCGGCGCATCTTTTCGAACCATTCGCTGATGAGGGCGAATTTCTCGAGCGACTGGAGTTTCAGCGCTTCGAGCTGAGCGGCGTTGGCGCTGGCCTGCGCGCTCCCGTCGTCCTCTTCTTCCTCTTCCTCGTCGCCTTCTTCCTCGGTTTCTTCCTCTTCCGATTCGATAGCCTCGGCTTCCTGCTCGGAGAAACCGTCGGTGTCCTGGGCGTTCGGATCGATCAGGCCGTCGACGAGTTCGTCGACGCGCACTTCCTCGTTCTGGACCCGCTCGGCCATCGCCAGAATGTCGGCGATGGTCGTCGGGCACGCGGAGATCGCCATGACCATGTGCTTCAGGCCATCTTCGATGCGCTTTGCGATCTCGATCTCGCCCTCGCGCGTCAGCAGTTCGACCGTGCCCATCTCGCGCATGTACATGCGTACGGGGTCGGTCGTGCGGCCGAACTCGGAATCGACGGTGGAGAGCGCGACTTCGGCCTCTTCCTCGACTTCGTCGTCGGAAGAAGCGTTGGGCGCGTTGTCGTTCAGAAGGAGCGTTTCGGCATCGGGCGCCTGTTCGTACACCGCCACGCCCATGTCATTGAACGTGCTGATGATGCCTTCGATCGCCTCGGTTTCCGTGAAGTTGTCCGGCAGGTGATCGTTGATCTCGCCATAAGTGAGAAAGCCGCGCTCCTTGCCGAGCTTGATGAGCGCGCGCAACTTGCCGCGCCTCTCCTCGAGTTCCTCGACGGTGCCGGGCGCGCTCGACGAGAACGCGTCCTTCAGCAGCGCTTTTTCTTTCGCACGGCGATCGCGGGCCCTGGCCTTTTCGACTTTTGCCGCGGGAGCGGCGCCAGACTCTGCGTTTTGCATTGCGTCGTCTTCGACGGATACATCGTTCAGCTTTTTCGTCATGGAGTTCGCCATACCGGCTCTAGTCTCGACTCGCGGCTGCTGGACAACAGCCGATGGAACCGTGAATACCCAATACGCGCACGCTGCATCGTCCTGCGTGCCCTGCCCGGGGCGCCATCGCGGATCGAACGAGTGTGAATCGTCTCTTCGCCCTACCCTCAATAGCAGCCGCTTCCCTTACGCCCGTCTGTTCGTCGGCGTGCCCAGCTGGCCCTTTCGCGTGAAATATGCGGCGCGCACCACGTAACCGCTCGCACACTCCGCAATCTCACCCAGCCGGCAAAGCCACCGCCCTTATCGTTCCGCCTCTCGTTACGCCTACCGCGACACACCCTCGAATGTTCTTTGCGAGCAGCTAGACGCCTGCTAAACATCCACAGCCAAAAGCTAGCAAAAAACACCGAAATAGTTGACAAAAAGCAACTCGTCTTGAACTGCCGATTATAGCATTCTCACCCAGCCGCATCCGCGCTCGCGCCCCGTCCCGCCTTGATCTGCGCGACTTTCGCCGAGAGCTCCGAGAACTCCGCGACCTCTTCCGCGGACAGGCTCGACTGCCGCGCCAGTTGATCGAGCCGCGCCCGGTAACTGTCATGACGCAATTTGACGACCGTCGCCTGCAATTCCTCGGCGAGCAGGCGCCTCTGTTCCTCGACCCGCTGCGCCGCACCCTCGTCCGACGGGTCGCGCATCAGCAAATCGCGAACGTTTTCATCATAGGCGAGAATTTCCTGGAAGATATCTTCGTACGTGGGCGCATTTGCTGCATTTCTCAAGACGTCCGAGAGCATCTGGAATTCAGCCTCGCCGCCAAGCTCGCGCGCGTGGCCGATCACTTCGCTGAAAAGCTCGCCATGCTCGGTCATCGTCACGAGGGTGCGCTCGCTGTCCTGATCGAGCGAACCCGCGATGCCCGGGTACATCACCAGATTGCGCAGCGCGCGTTGCTCCTGGCCCGTCACGCGGCGGCGCTCGCTCTTCGGCACGTTCGCGCGCGCGACAGCCGCCGCACGGGAATCGATGTCGCACAGCGCGGCGATCTCGGTGAACGGCGTGTCGAGCCGGTCCGCGAGCATATGCAGGATCTGCACCCGCAGCGCGTTCGCGGGCAGCGCCTGAAGCAGCGGTTTCGCGTCGAAAAGCGCCTTCGCGCGTCCTTCGGGCTGATCCAGCTCCTTGTCGTTCAGCACCTCGTTCAACAAGAATTGCGACAGCGGCATGGCGCGATCGACCTGCTCGCCGAATCCGTCGGTGCCGAATTCGCGCACGTAGCTGTCCGGATCGTGCTCCTTCGGCAGGAACAGGAACTTGACCGTGCGATTGTCCGCCGCGTGCGGCAGCGCGGCTTCGAGCGCACGGCGCGCGGCGCGTCGGCCGGCGGAATCGCCGTCGAAGCTGAAAACCACGGTATCCGTCTGACGAAAGAGCTTTTGCACATGAACTGGCGTGCAAGCCGTGCCAAGCGTCGCCACGGCGTTGGCAAAGCCGAGTTGCGCGAGCGCGACGACATCCATATAGCCTTCGACGACGAGCACGTAGCCCAGTTCGCGAATCGCGAGCCGCGCCTCGAACAGCCCGTACAGTTCGCTGCCCTTGCTGAAGAGCGGCGTCTCCGGCGAGTTCAGATATTTGGGCTCGCCGCCGTCGAGCACGCGCCCGCCAAAGCCGATCACGTTGCCCTTCACGTTGCGGATCGGGAACATCACGCGTTCGCGGAAGCGGTCGTAGCGCCGCGCCTGACCTTGCGAATCGGTTTTCTCGCTGACGATCACGAGCCCGGATTCCACGAGATTTTCATCGCGATAATCGGAAAACGCGGCTTCGAGATTCTGCCAGCCGTCCGGTGCGTAACCGAGCCCGAAGCGCGCGGCGACCTCGCCGGTCAGTCCGCGCTTTTTCAGATAAGCGATGGCGTTCGGCGCGCCGCGCAGCTGCTTGCGGTAGAAATCACACGCGGTCTGCATCACGTCCGTGAGCGCGACGCTGACCGCCTTGCTCGGGGCGTAATCGCCGCCGCTGCCGCCGCCGCGATTGAACGATGAGGGTTCCTGCGGCACCGTCAGGCCCGCGCCCTGCGCGAGATCCTTCACGGCCTCCGGAAACGTGAGGCCGGTGTGCTCCATCAGAAAGCCGATCGCGGTGCCGTGCGCGCCGCAACCGAAGCAGTGATAGAACTGCTTGGTCGGGCTGACCGTGAACGACGGACTCTTCTCGTTGTGAAACGGGCAAAGCCCCATGAAATTCGCGCCGCCCTTTTTCAACTGGACGTAGCGGCCCACCACGTCGACGATATCGACGCGGTTGAGCAGGTCCTGCAGGAATGCGTGCGGGATCACCGTCAGTCGGCTGCGGAGGTTACTTGGCGAGCGCGGCCTTCACCTGCGCGGAGACGGCGGTCATGTCGGCCTTGCCGGCGAGCTTCGGCTTGAGCACGCCCATCACCTTGCCCATGTCCTGCGGGCCGGCGGCGCCCGTCGCGGCGACGGCCGCCTGAACCTCGGCGGCGATCGCATCGGCGGAAAGCTGTTGGGGCATGTACGCCGCCAACACGGCCAGTTCCGCTTTTTCCTTGTCGGCGAGATCGGTGCGGCCCGCCGCTTCGAACTGGCTGATCGAATCCTTGCGCTGCTTGATCATCTTGTCGATGACGCCGGTGATGGCCGCGTCGTCGAGCGTGACGCGATCGTCGACTTCACGCTGCTTGATGGCCGCGAGCAGCAGGCGAATCGTGCCGAGGCGCTCGGTTTCCTTCGCGCGCATGGCCGTTTTCATGTCGTCGTTGATCTGGTCTTTGAGGCTCATCGTTCACCCGGTGCAATTGCGAAAGTTTGATTCCGGCGAGGCGCGCGACCCACCCGCGAAAGCAAAAACCCGCTTGGGAACGCCTCCTCAAGCGGGATTTAGCAGGCCGTTTTCGAGCGCTAGCCGGAAGCGGAGAGAATCCTCCGATGACCGTCCGAGTATAGCAAACGGGTCCGCATTTCGAGACTCGCCAAAACCCCGTGCCGCGCTTACGCGGCCGTCGCCGCGCCGCGCGCGAACTCGGCCGCGGCCTTGCCCGCCGCGACGCCCGACGCCCACGCCCACTGAAAGTTGTAGCCGCCGAGCCAGCCGGTGACATCGACCGCCTCGCCGATGAAATAGAGGCCCGCCACGCGCTCGCTCATCATCGTCGCGGACGAAAGCTCGCGCGTATCCACCCCGCCGCGCGTGACTTCCGCCTTGCGATACCCCTCGGTGCCGCTCGGCGTGAGCGTCCAGTCCGACAGCGACGCGCCGATCGCCTTGAGCGTGCGGTCGGGCAGATCGGCGAGGCGCGCATCGACGGATACTTGCCGCGCTTCGAGCCACGCGTGCGCGAGCCGCGCCGGCACGTGCTCGGCCAGGAAATTGCCGATCTGTTTTTTCGAGCCGGCTTTCGCTTCGATGAGCATGCCGGTGGCGTCGAGGTCGGGAAGCAGATCGACGTGAATCGGCTCTGACGTGTTCCAGTAGCTCGAAATCTGCAGCACGCCGGGGCCGGAGACGCCGCGATGCGTGAGCAGCAGATCCTCGTCGAACTCGCCGCGCGTCTTGCCTTTGCCCGTACCGATACGCACTGGCAGCGAAAGCCCCGACAACGCCGCGAACGGCGCCCAGTCCGCCGACGTGAACGTGAGCGGCACGAGCGCCGGACGCGTCTCGACGAGCGTGTGGCCGAACTGCTTCGCAACGCGATAGCCGAAGTCCGTCGCGCCGATCTTCGGAATGGAGAGGCCGCCCGTCGCGATCACGAGCGCCGCCGCGCCGATCGCGCCCGCGGTCGTGTCGAGCGCGAAACGCGCGCCGTCGTGACGAATCTCGTGCACGCTCACCGGACGCCGCCAAGTGACGCCGCCCGCATCGCACTCGCTTTTCAGCACGTCGATGACGGTCTCGCTGGAGTCGTCGCAAAAAAGTTGGCCCTTGTGCTTCTCGTGCCATTTCACGCGGTATTGCTTGAGCAGCGCGAGAAAATCGCGCGGCGTATAGCGCGCGAGCGCGGAGCGGCAGAAATGCGGATTCGCCGACAGGAAATTGCCCGGCTGCGCATTGATGTTCGTGAAGTTGCAGCGCCCGCCGCCGGAGATGCGGATTTTCTCGGCGAGGCGCTCGGCGTGGTCGATGAGCACGACGCGGCGGCCGGACTGAGCGGCCACGGCCGCGCACATCATGCCCGCCGCGCCCGCGCCGATGACGGCAATATCGAAAGATTCCATGGCGCGCATTTTACCTTCGGCACGCCCATCCCCGCCCGCTGCTATACTTTTTTGTTCCCTCTAACGCATTGAATCCATGCTCGTTCTCGGCATCGAAAGCTCCTGCGACGAAACCGGCCTCGCCCTCTACGACACCGAGCGCGGGCTGCTTTCGCACGCCCTTCACTCGCAGATCGCGATGCATCGCGAATACGGCGGCGTGGTGCCGGAGCTGGCCTCGCGCGATCACATCCGCCGGGCGCTGCCGCTGCTCGAAGAAGTGCTGACGAAGTCCGGTGCGCAGCGCGCCGACATCGACGCCATCGCGTTCACGCAGGGACCGGGGCTCGCGGGCGCGCTGCTGGTCGGTGCGAGCATTGCCAATGCGCTCGCGATGGCCTGGAACAAGCCCACGGTCGGCATCCATCATCTCGAAGGGCATCTGCTGTCGCCGCTGCTCGTCGATGCGCCTCCGCCGTTTCCGTTCGTCGCGCTCCTCGTGTCGGGCGGACACACGCAACTGATGCGCGTGACCGATGTCGGCGTCTACGAGACGCTGGGCGAAACCCTCGACGACGCCGCCGGCGAAGCCTTCGACAAGACCGCGAAACTGCTCGGCCTCGGCTATCCGGGCGGGCCGGAAGTCTCGCGGCTCGCGGAATTCGGCACGCCGGGCGCGGTCGCGCTGCCGCGTCCGATGCTGCATTCGGGCGATCTCGACTTCAGCTTCAGCGGCCTCAAGACGGCCGTGCTCACGCAAAGCCGCAAGCTCGGCAACAACGTCTGCGAACAGGCGAAGGCCGATCTCGCGCGCGGTTTCGTCGATGCGGCCGTGGACGTGCTCGTCGCGAAATCGCTGGCCGCGCTGAAGAAGACGGGGCTGAAGCGGCTCGTCGTGGCGGGCGGCGTCGGCGCGAACCGGCAGTTGCGCGAGGCGCTGTCGGCGGCGGCGAAAAAGCGCCGCTTCGACGTGCATTACCCCGATCTCTCCCTGTGCACCGACAACGGCGCGATGATCGCGCTCGCGGGCGCGCTGCGACTCTCGCGCTGGCCGGACCAGGCTGTGCGCGACTACGCGTTCACCGTGAAGCCGCGTTGGGATCTGACGTCGCTCGCGCGCGCCTGATTTTTATCTTGGCGGGTTGAGCGGCTGCGCGATCGCCCTGAACACCGGCAGCCCTTCGCAGCGGTCGCTATGGCCGATGAGCGTCGGCCAGCGCGTCGGCGAAAAAATCTCCGGATGCGCCTCGCGCGCGAAACGCAACGCGCAGGCCACCGCGATATCCGCGTGACCGATCGCGTCGCCGAACCAGTAAGGCGTCGCGCGCGCGGCGCGGTCCGCCTCCAGCGCGTTGAGCACGCGCTCGACCTGACCCGTGCAGCGATCGAGCCACGACTGCGATTTCTCCTTGTGCAGCACGCGTTCGTAGAGGAGCGCGACGGCCTTGTCGGCGAAACCCGTCGCGAGCGCGCACACCTTCAGCGCCTGACGCCGCTCCGGCCCGCTTGACGCGATCATCGCGCGCGCATCGCCCGCTTGTTCGTCGAGGTAATCGAGGATCATCGTGCTCTCGATGAGCGCGTCGCCCGAATCGAGCACGAGCGTCGGCACGCGGCAGAGCGGGTTGTAGGGCGCGATCTTGGCGGCGTCGCTGAATGCCGACCACGGGCGATGCTCGTATTGCATGTCGTAGAGCGTCAGCGCGATCGCGACGCGCCGCACGAACGGGGAATCGTATTGGCCGATGAGAATCAAGGTGCGCTCCGCGTGGTCGTGTCCAGACGGCCAGTTTAAGGTCGCGCGGGGCGCGGGAACAACCACCACGCAAACGAAGCGCACACGCCCGCGCCCAGCCACACGCTCGTCCATGAGCCAGCCGCGAGCGCATGCGGGATGACGAGCGGCGTCACGAAGAAGCCCGCGTACACGGCCGTATTCGCCATGCCGAGCGCGGTGCCGGCGCGTTGTGTGCCCGCGAGCGTCGCCAGTTCCGTGTACGCGACGCCGTGCCATGCCGAGGCGCAGATGCCCGCGAAAACGAGCAGCACCGCCAGCAGCACCGGCGCATGCGCGACGCCCAGCGCGACTGCCGCTGCCAGCACGACGAACGATGCCGACGCCACCCCCACCGATACCCGCAGGTACGCACGCCGGTTGCCATGCCGATCCGTGTGACGGCCGCTCCAGACGCGCATCGCCATCGCGCCGAGCTGAATCGCGCCCATCGTCGCGCTGATGGCCGTCACGCCGAAACGGCCCGCATCGTGCAGGAACACGGTCGCGAAGGTCAGCACCGCGAATTGCGGCACGCACAAAATGCCGATGCCCAGCACGACGCGCCACACCAGCAGGTTCGCGAGCGGCGCGGTGTCCCGTTGCGGCGCCGCGCGATGCGTGGCATGCGGCGGCTCGTGCAGCCAGCGCCACGCGAACGCGCCGGACACCGCGCACATCGCCGCAAGCGCGCCGAATACCGCCGCGAAACCGTGCGACGACGCGAGCCACGGCAGCAACGCCGCGCCGATGCCGCCGCCGAGCGGCACCGCTGTCTGCCGGATGCTCATCGCGAGGCCGCGCTCGCCTTCGGCGAACCACGCCATCACCGCGCGCCCGCTCGATCCGTTCACGCTGCCGCCGAGCAGCCCCAATACGCACATCGCGAAGACGAGCCAGCCGAGCGTCGCCGACGCCGGCACGGCGAAAAGACTCATCGCGACAAGCACGGCGGCGGTCGAAAGCAGACCGGTCAGCAGCACCGGACGATCGCCCAGGCGATCCGTCAGAACGCCCCACGGCAATTCGGACAACGCGACGCCCAAGCCCAGCGCGCCGAGCACGAGCCCGAGCTCGCCGTTGCTCAGGTGATAGCCGCCGCGCAGCCAGACGGCCGTGGTCGGAATGCCCGCCGCCGCGGCCGAGAAGCTCGCGTTGGCCGCCACGCCGACGCCGAGCACTTTCCAGCGATGCGCGTCACCGAACGCGCGAACATCGTTGACGAGAGAGGTAGCCATCATTCAGTCCGTTTCGAGATTGACTGCGCCAGTTTGCAGGCTTAGCATCGTCCTGAAAATCGCAAAGTTCCGCAGCGACCATTCAGAAAATCCGGACGATTATCATGAGCCAAACAACTTTCGATCTCGCGGTATTGCGCAGCTTCGTGACGGGCATGGATCTGGGCAGCTTCGCGAAGGCCGCCGATCGTGTCGGCCGCTCGACGTCGGCGGTGAGCGCCCAGTTGCGCAAGCTCGAAGAACAGGCGGGTGCGGCGCTCTTTCGCAAATCGGGGCGCGGGCTCGCGCTCACCGACGCGGGCGAGGTGATGCTCGTCTATGCGCGGCGTCTCGTCGATTTGAACGACGAAGCGGCGGCGGCGATTCACGGCGTCGATCTGGAGGGCTGGATTCGCCTCGGCTTGCAGGAGGATTTCGGCGAAGTGGTGTTGCCGGACGTGCTCGGCCGCTTCGCGCGCGCGCATCCGAGGGTGCGCATCGAAGCGCGCGTCGGGCGCAATACGGAGCTTCTGGAGCGCATCGATTCCGGGCAACTCGATCTGGCGCTCGCCTGGGGCGCCACGAGCGTCACCGGCGAAAGCAACGCCGCGATGATCGCCGAGCCGATCGCCGAGCCGCGCATGCGCTGGATCGCGTCATCGGCGGTGCCGTGGCACTTCGACGCCGACGAGCCTTTGCCGCTCATCGCGTTCGATCGTCCGTGTCTCTTTCACAGCGCGGCCGCGGCGGCGCTGGACCGCGCGGGCATCAAGTGGCGCGTGGCGTTCACGAGCCCGAGCCTGTCGGGATTATGGGCGGCGGCCGCGGCGGGCCTGGGGGTGACGGTGCGCACGAGCTACGGATTGCCCTCGACGGTGCGCGCGATCGACGCCGGCGAATGCGGCTTGCCCACGTTGCCTTCGATTCCGCTCGCGTTGCATCGCGCAGCGGGGAACGCGTCGCCGCCGGTCGAGCGGCTGGCGTCGCTGGTCGTCGCTTCGGTGCGGGAAGCGCACGTTTCGTCGGAAATGGCGCTCGCCTGAAAAGACTTACGCGTCGCGGCGCTTGTCCCGCTCGATCACCGCATACGCGCTGTGATTGTGAATCGACTCGAAGTTCTCCGCTTCGAGCACATACGCGACGATGCGCTCGTCCGCGTTCAGGCGCGTCGCGACATCGCGCACGAGGTCTTCGACGAACTTCGGATTCTCATACGCGCGCTCGGTGACGAACTTTTCGTCGGGGCGCTTCAGCAGCCCCCACAGCTCGCACGATGCCTCTTCTTCCGCGATACGAATCAGGTCCTCGACCGCGATCTCGTCCGAGACTTCGGCCCTGATCGTCACGTGCGAGCGCTGGTTATGCGCGCCGTACTGCGAGATTTTCTTCGAGCACGGACACAGGCTCGTCACCGGCACGAGCACTTGCATCGACATGCGCGTTTCGCCGTCGCGCCGCTCCGCGATGAACGTCACTTCGTAGTCCAGCAGACTTTGCACGCCGGAAACGGGCGCCGTCTTCATCACGAAATACGGCAGCGTGACTTCGATTCTCCCCGAATGCGCTTCGAGCTTCGAAAGCATCACGGCGAGCAATCCGCGCAGCGCGTGCTGGTCGAGCGGATGGCGATTCTCCTCCAGCAGCGCGACGAAGCGCGACATGTGCGTGCCCTTCTGATCGGCGGGCAGATGCACATCGAGATTCCATACGCCGACGCTCGGCTTCACGCCGCTTTGCGTCACCACCGACAACGGATGCCGCACGCCTTTCACGCCAACGCGCTGAATCGCGATCTGGCGCGTGTCGGGCGTGCTCTGAACGTCGGGCATCACGAAGGCGGGATTCATCTGATTCATTTGTTTTGTCCTTATGCGCCGCGCGTCCAAGGATGAGAAGACGCGAGCGGATCGAAACGTTGAAGCGCACACGGCGCGGAGGGAAGTCCGCGCCGTGTGCCAAAGCGTTGATGCACGGCGCGCCCCGAGCGCGCCGTTCGAAGCGATGCGTCAGGCGACGCGCTTCGTCAGCTTGCCTGCGTGCGCGCTTTCGACGGCATCGATAAAGCGCTCGCGAATCGAACGGACGATGCCGGCCGCGTCGAGCCCGACGCCAGCGAGCAGCTTGCCGGGATCGCCGTGATCGATGAAGACGTCGGGCAAACCGAGTTGCAGCACGGGCTTGATGACGCCGCTCGCAAGCAGCGCCTCGACGCACGCGGAGCCCGCGCCGCCCATGATCGAGCCTTCTTCGATCGTCACGATGGCGTCGTGCGTCGCGGCGAGTTCGCGCAGCAGATCGGCGTCGACCGGCTTCACAAAGCGCATGTTGGCGACGGTCAAATCTAGTTCGCCCGCTGCTGCGAGCGACGGCGCGACCATCGTGCCGAACGCGCAAATGGCGATGCGCTTGCCCGAGCCGAGCTTCTGCGACGACTCGCGGCGGATTTCGCCCTTGCCGACGGGAATCGCGGTCATCTGCTTGACGGTGGCGACGCCCGTGCCCGCGCCGCGCGGATAGCGCACGGCCGTCGGATTCGACTGCTGCAGCGCCGTGTAGAGCATCTGGCGGCACTCGTTTTCGTCCGACGCGGCCATCACCGTCATGTTCGGGATGCAGCGCAGGAACGCGAGATCGTAATTGCCCGCGTGCGTCGCACCATCTGCGCCGACGAGACCGGCGCGGTCGATCGCGAACACGACCGGCAGGTTCTGCAACGCGACGTCGTGAATCAACTGGTCATACGCGCGTTGCAGGAAGGTCGAATAAATGGCGACGACGGGCTTCATGCCATCCGCAGCCAGCCCGCCCGCGAAGGTCACTGCGTGCTGCTCGGCGATGCCGACGTCGAAGTAACGATCCGGGAAGCGCTTTTCGAACTCCACCATGCCGGAGCCTTCGCGCATCGCCGGCGTGATGCCGACCACGCGCGAGTCGAGCGCCGCGGCGTCGCACAGCCATTCACCGAACACTTGCGTGTAGGTTTTCTTCGACGGGGTGGCAGCGGGCTTGATGCCTTCGGCCGGATTGAACTTGCCGGGACCGTGATAGAGCACCGGATCGGCTTCCGCGAGCTTGTAGCCCTGGCCCTTCTTCGTGACGACGTGCAGGAATTGCGGGCCGCGCAGTTCTTTGATGTTTTGCAGCGTCGGGATCAGCGAGTCGAGATCGTGACCGTCGATCGGCCCGATGTAGTTGAAGCCGAACTCTTCGAAGAGCGTTGCCGGCACGATCATGCCCTTCGCGTGCTCTTCGAGCTTGCGGGCGAGGTCGAGCACCGGCGGCGCGTGGCGCAGCACGCGCTCGACGCCCGCGCGCGCGGCGGCGTAGAAACGGCCCGACATCAGGCGTGCGAGATGGCGATTCAGCGCGCCCACCGGCGGCGAGATCGACATGTCGTTGTCGTTCAGGATCACGAGCAGCGGCACGTCGTCGGCGACGCCCGCGTTGTTCATCGCCTCGAAGGCCATGCCCGCGGTCATCGCGCCGTCGCCGATCACGGCGATCGAGAAGCGGTTGTCGCCCTGCAGCTTGTTGGCGATCGCCATGCCGAGCGCCGCCGAAATCGACGTGCTCGAATGCGCGGTGCCGAACGTGTCGTATTCGGATTCCGTGCGGCGCGGGAAGCCGGAAATACCGCCCAGCTGGCGCAGGCCCGGCATCTGTTCGCGTCGGCCGGTGAGGATCTTGTGCGGATACGTCTGATGGCCGACATCCCAGACGATGCGGTCATTAGGCGTATCGAACACATAGTGCAACGCGATCGTCAGTTCCACCGTGCCCAGATTGGACGACAGATGGCCACCCGTCTGCGACACGCTGTCGAGCACGTAGGCTCGCAGCTCGTCGGCCAGCGGTTGCAGTTGGCGGCGATCGAGGGCGCGCAAATCGGCCGGATCGTCGATGGTTTTCAGCAAGTCGTACATCGTCGTCCCATTTTAGGAAAACTGGCGTGATTCGTTCGGCGCAATTGTTTCGATTCGTACTTTCGCGCCGTGGGCTTCGTCACGCGTTCAACAATCAATTCACCCGGTTCACGACCAGGTCGGCAAGCTCGGCGAGACGCTGGCCGCGCGCGCCGAACGGCTCAATCGCGGCGTGTGCGTCGCGGCCGAGCTGCGCGGCGAGTTCGCGCGATGCATCGAGCCCGATGATCGACACGTAAGTGGGCTTGTCGTGCTGCGCATCCTTACCCGCAGTCTTGCCGAGCGTGGCGGAATCGGCGGTGACGTCCAGAATGTCGTCGACGACCTGAAACGCGAGCCCGACCGCAGCGGCGTACTGGTCCAGCGACGCCAGCGCGTCCGCGCCCGGATGCGCGCCCGCCAGCGCGCCCATGCGCACCGACGCGCGCAGCAGCGCGCCCGTTTTCTTGCGATGCATCGTTTCGAGCTCGGGCCGCGACAGCTTGCGCCCGACGCTTTCCAGATCGATGGCCTGCCCGCCCGCCATGCCGAGCGAGCCGCTCGCGACGGCCAGTTCGCGCACGAGCGCGGCTTGCTGGGCATCGTTCAGACCATTGCCTTCCGCCGTCAGCGCGACGAACGCCTGCGACTGCAGCGCGTCGCCGACGAGCAGTGCCGTCGCTTCGTCATATTGGATGTGTACCGTGGGCTTACCCCGGCGCAGCGCGTCGTCGTCCATGGCGGGCATGTCGTCATGCACCAGCGAATAGACGTGAATCATTTCGAGCGCCGCGCTCGCCGCTTCCACGGCCTGCGCGCTCGCGCCGGTCAGTTCGCCTGCCGCGTGGACCAGCAGCGGTCTCACCCGCTTGCCGCCGCCCAAGACGGCATAGCGCATCGCTTCGTGCAGCCGCGCGGGCGCGATGTCCGTGCCCGGAAGCGCGTGTTCGAGTGCGGTTTCGACGCGGTCGAGCGTCGCGCGCATCCATTGTTCAAAGGTCATAGGTCGTCGTTGTCGTTTCCGGTTCCGGCACTCTGGGTCGCACGCTTTACCTCGGCGGGCAGCGGCTTGAGCGTCTCGCCGTCGAGAACGCGCACCTGCTGCTCGACTTTTTCGAGCTGCTGTTGGCAAAAGCCCACAAGCGCCGCCCCGCGGCGATAAGCCGCAAGCGATTCCTCGAGACTCAGCGCACCCTCTTCCATGCGCGCAACGAGCGATTCGAGTTCCGCCAGCGCTGCCTCATAGTTCGCCGGAAGCTGCGCGGCGTCTGCGCTTTCTGCGTCGGCGCCGGATTTCTCGCCTGTTTCCTGGACAGCGGTCTTCGCCATGAATCGTGGATGTGCAATTGAATTTTTGGAACCAAGTCGCACATTCTACGGCAAAAGCCAAATTTTCGACCCGCATCCGGTCGATCCGGAAATACTGACGCCTCGTGGCGGCATTGTCCTTCAATCCTTGCCGGAACGCGTGATTCGCGCTCGCAAGCGAAGGCCGCGTGAGGAACTCTCGCGACAATTTATACCCAAATCAAGACCTTAAGCGCCCCTCGGCGACCAATTTGGGTATAATCGCGGGCTCCCTAAATCGAATCTTCGATGGTTGGGTTGTTCACTGCTTTCACGTTTTCATCGGGAGTGGGAATGTCCAATCTGAGCAATGCATTGCAGCTGAACGCCATTCACAGCCAGCTGCCAGTCACGGCTTACTTTGACGAAGCGCTTCTAACGCGCGAACTCGACACACTTTTCAAGCAAGGTCCACGCTACGTCGGGCACGAACTCATGGTGCCCGAAGCGGGGAACTATTTCGCGCTTCCCGGCGAGGGCGAAGGGCGCGTGCTCGTTCGTAACCGGCAGGACGATATCGAACTGCTGTCCAACGTGTGCCGCCATCGCCAGGCGATCATGCTCAACGGCCGCGGCAGCGCCGACAACATCGTCTGCCCGCTGCATCGCTGGACCTACGATCTCAACGGTCAGTTGCTTGGCGCGCCGCATTTCGCGGACAAGCCCTGCCTGAACCTCGGCAAGACGCCGCTGCAGAACTGGCAAGGTCTGCTGTTCGAATCGGCGGGCCGCAACGTCGCCGCGGATCTCGCGAGGCTCGGTACCGCGCGTCACTTCGATTTTTCGGGCTTCATGTTCGATCACGTCGAGGTGCACGAGTGCAACTACAACTGGAAGACCTTCATCGAGGTCTATCTGGAGGATTACCACGTCGCGCCGTTCCATCCGGGTCTCGGCAGTTTCGTGTCGTGCGACAACCTCGAATGGGAATTCGGCGACTGGTACAGCGTGCAGACGGTCGGCGTCCACAAGAATCTGGAAAAGCCCGGCAGCCCGACGTATCGCAAGTGGCACGACGAAGTCCTGCGCTTTCGCAACGGCAAGCCGCCCGAGTTCGGCGCGATCTGGATGGTCTACTACCCCGGCCTCATGATCGAGTGGTATCCGCACGTGCTGGTCGTGTCGTGGCTCATACCGCAGGGCACGCAGAAGACGACGAATATCGTCGAGTTCTATTACCCCGAGGAAATCGCGCTGTTCGAGCGTGAGTTCATCGAGGCGGAACGCGCGGCGTACATGGAGACCGCGCGCGAGGACGACGAAATCGCCGAGCGCATGGACGCGGGCCGCCGCGCGCTGATGTCGCGTGGCGAAAACCAGGTCGGGCCGTATCAGAGCCCGATGGAATCCGGCATGCAGCACTTCCACGAGTTCCTGCGGCATCGACTCGGCACGATCTGATCGGGCCTCGTGGCATGTGTTACGAAAAGGCGGGCTTTCGGGCTCGCCTTTTTGTTTAGACTTACGGTTAAAGACCCCGCAATTTGCGCGTCGCTCAGGAGCCGTTCATGCCGCACACTCACTACACCACGCTCATCTCGGCGACCAATCTCGCCGAACGGCTCGCCGCCGCGCCCGGCAGCATCGTCGTGTTCGATTGCCGCTTCGATCTCGCCGCGCCCGATTCGGGCGAAGCGGCTTACGCGCAAGGCCACATTCCCGGCGCGCATTATCTTCATCTGGATCGCGATCTGTCCGGCGCCAAGACGGGCACGAACGGCCGGCACCCGCTGCCGGAGCGTGCAGCGCTCGTCGCCAAACTCGCGAGTTTCGGTCTGAACGAAGGCCAGCAAGTGGTCGCCTACGACGCGCACGGCGGCATGTACGCGGCGCGCCTGTGGTGGCTATTGCGCTGGCTCGGGCACGATTCCGTCGCGCTGCTCGACGGCGGCCTGCAGGCGTGGGAAGCCGCGGGCAATGCGCTCGACACGGCCGTGCCGCCGAAGACGCAAGGCACGTTCAAGGCGGGCGCGCCGCTGCAAGTAACCATCGACGCTCAGGCGATCGAGCGCAGCATCGGCACGCGGGATCATCTGCTGATCGATGCGCGCGCCGCCGATCGCTATCGCGGCGAGAACGAGACGATCGACCCCGTCGGCGGCCATATTCCCGGCGCACTCAATCACTTCTTCAAGAACAATCTCACGCAGGAAGGCCGCTTCAAGACCGCGCACGAATTGCGCGAAGCGTTCGGCGCGCTGGTCGGCGCGACGCCGGCCGACCGCATCGTGCTGCAATGCGGCTCGGGCGTGACGGCCTGCCACAACGTGCTCGCGATGGAGATCGCCGGCCTGCACGGCGCGGCGCTTTATCCGGGATCGTGGAGCGAGTGGAGCGCCGATCCGGGCCGCCCCGTCGCGACCGGCCCGAATCCCTGAGGCTGAGGACGCGTTACTTGACGCCGTGCTCGCGGAACCACGCGAGCGCGCGCTTCCAGCCATCCTCGGCGTCCGCCTTCCGATAGCTCGGACGATAATCCGCGAAGAACGCGTGCCCGGCGTCGTCGTACACGACGAACTGCGAGTTTTTCGCGGGCGGCGGATCGTTCGCGAGCGCCTGTTTCATCTGCTCGATGGTGTCCTGCGGAATGCTCTGATCCTGCCGGCCGTACAGCCCGAGCACCGGCACTTTGAGCTGGCTGGCGAGATCGAGCGGATTGTTCGGCGTCATCTCCGTCTTGTTGCCGACGAGCCGCCCATAGAACGCGACTGCCGCCTTGAGATTCGGGTTGCGCTCGGCATAGAGCCACGAAATGCGCCCGCCCCAGCAAAATCCGACGATGCCCGCGCGCTTGGTGTCGCCGCCGTGCTCGCCCGCCCATTTGACGGCCTGATCGATGTCGGAGAGCACCTGCGCATCCGGCACTTTCGACACGACCTGCTCGTTGAGCTGCTGAATCGACGAATACGCCTTCGGGTCGCCCTGGCGCGTGAAGAATTCCGGCGCGATCGCCAGATACCCTTGTTTCGCGAAGCGCCGGCACACGTCGGCGATATGCTCGTGGACCCCGAAAATCTCGTGCACCACGATGACGACCGGCAAATGCGTCTTGCCCTTCGGTTGCGCGCGATACGCCGGCACGAGCGTGCCGTCCGCGCCGCGAAAGCCGATCTGGCCGGCTTCGAGGCCGTTCGTATCGGTGGTGATGGTCTGCGCCGACACCGGCAGCACGGCGGCCGCGAAGCCGGTGCCGAGGCTGGCCTTGATGAAGGTGCGCCGATCGAACGGGACGTGCGGAATGAGACGGTCGACTTCAGGGTCTAGCATGGATGGCTCCCGCGGCAGGGCCGTCGCGTCATTTTTGCTGTGAGGTGCGGCGGCGTGGGTCCGTGAAACCGCGCGGCGAGCTCAAGGCTGCACGCAGCGCGGCGCTGCACGACGATGAACAACAATGAACGCGCGCCACGAATCGAGCGCGCCGCCCATTCTAAACAGCTTTGAACGAACGGCGCAGCCGCTCTATTCCATCAATGCAGCTTGACGCGAGGCGCGGTGGAGCGGCGCAGCCAGTGCGCGACGGTGTCGAGCACCATGCGCGCGTAGCCGTGCAGCGCGGCGACGTGCAGCCGGTACAGCGACATGTACATGAAACGCGCGAAGAGCCCTTCGATCAGCATGTTCCCGCCGATCAGCCCGCCCATCAGATTGCCGACCGCGCTGTAATGCCCGAGCGACACGAGCGAGCCGAAATCGCGATAGGTATATTCGGGCAGCGGCTTGCCCTGCAAAAGCCGCTCCAGCGACTTGAACAGAAAGCTCGCCTGCTGATGTGCCGCCTGCGCGCGCGGCGGCACGTTGCGTTCGTTGCCCGGCCACGGACACGCGGCGCAATCGCCGAGCGCGAAGACGTTGTCGTCGATTTCCGTCTGCAGCGTGCGGCGCACGACGAGCTGGCCGAGGCGATTGGTCGGCAGACCGTCGAGGTTGGCGAGGATCGCCGGCGCCTTGATGCCGGCCGCCCACACCGTCAAGTCCGCGCGGATCGTCTTGCCGCTCGCCGTGCGGATCGAATCGCTCGACACCTCCGCGACGGTCTCGCCCGTGAAAAGCTTCACGCCGAGCTTGGTCAGCAGCTCCGCGGTCGCGCTGGACACGCGCTCCTGCAGCGCCGGCAGGATGCGCGGTCCCGCCTCGATCAGCACGATGCCGATATCGTGCTTCGGATCGAGCTTGTGCAAGCCGTAGGCGGACAGCACCTGCGCGGTGTTGCGCAGTTCGGCCGACAACTCGACGCCTGTTGCGCCCGCGCCGACGATCGCTACCTGAATGCGCGGCGCCGGAGCGACGCCCGGCTCTTCCTCGGCCTCCTCCACGCCCGCCGCGACCGGCTCGGGCGCGAAGTGCTCGGCGCGCATGCAGGCCGCGATCAGACGCTTGCGGAAGAGCTCCGCCTGACCGACGGTGTCGAGCGCGATCGAGTTTTGCTGCGCGCCTTCGACGCCGAAGAAGTGCGTCGTGCTGCCGATCGCGACGACCAGCGTGTCGTATTCCAGCTCGCGCTCGGGCAAGAGTTCGCCCGCATGCTCGTCGCGCAGCGGTCCGATCGTGATGGTTTTCTTCGCGCGATTCAGCCCGACGAGCTCGCCCTGCTGGAATTCGAAGCCGTGCCACAAGGCCTGCGCGGCGTATTCGAGTTCCTGCGTGAACGGGTCCATGCTGCCGGCCGCGACTTCGTGCAGGAGCGGCTTCCAGATATGCGTCGGGTTGCGGTCGACGAGCGTGACTTGTGCTTTGGGCGGCGTCTTCTCGTCCGGCGATCCGAACCGGTCGCCCAGACGCGTCGCCAGTTCGAGACCGCCTGCCCCTCCGCCCACGATGATGAAGCGATGCATGGAACTCTCCCTGTGCTTTTATATTCGATCGGCTGTCTTGCTTCCCTTCCTCATTGACCCATTGTGCGTAGCTTCGGTGACAGTCACAAGCGCGTCACCGACATGTAGGGCATACGCGACATGAGCCGCCTATGCCTTGCGCAAACAATTTCAGTGCGCTCTCAGCGCGCCCTCAGTGCGCTTCTTCCCAGTTGTTGCCGACGCCCACTTCCGCGACGAGCGGCACCTTCAGCTTCGCGACGCCGCACATCAGTTCAGGTAAGCGCTTCCTGACCTCGGGCAGCGCTTCCTCGGGCACTTCCAGCACGAGTTCGTCGTGCACCTGCATGATCATCTTCGCGCCGGTGCCCGATGCTTCAAGCCAGTCCTGCACCGCGATCATCGACAGCTTGATGAGATCCGCCGCGGTGCCCTGCATCGGCGCGTTGATCGCGGCGCGCTCGGCGGCCTGACGGCGCGGCCCGCTGCCGCCGTTGATCTCGGGCAGCCACAGACGCCGGCCAAACACGGTTTCGACGAAGCCATTCATCTTCGCGGTCGTGCGCGTGTTTTCCATATAAGCCGCGACGCCCGGATAGCGTGCGAAGTAGCGGTCGATATAGAGCTTCGCCGCATCGCGCGTGATGCCGAGATTCGACGCGAGCCCGAACGAGCTCATGCCGTAGATCAGGCCGAAATTGATGACCTTCGCGATGCGCCGCTGATCGTTGTCGACTTCGAGCGGCGTGACGCTGAAGACTTCCGAAGCGGTCGCGCGATGCACGTCCTCGCCTTGCGTGAACGCGCGCATCAGCGATGCGTCGCCGGAAATATGCGCCATGATCCGCAGTTCGATCTGCGAGTAATCCGCCGATACGATCTTGCTTCCCGGCGACGCGATGAACGCTTCGCGAATGCGCCGCCCTTCGCCCGTGCGCACCGGGATGTTCTGCAGGTTCGGCTCGTTCGACGATAAACGTCCCGTCACGGCCACGGCTTGCGCGTAATTCGTATGCACGCGTCCCGTCGACGCATTCACCATGCGCGGCAGCTTGTCCGTGTAGGTCGACTTGAGCTTCGACAGTCCGCGATGTTCGAGCAGCACCTTCGGCAGCGGATAGTCTTCGGCGAGCTTTTGCAGCACTTCTTCGTCAGTGGAAGGCGCGCCGCTCGGCGTTTTCTTCACGACCGGCAATTCGAGCTTCTCGAAGAAGATCTGGCCGATCTGCTTCGGCGATCCGAGATTGAATTCGCCGCCCGCGAGTTCATACGCCTGCGCCTGCAAATCGATGAGTCGCTTGGCGATCTCGTTGCTTTGCGTATCGAGTCTTTCGCGATCGATCAGGACTCCGTTGCGTTCCATCTTGCGCAGCACGCGCGAAGTAGGCATTTCGATGTCGCGATACACGCGCAGCAAGCCTTCTTCCTGCGCGACTTGCGGATAGAGCGCGTGATGCAGGCGCAGCGTGATATCCGCATCTTCCGCCGCGTAGGCCGCGGCTTTATCGAGCGGCACTTCATCGAAACCGATCTGCGATGCGCCCTTGCCCGCGACATCCTCGTACTTGATCGTCTTCACGCCAAGATGGCGCAACGCGAGGTTGTCCATGTCGTGCGGACGATGCGATTCCAGCACATACGATTGCAGCAGCGTGTCGTGCTCGACGCCGCGCATTTCGATGCCGTAGTTCGCCAGCACCTGCTCGTCGTACTTCAGATGCTGGCCGACCTTCTTCTTCGATGCATCTTCGAGCCAGGGCTTGAGCTTCGCGAGCACTTCGTCGCGCGGCAATTGCTCGGGCGCGTCCGGCCCGCGATGCGCGACGGGAATATAAGCCGCATGCCCCGGTTCCGTTGCGATCGACACGCCGACGATCTGCGCGGTCATCGGATCGAGCGACGTGGTCTCGCTATCGAACGACGTGATCTCCGCTGCGTCGATGCGCGCGAGCCACGCGTCGAACTGCTCCCACGTCTGCACGGTTTCGTAGTGATGCTCGATTTCGGTGACGACGGCTGGCGGCGTGTCGGTCGGACCTTCCACGGCATCCGCGATTTCGACTTCGCGCAGCCAGGTCTTGAAGCCGTGACGCAGGAAAACGTCGCGCAGCTCCTCGCGCGCTTCAGGACGGCTCGCAAGCGTGCCCTCGATCGACTCGATCTGTGAAGCGAGATCGCATTCCGTGTGCACGGTGACGAGCTTTTTCGCCATCGGCAGGAAGTCCAGAGCCTTGCGCAGATTGTCTCCTACCGCACCCTTGATCTCGCTGGCATGTTCTACGATGCCATCAAGGGTTTCGAATTGTGTGAGCCATTTGATTGCGGTCTTGGGGCCGCACTTCTCGACGCCCGGCACGTTGTCGACCGTATCGCCGATGAGCGACAGATAGTCGACGATGCGCTCCGGCGGCACGCCGAACTTCGTGAGCACGCCGGCGCGGTCGAGCGTTTCGTTGGTCATCGTATTGATGAGGGTGACATGATCCGTCACGAGCTGAGCCAGATCCTTGTCGCCCGTCGACACGATCACCTTCATGCCGCGCTTTTCGGCCTGCACCGCGAGCGTGCCGATGACATCGTCCGCCTCGACGCGTTCGATCATCACGAGCGGCCAGCCGAGCGCGCGCACGGCGACGTGAATGGGTTCGATCTGTTTGGAGAGATCTTCCGGCATCGAGGGCCGGTTAGCTTTGTACTCCGCGTACCAGTCGTCGCGGAAAGTCTTGCCTTTGGCGTCGAAAACGCACGCGCTATACTCTGCATTGACTTCGCGGCGCAAGCGGCGAAGCATGTTGATCATGCCGTACAGCGCGCCGGTAGGGCCGCCGTCGGGGCCTCGCAGGTCGGGCATCGCATGGTAGGCCCGGTACAAGTAACTAGAACCGTCGACCAATAGCAGGGTCTTACCTTCAAGACTTAGTTCTTCAGGCATTATGAACAAGAGAAAAGTGATTCCGAGTCTGCGATCGCTCGCAGATCAAGAGCGCGCGACGGCCAAGAAGGCTCGCGCATCGTGGCAGATGTTCACGATTATGGCAGAGTTTATCGAGGCGACCGAGTACCTCTCGGAGATCCGCCCTGCCATCAGCATCTATGGTTCGGCGCGTCTGAAACCGGAGTCGCCGTACTATCAGCGCACGATCGAAATCGCGCAGAAATTCTCCGATGCGGGCTTCGCCGTCATCTCGGGCGGCGGTCCGGGCATCATGGAGGCGGCGAACAAGGGCGCGCACGCGGGCAAGTCGCCTTCGGTCGGGCTGAACATCGAATTGCCGCACGAGCAGTCGGGCAACCAGTGGCAGGACATCTCGCTGCGCTTCCGTCACTTCTTCACGCGCAAGGTCACGTTCGTGAAGAACTCGGACGCGGTCGTGGTGATGCCGGGCGGTTTCGGCACGCTGGACGAACTCGCCGAAGTGCTGACGCTCATCCAGACCAAGAAATCGCGCCATGTGCCGATCGTGCTCGTCGGCGCGGATTTCTGGGCCGGACTGCTGGACTGGTTCAAGAATACGCTCTTGACCAATGGCGTGATCAGCCCGAAGGATCTGGATCTGATGCAGGTCATCGACGACCCGGATCAGGTGCTCGATGCCGTGCTGCGGTTTTATGAAGATCGTGAAGAAGCGGTCGAGCAGCCGGCGGAGAGCAAGTCGGATGAGGATCGGATGTTTTATTTGTGATGGCTTCGATTGCAGTGGCCGAGTTTGCGGACAGGCACTTGCGCCAAGTAGTCGAGCGCACTTAAGCGCCGTAGTTGTCCAAAATAGTTGTCGCTGCTTGTGGAGCCGGCCGTTACTCGCTAACATCGCTCGCTCGTTTCGAGCAAGGATGCAAGCCGCAGCGTTGCTGCGGCTTTTTTTTCAACCGCCGGATAGTTTTAATCAATTGATTTTCGATTATTGAGACAGAGAGACGATGACTGCTCGCTGTCTCACGTACTAGATCCATGGAAAATATGTTCGCAAAAGCATTAGGGCATTCGTTGCGAATGACCGTCGCGATTACTCTGGCTTCAGTTTTTTTGGCGGCCTGCCACGATCAAAATGCGTCATCTGCATCGGCCGCCAAAGACGATTCAGCAGCAAGTGCGCCTGCGAAATCCGCGGCACAGATCGCGCTGGAACAACGGAACGCGCTGCTCGATATCGTTTCCGGTGTCTGGAAGCCCTCGGAAGGCAACGGCCTCCTGACCGTGTATGTCAATGGAAACCAGGCGCAGATGGCAAAAGGCGACAGCGCCTTCGAGGCAAAACTCGGGGACGTCGATCCGGCTAACGGCACCGTAACCGTGAAGATCATCGCGCAAGGCAAGGAAGCGCTTCGCACGCTTGCGACGCTCTCTCAGGATGAAACGGGCTCCTCGCTCAAAGTCACTGACGAGAACGGCAACGAAGAGATTTATTCTCTGGTGCGTCGAGTGAGCAACGATGATCTGAACCGAATCTCAAGGCTCGGCACGTCAAGCGTCAAGGCAGGCGTGGAAGCAAGTTCCGCAGCTCCGGCGCAACCCGCCACCACGTTGAACCGTGGCGTCGTCGATATGTACCTCGGCGGGATCGACATGAATCTGCGCTCGTGTCCTGGCTCGACTTGCGCACCGATACTCATCGTGCCGAAGGATTCGAAGGTAAGTACAGACACGTCGACGATCCGCGAAGTCACGGAGACATCGGGCGTCAATACACCTTGGGTGCGAGTGACTTATGAGGGCGCTTATTGCACGGCCGCCGAACAGGATTCCCAGACCGGCTGCGCCCCGTCTCACGGCACCGATGCGCCGGTGACAGGCTGGATGAATTACACGCGATTGCTAAGCGCGCCGCGCGTTCAACAATAACGACAAAACGGGCGGCTCACGCGCCGCCCGCCTTGCTCACTGAAACGCCACCTCCGCAAAGCTCCGCAACTTCCGCGAATGCAGCTTCGACAAGCCATTCTCGCGTAGCAACTCCATCGCTTTCACGCCGATCTGCAAGTGCTGATCCACTTGCGCCCGATAGAACTGATCGGCCATTCCCGGCAGCTTCAGCTCGCCATGCAAGGGCTTGTCCGACACGCATAGCAACGTCCCATAGGGCACGCGAAAACGGAAGCCGTTCGCCGCGATCGTCGCGCTCTCCATATCCAGCGCCACCGCGCGGCTCTGCGACAGACGCCGCACCGGCTCGCGATGATCGCGCAATTCCCAGTTGCGGTTATCGACGCTCGCGACGGTGCCCGTGCGCATCACGCGCTTCAACTCGACGCCTTCGAGCTGCGTCACCTGCGCGACCGCGCGCTCAAGCGCGACCTGCACTTCCGCCAGCGCCGGCACCGGCACCCACAGCGGCAGATCGTCGTCGAGCACGTGATCCTCGCGCACATAGCCGTGCGCCAGCACGTAATCGCCCAGACGCTGCGTATTGCGCAAGCCCGCGCAATGCCCGAGCATGATCCACGCGTGCGGACGCAGCACCGCGATGTGGTCCGTGATCGTCTTCGCGTTCGATGGCCCCACGCCGATATTCACCATCGTGATGCCGCTGCCATCCGCGCGCTTCAGGTGATACGCGGGCATTTGCGGCAGGCGCGCCGGCGACGTGCCTTCTTCCGGCTGCTCGCCGAGATTGGCGTTGTACGTGACGACATCGCCCGGTTCGACGAACGACGAATACTCGCATCGATACGCGCGCGTCTCCTCGTCGTCGGCACGCGACATCATCTTGCGGCCGAGCTTCACGAATTCGTCGATGTAGAACTGATAGTTCGTATACAGCACGTAGTTCTGAAAATGCGTCGGCGAGGTCGCCGTGTAATGCCGCAGCCGATGCAGCGAGAAATCCACGCGCGCCGCCGTGAAGAGCGCGAGCGGATGAGGCTCGCCGGGACCCGGCTCATACGTGCCGTTGACGATGCGATCGTCGAGCAGCGCGAGATCGGGGGTATCGAAGATATTGCGCATCGCGAGCAGGCGGTCGCGATCGAGATCGCCTTCGAGATGAATGCCTTCGGCGAACGCGAAGTGAATCGGAATGGGATGCGCGGATACGCCCACTTCGAGACCGACGTGATGATTCTTCGTGAGCAGCCGCAATTGCTCGCGATAGTAATCGCCGAAAAGATCGGGACGCGTGAGCGTCGTTTCGTAAATGCCGGGACCCGCGACGAAACCATACGAACGCCGCGAATCGATCTGCGTGTTCAACTCGGTGCGCACGCGCACAAAGGGATAGCACGCGCGCACGCGATGCGTGAAGCGCTCGTTGCGGCGATAGCGCGCGAAAGCATCGCGCAGAAACGCGGTATTCGCTTCATAGATGGCCGAAAGGCGCGTGACGGCGGCGGCCGGGTCTTCGAAGGATTCGGTCGGAAAATCGTTGGCGGGCGTGCCTTGCGTGCTTTGAGTCCGGTCGTTTGTCATGATCTTGTGTATTTCTAAAGCCCTCGTAATGAATCGACATTAACACGGAAGAATGCGCGAACCATGAAGTCCCTCGTGGCCTGAGTGCGTGCGATCACACCTCGCAACACCTTTTTGGCGTTTCGATTCGCAATTCCCGAAAGCGGCGCAAAATAAGGCTTTGGCGCGCGTGCATCGCTCAGCCTGCAACCGTTTTGTTAGAATCCGGCCATCGCCTGGAGAAAGATCATGAAGCCGCACCTTTGCGCCGCCGCCGCGGCAGTCCTCGCCGCCGCCAGCTTCGGCGCATTTGCGCAGCCGGCGCAGCAAGCCGCCCGGCCGCAACCGCAACCGCAACCGGCGGCCCAGCAAATGTCGCCGGAAGAAGCCGCGGGCCTGCCCGACCTGAAGGCGATCAACCGTCCGCCGGCCAACGTCAGCTCGAAAGTCGAGATCTCGCCGCCGCGTACGCCGAGCTTTCACGAACTGAGCACCAACGGCACCGAAATCACCGAATTCCGTGACAAAGGCAAGCCCGTCGAAATCGACGTGCGTTCGAATTTCGGCACGCGCTATCAGATGAGCGCGCCCGCCGATACCTCGCCGCAAGTGCGCGACAACGGCAAGGCGAGCACGCGCCTTCCGTCCATCAACCTGCATTACTGATCCCGTAAGATTGCTCCGGGCCCGCTCCCGCCGAGCGGGCCGCGGCCCCGTGGCTCTTTACCGGGGGCCACCTGTCCCAGGCCCGCTCCCGGCCGTCCAACCTGACCGACGTTTTCCCGCATGGCCGTCTTCACCCCCGTCACCAACGCCGAACTCGGCGACTGGCTGCAAGACTACGATCTCGGCGATGTCGTCGAATTTCGCGGTATCCAGTCGGGCATCGAGAACAGCAACTTCTTTCTCACGACGACGCACGGCGAGTACGTGCTCACGATCTTCGAAAATCTGAGCGCTACGCAGTTGCCGTTCTACCTCGATCTGATGCGCCATCTGGCGTCGCATCGCGTGCCGGTGCCCGATCCGATGCCGCGCCGCGACGGCTCGCTCTTCGGCATGCTGCACGGCAAGCCCGCGTCCATCGTGACGAAGCTCGAAGGCGCGCCCGAACTTGCGCCTACTCCGGCGCATTGCATCGAAGTCGGGCAGATGCTCGCGCGCCTGCATCTCGCGGGCCGCGACTTCACGCAGCATCAGCCGAATCTGCGCAGCCTCGCCTGGTGGCAGGAGAAAGCGCCGTCGATCGTCGAATTTCTGAGCTGCGAGCAGCGCGAACTCTTCGAAAGCGAGCTCGCGCATCAGGCCGCGTTCTTTGCCTCGGCGGATTACGCGTCGCTGCCCGACGGCCCCTGCCACTGCGATCTGTTCCGCGACAACGTGCTGTTCGCGCACGGCCGCGAGCACGCGCGTCTGGGCGGCTTCTTCGACTTCTACTTCGCGGGCGTCGACAAATGGCTGTTCGATGTCGCCGTGACCGTGAACGACTGGTGCATCGATCTCGCGACCGGCGTGCTCGACCCCGCGCGCCTCGATGCAATGCTGCGCGCGTATCAGACCGTCCGGCCGTTCACGCCCGCCGAGGAGCGTCACTGGAACGACATGCTGCGCGCCGGCGCGATGCGCTTCTGGGTGTCGCGCCTGTACGACTTTCATCGGCCGCGTGAAGCGCAAATGCTCAAAGCGCACGATCCCGGCCATTTCGAACGCATTCTGCGCGAACGCGTCGAATCTGCTTCTTCCGCCAACCAATAACCTGCGACATGCGACTGATCGAAGTTCCCGCCAAAACCGGCTACGTGTGGTTCCGCCAAGGCATCTGGCTGTTCCGCCGCAACCCGTTTGCGTTCCTCACGGTGTTCTTCGCCTATCTGTTCGTGATGACGCTGATCTCGCGCGTGCCGCTCGTCGGCCCGGTTCTGCCGCTGCTGTTCATTCCGGGCGTCGCGGTCGGCTTCATGGCGGCGTGCCGCAACACGATCGCGGGCAAGCCGGTCTGGCCGACCGTGCTCGTCGACGGATTCCGTTCGTACGGCAGCGTCGTCGCGCGCAGGCTGCTTGCGCTCGGCGCGCTCTACGTCATTGCGATGGCGGTGATCTTCGCGGCCTCGGCGCTCGTGGACGGCGGCACGCTGCTCAGCATGATGATGGGCGCGGGCCCGAGCGGCGATCCGGAAACCGTCGCGGCGAGCTTCAGCCCGCTCGCGGTGCTCGTCGCCATGGCGTGCTACATCCCGTTCGCGATGCTTTTCTGGTTCGCGCCGATTCTCGTCGCGTGGCACGACGTGCCGCCCGCGAAGGCGTTGTTCTTCAGCCTCGTGTCGTGCTGGCGCAACCGTGGCGCGTTCGTCTATTACGGCGTGCTGTGGATCGCCATTGCGCTCGCGGTATCGTTCGGGCTGACCGCGCTCATGCAGGCGCTCGGCGCCGGTCAGGAAATGGCGCTCGCGGTGCTGATGCCCGCCTCCATCATCGTGACGACGGCGCTCTATTGCTCGTTCTACGCGACTTACCGCGGCTGCTTCGGCGTGCAGTCGCCCGACACGCCGGACATTCCCGAAGCGCCCGGCACACCCAACGCCTGAGCACCGGGCGCGGCGATCGTTCGTGCGCGAAGCGTTGCACGTACACTAACGGCATCGGCCGCCCCCGGCCTTTTCGCCGCGCTTTGCCATGACTTCGCCCGACGCTCTGCCCGACTTGCCGCTCGAACTCGATCAGCAATTGTGCTTTGCGCTCTATTCGACATCGCTCGCGATGACGAAAGCGTACAAGCCGCTGCTGGAGAAGCTCGGCCTCACGTATCCGCAATATCTCGCGATGCTCGTGCTCTGGGAAGCGGACGATCTGACCGTCAAGGAAATCGCCGCGCGTCTCGCGCTCGATTCAGCGACGATGACGCCGCTCCTGAAGCGTCTCGAAGCGCAGGGCTACGTCGAGCGCGTGCGTGGTGTGGCGGACGAGCGCCAGGTGTACATCCGGCTGACCCATGCGGGCCGCGCGCTCAAGCAATCCGCGCGTGGTGTTCCGAGCGAAATCTACTGCGCATCCGGTTCTGATATCGACGCTATGCTGCGCCTGCGCAGCGATCTCGTGCGCCTGCGTACGGCGCTGAACGCTTACAGCGATAACTGACCGCTTTTCGATAGTTTTCTTCTAATGCTCACATCGCAACAATTTACTTTGTACACTAATTATTAACGCGATATATTCTCGCCGTGGTCAACGCAAACTAACGGAGAAACTGATGAGCATTCTGTACAAGGCAACGGCAACGAGCACCGGTGGGCGTGATGGCCGCGCGATTTCCTCGGACGAGCAACTGAACGTCAAATTGAGCGCGCCGAAGGAGCTGGGCGGTTCGGGCGCAGCGGGGACGAACCCGGAGCAACTGTTCGCGGCGGGCTATTCCGCGTGCTTTCTTTCGGCGATGAAGTTCGTCGCTGGCCAGCAAAAGCGCGCGATTCCGGCCGATGCCACCGTGACCGCCGATGTCGGCGTCGGTCCGAACGATGCGGGCGGCTTCAAACTGGACATCGAGCTGCGCATCGCACTACCGGGCCTGGACGGAGCCGAAGCGCAGGCGCTGGTCGATGCCGCGCACAAGGTCTGCCCGTATTCGAATGCGACGCGCAATAACGTCGATGTGCGTGTGAACGTGATCTGACGCGACGCGCGTAGAAACAGAAATGCCGGCTCGAAGGCCGGCATTTCAACATCTGCACTGCTGAACCGCGTCGAAAACAGCGGCCCTGATGCGCGAGCGATAAATCAGTTCGACATCCACGCCGGATGACGAGTCGCCACGCGCTGATCCAGCTTCTTCATACGATATTCGAGATCGTAGATATCCGTGGCTTCGGCGAGATAGGCGTCGTCGCGCTCGCGATCGCGCTGGTCGGCGGACTTGGTCAAAAACAGGAAAATGCGGCTGAGCAGGAACATGGTGGGCCTCGCGTGAATACTGGGGTTATTACCTATGAAACGGATTATAGGGAAATCCCTGATTCGACGCCAGCCCGAAATGCTAGAACGCTGATACTAAAGACTTATTTGCAACACTCGAAACGCTGCCAAGCTGCTCAGGCGACGTAGGCATCGCGCGCCGCGACGTTCGGGCGGCGCTGGAACTTGAAGAACTCCCACATCATCGCCGATGAATCCGGCCCCTTCGACGAGTGGAAAGCCACCGTATCGTCGCCTCCGGCCCATGAATGGCCGAGACCCCGCACGACCGACGTCTTCACGACGCGGCGGCCGTTCTTGACGTAGTCCGTCACGACGCCATCCGCATGCGTTTCCTCGCGCGCCTCGCCCGCGCGGCGATTGCCGGCCGCATCGACGAAGCCGTTGAGCCGCAAGAACTGTTTCGTCAGTTGCTCGGCGTTGGCGGCGGTGACGACCGAATCCAGTTCGCCATGCACGATGATGGCCGGCATGCCCGGATAGTCGCGAACGTCGACGGCCGCGTCGATCAGTGCGACCGGATCGCTGCGGCTGCCGCGCCGCATCACGTCCATCGCGCCGATGGCCGAGCGCGCCTCGCCGAACACCACGCCCGAATGCAGGCCGACCGCGGCGAACATATGCGGATAACGCACGGCAAGCAGCGCCGCGAGCCCCGCCCCCGCCGACATGCCCGCGAGGTAAACGCGCTCGCCGTCGAGGTCGTGCTGCTCGACCATCGCGTTGACCAGCGAGACGACCGACGCAGCCTCCCCGCCACCTCCGCCGCCCGAATCGTCATACCAGCGCCAGCAGCGATGCGCGTGATCGTGCTTCGACTGCTCCGGATACAGCACGGCGAATCCATACTTGTCGGCGAGCAGGTTGATGCGCGTGCCTTGCGCGAATTCGTCGGCGTTCTGCTTGCAGCCGTGCAGCATCACGACGAGCGGCATCGGCTCGAGATCCGTCTTCGGCGGCAGATACAGCGCGTACGACATGTGATTCACGAAGCGGCCCGACGTAGGCGGCGCCGAATGATACGACCGCGCCCACTTCCCCCGCGCCCAGGCGGAGGCGCGCGGACGCACGCGCGATTCGCGCATCGCCGGGCGCGCACTCGCCGCCGGGCGCGGCGCGCCCGCGACCTTGGCGGCTGCGTTCGACTTCAATTTCGACTTGACGGTTTTTGCGCGCGCGGGCTTGGCCGCTGTACGGGGCTTCGGCGCACGCACCGCTTCCACTTGGCCGGCGACGAGGCGTCTCAAGCCGCGCAGCCAGAGCTTGGTAAGGCTTTTCGACATCGGCTGGATCCTTTTCAAACGTGCATCGGATGGCGCGACAAAAAATCGCGCCGGGTTGTGCATTGCACAATAGCACCAAACGGGCGGCGCGGCGCGTGTGGTCGAGTCAAAGCCCGGCGTCAATTACCGTAAGATCATTCGAAAAGACCGAACTAAGCGCGAGTTATGCGACATAACGAAACGGATTCTTTCGGGACTCTCGCATAAATCAGCCCGTTCCGACACGCTATACTGTGCCGAACCCTCTGCGCTATGTCTTGAACGCTTCAGACAACGCCCGTCGCGTTCGATACTGCGGCGCTGCAGCAACCCTTATTCCCAAGAATGCCCATGAATGTGGATTTGCCCCTATCTGTCTGGATTTCCGTTACCGCGCTCGGTAGCGTCGGCGTCATGGGGCCGGCGGCGCTCATCGTCGCCGCATGGCTCGCAGTTGGCTATCGCTGGAAGTACGCAGGCGCGTGGCTCGCGCTGCTCGGTGCGGCGAGCGGCCTCGTTGCCTTGAGCAAGATTGCGTTCATCGGATGGGGCATCGGCATGCGTCATCTGGATTTCACCGGCATCAGCGGACATGCGTTGATGTCCACGGCGGTGCTGCCCGTCGCGATCTTCGTCGCGCTTCTGCCCGCACGCGGCGCGTTACGTGCGGCCGGCGTTGCGGTGGGTCTGTTGCTGGGCGTCTGGGTCGGGGTGTCGCGCGTCGTGCTGAACGCGCATTCGGTGTCCGAAGTCGTCGCGGGCTGCGTGCTGGGCGTGATCGTCGCGCTCGCATTCGTGCGCATCGCGTGGCGCGCCGAGGCCGGCAAACTCTCGCCTGCGCCCGTCGCCGCAAGTCTCGCCGTCGTCGTCGTGGCCTTGCACGGCGTGCCAGTGCCGACGCAGCACTGGATCACCGAAATCGCGCTCGGGCTGTCGGGGCACGAGCGCCCCTACGTGCGGGCGAGCTGGAAGGCGAAGCGCGACCGCGCGCCGGATCGCCGCACCGAACTTCAACGGCAACTGCGCACGATCGCCTGAGCGCCGCGTCTCAGTCGTTCACGCCGATGATCACGCTCGACGCCTTGATCACCGCCACGGCCTTCTGGCCCTGCGTGATCGCGAGCGTATCGGCGCTCTGATTCGTGATGATCGCGGTGACGGTCGTGCCGCCGTCGAGCGACAGCGTGACTTCGGCATTCACCGCGCCCTTCGTCACGCTGGCGACCGTGCCGCGCAACTGATTGCGCGCGGACAGCTTCGCGTTCGTGTCTTCCATCAGCATGACCCACGACGCCTTGATGAGCGCGAAGGCGTCGCTGCCTTCCTTCAGGCCGAGCGACTGAGTGCTTTCGTGCGTGACGACCGCGACGATCGTCTGGCCGCCCGGCAAGCCGAGCTCGATTTCGTCGTTGACCGCACCGCGCGTGATTTTCGTGACTTTGCCGGCGAGTTGATTGCGTGCGCTTGTTTTCATGCCTAGTCTCCCGATCAATTGCCAATCGTGGGCGAAGCCTTCGATGGCCGCACCCGCCCGTTCCAGAAACTTTCTGTGTTCACGTTCGACCGCGCGATACGTGTCGATGAGACGCAGCGCCGCGGGCGTGAGCGTCGTGCCGCCGCCGCCCCTGCCGCCGGTTGCGCTCGTGACGAGCGGCTGGCCGGCGAGGTTGTTCATCGTGTCGACCGCGTCCCACGCGGCCTTGTAGCTCATGCCGACGGCTTTCGCCGCTGCGGTGATCGATCCCGAATCGCGAATCGCGGCCAGAAGCGCAATGCGCGCCGCGCCGCCGAGCGTCTCCGTGCCGCTTTTCAGCCACACGGAGCCGCCGAGTTCCAGCGTCTCGCGCACCTCGTGCGGTGCTGTTTTGGTCATGTATTACCCTCGGGGACTGGCTGAAACTTTGTGTCGCATTATATCGACGACCTGACGCGCGGACGATGCATCGCCCGAAGCAGTCGTTCGCCTTCCACCGCGTCCTTTTGCGCCGACGCCGCGCCCCATGCCCGCGCGAAACCGCGCTGATAATCGCTGGCTTCGGGCATGGACGCGAGCCGGTCCGCGGCGACGGCCGCATCGTTCGCTTCGCCGAGCACGCTTTGCAGTTCGCCTAGCCGTTTGGCCGTGTCCTCGCGCGTGCGCCGCGACGTCACCGAGCGGAAGAATTCGAGCGCGTAACGCAGCCGCTTCGCGTGAATGCGCACGCGATGCCGCTCGTGCGCTTCGAGCGCGGCGAGATCGGGCACGCGCACGATGCGCCGGTAGTCCTTGCGAATGCGCTTCTCGGCGTAGGTCACGAAGCGTATTGGCGACGCGTCTTCCTGCGACGCGAAGCGTGCGAGCCATTCGACGAACGCGAGCGTCAGGCGCGCGTAGCGCTTCGACGCAAGCGCGTCGCGCACCCGCTCCCGCGCGACGCGGCGCTTGGCGTCGGCGGCGGCGATCAGCGTCTGCCAGCGCTCGGCGCTGTCGTCGGACGCGGCGTAGGCGGGCAGCGTCTTGTCGGTGAAGACGTCCCAGTCGCGCGCATCGGCGAGCAGGTCGCCGAACCATGTCAGATCGGGCGCGAGACGCGTGTTCCAGGCTTCATCGACGTAGCCGGGAAAGAGTTTCAGCAGCGTCTTCAGCCGCCGCTGCGCGACGCGCAACTGGTGCACGTGCTCGTCGCCGAGACTCGCGCGCGCTGCTGCCGCGTTGCCGAACCACTGCTCGGCCACCGATGCGGCGATCGCGGCGAACGCCTCGCGCTGCGTCGCCTTGCGCGGCAGATCGAGCTTCGCGGCATGCACGGGCTCGGTCTGCGTCTCATGCGTTTCGTCGGGCGCGATGAAAAACGGCGCGGCGTCGATCACTTCACCCGCGAGCCTGAACACCGCGTCGAGTGCGCCGTTCACCGCCGGCGAAGCGAGCCGCAGCGCCGGCGGCGCATCCGCCGACGTTTCGAGCGTCGCGAGAATATCCGCGCCGCCCGCGTCGATGCGCCACTCGATGCGTTCGATCTCGCGCTCGGGTTGATCTTCGGCATTCGGCTCGCTTTGCCGATGCGCTTTCGCAAGCGGCGCGCGCAACGCGTCGTCGGCTTGCGCGAACTCGATCAGCGATGCCGCCAGATCCTCGCCCGCCGGACGCGCGAAGGTTCGATAGCGTGAGAAGCCGGGCATCGGCGTGCTGTCGTCCTGCACGACGCACAGCGTGCGAGCGCCTTCGAGCGTATCGACGGACAGGCGCCATCCTGGCGTCTTCAGCGCAATGGCGCGCGTCGCCAGGCGCGTGCTGACCGGCGTCACGTTCAAGAAAGCTGCGGTGCCCTGCAACACGGCCGCAAGCGCGCCGATCGATCCGTCGTCCGAACGATGCGCCTGCAGCGCCACCTCGACCCACACCGTCATGAAGTCTCCTCGCGCGGTCTCGCGCCGCCCGTCAATTCATACGAAAAGCCTCTCGTCATTCGATTCATGAAATCGACACACGCGGCGGGAAACATGGCCAGTTGTGTTTGCGAAACGCTTCTCGTCTGCTTTTTCAACCTCCCAACTTCCGCTACGCCCCGCGCTGGAACAGCCCCAAGGACGCGACATGAACCAAGTTGTCTTTCCCCAATCTCAAGGCCGCTCGCCCGGACAGCGCTATGCGCTGCTGGTGTTTCTGCTCGTCATCGCGGCGGGCGCGGTGTACTGCGTCACGCATTTGCTCGACGACCTCGCGCCCGTGCGCGAGTCGTCCGCGTTTCCGTACATCCTGCTCGGCATCGCGCTCCTGATCGCGCTCGGCTTCGAATTCGTCAACGGATTTCACGACACGGCCAACGCCGTCGCAACCGTAATTTACACGCACTCTTTGACACCCAATCTCGCGGTCGTCTGGTCGGGCGCATGGAACTTCATTGGCGTGCTGATTTCGAGCGGCGCGGTCGCGTTCGGCATCCTGCAACTGCTGCCGGTGGAACTGATCATCGGCGTCGGCAGTTCGCAGGGCTTCGCGATGGTCTTCGCGCTGCTGATCGCGGCGATCATCTGGAATCTGGGCACGTGGGCGCTCGGCCTTCCTTCTTCGAGTTCGCATACGCTGATCGGTTCGGTGATCGGCGTCGGCCTCATGAACCAGATGCTGCACGGCACGAACGGCACGTCGGGCGTCGACTGGAGCCAGGCGGTGTCGGTCGGCAAGTCGCTGCTGTTTTCGCCGCTCGTCGGCTTTATCGCCGCGGCGTTCCTGCTGTATGTGCTTAAGCTCGTCGTGCGCGTGCCGGCGCTCTACAAGGAACCCGAAAAGAACACGCCGCCGCCGTTCTGGATTCGCTGCCTGCTGATCCTCACGTGCACGGGCGTGTCCTTCGCGCACGGCTCCAACGATGGCCAGAAGGGCATGGGCCTCATCATGCTGATCCTGATCGGCACGGTGCCGACCGCCTACGCGCTCAACAAGGCCGTGACGCCGGGCGAAACGCAGACTTTCCTCGCCGTGAGCCACAGCGCCTCCGAGGTACTCCAGCACTACAGCAACGGCGCGCAACCCGCGCCCGATGCGCGCGCGCAAGTCGAGAAATACGTGCAGACGAAGACGCTCGCGCCGGACACGGTCGCGTCGCTGAAGAGTCTCGTCGATTCGATCGATACGGAGATTCGTCCGCACGACACGATTTCCGCCGTGCCGCAGGGCACCGTGAAGAACGTGCGCAACGAGATGTACATCGCGTCGGAAGCGCTGCGCATCATGGAAAAGCAGAAAGCGCCCGCGTTTTCGGCGGATGACGGCGCGGTCATCGACAACTACAAGAAGCAGCTCGATCACGCGACCAAGTTCATTCCGACGTGGGTGAAAGTGGCCGTCGCGGTTGCGCTCGGCCTCGGCACGATGGTCGGCTGGAAGCGTATCGTCGTGACGGTCGGCGAGCGCATCGGCAAGACGCATCTCACGTATGGACAAGGCGCGTCGGCGGAACTCGTCGCGATGCTGACCATCGGCGCGGCCGATGCCTACGGCCTGCCGGTCTCGACGACGCATGTGCTGTCGTCGGGCGTCGCGGGCACGATGGCCGCGAACGGCTCCGGCCTGCAATGGCGCACGGTGCGCAGCCTCGCGCTCGCCTGGATTCTGACGCTGCCGGTGTCGATCGCGCTGGCCGGCCTGCTGTTCTGGGTGTTCCGCAGCATCTTCTGAGCGGCGCTTTGCGTCACGGCACGGCGCGGGGAAAGTGATCCGCGCCGTGCAACTTTTGCCCGCCTCACCTCGTTTCGCCTCTCCTTTTCGACAATCGGCCGCTCGCGCGCGCGCGTCGCGATGACGCGGCGAGCCTTGTCGCGTGGACTTTCAGGCCGATTGGCACAGCCTTTGCTCTATACATGCCGTCGATTGCACGACTGATCGTGCCGGCGGCCATGAACCGCCGTCCCCCGGCGTATGACTGCCGATGGCAGTTGGGAGGCCGCGCCGGGCGCCGATCCTTCACGCGATCATTTGAATAAGGAGAAGTCGAATGACGATCGGAACCATACTGCTGATCATCCTGATCCTGCTCTTGATCGGCGCTATTCCTTCGTGGCCTCACAGCCGCAGCTGGGGTTACGGGCCGAGCGGAATCGTCGGCATCGTGCTGGTCGTGGTGATCGTGCTGCTGCTGATGGGTCGGTTATGACATCGCGCGGCTGCGTTCGGCCGCAATGAAAAAGGGGCGCTCCAGTCGGGCGCCCCTTTTTATCGTGCATGCTTGGCGGATCAGACGCGCATTACCTGCCCGTTCGGCTCGATCTTGCGCGGAATGACCGGCTCCGTCTGCTTGCGCGACGACGACGCCTTGGGACGCGCCGAAGCCGGCGGCTGCTCGATGGCGGCCTTGTCGGCGACCTGCTTGACGGGCGGCGCGCTCTTGCGCTTTTTCTTGGCCGCGGCCGGCGTGGAGGCGTGCGGCTTGGTCTTGCCCTTGATGGCCTGGGCTTCGGGAGGATTCCAGACTTCGGAGTAACGCTCGGCCGCAAAAAGCGACGACGAGCCGATCAGAAGAACGGCGATCAGGAAAACGCGCTTCAAGAGATTCGCTCCAACGGTTAATGGCCCGCTCTGCGCGAGAGAATGGCGTCGAGCGACTGCTCGGAAGTTTCCAGCTCGCGCAGCGCCGCGTCGAGACGCTCAAGCGAGCGCGCGACGGATTGCCCGTCCTGCTCCAGTCCCGGCTCGCCTCGCGTGGCGTCGAACGCGGCGTTGACCGCGCGCGTCGCACGCATGAAACGTTCGAGCGCGGCGGCTTCGGGCGCGCGTTGGAGCGGATCGTTGCGTGGGTTCATCGGCAAGCTCCTGTTGCGGACAAGCTGTACGAATATACAGTAAGCCGCCGCCGTGGCAAACAGGCGTCGAGCGGCGTGGTGAAAATGCCGAAGCGCCTCTTGACCTCGTCGATCGAGGCCGCCACAGCGGCATTTCGCCGCGCCGCGCGCGACGGCCCGGCCATTAAGTCGCGCTTAATTCTCCGGGGACACACTCGCCATGCGATCCGGCTCGCTTTGCCGCCGTCCACACCGGACGGCCGAGCCCCCACCGTGAGGAATGCGCCATGTCCGCCAACACCGCCGCGCGTCGACGCTCCGCGAATCTCGCCCCGACGCTGCGAAAACAATACGCGCTCACCCTGCGCGAATGCCGCCTGTCCCTGCCGGTCGAGCCGCCGTGGGGACCGGCGTATCGCATGGTCGAATGGGTGATGAAAAACGACGCGCGCGTGCAGCGCCGCGTGCTTCCCGCCAATTGCACGGCATCCCAGATCGCCGATGCCTTGCGTTCTCACGTGCCGGGCCGCCGCTACGGCCCCTCCGACGACGACGATTGATCCGGCGCTGCGAGCACAAAAGCGCATGACATGCTTGCATTAATCCAGTTGTGGACTAATATACAAAATTAGTTCCTTTGGAGACTTAACGACATGTCTAACGCCGCACGCGCCGTGCATGTGCCGGCTGGCCATCCGGCGCCGCATCCGGCGCTGGACTCCAGCGATTTATCCGCCGCCGGCCTGCGCGCGTTCTTCAATATCGCCCGCGACTGGGCGCTCTCCGCCGAAGACCAGATCAAGCTGCTTGGCTCGCCCGGCCGCTCCACCTACTTCAAGTGGAAGCAGGAACCCGCGTCCGCGCGGCTCACGCGCGACACGCTGGAGCGTCTCTCGCTGATTCTCGGCATCTACAAGGCGCTGCAGATTCTCCTGCCCGACCCGCGGGCCGCCGATACCTGGATTCGCCGCCCCAACGCCGCGCCGCCTTTCGGCGGACGTCCGGCGCTCGATCGCCTGCTGGCGGGCAATATCAGCGACCTCGTCGCCGTGCGCCAGTATCTCGACGCGATGCGAGGCGGCTGGGCGTGATGGCAGTGACATTCAGCAAGGACACATCGAACTGGCGCGAACGGTGGCCGCACGGTCTGCTCGACTGGTCGCCCGCCTATCGCGTGATTCCCACGCGTTTTCCCGCAGTCAACCTGTTCGACCGCGTGGCGTCGCCGCAGGATTTCGAAGCGCTCTACGCGCTCGAAGCGATGACCAACGACCGCCTGCGCACCGAAGTCGGCGAACTCGATCTCGTGCCGCCCGACGAGCGCTGCTTCGGGCCGGGCTGCGGGCCGATCATGGCGGCCTTCACGCATCTGAACCCGAACGGCAGCCGTTTCTCCGACGGCAGCTACGGTGTGTTCTATTGCGGCCGCGAGCGGCAAACGGCCATCGCGGAGACCCGCTATCACGCCGGCCTCTTTCTCGCCGCGACGAACGAAGCGCCGCTGCGTCAGCAGATGCGTCTCTACACGGTGATGGCGCACGGCGAAGTCATCGATCTGCGCGGCGAGGCGATCGCGCATGCGGCGCTCGACCCGCGCATTCTCGCGCCGGACGACTACGGCCCGGGCAAGGCGCTCGGCCGCGCGGTGCGGGCGGCGGGCGCGCCGGGCATCGTGTATCCGTCGGTGCGCGATCCGGAAGGCGAATGCCTCGCCGCGCTGCGCACGACGATGCTGCGCGACTGCCGTCACGCCGCGTACCTCGAATACAACTGGAACGGCGAGTCGATCGATTATGTGTTCGAGCTGAATCAGGTCGGCTGAGCAGGCAAACGTTTGGCGCATCTCAGCCGCGCTCTTAGCTGATCGCCACCGCCGTCTCCGTGCGCGTGCGCCCGAGCTTCTTCGACGCCGGGCGCGCGGCCTTGCCCGCCGGCTTCTTGGCGGCGTGATCGAGCGCCTGGGCCGCCGCGCTCTTGCCGCTGCCCTTCAACGCGCCCGCGCGCGCCTTGCGGCTCGATTCCGCCAGCATCCGCGTGAGACGTGTATCGCTTGGCGGGGCGCCCTTGCGGTTCTTGCGAGCGGCCTCGCGCGTGCGCCGCTTCGCGTCCTTCTCGAGAAAAATCGCGAGCGCGGCTTCGTCGGTCTTGAGGCCGTTGCGGCGCGATGCAGGCATGGCCTGCGCGAGTTCGCCCGCCTCGAACGCCTCGATCACGGCGGGATGCACATAGCATTTGCGGCATACGGCGGGCGTATTGCGCAGCAGTTGCGCGACGTCCTTGATCGTGCCGACGACATGCTTGCGCGCCTCCGTCACCGTCTCCCATTCGAGCTTTCGCAGCGCCGCGAGCGCGAACACGCTGCCTGCCCACGTCCGGTAGTCCTTCGCCGTGAAGTCCGCGCCGGTGATCTCGCGCAAATAATCGTTGATGTCCGACGAGCTCACCGCATGCCGCTCGCCGTCTTCATCGAGATACTGGAAAAGATCCTGTCCCGGCAGATCCAGGCAGCGCTTGACGATGTGCGCGACCCGCGCGTCGCTCACGGCGACGTCGTGCTCGATCCCGCTCTTGCCGCGGAACTTGAACCTTAGCGTTCCCGCCGATACCTTGAGATGACGCTTTCGCAACGTCGTCAGTCCGTAAGAGCGATTTTCGCGCGCGTACTCTTCGCTGCCGACGCGGATCAGTGTCGTGTCGAGCAGGCGCACGACGGTGGCGAGCACCTTGTCGCGCGGCATGCCTTCCAGCGAAAGATCGCGCGCGACGCGGGCGCGCAGTCTCGGCAGCACGGCGGAGAAGGCGAGCATGCGCTCGTACTTGTTGGCGTCGCGCGTCTCGCGCCATTGCGGGTGATAGCGATACTGCTTGCGTCCGCGCGCATCGCGCCCCGTTGCCTGAAGATGGCCGCGCGCGTCGGGACAAATCCAAACGGCGGTGTACGCGGGCGGAATCGCGAGCGCGTTGATGCGGCGAATCTCGGCTTCGTCGTCGATGCGCCTGCCCTGCGTGTTGAAGTACGCGAACGCGCCGTCGATCCACTCGCGCGTGTAGCCGCGCCGCGCATCGTCCATGTAGCGCAGGCCCGGCGGCAAGTCCTCGGGGCAGCCTTGCGGGCCGCCTGCGTCGCTGTTTTTGTCGATCGTCGCCACCGTGTGCCTCGCCTGGTCTGCTTTCGTTGTCATGGCGAAGCATCGAGCAACGTGCGTGCCGGGCTATCCGGGCACGCGTGGCCGCCGTCGCGAGATCAAGGCAGCGCGAGCGCCGCCGCGCCTTCGGACGCAGCCCAGCGCTCCTTCACGGACCAGCGCTCGTCGGTGCCGGGCTGGACGATCGTGAGCCGCCCTTCCGATGCGAACGCCGCCGTATCGATGAAAACCTGCGAGCCGATCTGCCTCACCGCGCGCATCGGCGTGTGGCCGCAGTACGTGGTCGAGAGCCCGATTTGCCGCGACGGGTCCGCGTGGCCGAGCGCGAGACCGCGGCCCCACAAGATCTGATTGCGCGCATCGTCGGAGAATTCGGCGGCGTCGAGTTCGGCGTCGCTGCCGAAGAATTCCGCGTGCAGCACGTTGAAGCGCTGAGCGCCCTCGCCGACGATACGCACGAGCGGCAATTTTTCGAGCCGCACGGCGAGCGCGGCCAGTTCGTCGTCCGTGAGCGTTTCGGCCCACGCGCCGCCGATCGCGTACCACGACTGACGCCGCATCGTGCCGGCCGCGACCGACATCAGCGCATCTTCATGATTGCCGCGCACCGCGTAGAACCACGGCTTGTCGATGAGATCGACCGCCGCGAGCGAATCCGCGCCGCGATCGACGAGATCGCCGACGGAAAACAAACGATCCCGCTCCGCATCGAAGCCGATTTCGTGCAGCAGATAGCGCAGCGCATCGACGCAGCCATGCAGATCGCCGACCACGAAGTCGCGGCCGACCTCATTGGCAGGATGTCTACATACGATAGGAAAGGTAGGATCGTTCATGCGCCGATGATAGCGCGGCTCAATTGCGCCGTGTGCGGGCTAAATCGCTTTTGCCCCTGCTCGGCGGGCGGCGCGAACACTCGTTACAGGCGCGTTACGCGCGCGAGCATGCGGCATGTAAAAGCTGCTGATAGCGCGACTGAGCGCACGTAGTTATTGCGCGATGGAAGATCAGCTTGCTGAAAGACTAAACAGCAATAATCGCGGGCATCGAGCGACCCTGCCTCTCATGCGGACAACGACGACATGAAGCATTTCCTTCCGCCCGTCCTGCGCAACCGGCCGCGCGCCCTCATCGGCCTGCTGGCCGGTTGCGTGGTCGCGGCTCTGGTTCCGGCGCACATCCGGCCGACGGCGCGCGCGCTGATCGGCTGGGATTCGGCGGTATGGCTCTATCTCGCGCTCATCTGGCTGCAGATGGCGACGGCGCGCCAGACCGACGTGCAGGCGCTCGCCGAGCGCGAAGACGAGAACGCCGCGACCGTGCTGATGGTCGTGAGCATCGCGGCGATCGCGAGCATCGTCGCGATCGTCGTCGAGCTCGCGGCGGCGAAGAGTCTCGGCGCCAGAGCCCTGCCGCACTATCTGCTGACCGCCGCGACGATGCTCGGCGCGTGGTTCCTCATCCCGACGATGTTCACGCTGCACTATGCGCGGCACTACTATCAGTCGCCGGCTGGCGACCCCGCGCTGCGCTTTCCCGACAAGCATCTGAAGCCCGATTACTGGGACTTCCTCTACTTCTCCTTCACGATCGCGGTCGCGTCGCAAACCGCCGATATCGCGCTCGGCTCGACGTCCGCGCGCCGCGCCGCGCTCGCGCAATCGGTGATGTCGTTCTTCTTCAATCTCGCCGTGCTCGGCCTGTCGATCAACATTGCCGCGAGCATGGTCGGCGGCTGAAACGACGCTGTCACGCGCGCTCCATAAGCTCATGGTTTGCGCCGTGTAAAAACGCGGCGCGCGCCGCTGTCACTTTTACACGCGGCACGCCCGTGCCATTTCACGTCTGCCGGATTGCAGCGCCGCCCGTCCTTTTACGCCATGAGCGGAATCGAACGTGCTGCAACGCACACGCCTACCCCACGCGTGGCACACCGATTGCTGCAATGCGCCAGCCCATTCAGACGAATTCCCGATCAGCATCCGCATGCGCGGCGTGACGCCCGCGCGATTCCGCTTCAACAGGAGCCCAACTTTGCCTCTGAACGTTCTGCTGGTCGCCTCCGAAGCCGTCCCGCTCGCCAAGACCGGCGGACTCGGCGACATGGTCAGCGCCTATGCCGCCGCGCTGCGCCAAGCCGGCATCGATGCAACGATTCTGCTTCCCGCGTATCCGAACGCCATCGCTCAGGCGCAAGGCTTGACCAAGGTCGCCACGCTCACGGGCCTGCCCGGCGGCGATGCGTCGCTGCTGCGCGGCCGCATGCCCGACACCGGTGTGCCCGTGCTGCTGCTGCGCTGCGACACGCTGTTTGCGCGCACCGGCCTGTATCAGGACGCGCAGGGCCGCGACTACACGGACAACGCGATCCGCTTCGCCACGCTCTCGGCCGCCGCGGTCAGAATCGCGCAAGGCGTTCGCGGCGTGAAGAAACCGGACATCGTGCATGCGCACGACTGGCACACCGGCCTCACACCGCTTCTGATGAAGCACGCCGGCGTGCACGCGAAGAGCGTTTTCACGATCCACAATCTCGCATTCCAAGGCAATTACGCGCTCTCGCTTGGTGCGTCGCTCGGCGTGCCCGCGGAGTGGCTCGTGCATGCGTTCAACGACCCGAAGAGCATCGAGTTCTACGGCGCGTTGAGTCTGATGAAAGCGGGCATCGTCCACGCCGACCGCATCACGACCGTATCCGAGACCTATGCGCGCGAAATCCTCACGCCGCGTTTCGGCCATCTGATGGAAGGCGTGCTGCAAAGCTGCGCGGACAAGCTGTCGGGCGTCGTCAACGGCATCGACGAAACGACGTGGAACCCCGCGAGCGATACCCTCATCGAACGCAATTATTCCTTCGACGATATGCGCGGCAAGCACGCCTGCAAGCGCGCGCTGCAACGCCGCTTCGGGCTGCCCGTCGATCCTTTCGCGCCGCTGATGGCGATCGGCAGCCGCATGACCGGGCAAAAGCTCGCCGATGTCGTGCTCGACGCGCTGCCGCGTCTCCTGCAGAAACATCCGCGCCTTCAACTGGCTGTCATCGGCAAGGGCGAAGCGTATATCGAGGCGGGCTTCAGAAAGCTCGCGCGCGAGTGGCCGGATCGTGTCGGCGTGCATATCGGGTATGACGAGCGCCGCGCCCACGCGCTGCACGCGGGCGCGGACATCCTGCTGCACGCGAGCCGCTTCGAGCCATGCGGCCTCACGCAGATGTACGCGATGCGCTACGGCACGCTGCCGGTCGCCTCGCGCGTGGGCGGTCTCGCCGACACGATCGTCGATGCGGCGCAAAACGTGTCGCGCATCGCGCATGCCGTCTATCGTGCGCCGATGATGCTGCGCGACGGAACGCATGACATGCCGATCCCGTCGAGCCCCGCGCCGCGCGACATGAGCGCGCCCACCGGCTTTCTTTTCGATGGCGAGCAGGCCGGCGATATCGTCGGCGCCGCGACCCGCGCGATCGATGCGTACATGCGTCCGCAGGCATGGCGCGCGTTGCAGCGCAACGCGATGTCGTGCGACTTCGGATGGAACGAAGCCGTGACGAAGATAGTCGCACTGTACGTCGGCCTGACCGACGCGCGTCCGAGCCGCACCGCATTGCGCGCGCGCCGCGTCCCCGACGTCATGCAAACGCCCCTGCCCGCGCACGGCCGGGAGGCGCATGCGCTCGTGCGCACTGCCTGAGCATGACGGCTTCAGTTGCTCCATAGTATTGCCTTGATGAAAGCGAGAGAGCCGGATACGCGCCGGGCGCGGCACGCAACATGCTGCCTCGCCCCGTGCGAGCCCGAAGGAAATGACTTGGGGACCGCGGCGCCACCGGAGCGCGACCCGCGCTCGATGCACGGTGCATCGCGAAACGCGGCAGGCAGGCGCCGATGATTCGAGCGGCGCCCGGGTGTAGTCTGAGTTCCGCCTGAAGTCCGCCCGCGATCGCCCACGTGCGGACCGGCTCTTCAGCCAGTTTGGCCCGTGAGCGTGATCGCGACCGATGCCCGCATCCCCGCCACCGCAGGACGACTCTGGAAAAGACGAACGATGGAAAACCATCAAGCTCATCATGCGTACGCGCCTCGTATCTACTTCATCGATCCCCTGCTCGTCGGCCCGCTCGCGAACTGGCCCGCCCAGTTCGAGCATGCGGCCGGCCTCGGCTTCGATCATGTCCTGATCGGCTCGCCGTTCGTGCCCGGCAGCAACGGGCATCGCGAAGCCGTCGCGGATCATCATCGGCTGCATCCCGTTTTCGAGTCCGATGCGAGCGCATCCGACGGCCTGCGCCAGCTCGCCGATGCCGCGAAGAAGCACAAGCTCACGCTGCTCGTCGATATCGTGATCGACCGCGTGAGCGCCGAAGGCGGGCTTTACAGCGAGAACAAGCACTGGTTCCAGCCGTTCGAAAGCGCCGATGCACGGCTCGATCCGCGCAAGCCGCCGCGTCAGCGTGATGTCGCGTGGGCGAATTTCGCCGATGGCGAAGCCGCGCATCATCTGACCGAATGGTGGGCGCGCGAGTTGAGCCTGCTCGCCGATGCGGGCGTCGGCGGCTTTCGTTTCGATGCGCCGCATGCCGTGCCCGCGCATGTGTGGCGCAGGCTCGGCGCGGCGGTGCGCGAGAAGCATCCCGAGACGCGCTGGCTCGCGTGGACCGTTGGCGTCACGCGTCACGACCTGCATGGTCTCGCCGATGCCGCGTTCGACGCCGTGTTTTCATCGACGCGCTGGTGGGACTTCAAGAGCGCATGGCTCTTCGATGAACACGCGGCCCTCGCGCGCATCGCAGCGCCGATCGCGTTTCCGGAAGATCCGTTCGGCGCACGTCTTATCGGCGATCTGTCGGACACGAGCGACACCGCGCTCGTCGAACGCGCTTACGCGCGCGCGCTCGACACGGCCGCCGCGCTCGGCACCGGCATCATGGTGCCGATGGGCTTCGAATACGGCGTCGGCCTGCCGATGTCGCCGCAATACGGCATCGCCGCCGAATACGAGCGCGCGAAGAACGAGAAGCGCATCGATCTCACGGCGCGCATCCGCCGCGCGAACGATCTGCAACGCAATATCGGCACGCTCTCGAGCGTCGGCGAACTGCGCGCGCTGACGGGCGCGGGCACGCCGTACGCCGCGGTCATCCGCGCGGACGGCGGCGATCTGCGTCACAGCGAGAACGCAGTGCTCGCGATCGTCAATCCCGATCTCGTCGCGCCGGTGCATGTCGATACGCTGCATCTGCTCGAATCGGTGCCGGGCAATTACACGCGCTTCGCGCTCATCGACGACGCGATGGGCCGTGCCGAGCGTCTCGCGCCCTTCTCGCTCAAGGCGGGCGAAGTGCGCCTGTTCCGCGCGGAAGCCGAACCATACATTCTGCTCGCGCAGCCGCAGGTCAAGCGCGGCGCGAAGGCCGCCGACAAGAAGGCCGTCGCCGATGCGATCACGGCACCGCGCGTGTCGATCGAAAGCGTTACGCCTTCGGTCGATCACGGGCGCTTTCCGGCCAAGCGCATCGTCGGCGAAGCGGTGGAGATTCAGGCGGCGATCTTCGCCGAAGGGCATGACAAGATCGCGGCTTCCGTGCAGTGGCGCGCCGCCGACGAAACCGTCTGGCACGAAGCGCCGATGCACGCCGTGCAGCCGGCCGGCCTCGATCTGTGGAGCACGCGCATTCCGCTCGAACGCGTGGGCCGTCACGAGTTCGTCGTGATGGCATGGCGCGACGATTACGCGTCGCTCGTCGATCACATGCAGAAGAAGCTGAAGGCGAATCAGACGGTCGAACTCGAAGTCGAGGAAGCGAAGCATCTGTTCGCGCTGATCCTCGCCGAAGTCAAGACCGCCGACGATCCCGACGCCGACAGCAAGCCGCTCGAAAAGATCGTCCAGGAATTCACGAAGGCCGAAGACGCGCGCAAGCTCGAACTCGTGCTCGCGCCCGCGACCGCGAAGGCCGTCGCGGCGGCAAGGCATCGCCCGTTCCTGTCGCGCGACCCGGTGGTGTATCGCATCGATTCGGAACGCGCCGCCGCGCGCTTTGCGTCGTGGTACGAAATCTTCCCGCGTTCGATGAGCGACGACGTAAATCGCCACGGCACGTTCATCGACGTGATCGGCAAGATGCCGCGCATCCGCGAGATGGGCTTCGACGTGCTGTACTTTCCGCCGATCCATCCGATCGGCGTGGCGAACCGCAAGGGCAAGAACAACACGCTGACCGCGCAGCCCGGCGATGTGGGCAGTCCGTATGCGATCGGCGGCAAGGAAGGCGGCCACGATGCGCTGCATCCCGAGCTCGGCAATTTCGACGACTTCAAGCGCATGCTCGAAGCCGCGCATGAACACGGCCTCGAGATCGCGCTCGACTTCGCGGTGCAATGCTCGCCGGACCATCCGTGGCTGAAGGCGCATCCGACATGGTTCGCGTGGCGTCCCGACGGCACGCTGCGCTACGCGGAGAATCCGCCGAAGAAGTATCAGGACATCGTGAATCCGGACTTCTATGCGCAGGACGCCAAGCCCGATCTGTGGATCGCGTTGCGCGATGTCTTCCTGCACTGGATCGCGGCGGGCGTGCGCATCTTCCGCGTGGACAACCCGCATACGAAGCCGTTTCCGTTCTGGGAATGGGCGATCGGCGACGTGCGCGCGCGCCATCCCGATGTGATCTTCCTCTCCGAAGCGTTCACGCGGCCGCGCGTGATGAACCGTCTCGCGAAGCTCGGCTTCTCGCAGTCGTACACGTATTTCACGTGGCGCGAAAGCAAGCGCGACTTCATCGACTACATGCACGATCTCACGCAGACCGACGCGAAGGATTACTTCCGCCCGAACTTCTTCGTCAATACGCCGGACATCAATCCGCGCTTTCTGCAAAGCTCGGGGCGGCCGGGCTTCGTGATTCGCGCGGCGCTGGCGGCGACCTTGTCGGGACTCTGGGGCGTGTATAGCGGTTTCGAACTTTGCGAATCCGCCGCGCTGCCGAACAGCGAGGAATATCTGGACTCCGAGAAGTACGAACTGAAGGCGTGGGACTGGAACCGGCCCGGCAACATCGTGACCGAGATCACGGCGTTGAATCGCATTCGCCGTGCGAATCCCGCCTTGCAGACGCATCTCGGCGTGAATTTCCTGCCCGCGCATAACGACCACATCCTGTTCTTCGAGAAGGCGAATGCATCGCGCGACAACGTCGTGCTCGTCGCGATCAATCTCGATCCGTTCAACGAGCAAGGCGCGGATATCGACTTGCCGTGGCAGACGCTCGAACGCTGGGGCGTGCGCGAATGGGACGCGCTCGCCGTCGAAGATCAGGTGACGGGCGAACGATTCGAATGGCGCGGACGGCGTCAGCACGTGCGGCTCGACCCGCATTCGCTGCCGTTCGCGATCTGGCGCATTGCTCCGACATGGGGCTTGCCGAAGCCGCAGCCCGAAGAGTGACGGATGCACGTGACGTGATGCACGAGGCGTGATTCATCGACGTACGAAAGCACACCAAGAACATTGGAGCGAAACCGTGGATACAAGGGTGAAGCGCAACAAGAAGGCGTCGGTTCTCAGCGACGATCCGCTCTGGTACAAGGACGCGATCATCTATCAGGTTCACATCAAGTCTTTCTTCGATGCGAACAACGACGGCATCGGCGATTTTCCCGGCCTGCTCGCGAAACTCGACTACATCGCGGAACTGGGCGTCGATGCGATCTGGCTGCTGCCGTTCTATCCATCGCCGCGCCGCGACGACGGCTACGACATCGCCGATTACCGCAACGTGCATCCGGACTACGGCACGATCGCGGACGTGAAACGCTTCATCCAGGAAGCGCACGCGCGCGGCATACGCGTGATCACCGAGCTTGTCATCAATCACACGTCGGATCAGCATCCGTGGTTCCAGCGCGCGCGGCATGCGAAGCCGGGCTCGGCGCATCGCAACTATTACGTGTGGTCCGACACGGACAAGAAGTACGAAGAGACGCGCATCATCTTCATCGACACGGAGCCTTCCAACTGGACGCACGATCCGGTCGCGGGCCAGTACTACTGGCATCGCTTCTATTCGCACCAGCCCGATCTGAACTTCGACAATCCCGCCGTCCTCAAGGAAGTGCTATCGGTGATGCGCTTCTGGCTCGACATGGGTATCGACGGGCTGCGGCTGGATGCGGTGCCGTATCTCGTCGAGCGCGAAGGCACGAACAACGAGAATCTGCCCGAGACGCATGACATTCTGAAGAAGATTCGCGCGACGATCGACGCGGAGTATCCGAACCGCATGCTGCTCGCGGAAGCGAACCAGTGGCCGGAAGACGTGAAGGAATATTTCGGCGACGAAGACGAATGCCACATGGCGTTCCACTTCCCGCTGATGCCGCGCATCTACATGTCGATCGCGAGCGAAGACCGCTTTCCGATCACCGACATCATGCGGCAGACACCGGACCTCGGCACCACGAATCAATGGGCGATCTTCCTGCGCAACCACGACGAGCTCACGCTCGAAATGGTCACGGACTCCGAGCGCGACTACTTGTGGAACACGTATGCGAGCGATCGCCGCGCGCGCCTGAACCTGGGCATTCGCCGCCGTCTCGCACCGTTGATGGAGCGCGACAGAAGGCGCATCGAACTGATCAACTCGCTCCTGCTGTCGATGCCGGGCACGCCGGTCATCTATTACGGCGACGAACTGGGCATGGGCGACAACATCCACCTCGGCGACCGCGATGGCGTGCGCACGCCGATGCAATGGTCGTCCGACCGCAACGGCGGCTTCTCGCGCGCCGACCCGGAACAGCTCGTGTTGCCGCCCGTGATGGGCTCGCTCTACGGCTACGACGCGGTGAACGTCGAATCGCAGAGCCGCGATCCGCATTCGCTGCTCAACTGGACGCGCAGGATGCTCGCGGTGCGCCGCTCGACACACGCATTCGGACGCGGCACGATCCGTTTCCTGCGGCCCGCGAATCGCAAGATCCTCGCTTATGTGCGCGAGCTCGAAGGCCATCCGCCCATTCTGTGCGTCGCGAATCTCTCGCGCGCGCCGCAGCCGGTGGAACTCGACCTGTCGGAATTCGAGAACTCGGTGCCGCTCGAAATGACCGCCGATTCGCCCTTTCCGGCCATCGGCAAGCTCACGTATCTGCTGACCTTCCCGCCCTACGGCTTTCTGTGGTTCCAGCTTTGCCCCGGCAATCTGCGGCCCGCGTGGGCGCAGGCGCCTTCCGAGCAGTTGCCCGAATTCGTGACGATGGTGATTCGCGCGGGCCAGACCGGACCGACGCCGGAGAACGTGCGGCTGCTCGAATCGGAAGTGCTGCCGAATTACCTGAGCAAGCGCCGCTGGTTCGCATCGAAGGATCAGAAGCTGCATGCGGTGCGCCTCGCCGCATTGACGACGATCGAAGGCGCGGGCTTCGCGTTCACCGAGATCGAAGCGGACGTCGGCGATCATTGCGAGCGCTACGTGCTGCCGCTTTCCATCGCGTGGGGCACGGAAACGACTTCGCCGCTCTACATGCAGCTTGCATTGGCGCGCGTGCGGCGCAACCGCAACATCGGGCATCTCACCGATGCCTTCGCGGTGCCGCAATTCACCTACGGCGTGCTGCGCGGACTGAAGTCGCGCGCCGTCGTGCCGACCGTGCAGAAGAGCGAGATCCGCTTCATTCCGACCGCGCGTCTCGACGAACTCAACTTCTATCCCGCCGATCCGCCCGAAATCCGCTGGCTCGCGGCCGAGCAGAGCAACAGCTCGCTCGTGATCGCGGACAAGATCGTGCTGAAGCTCGTGCGGCGCGTCGTCGGCGGCATTCATCCGGAAGCGGAGATGAGCCGCTATCTGACGCAGCTTGGCTATGCGAACACCGGGCCGCTGTATGGCGAAGTGGTGCGCGTCGATCCGCAGGGCGTGCCGCATACGCTCGTCATCCTGCAGGGCTACATCGACAATCAGGGCGATGCGTGGAACTACGCGCTCGACTATCTGCGCCGCACCGTCGATGAACTCGCCGTCGCGGTCGAGCCCGACGAGCATCAGCATGAACGCGACGTGCAAGCCGAAGGTTTCCAGGGCTACGGCAATATCGCGGGGATCATCGGCAAGCGGCTGGGCGAGCTGCATGTGGCGCTCGCATCGCCGACGGAAGACGAAGCGTTTTCGCCGCAGCGCGCATCGCACGACGACGTGAAGGGCTGGATCGACGGCACGCTCGCGCTGCTCAACTCCGCGCTCGATATTCTCGCGAACAAGATGAGCGAATTCGGCGAGCACGAGCGCTTCCTTGCGCAGAGCCTGCTCGATCGTCGCGACATGCTCGTCGATGCCGTGAAGAAGCTCGTCGCGCCCGGCGCGGATGCGCTGTGCATCCGCATTCATGGCGACTTCCATCTCGGCCAGGTGTTGATGGCGCAGGGCGACGCCTATCTGATCGACTTCGAAGGCGAGCCCGCGCGCGCCCTCGACGAGCGCCGCAGAAAGACGAGCCCGTTGCGCGATGTGGCAGGCCTCTTGCGTTCGCTGTCGTATGCGAGCGCGGCGGCGCAATCGACCACGGAGAACGCGCCCGCGCAGACGGCGGACCGCAAGCGCGCATTGTTCGAGCGGCTGCGCGCGTTCGCCGAGGAGAGCTTCTTGCGGGAGTACATGGCGGCGATCGCATCGTCGCCGGAAATCATCGCGGCCGAAGACGTGTTTCAACCGTTGCTCGATCTCTTCCTGATCGAAAAGGCCGCTTACGAAATCCGCTACGAAGCAGCGAACCGGCCGACCTGGATCGGCCTTCCGTTGCGGGGTCTCGCGTCGCTCGCGAGCCGCTTGCTCGGCGACACGGGCGAGCCGCCCGCGCCCGGCACGCGGCCCGTGTTCGGAGCAACCAAGGACAATCCGGATGGAACCCACCATGAACAATCGTAGCGATCCGGCGGATACCAGGAATCCGGCGCACGGTCTTAATCCGCTCGACATCGACGCACTCGTCGAGGCCCGGCATCCCGATCCGTTCGCGATGCTCGGTCTGCATCAAACCGATCTCGGCCATGTCGTGCGCGTGTTTCTGCCCGGCGCATCGTCGGTGAGCGTCGCGGACTCGGGCAATGGCGAGCATCTCGGCTCGCTCGCGCGCATTCACGATGCGGGGCTGTATGCGGGCTTCGTCGAAAGGCCGGCGGCGTATCGCTTGCAGGTCGACTGGCACGGCACGCCGCAGGAGACGCACGACACGTATTCGTTCGGCCCCGTGCTCAGCGATGAATGGCTCACGCGCCTCTCGCAAGCGGACCCGTATGCGGTGCTCGAATGCCTGGGCTCGCGTCCGGTCACGCACGGCAACGTCGCAGGCGTGCGCTTCGCGGTATGGGCGCCAAACGCGCGGCGCGTGTCGGTGGTGGGCGACTTCAACACCTGGGATGGCCGGCGTCACCCGATGCGCATGCGGCACAACGCGGGCGTGTGGGAGCTGTTCATTCCGGGCATCGGCGCGGGCACGCGTTACAAGTACGAGATCGTCACGCGCGACGGCCACACGCTGCCGCTGAAAGCCGATCCCTGCGCGATGCAGAGCGAGAAGCCGCCATCGACGGCATCGGTCGTCGCGGATGCCGATGCGATCGATCACTACGCGTGGACCGATGCGGAATGGATGGCCACGCGCGGCGGCAAGCAAACGCCGCAATCGCCGATTACGATTTACGAGGCGCATGCGGAATCGTGGCTGCGCGTGCCTGAAGAGGGCAATCGTGGCATGAACTGGCACGAGCTCGCGGAGCGTTTGATTCCGTATGCGAAGGGCATGGGCTTCACGCACCTCGAATTCATGCCGATCGCCGAGCATCCGTTCGGCGGCTCGTGGGGTTATCAGCCGCTCGGGCAGTTCTCGCCTTCCGCGCGCTTCGGCACGCCGGAGCAGTTCGCGGAGTTCGTGAATCGCGCGCACGAAGCGGGGCTGGGCGTCATCATCGACTGGGTGCCGGCGCACTTTCCGAACGACGCGCACGGACTCGTGGAGTTCGACGGCACGCCTTTGTACGAGCATGCGGACCCGCGCGAGGGCTATCACCAGGACTGGAACACGATGATCTACAACCTCGGCCGCAACGAGGTGAGCGCGTTCCTGATCGCGTCGGGGCTGGCGTGGCTGAAGCGTTATCACATCGATGGATTGCGCGTCGATGCGGTCGCTTCGATGCTGTATCGCGACTATTCGCGCAAGGCGGGCGAGTGGGTGCCGAACATTTACGGCGGACGCGAGAACCTCGAATCGATCGCCTTCCTGAAGCGTCTGAATCATGAAGTGCGGCAGATTCCGGGCGCGATTACGGTAGCCGAAGAATCCACTGCGTGGCCGGGCGTGACGGCGCCGGTCGAGAACGGCGGGCTCGGTTTCGACTTCAAGTGGAACATGGGCTGGATGCACGACACGCTGCATTACATGCAGGAAGATCCGGTTTATCGGCAGTATCACCATCATCTGTATACGTTCGGGATGGTGTATGCGTATTCCGAGCGTTTCGTGCTGCCGCTTTCGCACGATGAAGTCGTGCACGGCAAGGGGTCGCTGATCAACAAGATGCCGGGCGATCGCTGGCAGAAGTTCGCCAATCTGCGGGCGTATTTCGGCTTCATGTGGACGCATCCGGGCAAGAAGCTGTTGTTCATGGGCGGCGAGTTCGGCCAGTTCGCGGAATTCAATCACGATGAGTCGCCGCACTGGCATTTGCTCGACGATGCCTTGCATGGCGGCTTGCAGAGGCTCGTGCGAGATTTGAACGTGCTCTATACGAGCGAGCCGGCGTTGCACAAGCTCGACAGCGATTCGCGCGGCTTCGAGTGGATCGTGGGCGACGACAACGCGAATAGCGTGTATGCGTATCGGCGCACGGATGCGGAAGGCCGCGAGCTGGTTGTAGTGTGCAACATGACGCCGGTGCCGCGGCAGGCTTATCGGATTGGGTTGCCGCAGCGCGGGCGATGGTGTGAGGTTTTTAACTCCGATGCCTCGGTGTATGGCGGGTCGAATACTGGGAACGGTGGGGTTATTCATACGGATGACTATCCGAGTCATGGGAAGGGGCAGTCAGCTGCGTTGACTCTGCCGCCTTTGTCTACCATTGTGTTGCGGGCTGATTGATGGGTTTGGTTTTTTTTGGTTTTTGTGTTTGGCGCTGGTCCCGTTTTGGTGTTGGTCTATTAGCACTGCCCCTGTGCGGGGCGGCACCTACTTTCTTTGCTGCTGCAAAGAAAGTAGGCAAAGAAAGCAGCTTTTCAGGCCCGCGGTCACACGCAGTTTGATCATGCTTGCCAGCCCACCGTGGCACTCGCCTAAAGAGTGCCCCCAAAGGCCCAATCGGACTTGGATCGCGCACGGTCCGACGAGCTAGTACGCAAAGGACGCTGGTTCAGCACGAAAGAGTTCCGGCACAGCGCTACGCGCTGCCGTGGGGTATGCGAGGGAAACCAGTGGGACACAAATGCGCTCGCGTACCCGATTGACCCATCGGCCGCGAAGCAGGCCGGAGCTTGAAATGGCTGTACCAGTTTGTTGTGTGGTGCGATGTGACGGACCGTGCGCGATCCAAGCCCGATTGGGCCTATGGGGGCACTCTTTAGGCGAGGGCCGATCTCCGAGGAGAAAAATGGCCAACGTGCGTGTGACCGCGGGCGGTGAGAGAGCTGCTTTCTTTGGTGACTTTCTTTGCAGCAGCAAAGAAAGTTACCCCCGCCCCGGGGAGGGGCAGTGCTAATAAACCAACAACAAAGCAAGTTCCACGAACCGAAACGAAACGAAAACCAAAACACCCGAAGCCAAAAGGCAAAAAAAATGGCAAATGCACTTCCGGAAAAGTTGCTCCCGGGCGCCCCCTACCCGCTCGGAGCCAACTGGGACGGTCTGGGCGTCAACTTCGCCGTGTTCTCCTCGAATGCCCACCGCATCGAGGTATGCCTCTTCGACAGCACCGGCCGCAAGGAGCTGATGCGCTTCGACCTGCCGGAATGCACCGACGAAATCTGGCACGGCTACCTACCCGGCGCACACCCCGGCACGGTCTACGGCTTGCGCGCCCACGGCCCCTATCAGCCGCAATACGGGCACCGTTTCAATCCGCACAAACTGCTTCTCGATCCCTACGCGAAAAAACTCGTCGGCCCCTGGCGATGGTCCGACGCGCTCTTCGGCTATCGCGTGCATTCGAACCGGCTCGACATGTCGATGGATCGCCGCGACTCCGCCCCCGCGATGCCAAAATGCATCGTCACCGACGACGCCTTCGACTGGTCCCGCGACGTGCGCCCCGATACGCCCTGGGGCGAAACCATCGTCTACGAAACGCACGTGCGCGGCACATCGATGATGCGCGACGACATTCGCCAGCACGAACGCGGCTCCTTCGCCGCGCTCTCGTCGCCGTGGTTCATTGAGCATCTGCAAAAGCTCGGCATCACCGCCGTCGAATTCCTGCCCGTTCACGCGTTTCTCAACGACCGCTTTCTCGTCGAACGCAGCCTGCGCAATTACTGGGGCTATAACACTGCGGCCTTCTTCGCGCCGGAACCCACGTATCTGTCCACGCACCGGCTCAATGAAATGCGCATCGCCGTGCGCCAGCTTCACGCAGCCGGCATCGAAGTATTCCTCGATGTCGTCTATAACCATACGTGCGAAGGCAATGAACTCGGGCCCACGGTCTCGTGGCGCGGCCTCGACAACGCGAGCTATTACCGCCTGATCCCCGGCGACGAACGCCACTACATCAACGAGACCGGTTGCGGCAATACGCTCAACCTGTCGCATCCGCGCGTGCTGCAAATGGTGATGGATTCGCTGCGTTACTGGTGCACCGCGTTCAATATCGACGGCTTTCGTTTCGATCTCGGCGTGACGCTCGGGCGCGAAGGCCACGGCTTCGATCCCGGCTCCGGCTTCTTCGACGCCGTCCGGCAAGATCCGGTCCTCTCCACGCGCAAGCTCATCTCCGAGCCGTGGGACATCGGACCGGATGGCTATCAGGTCGGCAATCATCCGCCGGGCTTCGCCGAATGGAACGACAAGTATCGCGATGGCGTGCGGCGCTTCTGGCGCGGCGACTCCGGCATGCGGCCCGATCTCGCCGCGCGTCTCACCGGCTCCGCCGAGCTCTTCAACCGGCGCTTCCGGAAGCCGTGGGCGTCGGTGAACTTCGTCGCGTCACATGACGGCTTCACACTCGCCGATGTCACCGCGTACACGCACAAGCACAACGAAGCGAATCAGGAAGGCAACAACGACGGCCACAACGAGAATTGCAGCGCGAACTGGGGCGTGGAAGGCCCGACCGACGATCCCGCGATCCTCGAATTGCGCGCGCGTCTCGCCCGCTCGATGATCGCGACGACGCTGCTGTCTCTCGGCACGCCGATGCTGCTCGCCGGCGACGAATTCGGCCGCACGCAACACGGCAACAACAACGCCTATTGCCAGGACAACGAGATATCCTGGCTCGACTGGAACATCGCAAAGAGCCCGCAAGGGGTCGTGATGACCGAGTTCGTCGCGAGAGTTATTGCGCTGCGCAAAAAGTACCCGGTGCTACGCGAAACGCGCTTTCTCTACGGCGACCGCGAAGTGTTGCCGGGGCTCTACGATGTGAGCTGGTTCGATGAACGCGGCGAGGCGCTCGCGATCGAAGCATGGCAGGACCCCGAGGGCCGCGCGCTCACGCTGCGGCGCGCCGGCCCCGGCGTCGACGGTGAAATCGATGTGCTGCTGCTCATGTTCAACGCATCGTCGCAAACGCTCGTGTTCATGCCGCCCGCGCCGCACTTGGAATGGAATGTGCTCCTGGATAGCGCGGAGCCCGATTCGGTGACGCGCCCGCTCGTCGGAAGCGAGCTCGAGCTGGCCGCGCACAGCATCGTCGTGCTGCTGGCCGAGCCCACCGGCGAGGCCGACTGGCAGGCCGTCTGGATGGCGGGCGCGCATCAGGGGCCGCGTCTTTTGACGGCGCTGCCGCCCGATCCCGGCACGATGACCTCGCATCGTCCGCACGAAACCGATTCACCACACTGACGCACACCAGCGAGTTCGCCGAAACCGCAGCATTGAGGCAGGAAATCATGTCCGAACGTCCGATCGATCCGCACAAGCATCATCATGCGTATTGCCTTCCTTTCGGCGCTCATCTGACGGGCGCCGTGCGCGAGAATCCGCGCACGCGCTTCCGCTTCTGGGCGCCATCGCGCGAATCCGTGCAAGTGGAGATCGAGCGCGCGGGCGGCGCGCCCGAACTCGTCGACATGGAAGCGACCGGCGACGGCTGGTTCGAAGCCGAAGCCGATGGCGGCGCGGGCACGCTCTACCGTTACCGCCTCGACGAACATCTCGCGGTGCCCGACCCGGCCTCGCGCTTTCAGCCGCAGGACGTGCACGGCCCGAGCGAAGTCATCGACCCGCGCGCGTATCGCTGGATGCATACCAACTGGCACGGCCGGCCGTGGGAAGAAACCGTGCTGTACGAACTGCACGTCGGCGCGATGGGCGGCTATGCGGGCGTGACCGCGCGCCTCGCCGAACTCGCGCAACTCGGCGTGACCGCCATCGAACTGATGCCGCTCAACGATTTTTCCGGCACGCGCAACTGGGGCTACGACGGCGTGCTGCCCTACGCGCCCGACTCGTCGTATGGCCGTCCGGAAGAACTGAAACAGCTCGTCGATACCGCGCACGGTCTCGGCCTGATGGTGTTTCTCGATGTCGTCTACAACCATTTCGGGCCGGACGGCAACTATCTGCATGCTTACGCGAAGCCGTTTTTCCGCGAAGGCGTGCATACGCCGTGGGGCCCGGCGATCGACTTCGAGCGTCCGCAAGTGCGCGATTTGTTCTTCGACAATGCGCTTTACTGGCTCAACGAATATCGTTTCGATGGCCTGCGCCTCGACGCGGTGCACGCGATCAACGACGACGAATGGCTGCGCGAACTCGCGCATCGCGTGCGTAGTTCCGTCGAGGCGAGCCGTCACGTGCATCTCGTGCTGGAGAACGAGCACAACACGGCAAATCTGCTGGAGACCCATTTCGACGCGCAATGGAACGACGACGCGCACAACACGCTGCACGTCCTCCTGACGGGCGAAGACGAGAGCTACTACGGCGCGTATTGCGACAAACCCATCGAGAAGCTCGCGCGCATTCTGAAAGAAGGCTTCGCGTATCAGGGCGATCCGTCGCCGATCCACGAGGGCAAGCCGCGCGGCGAGAAAAGCGCGCATCTGCCCCCGACGCGCTTCGTGATGTTCCTGCAGAATCACGATCAGGTCGGCAACCGCGCGATGGGCGATCGCCTGCGCTCGCTGACCGACGACGAAGCGCTCTACGCCGCGACCGGTCTGCTGCTTCTTTCGCCGCAGATTCCGCTGCTTTTCATGGAAGAACAATACGGCTCGAAGCAGCCGTTTCTCTTCTTCACCGACTATCACGATCAGCTCGCCGATGCGGTGCGCGAAGGCCGTCGCAAGGAGTTCGCGAAGTTCTCCGCGTTCACCGACGAAAAGCGCCGCGCGCACATTCCCGATCCGAACGACAAGAAGACGTTCGAGATGTCCTCGCCCAAGATCAGCGACCAGCAGGACGCGGATCGGCTCGCATGGCTGCACTTCTACCGGTCGGCGCTGACGGTGCGCGCGAAACTCATCACGCCGCGTCTGAAGGGCGCGAAAGCGCTCGGCACGCACGTGCTCGGCGACAAGGCGCTCATCGCGCGCTGGAAGCTCGGCGACGGCGAAACGCTCTCCATCGCGCTCAATCTCGGCGATGCGGCCCTCGCGCTCGACGACACGCCGCCGGGCAAGATCATCTTCGAGACGCCGGCGCGCGCGCAGGACACGGCAAGCCGCGGCGAACTCGGCGGCCGCACCTTGCTCGCGTGGCTCACCGGCGACGTGAACGACTATGCGCTCGCGCACGACGCGCGCCGCTTCGAACCGGCATCGGCCGAAGGGAAAGCCTCGTGAGCGCCGCCGCCAGCAAGAAGGACGACGCTCACGCCGCGCGGCCCGTCAGCAGCATCGAGGCGCTCGCGGCGCGCGCGGGCTTCGAGATCGAATGGCAGGACGCGCACAAGATCATGCAGCGCGTGCCGGAAACGACGCTGCGCATTCTGCTCGACAAGCTTGGCCTGCCGTGCGCCAACGCCACGCAGATCCGGCAGAGCATGTCCGCCGTCGATGCCGAAATGAGCGGCCGCAAGCTGCCGCCGCTCATCACCGCGGAAGTGGATCGCGGCATTGCGCTGCCGGTGTCGGCGGCCAAGCAAGGCGCACGCTATCGCATCGAACTCGAAAGCGGCGAAGTGATCGACGGGCGCTTCACGTCGCCGAAAGGCGAGATCGCGCTGCTCTCGCCGATCGCGGAGCCGGGCTATCACACGCTCGTCATCAACGACCATCGCACGACGCTCGCGGTTGCGCCCGCGCGCTGCTTCACCATCGACGATGCATGGCGCTCCCTGAGCGAAGACAACGCCGATGCCGACGCCCCGCCGCTCTGGGGCATCGCGGCGCAGGTCTACGGTCTGCGTCGCAACGGCGATGGCGGCATCGGCGATTTCACCGCACTTGCCACGCTCGCGACGCAGACGGCGAAGCGCGGCGGGCATGCCGTCGCCATCAGCCCGATGCACGCGATGTTCAGCGCCGAGCCGAACAAGTTCAGCCCGTATTCGCCGTCGTCGCGGCTGTTCCTGAATATCGCGCATGTCGATCCCGCCGCCGTGCTCGGCGCGCCGGCCGCGCGCGCGGCGATCGAGAAGACCGGGGTCGCCGCCGATCTCGCCGAACTCGAAGGCCTGACGCTGATCGACTGGCCGCGCGCGTCGAAAGCGCGTCTCGCGGTGCTGCGCGCGCTCTTCGAACCGTTCTCGCAAGACCGCGATTCGCCCTTCGCGAAGGATTTCGCCGCGTTCGTCGAAGAAGGCGGACGTCCGCTCGAAGACCACGCACGCTTCGAGGCGCTGCAGGCCGCGCAGATCGCGGAAAACGGCGAAGGCCACTGGCGCAACTGGCCCGACGCCTTGCGGGATCCGCGCAGCGACGCGGTCACCGAATTCGCCGCCGCGAACCGCCGCGAGGTCGATTTCTATCTCTTCACGCAATGGCTCGCCGCCAAGGGGCTCATGCACGCGCAGCACGCCGCGCGCGACGCGGGCATGGCGGTCGGCCTGGTCGCCGATCTCGCGGTCGGGTGCGACAGCGCGGGCAGTCATGCATGGTCGTATCGCGATGAGATGCTGACGGGCGTGTCCGTCGGCGCGCCGCCCGATCTCTTCAATCAGGCCGGGCAATCGTGGGGCCTCACGACGTTCTCGCCGCGCGCGATGCGCACGCAAGGCTTCGCGGCCTTCATCGACATGCTGCGCTGCGCGTTCAAGTGCGCGGGCGGCATTCGCATCGATCACATCCTCGGCCTGCGGCGTCTGTGGCTCGTGCCCGAAGGCGAAAGCGCGAAAGACGGTGCGTATCTGCGTTATCCGCTCGACGACATGTTGCGGCTGATTGCGCTCGAATCGTGGCGGCATCGGGCGATCGTGGTCGGCGAAGATCTCGGCACCGTGCCGCCGGGCTTTACGGAGCGCTTGCAGGAGCACGGCTTGCTGGGCATTCGGGTGCTCTGGTTCGAACGCGAAGTGGACGGGCCGGGTTTCAAGCCGCCGCGCGAATGGGACACCGGCGTCACGGCGACGACCACCACGCACGACCTGCCGACCGTCACCGGATGGTGGCGCGGCGAGGACATCGTGTGGCGCTCGAAGATCGGCCAGACGATGGCGCGCGCCGATGGCCGCGATGCCGTGGAAGCGGCGCTGGAAGAACGCGGCGAGGATCGCGAACACTTGTGGCGCGCGTTCCAGGACGCGGGCGTGGCGCCAGACGACGTGAGTGCGCCCGATACCGGCAACGCGCCCGTCGATGAAGCGCTCGCCTTCGTCGCCGCTACGCCCGCGCCGCTCGTCACGTATCCGCTCGAAGACCTGCTTGCGCTTGCGGAGCAGCCGAATCTGCCCGGCTCGATCGACGAGCATCCGAACTGGCGAAGGCGCCTGGCCCGGCCGGTCGACGAACTGTTCCTCGACGACGCCTTCGCCGACCGCCTGCTTGCCGTCGATACCGCGCGCAGGCGCGCCGGGCAACCGAACGAACCTACATCGAACTCCGAAACACCATGACCGTACCGCGTTCAACGCTCAGGCTGCAGCTTCACAAAGACTTCACGTTCGACGATGCCGCCGCGCGCGTGGACTACTTCGCGCGGCTCGGCGTGAGCCACGCGTATGTGTCGCCGATCACGACCGCGACCGCCGGCTCCACGCACGGCTACGACGTCGTCGATCACACGCGGGTCAATCCGGAACTGGGCGGCGAGGACGGCCTGCGGCGCTTCGTCGAAAAGCTGCGCGCGCACGAGATGGGCCTGATCGTCGATATCGTGCCGAATCACATGGGCGTGGGCGGCGCCGAGAACGCGTGGTGGCAGGACATCCTCGAATGGGGACGTCACGCCGCGCATGCGCGTTTTTTCGACGTGGACTGGCATTCGCCCGATCCCGCGCTGCGCGGCAAGGTGCTCGCGCCGTTTCTCGGCGCGTCTTATGGCGACGAGCTGCAAGGCGGCAAGATCCGGCTCGCCTATCGCGCGGACGAAGGGCGCTTCGTGATCGAGTATTACTCGAACGTGTTTCCGGTCTGCCCGGTCGATTACCCCGCCGTGTTTCAGGAAGCGCCCGAGCTCGCGCAGCGCTTCGTCGGCCTGACGACGCAGCCCGCCGATCAACCGCGCGCCGCCGATGCCCGCACCGCGCTCGTCACGATCGCGAAGACCGAGGGCGGCCAGGCCGCGATCGAAGCCATCCTCGCCGCGCATTCGCCGCAGACGCCGGCGGGCCGCGACCGGCTGCATCGCCTGCTGGAACGGCAGCATTACCGGCTTGCGTGGTGGCGCACGGCCGCGGACGAAGTGAACTGGCGGCGCTTCTTCGACGTGAGCACGCTCGGCGGCGTGCGCGTCGAGCGGCCCGAGGTGTTCGAGGCATCGCATGCGCTCATCTTCAGGCTTTTCAGCGAAGGGCTGGTCGATGGCGTGCGCGTCGATCACGTCGATGGTCTCGCCGAGCCGCGCGAATATTGCCAGCGTCTGCGCGCGCGGCTCGAAGAGCTGTCGGCGGAGCGGCCCGAGGCGTTGCGGCACGGCAATGGGCACACGTATTTCGTTGTCGAAAAGATACTCGCCCGAGGCGAGCCGTTGCGTCGCGACTGGCAGGTGGACGGCACGACCGGCTACGACTTCATGAACGACGTCGGCGCGCTGCTGCACGATCCGGCGGGCGCTGCGCCCCTCGCCGCGCTGTGGGCGGAGATAACGGGCAGGAGCGCCTCGTTCGCCGACGAAGCGCTCGCCGCGCGCCGCAAGATACTCGCTGAGAACCTCGCGGCGGAACTGGATCGCGTCACGCGCGCGCTGCATCGCATCGCCCGCGACGCGCAGAGCACGCGCGATTTCACGTTCACGTCGATCCGTCGCGTGGTCGCGGAGCTCGTCGTGCAGTTTCCCGTGTATCGCATCTATCCGGTGGGCGGCGTGCGCAGCCCCGAGGACGAGCGCTTCTTTGCGCAGGCGCTCGAAGGCGCGCGGGCGGCGCTCGCGCGCGCGGATCATCTCGTGCTCGATCAGGTCGCGCAGTGGCTCGGCGGCAAGCTGCCCGACGAAGCGCCGCAACCCGAACGCAGCGAGCGCAGCGAACGCAACGAGCGTGGCGAGCGGAGCCGCGATCGCGCGGCGGAGCGCAACCGGGAGCGCGACCGCAATCAGGCGCAGGCGGGCCAGAACGCGGCGGCGTCGAGCGGTTCGCAGCGCCGCGCGGCGCAGACGCTGTTTTCACAACTGACGTCTCCGGTGGCGGCGAAGGCCGTCGAGGATACGGCGTGTTATCGCTATGGACGGCTCGTGTCGCGCAACGAAGTCGGTGCGGACCCGGGCGAGTTCTCTTTATCCGTCGATGCGTTTCACCAGTGCAATCGCGAGCGTTTCGAGACCTTCCCGCACGCGATGCTCTGCACCGCGACGCACGATCACAAGCGCGGCGAAGATGTGCGCGCGCGCATCGCGGCGTTGAGTGAAATTCCGGACGAATGGTCGGCGACGCTCAAACACTGGTCCACGTTGAACACGCCCTTGCGACGTGGACCGGGCGGCGGCCACGACGAGACGAGCGACAGCAGCGCATGGGCGCCCGGTCCGGCCGCCGAAGCGATGCTTTATCAGATGCTCGTCGGTTGCTGGCCGACGACCCTCGCCCCCGACGACGAAGCGGGCGTTCACGCGCTCGCCGAGCGCGTGGCGCAGTGGCAGTTGAAAGCGCTGCGCGAGGCGAAGCAGCGCACGAGCTGGTTTGCGCCCGATGAAGCGTATGAGACCACGTGCAAGGACTTCCTGTTCGATATCGTCGCGCCGCAGCGGCGCAATGGCTTCCTGCAGGCGTTATCGGATTTCGTGACGCGTATCGGGCCGCTCGGCGCGATCAATTCGTTTCAGCAGACGCTCTTGCGGCTCACGTCGCCGGGCGTGCCGGATCTTTATCAGGGCACCGAGTTGTGGGACTTCAGTCTCGTCGATCCGGACAATCGCAGGCCTGTCGATTATGAATTGCGCAGTGCGTGGCTGGCGGAAATCGAAGAGAAAGGGCCGCCTTCGGAGCAGTTATCCAATTGGCGCGATGGGCGCGTGAAGCTCGCGATCGTTCGGCGCGCTCTGGCTTTGCGCAAGCATTGCGAGTCGTTGTTTGCGCAGGGCGAGTATGTGCCGCTGGAGGTGCGCGGCGAGCGCGCGGGGCATGTGATTGCTTTTGCGCGGCATGCGGGGAGTGCGTTTGCTATTGTTATCGCTACGCGGCTTGCGGGGGGGTTGTTGGTCGATGGGCGCGACCTTCCGCTTGTCGAGGCTGAGCGTTGGGGGGATACGGCTGTTGTTCTGCCAGAGGCGCTGCACTCGCGGGCGTTGTTTGATTGGCTTAGTCCTAATGCGCCTAAGGCGGAAGGGGAAAAGTTGTTCTTGCGGGATGCTTTGGGGGTTATGCCGGTGGCGGTGTTGGTGGAGGAAGGGGTTCCTCGGCCTTGAGGTTTTTGGTTTTTTTGGTTTTGGTTTTCTGGTTTTTGTTTTTGTGGAACTTGCTTTGGTGTTGGTCTATTAGCACTGCCCCTCCCCGGGGCGGGGGTAACTTTCTTTGCTGCTGCAAAGAAAGTCACCAAAGAAAGCAGCTTTCTCACCGCCCGCGGTCATACGCAGTTTGGCCACTTTTCTCCTCGGGGAACGGCCCTCGCCTAAAGAGTGCCCCTATAGGTCCAATCGGGCTTGGATCGCGCACGGTCCGTCACATCGCGCCACTTAATTTCTTGGTACAGCCATTTCAAGCTCCGGCCCGCTTCGCGGCCGATGGGTCAATCGGGTATGCGTGCGCGCTCGCCTTCCGTTGGTTTCCCTTGCATACCCCACGGCAGCGCGCAGCGCTGTGCCGGTGCTATTTCGTGCTGAACCAGCGCGCTTCGCGCACTGGTTTGTCAGACCGTGCGCGATCCAAGCCCGGTTGGGTTTGTGAGGGCACTCTTTAGGCGAGGGCCGTTCCCCGAGGAGAAAAATGGCCAAACTGCGTGTGACCGCGGGCGGTGACAAAGCTGCTTTCTTTGGTGACTTTCTTTGCAGCAGCAAAGAAAGTTACCCCCGCCCCGGGGAGGGGCAGTGCTAATAGACCAACACGAAAACAAGTTCCTCGAAAAAAAAGGTCACTCAGCTTCCTCAAGCGCCTCTTCCCGTGGATAAACCCGCACCAAAACGATCCTAGGCCCCTTCATCTTCTTAACCACAATATCGAACCGATCAAACTCAACCCGCTGCCCTTCAGTGGGCAAATCACCGAGCGCATTGATCACGAGCCCCCCGACCGATTCCGCGCGTCCTTCATCGATATCGATGCCCAGCGCCCGCTCCAGCGACACCACCGGCAAGCTGCCCTTGCCCATCAACGTGCCATCGTCCATGCGCGACCAGTCCGCATCGCCCTGACGGAATTCGTCGTGAATCTGCCCAACCAGCGCGCCAAGCAGGTTATCGAGCGTAATGAAGCCAATCGGCTTCGCCCCCTTGCGCCCGACGATCGCCAGATGCGGCGCGCCCTTGCGAAAACGTCGAAACAGTTCGAGCGCCGAAAGATTCGGCGCCACGTATTGCACCGGCCGGACATGGCGCGACAGCTTGTCGAGCTTCTCGGCAGCCGCATCCTTCGAAAAGCTGAAGTTGAAACCGCGTCCGCCGCCATCGCCCGCGAGCAGCAAGTCCTTCAAATGGATCATGCCGATGACGCGCTCGCCCGACGCATCGGCGAAAAGCGGATAGCGCGAGAAACGATGCCGCGAAATCACGGCGAGGTTATCGCGCATCGGAAGATCATTGCGCAGGCCGACCAACTCATGCGCCGGACGCATTAAATCCGACACCGTCATGCGACTGAAGTCGAGCGAATGCGCAATCGTGTTCCACTCGTCCTCGTTATACGACGACGCGCCGCCATGACGACGCCCGCGCAGAATGAGCTTGAGCTCGTCGGTGGAGTAATGCGCGTCGTGACCGTGCTCCCCCGACATGCCGAAAAGACGCAGCACGAAATTCGCGCTCGAGTTCAGCACCCAGATGAACGGATACATCAGCCAGTAAAAGCCATACAGCGGCATCGCAAGCCAAAGCCCGACCTGCTCCGAACGGCGGATGGCCCACGACTTCGGCGCGAGTTCGCCGACGACGATATGCAGAAACGAAATAACCGAGAAGGCAAAGAACAGCGAGATCGAATCGATGAGCTTTTCCGACTCGACGCCGAGCAGCGCAAACAGCGGATGCAGCAGCGTGGCGAAAGCCGGCTCGCCGATCCAGCCCAGCCCCAGCGAAGCCAGCGTGATGCCGAGCTGACAAGCGGACAGATAAGCATCGAGCTGCCCGTGCACCTTCGCAAGCAGACGGCCCGGCAGGCCGTTGGTGCGCGCGATCGCCTTGACGCGCGTGGGCCGCAGCTTGACGAGCCCGAACTCCGCCGCGACGAAAAAACCATTCAACGCGACAAGCAACAATGCGCCGATCAGCGCGACGACCTGAGCCAAAGCAACTCTCTTCGGATATGGAAAGCGTCAGTATATGGGCGACAGGTCTTCGAAAGTCAATTTACATCCCCGCGACCGGTACGCGCACCGACAACGTGACCTCCGCATTGTCCGCGATATCGCTGTGCTCGAACGCGCCGCCGTGCGCCTCGGACACGCGTTTCGCCAGCGCGAGGCCCCACGCGATGCGCCCGCCTTCGCGCGGCTCCAGCGCCTGACGCCGCGCGAAGGCTTCGAGCACATGCGGCGACGACGCGTCGTTCAACGCTTGCGCCGATGCCGTGAAACGCACGTCCGTGCGCCACATGCTGCCTTCGATATTGCTCGACGCATGAACCGTCGCGCCGGCCGGGCTCGCTTCGGCGGCGAATGCGAGCATCAGCCAGAGCGCCTGCAACAGACGCTCGGCATCGCCTTCGAGCTGTTCTTCCGCCAGCGGCGAATCGATCTCGATGTTCACGCCGCGCGCGCTCGCGACACCGGCGCGCGCGAGCGCCGCCGCTTTCTCCAGTAGCGGCCGCAGCGCGACCGGCGCGATCGCGACCGACAACGCCTTCGTTTCCGCGCGCGTCGTATCGACGGATTGCTCGATCAGCTTCACCTGCTGCTCGACGCCCGAGCGGATGCCCACGAGCGCGCGCTGCGCAGCGGGATCGTTGGCGTCGACCTTGCGTTCGAGCACGTAGCCCCAGCTGTGGATCGCGTTCAACGGGCCGCGCAAATCGTGCGATACGACCGACAACACGTGATCGCGCATGAAGAGCGCGGCCTCGGCACGCAGATGCGCGATGCGGTCCGCGACGCCGTTCTGCCCGTCCGGCGCGCCTGCGGAAGGCGAGACGATCAGCGTGACGCAATCGGGGCCCGGCAGCGCGATGATCGAGAAGGCGCGTGTCGCTTCGCCAGCGCCGATCGTCACGTGCGCGCGGCGCGTGCCGTTGCCCGCGAGCGCGGCATCCGCGGCCTCGGCGAGCACGGCGGTGAGCGGCCGGGGCAAGGGCGTTTCGGCGAGCGCGCGGCCATCGAGGGCGGCGGGATCGAGATCGAAGAGATGAGCGAGAACGGCGTCGGCCGAGAGGCAGCGCTGAGCGCTGTCGAGCACCAGCACGCCGTCGTTTCCTGCGACGGCCGCATCGAAGGACTTGTCGCCTTCGGGCTCGACCGTACTCGAAAAAGACGTTGTCACGGTCATGGATCCTTGCGTATAACGGTGTTGAGTTTCGATGTCACGGGAAGCCGGACGCACTGGACTGAACCGCGCGTATGCCCTGAAGAATACGCCTCGCAAAGGAACCTTTGCAGCTCATTATATGTGAGCGCCTACGACGCATGCGGCAATGGCACGGCACGCTCTGCCCCACGACCGCCAAGCAATTCACGTGCACGAGCGGCCCAGGATTCGCGACCTCGCCAGGAAAGGATCGGATTACTATTAATTCGGTTTAAGGAATTGCGGTCGCAAACAAAATAAATTCAGTTACCTTTTTTACACGACAGGTAGAGACGCGGGAATTCGATTTGCTTTTAAATAGATGGGGCACGCGCGGCCTCATTCGTCGCAATGAGAATTTTCAACCCGAAGCGCGCCGCCGATTTTATTTTTCTGTTGACAACGACTTCCTCGGCGCGATCTCCCAGAATAGCGCCGCGATCCGACATTCATGCGCCGAGCCGAAGCTTTCCGGCTCGACGCTGCCTATAGCTTTCTCGATTCGCTTTTTCGATTCGGGCATTCCAATTCGGAGTTAGCGCATTGGACGGCCGGCGCGCGCTTTGAGCCGGTCTCGGCCACGGTGGCTTTCAAATCAAACTCTACGGTTGACATCCGCTCTATGACTCATGCCCATCATGGCAACCCTGAAACCTTGCTCTCGGTAATCATTCCTGCCTACAACGTCGAGCATTTCATCGCCGCATCGCTTGAATCCGCGCTCTCGCAGCCGCGCGCCGATGAAATCGAGCTGATCGTCATCGACGACGGCTCGACCGATCTCACGCTCGAACGCATACTCGAGGTTCAGCGCAGCGGGCGCGCGCCGAATATGCGTGTGATCCATCAGGAAAACCGTGGTGTCTCCGCCGCGCGCAATCGTGCGATCGCCGAAGCAACGTCGCCGTATATCGGCTTTCTCGACTCGGACGACGTCTGGTCCGCGGACTTCACCGCGAAGATCATGCCGCTTCTCGACGCCGCCACGGCGGACATCATCGAGTTCAACGTAGGCATCATCGATTCGGACGGCAAGGTAATCGACAAGGTCACGCTGATCGATCCGGCGACGGTCGGTCATCGCGCGTGCAACCTCGACGCGCTGCTCGACTTCGCGCGCGTGTACCAGGTGTTTCCCGTCGCACGCGTCTACAAGCGGGAGCTATGGAACGGCATCGAGTTTCCGACGGGCCGCGTCTACGAAGACGCCGCCGCGATTCCGCTCGTCTACGCGCGGGCGACATCGCTCTTCCGTCTTGCCGACGATCTCTATTTCTATCGGCGCCGCGCGGGCAGCATCACGACCAGGGCCACGCCGAACACGGTGACATCGCTTGCCACCTGCGCGGAGGAAACGATGGAGCGCTGCAACGGCGACGCGCTGGACCCCTTCTGGCTCGCGATGTTTCACAAGGTTTTCTCATATGCGTGTCATCAGGCCGCGCGCGTGGATACGCCCGCATTCGCTCAATCGATGCGCACGATCGAAGCCACTGCCGCGCGCTATCGCCGCTTCGCCGCGGGCCGCAACGATACGCCGAAGGAACTGCGCTTTCACCGGAAGATTGTCGTCGATCGCCGCTGGTTTCAGGCGAAGCGCATGGTCAAGCGCGCGCTTGGAATGGAGTTGCGCCCGCCCTCGACAGCGCGCGCGCATGCATCCGGCAAAGCGAGCACGCGTTCACACGCAAGCGTTAGCCGCGACTAAGAAATGCTTGAGCGCGGCAAGGACCGCGCTTAAGGATGACCGCTAAAGAATGCTCAAAGATGGCGCCGCTGTCAGCTTCACGATAAGTGGATGCCTAGCATCACTTTGAGTCGTTTTCAATCGAACGATCATGTCTCTCTTGAGACCTTGCGTGGGCCAACCCACTGACGAATACCCTTTTCTTTTGTTAAATAACGTTTGCTATAGTGCTTGCGCATTCTCCGGATGGACGTCGATGGTCCGGAACCGGCGCATTCCGTTCAACTCAAGCGCACCCGAGGCCAGGCCAAGGCATGGGCGCGCAGACCTCTTTGGCCGCGTGCCGCACCGACCGCGAAACGCACGAGCGAAACTATCCGCTCCATGCGCTGTCAGGCAAAGGCCCACTCGAATCGGCGGACCTGCAGGGTTCGCAATCTTGCGTCATAGTCATAAAGATCACGCTGCGCGAAAGCGGGGAAAACCGTTCAATGGCTTCATTCCGAAAGAACTTCACGATCCTGATGACGTTGCAGGTATCCACGTACCTTGCACCGCTTCTGACGGTGCCGTGGCTTGCGCGCGTACTCGGGCCGGGCGAATATGGACGCCTGGCATTCGGCCTGGCCTTCACCGCGTATTTCATCTCCCTCACGAACTACAGCTTTTCGCTCACGGCCACGCCGAAGATTTCGATCAATCGCGAGAACCGCGAGCTGCGCTCCAAGGTGTTCTGGGAAACCATCCTCACGCAAGCCATGCTCGCGCTTGCGGGATTTCTCGTGGTGATCGTGCTCACGTCCGTGGTGCCCTATCTCGAAGAGAACCGTACTCTGCTGTTGATCGGCTATGGTCAGGCGGTCGGTGCAATGCTGATTCCGACATGGTATTTTCAGGGCGTCGAAGATCTTGGCGTATTGAGCCTGCTCGTATTCATCGGACGCGCGCTCAGCATTCCTGCGATGTATCTCTTCGTGCGCGAGCATGACGACCTCTATATGGCAATGGCGGTCAACGCGCTGGTGCCCTTGCTATCGGGTATCGCAATTTGCACGTACTTGTACTTTCGGCGCGAGCTCGACTTCGTGCGCGTGTCGCTCAAGACCATCGTTGGTCGTCTGAAGGACGGCTGGAGCGTCTTCATCGCGACATCCATCGTCGATATCTATGCATCGAGCAACATCGTGCTGCTGACATTCATGGCGGGTAACGTTGCGGCAGGTTACTTCGCGGCGGCGGACAAGCTGATCCGCGCGGCACTGAATATGCTGCAACCGTTGAAGACGGCGGCCTATCCACGCGTGAGCTTTCTCATGCATCACGCCAAGGACGACGCCTTTGCATTCCTGCGCAAGATGTTCGTCGTGCAGGGCTTGATCGTGTCGCTGATCTCGCTATGCATCTTCTTTGGCGCACCGCTTGCTGTAAAACTCTTGTATGGACCGAAGTTCTTGCCTACCGTAGAGGTGTTGCGATGGATGGCGTTCGTGCCGTTGATGGCGGGGCTCTCCGATCTCTTCGGTGTTCAGACGATGCTTCCGCTCGGCATGCGGTCGCAATTCAGCCGCGTGCTGATGGCATCCGCTGTCGTGAACTTCGCCACGCTCGCCGTGCTTGTGAAGCTCTTCGGCGAACAGGGCGCGGCGGCCACGGTGCTGATCGTAGAGACATTCATTGCCGCGGCGATGGCCTTCACGCTGTATCTGCAAGGCGTGCCGCTTTTGAAGCGCCCGATTGCGGAAGGCGCGGGTTCAGAAACGACGACTTAAGCCTCAAGCGGCCTTTGCACCACGAAGTCGCATTTGGCGCGTTCGACTTGCGCTCTACTACAAAGTTGCATTTAAGTATGTGACTGACCGAACCGACCCATGCAGTTCGAGCCGATATCGTATTGGTACGAACAGTGTTTAATTAAGAGAGCCCGTGTGATGGAAACAGAAGAAACATCGATTGAACACGTACAGAAGCTAGTGGATCAGGCCGAGAGCCTGCGCATGCAATCCGTCGCGGTCCCGCTCAAGGATCTGCAAATACTTCTGGAGATTTGCGAAGCCGCCATTGCTCAGCAGAATGCCGCGGAATTGATCACGGAACATCCGTATTCGCCTGCCCAGTAACGATCCTTCTTTCGAGCGCGCGGCGGGAAAACTGCCCCAAGGCGCGGCCTTGGGAACGCTCGAAACCGATTGACCGACCCACTTTACGTCGTGCCGCAGAGAGGCCGTTTTTACCGGGCCCGAGCACTTTAGCATCGGCGCGACGCAGAACAATCTTCACCAAGACCAGCCTAGCCGGGCCTGTATCGGTCAATTCGACTCGTTCAGGCGTACGCACCAGGTAAATCCAGGCTTGTTTTTCGAGCTTGTCGGGGCCGTTCGTTGCGCTCGTCGCAAGGAACGCGCATTGCTATGCCGGATCCCGTGAGTACGCCCGAGCGCCCGTGAGCGCTCGATTAGTACTGCGACACGCACATCCCGGCCCGTATGCGGTTTCCTCAAGGGCAGCCGCGCTGCTCCAAATCCTATACGTACGCCGTACTTAAAAGTGTCACGCCAATTACTTGATAACGACCAGACCATCCCTTCCATTGCGTATTGCCGCGGGCGCTCGGCACGACGCTATTCGAAGAGTCCAATATGAAAGAGATCGTCCATATCACCGAAGCCTTTGGCGGCGGTGTGCTCTCCATGCTGACCCAGCTATCGAACCGCGCAGCGGCCGCTGGCGTCGGCGTAACGATCCTTCATTCGATTCGGCAGGAAACGCCCAACGACTTCTCGAAGCTCTTTCATCCGGCGGTCAAGCTGACCTATGTGAACATGGTTCGTGAAGTCAGCGTGAAGCACGACCTGTCGGGTCTTCGGGATCTGGTCCGCAAGCTCAGGGAGTGCGATCCTTCGGTGATCCATCTCCATTCGTCGAAGGCCGGCGTGCTGGGACGCGCCGCCGCGCGCATCGCGGCGCCGCGTGCTCGCGTGTTCTATTCGCCGCATGGCCTGGCCTTTCTGCGCCGCGACGTGTCGGCCGCCAAGCAGTTCGCTTATCTGAGCTTCGAGCGCATCGCGGCGCGCCTTGGCGGCACCATCGTCGCATGCTCGAAAAGCGAGCTTGCCGAGATCGAAACGAAGATGCATGCGCGGCAGGCCCGCATGATCGAGAACGGCGTGAACGTGACGGAGATCCCGCCGCGCATCGAAAAGCGCGACGGCGAACTCGTCATCGGCATGAGCGGACGCGCAATGTTCCAGAAGAATCATGAGGCCTTCGTGAAGCTCGCCACCGCGTTGCACGGCCCTTCCGTTCGCTTCGTGTGGATCGGCGGCAGCGAGGACGAGCTGCCCGCCGGAACGCCGAAAGGCGCGGTGTCGTGCAGCGGCTGGGTCACGCGCGAACGTGCGCTCGAATTGACCTCGGAGCTCGATATCTATGTGCAGACATCGCGTTGGGAAGGCATGCCCATCGCACTGATCGAAGCGCAGGTCGCGGGCATTCCCGCGGTCGTCACGGATGTCGTCGGCAATCGCGATGTCGTGCAGCACGGCCTGACGGGCTTCGTCGCATCGAGCGCGGAAGAAATGGAGAAGTGCATCGCGATCCTGCGCGATGAGCCGGCATTGCGTGCGCGCATGGGCGCGGCGGCGCGGGCATCGGCGAGCAAGCGCTTTTCGATGGACGCGATCTTCCGCCAATGGCTCCTGATGTACCAGTTCGGCTCCGACAAGCCCGCGCGCGAACTCGGCGCGAACCAGGCGGCCTCGTATGAAACCAGCTCCGATTCACAGTTCTGACGCCCTGCCCATGGATACTTCCATCGCCACCAGCAAGTATGTTTATAACGGCCGCTTCACGAGCCAGAAGACCACGGGCGTGCAGCGCGTCGCGAGAGAGCTCGTCGCCGCGCTCGTGAAGTTGCCGCAAGGCGCGCACGTGACGCTCGCGGTGCCGCCGCAAGACGGGCTCGATCCCGTGCAAGGCGTCGATACCGTGAAGCTCGGCTTCGGCAAGGGTGTCTTCTGGGAGCAGATCGTGTTGCCGCTCTTCGCCGGCCGCTCGCGCATCGTGAATCTCTCGAACTCGGGTTCCATCTTCCGGCCGAACCAGATCATCTATATGCACGATGCCGCGGTGTTCGATACGCCCGCGCATTTTTCGTGGAAGTTCCGCACGTGGTATCACGTGATGTTCTGGATTCTCGCGCGCACGTCGAGTTGCGTGCTGACCAACTCCGTGTTCTCGCGCGACCGGCTCGCGCATCATGTCGGCGTGCCCGCGGAGCGCATCGGCGTGGTGCCGCTCGCCGCAGACCATCTCGATCCCATCGCGCCGGATACCACGGTAATCGATGAACTCGGGCTCACGAAGAACCGCTACGTGCTCGCCGTAAGCAGCATGAATCCGACGAAAAACTTCAAGCGCCTCGTGGAAGCGTTCATGCGCCTGAACGATCCGTCGATCGATCTCGTGATCGTCGGTATGAAGAATGCCGCCATCTTCGGCAAGGCGCACGATCTGTCGAACGCGCCTAACATCAAGCAGGCGGGCTACGTCAGTGATGAAAAACTGAAAGCGCTCTATCAACATGCCGCGTGCTTCCTCTATCCTTCGATTTACGAAGGTTTCGGCATTCCGCCGCTGGAGGCGATGCGCAACGGCTGTCCGACGCTCGTCGGCCGCGCGGCGGCGTTGCCCGAGACGTGCGGGGATGCATCGATCTATTGCGACCCGTTTTCGGTGGAAGATATTTCGGGCAAGTTGCGCCAGCTGCTCGATTCGCCGGAACTGAGCGAGGATCTCAAACGGCGTGGCCTCGCGCACGCCGAGCGTTTCCGCTGGACGGAAAGCGCGCGCCTGCTCATGCAATTCATCGACAAGGCGTGATTGCGTCGTGGCGATTTGAGCCGCGCCCGGCGCAGAAAGGGGGAAATTGGTGAAGTTGGGAATCTACTGCGACTCGGGTATCAACGGCGGTCACGAAGAAATGCTTAAGCGCTTCATGCTCGCGCTCGTCGAGTGCGCGCATGTCGAGGCTTTGCATATCCTCGTGCCGACGGCGAACGAGCCGCTGTATCGTTATGTGAGCGATCTGGCGCGCGCGCATCCGAAAGTCGGCACGATCGGTCTTTCCTATACGGCCGAATCGATACACGGCAATGTCTTTACGCTGCTGCGCAAGGCCCGCGCGACCGCAGCGACATTGCGCGGGTTGCGCCTGAACAAGCTGCTGATCGCGCAAGGCACGATCGTCTCGGGCATCGCGGGCCTGCTCGCCGGACGTCAGGCGCGCACGCGCACGGTGAGCTATCTGCCGCTCGTCGATGAAGCGCCGGTGAACGCAAGCCGCGGCGCGAAAATCAAATGGCTCGTCAAGCGCGCGCTGTATCGCGTGCCGCATGAATACGTGACGCTGAACGATCATCTGTGCGGCAAGCTGAGCCAGCTCGCGCCCAACGCGCGCGCGATGATCCTCGAGAACTACGTCGACGATCGCTTCAGCCGCTCCACGCTCACGAAGGACGCAGCGCGCGCCGCGCTCGGCCTGCCCGACGACGGCACCACGATCGTCGCGCATATCGGGCGGCTGAACTTTCAGCAGAAGCGTCAGGATTTCCTGATGCACGCGATCGAACGTCACGCGGATGCATTCGCACGTACGCTCGTGCTGATCGTCGGCGAAGGTCCGGATGAAGCGCGCCTGCAAGCGATGATCGACGCGAGCCCGACACTGTCCGCGTGCGTGCGCCTGGTCGGTCCGAAGAAGGACGTGCTGCCCTACATCGTCGCGAGCGACGCGCTCGTGCTGCCTTCCGCGTATGAAGGCGTGCCGCTCGTCATGATCGAAGCTGTGCTTGCGCAACGGCCGATCGTGGTGTCGCGCGTGTCGGGGCTCGATTCGTATCTGCCCGACGCCCTGCTGTTTCCCGCGAACGACCACGATGCATTCGTCGAGCGCATCTTCGCGGCGCGCGATCTGCCGCTCGCCGGGCTGGCGGGCGAGTTCAGAAGGCGTTTCTCGCGCGAAGTGTTCGACGCGCAGGCGCAAAACGTTCTGCTGCATCCGGGCGGCGCAGGCGGCGCGCGCGGCGCGGGTGCGGGCGCGACACATCAACATTCCGACGTGCTGGCCAAATAGCCGCGCGCATCATCACGAGGCCGAACATCGATGCGAACCATGTTGGCCGCGGTATCAGTCTTTGGTGCGCTGCTGTGCGCATCTGTCCTGATCTTCGCGCGCAGCGGCACGCCCGACGCGTATCACAGCAGCCGTTCGTCCGCTTCATCGAAAGCGGATGCGGCGCCGAAGATCGCCTGCGACAAGGGCGCGACCGGCGTCTTCTACGGGATTGCGGGGCATCTGGAGCATCGCGGCGCGTATCGCATGAGCGACTACGACTTGCAGATTTCACAGCTGCGAGACCTCGGTGTCACGATGTACGCGCAGGATGTATCGAATGAGGAAAGCGCGCACATGGTCGCGGATTTCGCGCGCGCGGCGGCCAGGCAGTGCATTGGCGTGCTGGCGCTCGTCACGCCCTTCGAGCCGCAGAAGCGCGCGAGCGAACAGGAAACGTTCGAGCGCGGCTATGCGCTCGGCAAGACCGCGGGGCGCGTTCTCAAAGGCCTCGTTACGTACTATCAGGTGGGCAACGAATACGACAACTGGACCATACTCGGCTCGGACCGCAGCGGCGAGCATCCGAAGGACTACGACAACGCGATGTTCATGAAAGCGCGCGGCTCGATCCTCGGCCTCATCAAGGGCATACGCGAAGCGAATCCCGACGCGAAGATCCTGCTGACATCGTTCAGTTGGCTTCATTACGGTTTCACGGACATGCTGTACGCCGGTACGCAGCCCGATGGCACGAAGGGTCATCCGATACCGCAATGGGACATCACCGCGTGGCACTGGTATTCGAACATGGGCCCGATCACCGCGGCGGGCGACAAGAAGGTCAACGTGCTCGAACGCCTGCGCGACAGCTATGGCAAGCCCATCTGGATCACGGAATACGGCGTGCGGCCGAATCATGCGGACCCGGCGGGCTATCTCGTGGGCAAGGAAGCGTTGAAGGGATTCGTCTCGCTGGCGAAGACTTACAACATTCAGAACGTGACGTTGTACGAACTCTACGACGACCAGCGCTATGGCGGCGACGGCAACTACGGCGTGATTCACGACGACGGCAAAACGCGCAAGTCACGCTTCAACACGGTGCGCGATTTCATCAAGGCGAACCCGATGCCCTAAAAACACAATTGAATTGGTACGACGAAAACAACGGCTGCGAAACCGATGATTATCGCGCGAAAAGAGGGCCGCGCAAGTGGTATGCCCGCGCCTTTCGGTCGTTGAACGTTCGGTACTTAACAGACGCGAGCACTTCGCGACCGGAAGATAGGTTTGACGCTATTTTTTCCAGGCGTGTCGTATCGTTTGATGACAAGCGACTCGAACGGGATTCGCGAGTTTCATCCGCCGAATCCATTAGACGCGGTTCCGAGGCACGGAGTGTGCTTCAGGCAAGGATCGCACTCCGACGAGCCGACGCGCTCCGTCTTGCGACCTCGAAGCATCGTACGCTTCGCTCGTTTTTCGAAAGCCTCTCGCGTCTTTAGTCTGGAAGCTCCGCCGGCCATGCGCCGCATCAACAACACGTGAGACGTAGCGCGGACATGCCGCGCGGGCACTCTGCTTTTATCGCAGCCCGGACACAACGCTCAATTTATCGAACTGAGGACGGCGCCTTTGAACACCCTCTATGTGAACAACGGATCTTCGCGCCCAGGCAAGGACGACGGTGAATTCACCGCGAGCGACATGCTCAGGCTCCTGCGCGATCACCTTGGCATGCTCTTCCTGTTCATAGGAATCGCGGCCGCGCTTGCGACCGCCTATGCATTTCTTGCCAAGCCCATTTATTCGTCGGACGTGGTCGTGCGCGTGGATCCACCCGATCCGAACGCGCTCGGCATCGCGCCGCAAAACCAGATGCAGATGCAGCAGTCGCTACCCACGGTCAATCAGCTCGCACCCGCGGAAATCTCCGTGATGCAAAGCCGCTCGGTGCTCGAACCCGTGGTCAAGCAGTTTCATTTCGACATCAAGTCCAAGCCCAAGACCTTCCCCGTGCTCGGCCAGATCGCCGAACTGTTCGCGAAGAAAGGGCATCTCGCGCCCGCGTGGTTCGGCCTCGATTCGTATGGATGGGGCGGCGAGGAACTGCAGATCGGCCGGCTCGACGTGCCGCCCGCGCTCGAAGACCAGAAGCTCGATCTCGTGCTGCTGGAGAACCATCAGTACGAGTTGCGCGATCCCGACGGCGAGACCATTCTGCGCGGCACGATCGGCCGCCCGGCGACGGCGAACGGCGTATCGATTCTCGTGAATAGCGCGATCGGCCATCCGGGCGTGCGTTTCGACGTGACGCGCCTCAACACGCTCGACGCCATCGCGCTCATGAAGAAGACGATGAAGGTGGCCGAGTCCGCGAAAGATACGGGCGTCGTGCAGATCACTTTCAACGCCGACGATCCCGCGCTTACCGCCGACGTCGCGAACGCGCTCGGCCAGGCGTATCTGAGCGCCGCAGTGCAGGCGCGTCAGGCGAACGACACGAAGACGCTCGAATTCATTCGCGGAGAATTGCCGCGCCTCGAACACGACCTCAAGGTGGCCGAAGGCAACCTGAGCACGTTCCGCGCGAAGTCGCAGTCGGTGCAACCGATTCCCGAAGCGCAGGCTTATCTGCAAGGCAGCATCGTGTCGATGCAGCAACTCGCGACGCTCAAGCTGCAACGCACGCAAGCCCTGCAGCGCTTCCAGCCGAGCAGCCCGCAAGTGGTCAATCTCGACCAGCAGATTGCCGAACTCGAAGCGTCGAACAAGCAGATTCAGCAGCGCTTTGACAGCATGCCGCAATCCGAACGTCAGAACGCGACGCTCACCCGTGACGCGCGCGTCGCGGAAACCATCTACATGGGCATGGTGAACAAGGCGCAGGAACTCTCCGTGCGCCGTGCGAGCACGAGCGGCGGCGCGCATATCGTCGATAACGCGCTGCGCCCGTATCGCCCGGTTAAGCCGAACAAGTCGCTCGTGATCGTCGCGGGGACGGGCCTCGGCTTTTTCATCGGCACGTTCTTCATCTTCCTGCGCCGTCACGCGATGATCGGCGTCACCGATCCGATGTTCGTCGAGCGCCGTCTCTCGGTGCCCGTGCTCGGCGAAGTGCTGTATAGCCGCCAGCAGGCGATGCTCGATCACGAGATTGCCGTGTCGCCGGTGGAACATGCGCCGCTCACCTACTCCGGCACGCAGGACGGCGGACCGCCAAGAGCGCTGCCTCACATCGAGTTGCCGGAGCACGATGCCTTCGCGATGCCGCACGTCGCCGACACCGACCGCGATGCCCGTGTGCTCGCGACCCGCTACCCGCACGATCCGGCGATCGAAGCGCTGCGCGCGGTGCGCACGGAGCTGTATCGCGATCTCGCCAATGCGCCGAACAATATCGTGATGCTGACGGGCCCGATTCCGTCGGCGGGCAAGAGCTTCGTCGCGGCGAATCTGTCGGTGCTGCTCGCCGAAATCGGCCTGCGCGTGCTGCTGATCGACGGCGACATGCGGCGCGGCCACATTGCATCGTTTTTCAAGCAATCGAATCCGGGCGGTCTCTCGGAAGTGCTGAAGGGCGAAATGGCGCTCGGCGATGCGATCCGCTATGTCGGCGTGCCGGGGCTCTCGTTCATCTCGTGCGGCGCGTATCCGGAGAATCCGTCCGAACTGCTGATGATGCCGGGCTTTCGCAACATGCTCGCGCGCATGAGCGACCAGTTCGATCTGGTCCTGCTCGACACGCCGCCGTTCCTCGTCGTGACCGACGCGGCGATCGTCGCAAGCGATGCCGGCTCGACGGTGCTCGTGCTGCGTTCGGGCATCCAGAGCGAGGAAGAGATCGAAGAAACCGTGAAGAAGGTGCAGCGCGCGGGCGGCAGGCTCGTCGGCTCGGTCTTCAACGCGATTCCGCGACGCCCGAGCAATCGCCGCAGTTATGGCTATGCCGCGGCCTATACGAGCACGTTCAAGTCGATGAGCTGAGATCGCGCGCGCGGCAACGCGCGCCATTGTTTCGATGAATCGCGCCGCGTGCCTGTCACGCGGCGCTCAACGTTGTAACGCCGGTATCGGTCGCCATGCATCCATCCGCTGCGGGAAACGTCCGCGCGATCCGGATGTCAAACGACTTCAGGAACACGAGCCATCCTCCGGAACGTCTTGTTCGCCAGGATGGACACGGGGCTTCGGCGCGCTGCGCGCCGCAACCGGATCGGGAAAGAGACGCATATGAGCGGACGTTTTTCCTACAGGCATCGGCTCGTGCAATGCCCGCGCTGTCGCAGACAGCTCGCGGCGGACTGCTCCGTGTGTCCGCATTGCGCCCATCGGCGCGCGAGGAAGCTGGCGCGCACGCCCGTGCGGGCGGTCGTGGTTGTCGTGCTCGCGTTGCTCGCGATCGGCGGCTACGTCTATCTCGGCGAGCCGGGATTCGACGCGCGCACGTTCATTTCGCGCTGAACCCGCGATGCAGCGGTGAAGCACGATAAGCGCCGACGTCCTGGCTCCGGCCCATACCGATTACAACAGCTAGCCTGGTTCGAACCAGGCGCATTCCACCTTCGACGATGAAAGAAAAAGCGGCGCTGACCGACCTCTACTTCAGAATCTGGGCCTTCGCGATGCCGGTGACGTCGTTTCTCGTCATGCCATCGATTCAGGGCACGACGATCGGCTATCTGATGTGCTTTCTCTCCGTGCCGCTCGTGCTGCTGTTCGGCGGCCGCGCGCGCAAGAACTGGATGCATTTCCTGCTCGCGGCGATCGTCGTGTGGCTGATCATGTTCTGCACCTCGCAGATCGCCGACATCATGGCGCCCTTCGAGCCGGACTTCAGCAAGATCGTGCTCGTCGACGATAAGGATCCGTTCACCTTCATCCTGCGCAGGACGCTGTTTACGCAGTCGCTCTACGTCGCGGCGGTCGTGCTCTATGTGGCTTACGTGGTCCAGTACTACAAGCCGACGTGGGATCAATGGCTGCTCGCGGCCGTCACGCTGTTCGCGCTGTACGGCATGTACGAAGTGGTCTTCTATATCGTGACGGGACAACCCGGCGACTTCATCTCGAACCGCGCGTTCGGCGACCAGTTCGGCAAGGGCATCGTACGCTCGGACGGCACGGTGAACGGCAGCTCGTTCCAGCAGATCGATATCAAGGGCTTTCCGATCCAGCGCCTGAAGGCGCTCACGGGCGAGCCCTCGATGTACGCGATGTCCATCTTCCCGTTCTGGATTTACTTCAACGCGACTTCGCGCCTGCGGTGGCCCGTGTGGGTCATCGGGATCTCGCTCATCATGAGCACGTCTTCGACGGTGCTGATCGGCTATGCGGTGTACTCGCTCATCCGCATGCGCAAGCTTGGCATCAACCCGGTCAAGGCGCTGATCAGTCTCTTCGTGCTGTGCGTGCTCGCGTATCTGCTGCAGGATTACATCGCCGATCTCTTCAAGCAGATGGTGATGGACAAGCTCGAACAGAAGACCGAGTCGGGGTCCGACCGCATGCTGCTGTTCGTCGAATCGATGCGGCTATGGTTCAATGCCGCGCCGCTCAACCAGCTCTTCGGCATCGGCTTCGGCTATGTCCGCTCGACCGATCTCTTCTCGACCCTGCTCGTCAATGTCGGCGTGGTCGGCACGGTGTTCATCAGCGCATTGATGCTCTTTCCCGCGTTCAAGCTCGACTGGGACCCGCGTGGCATGGCGCTGCGCCAGTGCTGCGTCGCGACCTGGACGATGATGATGGTCTCCGTGCCCGAGTTCGCGTATCTCGCGCCGTGGACGCTCGTCGCGATGGCCTACGTGCGCGTGCGCGCGCTGAAGCTCGCGAAAGTGCAGGTCGGCGACAAGGCCGCCGCCGCCGCGATGCAGGAATCGCAGGACGGCGCATCGATCGGCACGGCGATCGGCAGGCACGTGCGGCCGGAAATCGGAGCGCGCATCGGCTCGCGCTTCGGTCCGCGCGGGCGTCATCTGTAGAGTCGGCCCGGCGCCGCTCGCGCCGCCCGCTTCCCTGCATCGTTCTACAATGTCGGTTTCGATCAACCAGGGAGCAACCATGTCGATTGTCACGACCGATTCCGGTCTCAAATACGAAGACGTCACCGTTGGCGAGGGCGCCGAAGCCGTCGCGGGCAAAACCGTCAGCGTGCATTACACGGGCTGGCTCACGGACGGCCAGAAGTTCGATTCGAGCAAGGACCGCAACGACCCGTTCGCGTTCGTGCTCGGCGGCGGCATGGTCATCAAGGGCTGGGACGAAGGCGTCCAGGGCATGAAGGTGGGCGGCGTGCGCCGTCTCACGATTCCGCCGCAACTCGGCTATGGCGCGCGCGGCGCGGGCGGCGTGATTCCGCCGAACGCCACGCTCGTGTTCGAAGTGGAACTGCTCGACGTCTGAGCCCTGCCTGCATGGACGCCCCGCTTCATCGTCCCGCCGTGTCGCTGCGCCGTTATGAACGGTGCGAAGCGTCGGACGTGCACGACTATCATCAGATCGTGCTCGGCCTCGACGGGTCGATGGAGATGGCCGTCGAAGGCCACGGCGCGCGCATCGATTGCCGCGGCGCGTGGATCATTCCGGCGGGCGCGCGTCACGACTACTGGGCCGACGGCGACAATCGCCAGCTCGTGCTCGATCTGCCCGCGGCGTCCGTCGCGGTGCCGCTGCGGTACTTCGAGCGCGCGCGGGCCATCGATATCGATCCGCGTGTCACGCAGCTCGTCGCCGATGTCGCGAGGCGCGCCCATGCCGAAGACCCGCGCCTCGCGCATCGCTTCGCATGGCAGGCCGCCGCGCATCTGTGCGGCGCGCTGATGCACGACACGGACGATGCCGTCGACGCGATGCGCGGTCTCGACTTCGCGCGCATCGACCGATGGCTGCGTCTGCATTTAGCGGAACCGCTGCGTATCGCCGATCTCGCCGCGCATTGCGGCTTCGGCATGCGGCGCTTTCATCAGCTTTTCAACGAGGCGTTCGGCGAGACGCCGCATCGCTATCTGCATCGCTTGCGGCTCGACGCCGCGCTCACCCTGCTCGCCGATCCGCGCGCAACCCTCACCGATATCGCGCTCGATGTCGGCTTCGCCGATCAAAGCGCATTCACTCACGCGTTCTCGAAGCGCTTCGGCATCTCGCCGGGGCAATGGCGCAACGGCGGCGTTAGGCGTTGAGTCCGCGCGCAAGATCGGCGCGAATGTCCGCGGGATCTTCCAGGCCCACGGCAAGACGGATCAAGCCTTCGCGTATGCCCGCCGCTTCGCGCACGTCGGGCGTGAGGCGGCCATGCGTCGTCGTCGCGGGATGCGTGATTGTCGTGCGCGTGTCGCCGAGATTGCCGGTGATCGAGCAGAGCTTCGTGCCGTCGATCACGCGCCACGCATTCGCGCGTTGCGCGTCCTGCGTCTCGCCCTTCAGCTCGAACGAAACGATCGCGCCGCCCGCTTTCTGCTGCTTCATCGCGATGACGTGCTGCGGATGCGATTCGAGCCCCGGATAGAACACGCGATTCACCGCGGGATGCGCTTCGAGCCAGCGCGCAATCTCGAGCGCATTCGCCGACTGCTTCTCGACGCGCAGCGCGAGCGTCTCCATGCCCTTCAACAGCACCCAGGCGTTGAACGCGGACATCGTCGGCCCGGCGCTGCGCACAAACGGAAACACCGTCTCCATGATGAAGCGCTTCGTGCCGACGAGCGCGCCGCCGAGCACGCGGCCCTGACCGTCGAGAAACTTCGTCGCCGAATGCATCACGACATCCGCGCCGAGTTTCAGAGGCTGCTGCAACGCGGGACTGCAGAAGCAGTTATCGACCACGAACAGCGCGCCGTTCTGCTTGGCGATGCGGCCGATCGCTTCGATATCGGCGATCTCCGTCAGCGGGTTCGACGGCGTTTCCAGGAAGAACATCTTCGTCTCGGGCTTCACGGCAGCCTGCCATTCGTCGGGCCGGGTCGGATCGACGAAGGTCGCCGTGATGCCGAACTTCGGGAAGATCTGCGTGAACATGCCGATGGTCGAGCCGAACAGGCTTTTCGAACTGACGATGTGATCGCCCTGCTGCATCGACGCCATCACGACCGAGAGGATCGCCGACATGCCCGATGCCGTCGCCATGCAGGCCTCGCCGCCTTCGAGCGCGGCAAGACGGTTCTGGAACATCGTGACCGTCGGATTGGTGAAGCGCGAATATGTGTACGCTTCTTCCGCGTTCTTGAAGCGCTCGGCGGCTTCGGCCGCGCTCGAGAAGCAGAAGCTCGACGTCAGAAACAATGCTTCGGCGTGCTCATTGAATTCGCTGCGCAAGGTGCCGGCGCGCACGGCGAGCGTATCGAAGTTGAAGTTATCGTTCATGTCATCTCCCCTCTTCGCGGATACAAAAAAGCCCGCTTGGTCCTTGCAGACGAAGCGGGCCTGTAGCGATATCGGCGCTTTACTCGACCGATAGCTGCAAATGCAACTGCGAGCGCGAGACACCGCCTTCCAGCGCTTCGCTCGCCGCATCGCGATCCGACTGCGACTGCGGCGCGAGGCGCGCGGACTCGATGCGATCGAGATAATCGGTCGTCACGTCGCCGGTGATGTAGTTGCCGTCGAAGCACGAAGCCTCGAATCCGCGCAGGTTCGGATTGATGTCGCGGATGGCGCTCTTCAGGTCTTCCACGTCCTGATAGACGAGATAGTCCGCGCCGATCATGCGCGCCACTTCGTCGTCGCTGCGGCCATGCGCGACGAGTTCGCCGCGCGTCGGCATGTCGATGCCGTACACGTTCGGGAACTTCACCGGCGGCGCGGCGGACGCGAAAATCACCTTGCTCGCGCCGGCATCGCGGGCCATCTGCACGATTTCATGCGAGGTCGTGCCGCGCACGATGGAGTCGTCGACGATCAGCACGTTCTTGCCCTTGAACTCGATGCCCATCGCGTTCAGTTTCTGGCGCACCGATTTCTTGCGCACCGCCTGGCCCGGCATGATGAAGGTACGGCCCACGTAACGGTTCTTGAAGAAGCCTTCGCGATACTCCACGCCGAGCTTCGCGGCCACCTGCATCGCGGCGGGGCGCGACGAGTCGGGAATCGGCATCACGACGTCGATCGGCACGTCCGGCAGCACGCGCTTGATCTTCTCGGCGAGATAGTCGCCCATGCGCAGACGCGCGTTGTAGACCGGCACGCCGTCGAGGCACGAATCCGGGCGCGCGAGATACACGAGCTCGAAAATGCACGGATTGAGTTCCGGCTTCTCGGCGCATTGATGGCTGTGCAGATTGCCTTCGGCGTCGATGAAAATCGCTTCGCCCGGCTCGACATCGCGCACGAATTCGAAGCCGATACCTTCGATCGCCACCGATTCCGACGCGACCATCCACTCGACGCCCGTCGCCGTTTCCAGCTTGCCGAGCACCAGCGGGCGAATGCCGAACGGGTCGCGGAACGCGACGAGCCCGTAGCCCGCGATCAGCGAAACGATCGCGTACGAGCCTTTCACGCGGCGATGCACGCCCGCGACCGCCTTCCACAGCGCGGCGGCGTCGAGCTGCAGGCCCGAGCTCGCGAGCTGCAGTTCGTGCGCGAACACGTTGAGCAGCACTTCCGTGTCGGACGCGGTGTTGATGTGCCGGCGGTCGATGCGGAACATCTCGTCCTTCAGCTGCATCCAGTTCGTGAGGTTGCCGTTATGCGCCAGGATGATGCCGAACGGCGCGTTCACGTAGAACGGCTGCGCTTCTTCCTCGCTCGACGCCGAACCGGCGGTCGGGTAACGCACCTGGCCGATGCCGACGTTGCCCGGCAGGCTGCGCATGTTGCGCGTGCGGAACACGTCGCGCACCATGCCGTTGGCCTTGTGCATGTGGAAGTTGTTGCCGTCCGCCGTGGCGATGCCCGCCGCGTCCTGCCCGCGATGCTGGAGCAGAAGGAGGCTGTCATAGATCAGCTGATTGACGGGACTTTGGGAAACTACACCTACGATGCCGCACATGGCATGGTCCTTCAAAGAGTCGAAACGGGTAGACAAGGCGTTGCCCGGCTCCGGAGGGCGCTTTCTCGAAAATCGGCCGTAAGGCGGCCGGGTCGAAACGCTTTCGAGCCGTCGCGGGTTCCTCGTGTAGCCGGCCGTTCGTCTATTGTGCGGCGTCTGGCGCCAGGACGCTCGATTGAGGAGCGACGTGCACGTACGCGGCGAGCGTATCGGGGAGCAGCGATTTCAGTTCGCGCACGCCTTGCTCGGCCATCGGCCGCAGCAGCGCATTGCGCCAAAAATCCTTTTCCGGCAGTTCGGTCAAGCCAGCCAGGGCGACCAGTATCACTACCAATATAGCGCCTCTCACGAGGCCGAACAGCAAGCCCAGCGAACGGTCCACGCCCCGCAGGCCGGTTACTTCCGTGATGCGCGTCAAAAGCGACGACAGCACGCTCGACACCAGCAGCACTGCCGCGACGACCAGCAGAAACGCCACCAGCCACTGCGTGAGCGCCCCGCCCGGCCACGTTGCCGGAATATAGGGCACGACGAGCCCGACAAACCGCCCGGCGATCAGAATCGCGGCGACCCAGCCGACGAGACCGAACGCTTCGGCCAGCAGGCCGCGCCACATGCCGCGCAGCGCGGACAAGCCGATCACGGCCATCACGGCATAGTCGAAAGCGGTGAACATCGAGTCTGCTTAGTTCGATGCTCGTGTGCCGCCGCCGAGACCGGCCTGGCGCACCTTCGCGAGCGCCGCCTGCGCCGACGCGCGATCCGGGAACGGACCCGCGCGCAAAAGCGATTTGGTGCCGCCGTCGGACTGCTTGCGATGTTCGAGATATGCGGGCACACCCGCGGACTTCAACTTGTTGACCCAATTCTGCGCGGCGGTTTCATCGTCGAACTGGCCGATTTGCAGCACGAAGCGGCTGCCGGCCGGCGACGACGGCGTGTTCGCCGCGCCCGCGGCCGCATTCGCCGCGGCGTTCGCGTTCGCGCTGGACTCGTCCGCAGGCGGCTGCGCGGCCTGCGGCTTCGCGTTCTGGCTCGCGACGGCGGCGGGCTTCGACGCTTGAGGCTTCGCTTCGGGCTTGGGCGCTTCGCTGGCTTCCGGCTTGGCCTGCGCCGTGGCGGCGGGCGCCGCGGGCTGCGGTTGCGTCACGCCTGCGGCGACACTGCCGGACGCGGCGGCGGGCGCTTCATGCGCGACGCCGGCCTGCGAGTCCGCGTCGGTCGCATCGCGCGACTGCTTCGCGGCGGGCGCCGGACGATTGGGGATGTCGATGGAAATGTCGTCGGTGACGGGCTTCGGGCGCGAATCCAGCACCATCGGCAAGACGATGACGGCGGCCAGCACCAGCGCGATCGCGCCGACGAGCCTGCGCCGCGCGCGCTGTTTCTCGGGAAGCGTGGGATCGAGCATCATGGCGTCGGCGGAGGTGCGCTCGCTACGGTCCGTCCTGCGCGTGCGCCGTTCCGTGCGGACGGTATGACGCGAGCCGCGCGGGGAATCGGATTGTGCGTCGCGACCGGAGTCGTCTTTGTTGCCGAACGAAAAGAGTCCCATGTATCGCTTGATGCTGACGGACGACCGTCTTGGTGATGCTGCCTAGTTATGCTGCATGCGACGGTAGGCCATGACGCCGGCTACCGTGTAGAAACTGCCGAAAACCAAAATTCTATCATTTTCGGAGGCCCGGCTCAGCGCATCTTGAAATGCCGCCGCGAGCGTTTCAAAGCGGGAAACGCTGCTGTCGGGGCCGTCGTTGACACCGGCTTCGCGCAATGCGTGTTCGAGTTGCTCCGCGGACGCCGCGCGCGGCGTCGGCAGCGCGGTGACGTTCCAGTGGTCGATCTCGCTCTTCAGATGCGCGACGACGCCTTCGATGTCTTTGTCGCCCATCGCGCCAAACACCGCGTAAGTGTACGGAAAATAGCCCATGTTGCCGAGATTTTGCGACAACACGGCGGCAGCGTGCGGATTGTGCGCGACGTCGAGAATGATCTGCGGCTTGCCTGGAAGCACCTGAAACCGCCCGGCCAGTTCGACGTTCGCCAACCCAAGGCGAATGTCCTGCGCCGACACCGGCAGACGATCGCGCAGCGCTTCTAGCGCCGCCAGCGCCGCCGACGTATTGATGAGCTGATTTGCGCCGCGCAGCGCCGGATACGCCAGCGCCGAGCGCCGCTGTTCACGCCCGATATAGCTCCATTGCTGGCGTTCGTTGCCCGGCTGCGCCTCGTAGCGGAAGTCGCGCCCGACGAGCCACAGATCCGCGCCAATCGCCCCGGCATGGTCGATCAGGCTCTGCGGCGCGGATGGATCGCCGCAAACCGCGGGCTTGCCCGCCCGGAAGATGCCCGCCTTCTCGAAGCCGATCTTCTCGCGCGTGTCGCCGAGATAGTCCGTATGGTCGATGTCGATGCTCGTAATCACCGCGCAATCCGTATCGACGATGTTCACGGCGTCGAGCCGGCCGCCGAGCCCCACTTCGAGAATGACCGCATCGAGTCCGCGCGAGGCGAAAAGATGCAGGATCGCGAGCGTGGTGAATTCGAAATACGTCAGCGACACCAGCTCCGCGAGGCTCACGCGCGCCTTCTCCACGGCCTCGAAATGTTCGAGCAGCTCGGCGTCGGTGGCCTCGGCGCCGTCGATGCGCGCGCGCTCGTTGAACGCGAGCAAATGCGGCGACGTATGGCAGCCGACGCGATAACCCGCGCGCAGCAGAATCGTTTCGATGATCGCGCAGGTCGAGCCCTTGCCGTTCGTGCCGCCGACCGTGATGACCGGGCAATCGAAGCGCAGCCCCAGCGCGTCCTTCACGCGGCCGATGCGCGTCAGGCCCATGTCGATGCCGACCGGGTGCGCCGCTTCCAGATGGGCAAGCCAGGCGTCGAGAGTGGGGAAAGTGTTCATTTTCGAGATCGAGAAAGCGAAAACGCCGCGCGGAACCCAGGGTTCACGCGCGGCGCGGCGCTGGCGTACCGGCGGCTCAGGCGACGGAATCGGCAGGCTGCCGCGTCATCAGGGCCATCAACTGGGCAAGTTCTTCGCGCATCTTGCGGCGATCCACGATCATGTCGATCGCGCCCTTCGTCATGAGGAATTCGGCGCGTTGGAAACCCTCGGGCAGCTTTTCGCGCACGGTCTGCTCGATCACGCGCGGACCCGCAAAGCCGATCAGCGCTTTCGGCTCGGCGATCACGACGTCGCCCAGGAAGGCGAAGCTCGCGGAAACGCCGCCCATCGTGGGATCGGTGAGAACAGAGATGAACGGCAGCTTCGCATCCGACAGCTTGGTCAGAAGCGCCGTGGTCTTGGCCATCTGCATCAGCGAAAGCAGGCTTTCCTGCATGCGCGCGCCGCCCGACGCCGTGAAGCAGATGAACGGCACGTTCTGCTCCAGCGCATTGCGCGCGCCGCGCACGAAGCGCTCGCCGACGACCGAGCCCATCGAGCCGCCCATGAACGCGAATTCGAAGCACGCGACCACGCACGGAAGGGTATGGATCGCGCCGCCCATGACGACCATCGCGTCGGTCTCATCGGTGTCCTCCATCGCTTCCTTGATGCGATCGGGATACTTGCGGCTGTCCTTGAACTTGAGCGCATCGACCGGCACGACTTCCTGGCCGATTTCATAGCGGCCTTCCGGATCGAGCAGACGGTCGAGCCGCTCGCGCGCGCCGATGCGCATGTGATGGCTGCACTTCGGGCAAACGTGCAGGTTCGCCTCGACGTCGTTGCGATACAGCACCGCCTCGCACGACGGGCACTTCACCCACAGCCCTTCGGGAATGCCCTTGCGGCTTTTGGGATCCGTTTGCTTGATCTTGGGCGGCAGCAGTTTATCGAGCCAGCTCATCGTTTTTCCTTGACTGATCGGGGCGCCGCGCGGCGCTCGAGTTCGAGCGGGCCGCGGCGGCGCGTATTTTACTGTGCGGCGTCGAGCGCCTGACGAATTTCGGCGATGAAGCTCGTCAGCGACGCGGCTGCGGCGTCCGGCTTCGCCTCTTCGACCAGTTGCACGAGGCGGCTGCCGATGACGACGGCGTCCGCGACATCGGCGACGGCGCGTGCGGTTTGCGCGTCGCGAATGCCGAAACCGACGCCGACCGGCAGGGGCACATGCGACTTGATGGCCGGGATTTTACTCGCGATGCTGGAAACGTCCAGATTTGCCGCGCCGGTCACGCCTTTGAGCGAAACGTAGTAGACATACCCGCTCGCAATCTTCCCGACCGCCGCGACGCGCTCGTCGGTGGAAGTCGGCGCGAGCAGGAAGATCGGATCGATGCCGGCGGCGCGCATCGCCGCGCCGAAGTCTTCGGCTTCCTCGGGCGGGTAATCGACGACCAGCACACCATCGACGCCCGCTTGCTTCGCGGCTTGCGCGAAGGCCTCGGCGCCCATGCGCTCGATCGGATTCGCGTAGCCCATCAGCACGACGGGCGTCTTGTCGTCGGTTTCGCGAAAGCGCGCGACATCGGCCAGCACGCTCTTGAGCGTCACGCCGCGTGCGAGCGCGCGTTCCGACGAACGCTGGATGACGGGACCATCGGCCATCGGGTCGGAGAACGGCACCCCCAGTTCGATGACGTCCGCGCCGCCCTTAGCCAGCGCGTGCATGAACTCGACGGTCTGTTCCGGATTCGGATCGCCCGCCGTGATGAACGGGATCAGCCCTTTCTTGCCGTGCGCGGCGAGCGCCGCAAAAGTGTTCTTGATACGGGACATGAGAAATCTCGCTTCGTATTCGTTGGCGTCGATGCTTTGTGCGCATTTGACGCGATCAGCGGCGAAAAAGACACTATTCGGCGGCTTGCGTGGCGGCGTCGGTGGTCATGAGCGGCTTGCGGCGCGTGCGTTCCGGCGCGGGCGGCGCAAGCTTCGCGGCGCGTGCCTCGGCCATGCGGGCCTCGGCGATCGCGCAGTAATCCGCGTTGATCTCGTAGCCCGCGAACTGCCGGCCGTGACGCGCGCACGCGACGCCCGTCGTGCCGCTGCCCATGAACGGATCGAGCACGCGGCCGCCTGGCGGACAGCTCGCCAGCACCATGCGCTCGACGATCTCCAGCGGCTTTTGCGTCGGATGATCGACCCGCTCCGCGTGCTGCCTGTGCAACCGCGAAACCGACCAGACATCCTTCGGGTTATAGCCAAGCTCCAGCCACTTGCTGCCTTCGAAGATTTTGCGCGAGCGCGCCTTTTTCGTCTCTGCGTCGTAGGGTATGCGCACCGGATCGAGATCGAAGTAGTAATCCTTCGATACCGCGAAATAACCGATGTTGTCGTGCACCGACGTAAATTTACGCGTCGTTCCGCCCATGCTCGGCACACGCCGGTCCCAGACGATCTCGTTGATCATCAAAAGGCGGCGCTTCAGGAACACGAACAGTTCGGGCGAATATTGCCAGGTGCAGAAGATGTACAGCGAGCCGCTGGGTTTCAGCTTCGGAATCGCCAGGTCGAGCCAGCGATACGTCCACTCCAGAAAGGCGTCGCCGGACAGCATGTCCGAGTCGTTCCCGTAATCCTTGCCCAGACCATAGGGCGGGTCCGCGACGATTAGATCGATCGACGCATCGGGAATGTTTTCGGCATCGGCCAGAAAATCGCGGTTGCGGATGTCGCTGCCGGTGCTCTGGAGAGCGCCGGCAGACAACGGCTCGTCAATGACGGTGCGCATCGGCTAGTGGCTTAGAACTGAATGCCCGATCGCTCGGCGACCGTATGCATGTCCTTGTCGCCGCGGCCCGACAGATTGACAAGCAGCACCTTGTCGCGCGGCAGCGTCTTCGCGAGCTTCGCCCCGTACGCCAGCGCGTGGCTCGACTCCAGCGCCGGAATGATGCCCTCGATGCGGCAGCAGTCGTGGAACGCCTTGAGCGCTTCCTCGTCCGTGATGCCGACGTATTCCGCGCGGCCCGCGTCCTTCAGCCACGCGTGCTCGGGACCGACGCCCGGATAATCCAGACCCGCCGACACCGAATGCGTCTCGATGATCTGGCCGTCCGCGTCCTGCAGCAAATACGTGCGGTTGCCGTGCAGCACGCCAGGGCTTCCGCCCATCAGCGATGCCGCGTGGCGGCCCGTATCGATACCGTCGCCCGCCGCTTCAACGCCAATCAACCTGACGTCTTTATCGTCGATATACGGATAAAAGATGCCCATCGCATTCGATCCGCCGCCGACGCAAGCGATCACCGCATCCGGCTGACGGCCCGCCATTTCGGGCATCTGCACGCGGCATTCGTCGCCGATCACGCGCTGGAAGTCACGCACCATCATCGGGTAAGGATGCGGGCCCGCCACCGTGCCGATGATGTAGAACGTGTTCTCCACGTTCGTCACCCAGTCGCGCATGGCTTCGTTGAGCGCATCCTTGAGCGTCTTCGAGCCGGATTCGACCGGCACGACCGTCGCGCCCAGCAGTTTCATGCGATAGACGTTCGCCGCCTGACGCCGCACGTCCTCCGCGCCCATGTAGACGACGCATTCCATGCCGAAGCGCGCCGCGATGGTCGCGGTCGCCACGCCATGCTGCCCCGCGCCCGTTTCGGCGATCACGCGCGGCTTGCCCATCTTGCGGGCGAGCAGCGCCTGGCCGATCACGTTGTTGACCTTGTGCGCGCCCGTGTGATTCAGATCTTCGCGCTTCAGATAAAGCTGCGCGCCGCCGAGCATCTCGCTCCAGCGCTTCGCGTGATAAATGGGCGAAGGGCGGCCGACATAATGCTTCAGCTCGTAGTCGTATTCTTTCTGAAACTCGGGATCTTTCTGAGCCGCGTCATACGCGTCGCGCAATTCGTCGAGCGCGTGGATGAGCGTTTCGGAGACGAACACGCCCCCATATTGGCCGAAATGGCCTCTTTCGTCTGGCAAGTTGTACATTGCGTCACTCTCTCGGTTACGCGAGCCGCTGGCGCGGCTCACGTTCGAATCACCCGGCGTCCGCCGCGCGCACTGCGCGCACGAACGCCGCCATTCGGGCGGGATCTTTCACGCCCTTGGCGCCCGGCACTTCGATGCCGCTCGAGACATCGACCGCGTACGGGCGCACACGCCGAATGGCGTCACTGACGTTTTGCGCGTTCAACCCACCACTCAAAACGGCCCGATGCCCGAGATCTGTTGGGATAAGTGACCAATCGAATACCTTTCCACCGCCGCCGAAGCCCTCGACGAGTGCGTCGAGCAGAATGCCGCCTGCGGCCTTGAATTCAAGAGAAGATTCTATCAAATGGCTTGTGGACGCATCAGCCCCAATTCGCAATGCGCGCCAATAGGATAAACCCGCAATTGCCGCGAGTTCTTCGCATCGTTCGGGCGTTTCATCGCCGTGAAATTGCAGCAGCGAAAGCGGCACGTTCGAGGTGACTTCCCGGATCCACTCGGGCGTCGCGTTCACGAAAAGGCCGACCGCCGAGACGAGCGGCGGCACATGGCGCGCCAGTTCGACGGCCTGCGCGACGCTTACCGAGCGCGGACTCGGCGGATAGAACACGAAGCCCACGGCGTCCGCGCCGAGCGCGACGGCGTGTTGCACGTCTTCGGCGCGCGACAGTCCGCACAGTTTGATGCGGGTGCGATGCAAATCTTGTTCGGTCATTTCGGCTCTGCCCAGATTGCACTCCAGGGCATGCTGGCGATGTGCGGCGGTGGCACCGCGAAGTGTTCAGGATAACCGACCCCGGCCAGATACAGCCCGTCGGGCATGAAGGTCGGCGCGGCGGCACGGCGGTCGCGGGCGGCGAGCACCTCGGCCATCCACGACGCGGGATGACGGCCCCGCCCGATCGCGACGAAGCAGCCCATCAGGTTGCGCACCATGTGATGCAAAAACGCATTGGCGCGAAAGCGAAAGTGGATGAAATCGCCCTGCTCGCGAATGTCGATCTGATAGACGTGTTTCACCGGCGTCTTCGACTGGCAATCGGCGGCGCGGAACGACGAAAAATCATGCTCGCCGACGAGGCATACGACGGAATCGCGCATCGCTTCGACGTCGAGCGGCGTATGCACCCAGCCCGCGCGTTTCGCGAGCATGGGTGAACGCACCGGATTAACGTACAACACGTAAAAATAGGTCCGCTCGAAGGCGGCGAAGCGCGCGTGGAAGTCGTCCGGCATCGGCTTTGCCCACTGCACCGCGACCGTGTCCGGCAGGAACGCGTTCGTGCCGCGCACCCACGAGAATTCGGCGCGGTCGAGATCGGTATCGAAATGGACGACCTGACCGATCCCGTGCACGCCCGTATCCGTTCTCCCCGCTACAACGGTCGCGAGCGGCGTCTGGGCGAACTTCGCCAAGGCACGCTCAAGCTCGTTCTGCACCGTCTTGCCGTGCGGCTGCGATTGCCAGCCGCAAAACGCCGCGCCGTCGTACTGAATGCCAAGAGCAATGCGCATCAGGAATGCGGAGCGAGCGTCGACAGGAGCGTGGCTGCCTGATGGCGCGTCGCCGGATCGTTCGATTCGATCACTTCCTGCAGCAAGGTGCGCGCACCGGAAAGATCGCCCAATTCGATGTATTCGGCCGCCAGTTCGAGCTTATTGCGCGCGATCGTCGCCAGTTGCGCGGGCGTCAGGGCAGGCAGCGGCTCGCTCGCGCTCGACGCCCGTCCGAGATCGAAATCGAGACTGAGCGGCCCGAAACGCGTCGCGCCGAGACCGGCGACCGACGCCGCGCCAGCGGTGCCCGCTTCGATCTGCGCCGCGACGGACTGGCTCTGCGACTGCGTGTGCGGCACGGCTTCGAGGGGGGTGAAGGGCTGCGGAACGAAGGGCGCATGCTCGATCGGCGTGACCCCGGTCGGCAGCGGCGGCACCTGCGCGAGACGCGGCTCCCGCGGCGTCTCGGCGGCGGGCGGCGTCGCCGCTTCCGGCTCCGCAACGACCGGCGGCTTGATCGTCAAATCCATACGCGGCGGCAACTCCATGTCGAGCGAGCCCAGCGCCTGAATCGCGTCCTGCGGAAACTTGGGCATCGGAAAACGATGCGCGACGACAGGTTCGTCGTCCAGCGCGACGCCCGACTTTTCGGCTTCGCGCGCGGCCTGCTCTTCGATGTCGCGCTGCTCGGCGGCGCGCTGTTCGGCGGCCTGTTCTTCGGCGGCGCGCGCCTGGAGTTCGCGCAGTTCGGCCTCGCGCGCGATGATTTCGCGTGCCGCCGCCTCGCGCGCCGACTCCTCGCGCTCGGTCACCTGACGCATTTCAGCTTCGCGCAGCTGGGCTTCGCGCGCAGCCGTGTCGCGCTCGAGCGCCTCGCGCGCGGCGGCTTCGCGCGCGCGAATCTCGCGCTCCTCGGCTTCCCGCGCCGCAGCCTGGCGGGCGGCGGCTTCTCGCTCCTCGCTCTCCCATTTTTCGGCTTCGCGCCGGGCCGCGTCGCGCGCCGCGATTTCGCGAGCGTGCTGCTCATGCTGTTCGTGCGCATCCGCCTCGCTGACGAGGGCATCGGGCAACGGCGGAACGAAGTCGGGATGCCGCGCCGCGGGCGCAGCGGGGGAGAACGGTTCGTCGTGCGACGGCCGAGCGGGCTTCGCTTCGGTTGCAGGCGGCAGTTCGTCGCCCGACGAGGTCGCGGGCGGCTGCGGCGCGTCCGCGTTTTCGATATTCACCGCCGCTGAATTCAACTCTGGCTGATCGCGCGCATCGGATTCACCTGCGAGACCGGCCGCGCCGCCGGCGGCCGCGGCTGCGCGTGCCTTGCGCATCGCTTCGTTGCGCCTGTCGGCGTCGGCCTGGGCTTCCTCGAGGCTCGAAAAAGTCCGTGGCGTGCGATCGGCGTCGTCGAGTTGGGCCGCGCGGCGCTTGTTGCGCCTCGTCCGGAGCAGCAGGACACCGATCACCACGATCACGATGGCGACGATGAACGGCGTGAGCCCAATCACGGCCGGCGTGACGCCGGTCGGCTTGACCGGCGCGGGAGCGGGCGCAGGCGCACTCGCCGGTGCGGCCTCGGGCTGCGGTTCCGGCGCGGGCGCGGCGTTCGCCGGCGCGCTCGCTTGCGGCTCGACGGCCGGCGCCGCCGGCGTCGCCGCCGTGGCATTTTCGGACGCGGGCGCGGGCGCGGCAGGCGCTGGCGTCTCGGCCGGCGCGGACGCGACCGGTTGCACGGGAGCGGCAGAAGGCGCTGCCGGGGCAGCGGCCGCGCCACTCAGATCGGCGGGCACATTGAGCACCGCGCCAAGCCTCAGCTTGTTGATATCGTGATTGCCGAACGCGTTGGGATTCGCTTCGAAGAGGGCGCGCGCCGCGCGGGCGCGGACATCGCGGTCCTTCGATCCGGTGAGTTCGCCGGCAATGTCGCTCAGCGACTGCCCCGGTTTGACCGCGTAGGTTTGCCCGGTCGCGGCGGCGGCGGCCGCATCGCTTGCCTGGGCGAGCGCATCGCCGGGATTCGCCCAGAACGCCGCGCATAGGGCGAAGCCTGTCGCGGCGAGCGCCGCACGCGATGACGAAAGGAAAGACCGGCGAGGTCGTTGGATCATTGAGGCTCCGGGTGCGACAAAAGTTGAAACATACGGCGAAAATCGTCCTGTGAGCAGTGCTTTGCAACAAAACAGCACAAAAACAAAAAGCGCCGCGGGAAACGCGGCGCTTTTTGAGATGGCACGCGCTTCCAGGCGCGTAGTTTACTTTACTTGTCGAGCAGAATGCGCAGCATGCGGCGCAGCGGTTCAGCCGCGCCCCACAAGAGCTGATCGCCGACCGTGAACGCCGACAGATACTCGCCGCCCATCGCCAGCTTGCGCAGACGGCCGACCGGCACCGTGAGCGTGCCCGTGACGACCGCGGGCGACAGATCGCGGATCGACGCGTCGCGCTCGTTCGGCACGACCTTCACCCAGTCGTTCGCCGAGGCGAGGATACCGTGCACTTCGTCCAGCGGCACGTCCTTCGTGAGCTTGATGGTGAGCGCCTGCGAGTGGCAGCGCATCGCGCCGATACGCACGCACAAACCGTCGACGGGAACCGAGCCCGGCGTGCCCATTGCCGGCTTGCCGAGAATCTTGTTGGTTTCCGCGCCGCCCTTCCACTCTTCCTTCGACATGCCGTTGCCGAGATCCTTGTCGATCCACGGAATCAGCGAGCCCGCGAGCGGCACGCCGAAGTTGTCGACGGGCATGCGCTCGCCGTTCATCGCCGCGAGCACGCGGCGGTCGATGTCGAGAATCGCCGACGACGGATCCGCCAGATCTTCCTTCGCGGAACCGTACAGCACGCCCATCTGCTGCAGCAGTTCGCGCATGTTCTGCGCACCCGCGCCCGATGCCGCCTGATACGTCATCGCGGTCGTCCACTCGACGAGGTTCTCGCGGAACAGGCCGCCCAGCGCCATGAGCATGAGGCTGACCGTGCAGTTGCCGCCGATGAAGTCGCGCCCGCCCTTCACGAGCGAATCCTTGATGACGTTCAGGTTCACCGGATCGAGAATGATGACCGCGTCGTCCTTCATGCGCAGCGCCGACGCCGCGTCGATCCAGTAGCCCTTCCAGCCCGCCGCGCGCAGCTTCGGATACACCTCATTGGTGTAGTCGCCACCCTGGCAGGTGATGATGGCGTCGCACTTTTTCAGGTCGTCGATGCTCGTTGCGTCCTTGAGCTTCGTCTCGTTTTTGGCGAACGACGGCGCGTTGCCGCCCGCATTGCTGGTGCTGAAAAACACCGGTTCGATCAAGTCGAAATCGCCTTCCTGCTGCATGCGTTGCATCAGGACGCTGCCGACCATACCGCGCCAACCAACGAGACCTACGTTCATGACTAACCTTTGACTGTGGACGCTTCCCCGCATCTTTACCCGGCGTGGCCGCGCGGGGAAGACGCTCGGACACGAGGGACGATCAGCGAATCGTGATCGCTTTGGGGGAAATTTTCGTAATGCGCGTTTTGACGCCGCCGATGATGGCGGCCATGCGCGTGCCGATGGCGAGTTCCGTCGCTACGGCATTTGAGCCGCGTCCGATGGAAACCAGAGAGAATTGAGAGTTCTTCGCCATAGCAAAGCAATATACACGATTACCCGATGTTTTCGTCGCCGCGATTTTGCGAACGCGTGAAAATCGTTGGGATCGTGCAAGAACATCGGCAAAAAGAGACGATCGGCCGCTCTATTGCATCGAAGCGCCGATCGTCGTTCGCGTGATTACAGCGCCTTCAGCACCGCGTCGCCCATTTCCTTCGTGCCGACGATCTTGCCGTCCGCCGTGGCGATATCGCCGGTGCGGAAGCCCTGCTCCAGCACCTTCTTCACCGCGCTTTCGATGCGGTCGGCCTGTTCCGCCTTGCCGAGCGAGTAGCGCAGCATCATCGCGGCGGAGAGGATGGTCGCGAGCGGATTGGCCACGCCCTTGCCCGCGATGTCCGGCGCGGAACCGTGCGACGGCTCGTACAGGCCCTTGTTGTTCTTGTCGAGCGACGCCGACGGCAGCATGCCGATGGAGCCGGTGAGCATGGCGGCTTCGTCCGACAGAATGTCGCCGAACATGTTGCCCGTGACGACGACATCGAATGCTTTCGGCGCTTTCACGAGCTGCATCGCCGCGTTATCGACGTACATGTGCGACAGCTCGACCTCCGGATATTCCTTCGCGACGTCGATCATCGTGTCGCGCCACAGTTGCGACGTTTCGAGCACGTTGGCCTTGTCCACGCTCGTCAGCTTCTTCTGGCGCTTTTGCGCTGCCTGAAATGCGACATGAGCGATGCGGCGCACTTCCGGCTCGGAATAGCGCATCGTGTCGAAGCCTTCCTTCGCGCCTTCGAACGGGCCGTCCGGCGCATCGCGCAGGCCGCGCGGCGCGCCGAAATAGATGTCGCCGTTGAGTTCACGGACGATGAGAATGTCGAGGCCCGACACGATTTCGGCTTTCAGCGACGACGCGCCCGTCAATTGCGGATAGCAGATTGCCGGACGGAAGTTCGCGAAGAGTTGCAGATGCTTGCGCAGGCCGAGAATCGCCTGCTCGGGACGCAGCGCGCGTTCGAGCTTGTCGTACTTCCAGTCGCCGACCGCGCCGAAGAGAATCGCGTCGGCTTCCTTTGCGAGCTTCAGCGTGGATTCCGGCAGCGGATGACCTTGCGCCTCGTAGCCCGCGCCGCCGACGGGCGCTTCTTCCAGTTCGAACTTCTCGCCGAGCGCGTTGAGCACCTTGACCGCTTCGGCCGTGATTTCCGGACCGATCCCGTCGCCGGGCAGCACTGCAATTTTCATCGTCTCTTCCTTTCGTTGCGTGGTTCGATTTATCCGACGAGCCGGTTATTCAGCCACGGCTGCTTCGCCAGACGCTCGGCCTCGTACGCCTTGATCTTGTCCGCGTGACGCAGCGTGAGACCGATATCGTCGAACCCGTTCAGCAGGCAGTATTTGCGAAAACCAGGCACTTCGAATGCGTACTCGGTGCCGTCGCCGGTGCGCACGACTTGCGCTTCGAGATCGATCGTCAGCTTGAAACCGACGAACGCGTAGGTCTCGTTGAAGAGCTTGTCGACTTGCTGCTCGGTCAGCACGACCGGCAACAGGCCGTTCTTGAAGCAATTGTTATAGAAAATATCCGCGAAGCTCGGCGCGATGATTGCGCGAAAGCCGTACTGATCCAGCGCCCAGGGTGCGTGCTCGCGCGAGCTGCCGCAGCCGAAATTCTTGCGCGTCAGCAGCACGGACGCGCCCTGATAGCGCGCCTGGTTGAGCACGAAATCCGGATTCAGCGGACGCTTGCTGTTGTCCTGGCCGGGCTGGCCGACATCGAGGTAACGCCATTCGTCGAACGCGTTCGGGCCGAAGCCCGTGCGCTGGATCGACTTCAGGAACTGCTTCGGGATGATCGCGTCCGTATCGACGTTTTCGCGATCGAGCGGCGCCACGAGGCCGCTATGTACGATGAACTTTTCCATGGTCTTTCTCAGTGTCCGGGTTGATCTGGCACGATCACGCGAGCTTGCGCACGTCGACGAAATGGCCTTCGATGGCGGCCGCGGCGGCCATCGCGGGGCTCACGAGGTGCGTGCGTCCGCCCGCGCCCTGACGGCCTTCGAAGTTGCGGTTCGAGGTCGATGCGCAGCGCTCGCCCGGCTCCAGGCGGTCGGCGTTCATCGCGAGGCACATCGAGCAGCCCGGCTCGCGCCATTCGAAGCCCGCGTTCGTGAAGATCTTGTCGAGACCTTCGCGCTCGGCCTGCGCCTTGACGAGTCCCGAGCCGGGCACGACCATCGCGAGACGGATGTTCGACGCGACGCGCTTGCCGAGCGACTTCACGACATATGCCGCCGCGCGCAGGTCTTCGATGCGCGCATTCGTGCACGAGCCGATGAAAATCTTGTCCGGCTGGATCGATTCGATCGGCGTATTCGGCGTCAGCGCCATGTAGCTCAGCGCGCGCTCGATCGCGTCGCGCTTGACGGGATCTTTTTCCTTCTCGGGATCGGGCACGCGACCATCGATGGACGTGACCATTTCCGGCGACGTGCCCCACGTCACCTGCGGCACGATCTCAGCCGCGTTGATCTCGACCACGCGGTCGAACTGCGCGCCGTCATCCGTTTTGAACTGGCGCCAGTACTCGACCGCCTGCTTCCATTCGACGCCCTGCGGCGAGTACGGACGATCCTTCAGATAGTTGATGGTGATGTCGTCGACCGCGACCATGCCGGCGCGCGCGCCCGCTTCGATCGCCATGTTGCAGACGGTCATGCGGCCTTCCATCGACAGCGCGCGGATGGTCGAGCCGCCGAATTCGATTGCGTAGCCCGTGCCGCCCGCCGTGCCGATCTTGCCGATGATCGCGAGCACGATGTCCTTCGCCGTGCAGCCGCGCGGCAACGCGCCTTCGACCTTCACCAGCATGTTCTTGCTCTTTTTCTGCAAGAGCGTTTGCGTGGCGAGGACGTGCTCCACTTCCGACGTGCCGATGCCGTGCGCGAGCGCGCCGAACGCGCCGTGCGTGGACGTGTGCGAGTCGCCGCAGACGATCGTCATACCGGGCAACGTCGCGCCCTGCTCCGGCCCGATGATGTGCACGATGCCCTGGCGCAGGTCGTTCATCTTGAACTGCGTGATGCCGAAGCTATCGCAGTTGGAATCGAGCGTATCGACTTGCAGCTTCGACACCGGATCGGCGATGCCGTGCGAACGGTCGGTGGTCGGCACGTTGTGGTCGGACACCGCGAGATTCGCGCTGATGCGCCACACCGGGCGGCTGGCCAGCTTCAAGCCTTCGAAGGCTTGCGGGCTGGTCACTTCATGCAGCAGGTGACGGTCGATGTAGAGGATCGAGGTACCGTCCTCTTCCGTGTGGATCACGTGGGTGTTCCACAATTTGTCGTAGAGAGTCTGAGCCATGATGTGCGCTTTCGTGGGTGACTGCGGGGTTTTTGTCGGTGTCTAGCTTGTTCGACGATTATGCCACTGCCAGACGCGCGGCGGGTACTAGGGTGTGAGAAAAAACCGTGTAAAAACAGTGGGTTATGGGGGTGGTGGCAATACCTGGATGGGGAGTACCCGGCTTAGCGGCGGTCGGGATAAAAAGTGATGGTCTGGAGCTCGCACTTTCGTCGAAGGCCTTGTCAATCGAACGTTGCGGCAGAAGCGACGCAAAAAGGCCCGTGAAGGCTGAAATGCAAAAAGCCCCGGCGATCACTCACCGGGGCTTTCTCACACCTTACCTGCCTGATGTATTCAGCTTAGCGCTTCGCGAGCGGCTTCACTTCACGCGGCGTCTGGCCAATGAACAACTGACGCGGACGGCCAATCTTCTGCTCGGGATCCGCAATCATCTCGTTCCACTGCGCAATCCAGCCGACCGTGCGTGCCATCGCGAAGATACACGTGAACATCGACGTGGGGATGCCCAGCGCGCGCTGCACGATGCCCGAGTAGAAATCGACGTTCGGATACAGCTTGCGCGACACGAAGTATTCGTCTTCCAGCGCAATCTTCTCGAGTTCCATCGCGAGCTTGAACAGCGGGTCGTCGTGCAGGCCGAGTTCGTTCAGCACTTCGTGGCACGTCTCGCGCATCAGCTTCGCGCGCGGGTCGTAATTCTTGTACACGCGATGACCGAAGCCCATCAGCTTCACGCCCGAATTCTTGTCCTTCACCTGCTTGATGAACTCGGGGATGTTGTCGACCGAGCCGATCTCTTCCAGCATGTTCAGCGCGGCTTCGTTCGCGCCGCCGTGCGCCGGGCCCCACAGACATGCGATGCCGGCCGCGATACACGCGAACGGATTCGCGCCCGACGAACCGGCGAGACGCACCGTGGAGGTCGATGCGTTCTGCTCGTGGTCCGCGTGCAGGATCAGAATACGGTCGAGCGCGCGCACCAGCACGTCGTTGACCTTGTACTCTTCGCACGGGTTCGAGAACATCATGTGCATGAAGTTCGCGCTGTACGACAGCTCGTTCTTCGGATACACGAACGGCTGGCCGATGCTGAACTTGTACGCCATCGCCACCAGCGTCGGCAGCTTCGCGATCATGCGAATGGCCGAGACTTCACGGTGACGCGGATCGTTGATGTTCAGCGAATCGTGATAGAACGCCGACAGCGCGCCGACCGCAGCCGTCAGCACGGCCATCGGATGCGCGTCGCGACGGAAGCCGCGGAAGAAGAAGTGCATCTGCTCGTGCACCATCGTGTGACGCGTAACCGTGTCCACGAATTCCTTGTTCTGCGCTTCGTTCGGCAGTTCGCCCTTCAGCAGCAGGTAGCACGTTTCGAGGAAGTCCGCGTTCACGGCGAGTTGCTCGATCGGGTAGCCGCGATACAGCAGTTCGCCCTTGTCGCCGTCGATATACGTGATCGCCGAATTGCACGCCGCCGTCGACATGAAGCCCGGGTCATACGTGAACTTGCCGGTCTGACCGTACAACTTGCGGATGTCGATCACGTCCGGGCCCATGGTGCCCTTGTAGATCGGCATTTCGACGCTCGGCGAGTTGTCGCTGAACGATAGCGTGGCTTTAACATCTGACGGGGTCATAGCACATCCTCAATCGAAGTATGAATACAGGTTCTCGATAATTTGCACGACGGAAGCTGCGCGGCAAAACTGTCTTATCGGCCTGTGTGCACTGCAGCAGGCCTATTTTGCAAAACTCCGCGATTTCCTGCAGAACTCACGCGGTACGCAGCATGTCCAGCAGGCGGATCACATCCGGCGTCGCCAGGTCGCCCTCGGGCTCCGTGCGCGCCAGCAGCAAGTCCATCAGTTCGTTGTCGCTCAGTTCCAGCAGGCGGGTCAAGGCGGCCACGTCGGCGTCACTGAGGTCATGCTCATATCGGCTGAAGAAACGCTCGAAGATCAGATCGTTTTCCAGCAGGCCGCGCCGTGCACGCCAGCGAAGGCGCGCGCGGCGAAGGGGATCGGACTGGTGAGATTCGTCCATTTTCAAACCGCCCGGCGCACCATCAATTCCTTGATCTTGCCGATCGCCTTGGTCGGATTGAGCCCCTTGGGGCACACGTCGACGCAATTCATGATCGTATGGCAACGGAACAGACGATACGGATCTTCCAGGTTGTCCAGGCGTTCGCCGGTCGCCTGATCGCGGCTGTCCGCGATGAAGCGATACGCTTGCAGCAGGCCCGCCGGTCCCACGAACTTGTCCGGGTTCCACCAGAAACTCGGGCACGACGTCGAGCAGCTCGCGCACAGAATGCACTCGTACAGGCCGTCGAGCTCATCGCGCTCGACCGGCGATTGCAGCCGCTCCTTCTCGGGCGGCGGCGTGTCATTGATCAGGTACGGCTTGATCGAATGATACTGGTTGAAGAACTGCGTGAAATCGCAGATCAGATCGCGCACCACCGGCAGCCCCGGCAGCGGACGCAGCACGATCTTCTGCGGCAGCTCGTTCAGGTTCGTCAGGCACGCAAGCCCGTTCTTGCCGTTGATGTTCATCGCATCCGAACCGCACACGCCTTCGCGGCACGAGCGGCGGAACGACAGCGTTTCGTCGACTTCCTTGAGCTTCACCAGCGCGTCGAGCAGCATGCGCTCATGCGTCAGATCGAGCTCGTACGTCTGCATGCGCGGCGCGGCGTCCTTGTCCGGATCGTAGCGATAGACTTCAAAAATTCTCTTTGCCATTTCGATTTCCTTGCTATGCGCCTTAGAACGTACGCGCCTTGGGCGGCACCGATTCCACCGTCAGCGGCTTCATCTGCACCGGCTTGTACTCCAGGCGATCGCCTTCGCTGAACCACAGCGTATGACGCATCCAGTTCTCGTCATCGCGATGCTCGTAGTCGCTGTGCGCATGCGCGCCACGGCTTTCCTTGCGCGCTTCGGCCGACACCATCGTCGCGCGCGCCACTTCGATCAGGTTCGCCAGTTCCAGCGCTTCGACCTTCGCCGTGTTGAACACCTTCGACTTGTCCTTCAGATGCACGTGCTTCACGCGCTCCGAGAGTTCCGCGATCTTGCCCACGCCCTCTTCGAGCAGCTTCGCCGTGCGGAACACGCCCGCATGCGCCTGCATCGAGGCGCGAATGTCGTTGGCGATGCTCTGCGTGTATTCGCCCGACGTCGACTTCTCCAGCACCGCGAGACGCTCCATCGCGAAGTCGGCGGCATCGGCCGGCAGCGGCTTGTGCTCCTTCATCTCGCTGGCATGCTTGATGATGTGATTGCCCGCCGCGCGGCCGAACACGACCAGATCGAGCAGCGAATTCGTGCCCAGGCGGTTCGCGCCGTGCACTGAAACGCACGAGCATTCGCCCACGGCGTAGAACCCGTTGACCGGATCGTTGTAGCCCTTGGCCGTGCCGACAACCTGGCCGTGCATGTTCGTCGGGATACCACCCATCTGATAGTGGATGGTCGGCACGACAGGAATCGGCTCCTTGATGCAGTCGACGTTGGCGAACTTCAGCGCGATCTCGCGAATCGACGGCAGACGCTTCATGATCGTCTCGGCGCCGATGTGCGACAGGTCCAGCAGCACGTGGTCCTTGTTCGGACCGACGCCGCGCCCTTCCTTGATCTCCTGGTCCATCGAACGCGAAACGAAGTCGCGCGGCGCGAGATCCTTCAGCGTCGGCGCATAGCGCTCCATGAAGCGATCGCCGTTCGCGTTGCGCAAGATGCCGCCTTCGCCGCGCACGCCTTCGGTGATCAGCACGCCCGCGCCCGCGACACCCGTCGGGTGGAACTGCCAGAACTCCATGTCCTGCAGCGCGATGCCCGAGCGCGCGGCCATGCCCAAGCCATCGCCCGTGTTGATGAACGCATTCGTCGATGCCGCGAAGATACGGCCCGCGCCGCCCGTGGCGAAGAGCGTGGTCTTGCCTTCGAGGATATAGACCTCGCCCGTTTCCATTTCGAGCGCGGTGACACCGAGCACGTCGCCGTCGGCGTCGCGGATCAGATCCAGCGCCATCCATTCGACGAAGAAGTGCGTTTTAGCCGCGACGTTCTGCTGATACAGCGTGTGCAGCAAGGCGTGACCGGTGCGGTCGGCCGCGGCACAGGCGCGCTGCACGGGCTTCTCGCCATAGTTCGCCGTGTGGCCGCCGAACGGGCGCTGATAGATCGTGCCATCCGCGTTACGGTCGAACGGCATGCCCATGTGTTCGAGCTCGTACACGGCGTTCGGCGCTTCGCGGCACATGAACTCGATCGCGTCCTGGTCGCCGAGCCAGTCGGAGCCCTTGATCGTGTCGTAGAAGTGATAGTGCCAGTTGTCTTCGCTCATGTTGCCAAGCGATGCGCCGATGCCGCCTTGCGCGGCCACCGTATGCGAGCGCGTCGGAAACACCTTCGAGAGCACCGCGACGGAGAGCCCCGCGCGCGCCAGTTGCAGCGACGCGCGCATGCCCGATCCGCCCGCGCCCACGATCACCACGTCAAAGCGCCGACGCGGCAGAGAAGTCTTGATTGCAGCCATGTTCTTTAAACTCTCCAGAGAATCTGTGCAGCGTAGCCGGCGCATCCGATGAGCCACAGGATGGTCAACACCTGCAGGAACAGGCGCACGCCCATCGGCTTCACGTAATCCATCCAGATGTCGCGAATGCCGACCCACGCGTGATAGAACAGGCAAAGCAAGGCTACGAATGTCGCGAGCTTCATCCACTGAGTCGCGAAGATGCCCGCCCAGCCTTCATACGAGAAGTTGTGCGCGGCGAAGAACCAGAACAGCAGAATGACGGTGTACGCGGCCATCACGACCGCGGTGATGCGTTGCGCGAGCCAGTCGCGCAGACCGTAATGCGCGCCCACGACCAGGCGCTTGGGGCCGACTCGATTTTGCGTTGCCATGTTTAGAACACTCCGAAGATCTTGAGCGCCATCGCGAGCGTGAGCAACAGCGAAACGATCAGCACGATCAGCGCGCTTTGCTTGCCGCCTTGCTTGTTCACGCCCACGTGCGTGTCGAGCAGCAGAAAGCGGATACCCGCGCAGAAGTGATGCAGATACGCCCACGACAGCACGAGCGTGATGATCTTGACGATGGGGTTGGCCAGAAAGCCCTTGAACGCGTCGAAGCTGATTTCCGACGTGAGGCTCTGATCGAGCAGATACAGGATGAACGGCAGGCACACGAACAGCAGCAAGCCGCTGATGCGATGCAGGATCGACACCTTCCCTGCCAGCGGCAAGCGATACTTCGCGATTTGACCGATCCCGATGTTCCGGTATTCAGGCCTTGGTTTTTTTACGGCTTCAGCCATGCTAGACCCCAACTTGTTAAAACACTAACCTGCGATTTTAGCGCCTTTTTATTTCGCGCTGCAGCGATGAGCAACCCAGGAGACCGTTGCCTCGCGCGCGAAAAAAGCCTTGCGGCACGCGTGTTTTGCCAGCACTCAGCCAGTGCCCGCAACCCCGTCTTTCGTTCGATCAACTCAAGTCGTTCTGATAGTAATAACCGGTCGTGACATACCATCCGCGCCGCACTTCGACCGGACGATCGCCATACGTATAGGACACGCGCTCCACCGACAGCAACGGGAATCCCTGCGCGACATCGAGGAACTGCGCGACGGTTTCGTCGGCGGCGACGGCGCGGATCTTTTCCGAGGCGCGAATCATGCGCGTGCCAAACTCGGTTTCGAACATCGCGTAGAGCGGCCCCTTGTATTCCGCGAGGCGCTCCGCCGTGAGGCCGCGAAACACGGCGCCCGGCAGCCAGATTTCGTCGAATACGGTCGTTACGCCATCAAACTGCAACAAGCGCTTGATAAGAACGACGGGATCGGCGGGCTTCAAATCGAGCTGACGCGCGATCTCGGCGGGCGCGCGCAGGCGCCTGCATTCGAGCAGACGGCTGACATGGGGATGAACGTCGCCATCGTCGGGCAACAGGCGCAGGAAGCGGAACTGCACGCGGTCTTCGTTGTGCGTCGCAACGAACGTGCCTTTGCCCTGACGGCGAACGAGAAGATTGTCGGCGGCGAGCTCGTCGATGGCTTTGCGCACCGTGCCCTGGCTCACCTTGTAGCGCGCGGCCAGCTCGACCTCGCTCGGGATGATCTCGCCGGGCTTCCACTCGCCGGATTCGAGCCCTTGCGTAATGAGGGCCTTGATTTGCTGATACAGCGGGCTGAACGTCGGCGACGGCGTGCTCGCGGCCTCAGCCGCCGGTGCAGTGCCGTTGGGGGTCGTCGTGTTCGCCGGGCTGGAATTCATGCCGCGCATTTCAACACAAGGCCCGCCGTGCGTCCAGACTTTTCCCGCAGAATCCTATGTCTTATATAAGACATAAGATAGTGTTGACATTAGTTCGGACCGCTCCTACACTCCTTGTCGAGCAAGGGTTTGCGGGTCGTTGCGAGAGTGCAGGAACCGCCGGTCGGCGTGTTTTCCGAGGCGTTCCCGCCCAGAGAATACGGCAATTTCACGGCCTCCACGCATCGCGCAGCATACCGCCAGGCACGCCCTTTCGCTTCCGTCTCACGCCGATCGGCCACTCGATTCGCGCGCCGCTGCCTGTCCCACGCCTCGCAACGTCAAGCGCCGTCTCGAATGGGCGCGTTGCCGTCGGACCCAAGCGAAATCACGGCGTTCTCCACGTACCTCCCGCACCTCTCTCGCTCGAAGAGAAAGATTCATGGCATGGCAGTCACGCCGTGACGCCGATGCGCCGCACGAGTTCAGGCTCGCCCGGCCGGCTTCGAGCGATTCGCGCATGGCATGGCCGGCATGTCTTCATCAACGCTTGGCGTATCGCGCATAAAATGGCGTTTTTCCCTAGCGTTCCACGCACAGTCCAGGAGAGTTCTCAATGGCTAAGTCCGCAAAGCGCGTTGCCGTAACCGGCGCCGCAGGTCAAATCGGCTATTCGCTGCTGTTCCGCATCGCCAACGGCGATCTGCTCGGCAAAGACCAGCCCGTGATTCTTCAGTTGCTCGATCTGCCGCAAGCGCAAGGCGCCGTGAAGGGCGTCGTCATGGAACTCGAAGACTGCGCGTTCCCGCTGCTCGCGGGCGTGGTCGTCACGGACGATCCCAAGGTTGCGTTCAAGGACGCCGACGTCGCGCTGCTCGTGGGCGCGCGCCCCCGTTCGAAGGGCATGGAGCGCAAGGACCTGCTGTCGGCGAACGCCGAGATCTTCACGGTTCAGGGCAAGGCGCTGAACGATGTCGCGAGCCGCGACGTGAAGGTGCTCGTGGTCGGCAACCCGGCAAACACGAATGCCTACATCGCGATGAAGTCGGCGCCGGATCTGCCGAAGAAGAACTTCACGGCCATGCTGCGTCTGGACCACAACCGCGCGCTGTCGCAACTGGCGGCCAAGTCGGGCAAGCCGGTCGCGTCGATCGAAAAGCTCGCCGTGTGGGGCAACCACTCGCCGACGATGTACCCCGACTTCCGCTTCGCGACCGCCGAAGGCCAGGACCTGACGAAGCTCATCAACGACGACGAATGGAACCGCAACACGTTCATCCCGACCGTCGGCAAGCGCGGCGCGGCGATCATCGAAGCGCGCGGCCTGTCGTCGGCGGCTTCGGCGGCTAACGCGGCGATCGATCACGTGCGCGACTGGGTGCTCGGCACGAACGGCAAGTGGGTCACGATGGGCATTCCGTCGGATGGCTCGTACGGCATTCCGGAAGACATCATCTACGGGGTCCCCGTCACGTGCGAAAACGGCGAGTACAAGCGTGTGGAAGGCCTCGAAATCGACGCCTTCTCGCGCGAGAAGATGGACGGCACGCTGAACGAACTGCTCGAAGAGCGCGACGGCGTCTCGCATCTGCTCGGCAAGTAAGCATGGTGTGACGAAGGGAAGCTCGTGGAGCGCTTCCCTTCGGCGCGATCGCCTCTCGGCGTTCGCGCGTGATTCGAACGCGCTTGAAGAAGCGTCGAGCGCGTTCGAATCATCGAGCAAGATCGAATTCAATTCTCCCCAATCGGACCCGACGCCGACGATGCGCACGCTCACTCCCGCCGAAGTGCTGTTTGACGGCGAACCGCAACCCGCGGTTCTCCCGCCCTGCGATCACTACGCCGGCAGCGAGAAGCTGATGAGAAAGTCGCTGGCGTTGCAGGCGCAACTGGGCCCGGTGTTCGACATCACGCTCGATTGCGAAGACGGCGCGCAAGTCGGCCGCGAAGCCGAGCACGCGGAACTGGTCGCATCGTTCGTCGGCGGCGAGGAAGACCGCTTCGGGCGCGTGGGCGTGCGCATCCACGACTATCATCACCGCGCGTGGCGCGACGACGCGCGCATCATCCTGCGCAGCGCGAAAAAGGCGCCCGCGTTCATCATGCTGCCGAAGATTCGCAGCGTTCTCGATGCCGCCGAGATGGTGGCCTTCATCGAAGCAACGCGCATCGAGTTCGGCATTCAGCAAGCGATTCCCTGTCATCTGCTCGTCGAGACGCATGGCGCGCTCGCGCAAGCGTTCGAACTCGCGGCGTTGCCGGGCGTCGAATCGCTGAGCTTCGGGCTGATGGACTTCGTCTCCGCGCACAACGGCGCGATTCCCGATACCGCGATGCGCTCGCCCGGCCAGTTCGATCATCCGCTCGTGCGTCGCGCGAAGCTCGAGATCGCGGCCGCGTGTCACGCGCACGGCAAAGTGCCGTCGCACAATGTGTCGACGGAAGTGCGCGACATGAGCGTCGTCGCGAACGATGCCGCGCGCGCCCGCGGCGAATTCGGCTACACGCGCATGTGGAGCATCCATCCGGATCAGATCCGGCCGATCGTCGAGGCTTTCTCGCCGCGCGCCGATGAAATCGCGCTCGCCGCGGAGATCCTGCTCGAAGCGCAACGCGCGCAGTGGGGCCCGACGCGTCACGGCGACACGCTGCACGACCGCGCGAGTTATCGCTATTACTGGTCGGTGCTGCGCCGCGCGCACGCCACGGGACAGACGATGCCCGACGAATGCGCGCCGCTTTTCGCCGCGCCCGCGACGGAACCGAACGCATGAGCACCGGATCGCAGTTCAAGCACAACAAGTAGCGCCGCCTTGCGCGCGCTCGAAAGGAGACTTGAGAGCATGACCGATACCGCATCGACCGAAGCACCCGCAAGCGGCGCATTCAAGCCGAAGAAATCCGTCGCGCTGTCGGGCGTGACGGCAGGCAATACCGCGCTGTGCACGGTGGGCAGGACCGGCAACGATCTGCACTATCGCGGCTATGACATTCTCGATATCGCGACGACTTCCGAGTTCGAAGAGATCGCCTATCTGCTCGTGCATGGCAAGCTGCCGAATACCGCCGAGTTGAAGGCGTACAAGACCAAGCTGAAGGCGCTGCGCGGCCTGCCCGCGAATCTCAAGGCCGCACTGGAATGGATTCCGGCCTCCGCGCATCCGATGGACGTGATGCGCACCGGCGTCTCCGTGCTCGGCACGCTCTTGCCCGAGAAAGACGATCACAACGTGCCGGGCGCGAAGGATATCGCCGATCGCCTGATGGCCTCGCTCGGCTCGATGCTGCTGTACTGGTATCACTATTCGCACAACGGCAAGCGCATCGAAGTGGAAACGGACGACGATTCCATCGGCGGGCACTTCCTGCATTTGCTGCACGGCAAGGAGCCGTCGAAATCGTGGGTCGAGGCGATGCACGTCTCGCTCAATCTCTACGCCGAGCATGAATTCAACGCCTCGACGTTCACCGCGCGCGTGATCGCCGGTACGGGCTCCGACATGTATTCGGCAATCACCGGCGCGATCGGCGCGCTGCGCGGCCCGAAGCATGGCGGCGCGAACGAAGTGGCCTACGAAATCCAGTCGCGCTATCAGTCGCCGGATGAAGCGGAAAGCGACATCAAGCGCCGCGTCGAAGCCAAGGAAGTGGTGATCGGCTTCGGCCATCCGGTGTACACGATCTCCGATCCGCGCAACAAGGTCATCAAGGAAGTCGCGAAGACGCTCTCGAAGGAAGCGGGCGACACCAAGCTCTTCGATATCGCCGAGCGCCTCGAATCGGTGATGTGGGACGCGAAGAAGATGTTCCCGAATCTCGACTGGTTCAGCGCGGTTTCATATCACATGATGGGCGTGCCGACCGCCATGTTCACGCCGCTGTTCGTGATCTCGCGCACCTCGGGCTGGGCGGCGCACATCATCGAGCAACGCATCGACAACAAGATCATCCGGCCGAGCGCGAATTACACCGGACCGGAGAATTTGAGGTTCGTGCCGATAAATAAGCGAAAATAGTGGGCTGCGCGATCGGATTTCGCGATGAGGAAGTCCACGCCGCGCGGCAACCACCATTTAACCCCAATGTTTTTGAAAGGTTTTTTTCGATGAATAAACTTCTGATCGCTGCAATCGCCGGAACGCTGGCTACGACGAGCGTCTTCGTCAGCGCCGACGCCTTCGCCGCGACGACCACCGATTCGGGCAAGACCAAGGCCAGCTCCACGGCCAAGCGTCCTGCCCCGGCTCGCCGCCTGATCAAGCGCAGCCCCAAGGCCGAAGCGGCCGCGGCGGCCAAGGTTGATCCGATCCCCGAAGGTGCAGTGAAATGGGCGTGTAAGGACGGTCAAGCTTTCTACCTGAAAGGCGACATGAAGCGTGACACCATTGTCACGGTGAACTGGGCCAAGAAGGATTACAAGCTGCCCCGTCAGGACACGACGACGGGCGCGGACCGCTTCCACGATCCGGCATCGGGCATGGATCTGGTCGTGATCCCGTCGAAGGCAATGCTTTTCTCCGACAAGGACTCGTCGCGCCTGGCCGACGAGTGCATGACGCCGGCCATGGCCGCTGGCGGCGCAGCGCCGACGCAGTCGGAAGCACTGATCAAGAACGTGCAATAACCCAGGCAGCACTTACATCAGGAATCATTCGATGTCCGCACCGATCTCCAACGTCCGCCCTGATCCGGACAAGGTACTCGTCGACATAGTCGATTACGTTCTCAACTACAAGGTCGACAGCACGCTTGCGCTCGAAACGGCGCGCAACTGCCTCATCGACACGCTCGGTTGCGGACTCGAAGCCCTCTCCTATCCCGCCTGCACCAAGCTGATGGGACCCATCGTGCCCGGCACGATCGTCCCCAACGGGGCGAAGGTGCCCGGCACCCAGTTTCAGCTCGACCCGGTTCAGGCCGCCTTCAATATCGGCGCGATGATCCGCTGGCTCGACTTCAACGACACATGGCTCGCCGCCGAATGGGGCCATCCGTCGGACAATCTGGGCGGCATTCTCGCCACCGCCGACTGGCTTTCGCGCAACGCGATCGCGTCGGGCAAGAAGCCGCTCGCCATGAAAGACGTCCTGATCGCGATGGTCAAGGCGCACGAAATTCAAGGCTGCATCGCGCTGGAGAATTCGTTCAACAAGGTCGGCCTCGATCACGTTTTGCTCGTAAAGCTCGCCTCGACGGCGGTTGTCGGGCAGATGATCGGCTTGACGCGCGATGAGCTCATCAACGCGGTATCGCTCGCCTTCGTCGATGGTCATTCGCTGCGCACGTATCGGCATGCGCCGAACACGGGCTCGCGCAAGTCGTGGGCCGCCGGCGACGCGACTTCGCGCGCCGTGCGTCTCGCGCTGATCGCGAAGACCGGCGAGATGGGCTATCCGTCGGTTCTGAGCGCTAAAACATGGGGTTTTTACGATGTGCTCTTCAAGGGCAACGCGTTCGAGTTCCAGCGTCCGTACGGCTCGTACGTGATGGAGAACGTGCTCTTCAAGATCTCGTTCCCCGCCGAGTTCCATTCGCAAACCGCGGTCGAAGCGGCGATGACGCTGCACGGCAAGCTGAAAGATGCTGGCAAAAGCGTCGAGGACATCAAGAAGATCACGATCCGCACGCACGAAGCGGCGATTCGCATCATCGACAAGAAGGGGCCGCTGAACAACCCGGCCGACCGCGATCACTGCATTCAGTACATGATCGCCGTGCCGCTGATTCACGGCCGTCTCACCGCGGCGGATTACGAAGATTCGATCGCGCAGGATCCGCGCATCGACACGCTGCGCGCGACGATGGAATGCGTGGAAGATCCGCAATACACGAAGGATTATCACGACCCGGACAAGCGTTCGATCGCCAACGCGCTCACCGTCGAGTTCAATGACGGCACGAAGCTCGATGAAATCGCGGTCGAATATCCGATCGGTCACAAGCGCCGGCGCGCTGACGGCATTCCGCTGCTCGTCGAGAAGTTCAAGACGAACCTCGCACGGCGCTTTCCGCAGAAGCAACAGCAGGCGATCCTCGCGGTCTCGCTCGATCAGGCAAAGCTCGAAGCGATGCCGGTCAATGAATATGTCGATCTGTATGTGATTTGAACCAAGCAGCGCAATTTCCTCGTTAAGCCTCAAGGAAAATAAACATGGCCCACAATCTCCACAATACGCTCAAGGAATTCGACAGCGGTTCCGGCAAAGCCAAGTTCTACTCGCTGCCGCAACTCGGCGATGCGCTGAAGGTCAAGCTCCAGCGTCTGCCCGTTTCGATCCGTCTGGTGCTCGAATCGGTGCTGCGCAACTACGACGGCAAGAAGATTTCCGAGGAGCACATCGAGCAACTGGCGAACTGGAAGCCGAATGCGGCGCGTGTCGATGAAATTCCGTTCGTCGTTGCGCGTGTGGTGTTGCAGGATTTCACCGGCGTGCCGCTGCTCGCCGATATCGCCGCCATGCGCGGCGTCGCGAAGCGCGCGGGCAAGGATCCGAAGGCGATCGAGCCGCTCGTGCCGGTGGACCTCGTGGTCGATCACTCGGTGCAGATCGATCACTTCCGCGAGCCGAACGCGCTCGATCTGAACATGAAGCTGGAATTCCAGCGCAACAACGAGCGCTACCAGTTCATGAAGTGGGGCATGCAGGCGTTCGACACGTTCAAGGTCGTGCCGCCGGGCGTCGGCATCGTGCACCAGGTGAACCTAGAATATCTCGCGCGCGGCGTGCACAAGAAGGACGGCGTTTATTATCCGGACACGCTCGTCGGCACGGATTCGCACACGACGATGATCAACGGCATCGGCGTGGTGGGCTGGGGCGTGGGCGGCATCGAAGCGGAAGCGGGCATGCTCGGCCAGCCGGTGTACTTCCTGACGCCGGATGTGGTCGGCGTCGAGCTGAAGGGCAAGCTGCGCGAAGGCTGCACGGCCACCGACCTCGTGCTCACGATCACCGAAATGCTGCGCAAGGAGAAGGTCGTCGGCAAGTTCGTCGAGTTCTTCGGCGAAGGCACGGCATCGATCGCGGTGCCGGATCGCGCGACCATCGGCAACATGGCGCCCGAGTACGGCGCGACCATGGGCTTCTTCCCGGTCGACGAAAAGACCATCGACTACTTCAAGGGCACGGGCCGCACCGACGCGGAAATTGCCGCGTTCGAGCAGTATTTCAAGGCACAGAAGCTCTGGGGCGTGCCGAAGGCCGGCGATATCGACTACACCAAGACCCTCACGCTGGATCTCGGCACGGTCGCGCCGTCGCTCGCGGGTCCGAAGCGTCCGCAGGATCGCATCGAAATCGGCAATGTGAAGAGCACCTTCGTCGACCTGTTCTCGAAGCCGGTCGGCGAAAACGGCTTCAACAAGAAGGCCGCCGAGCTCGAATCGACCTACCGCACGAGCGATGGCGTCGACGTGAAGAACGGCGACGTGCTGATCGCGGCGATCACCTCGTGCACGAACACGTCCAACCCGAGCGTGCTGCTCGCGGCCGGCCTGCTCGCGAAAAAGGCCGTCGAAGCCGGCCTGACCGTTGCGCCGCACATCAAGACGTCGCTCGCGCCGGGATCGCGCATCGTCACCGAATATCTGACGAAAACGAACCTGCTGCAGTATCTCGACAAACTCGGCTTCACGCTCGCCGCCTACGGCTGCACGACGTGCATCGGCAACGCGGGCGACCTGACGCAGGGGCTGAACGACGCGATCACGAAGAACGATATCGTCGCGGCGGCGGTGCTGTCGGGGAACCGCAACTTCGAGGCGCGCATTCACCCGAACATCCGCGCGAACTTCCTCGCTTCGCCGCCGCTCGTCGTCGCGTATGCGATCGCGGGCAACATCACGCGCGATCTGATGACGGAGCCGGTTGGCAAGGGCACCGGCGGCCGCGACATCTATCTCGGCGATATCTGGCCGACGAGCGAAGAAGTGCACGCGCTGCTCAAGTACGCGCTGGATGCGAAGGCGTTCCGCGAAAACTACTCGCAGCTCACGAAGGAAGGCGATCTGTGGAGCAAGATCGAGGGCGAAAGCGGTCAGGTGTATGACTGGCCGAAATCGACGTACATCGCCGAGCCGCCCTTCTTCGGCCACGACTTCTCGATGAAGCCGTCCGACTCCATTCCCGCGGTGCAAGGCGCGCGCGCGCTCGGCATCTTCGGCGATTCGGTGACGACGGACCACATCTCCCCGGCGGGCTCGATCAAGGAAACGTCGCCGGCGGGCGTGTGGCTGAAGGCGAACGGCGTGCAGAAGGCCGACTTCAACAGCTACGGCTCGCGCCGCGGCAACCACGACGTGATGATGCGCGGCACGTTCGCGAACGTGCGTATCAAGAATCTGATGATTCCGGCAAACGCGGACGGCACGCGCGTCGAAGGCGGCCTGACGATCCATCAGCCGAGCGGCGAACAACTGTCGATTTACGACGCCGCGATGAAGTACATCGACGCCGGCACGCAAACCGTCATCTTCGCCGGTGAAGAGTACGGCACGGGTTCGTCGCGCGACTGGGCGGCGAAGGGCACGCAACTGCTCGGCGTGAAAGCCGTGGTCGCGCGCAGCTTCGAGCGTATCCATCGCTCGAACCTCGTCGGCATGGGCGTGCTGCCGCTGCAGTTCAAGGGCGCCGACAGCGTGCAGTCGCTCAACATCACGGGCGAAGAGACGTACGACATCGAAGGGCTCGGCGACGACTTCAAGCCGCAGCAGGAAGTCACGCTCGTGATTCATCGCAAGGACGGCAAGGAAGATCGCGTGCAGGTGCTGCTGCGTATCGATACGCCGATCGAAGTCGATTACTACAAGCACGGCGGAATTCTGCCGTTCGTGCTGCGCTCGCTGCTCGCGGCGTAAGTAGACCGTTGCAGGTGACTGCGCTCGAAAGAGCGCAGGAACATTGAACCCGGCCGTGGCCGGGTTTTTTTTCGGCTCTACGCCTTGGAAATCGCAATCTGCGAGGACGGCGTGCGGCGCGCGAACCATGCGCGCACGATCTCAGCCAGCCGTTGCGCACCCGCGCGCGACGAATCGGACGCTATCGAAAACCAGCTTGCGTCCGCCGTTCCGCTGACCCAGATCGTCGTGTACGGCTTCAGTTCGACGGTTGCGCCCGCGCTCAGCCAGTGATCGTCGGCAACGCCTTCGATCGTCAGCCAGATTTGCCCGCGCGTGACGCGCAGCGTCTGAGGCCGGTCGATCACCCAGCGCGTCGGCGCATCGCGCCGGTCGAGTTCGAAAGTACGGATCTCACGCATGATGCTGCTCCTCATTGATCGAGTGGCCGCAGGGTACGAAGTGACCGCAGCCGTTGAGCATATTATTGGACCGATTCCGAACACCTTGAATGAACACTTCTGCACAGTTGTGATGGAACTGTTAAGCTAAAATCACTGAACAGTTAGTGTCCCGGTGTGGGTTGTGTACACTATGAGAAGAGCCCCGATAGCCATCTGGACAGGCTTGACGGCGGTTTTCGGATGCGTTCGAATGTCCGTCATGACAGCGGCGAACAGCAAAAGCCAACTGTTCACTCATTCCGACAGAACACTTAAAACACGATGAACGCACTTCCCCTTCACATCGATGGCGGCACCGGCGTGCCGCTGACCGAGCAGATCGTCACCCAGATCGAGGCGATGATCCGCTCGCGCCGTGTACTGGCGGGTGCGAAGCTGCCGTCGATCCGCCAGCTGGCCGCCGAGCAGCACATCAGCCGGTTTCCGGTCATCGAGGCGTATGACCGGCTCGCCTCGCGCGGGCTGATTCAGCCGAAGCACGGCTCGGGCTTTTACGTGGCGGATCATATCGAAGACCATGACGGCAAGACGGGCAACTGCGACCCGCGCCTCGCGGAAGAAGAATCGAACCAGATTCTTCAGCAATTCAACTATCCCGGCGAGACGCTGAAGCTGTCGAGCGGTTTTCTTCCCGAAGCCTGGCGCGACGTGGACGGACTCACGCAGGCGATCCGGCAGGTATCGCGCGTCGATGTGTCGAGCGTGATCGACTATGCCCTTCCCCACGGCGACGCCAATCTGCGCCAGCAGATCGCGATGCGCATCAACGCGCTCGGCATCGACGCCGATTTGCCGAACGTGATGATCACGAGCGGCGCGAGTCAGGCCTTCGATCTCATCGTGCGTTACATGCTGAAGCCGGGCGATACGGTGTTCGTCGAAGATCCCGGTTACTACAATCTGTTCGGCTTGCTGAAGCTGCAAGGCGTGCGGCTCGTCGGCGTGCCGCGGCTCGCGAACGGGCCCGATGTCGATGTCGCCGAGGCGTTGCTCAAGCAGCATCAGCCGAAGCTCTTCTTCCTCAACACCGTGTTTCAGAACCCGACCGCGACGAACATCGCGCCGCAGGTCGCGTTCAAGCTGCTGCAACTCGCGACGCAGCACGGTTTCACGATTGTCGAAGACGATATCTACGCCGACTTCCAGGCCGTGCCGACGCAACGGCTCGCCTCGCTCGATCAGCTCGATCGCGTGATTTATGTGGGCGGATTGTCGAAGACGCTGTCGTCGTCGCTGCGCATCGGCTATCTCGTGGCGAATCGCGAGCTCGTCAAGCATCTCGTCGACGTGAAGGTGCTGACGAGCCTGGGCGGCTCGCGCTTCGCGGAAAGTGTCGCGGCGAGCCTGCTGGAACGCGGCACGTATCGCAAGTATCTGGAGCGTTTGCGCAAGCGGGTGCGCGATTCGCTGTCGAGCGCCGTGCAGACGCTCGAAGCGTACGGATGGGACGTATTCGACGAGCCGAGCGGCGGCAACTTCGTCTGGGCCAAAGTGCCGGGCATCGAGGATTCGGCTCTGCTCGTCGAAGAAGCCGTGAAGTTCGGCGTGACGCTCGCGCCGGGCAGCTATTGCCGTCCGGACGGCGACGCGTGTCCGTGGGTGCGCATCAACTCGGCCTATGCGGGCGACCGGCGCGCGACGCGCTTTTTCGAGCACATGCAGGAAGCCGCGGTCGCGCGCGCATAGTCACCGCTTACATCGGCGGCACGACGCCATCCTTCTCCACGACGATGCGCTGCGCCGCGAAGTCCGATCCCGCCGGGGTCGCCACGACGAACACCTTCTTGCCGGGCTTCAGGTCGTCGTGCGTCGCGGGCGCGAAGGTCACGACGGGCACGTTCTCCGGCACCGTCACCGCATTCGATCCGCCCTTGTACGACAGCTTCAGGTCACGGCCGCTCGTGCCCTGCACGACCTGATCGACGTTAGCATTGGTCATCGAGCTCTGCGGGCCGAGGTCCCATGCATAGTGGCCTTCGCCCGTGCCGCGCGCGGCTTCGGGGAACACGAGCACTTCGGTCGCGGTGAGCTTGCCGTCCGTGCCGGTCGTCGCGGCCGTGCCGACGAACGAGCCCGGCTTGATGTCCTGGAGCTTGATGTTCTTCAGCGCGGTCACGGGCGTGTCGGCCTTGACGGCGATCTTCACCGTGTCGCCGCTGCGCCGATGCACCGTGAGCGTATCGCCGGTCAGCGACACGATATCGCCGCGAATGCGCGCGGGCTTTGCTGCGGGCGTCTGAGCGAAGGCCGCCGAAGCGAGGGCGAGCGTCACCATGCTGACACCGAGTTTCATGCGAATCGACATGTGTTCTCCTTGGTTGGATGTGAAGCGAAGTGATGGATCATGAACCGCCGAACCAGTTGTAGCCCTGGTTCTCCCAATAGCCGCCGGGATAGTCGTTCGTCACGGTAATCGCGACGATATGTTTCGGGTTCTTGTAGCCGAGCTTGGTCGGCATGCGCAGCTTCATCGGAAAGCCGTATTTCGGCGGCAGGATCTGGCCGTCGTAGGTGAGCGTGAGCAGCGTCTGCGCGTGCAGCGCGGTCGGCATGTCGATGCTCGTCGAGTAGTTGTCGGCGCAATGAAACGCCACGTATTTCGCGCTCGTATCGGCGCCGGCGCGCGCGAGGACCTGCGCGAAGCGAACGCCGCCCCACTTGCCGATCGCGCTCCAGCCTTCGATGCAGATATGCCGCGTCACCTGGCTTTCCTGCGGCATCGCGTGGAGTTCGTCGAGCGTCCAGACGCGCTTGCCCTTCACGAGTCCGCCGATTTGCAGCTTATAGGTCGATGGATCGACTTCGGGCACTTCGTCGATGTCATAGAACGCGTTGAACGGAAACGGCCGCGTGATCATCGACTCGGGATACGTCGGCGCGAGCTTGTTCGGATCGAACAGCAGCGCCTGCACGTCGTCGTTGAAGGACGAAATGCGGCGCAGCATCGCGTTGACGGATTTGTCGTCGGTGATATTGCAGCCGGATAGCATCGCGAGGCCGCCGAGCGAAAGAATGCGCTTGCCGAATAAACGGCGCGCCGGAGCCTTTAATTCCTTCGCGGCATCCTTGATGATGAGTTCGGCATCGGGTCTCGACTTGAATAGCTTGAGCGACATGGGCTTAACGACCTCGAATCATCAGCACGAGCGAACGCGGCACGAGCGCGACCATCGCGATGTGCACGACAAAGAACGCGACCAGAAAACTCATGCCGAAAAAGTGCACGACACGCGCGCTGTCGTAACCGCCCATCAGCGCGCGCAGCAAGGGGAACTGCACGGACTTCCATACCGCGAGCCCGGACAGGATCACGATCGCGATGTCCACGATCACCGCGAGATACGCGAACTTCTGCACGGCGTTGTAGTGCGTGAGATCGTCGTGGCCGAGCTTGCCGCGCAAGGCGTCGAAGGCGTCGGTGATGATGCTTTTGATGGACAGCGGAAACATGCGGCGGCGCAGGCGGCCCGTGAAGAGATTCATCGCGAGATAGACGATGAAGTTCACGACCAGCAGCCACATTGCCGCGAAGTGCCATTGCAGCGCGCCGCCGAGCCAGCCGCCGAGCGTGATGGCGGGCGCGAATGTCAGCGACTTGAAAATCGGCGATGCGTTGTAGATCTGCCAGCCGCTTGTCACCATGATCAACACGGCGAACGCGTTGAGCCAGTGTGTGATGCGCAGCCATAGCGGTTGTACTTGCACGTCGGGCCTCGCAGAGTGGAAGACGATGTGCTGGGCATGGTAGCGGCGCGCCTCTGTTCGATCGATGACCTCTCGATGACTTTTTTGTCATCTTTCGCGGGACGTGTGCCTGCTCTGGCTAGAATGTGGGCAATTCATCGAACGCAGCGCCAGCATGACCATCCTCGTGATCGAAGACGACCGCAAGACCGGCGACTACCTGAAAAAAGGGCTTATCGAGTCCGGTTATCAGGTCGAACTCGTGCGCAACGGCACGGATGGACTGCATCAGGCGCTCGCGAACAACTACGAGCTGATCGTGCTCGACGTGATGCTGCCGGGCATCGACGGCTGGCAGATCATGTCGGCCTTGCGTGCGAAACGTGACTTGCCTGTCATTTTTCTCACGGCGCGCGATCATGTCACCGATCGCATTCACGGCCTCGAACTCGGCGCGGACGACTATCTCGTCAAGCCGTTCTCCTTCACCGAACTCGTGCTGCGTATCCGCACGCTTTTACGGCGCGGCGTGATGCGCGAATCGGATACGTTTCAGATCGCGGACCTCCACGTCGATGTCCTGCGTCGCAAAGTGACGCGTCAAGGCATCGATATCGCGCTGACGAACAAGGAGTTCGCGCTGCTGCATCTCTTCTGCAAGCATCAGGGCGAAGCGCTTTCGCGCACGCTGATCGCCTCGGAAGTGTGGGACATGAACTTCGATAGCGACACGAACGTCGTGGATGTCGCGGTGAAGCGCCTGCGCGCGAAGATCGACAATCCGTTCGATCTGAAGCTGATTCACACGGTGCGCAGCATCGGTTATTCGTTCGGGGAGAATCCTTGAACCGGCCGTCGCGTTCGCTTGCGGTACGCATCGCGCTGTCGTTTGCGGTGATCGTGTGCATCGTCGTCGGCATGGTCGGCGCGTCGCTTTATCACGCGACGAATCTCGCGCTTTCCACGCGCGCGGATTATCAACTGATCGGACGCGTCGAGCATTTCCGCTCGCTGCTGCACGACCTCTATACGATCAAGGAAATCGAAGCACGCCCGAGGCTCTTCGAGACGATGCTCGGCGACCGGCAGGACGTCATCATCTTTCGCCGCGCGGGCGCTGCGCCTTTCATCAACGTCGATCCGGAGCAACTGCCTTTGCCGCCGCTTCACGCCGTGCCCGTGACGCGGCCCATCGGGCTCGACGATCTATACGAAGGCTCGCGTGCGGATGGCGTGCGCATGCGCTGGGTCGGCGCTCAGGCGCGAATCGGCGAGAGCGGCGAAGTCGTGGAAATCATCGCCGCACACGTGATGACGCAGGAAGCGCATGTCTTGTCGGTGTATCTATGGCGTGTGTGGGTCAACGTGATCGGCGCGGTCGTGGTCACGTTGCTGCTCGCGTGGTGGGTCACGAGCCGCGGACTGTTGCCGCTCAAGTCGATGGCGGATAAAGCCGCGGAGATCACGCCGAATCAGTTGTCGGCGCGGCTCGATGTTACGCATGCGCCTGCCGAATTGCAGAGCCTCGCCGCATCGTTCAACGCGATGCTCGATCGTCTGGAGCACGGTTATGAGCGTCTGCTGCAATTCTCGGCGGATCTCGCGCACGAATTGCGCACGCCCATCGGCGTGTTGATCGGTGAAACGCAGGTCACGCTCGCGCATGAGCGCAGCGTCGCGGAATATCGCAATGTGCTCGAATCGAATCTGGAGGAACTGGAGCGGCTCGCGCGCATCGCGCAGAACATTCTTTTCCTCGCGCAGGCCGATCATGGGCCGCAGCGCATCGAGCGCGAGCACCTCGATATTCGCGAGGAGCTCGAAACCATTTGCGCTTACTTCGAAGGCATTGCCGACGAGCGCCGCATCACGTTCGATATCGATGCGAGTGGCGAGATGGTTGCGAATGCGATCATGTGCCGGAGGGCGATCGGCAATGTCGTCGTCAATGCGGTGCGGTATGCGGCGGCGGGAAGCGTCGTGCGGGTCGAAGGCCGGGTGGATGCGGGGGGCGCTGTTGTCGTGGTGGGGAATCGGCTCGACGTTCGCATCGGGGAAGAGGAGCTTGGCAAGCTTTTCGATCGCTTTTATCGCGGTGATGCGGCGCGGAGTGAGTTTACCGAGTCCAGCGGACTGGGGTTGTCGATTGTGCAGGCCATCATGAGGTTGCATGGCGGTCATGTGACCGCTGACTGCACTCGGGATGATTGGATCGAGTTTTCTTTGTGGTTTCCTGTTTGAGGGTTTTTTGGTTTTTGTTTTGGGTGGAACTTGCTTTGTTGTCGGTCTATTAGCACTGCCCCTCCCCGGGGCGGGGGTAACTTTCTTTGCTGCTGCAAAGAAAGTCACCAAAGAAAGCAGCTTTGTCACCGCCCGCGGTCACACGCAGTTTGGCCAATTTTCTCCTCGGGGAATGGCCCTTGCCTAAAGAGTGCCCTCATAAACCCAACCGGGCTTGGATCGCACACGGTCTGACAAGCCATAACTTTGAACGCGCTGGTTCAGCACAAAATAGCTTCGGCACAGCGCTTCGCGCTGCCGTTGGGCATGCGAGGGAAACCAGCGAACACGAGTGCACTCGCGCACCCGATGAACCCATCGGCCGCGAAGCGGGCTGGAACTTGAAATGGCTGTACCCGTTGGTTAAGCGGCGCGATGCGACAGACCGTGCGCGATCCAAGCCCGGTTGGTCCTTCGAGGGCACTCTTTAGGCGAGGGCCGTTCCCCGAGGAGAAGAGTGGCCAAACTGCGTGTGACCGCGGGCGGTGACAAAGCTGCTTTCTTTGGTGACTTTCTTTGCAGCAGCAAAGAAAGTTACCCCCGCCCCGGGGAGGGGCAGTGCCAATAAACCGACAACAAAACGGGATCCGGCAAAAAACAAAAAAACCTTCACCCCGCAGGCAGCGCCAAAACCTCCCTCTCCGCCAACAACCCATGAATCTGCGAAACCACCGCCGCGCCTTCCCCGACCGCCGCCGCGACGCGCTTAGTCGACCCCGACCTCACATCACCGATAGCAAACACCCCCGGCACACTCGTTTCGAGGGCAAGCACACCTTCCGTGCGCCCTTCATGCGCTTCAGGACCCGTCAACACGAACCCCTTCCCATCGACATTCACGTTGCAATTCCGCAGCCAGTCCGTATTCGGATCCGCACCGGTAAAGAGAAACAGATGCCGCGATTCGATCGTAAGCGGCCCCTCGGGCGTCTTGCAATTGACAGCGGTCAGCGCGCGACCGTCGCCATCGAGCGAGGTAATCTGCGTATGCGTGCGCACCGTCACGTTAGGCAACGAGCCGATGCGCTCCACCAGATAATGCGACATGCTCGCCGAAAGCCCCGCCCCGCGAATCAGCACGTGCACATGCTTCGCATGCGAGGCGAGATACACCACCGCCTGCCCCGCCGAATTGCCGCCGCCGACGAGCACGACTTCCGAGTTCTTGCATAGCTTCGCCTCGACCGGCGACGCCCAGTAATACGTCCCGTGCCCCTCGTAACGGTCGAGACCCGCGATATCGGGCCGCCGGTACGCCGCGCCCGACGCGATCACGACCGTCTGCGTCGTCACGCGCGTGCCGTTTTCAAGCTCGATCTGAATCGGGTTGCAGTCGCAATGCAGCGCCTTGATCTTCGTCGGAATCGCGATATGCGCGCCGAACTTCTGCGCCTGCACGAACGCGCGCCCGGCGAGCGCCTGGCCGGAAATGCCGGTCGGAAAGCCGAGATAGTTTTCGATCCGCGAGCTCGCGCCCGCCTGACCGCCCGGCGCGCGGCAATCGAACACCGCCACCGACAAGCCTTCGGAGGCCGCATACACCGCCGTCGCAAGACCGGCCGGCCCCGCGCCGACGATCGCGACATCGTAGATGTGCGCCGGATCGAACTCGGGCAGCCAGCCGAGCTGTGTCGCGACCTGATTCTCGTTGGGCGCGCGCAGCACGGTGCCGTCCGGGCAAATGACGAGCGGAAAATCGGAGGTCGAGGCCGAAATGCGTTCGAGCAGCGAAATGGCGTCCGGATCGGTGCAGGCGTCGATCACCGTGTGCGGATAACCGTTGCGCCGCAAAAAGCCCTGCAGCGACACGAGGCGGCCATCGTCCGACTGGCCGAGCAGCACCGGCCCGCTGCCTTTTTCGATCAGACCGACGCGCCTCAGGATCAGCGCGCGCATGATGCGCTCGCCCAGTTCCGCTTCCGCGACGAGCAGCGCGCGCAGGCGCTCCGGCGGAATCACGATGCCCTCGACATCCTCGGCGGCCAGGCCATCGACGAGACAGGGCTTGCCCGACAGCTGCGCCACCTCGGCCAGAAAATGCCCCGGCCCGTGCTCGACGACGAGATGCTCCTGTCCGAGCGCATTGCGCCGCGTCACGCGCACGAGCCCGGCGAGCACGATCACCATGCCGCGCCCGGTTTCGCCCATGCGGAACATCCACTCGCCGCGACGCCACCGCGACACGGTGCCGAAACGGCTCATGCGCTCGATTTCGTTGTCCGTCAGGCGCGGGAACATCTGGTGCGCGCGCGTTTCGAGCGGCGAAAACGGCGCGCTGTCGTCGGCCGCGACGGGCGCGGCGGCGGGCGTCGGCACGACATTCGGATTCGGATTCTCGATCGGCTCGCGCGCACTCCAGGGGACGACATGGGGCATGCTCTGTCCGTACTCGCCATTCGGGGTGGTGCTCATGCGCGATCTCCGTGTGGAAAACCAGCTTCATGCAAAGATGCCGAGGCGGCCGACGATGCCCCCGCCGACGACGCTTTCACCGGCCATGGGCACATCGCGGCCATTTCCGCAACTTCCTCGGGCGTGGTGGCGACGAGGTCGCCGAACTCGGTCAGCGTCGCGACCTCGAAACCGGCGAACCGCCAGGCATCGAGCCCGCCGGTGAGCGGCACGACGTCGCGAAAGCCCGCGGTGCGCATCGTCTTCGCCATCCATGCCGCCGACACCTCGTTCGGGCACGAGCAATAAATCACGACCTTGCGCGACTTGTCGTAGTTTTCGATGATCTTCGCGAGATCGCGCTCGTCGGCAAAGAGCGAACCGGGAATCGTGAACGGATCCAGCATGCGCTTTTCCGGCGAGCGGATGTCGAAGATGACCGGCAGCGGTTCGTCGTTCATCAGCGCATAGAGCTCGTCCACGCTGATGCGCGCCTTCTCGAGCGTCGCCATGAGCGCGCGCCGCCGCCACCAGCGATAGACGACATAGACCGCGAGCAGCGCGCCGACGACCATCACCGCCTGACGGCCAAGCTGCGAGATCATCGCGAAAACCATTTCCAGCTGCGCCGCGAAGATCACGCCGACGGTCAGCCCGACCGCGCCCCATAACGCAATGCCCGCGCCGTCGTGCGCGATGAAACTGCGCAGGCGCACGCCCATCGCACCCGCGAGCGGCACGGACACGAGCGACAGACCGGGGATGAATTTCGCGACCAGCAGCACGCGCACGCCCCAGCGGCCGAAGAAGCGCTCGGTTTTCTTCACGCAGGTATCGCGCGAGAGCGAAAGCTTGCAGATGGTCTTGAGCGTCTTGTCACCGTACCGGCGCCCGCCCTGAAACCAGACGAGATCGCCGAGCACGCCGCCCGCCACCGCGACGCACAGCACGCCGACGAGCGGCGGCCAGAACGCGCCGCCATCCACCGCCATCAGCGCAATGGACGCGCCGACGATGATCATCGTCGGCATCGCGGGCACGGGCAGCCCGAGCGCCGAGCCCATTACGTTGATGAAAACGATCGCCGGGCCGAATCGATCGACTAGCTGATGCAACAACATGGGAATCTCCCGTGCGGGAAAAGGTGTATTCGCGAAGACGACGGGACGCGCGCCGCCGCAGGGGCGCGGCGCAGCGAAGGCGCAAGAAGCACGAAAGCGAGCGAGATACGAGCTGGCAACCGCTCGTGGTTCAACGCGGTGCACGCGGCGCCGGGCCGACGTTCGTCACATTTAAGGGGTAAGTGTAGCCCGGAAATGCAAATGCAAGCATGACCGGCGCGAGAGACGCGGGCATCGCGCGCGCGATGCCCGGATTGAGGCGCAGAGTGTGGGATTTAGCCGCGTTGGTCGGCCATATAGGCGCGGATCACGTCGGCGAAAGTCTTGTCGCCCGTGAGGCCCAGTTGCTCGGCGCGCGCGGTGTTCCACGCGCCCGGCCAACTGCCGACGATCTTCTCGATGCGCTCGTCGCGCTGCCAGTCGATGCGCGCGACCGTTTCCTCGCCAGCCACCTCGCGCAGCGCCGCGATCATCTCGTTCACGCTCACCGACAGGCCCGGCAGATTGACGATCGGCCGGTTGCCGAGCTTCTCGCGATCGATCTCGCAGCCCGCGATCAGCGCCTCGACCGCGCTTTTCGGCGAGAGCAGCCACACGCGCGTTTCGCCATCGACGGGACACGTCGAGCGTTCGCCATTGAGCGGCTCGCGGATGATGCCGCTCGCGAACGACGACGCCGCCGCGTTCGGCTTGCCCGGCCGCACGCTGATGGTCGGCAGGCGCAGCACGCGGCCATCGACGAAACCGCGCCGCGTGTAATCCGAGAGCAGCAGTTCGGCGATCGCCTTCTGCGTACCGTACGACGATTGCGGATTGAGCGCGGTGTCGTCCTGCACGACAGCGGGCAGCGTGCCGCCGTACACCGCGACCGAGCTCGTGAACACGACGCGCGGCTTGTGGCCCGCCGCGCGGCACACTTCGAGCAGCGCGCGCGACGCGTCGAGATTGATCTTCATGCCGAGATCGAAATCCGCTTCGGCTTGGCCCGACACGATCGCGGCGAGATGAAAGACAGCTTCGGTCTGCGTGTCGATATGGCGTTGCAGCACGGCCGGATCGGAAATATCGCCGGTTTCGGCGCGCACGCGCTTGTCGTTCAGGAGGCGCTCGTCCTGCGGGCGCGCCACGTCGAGCAGCACCAGTTCCGTGACCGGCTTGCCGTTCAGTTCGTTGCGCTCCAGCAGACGCTTCGCGAGACGCTGACCGATGAAACCCGCGCCGCCGGTGATGAGAATCTTCATGTGCGCTTCCTTTCCTTTTTCACAGATAGGGTTTGAGCCAGCCGAGCCCTTCGGAGGTGCCCGCCTTCGGTTTGTATTCGCAGCCGATATAGCCCTCGTAACCGAGGGAATCGATCAGATCGAACAGATACGGATAGTTGAGCTCGCCGATGCTCGGTTCGTGCCGCTCCGGCACGCCCGCGATCTGGATATGGCCGATGCCCGCGTTCGGGCGCTTCATGTCGCGTTTCAGCTTGATCGCAATGTCGCCTTCGACAATCTGGCAGTGGTAGATGTCGAATTGAACCTGCAGGTTCGGGGCGTTGATTTCGTCGCAGATTTGCTGCGCCTCGTCCTGGCGGTTCAGGAAGAAGCCGGGGATGTCGCGGGTGTTGATCGGCTCGATCACGATGCCGATGTTCGCCTTTTGCGCTTCCTTTGCCGCGTAGTCGAGATTCTTCAGATACGTTTCCCGATGTTCGTCGCGAGGCTGGTCCTGGGCGATCAGGCCGGCCATCACGTGCAGCTTTTTGTTGCCCAGCACGGCGGCGTATTCGAGGCCTTTTTCGACGCTTTTTCTGAACTCGTCTTCACGTCCCGGCAATGAGGCGATGCCGCGCTCGCCCTTCGCCCAATCGCCCGGCGGGGCGTTGAAGAGCGCTTGCGTCAGGTTGTTGTCTTTCAGGCGTTGCGCGATGTCGTTTGCTTCGAAGTCGTAGGGGAACAGGAATTCGACCGCCTTGAAGCCGTCTTTCGATGCCGCGGCGAAACGGTCCAGGAACGCATGTTCCGTGTACATCATCGTCAGGTTTGCTGCGAATTTTGGCATTTTGCTTGGGCTCCTGTGGAATCCTGTTTTCGCGTCGGTCTGTTGGTTCTGCCCCTGTGCGGGGCGGCACTCACTTTCTTTGCTGCTGCAAAGAAAGTGAGCAAAGAAAGCAGCTCGTCACGGCCCGCGGTCACACGCAGTTTGACCATGCTTGCCAGCCCGCCGTGACACTCGCCTAAGTGTCGCCCTCAAAGGCCCAATCGGGCTTGGATCGCGCACGGTCTGTCTCGCTAGTCCACCTAACTCGCTGGTGCAGCCCTTGCACGCTCCGGCACTGCGCTGCGCGCTGCCGTTGGGCATTCTTCGGTTGCTACCAGCGCGCGCCGAACGTCTTTCGTAAGTCCTCTATCGCTTCTTCCGGTAACGGGTCGGGGCGCGGCATCGTCGAAAGATAAAGCTGCGCCGTTTCCTCCAGCTCTTCCAGCGCGTAACTCGCGTGCGATACCGTCTTTTCCCATACCACCGGTCCCAGACGCTCCAGCAGCACCGCGCGCACCTTCGACGCCAGCGCCGCCACTTCCTCCGCCACCGCCTCGTCGCCCGGCCGGCGATACGCGATCAGCGGCACATGGCCCACTTTCATCACGTAGTACGGGGTGATCGGCGGCAAGACGTCTTCCGTCTTCCAGACGCCCGCCAGCGTCAGCGCGACCAGGTGCGTCGAATGGGTGTGCACGACGCCATTTGCATCGGCATTGTTTTCGTAGATGCGGCGATGCAGCGCCAGCGTCTTCGACGGCCTGCCGCCCGACACATGATTGCCCTGCCGGTCCACCTTCGCGATGTCGTTCGGGTCGAGCCGGCCAAGGCACGCGTCCGTCGGCGTGATCAGCCAGCCGTCATCCAGCCGTGCGCTGATGTTGCCCGCGCTGCCGACCGTGTAGCGGCGCTCGTACAGGCTCCTGCCCGTGACGCAAATCTCTTCGCGGATGCGGTTCTCGTTCGATGCCATCACAGTGCCTTCAACGCCTTCTCGAAGAAATCGGTCGCGCCGAAATTGCCGGATTTCAGCGCCAGGCCGAGCCGGTCTTTCGCGCTTTCGCCGATGGCCTGCGTCGCCGGAACGCCCGGATCGATCTGCGGCCCGATCCGCAGGCTGCGCACATCCAGCGCCTGAACGACCGCGCCCGACGTCTCGCCGCCCGCGACGACGAACTTCGTGCAGCCCTCGTCGCGCAATCGGCGCGCAATCGACGCCAGCGCGTCTTCGACCAGATGCCCCGCCTTCTCGACGCCCAGTTCCTTTTGCACCGCCTTCACCTCGTCCGGCGATGACGTCGCGTAAATCAGCACGGTCTCGTTCTTCGCGAAGTGGTCGCGCGCAAAGGCGACGGCCTCGTCGACCACCGGCTCGCCGCGCGACAAAGCCATCGGGTCAATGCGCAAGCTCGGCTTCGATGCGCGCCAGTGCGCCACCTGCGCGTTCGTCGCCTTCGATGCGCTGCCCGCCAGCACCACCGACTTGCCTTCGAGCTTCGGCAGATCCGCGGCGTGTTCCGCGTGCGCGAGCAGGTTCGCCGTGCGGAAGTTCTTCGGCAGTCCCAGCGCGATGCCCGAGCCGCCCGTGATCAGCTTCAGGTCGCGGCAAGCGTCGCCGAGCACATGCAGGTCCGCATCGGAAACGGCGTCCGCAATGGCCAGACGCACGCCATCCTTCTTCAATTCGCCGATGCGCGCGCGGATCGCTTCCGCACCCTTCGCGATCGTGTCGTAGCGGATCAGGCCGACCTTTGATTTCGTCTGCCGCTGCAAGACGCGCACGAGGTTCGGATCGGTCATCGGCGTGAGCGGATGATGCTCCATGCCCGATTCGTTCAGCAGCACGTCGCCGACGAATAGATTGCCGCGAAAGATCGTGCGGCCGTTCTCCGGAAACGCGGGGCACGCGATGGTGAAGTCGTCGCCGATCTCGTCGAGCATTGCGTCGGCGACCGGTCCGATGTTGCCCTGGTCGGTCGAATCGAAGGTCGAGCAATACTTGAAGATGAACTGGCGGCAGCCTTGCGCGCGCAGCCATCGAAGCGCGTCGAGCGACTGGCGCACGGCGTCGTCGGCGGGAATGGTGCGCGACTTCAGCGCGACGACGAGCGCGTCCGCTTCGATCTGCGTACCCGCGGCCGGAACGCCGATGGTCTGCACCGTGCGCATGCCGCCGCGCACGAGCATGTTGGCGAGATCGGTCGCGCCGGTGAAATCGTCGGCGATACAGCCGAGCAGTGCCTGCGCCGCGTGCGTCATGCCTTCGCTCCCTTCGGGACTTCGATGCCCGGAAAAATCTTGATGACCGCGGAATCGTCCTCGCCGCCGTGCCCGGCGGTGGAGGCCATCATGAACATCTGATGCGCCGCCGCCGACAGCGGCAGCGGGAATTTCGACGTGCGCGCCGTATCGAGCACGAGGCCCAGATCCTTCACGAAAATATCGACGGCGGACAAAGGCGTGTAATCGCCCGACAGAATGTGCGGCACGCGGTTCTCGAACATCCACGAATTGCCCGCGCTATGCGTGATGACATCGTAGAGCGCGTCGGGATCGACGCCTTCGCGCAGGCCCAGCGCCATCGCCTCGGCGGCCGCCGCGATATGCACGCCCGCGAGCAGTTGGTTGATGATCTTGACCTTCGAGCCCGCGCCATGCGCATCGCCCAGCCGATACACCTTGCCCGCGACCGCGTCCAGCACGTCCCCGCACGCGGCGTAGGCGTCGGCGGGACCGGAGGTCATCATCGTCATTTCGCCGGAATTGGCCTTTGCCGCGCCGCCGGACAAGGGCGCGTCGAGCATCAGCACGCCCTTTTCGGCGATGCGCGCGCCCAGGTCGGCGGCGAACTGCGGCGACACCGTCGCGCACGCGAGCACGACGCTGCCGCGCTTCATCCCTTCGACGGCGCCGTTCTCGCCGAACAGCACCGCTTCTGTCTGCGCGGCATTGACGACGACCGTCAGCACGACATCGCACTTGCCGCCCAACTCGGCGGGCGTCGCGCACGCGATGCCGCCTTCGGCCGCGAACGCGTCCAGCACGGGCTGGCGCACGTCGCACGCATGCACGGCGAAACCCGCACGCAGCAACGAACGCGCGACACCCATGCCCATCGCGCCCAAGCCGATCACGCCGACGTTTCTAGTCATAACCCAAGTCCTTAGCAGATGCCCGCTTCCGTCAGACGGCGCGCGGCGTTGATGAGATGCGTCTGCGCGGCGGTGCGCGCGGCGGCGGGGTCGCGCGCGCGGATCGCCTCGACGATCGCCGCGTGTTCGTCGCGCACCTGGCGCATGAAATCCTCGCGCAGCGCCTCGTTGCCGCGCGTGACGAGGGTGCCGGCTTCGAGATACTGGTTCAGAAAGGTGAGGGTTTTCAGGAAGTACGGATTGCCCGTCGCGTTGGCGATTTCGCGATGAAACGCCACGTCTTCCGCGACGCCGTCCTTGCCCGCGCGCACCGCTTCGTCGATGCGGCCGAGCGCGCTTTCGATGGCGGCCAGATGATCGTCGGTGCGGCGCAGCGCGGCTTCGGACGCGACTTCGGCCTCGATCGCGCGGCGCAGCGCGAGAATCTGCACGACGGCGCCCGGCTCGGCCGCCTGCGCATAATCGATGCGCAACGGCCGGATGCCCGCCCGCTCGACGATGAACACGCCGCTGCCCTGCCGCGGCTCGACCATGCCTTCGTTCTTCAGCCGCGAAATGGCTTCGCGAATGACCGTGCGGCTCACGCCGTATTCCTGCGCGAGCACGGCTTCGGTCGGCAGCTTGCCGGTCGCGGCGAAACTGCCCTTCTCGATCAGCTTCTGCAATTGCTGCGCGACAGTGTCGCTCAAGGCGCGCGGCGGAATCTTCTCGAACATGTGACTCGGAGAGGCTGTATGGTCATCGGGTCATCATACAAATTTTCGCGATAGATTTCGACCAAGGGATTTCCCTTGGTCCCGCGTTACTGCGCGAGCGGTTCGTCGATGAGCGCGAGCGCGTCGCGGATTTCCGAGGCGTCGCCGGGACGCACGAGGCGCGCGACTTCCTTGCCGCCGAGCATGAAGACGAGCGTCGGCCAGAGCTTCACGCGAAACGAGCGGCCGAGCGGGCGGCCGGGGCCATCCTCGATCTTCATGTGCTTCACCGCGCCATGATCCTGAAACGCCTGCGCGATCAGCGGCTGCGCGGCGCGGCAGAAGCCGCACCAGTCGGTGCCGAACTCGACGACGGTCGGGCCGCTCAGCGCATCGACTTCCGCGCGCGCGGGCGCGGTCTTCGCGTATTCGATATTCATGCTCATGGCGTTCTTCCCAGCTCCTTGCGTTGCGGTGAAATCAGCAGAAACCTTGCTTGGCGGCGTGGGCGGGACGCATTGCGTCAGGCGCGCGTCCGCCGCGCCTCATACGCCTTCAGGTGCGCGTACGCCACTTCCAGCATCGACGCGCCTTCCGGTTTCGTCCGGCGGCGCGCAATCAGATCGCCGACGATGTGATCGGCCTCGATCGCCGCGCCGTTTTCCAGATCGCGCAGCATCGATGCGGTCATCGTCGAGCTTCGATCCGTGAAGAAAGCACGCGCGCGTTCAAGTGCGGCTTCCGCGGGCGGATGATCGTTGTCCGCGGCAATGCCCTGGCACTCGGTGAAGAGCCGACGCAGCACGTCCTCGCCGCCGGGCGCGGCGAGAATGTCGCCGATCGGCGCACGCATCAGGCAGGTGCCGGTGGCGAGCGTCGCGAGGAACACCCATTTGTCCCACATCGACTGCAGCACGTTCTCGCTGACGGTCAGATCGAAGCCCGCGCCGTCTAGCTGGCCGGCGACGGCGTCGATGCGAGGCGTGCGGCCGCCCGCGCGCTCGCCGAACACGAGCGAATGCAGGCTGCTCATCTGCACGATCTCACCCTCCGGGTTGAGCGTCGCGGCAATCGAGCACTGGCCGCCGAGCACGTTCGCCGGGTTGAAACGCGCATCGAGCGCATCGAGATGCGCCATGCCGTTCAGGAGCGGCAGAATCAGCGTGTCTTCGCCGACAGCCGGCGCGAAGGAATCGATCGCGCCTTGCAGGTCGTAGGCCTTGCAGCTCAGCAGCACGAGATCGTAAGGACGCTCGATGTCTTTCGCGAGCACCATCGGCGGACAGGCGAATTCGAGATCGCCGTCGGGCGTCTTCACTTTCAGCCCGCACTGGCGCAGCCGTTCCGCGCGCCGTTCGCGCACGAGGAAGGTCACGTCACGGCCCGCATCGAGCAGCCGCGCGCCGAAATATCCGCCGATGGCCCCCGCCCCCACTACCAGAATCCGCATGTCTCGCTCCTTGTGTCCCTTGTCTCGTGTGTCAGATGCACGGCTTCACGCCTGCCATACGCCATAGCCCGTTTCCCGCAAGCCGATGGCCAGTTCCACTTCCATGTCCCTCGCGCCGTCGTAGGGCATCGGGTTGTACATCTCATACAGATGCGGCAAGAGCCGCAGCCCGAATTCACGCACGAAGCGATTCGATTGAATGCCCGCCTTGTGTTTGTCGAAACGCACGTCCGGATCGATGCCCGTCATGCCGACGTACACGAAGGGCATGCCGGCCGTGTAGTCCGGATTCGCCCGGCGAAAACGTGCTTCGTTCCAGACCGCGCCGGACAATTCGACCACATAGACGGAGTAGTGATGACTGCGCGCGCGCCGGGAATGCGGCATGTCTTGGCTGGCCTTCGCGGCGTGCTCGTTGCGGGCGTTCATTCTAAGGCGGCATCGCGCAAAGCGCTCGTCCGGACGGCGCGCGGTCTGCCGATTGCGGCTCAAAGTGGTAAATTCGGGCGGTCTGCGCTCGCGCGAAATTCGCCTCGGCGCCCGGATCACCGCTCTGATCCGGAGACGGCCGCACGCGCGGGCGCCGCTCCCATCGACACGTTTTCATCCCGAAGCCGCGCGCCACGAGCCGCGTTCGCTTCGGTCATTCGGAGATCAAGCAATGAGCAAACAAGCTATCGGCGTGGTGGGCCTCGCCGTCATGGGCCGCAATCTGGCCTTGAACATCGAGAGCCGCGGTCACGCCGTTTCGGTCTACAACCGCAGCCGGGCCAAAACCGACGAACTGATTGCCGAACATGCCGACAAGAAGCTCGTGCCCACGTACACGCTCGAAGAGTTCGTGGACTCGCTGGAAAAGCCGCGCCGCATTCTGATGATGGTGAAGGCCGGCGCAGGCACCGACGAGACCATCGCGCAACTGCGCCCGCTGCTGGAAAAGGGCGACATTCTCATCGACGGCGGCAACACGCACTTCACCGACACCATCCGCCGCAATCAGGATCTCGCGAAGTCGGGGCTGCATTTCATCGGCACGGGCGTCTCGGGCGGCGAGGAAGGCGCGCTGAAGGGCCCGTCGATCATGCCGGGCGGACAGAAGGAAGCGTACGAACTCGTCGCGCCGATTCTCACCGAGATCGCCGCGAAGGCGCCGGACGGCGAACCGTGCGTCGCGTACATGGGTCCGGACGGCGCGGGCCACTTCGTGAAGATGGTGCACAACGGCATCGAGTACGGCGACATGCAGTTGATCGCCGAGAGCTATGACGTGCTCAAGCGCGTCGCGGGCTTGTCGAACGAAGAACTCGGCAAGGTGTATGTCGAGTGGAATCAGGGCGAGCTCGATAGCTATCTGATCGAGATCACGTCGAAGATCTTTTCGAAGAAGGATGAAGAGACGGGCAAGGATCTCGTCGATGTCATTCTCGATCGCGCCGCGCAAAAGGGCACGGGCAAGTGGACGAGCCAGAACGCGCTGGATCTCGGCGCGCCGCTGCCGCTGATTACCGAAGCCGTGTTCGCGCGCGTGCTGTCGTCGCTGAAGACGCAGCGCGTGGCGGCGAGCAAAGTGTTGAGCGGACCGGCGCCGAAGTTCGACGGCGACCGCGCGGCCTTCGTCGAATCGGTGCGGCGCGCGTTGTATCTGTCGAAGATCGTGTCGTATGCGCAGGGCTTCGCGCAGTTGCGCGCGGCGTCGGAAGAATACAAGTGGGATCTGCATTACGGCGAAATCGCGAAGATCTTCCGGGCGGGCTGTATTATCCGCGCGCGCTTCCTGCAGAAGATCACGGACGCTTATGCGAAGGACGCGCAACTCGCGAATCTGCTGCTCGATCCGTATTTCAGCGATATCGCGGCGAAGTATCAGGACGCATTGCGCAATGTTGTGGTTGCGGCGGTAAAGGCGGGCATTCCGGTGCCGGCGTTCTCGTCGGCGATCGCGTATTTCGATGCGTACCGGTCGGAACGCCTGCCCGCGAATCTCGTGCAGGCGCAGCGGGATTTCTTCGGCGCTCATACGTTCGAGCGGACGGATAAGGAAGGGAGTTTTCACGCGAACTGGGGGTGATCACCTCTGAGTCGATGAAAACGGGGCGGCATGCGGGCCGCCCCTTTTTTATCGGTCGTGAACTTCTCGCTTACGCGACCGCCACCCACTCCCCATTCCCCAAACTACTCCTCAACACCGCCTCCACGAACCTCAACCCCGCGACCCCATCCTCGACTGTGGTAAGCCAGTCGTCCCCTTGCGTCGTGCCACTCGCGATGCACGCCGCCGCATCCGTATAAACCTGCGCGAACGCTTCCAGATAGCCTTCCGGATGCCCCGCCGGCACGCGCGTTGCGTGCAGCGCTTCCGGACTCTGCACGCGCCCGCGCGTGAAGCGCTCCGACGCGCCGCCAATCGGAGTGAACCACAATTCGTTGGGCTTCTGCTGATCGAACGCGATGCCCGCCTTCGTGCCATACACACGCAAGCGCAGCGCATTCTCCTCGCCCGCCGCGACCTGGCTCGCCCACAACATGCCGCGCGCGCCACCGGCGTAACGGAACATCGCCTGAACGTGATCGTCCACGCGCCGGTTCGGCACGAACGTCGTCACGTCCGCCGATAACTCCGCCGGCCGCATTCCCGTCACGTATTCCGCAAGCTGATACGCATGCGTGCCGATATCGCCGAGACAACCCGCCGGCCCCGCAAGCGCGGGGTCCGTGCGCCAGACGGCCTGACGATTCGATTGCGTCTCGACCGGCAAGGAAAGCCAGTCCTGCGCATACTCGACCTGCACGACGCGTATCTCGCCAAGCAGGCCGCGCCGCACCATTCCGCGCGCATGCCGCACGAGCGGATAGCCTGTGTAGGTGTACGTCACCGCGAACACGCGATCCTTCTCGCGCGCGAGTTTCGCGAGCGCCTCGCCTTCGGCCAGCGATACCGCGAGCGGCTTGTCGCAAATCACATGGATGCCGGCTTCGAGAAACGCCGTCGCGATCGGCGCGTGCAGATGATTCGGCGTGACGATCGCGACGGCCTCGATGCCATCGGAGCGCCCCGCTTCGATGCGCGCCATCTCGCGATAATCGTCGTAGCTGCGCGCAAGCCCGATAGCCGCCGCGCTCGACGCCGCCCGCCGCGCATCCGACGACAACGCCCCCGCCACGAGTTCGTAACGATCGTCGAGCCGCGCCGCGATGCGATGCACCGCGCCGATGAACGCGCCCTCGCCACCGCCGACCATCCCCAGTCGCACGCGATTCATCGCCCGTCTCCGCCGATACCCAGTACGCCGCGCATGTGCTCGCGGCTCGCGCCGCTGCCGGCGAAGTCATCGAAGGCGCGCTCGGCCACGCGGATGATGTGGTCGCGTATGAACGTCGCGCCCTCGCGCGCGCCGTCTTCGGGATGCTTCAACGCGCATTCCCATTCGAGCACGGCCCAACCGGGAAAATCGTATTGCGCCATCTTCGAGAAGATCGCCTTGAAGTCGATCTGGCCATCGCCCAGAGAACGGAAACGCCCCGCGCGATCGGCCCAGCCCGAATAGCCGCCGTACACGCCTTGCCGGCCATTCGGCCGGAACTCCGCGTCCTTCACATGAAACGCCTTGATGCGCGCGTGATAGATATCGATGAACGCGAGGTAATCGAGTTGCTGCAACACGAAATGGCTCGGATCGAACAGGATGTTCGCGCGCGGATGATCGTCCACCGCCGCGAGAAAGCGCTCGAAGGTCACGCCGTCATGCAGGTCTTCGCCGGGGTGCAGTTCGTAACATACGTCGATGCCCGCGCGATCGAACTCATCGAGAATCGGCCGCCAGCGCTGCGCGAGTTCGTCGAATGCCGCTTCGACGAGACCCGCCGGCCGCTGCGGCCACGGATAGATATACGGCCACGCGAGCGCGCCCGAAAACGTCACGTGCGCGCTCAAACCCAGGCGTTTCGACGCCGCCGCCGCGAGCTTCAGTTGCGATATGGCCCATTCGGTGCGCGCCGCGGGATTGCCGCGCACGTGCGGCGCGGCGAAGCCATCGAAGAGCGTGTCGTAGGCCGGATGCACCGCGATCAACTGGCCTTGCAGATGCGTCGACAGTTCGGTTAACTCGACGCCCGCATCGTCGGCAGTGCGGCGGATGTCATCGCAATACGCGTCGCTCGATGCGGCCTTCTCCAGATCGATCAGACGCGGATCGGCGGGAACCTGTATGCCTTTATAGCCGAGCGAGGCCGCCCACTTCGACAGGTTGGCAAGCGTATCGAACGGCGGCTGATCGCCCATGAATTGCGCGAGGAATATCGCGGGGCCCTTGATGGTCTTCATCTTTAGCCTCTGTAATGGCGCCGGTCAGCGCGTGACCGGCCATGCGCTTAGAACGGCGAGTTCGGGAAATAGAACTGCTTGGCGTTGTCCTTCGTGATGAGCACCGACGGGATGATCGTCGTTGCGGGCAGCTTCTCGCCCTTGAGCCGCGCCTCGGCGGTCAGCTTGATCGCGTCGTAGATGAACTTCGGCGAATACGATACATCGGCCTTCACGCGCGCATCGCCGTCGATGATACGCTTGACCGCTTCCTTCGATCCCGCGCCGCCGAACACGATCTTGATGTCGGTGCGCTTCGCCTGATCGATCGCCTTGAGCACGCCGACCATCATGTCGTCGTCGGCGGCCCAGACGGCGTCGATATGCTTGAAGCGCGTCAGATAATCCTGCATCACCTTGAAGGCGTCGTCGCGATTCCAGTTCGCGTACTTCGCATCGAGAATCTTGATGTCGGGATACTGCTTCAACACGCTTTCGAAGGCGGTCCAGCGTTCGTTGTCGAGCGTCGTCGGAATGCCGCGCAGCGCGACGATATCGCCCTTGCCGTTCAACTGCTTCGCGAGATACTCGGCGGGAATCTTGCCGAACGCGGTGTTGTCGCCGGCGACGTAGGCATCCTGCGCGCTGGTGTCGGTGAGGCCGCGATCGACCACCGTCACATACACGCCTTTCTTGTGAACCTGCGCGACCGGTTGCGTGAGCGAGGCCGATTCCTGCGGGAAAATCACGAGCGCATTGATCTTGTTGACGGTCACGAGATCCTGCAGCTGATTCGCCTGCTCCGGCGCGGTGCCCGCCGTTTTCACGATCACTTTCAGATCGGGATTCGCCTTCTCCAGCTCTTTCTTTGCCTCGTTCGCCCACCACACGATGCCGCCCGTGAAGCCGTGATCCGCGGTCGGAATGGCGACGCCGAGCACGACCTTGTCGGCGGCGGACGCGGACGACGATGCAACGGCGAACGCACTCGCCGCGAGCGTGAGCGCGCCGAGCGCGCGAAGCATTTTCTTCATGACCTTGTCTCCATTGTCTTCGTTGAATTCCAGTCTATCGACGACCGCGCTGCAAGAATGCTACGAGGATGATCACGGCGCCCTGCACCGCCGCGTTCAGATACACGCTGATGATGCTCGTGAGATTCAGAATGTTGTTGATGACCGAAAGCAGAATCGCGCCGATGACCGTGCCGATCACGCGCCCTTCGCCGCCCTTGAGCGCCGTCCCGCCCACCACCACGGACGCGATCGCTTCGAGCTCCCACAAGAGGCCGGTCGTCGGCGTGGCCGAGCCCAGGCGCGGCACGTACAGAATGGTCGCCACCGCGACGCACATGCCGAGCAATACATACGTGACGATCTTCACGCGATCCACGCGAATCGCGGCATAGCGCGCGACCTGCTCGTTCGATCCGATCGCCTGCACGTGCCGCCCATACACCGTGCGATTCAACACGAGCGCGCCGCCCGCCGCGACGATCGCGAACACCCAGATCGGCACCGGTATGTGGAGCAGGCTCGCGTAATACACCGGGCCGTACAGATCGACGAGCGAGTTGTCGAGCGTGAGCGCGCCGCCATCGGCGAGCCATGTGAGCAGCGCGCGAAAGATGCCGAGCGTGCCCAGCGTGACGATGAACGGCTCGATGCGCCCTTTCGTCACGAGCACGCCATGCGCGAAGCCGAACAGCGCGCCGAGCACGAGCGCGAGCACGATGCCGAGCGCGATGATCAGAAGCGGCGGCACCGCATGGCCGTGAAAGCCCTGCAAGAGCGCATTCATCGTGTAGATCATGCTGCCCGCGATCAACGCGGCCATCGAGCCGACCGACAAGTCGATGCCGCCGGAGATGATCACGAACGTCATGCCCACCGCGATGATGCCGATGAACGACGTGCGCGTGAGCACGTTCATCGCGTTGTCGACGGTGGCGAAGTCGCTGTTGAGCAAGGTGCCGCCGATGCACAGCGCGATCAGCCCGATCAGCGGTCCGACGCCGAACAGAAAGCGCGCGACAGTGGAGAGGCGGCTCTCGCTTTCGGTGTCTTCAGTGTGTGCCGGTCGCATGCGCGATCAACCTCTCTTCGGTCAAATGATCCATGCCGAGCGTCGTGACGAGCTCGCCCGCCCGCATCACCGCGACGCGATGACACAAGCCGATCAGTTCGATCAGCTCGGAAGAAATCACGATCACCGCGCGGCCTTCCGCGGCCAGGCGATGAATCAGAAAATAGATATCGCGTTTCGCGCCGACATCGACACCGCGCGTGGGTTCGTCGAGCACGATCACGCGCGGGTCGGGATGCAGGAACTTCGCGAGCGCGAGCTTCTGCTGATTGCCGCCCGAGAGCATGCGCGCGCGGATCGACACATTGCCCGTGCGAATGCCGAAGTCCTTTACCGCCTGCTTGAGCGCATCGCGTTCCGCGCGCGTATCGACGAGCGGACGCGCGTAGCGTTCCAGCGTCATCATCGTGAGGTTGTCTTTGAGCGCCATGTCCACATGCAGACCGCGTCCCTTGCGGTCTTCGCTCAGGTACGTGAGGCCGTGGCGCATCGCATCGCGCGGGCTGTTCAGCCTGAGCGTTTTCGTATCGATGACGACGCGCCCCGCGCTCAATGCACGCAACCCGACGAGCGCTTCGAACAACTCCGTGCGTCCCGCGCCGACGAGCCCCGCGAAGCCGAACACTTCGCCCGCGTGCACCGAAAAGCTCACGTCGTGCGCCCAGCCCGGCACCGACGCGCCCTCGACCTTGAACGCAACCGGCGCGTCGTCCGTCAAGGAAGGCTTGGGCGGAAACATGTCGGAGACTTCGCGGCCGACCATCAGATTCGCCATCTGCTGACGCGTGAGCTCGTCCGTCGGCGCGCGCGCGACAAAGCGGCCATCGCGCATCACGATGACTTCGTCGGTCACGCGCTCCACTTCGTCGAGCTTGTGCGAGATATAGACGATGGTCGTGCCCGCCTCTTGAAGGCGCGCCATCAGCGCGAAAAGACGCTGCGTCTCGGACGGCGTGAGCGTCGCGGTCGGCTCGTCCATGATGAGCAGACGGGACTTGCGCAGCATCGCCTTCGCGATCTCGACCAGTTGCTTCTCCGCGACGATCAGATCGCGCACGCGCGTGTCCGGATTCTTGTGCAGGCCGACGTCGTTCAACGCCGCGCGGGCGTCGTCGCGCATCGCGGTTTCATCGAGAAAGAAGCCTTTTTTCAGCTCGTGCCCGAGAAACATGTTCTGCGTGATGCTCAGGTGATCCGCGAGATTCAGTTCCTGGTGGATCAGCACGATGCCCGCACGCTCCGCGTCGCGCGAGCTCGTGAAGTCCGCTTCCCGTCCGTCGATATAGAACGCGCCCGCGTTGGCGCGCTCGTAGCCCGCGAGGATCTTCATCAACGTCGATTTGCCCGCGCCGTTTTCGCCGAGCAATCCGACGATGCGCCCCGGCGCGAGATCGAAGGTGACGCCGTGCAGCACGCGCACCGGCCCGAACTGTTTTTCGATTCCCTCGAAGCGCACGGCGAGGCTCATCGTCACGCGCTCCTTCTCTGGATCAGGCGATGCGGCAGCAGCACGCCCGGCACGTCCGCGCGCGGGTCGCGCAGGCGCTTGAGCAGCAGCTCGGCCGCCGTTTCGCCGAGCAGTTGCATGGGCTGCGAGACGGTCGTGAGCGGCGGGTCGACATGCGCGGCCACGGCGATATCGTCGAACCCCACGACGGCGACATCGTCGGGCACGGCATAGCCCGCGCCGCGAAAGCCGTTCATCACGCCGATGGCGAGCGTATCGGACACGGCGAACGCGGCGGTCGGCCGCTCATCCCCGAGTGCGGCGAGTTGCGCGGCGGCGCGTTCGCCCGCGTCGTAGTCGAGGCTGTCGAGTTCGATCAGCCACGCGGGATGCGGCTCGATGCCCGCGTCGTTAAGCGCGTCGCGATAGCCCGCGAGCCGCTGGCGTCCGTACAGATAACCCTGCCCCGAGTTGATGAGCGCGATGCGCCGATGTCCCTTGCCGATGAGATAGCGCACGACATCGCCCGCCGCGAGATGATTGTCGATGCCGACATACGGCACGCCCGCCGATGGGTCGAACTCGCAGCATGCGACCCATGGCAGTGTCGAGGCTTCTTCGGCGAGCGCTTTTTGCACGGCGGCGGGATCGAGACAGATAGCGCCATCGGCACGGCGTCCGCGCAGCAGATCGAAGTAGCTTCGCTCGCGCAGCGGGTCCGCGCCGGTATCGCACAACAGCATGAAATAGCCGTTCTGGCGCGCGACGCTGTCGATGCCGCGCACGATCGCCGCATAGAACGGATTGCCGAAATCGGGGACCATCGTGAGGAGCAGGCGGCTTTCCGCCGTGCGCAGATTGCGCGCGAGCTCGTTGATGCGATAGCCGCTCGCCGCGACCGCCTGAAGCACTTTTTCGCGGGTTGCCTCGCGAACGTTCGTATGCCCGTTGAGCACGCGCGACACCGTGGCGACGGACACGCCCGCGCGTTCGGCGACGTCGGCAATCGATACTTCCTCGCGGGGACGAACCGGGTCTGACATCGGTGAAGTCGCTTGCGGCGATCGAGATGTAATGGATTACATTATTTGATCGGACGAGCGGGAAGGCAACAGTATTCGACTAGGGAAAAACGCCTAAGCATGTGCATGTCGATCTCGTGTCATGTTGCTCGTCGTGGTGGTGAGCGTGCCGATGACGCTCGAAAAATACACGAACTTCAAGGAGCAATCCACATGCGATTCATGATGCTGATGATTCCGCGCGGCTACGAAAGCGCACAGCCCGGCACGATGCCGTCCGCGGACGCCGTCGCCGCGATGATGAAATACAACGAGGAACTGCAAAAGGCGGGCGTGCTGCTTGCGCTCGACGGGCTGCATCCGCCGTCGATGGGCGCGCGCGTCACGTTTGCGGGCGGCAAGCCGCGCGTCACGGACGGGCCGTTCGCCGAGGCGAAGGAAGTGCTCGGCGGTTACTGGATGCTGCAGGTGAAGTCGCGCGAAGAAGCGATCGAGTGGGCGAAGCGTTGCCCGGCCTCGGACAACGAGATGATCGAAGTGCGCCAGGTGATGGAGATGGACGACTTCCCGCCGGACGTGCAGCAGGCCGCGGCGGGGTTTGAGGAGATGCAGAAGAAGGGGTGACGCGTCCGTCGCAGGATACCGAACGATATGCAAATCGCTGTGGCGCCTACGCGCCACCCATCACCCGCCCCATCGCTCAGCGCGGAATACCCGTCAGATAAATCGGCGTATCGGTCGACAGCGATGCTTTCACCGCGCGCCCGGTTTCATCGACGGTCACTTCTTCCTGATTCCGCTCCACCGCCGCGAGCACTTCGTTCACGACATGCTCCGGCGACGACTTCGGCGCGGTGACTTGCTTCACCATGTCCGTATCGATGTAGCCCGGATGCGCCGACACCACCAGCGTGCCCTGCTCGCGCAGTTCTTCGCGCAGCGCATTGGTGGCCGCCCACGCCGCCGCCTTCGAGATGTGATACGCGCCGCCCGCGGGCAACGACGCCCAGCTCAGCACCGACAGGATATTGATGACCGCGCCGCCGCCGTTCTTCTTCAAGACGGGCGCAAACGCCTGAGTCAGCGCGATCGGGCCGAACGTGTTGATTTCGAGCAGATCGCGAATGCCCTGCGTCGATGCCGGATCGACAAGCAGGCCGCGCGTCGTCACGCCCGCGTTGTTGACGATCACGTTAACGTCGCCATACGTGGCCGCGGCTTCTGCGATATCCGCGGCGTTGGTCACATCGAGGCGGATGGCTTCGACGCCGGGAATATCGACGCTCTTCGGGTCGCGCGCTGCCGCATAAACCTTCGCCGCGCCCGCTTTCAGCAGCGATTGCGCAAACTGCTTGCCAAGACCGCGATTCGCGCCGGTGACGAGTACCACTTTTCCTTTGATCTGCATGACCTGCTCCGGTTAACTGTGCATATACACTATAATGGCCGAATAAAAGGCCCACGCGATGCGGGCCCGCTGTGATCCGCTCACTCCATCGCCGTCAGTTCGAAGAGCGATTTGCGCAATGCCTTCGCGCGTTTCTCGCCGAACTTCGCGTCGAATTCCGCCTGCGCCGCGCGCCATTGCGCCGACGCCTTCGCGAGCGTGTCCTTGCCCGCCGACGTGAGGCGCAGCCCGACGGCACGCGAAGCGGCCGATTCCTGCGCCGCTTCGACAAGGCCGTCGCGCTGCAAAGGCTTGAGCGCCCGCACGAGCGTCGTGCGGTCCATCACCATGGCGTCGGACAATTCGGCCATCTGCACGCCGGGCTTGCGCCCGATCGCCGCGATGATCGTGAACTGCGCCGCCGTGATGCCGACCGCCGTCAGATGCCGCTCGTACATTTGCGACACGTAACGCGCAGCCTGACGGATCGCGAAACAGTTGCAGTCGAGAGGAGATGAGTTGGAGTTCATGCCCTGAAGGATATTTGTGCATATGCACTTTGTCAATCGGGGAAATTTCAATCGGGCCGATAGGCGCGCGGCGGGCATTGTCGGGAATCGTCGCGGGCGGGCGGGCGGCCAAACGCGCGAAGCCGCGCCCCGCTTGCGATAGCGGCGCGCCCGGGCTATGCCGAAATCCGCATCGCGCGCGCGACTTAACACCAAGACGCGCCGAAATTGGCTCCCTACATTGCGCATGTCCGCTGCCCGTGCCGGGCTTGAGCGCGAAGCGGCTGTTCTCGCCCCATGCATCGTCGGACGTTTGAGGGCAAGCCCGTCTTGCCGGCACGGAAGCGGTCGGGTTTCAATCGATTGCAAACCAAAAAAGGAGAGCAAACCATGCGCGTTCGTACCAAACCTCTGGCGTGGCTCGTGGCATGCGCCACGGCGTCGCTCGGCGCGATGCCGCTATCGGCGAGCGCCGACGATCTCGCGGTGAAAGTCGGTTTCGCGGCGCCGCTCACCGGCGCGAATGCGGGCTATGGCAAGGATCTTCAGAACGGCGTGCAACTCGCGCTCGACGAAGCCAACGCGAAAAAGATCGCGATCGGCGGCAAGACCGCCAAGTTCGAGATCTACGCGCAAGACGATCAGGCCGATCCGCGCATCGGCGTGCAGGCGGCGCAGAAGCTCGTCGACGACGGCGTGGCGGTCGTCGTCGGCCACTTCAACTCGGGCACGACGCTGCCCGCCTCGCCGATCTACAACACCGCCGGCATCCCGATGATCGATCCCGCCGCGACCAATCCGACCATCACCACGCGCGGCCTGGAAAACGTCTTCACGGTGATTTCGAGCGATGCGCAAAACGCCGGCAACGCGGGCGTCTATGCGGTGACGACGACGAAGGCGAAGCGCATTGCGATCATCGACGACCGCACGGCCTTCGGGCAGGGCGAAGCGGACGAATTCGAAAAGGCGGTGAAAGCCAAAGGCGGCACGATCGTGACGCGCGAATACAGCGACAACCAGACCGTCGATTTCAGCGCGCAGCTCACGCGCATCAAGGCGGCGAATGCGGATCTGATCTTCTTCGGCGGCCTCGATCGCCAGGCGGCCGCGGTCGTCAAGCGAATGAAGCAGCTTGGCATGAACGCGCAGTTCGTCGGCGGCGGCGGCGTGATGGACGCCGATTTCCTCAAGCTCGCCGGCGACGCCGCCGAAGGCGCGCAGGCATGGGAATACGGCAGCCCGCTCGACAAGCTGCCCGACGGCAAAGCGTTCAGCGACAAGTTCCAGAAGCGCTTCGGCGTGGCGATTCTCTCGTACGCGCCGTTCGGCTACGACGCCGCGTGGGCCGCCATCAACGCGATGCAGAAGGCCAATTCCACCGATCCGAAGGTGTACCGGGCGGTGCTGAAGTCGAACAAGTTCGACGGTATCACCGGGCCGATCGCGTTCGACAGCAACGGCGCGCTGAAGAATGCATCGTCGACGCTGTATCAGGTGAAGAACGGGCAGTGGGAATCGGTCGTGACCAAGCACGGCATGTAAAGCTCGACGTGCACGGCGCGCCGCGGCGGCGCGCCTTTTTATCCAATTCAAGCCGCATTCGGTTGCTGCGCCCGCAGGGCTTCCGCGATGAATTTTTCGAGGCGCTCGTTGCACGCGATCACATCGGCGAGACGCACCTCGCGCAATTGCCTGTCATGCTCGTTGACGATGGCGGTCAGCGCCGGCAGACTCGCCTCCGGAATGCGCCACTGACCGGTTTGCGCGCCGCCCTCCAGCATCGACAGCATGTCTTCCTCGGCCTCCAGGATGATATCCGGGTCGAGCCTTCCGTAGCCCGTTTCCGACAGTAGCCGCGTGAGCAGAACGGCATGCGCGATGCACTGCGCATCCGTCTGGCTTGCATCGCCCTTGCGGATGACCTCCAGCGCGAGACGGCATTGAAGGATGATGGTATCGGCGTCGCTTTGCGGCATCGGCAGCCAGTAGGCTCTCGCAGCGCGCGGTCGGCTACTCTTCGCACACTTCTTCTTTCTGGAATGCGGCATTTCTTTTCCGGAGTGAGATCAGCGCTTCACTGATTCAGAGCAAAACGACGAGCGCGAGCGCGGACGTCAACGCGAGCCACGTATTCAGATGGATGAACCAGGTCGATCTGAGAAACGGAAACATCGATTGCGGCGGCAAGAGCTCGCCCTTTTCGTCGAAGCGCCAAAGGTCCATGTACATCGAAATCATGCTGCAGAACATTGCGAAAGCCGCGCTCGCCAGTACGGCGATGAAGACATACGTGGCCCAGTCCCCGATATAGATTGCCGTGTGCTCCGCGCGCATATCCCCCTCCGTCGAATCGATTGCCGCGTGAATTTCTTTTGTCGAAACGTAGGCGTTTAGCCATCCGAATGAACGCCGACAAACCCATGCTATCGAATCGAACCCTTCATCGCGCTATCACGGAACAATCGTGTGACTCAGTACTTCTACCGATACGGCGGCGGCCCTCATTCCACACGCGTGCGCAACACGTAGCCCAGGCCGCGCAGGGTCATGATCTGCGCGCGCGAGGATGACAGGTGCTTGCGCAAGCGATGAAGATAGATATCGATGGCATCGTCGCTCGGCGCGTCGTCGAGGCTCGATATGCTGTCCGCGAGCATCGCCTTCGACACCGTCTTGCCCTGACGCAACATGAGCGCTTCCAGAATGGCGTGCTCGCGCCGCCGCAACGAAAGCATGTCGCCGTGCAGGAAGAATTCGCGCGTGTCGAACCGGTAGTGAAGATCGCCGCACGCCAGTTCGAGTTCGCGCTGACCGGTCTGACGCCGCACCAGTGCCTTGATGCGCGCGACCAGTTCGCGCGCGTCGACGGGCTTGACCACGTAGTCGTCGGCGCCTGCGTTGAAACAGTCCACCTTGTCATCGACGGAACCGTGCGCGGTCAGCATCAGCACCGGCATGTCCTTGCCACGGCGCCGAAGCCGCACGAGCAGATCCTTGCCGCTCATCGATGGCAAGCGGATATCGAGCAGCACGACGTCGTAGCCCTGCTGATTGAGCATCACCTCGGCCCGTTCCGCGTCTGGAACGTAGTCGATCACGAAGCCTTCAGTCTTCAGCAGTCTGACGAGCCACTCCGACAGTTCGGCGTTATCGTCGATCAGCAGCAGCTTCATCGCCGGCCCCCTGTCCGCGCGACGCGGGCAATATGACCGTGGCGGTCACTCCCTGACCATCGACGCCCGTGGCCAGGCGCACGTCACCGCCATGCCGGCGCGCGATTTCCCTCGCGATCGGCAAGCCGAGGCCCGTACCCTCCGTCGATGCAAAACCGCGCACGAAGCGCTCGAAGACGCGTTCGCGGATATCGTCTGGAATGCCCGGCCCGTTGTCCATCACCCGTGACACGATTCGGTCTGCTTCGCGTTTCGCGACTACTGTCACCCGTCCTCCTGTCTGCGTATAACGAATTGCGTTGTCGATGAGGTTGCTCACAAGCGCCATCAATAGCTCCGCATTGCCTTTCACCCACAGTCCGTCGCCGATCTCCGCACCGAGATCGATGTTGCGCTGCTGCGCCGCCGCGAGCCTCTCTTCGAGCGCCGACGCCAGCACCGCGCCGAGGTCCATTTCGGTAAGCGCCGGCTGCGGCGTCGACTCCGCCTGCGCCATCATCAACAACTGATTGGTCATCTCGGTCAGCTTGCGCGTGCTGCGGCAGGCACCGAAAAGCGCGGCGTCCCGGGCGGCGGCGTTTTCGTCGACGCGGCGCGCATACTGAAGTTGCGCGTCGAGCAGCGCGAGCGGCGTACGCAACTGATGCGCGGCGTCCGCAATGAACTGCCGCTGCGCCTCGCTGTGCAGCTTGAGTTGCGCGATGCACTGGTTGATCGCATCGACGATCGGCTGCAACTCGCGCGGCAAGCCTTGCGCGCACATCGGTTCGAGCTGCATCGGCTCGCGCCCGGCGACCTCGTCCTTCAACTTCATCAGCGGTTCGAGCTCGAATCTCAGGCCCAATGGCACCAGCACGGCGACCAGCAGCAACATGAGCGAGCCGACGACCAGTTGAGGACGCCAGAGCTCGTCGAGCATTGCGCAGCGCGACCCTTCCGTCTTGGCGACGATCACCGTCACCGGAACGCTCCTTCCCGCGTCGTAGAGGAGGCGCCGGTAAGCGACCGCGCGCACGGGCATGTCGGCGAGACTGGCGTGATAGAACACGGGCCCGTCGGCTTCCGTTGGCGGCGCGGGCAGATCGGGCCGCCCGCCGAGCAAACGTCCGTTCCCCGCTTCGACCTTATAGAACACGCTGTCGCGATAAGGCGATTCGAAAATTTCCAGCGCGGCGGGCGGAACGTCGGCGACGGGCGCGCCATCGCTCCAGTCCACCTCTCCCGCGATCATCCGCGCGGAGGACAGCAACAGTTTGTCCTGCAAACGATCCGCGGTACGTCGCGCATTGTCGTAGCCGGTGATGACCGCCATCGTCACGAACAACGCAAGCGGCACGAGCAGCCACAGCATGAGCCGCGTGCGCAGGCCGGGTTGCACGGCGGCGGCATCGCGGGCGAGTGCCGGTTTCATCGGGCCGTTGGCGGGCGCGGACTGCGGGGAGGCATCTTCCGGGGCGTGACGGCGATTGTCAGGTGTCTCTATCTCATATCCGTGCATATCCAGCCGTGACGATTGCGCGCGTGGCGAAGGATCCGAGTCGCACTCAGGCATCTCCGTCGGTTGATGAGCTGCGCGATGCAGCTTCTGATAGCGCGGATTTTATGTGATCAAATCCTTCGCGCCGCTTTCGCGCATTCACTTAGGCGTGGGGAAATACCATGATGATGGTCAAAAAAGCGCGGCGGTCGTATCGCATCTGAGTTGACGATTGTCAGTGATGCGCACAGATGGTTTGTCGCGTAATTCGCGCCTCGCCGTCAAGCCAATGCACAAAATTTTGCAACGCCTGCGACGGCGCGGGCCGCTCCGGATAAACGAGGTAGTAGGCGGCCCCGCTTGCGACGCGCAGCGGAAACGGCGCGATCACGCGCTTCGCACGCAGGTCGTCTTCGATCAACGAGACATCGCCGATCGTCACGCCGAGGCCTTGCATCGCCGAGGAAATCGCCAGATCGAGTGTGTCAAAATGTTGCGCTTTCGCTGACGGCAGACCCGCGTAGCCGTACGCGCCGAGCCACAGCAGCCAGTCGCGGCGGTCGCGCGTGGGATGCAGCAGGGTTTGGCCCGCGAGGTCGTCGGGGGTCGGCGTGACGCTTTTTCCCGGCTTCCACAATTCCGGCGCACAGACCGGCGTCAGCACTTCGTCGAACAGATGATGCGCCGTCACGCCCTTCAGCGACGGCGCCGCGCCGAACACGATGGCCGCGTCGAACTGCTCCGCGCCGAACTCGACGCCGTGCGACACCGATGCGGTGACTTCCACCACCAGGTCCGGCCGCTCGTTCTGCAGCCGGATGACGCGCGGGAGCACCCAGCGCATCGCGCAGGTCGGGCACTTCACGCGCAAAATGCCGGATTGCGCGCCGCCTTTCGCGAGCGCATCGCCGATCTGCGCGAACGCCTGCTGCAGCGGCGCGACGAGCAGCGCGCCTTGATGCGTGAGCGCGAGCCCGCGCGCCTGCCGCGTGAACAGCGCGTAGCCAAGATGCGCCTCCAGCCCCGCGATCTGGCGGCTGACCGCGCCCTGTGTGATATTCAGGGCGTCGGCGGCGCGCGTGAAATTCAGTTTCTGCGCCACGACCAGGAACGTTTTCAGGACATCGAGGGAAGGCAGTGGTTTCATCGGGTTTTTGACCGGGTTTGCGGCTATAGCCATGATCTGAAAGCATGGCTAGTATGACAAAGTTTCGATTGTCCGCACTTTATGGCTGCGGTTGAATCGTCGGCGGCGGTTCATCTTTCAATCGCCGAACTGCCATTCCGGAGACCCCGCCGTGCAAAGCGCCTGCATTCCCGAGTCGAAGCTGCCGAACGTCGGCACGACCATTTTCACAGTCATCGGCCAGTTGGCCGACGAGCATCATGCGCTCAATCTGTCGCAGGGTGCGCCGAACTTCGCCTGCGACCCGAAGCTCATCGAAGGCGTCGAGCGAGCCATGCGGGCAGGACATAACCAGTACTCGCCGATGTCAGGCGTGCTCGCGCTGCGCGAGGCGATCGCCGTCAAGACGCAGACGCTGTACGGCGCGACCTACGATCCGGGCACGGAAGTCACGGTGGTGGCGAGCGCGAGCGAAGGCTTGTACGCAACGATCAGCGCGCTCGTGCATCCCGGCGACGAAGTCATCTACTTCGAGCCGTCGTTCGACAGCTACGCGCCCATCGTCCAGTTGCAGGGCGCGACGCCCGTCGCGATCAAGCTGTCGCCCGAGGATTTCCGCATCGACTGGGACGAAGTCGCCGCCTCGATCACGCCGCGAACGCGCATGATCCTCGTCAACACGCCGCACAATCCGACGGGCAGCGCGTTCACGTCCGCCGACATCCAGCGGCTGACGGCGCTCACGCGCGGCACGAAGATCATCGTGCTGTCCGACGAAGTCTACGAGCACGTCGTGTTCGACGGCGCGCTGCATCACGGCATGGCGCGCTATCCCGAACTGGCGGAGCGCAGCGTGATCGTGTCGTCGTTCGGCAAGTCGTATCACGTGACGGGCTGGCGCGTCGGCTACTGCCTCGCGCCCGCCGCGCTGACGGCGGAGATCCGCAAGGTTCACCAGTTCATGACCTTTTCCGCCGACACGCCCATGCAGATGGCGTTCGCCGAAGCGCTCGCGGACGCATCGAGTTACCTGAATCTCGGGCCGTTCTATCAGCACAAACGCGATTTGCTCGCCGAGTCGCTGAAAGAATCGCGCTTCGAACTGTTGCCGAGCGCGGGCAGTTTCTTCATGCTTGCGCGTTACAGCGCGATTTCGGACGAAAGCGACAGCGACTTCGTGCTGCGCCTGATCCGCGAGGCGCGCGTCGCGACGATCCCGCTGTCGGCGTTCTATACCGACGGCACCGACAACCGCCTGATCCGTCTTTCCTTCGCGAAGGACGACGACACGCTCATCGAAGGCGCGCGCCGCCTTTGCTCGATCTGAAGACTTTTCTGGAGACCACACGATGAAACTGAACCACATCGCCGGCGCATTGCTTGTCGCGTGCACGTTCGCGAGCGGCGCCGCGCTCGCCGCCGACACCTTGCGCTTCGGGCTGGAGGCGCAATATCCGCCGTTCGAGTCGAAATCGTCGACGGGCGAGCTGCAAGGGCTCGATATCGACGTGGGCAACGCGGTGTGCGTCGCGGCGAAGATGCAGTGCAAATGGGTCGAAACCTCGTTCGACGGGCTGATTCCCGCGCTGCAGGGCCGCAAGTTCGACGCGATCAATTCCGCGATGAACGCGACCGAGCAGCGCCGCCAGGCGATCGACTTCACGACGGTCGTGTATCGCGTGCCGACGCAACTGATCGCGAAGAAAGGCAGCGGTCTCGAACCGACCTCGGCGTCGCTCAAGGGCAAGAGCGTGGGCGTGCTGCAAGGCTCGATTCAGGAGACGTTCGCCAAGGCGCACTGGGAAAACGAGGGCGTGAAGGTCGTGCCGTATCAGGACCAGAACCAGGTCTACGCCGATCTGAAGTCCGGCCGACTCGACGGCACGCTCGTGCTCGCGCCGGCGGGACAGAGCGGTTTCCTGTCGAAGCCGGACGGCGAAGGCTACGCGTTCGTCGGCGCACCGGTGCGGGACGACAAGATTCTCGGCAGCGGCATCGCCTACGGCGTGCGCAAGGGCGACGATGCGCTCAAGGCCAAGCTCAACGCGGCGATCGAGAAGGTCAAGGCGGACGGGACCATCGACAAGTACGCGAAGAAGTATCTCGGGAACATCGACATTTCGGCGAAGTAAGGCGCGTCGAGGGCGCGCGGCGGCTCGAACGCCGGCGCGCGCCGCGCGTCACAATTGCAGGAAAGCGCGGATCGCGTATTTTGCGGCATCGAGTTCGTCGTCCGTGACCGTCTCGCCGCGAAACGCGACTTCGCGATGGACGTGGCTCCACGTTCGAATCTGATCGATCAGCGCGACGCCGGGCCGCTCCAGACTGCTGACCGGCACTTCGGTTTCCCATCCGCGGATGGTCGAGGTGATCGGCAAGCCGGTGAAACGGCCGGTGATCTCGTTCATCACGACGTCGGAAATAACCAGCACCGCGCGATATCCGTTCTGCTCGTTGCCTTTCGATGGACCGACGTGCAAACGCACGACGTCGCCCGCATCCGGAATGCCGCGCTTCATTGCAAGTCCTCGCGCGTCGGATCTTCCGGGCCGCCCCACTCGTCTCCCACGGGGGCGCCGAAATCGATCTCCTCGTGACGTTCGATTTTGCCGTCGCGGAATTGTTGAACGAGGCGTTCGCGCGAAAAGCGCCGAATCGCCCGATGTGGCCGCACGCTGACGCAGCCGTCGATGACTTCCACATGCACTTCCTGCCCCTCCTCTAAAGAAAGCTCGCTGGCAATATTCGCAGGAATGCGCACGGCAAGGCTATTGCCCCAACGCTTTAAGACTTGTCTTGGCATGATGCCCCCGGATGGCGTAGATACGTGTTGATACAGAGATAGTATCGCCAGAACTGTCCATGTGTCAACGCGTCGATACACGCCCTGAAGCGTGCCAAAAGGATGCCCTCTGCCGTTGGGCCAAGCAGCTTTTCACGAGCACGGGCACACTGGCGGTTTGATCTGAACCGGCCGCGCGCGTGAGTCGCGATGCAGCGGCCCCGAGCACGGAATCCGCATGAGCACGCCGAGGACGCCCACGCCCGCCGCCGCACCCCCGCCGCCGCTCAAAGGCGGTCAACTCGTCCTCGCCACCTTCGCGGTGGCGCTCGCGACCTTCATGAACGTGCTGGATTCGTCGATCGCCAATGTCGCGATTCCGACGATCTCCGGCAATCTCGGCGTATCCGTCAACGAGGGCACATGGGTCATCACGGTGTTCGCGGCGTCGAATGCCGTCTCGATTCCGCTGACCGGCTGGCTCACGCAGCGGCTCGGTCAGATCCGCCTCTTCGTCGGCGCGATCCTGATGTTCGTGCTGTCGTCGTGGCTATGCGGGCTCGCGCCCAGTCTGCCGGTGCTGCTGTTCGCGCGCGTGCTGCAGGGCGCGGTCGCCGGGCCGCTGATTCCGCTGTCGCAGGCGATCCTGCTCGGCTCCTATCCGAAAGAGAAGGCGTCGATGGCGCTCTCCCTCTGGGCGATGACCGCGACCGTCGGCCCGATCGCCGGTCCCGCGCTCGGCGGCTGGATCACGGACAGCTATTCGTGGTCGTGGATCTTCTACATCAACATTCCGGTGGGCCTGTTCGCGGCGGGCGTGACGTGGCTCATTTACCGCGAGCGCGAATCGCCGACGCGCAAGGCGCCGATCGACGTCGTCGGCCTGGTGCTGCTGGTGTCGTGGGTCGCGTCGCTGCAGATCATGCTCGACAAGGGACGCGATCTCGACTGGTTCTCGTCGCCGCTGATCGTCGTGCTGGCGATCGTCGCGGCGATCTCATTCGCGTTCTTCGTCGTGTGGGAATTGACGGACCCGAATCCCGTGGTCGATTTGCGGCTCTTCGCCGGGCGCAATTTCTTCGGCGGCACGGTGGCCATTTCCGTCGCCTACGGCGTGTTCTTCGGCAATCTCGTGCTGTTGCCGCAATGGATGCAGCAGTACTTGAACTACCGTTCCGTCGATGCCGGGCTCGTCACCGCGCCGCTCGGCATTTTTGCGGTGATTCTTGCGCCGGTGATGGGCAAGGTCCTGCCGCGCAGCGACGCGCGCATCATTGCGACGATGGCGTTCGTCGGCTTTGCGTTCGTGTTCTGGCTGCGCTCGAAGTATGTGATCGAGATCGACACGTGGCATCTCGTGCTGCCGACGCTTCTGCAAGGCATCCCGATGGCGATGTTCTTCGTGCCGCTCACCGCGATCGTGCTCTCGGGCCTGCCGCCTTCGAAGATTCCCGCGGCGGCGGGCTTATCGAACTTCGCGCGCGTTTTCTGCGGCGCGGTGGGCACGTCGCTCGCCGGTAATGCGTGGGATAACCGGATCGCGTTGCATCATGAACGGCTGACCGAGCAGGCGAACATCTACAACCCGGCGTTCGTGCAATCGCTCGGCCTTTCGCGATCGACGCTCGATATCAGCGAAGCGCAAGCGCGCGGCATGTTCAATTTCACCGTCAATTCGCAAGCCGCGATGATGGGACTGAACGATATCTTCCTGATTTCGGCGGTGATCTTCATTTTGATCATTCCGCTGATCTGGATTACGAAGGTGGCGAAGGGTGGCGGCGGTGGGGCGGCTTCGGGGGCGCATTGAGGCGCGAGCCGGGTGGCTCGCGCGCTGACTAACCTGGAAGGAACTCGTCCGACAACGAGTCGGTCATTGACCAGGGACAGTTTTCCGGCAGGATGGCCATACCGACATTCATTTCCTTTGCCGCTTGCTGCCGCGCGTCGCCCCACATATCGCTGATCCAGTCGTCATCGTCCAGCATCGGTTTCAGACTTGGCGTTTTCTTCAAACGACGCTCGATTGCCGCGCGCTGTACGCGAATCGTCGTTTCCCAACTCGCCCCACGCCGGTCCGGCTGCCATTGCCATTTCAACAAGTGTGCAAGCAACACCGCCATCCTGCTCGCAAAATCTCTTTGTTCGCTCTTCCCCACGTCCTCGATTTCCTCTGCGATATGCTCGATATCGATGGACGCAAGCTTCCCTGCTCGCAGCAGCGCGGCCTGTTCTTCGGCCCACGCCACCACGTCCTTCTCATAAGGTGTTCCCATCGGCTGATTCCCGTCTTCCTTCGGATTGTCGGTATCGCCGATATTAGTTTTCGTTTCCTTGGTCATTCAGTCGTCCAAACGGCCAGCGCCGCTCACTTCAATCCCAGTTCGACGCGCGAACCCGCGCCCTTGTCCTTGATATCGTCGGCGCTCATCTTCGGCGCGACGACGAAAACGCGCGCGCTGTCGATCTTGCCGTCGAAATACTCCTGCACCGCCTGCGCGCGGCGCTGCGCCAGATCGCGCAAGGCGTCTTCATTCACCGGCGCATTCCTGGTCAGCGCGGCCTTCATGTCGGCGTCGGGCAGCCCCTTCGTCATGCCGATGAAATTGGTCGGCTTCTTGAAGTCCGACGACTTGTACACCTTCGTCAGATATTTGTCGTAGTCGGCATCCGATATCTTGATCGCATTCCAGTCCACGTTCTCGCCGTTGTTCGCCATGTCGCGCACCTTCGCGCGCTTGACCTGGCTCTCCACCCATGCGGCGCGCAATGCGGGCTCGTCCGTCTTCGGATCGACGCGGCCTGTCACGTCCACGCGCACGGACGGTTTGTCCGCCAGCGCCTTCGCGATGGTCTCGAGCTTCTTCTGCGCGGCGTCGTTCAGGCTGGCCGAGCCCGCGTCGAATTCGACGTAGTTCAGATCCTCGCCGCCGCCGCCGAACGCATGCGCGAGCAGGGTGAACGGCGCAGTCACCGCCTTCTGCACGAGGTTCACGATAGCCTGCCACACGAGCCCGCCGATCGAAAATTCCGGATTGTCGAGCGAGCCGGAAATCGGAATGTTCACGTCGATTTCGCCGCGCGAGTTCTTGAGCAGCGACACCGCGAGCCGCACCGGGAGCTTTGTCGCCGTCGGGTTGTCGACGCGATCGCCGAACGTCAACTGATCGATGAACAGATGATTGTTCGCCGTGAGCTTGTTGTCCGCGAGCATGTAGTGAAGATCGACGTTGAGCTTGCCCTTCGTGATCGGATAGCCCGCGTATTTCGACGAATACGGCGTGAGGTTCGTCAGTTCGACGCCGTGCGCGCTCGCGGTGAGATCGAGCGCGGGCTTGTCGATCAGCGGATTGACCTGCCCCTTGATCGACACCGGGCCGTTCGCCGCCAGTTTCGCGGTGACATCCACGGGCGCGGGCGTGGTCGAATGCGTGCCGAACGCCCCGATCGTGCCGTTGATCGCGACGAGATTCGCCGTGTAGTTCGGCTTGATGAAGTTGTCGGTGTAGCTCACGCGGCCGTTTTGCAGCACGAGCTGCCCGAAACGCATGTTGAGCGGCGGCCCCGACTTCTCCGCGGTCTGCGCCGGCGCGGAAGCGGGCGCGGGCGCCGCGGCTTTCGTCTTTTCCTTCGTGACCGGCTGCGTGGTGCCGCCCTCGTCCGCGACCACGCCCTTCAGGTTCAGCCTGCCCTGCGAATCGAGCAGCACGCGGCCGTAGAAGTTAGCGAAGGTCACGCGCGCGGCATCGACATCCGTGCCGCGCTCGCCGTAATTCACCTTCACATTGGTGAGGCCGAGCAGCTTCCAGCCCGCGAAGCGGTCGTTGGTCAGCTTGTCGATCATGCGCACGTCGGTGAGGGAGACGTCGCCCTTGTAGGTGGCCGCGAGCGTCTTGCCGCTGCCCGACATCGCGACTTCGCCGTTCGCGTTGACATACGCGCTCTGCACATCGACGTTGAGCTTGTCGCCGAAATACGGCTCGAACGCGGAGGCATCGACCTGATCGCCCTTCACGTGCAACGCAAGCTTGAGCGGCGTCACCGTGACGTTGCCGCCGATCGCGAGCGCGCCCTTGCCGTTGAGCGTGAGCGTGCCGTCCACGGCGAGCGGCTTGGTCAGGTCGTCGCTGAATTGCTTCACGTTCACCGAAAGCGGCGCGACGCGCAGCTTGACCGGCCGCGCCGGCGTTTCGTCGGTGATATTGGCCGATGCGCCATCGAGCGAAATCTGGCCGATCCGGTAACGCCACGCCGGCCCCGCTGCCTGCGCCTTCTGGATCTTGTGCGCCGCGGTCTGCTCGGGCGCGGCCTCGTGCGGCCCCGCGAGCGCGGCGAGATCGATGCTGCCGTCCTTGCGGCGCGTCGCGTCGAGCGCGAGCCCGCGCAGTTGCACGCTGTCGAGCGCCGCCTGCCGCGCGGAGACATCGACCTTGCCGATCTTCGCCACCGCCGACGCCAGCTTGACCGGCGCGCCGCCGCCCGAATTCGGCACGAGCGTCAGCGCGTCGAGCGTCACATCGCCCGCGCCGACCTGCACGCCGCCATCGGCCTTGCTCCAGTCGACGGACACGGGCAGCTTCGCGCCCAGCGTGCCGCCCGTCACGCGCGCGGCCATTACGTTCGCGAGATACGGTTGCAGCGGCGGCAGCGCGAGCGCATCGAGCGCGAGCTTCACATCGGCGGTTTTCGCGGCGAGCGTCACGTTGCCCGATGCATCGAGCGCGCCGCCTTTGTCGAACGCCGTTTTCAATGTGTAGCGCGCGGGCGTCTTCGACAGCGTCGAGAAGCCGTCGAGCGTCACGGCGAATCCGGTGAGCGCGCCTTGCACGCGCGACTTGAGCAATTGATCGTCGAGCCCGATCGTGCCGTCGCTGATGGCGAGATGGCGGATCGCGAGGTCCAAAGGCGGCGTGTCTTTCGCGGCGGGTTTCGCTTCGTGGGCTTTCGGCTCGGGACCGGCCAGCTTCTGCACGTTCAGCAGACCGGCCGAATCGCGCACGAGGCGCACGTTCGGCCCCGCGAGCGTGACTTCGTCGAGATGCCAGATATCGCGCAACGGCTGCGCGTCGGCAATCTTCACGTGCAGCGCGCGCGCGGCGACGAGCGGCGCGTCCGCCTTGTCGGTGACGGCGAGATCGGCGAGATCGGCCGCGCCTGTAATGCGGATCGTCGGCGTATCGCCGGCAATGGCGAAGCTCACGTTGAGATCCGTCGAGAGCTTGCCGCTCTTCACCGCGACGGGCACCGAGGCCGGCGCATAGGACGCGATCTTCGGCACGTCGAGCCCGTCGAGCGACAGCGCGACTTCCGACTCGCGCGACGCCGAGAACGGCTTCGTGCGCCCCTTCACGACGAGCGGCGAGCCGTCGATGCGCGCCTGCAACAATGGCGTCACGAAGATATCGGTGGCGGAAGGCAGCGTTGCGATGAACGGAATGCCGAGCGCGAAGCGGTCGATCACGTGCTGCGCCTTCAGAAGCCTGTCATCGAACGTGATCTGGCCGTTCTCGAGCCGAATGTTCGATACCGAAAAGCGCGCGGGCTTCTCCGACGGCGCAGGCGACGGTTTCGCGAACTTCGCGATGAGATCGGAGAAATTGAAGCGCTCGCCATCGAAGCGCACGATGTTGACGCGCGGCGAATCGATCTTCAGCTCGTTGACGACCGGCGCGAGCCTGAAGACGGACGCCCACGAGGTGCGCACGACGAGCCGCGACACATCGATGAAATCGGCCGCACTGCCCGGCGCGCTCGCGAGATTCGCGGGCGATTCGCCGATATGCACGCCATCGGCTTCGGCATCGAGCGTATAGGGATTGAGCGAAATGCGCCGGATCGACACGGGCCGGTCGAGCAGCTTCGCAAGCTGTTGCTCGGCGATATGGCGGATAACCGGCGGCGCGACGAAGAAGCCGAGCGCGCCGATCACCAATATCGCAATCAGCAAGCCGATGAAGATGCGCCGCGTGCGGCGCGCGTGCACGACGCCGCGCAGTGTTTGACCGGCGGAGGCGAGAGAAGACTTGGTGATGCTTGACATTCGATGCGTGGCGACGAGCCGCCCGTATGAGCGCCGCCCGAGCTTCGCCGTCCCGGGAAAGATGAGCTTCGAGTATACGACGATGCGACGCGCAAACGTTGGCCGAACGCTGCATGAAAAGCACGAAGGCCGCGAAAAAATCGCGGCCTTCGTATCTTTCTATCGCGTTCTTTCGATCGCTTTACTGACGCTCGACGGGCGGCGGCGCCCACGAACCATCGCTTGCCTGCGGCTTGGGTGCGTAGAGACGCATCGCGATCTGGAATTCGCCTTCGGGCGCGGGCAGCCAGTTGGCGTCGCGCGCGCGTCCCGGCGGTTTCGCCGACACGATCACGTCGATGGAACCATCGCGATTCTTCCTGAAGCGATCGCGATCCGAGATCGACAGGCGCGGCAGCTTCGACGCGTCCGTGAGCGCGCCGTCCTTCGTGTAGGCGGTGATGGTCCAGAAGCCGCGCACCGGCGGAAGCTGGTCGGGCGCGAAATGCAGCGTGTACTGGTTCGCGCCGTTGAGCGCGTGGCCTTCGTCGTCCACGCGCGCGACGGGCTTCACCTCGCCTTCCTTCGTGCTCGTCGCGACCTGCCGGCGCGCGAGATAGGCACGCAGCGTGTAGTCCGTGCCGTAGACGCCGACGCCATCGCCGAACCAGGTCCAGCCGTTCTTCGTGATCGCGTTCGGCGGCGTCGTGGCGAGCCGCTCGTGCGCATCGGTGAGGCCGGATGCGAGCAGCGGCGCGTCGGTCTTCCGGAATTGCACCGGCTCGCCCGGCTTCACGCCGAGATCGGCGAGCTGGCTCATCGCGTGGGCGTCGTCGGTGGCGGCGGGATTGTCGTCGAGCGAGCGGGCGAGGCGCGCGAAGAACGCGTTCGCATCGAGCGCTTCGGCCTGCGCGCCCGGCGTGGCCGCCGCGAGCGCGCCGGACAGCGGCGGCACCGCGGGCTGCTTCGCGCCGCTCGGGGGCCACGCGCCGGCGACAGCGGGTGTCGGGTCGGACACGGAACCCTTCGCGGGAGTGAGGGTGTCGATGCGCATCAAGGTTTGCAGCTTGCGCGCCTCGCGCACGTCGCGCGGGCCGTTCACGCGCACGCGCACCGAGAGCCATACGTAGCGCGTGCGTGTCTCCACGCGCGTCGCGTTCGGCGGCAGCGTGCCGGTCCAGCCCGCGGGCACGAACGCGATCAGTTGCATCTTCGGATACGGTGTCGTGTCGGCGCTGGAATAGAGTGCGTTGGTCCAGGCATCGAACGCGCGGGCGTCGAGATAGCGGCCGCGCGGCGCGGCGGGCAAGGAAACGACGACGGGATCGGCCGATACGTCGAGCCATGCGGTGGAATCGAGCGTATCGACGCTCGGCGAGCCGCTTGCGCCGGCCGGCGGCAGCGCGCTCGCGTGGCGGAAGGTGTTGAGCGGCGCCTGGCCGGACTGCCCGCCGCTCGCCCGCTCGCGCGCGATATCGGTGGCGACGAGCGGAAAGCCGAACGTGTAGGCATCCGCGACCTGGTTTTTCACCCAGCCGGCGCTGGCCGGTTTCAGCTCGGGTGCTTTGGTCGCACAGCCGGAGAGGACCGCGATTCCGGCGAGGCTCACGCTCATCCAGAGGGCGGCGTGATGCGGAAACGTCCAGCGTCGGTTGTTCTTCATTCGAATGGAAATCCGGTTCTTCTATCGATTTGAGTCCGCGCGCAATTCGGCACGCGATTTTTTCGGGGACGCGCCCGCCTGCTGTCGATCGCCGCGTCCAGCCCCGCGCGGCGCGCCACGAGCGCTCTTTCGAAACTCGGGTTTTAACTTATCCGCTGCCTATAGGCAAGAAAAAGGCAAGGCAAATGACGTACCGATGCGAATAAAACAGCGGAGCGTTTCGAAGCATGCACCAAACGCCCGCCGAAAGCACGCATGACGCGCCACCCGCGCTTCTCGCGTACCATCGGTGTTCGATTGTCATTCCAGAACATTTCCCCGCCGAGTCTGCCCGATGTATTTGCCCGCCCATTTCGAAGAAAACCGCGCGGAAGTGCTCCACGCGCTGATCGCCGCGCACCCGTTCGGCGCGCTCGTCACGCACGGCGCCGCCGGGCTCGACGCAAACCATGTGCCTTTCGAGTTCGATGCCGCCGCGGGCGCGCAGGGCACGCTGCGGGCGCACGTTGCGCGGGCGAATCCCGTGTGGCGCGAAGTCGCGCGCGGCGACGAGGTGCTCGTGATCTTCCAGGGCGAGCACGGCTACATTTCGCCGAATTTCTATCCGAGCAAGCAGGAAGCGCATCGTCAGGTGCCAACCTGGAACTATCTCGTCGTGCATGCGCACGGCCGCATCGTGATTCGCGACGACGAAGCGTACGTGCGCGGCGTCGTCGCGCGGCTCACGCGCAAGATGGAAGCGGGAGAGCCCGCGCCGTGGAAAATGGGCGACGCGCCGCGCGATTACATCGATCAGATGTTGAGCGCGATCGTCGGCATCGAAATCGAGGTGACGCGGCTCGTCGGCAAGGCGAAGCTCTCGCAGAACAAGGCGGACGCCGATCGCGCGGGGGCCGTGAAAGGCCTGCGCCAGCGCGGCGGCGACGCGGCCGACGCCCTCGCCGACGCAATGGCCGGCGCCATGAACGGCGCGCCGCGCGACTGAATTTCGACATCGCACGACGCGATGCACGCCGCCCTTGACCTTCCAATCATTGGAAGGTCGATACTGGTCTCGTGAGGGATTCGCGCGCTGCCCTTTTCGCGCGTTCCCGGCCAGACCGGAGCGTTTCACCATGTCCACAGCCACATCGTCCGAACATCCCAGAACTGCCGAGTTCGCCGTCAGCGGCATGACGTGCGCGTCGTGCGTCGCGCGCGTCGAGAAAGTGCTCAAGCGCGTGCCGGGCGTCGAAAGCGTCGCGGTCAACCTCGCGACCGAAAAGGCGACCGTGCACGCGAGCGCCGCCGTCACCGACGATCAGCTCGTCGCCGCCGTCGCCAAAGCGGGCTACGAAGCCGCGCCGATTCTGCCCGAGGCGCCTGTTTCCGTGGAACCGCAGACGTTCGACCGCGAGTTGATCGCCGTGGTCGTCTGCGCGCTCGTCACGCTGCCGCTGCTCGCGCCGATGTTCGGCCTCGCGCTGAATCCGTGGCTCCAGCTCGCGCTCGCGAGCGTCGTGCAGTTCGGCTTCGGCGCGCGTTTTTATGTCGGCGGCTGGCGCGCGGTGCGGGCGTTCGCGGGCAACATGGATCTGCTCGTCGCGCTGGGCACGTCGGCGGCGTGGGGCTTGTCCGTCTGGCAGATGGCCGCGCACGGCGGCATGACGGAGCATTTGTTCTTCGAGGCGTCGGCGGTCGTCATCACGCTCGTGCGCTTTGGCAAATGGCTCGAAGCGCGCGCGAAACGGCAGACCACCGACGCGATCCGCGCGCTCAACGCGCTGCGTCCGGACAAGGCGCGCGTGCGCGACCGCGACGACCCGGCGCGGGAACGCGAAGTCGCGCTCGCGGACGTGCGCATCGGCGATATCGCCATCGTGCGGCCGGGCGAGCGCGTGCCGGTCGACGGCATCGTGCGCGAGGGCCGCACGCATATCGACGAATCGCTGATCACCGGCGAAAGCCTGCCCGTCGCGAAAGAGCCGGGCGCGCGCACGACCGGCGGTTCGATCAACGGCGAAGGCGTGATCGCGATCGAAACCACGGCGATCGGCGCGGAAACGACGCTCGCGCGCATCATCCGGCTGGTCGAATCGGCGCAGGCGGAAAAAGCGCCGATCCAGCGGCTCGTCGATCGCGTGTCGGCGGTGTTCGTGCCGGCGATTCTGGCGATCGCGCTCGTCACGCTCGGCGGCTGGCTGCTGCACGGCGCGGATGCCGAAACCGCGCTTCTGAACGCGGTCGCGGTGCTCGTGATCGCGTGCCCCTGCGCGCTCGGGCTCGCGACGCCGACCGCGATCATGGCGGGCACGGGCGTCGCGGCGCGCCAGGGCATTCTGATCAAGGACGCGCAGGCGCTGGAGCAGGCGCACGCCATCAAGATCGTCGCGTTCGACAAAACCGGCACGCTGACCGCCGGCCGCCCGAGCCTCGTCGCGTTCGAGGCCGCGCCGGGTCAGGATCGCGATGCGGCGCTCGCGCTCGCCGCCGCCGTGCAGCGCATGAGCGAGCATCCGCTGGCGAAGGCCGTCGTTTCAGCGGCAAGCGATGTCGCGCGGCTCGACGCGAGCGCGGCGCGCGCGGTCGCCGGGCGCGGCGTGGAGGCGAAGGTGGGGGAAAGGCGCATCGCGATCGGCAGTGCGCGCTGGCTCGCGGAATTGCACTTCGACGTGCCATCGACGCTCGCCGCCCGCGCGCACGAACTCGAAGCGCAAGGCAACACGATTTCCTGGCTGATCGATCTCGACGCCGGCGTGCTCGCGCTTTTTGCCTTCGGCGATACCGTCAAGCCCACCGCGCGCGCCGCCATCGAACGGCTTGCGGGCATGGGCGTCGCGAGCGCGCTCGTCACCGGCGACAACGCGGGCAGCGCGCAGGCCGTCGCGCGCGCGCTCGGCATCGCGCCGGAACTCGTGTTCGCGCAAACGCTGCCCGACGACAAGGCGCGCGTCGTCGCCAGCCTGAAAAACAGGGGCGTCGTGGCGATGGCCGGCGACGGCATCAACGACGCGCCCGCGCTCGCCGCCGCCGATATCGGCATCGCGATGGCGAGCGGCACGGACGTGGCGATCGAAGCGGCCGGCATCACGCTGATGCGCGGCGACCCGGCGCTCGTCGCGGACGCGATCGACATTTCGCGGCGCACGTATCGCAAGATTCAGCAGAATCTTTTCTGGGCGTTCGTCTACAACCTGATCGGCATTCCGCTCGCGGCGTTCGGCATGCTCGATCCGATGTTCGCGGGCGCGGCGATGGCGTTTTCGAGCGTGAGCGTCGTGACCAACGCGCTCCTGTTGCGGACCTGGCGCGCTCAGGCCGGCGCGGCCGTCGAAGCGCGCGCCGGCAAGCCGATCACGCGGCCCGCGTAACGCGCGTCTTTCGCGGCGACGCGCGGCTCGGCGGCGATGCGCGCGGCGATGTCTTCATCGAACGATGCGGACTTCGGCGCGCCGCTCGAATCGATGTGCAGCATCATCTGCTCGCATGCCGAGACCGGCTCGCCCTCATTGCCCTCATCGCCCTCGAACATCTCCATGTAGAGATGCACGCGCTTTTTGTCGTGCGCGATCACACGCACCTCGACGCGCACGGCCGCGCCCTCCTTGATCTCGCGCAGATAGCCGATGTGCGCTTCGAGCGTGTAGAGCGTGCGCGCTCGCGCGCGGCGGCCGGCGTCGTCGAGACCGATGCGGTCCATGAACGCATCGGTCGCGAGGCTGTAGATCAGCATGTAGAACGCGTCGCGCAAGTGGCCGTTGTAGTCGACCCATTCGGGTTTGACCGTGTCGCGATAGATCATCGTCGTTTCCTCAGTCTTCGATGCCGTGGCGTGCCTTCGCTTGCGCGATCGCTTCGATCACGCTCGCGATGCAGTCGTCGCGATAACGCTCCAGTTCCTTGATGCCGCGCCCGTTGGTCTGCTTCGACGTGCCGTCCACCACGCGGTCGATGAGCGCGTCGGTGAGCGTTGGCGCGGCGAGCCGGGTCCACGGCAATTCGAGCGCGGGGCCGAACTGCTGCATGAAGTGTCGCATGCCCGCCTCGCCGCCCGCCAGCGTGTAGGTGAGGAAGCTGCCCATGAACGACCAGCGGATGCCCGCGCCGTAGCGAATAGCGTCGTCGATTTCGCCGGTCGTGGCGACGCCGTCGTTCACGAGATGCAGCGCCTCGCGCCACAGCGCTTCGAGCAGCCGGTCGGCGATGAAGCCCGGCACTTCCTTCCTGACGCGCAACGGCCGCATGCCGATGGACGCATAGAAACCGATCGCGGAATCGATCGCTTCCGCCGAAGTCTGCTCGCCGCCGAGCACTTCGACGAGCGGCAGCAGATACACCGGATTGAACGGATGCCCGACGACGCAGCGTTGCGGATTCACGGCGCGCGCGTAGAAATCGGTCGGCAGAAGGCCCGACGTCGACGATGCGATGATCGCATCCGGCTTGGCCGCGCGGCTCACGCGCTCGTGCAGCGCGAGCTTCAGTTCTTCGCGTTCGGGCGCGCTTTCCTGGATGAAATCGGCATGCTCGACGCATTCCTCGACGGTCGCGACGATCCGCAGTCTGTCCTGCGATGCGCCTTTCGCGAGCCCGACGCGTTCGAGCGCGGGCCACGCATTCGCGACGTTCGCGCGCAGTTGCGCGCCAGCGTTGGGCGCGGGGTCCCACGCCGTGACGTCGAGACCTGCGCCGAGCGCGCGCGCCACCCAGCCGCTGCCGATCACACCCGCGCCGAGCGCGGCGAATTGCTTGACTTGCATGTCGTGATGTCCTTTCGAGTTCAGGCGAATTGTTCGATCGTGCGCTTTTCGAGGCGTCGCTCGCCGCGCGGCGGCAGGCCGAGCTTCTTGCGTCCTTCGGCGGGCGTGAGTGCGCGTGCGCCAAGACGTTCGATGATTTCGACCGCGCGCTGCACGAGCGCGCCGTTGGTCGCATGCACGCCGCGGTCGAGCCACAGGTTGTCTTCGAGGCCGACGCGCACGTGACCGCCGAGCAGCATCGCTTGCGCAACCATCGGCATTTGCATGCGGCCGATGCCGAAGCCGGCCCAGTGCGCGCCCGGCGGCAGGTTGTCGACCATGGCTTTCATCGTGCCGGTGTCGGGCGGCGCGCCCCACGGAATGCCCATGCAGAGCTGAAAGAGCGGCGGGTTATCGAGCAGGCCTTCTTTCAGCAGTTGGTTCGCGAACCACAAATGGCCCGTGTCGAAGATTTCCAGTTCGGGCTTTACGCCGAGTTCCTGGATGCGTTTCGCGCCGGCTCTCAACTGCGCGGGCGTGGAGACGTAGATGTAGTCGCCATCGCCGAAGTTGAGCGTGCCGCAGTCGAGCGTGCAGATTTCGGGCAGCAGTTCTTCGACGTGGGCGAGACGCGTGAGGCCGCCGACGAGGTCGGTGCCTTTGCCGAAGCGCATCGGGTCTTCGCCCGGGCCGATTTCCAGGTCGCCGCCCATGCCGGCGGTGAGGTTGATGATCACGTCCGTGTCGGATGAGCGGATGCGGTCTACCACTTCTCTGTAGAGCGCGGGGTCGCGGCTGCCTCTGCCTGTCTTGGGATCGCGGACGTGGCAGTGGGCGACGGTTGCGCCCGCTCGGGCCGCTTCTATTGCGGCTTCGGCTATTTGTTTCGGGGTTACGGGGACTGCGGGGTGTTTGCCGGTGGTGTCGCCGGCGCCGGTTACTGCGCAGGTTACTATTACTTCGTAGTTCATGGTGTTCTCTTTGATGGTTAGGGTTACTGTGTTTTTTGCTTTTGTTTTGTGTCTTTGAATCCTGATTTCGTGTCGGTCTATTAGCACTGCCCCTCCCCGGGGCGGGGGTAACTTTCTTTGCTGCTGCAAAGAAAGTCACCAAAGAAAGCAGCTTTCTCACCGCCCGCAGTCACACGCAGTTTGGCCACTCTTCTCCTCCAAGGTGGCACTCGCCTAAAGAGTGCCCCCATAGGCCCAATCGGGCTTGGATCGCGCACGGTCCGTCACATCGCGCCACTTAATTTCTTGGTACAGCCATTTCAAGCTCCGGCCCGCTTCGCGGCCGATGGGTCAATCGGGTCTGCGTGGGTTTCCCCGGCATACCCGGCGGCAGCGCGCAGCGCTGTGCCGAAGCTATTTCGTGCTGAACCAGCGCACTAAAAGTTATGGTTTGTCAGACCGTGCGCGATCCACGCCCGATTAGTCCTGTGAACACTCTTTAGGCGAGGGCCGTTCCCCGAGGAGAAAAGTGGCCAAACTACGTGTGACCGCGGGCGGTGACAAAGCTGCTTTCTTTGGTGACTTTCTTTGCAGCAGCAAAGAAAGTTACCCCCGCCCCGGGGAGGGGCAGTGCTAATAAACCAACGAGAAAACAAGTTCCACGAAAACAAAAAAATCAAAGCCCCAAATACTGCCGAACCGCCGGTAATCCATCCTTCCCATCAACAGTTTTAACCCCCGCCAACCAAGCATCCAACACCTGCGGATGCTGCTTGAGATAGGCCTTAGCCGCCTCCTGAGGCCGCTCCTTATTCATGACAGGCTGCATCAACCGATTCTCGAGATCGGTCGTAAACCGAAGATTGGAAACAAACTTCCCCGCATTCGGACACCGCGTCAGAAAATCCGTATTGGTCAACGTATAAACCCGCGCTTCGCCGTAATTCGGCCCAAACACCTCATCCCCGCCAGCCAGATAATTGATCTTCATCTGAATGTTCATCGGATGCGGCTCCCAGCCGAGAAACACCACAGGCTTCTTCTCCCGCACCGCACGCCCGACCGTCACCAGCATCCCCGCTTCGCTCGATTCAACCAGCTTGAATCCGCCCAGCCCGAACTGATTGTTGTCGATCATCTTCTGAATCTTCGCGTTCGCGCTGCTGCCAGGCTCGATGCCATAGATCGTGCCGCCCAGCTCATCGCGATGCTTCGCGATATCCGCGAAGGTCTTGATGCCCGCGTCGTACGCATAGCTCGGCACGGCAAGCGTCGCCTTCGCGCCCGACAGATTCGGCGGTTCCAGCTTCTGGATGCTCTTCTGTTCGAGGAACGGCTCCACCGCCTTCTGCTGCACCGGCCACCAGTATCCGAGCGATACGTCGATCTGCTTGCTCTTCAACCCCGCCAGCGAAATCGGCACCGACGCCACCGTCGTGCGCGGCGCATAACCCAGCCCCTCGAACACGACCGAGGCGAGCGCCGTCGTCGAGGTAATGTCGGTCCAGCCGATGTCCACGAAGCGCACCGTGCGGCAGCTCGCGTCCTCCGCATGCGCGAACTGCGTCGCAGCAAATGCGGCAGCACAGGCGCCGGCAAGGACCAGGTTCGAAATCAGGCGATGTCTCATGTCGTGGCTTCCGGTGAGGGTTGAATCGATGTGCCGGTTCGATTGCCGGCGTGAGTAGAAAGTAACGCCGCATAAAAGCGCCCGAACGACCGCTTGCGACCGCGACTTGACTGCTTGCGACCTGCCCGCTACGGTGATGTCATACGCCGGTCCCTCGGGGCGCGCCGGATTGCGCCTGCTTTTTGCACTTGATAGCGTGGACGCCCCGCTCGTCGCGACCCGCCTCTATCGATCGATCCGATGCCCGCTCCGCACGATTTCCACTTCCTGTTGCTGCCCGAGTTCTCGTCCATCGGATTCATGTCCGCGATCGAGCCGCTGCGCGTCGCCAATCGCTTCGCGGGCGAGCTGTATCGCTGGCATATTCTGTCCGTCGATGGCGGCCCGGTCGTCGCGAGCAACGGCATCTCGCTCAATGCGGAAGGCGCGTTCGACAGCGTGAGCGAGGCGCGCACCGTGTTCGTCGTATCGGGCTTCGAGCCGCTTTCGCGCTATACGCGCGCGATCGGCGACTGGCTCAGGCGGCTCGATCGCACGGGCGCGACGCTCGGCGGCATCGACACCGGCAGCTTCATTCTCGCGGAAGCGGGCCTCCTTGCGGGCAAGCGCGCCACGCTGCACTGGGAAGCGGCCGCGGCGTTCGCGGAACGCTATCCGGCCATCGCGACGAGTCAGGAGCTCTTCGAGATCGATACGCGGCGCATCACGTGCGCGGGCGGCACGGCATCGATCGATCTGATGCTCGACGTGATCGCGCGCGAGCATGGCGCGAGCCTCGCCGCGCAAGTGTCGGAGCAGTTCGTGCTGGGACGCATCCGGCAGCGCTCGGATCATCAGCGGCTACAGATCGCGGCGCGCTATGGCATCCACAATCGCAAGCTGATTCAGGTGATCGAGCGGATGGAGGAGCACATGGAGGAACCGTTGTCGCCGGATGCGCTCGCGGAATCGATCGGCGTGACGCGGCGTCAGCTGGAACGGCTTTTCTGCTCGGCGTTGAAGGATACGCCGACGCATTTCTATCTCGGCCTGCGCCTGATACGCGCGCGCGAGCTGCTTCAGCAAACGGACATGTCGATTCTCGCGGTATGCGTCGCGTGCGGCTTCGAATCGCCGTCGCACTTTTCGCGCACGTACCGCGCGCGCTTCAATACGAGCCCGCGGCAGGACCGCAGCGCATTGCGCGCCGTCGGCCCCGCGGGGCTCGCTGCCGCCTAGAAGGAATGCCGCATGCCGACGCGCACATCGGCCTGCGTATTCGACGACGAGGGCGTGAAGCTATAGCCGATGACCGCGTCGATCGGACCGGATGCGCGCAGATAATCGCCGGAGATATAGACATCGGTGCGCTTCGAGAGCAGATAGTGCAGCCCGAGCGAACCCTGATTCCAGTGATTGCCTTCGAAGCGCGTGTGCTGATAGCCACCGTACAGGCTCAGGTCGGGCATGAAGCTATACGACGCGCCGCCTTCGTACACCTGCATGTGCGACGTCTGTCCGAGACCCTTGATGGTCGTGTACGTGAAATTGCCCGACAGCATGAGCTTGCCGATGGTCCATGCCGCGCCGATCGCGAACGCGCCCTGCTTGTCGACAGGAAACGAGTTCGCGCTGTAGAGATCGGTGACCGCGCCCGTCGCCGGATCGACGGATACGGTCGGCTGGCCGAGGAAAGTGCGCGCGCCGATCATCGCGTAAGGATCGAATGCGTAGATGCCGTTGGGGTTGTTCAACTGCGTGTACGCCGCACCGAGGTTGAAGGTGCTCGCCGTGTAGTGCGCGCCCACGCTCCACGCACTGTTGCGATGGAAATTGCCCGCCTGATTCCCGAACGAATACATGCCGCCGAAGGTGAAGCCGCCGAAATCGTTCGACAGGAACTTGACCGAGTTCGGCAGACGATCGCCGTTCATGCGGTCGAAGTCGCCCTGGTGAATCGCATAGCCGCTCGCCCACGCGGAGATGTTGTAGAGATAGACGAACTCCTCGGTCATGTCGAGCTGATTGCCGAGCGACAGCGTGCCCCACTGATTCTTCAGGCCCACGTACGCCTGCCGGCCGAACTCCGCGCCGCCGAATGCATACTGGCCGTTGCCGAGATGAAAGCCGGATTCGAGCACGAACACGGCCTGCAGGCCGCCGCCTAAATCTTCGACGCCGCGAAAGCCGATGCGGTTGCCGTAGGAAATGCCGTCGTCGAACTTCACGACGTGCGAGCCGCCCGTATTGCTGACCCAGGTCACGCCCGCATCGAGAATGCCGTAGAGCGTCACGCTGCTCTGTGCATGCGCCGCCATCGGCAGGCTCGCCGCGCCCGCTGTGAACGCGAGGCCTGCGATCTTCGCGGCATGTCCCGCGGCAAGTGTTCTTCTCATGTGCTCGTCCTTTGCTCGTCTTGATCGATATTGCGTTGGAAAAAGCGATGCCCTGCCTCACGCGGGGGCGCGCGAAGGCCTATCGCGATGACACTTGCGGGAACTGCCGAAGACAGCGTTCGAACTGTGCGCGACGCGCCCGGAGGCCGCGTCGGCATACTCAAAAATAAGGTTCCATATATGTCGCGGCTCGACCGATTGCGACGCAAATCTGTCTAGTTGCGACTACTTCACAGGCAAGCGCTCATCGGGTATTCGAACTTCTTCTATTTCAGACATGCCCGATAGCCGCACCGGTCGTCGTTCCGGATACTTCCGAATCTGTAAAAAAGCCACATCACCGAAAGCCGATCTTTCGATCCGAACGACATGACCACACGCTGCCTGAGCCTCTTCCAAGACGACGCACCCGACGTCCTCGTCAATCACCAGCACTACGCGTCCCGCATGGGTTACGAGCACGCCATGGTCTCGATGACCGGCATGCGATGCAGTTCACAGCGACTGCTGCTCAAGTACGAAGCGATCCTGCATCACCTGCGCCGCATGCCCGACATGGCCTTACTCGTCTGCATGAGCAAAGACTGCATCGTGCTCAACATGCAGCCCGTCGAGCCGATTGCCGAGGGGCGCCAGCATGCGCTCATGGCCGTCTCCGGCCCGGCGGAACAGCGTCAGAACGCCGTGCAGATCTGGCGCAACACGGTGGAAGTGCGCAATCTCATCGTTCACTACATCGATCGATGCAAGCTCGGCAAAGCGCGCACCAGCGAAGTCGATCTGCTCGCCTCGCTCGATTACATCGAAGCACACGGCGAGCGTGGCGGCGTCATGGCAACGATGCATTGCGGTCCGCGTTACGATCCCGTCTGGGCGAAAATCTCCAATCTCTGGACCATCGTGCTCGGCGAAGAGGCCAACTATGGCTTCATTCCAGCGGGCTTTCGCAACGCGCTCGCGGAACACATCAACGACTGGCAGCAAAAGGGCATGCCGCTCTTCCAGTTCCCGGCGCAGACCGCTGTCCCCAGCGAGGGATACAGCGTCTACAACCCCGGCAAGCCCATCGCGCTCGTCACGTACTACACGCCGAACGTGCGCGCGTATGGCGCCATCGCCGAACTGAACATGCGCCGCTATTGCGAACGCCACGGCTATACGCTTCACGTCTATCGGCACACGCCCGCCGAAGTCGGGCCGGACACGTCAGGAACGTGGCTCAAGCCGTGGTTCCTGCGCAAGCATCTGCCCGAGCATGAGTGGGCGATCTGGATCGATGCGGACATCCTCTTCTTCGACCAGAAGAAGCCGCTCGAACCGCTGCTCGCCTCGCGCGACATCTTCGTTGCGCACGACATCGGTCCGTGGGTCATCAACGCAGGCGTGCTCGGCTTTCGCCGCAAGCCCGCGACCCTTGCATTCGTCGACGAGATTCATGCGCATGTGAGCGCCGCGCCTGACAAATCGAGCACGTATGCGAACGGCGGCGATCAGACCATCATCGCCAATCTGCTGACGGATCGGCTCGGCTGGAAACTCGAACACGGCCTCGACTGCATGACGATCAACACGCCGTGGTACTTCCAGCAAGCCGATAGCCTGATGGTGCATTTCGTCGCGATCCAGTCGCCACTGCGCGCCGCGCTGATGGCCGCACAGGACCGCGCCAGCATACAACGCGGCTGAGCTTCGCTACTTCACGCCGAGCGCGGTCTGAACGGCTTCCAGCCCGTTGCCGCCGCTCGCCGTGGTCACGCCGTCGAGCCACGATTTCAGCAGTTCCGGATGACGCTTCAGCGCGTCCGTGGCAGCGGCGTCGACATTCGTCTTCTTCTCCAGCACTTCGGTAATGACGCCGTTCTCCAGATCGACGTTGAACGTCATCTGCCTGAACAGCCGGCCCACGTTCGGGCATTGCTGTTCGTAGCCGCTGCGCGCCACCGTGTTGACCGTCGCGCCGCCGTAGTTCGGGCCGAAGTACTTGTCGCCGCCATCGAGATAGGCAAGCTTGAACTTCGTGTTCATGACGTGCGGTTCCCACGCCAGAAACACGATCCATTTCTTGTCGCGCACGGCGCGATCCACTTGCGTGAGCATCGCGGTTTCGCTCGATTCGACGAGCTTCCAGTCGCCGAGGCCGAACGCCTTGTCATCGACCATGCGCTTGATGTTCTGATTCGCGGGCGCGCCCGGCTCGATGCCATAGATGCGGTTATCGAACTTGTCGGCGTTCTTCGCCAGGTCCGCGAACGAATGCACGCCGGCCGCCGCCACGTACTCCGGCACCGCGAGCGTGAACTTCGCGTTCGACAGATTCGGCCGCACCACGCCGATCGATTTCTCATCGAAGAACGGCTTCACGAGCGGCGCCTGCGCGGGCATCCAGTTGCCTAGAAAGACGTCGATCTGCCCTTTCTTCATGCCCTGATACGTGATCGGCACCGACAGGTTCGCGATATTCTGCTTGTAGCCGAGCGCCTTCAGCACGATGCCGCTCATTGCGTTCGTCGCGTCGATATCGGTCCACCCAGGCCCCGCCATGCGCACCTGCGTGCACGATGGCGGCTCGGCGGCGAGCGCGTGAGTGGCCGCGCCGAAACTGAGCGCGGCAGCGAAGAGCACATGGATGAAGCCCTTTTTCATGGTGCGTTCCTGTCGGATGTGGGGTGATAGTGCGAAGCGCGCCTCAGTGCTCGACGGCGGGAAAACGCGCCATCGCTTCGAGATCGTCCAGATCGATGTGATTGCGCATATAGCGCTGGCTCGCATCGACATGCGGCTGCCAGTCCCACGATTGAATCGTGCCCCGCGTCGTCGCGGCGAAGTGGAAATGGCGGCGCTGCTGACTCGTGAGCACGTCGCGATGCAGCGCGTCGAGATTCCAGCGCTTCTCGACTTCCGCGCGGAATTCGGCGACCCGCGCGGCGTGACGCTCATCGCCCGCGAGGTTCTCGCGTTCGAACGGATCGGCCTCGACGTCGTAAAGCTGATCGGGATCGACGCTCGTGTGGATGAACTTGAAGCGCCCGCGCCGGATCATCACAATGGGCGCAATCGCGCCTTCCGCGAGATATTCGCCGATCGCTTCGTCATGGCCGCCCGATTCGTCGAGATGCGGCATGAGGCTTTGCCCGTCGATGCTATCGGGCCACGCTTGCGGCGCTTCTCCGCGCGCGAATTCGACGAGCGTCGGCAGCACGTCGAGATGCGAGACGGAATCAGGCACGCGATGCGCGCGAAACCGCTTCGGCGCATGCACGATCAGCGGCACGCGGCAGCCGCCTTCGAAGAACGTCATCTTGTACCAGAGTCCGCGCTCGCCGAGCATTTCACCGTGATCCGACGTGACGACGATGATCATATCGTCGGCGAGGCCCGCCTGTTCGAGCGCTTCGAGAATCGACGCGAACTGATCGTCGACGTAGGACACCGCGCCGTAATACGCGCGCCGCGCGTTGCGAATCTGCCGCTCGGTCGGCGGCGTGCGGTCCGCTTCATACACGTGGCGCAGGCGCTTCGAATGCGGATCGCATGCTTCCAGCGAATCGCGATACGAAGGCATGTCGATATCGTCATCGCGATACATGTCCCAGTACTTGCGCGGAATCGCATACGGGTCGTGCGGATGTGTCAGCGACGCGACCATCATGAACGGCCGCGCGTCCTTGCCCGCATGACGCTCGCGCGCGATATCGAAGAGCTTTTGACGCGTCGTGAACGTCACTTCGTCGTCGAAGTCGAGCTGATTCGTGCGCACGCACGGACCGGCGTCGATCACGGAACTCATGTTGTGATACCACGTCGGGCGCGCGTCGAAGTTCTGCCAGTCGGGCGTCCAGCCGAAATCGGCGGGATAGATGTCGGTCGTGAGCCGTTCCTCGAAACCGTGCAATTGGTCCGCGCCGCAGAAATGCATCTTTCCCGAGAGAATCGTGCGATAACCTTCGGCACGCAGATAGTGCGCGAAGGTGAGCGTTTCCGATGGGAATTCGGCGGCATTGTCGTACGCGCCGATATTCGAAGGCAGCTTGCCCGCGAGCAGGGAGAATCGCGAGGGCGCGCATAACGGGCTCGCGCAATACGCGGATTCGAACACGACGCCTTCGCGCGCGAGCGCATCGATACGCGGCGTCTTCGTCACGCGGTTGCCGTATGCGGAGAGTGCGAAGGGCGTGAGCTGATCGGCCATCAGCACAAGGATATTTTGTTTCGTCTCAAGCATGAAAGCGTGCCTCGCATAGAATCATTGATTGGCGTTGAACGTCACTATTGCCGTTCAAATCGCGTCTGTGAAGACAGCAAATCGTTATGCGTTCATAAGGGGGCGTTATGCCGCGGCCGGACCGTCTGCCGCCAATGCAGGCGTTGTTGATGTTCGAATCCGCCGCGCGTCTTGCGAGCTTCACCGCCGCCGCGCGCGAGCTTGGGTCGACGCAGCCCGCCGTGAGCCAGCGCGTCGTGCAACTGGAGGAATCGCTGGGCGCGGCGCTATTCGAGCGCGGGCATCGCGGCGTCACGCTCACGGAGGACGGCGCGCGTCTTTTCGATGCGGTGCGTCAGGGCCTCGACGTGATCCGCGCGGCCACCGCCGATATCCGCTCGCGACACGCGCAGCGCACGCTCACGCTATCGACCGATTTCGGCTTCGCCACTTACTGGCTGATGCCGCGCCTGCAGCAATTCAAGGCGTTGATGCCCGATGTCGATGTCAAGATCATCACGTCGCAGAGCCTGCCGAGCACATCGGGAGATCATGCCGACGTGCTCATCGTATTCGGCGACTCGCGCGCCGACTGGGGCGCGAAAACCGCCGTGAAGCTGCTGCCCGAACGCGTGATGCCGGTGTGCAGCCCCGCGCTCGTCGCGGGCAGGCAGACGCCCGTTTCGCCCGCGGATCTCCTCACGCTGCCGCTGCTGCATCTCGAACCCACGTTTCCGGAGCGCTGGCTTTCCTGGAGCGGATGGTTCGAGGCGCACGGCCTCGCCGCGCCGCCCACGCATGGTGGTTTCACCTTCAACAGCTACGCGCTCGTCGCGCACGCGGCGGTGATGGGACAAGGCGTTGCGCTTGGCTGGGCGCCGCTCGTCGATGAACTGATCGCGACGGGGCAGCTCGTCGCGCTCTGCGATGCGCCGCTCGTCACCGATCGCGGCTACGTGCTCGTCACGCCGCGCGAGGCGTCGGCCGCTGTGCGCGCGTTCAGCGACTGGCTGCTGGAGGAATGCGACGTCGTCGGCTGACGCTTTCGTACTATTGGCACGGCGGTTCGCTTCTATCCGGAGCGCGGCTGGTTTGCTCTACTAGCGCGTACGCTCGCTGCATTTCGCGGCGCTGCAACCATTCGAATGTGGAGCACGCATGGCCGCCGATTCCCGCTTTGATCAACTGGTGCTTACCGTTTCGTGCCCGAGCGCGGCGGGGCAGGTCGCCGCCATCGTCGGTTTTCTGGAGCGGCACCACGGTTATATCGACGAATTCACCGTCTTCGATGACGATCTCTCCGGCCGTTTCTTTGTTCGTTGCGTGTTCCACGGTGCTTCTGTCGAGCGAGCGCTCGATCTGGCGACATTGAAGCGCGAATTCGAGGCTATCGCGGCGCGTTTCTCGATGACCTGGGCGATGCACGATCTCGCCGTGCGGCCGAAGGTGCTCATCATGGTGTCGAAGCTGGAGCACTGTCTAGCCGATTTGCTGTTCCGCTGGCGCATGGGCGAGTTGAAGATGGATATCGTCGGGATCGGATCGAATCATACGGATTTCGCGCCGCTGGCCGAGCAGCATGGATTGCCGTTTCATCATCTGCCGATTACCGCCGATACCAAACCGCAGCAGGAAGCGCGTTTGCTCGATTTGTTCGATACGTCCGGCGCGGAGTTGATGGTGCTTGCGCGGTATATGCAGATTCTTTCGGGTGAAACGAGCCGCAAGCTCGCGGGGCGGGCGATCAATATTCATCATTCGTTCTTGCCGGGGTTCAAGGGGGCGAAGCCTTATCATCAGGCGCATACGCGGGGGGTCAAGCTTATTGGCGCCACTGCGCATTTCGTGACTGATGATCTCGATGAAGGGCCTATCATCGAGCAGGAGGTCGAGCGCGTCGACCATTCTTATAGTCCGGATCGGTTGTTGGCGACTGGGCGGGATGTGGAGTGCATTACGCTTGCGCGGGCGGTTAAGGCTTTTGTCGAGAGGCGGGTTTTTATTAATGGGGAGAGGACTGTGGTTTTGCGGTAGGTTTTTTTTATCGCCGGATCCCGGTTTCGTGTTGGTCAATTAGCTCTGCCCCTGTGCGGGGCGGCACCTACTTTCTTTGCTGCTGCAAAGAAAGTAGGCAAAGAAAGCAGCTTTCCCCAGCCTAAGCACTTCATGCCGGCCGCGGCACAGGCGATTGGCCGAATGGCCCCCAGAGTAGCGAGTGCCCCCACAAAACTCGCAGGGCTTGGATCGCGCACGATCCGTCACATCGCGCCGCTCAACAAACTGGTACAGCCATTTCAAGTTCCGGCCCGCTTCGCGGCCGACCGGTCAATCGCATGCACGTGCGCAACGATGTTTTCCCCTGCATACCCAACGGCAGCGCGTAGCGCTGTGCCGAAACCATTTTGTGCTGCACCAGTGCGCTCAAAGTTATGGTTTGTCAGACCGTGCGCGATCCAAGCCCGGTTAGTCCTTCGGGGGCGACACTTAGGCGAGTGCCGCCTTGGAGGAGAAGAGTGGCCAAACTGCGTGTGACCGCGGGCCTGAAGAGCTGCTTTCTTTGGTGACTTTCTTTGCAGCAGCAAAGAAAGTTACCCCCGCCCCGGGGAGGGGCAGTGCTAATAAACCAACACGAAAGCAAGTTCCACGAACAAAAAAAAGCACCGCAAAGAAGAAAACCCCTCACGGTGCCCAGCGTTGCCCAACGCAAAAAAAACCTTACTTAGTCCAAGCCTCCACCCGATCCCCATGAGCGGCAATCCAGGCATCCGCCGCAGCCTGCGGCTTCTCCCCATTCTGCGTCGCGAGCATCACACTATCGATCTCACCCGGTTTCCACTGAAACTTCTTGAGAAACGCCACCACCGGCGGTGCCTTCTTCTCGAGCTCGGGATTCACGATGTTATCCACGTGCTCCGACTCGCCAAACACCTTCTTGGGGTCATCCAAAAACTTGAGCTTGTACTTCGCGAACATCCAATGCGGTTTCCAGCCGGTCACGATAATCGGCTTATTGGCCGCTTCGGAACGCGCCAGTTCCGCCGTCATCGCAGAACCCGAACTCGGCAGCAGCTTATAGTCGAGGTTATAGGCCTTGATAGCCTCGCTCGTCTTCTGCATCACACCCGCGCCAGCATCGATACCAACGATGCGCGAATCGAATTCCGCCTTCTTCGCCTCGAGATCCGACAGGCTCGACACGTTCGCATACTCAGGCACGATCAGCCCGATCTTCGCGTCCTGAAAGTTCGGCCCGAGATTCACGACCTTCGACTTGAAGTTATTCCAGTACGCGCCATGCGTGACCGGCAGCCACGCGGACAGCGTCGCATCCAGATCGCCGCGCGCGACGCCCTGCCACATCACGCCCGCCGCGACCGGCACGAGCTGCACCGGATAACCCAGCTTCTTTTCGATGACGCGCGCGGCAACGTTCGACGTCGCCACGCTATCGTCCCAGCCTTCCACGTAACCGATCTTGATGGTCGGCTTGTCAGCGGCATTCGCCACAAAACTCGCGGTCAATGCAGCAGACATCGCCCCGAGCACGAGCGCTCTTCTCATCGGTTTCATTTGGTTTCCCCTTAGCGGCCCCACGCCGTGTAGCGAACAGAATCACCAGCCAGAATTGCCTCGTAACGCGCTTTTCCGACACACAGTTGTCAGTAAGCGACGCGCCCGAGGCGCAAGCTCACTTATCGACGACGAGATCGCTCAACGGCTTGCTGCAACACAGCAGCACCATGCCCTGATCGATCTCCCGCTGCCGAATGCCGCCCGCATGCTTCATGCTCACTTCGCCCGAAACGAGCTTCACCTTGCACGTTCCACACATGCCCTGCGTGCACGACGAAGGCAAACGAACGCCCGCCTTCTTGGCCGCATCCAGCACATGCTCGCGGCTGCCGCATTCAATGTCGCGCCGGCTCTTCGCGAAGTTCACCTTGAACTTCGTTTCGATTGCCGGCTCCGCCACGGGCTCGATCGCAGGTTCGGGGGCGGGCGCGGGCGCGAAGCCAACCGCCTCCTCACGCGCCTCGACGAAATCGGTTTGCGTGACAATTGCGTCGGCGACATGCGCGGTGGCGAGTTCCGCCGCCACCTCCTCCACGACGCCAAACGAAAAACTCTCTTCGTGATACTGCTTGCGATCGAAACCGCCTTCGTCGAGCAGATCGCGCACCGCCTTCATGTACGGCGCGGGACCGCACGTAAAGACTTCACGCTCGAGAAAGTCCGGCGCGATCAGCTTCAGAAGCGGCAGCGTCAGAAAGCCCGTCACGCCCGGCCAGTTCGTGCGTGCGCCCACGCGCTCGCAGACGAACGAAGTGCGGAAGTTCCTGTGGTTCGACGCGATCAGATCCAGTTCGCGCGCGAAGATGATGTCGTCCGGCGTGCGGGCGCTATGCACGAAGACGATATCGGCATCGTCGCCGAGTTCGTGATGCGCGCGGCTCATCGACATGAGCGGCGTGATGCCCGACCCCGCCGACAAGAACAGATACTTGCGCGCCGGATGCTGCGCGCAGGTGAACTCGCCCGACGGCCCGAGCACGCGCACGGTCGCGCCCGCGACCATGTTGTCGTGCAGCCAGTTCGAGACCGGGCCGCCCGGCACGCGCTTCACCGTAATGGAGATCGTGTGCGGACGCGTCGGCGCCGACGAGATCGTGTAGCAGCGGTTGATCTGCTCGCCGTCGATCTCGAGTTCCAGCGTGATGAACTGCCCCGGCTGGAACGAGAACGTCCGTTCGCCGGGCGCTTTGAAGAAGAAACTTTTAACGTCGTGCGTTTCCTGCCGCACGTGACAGCAGACGAGTGTTTCGTCCGTGTCGCAATCCCAGCGCTTGGGCAGCGTCCCCCAGAATTGCGGCTGGGTGACACGGCTTGAGGTCGGCTCGAACGTGGCCTGATCGCGCATCATGTTCTGCTCCTGCTACGGCGGCTTTAGCGCATGAAGGAAACGACTTTCTCGCCGTGCGACGCATCCACGCCGTGCTCGGGCGTATCCGCGTAATCGGCAAGACGCCCGATGTACCACTCGCAGAATTTCTCGACCAGTCCTTCCGTGAACGGCGAATACGGGCCCGGCTGGTAGGCGTTGCTCGCGACGCCGAGCTGCGAATACTCGACGAGCGTGCGGTCCTGATCGTTCGTCGCGCGCCACACGGCCGTGAGGTTATCGACTTCGTAGTCGATGCCCTCGCGCGCATCCTTGTGCACGAGCCACTTCGTGCGCACGAGCGTTTCGCCCGATGCGAGCGGAAGCACGCAGAACGTCACGATGTGATCGCTCATGAAGTGATGCCACGAGTTCGGCTGCGTCCAGAACGAGAGGCCGCCCAGGTCCGCCTGCTCGAAGCCGCCGAGCAGCTTCTTCGATGCGACCTTCGCGTCGAGCGTCTGCGATTCGCCGTCGCGGTCGAGCGGCAGACGCTGCGTGCGAAAGCCCGTCACGAGATCGCTCAAACGCTCGATTTCGGCGGACGGCAGGCACATCGCTTCCCATTGCTTCGTACGCTCTTCGACGGTCTTCTCGAACGCGGCCATGCCTTCTTCGTTGGCGGGCGAGCGCTGATAGCCGAAGCCGTACTCATAGAGCGAAATGGTCAGCTCCGGATGATTCGCGACGCAGTGATAGCACTCGCGATTGTTCTCCATCGTGAGCTTCCAGTTGCCCTTCTCGACGATATCAATGCTCGCCGCGATCTTCGTGTCCTTCAGGCCATGCGGCGCGAGATACGGCTCCATCGCTTCGCGCATCACGGCGAAATCGGCGGGCGGTTCGTCGGCGAGACAGATGAAGATCAGGCCGGCGAGATTCTGCACGTGCACTTTCTTCAGACTGTGCTTGCAGCGGTCGAACTGATCGCCCATATGCTCCGCGAACATCAGCTCGCCGGACAGGTTGTACGTCCAGCTATGGTACGGGCACACGATATTGCCGAGCGAGCCCTTCTCCTGATTGCACAGGCGCGCGCCGCGATGCCGGCACACGTTGTAGAAGGCGCGGATTTCCATGTCGTCGTCGCGCACGATCAGGATCGAGTCGCTGCCGATCTCGACCGTCGTGTAATCGCCCGGCTCGGGAATGTCCGGTTCGATCGCGACCTGAATCCACGTCTTGCGGAAAATGGCATCGAGGTCGAGCGCGTGAATTTCGTCGCTCGTGTAGAACGGCGCCTCGAGCGTGTGGCCCTTTTTGCGGCGTTCGATCAAAGCGCGAACGTCTGCCGAAACTTTCATCGTGTGCTCCGTTGTGCGTCACGTCTGGTGCCCCGCCAAACACCTTTGAACGCGGGCTGCTGCTTTCTGTATGTGGGTTCGGGACTGCGTCGGAAATCAATAATCGACGAGTTGATGCTCGCGCAAATACGCCAGAATCACTTGTGCTTTTTCGACGGAACTCCCTTCAATTACGACGCTGCCGCCGCGGCTTTCCGTGGTCGTCGCACCGAGCATGCGCGAGTGTCCGGAACGCTTCTCAGGCGCAGCGAGTTTCTTCGGCTTGGCCGTGACCGGACCGACGCTCCAGAGCGTGCGGTCCTTGTCGGCGGGCGCATTCGCCGCAACCGGCGCGACATGGCCTTCGCGCATGCGCGCATAGGCGTAGCGCGGCGCAGCATTGGCGAGCGGATGCACGGCAACGAGCGCGGGCAGCGGCGCGCGCACGCGTCGGCGCAAACCCTTAGGCATGAACTGGCGCACTTCGACGCCCTCTTTCGTCACACTCACATCGACGGCCGCGCCGACGAGCGGCACGTTCAACGCATCGGCGAGCTTGTAAGGCAGCGTGCCGCTGTCGAACGCGCCTTCCGCGCGCGTGCCGGTCATCACGAGGTCGTAGCCCGCGAGCCGTTGCGCGAGCGCCGCGCTTGCGTCGCCCTGCGTGTTGAGCACTTCGACTTTCGGCGCGCCGAGCGCGAGATATTCCGCGAGCGCCGGATTCGCCGGATCGCCCGCATGCAGCACGTCGAGTTGCGCGCCGTGTTTCTTCGCGATGTCGATGGCGATCGTCAGCGCCGCCGCATCGTTGCGGCTATAGCGCGCGACGCCGCTGACCGGGTGACGTCCCGTGGAAACCAATACGGCGATCTTCATGCTGCCACTCCTTCGACGACGCGCGCCGTCTGCACGATCGATGCGCCGCTCGCACGCGCCGCACGCGCGGCGGCTGCGGCATCGGTCAGCGCCTTGATGGTCTCTTGCGTGTCCGCGACGATGGTGAGATTCGCGCGCTTCGCGATGGGCGCGCTGGCGTCGAGATTCACGGCAATCACGTGACGGCAATCCTTGATGCCCTGCAAGTGCTGCACGGCGCCCGAGATGCCGAACGCGATATAGACGCTCGCCTCGACAGTCTTGCCCGTCGCGCCGATCTGCTTGTCGCGCGTGAACTTGCCGTCGTCCACCGCCACGCGGCTTGCGCCGATCGCGGCGCCCAGCGTGCCCGCGAGCGCTTCGAACGCGGCGATATCGGACACGCCGTTGCCCGCCGACACAATGAAATCCGCCTCTTCCAGCGCCACTTGCGCCGCGTCCATCTCTTCGATGCCGAGATCGACATATGCACTGGCTTTCGGTGCGGGCACGATGCTTTCCGCCTTCACCGATTCGCCCGCGCCGACGAACGGCAGCTTCGCATCGACGGCGTTCGGCGCGAGCAGCACGACATCAGGCAAGGCACGCGATGCGACCGCGCGCCCCGCATGCGCATACGACGCGACACGCGCCGCATCCAGCTCGACGACGTGCGTTGCGACCGATGCATCGGCGCGCGCGGCGTAACGCCGGCCGAGATCGCCGTCGCCCGTCGCGTTGTCCGGCATGAAGACATGCGCGGGCGTGAAGGCGGCCACGCAGGCCGTCAGCGCGCGGACTTCTTCGTCCGGCGCGAAGTTGCGGCGGTCGAACGCAGGCAGTTCGATATAGCGATCCGCACCGAGCGCGGCGGCATCGTCCTTGAACTCGCCGAACGCGATCAGCACGACTTCCGTCTGATCGTCCGCGAGCAATGCGGCGGCGGCGAGCGCCTGGCGCGCGTGATCGTCGAGCGCGCCGCGATCCGTATGCGCCGCGACGAGCAGCGCGCGCGTCGCGGGCTTCGTCGTGCGGCGCGGTTTCGTCGCTTCCTTGTGGCCGCCGTGCGTGAAATTCACCACGACGCCGTTGCCGATCTCGCCGAGCGTGATGCGCTTGAGCCCATCCGCCGTGATGATGAAGGGACGGCGCGGATCGATTCGTTTGATGTCGTTGTTCATCGCTTCACTCCAATGCCGCTGCGACGAGTTCCGCCACGTCGAGCACTTCGGGACGAGGACCGACCACGCCTTCGAGCATCGCGGTGCATTGCGGGCAGCCCACCGCGACCACTTCCGCGCCGATCGATTTCGCATCGGCGATGCGGATATCGGGAATGCGCTGCTTGCCGGGAATATCGGTGAGCGGCGCGCCGCCGCCACCGCCGCAGCAGCGTGCACGCATACCGTGACGCTCCATCTCGACGACCTTGATGCCGATGGTCTTCAAGAGCTTGCGCGGTGCTTCCGTTTCGCCGTTGTAACGCCCGAGATAGCACGGATCGTGATACGTGATCTTCTTGTCGGCGAGCACGGCGGCGGCCTTCGGCGTGAGCTTGCCGGTCGCGACGAGCTCGGCCATGAACGCGGTGTGATGCTGCACTTCGTAATAACCGCCGAGCGCGCGATATTCGTTACGCAGGCTATGCAGCACGTGCGGATCGGCCGTGACGATGCGGCGGAACTGATACTGCGACAACGTGTTCATCAGCTTCGACGCGCATTGCTGGAACGTGGCTTCATCGCCCAGACGCCGCGCGGTGTCGCCCGTGTCCGTCTCCACGCCGCCGAGCACCGCGTAATCGACGCCCGCCTTGTTCATGACCTTCGCCAATGCGCGCAGCGTGCGCTGGTAACGCATGTCGAACGCGCCTTCGCCCGCGATCAGCAGCACATCCACCGGACGTCCCGGCTGCGCGACCTGCACTTGCAGATCCACCGACCAGTCGTAACGCGCACCGATGTCGTAACCGTTCTGGCTGCCCGTCTCGCGCAGATTCGCGAGCGTGATCGGGCCTTTGCCCGGCACATCGCCTTCGACCAGCGTCTGATTGCGCCGCATATCGACGATCGCATCGACGTGCTCGATCAGCATCGGGCACTCCTGCACGCAGGCGCGGCAGGTGGTGCAGGACCAGATCGTGTCGGCTTCGATCATCTGCGAGATAAGCGGCTTGGCCGGTCCGCCCGAATGCTTGCCGACCGGAATGCCGGGCGTCGGGCTGCCCGCGTATTGCGAGTCCGAACCGCCCACCATGCCGACGACGAGATCCTGGATCAGCTTCTTCGGATTCAACGGCTGGCCGGATGCGAACGCGGGACACGCCGCTTCGCACTTGCCGCACTGCACGCAGGCGTCGAAGCTCAGCAGTTGATTCCAGCGAAACTCGACCGGCTTGCCGACGCCATATTCCTTCGCATCGAGCACGGGCTTCTTGAGCGCCGTGGGCGGCACGGCCTCATGTTCGTGCTGCGTCTTCGCATGAAAGCGCTCCTGACGCGGATGAAACGCGAGATGCAGCAAACCCGCCATCGCGTGCTTCATCGGGCCGCCTTGCGCCGCGCCGAACGTCATCGTGTACGCACCCGCCGCGATCAGCAACGCGATGATGACCGCGAGCGAACCGGACATCCACGAAGCCGGCAACAGTGTGAACAACGCGAGACCCGCGGCGAACGAGCCAAGCAAAAGCGGCAGGCTGTCCCACGGCCCGTGCGAGAGGCGCGCGGGCACGTCCTTCGCGCGGCGGCGCTTGTACACGAACATCGCGCCGACGAACATGATGATCGCCGCCAGGAAGATCGCGCGGTCGAGCCAGACCGAATAAATCGCGAGACCGTAGTTGATGAAAACGAGCGCCATCGCGAGGATCGCGCCGCCCGCCGTCGCGACGTGCGTCTTCGCGATGTACGGGTCGCGCGCCACGACATGATGCAGATCGACGAAATAGCGCTTCGGGATGGTGAGCAGATTCGCCCAGCCATACGCGCCGGCCGTCGTCGCGCGGCCTTCGCGCCAGTATGCCGCTCGCTTGAGCAAGGCGAACGCGAGGCCCGCCATCGAAAGCCACAGCAGCGCGGTGATGACAAACACGGGGTTCATCGTCGAATACCTCGTCAGAAGTCTTTGCAGAGGCGCAGCGAATCGTAGATTGCGCTGTGGATGTTGTGCATCGAGATACAGTCGCCGACGCGGAACAGCAGGAAGCGGCCGTTGCCGAGCTCTTCGCTCAACGAGGGCTGCGGCTGCGATGCGAAGAGCGTGTGCATGTCGATCTGTCCGCGATTGAGCGACTCGGGCTTGAGCTTCCAGTAGAGCGCGTCATTGGGCGTGATGCCGTTTTCGATCACGACCTGATCGACCGCGCGCTCTTCCTGCTCTTCCGTGTACTCGTTGCGGATCACGGCGATCTTCTTGCCGTCTTCCTCGTAGACCTTGTCGAGCCAATAGTTAGGAGTATGAATCACGCCCTGCGCATAGAGACGCCGATAGAAGATCGGGAACGTGGTGCCGCCGGTGTCGTCCGCAACCTTCACGTCCGGCGTGACGATCTCCACGTTATTGCCGCGCGACGCGATGAAGTCCGCGACGCCCGCGCCCGCATGCGTGCTCACGCCGTCGTACACGAGCACGTTCTTGCCCGGCTCGACCTTGCCCGAGAGAATGTCCCACGAGCTCACCGCCAGACCTTGCTCGACGCCCCATGCGGGCACCTGATCCGTGAACGACGAGCCGCCCGTCGCGAGCACGACGATATCCGGCTTCTCCGCCATGATCATCTTGTCGTCGGCCGCGACACCGAGACGGCGATCGACGCCGAGGCGCTTGGTTTCCATGTCGAACCAGCGCACGATGCCGGCCATCTGCTCGCGCTGCGGCGCTTTCGCGGCGAGCATGATCTGGCCGCCGACGTAGTCGTTCTTCTCGAACAGCACGACGTCATGACCGCGCGAACGTGCGACGCGCGCCGCTTCCAGACCCGCGGGGCCCGCGCCGACCACGACGACCTTGCGCTTCGGCCCGCGCGTCTTTTCGATGACATGCGGCATCGTCTCTTCACGCGAAGTCGCCGCGTTTTGCACGCAGAGCACGTCGAGCCCGTTGTACTGGCGGTCGATGCAATAGTTCGCGCCGACGCACTGCTTGATCTCGTCCTCGCGGCCATCGCGAATCTTGATGACCATGTGCGGATCGGCGATCTGCGCGCGCGTCATGCCCACGAGATCGACCATGCCGTTGGCGAGCAGACGTTCTGCCTGACCTGCATCGCGAATGCTTTGCGCATGCATGATCGGCAGCTTCGTCACTGTCTTGATGCCCGCCGCGAGATGCACGAACGGCTCGGGCGGCAGCGCCATCGGCGGCATGCAGTTGGCGAGCGTGTTGTGCGTATCCGCGCCGGAACCGATCACGCCGATGTAATCGATGAGACCCGTTTCGCTCATCGCCTGCGCGATTTCCTTGAGGTTCTCGTGCGAGAGTCCGTCTTCATGGAACTCGTCGCCGCACATGCGCAGGCCGACGCAGAAGTCCGCGCCCACGGCTTCACGCACGGCCTTCAATACTTCCGTGCCGAAGCGCAGGCGGTTTTCAAGCGAGCCGCCCCATTCGTCGGTGCGGAAGTTCGTGCGCGGGCTCCAGAACTGATCGATCAGATGCTGGTGCGCGGCCGAGATTTCGATGCCGTCCATGCCCGCATCCTTCACGCGCTTCGCGGCCGCAGCGAAATCCTCGATGATGCGCTTGATCTCTTCCACTTCGATGATCTTCGCGTTGCCGCGATGCACCGGCTCGCGCACGCCGGAGGGCGACATCAGATGCGGCCAGTGCTCGCCGTGCCAAGCGGAACGGCGGCCCATGTGCGTGGCCTGGATCATGATGAACGCGCCATGACGATGCATGGCTTCGGCGAGACGAGCGAGAGGATCGATGACCTTATCGGTCGAAAGATTCACCGACTTCCACCAGCCTTGCGGGCTGTCGATCGAAACGGGACTCGAACCGCCGCACACGGCGAGGCCCACGCCGCCCTTCGCCTTTTCCTCGTAGTAACGGATATAGCGGTCGCCGGGCAGGCCGCCCGGTTCGGCATAGACCTCCGCATGCGCGGTGCTGACGATGCGGTTGCGCAACGTGAGCTTGTTGAGCTGAAGAGGCTTGAAAAGGTTCGGGTAACGCATTGCGATCGACCTCGGAATGGTGTCTTTGCTTACAGCGGCGATACTTCAAATACGCAATGAGCGTGGCCTTCAGCAGCGCATTGCGTCTCGATCGACTTCGAGCGCGGGCCCTTCTTCGCGCCTTCGGGCGCGGTGTCGTTCACCCAGTCCATCGCGCCGGCGAACCAGCCCGCGAACATGTAGCAGAGCTTGCCTTGCTTGCCCGGCTGCTGAAGCACGAACGACGAGTTACGCAGATGAATGCGCGCATGCGACGTCTCCGGGTCGGCTTCGACGATGTCGAACAGACCCCAGCCGCGTTGCGACAGACGCTTCAGGTAATGTTCGAACGTCGCCATGCCGCTGATGCCGTGCTTCTCGGCTTCCTTGTCGCACCAGTGATACGCGGACTTGTAGCCGGCCTTGTAAAGAATCTCGGCATACGTCTCGAGACCGAGCGCTTCCTCGACGGCGACGTGATTGTTGGTGAAGAAATGACGAGGCACGTACAGCATCGGCAGCGCGTCGGTGGTCCATACGCCGGTTTGCGGATCGACGTCGATAGGCAGTTGCGGTTGCATTGCGGGGTTCCTTTGTATTTGTCGTGGCTCTCAGATTCAGACGTTCCAGACTTCGCCGAAGTAGCGCATCCAGTTTTCGCCCATCACTTTCTTGATACGCGTTTCACTCCAGCCGGCCTTTTCCATGGCGGCCGTGAGGTTCGGGAATTCGCCGATCGTGCGAATGCCTTCCGGGTTCACCACCTTGCCGAAATTCGTCAGACGGCGATAACGGCCCTTGTCGTGCGTGATCCAGTCGAAGAATTCGGTGCTATAGCCTTGCGTGAAGTCGGTGCCGATGCCGACCTTGTCTTCGCCGATCACGTTGATCACGTAATCGATCGCTTCGAGATAATCGTCGACGGTCGCGTCCGGGCCTTTCTTCAGGAACGGCGAGAACATCGTCACGCCGACGAAACCGTTGGCGTCGGCGATTTCGCGCAGCTGGTCATCGGACTTGTTGCGCGGATGATCCTTGAGACCTGAGGGACAGCAGTGCGAATACGTGACGGGCTTCTTCGAGCAGGCGATGGCATCGGAAGACGTCTTTGCGCCGACGTGCGAGAGATCGACCACGATGCCCACGCGGTTCATCTCGTGGATCACTTCCTTGCCATAACCCGAGAGACCGCCGTCCGGTTCATAGCAGCCGGTGCCGACCAGGTTCTGCGTGTTGTAGCAAAGCTGCACCACGTTCACGCCGAGCTCCTTGAACACTTCGATATAGCCGAGGTTGTCCTCGAACGCATACGAGTTCTGGAAGCCGAAGATAATGCCGGTCTTGTTTTCCTTCTTCGCGCGCAGAATGTCATCCGTGGTGCGCACGAGCGTGAGAATTTCGCTGTATTCGCGGATTTGCTGTTTCATCTCCGCGATGTTGTCGATGGTCTTCTGGAAGTCTTCCCATACCGAGACCGTGCAGTTCACCGCGGTCACGTTGCCCTTTCTCATGTCCTCGAACACGGAGCGCTCGAACTTCGAGATATTCAGTCCGTCGATGATGATGCTGTTGTCGTGCAGGGTGCTCATCTGTGTGTGCTCCGTGTTGCCGGGTAGAGGGGAGAAACGCAGGCTTGAGGGCTTTTTCCGTCGCCCGATCGATGCCTTCGTCGATGGGTCTATTCTTGTCGTTCGCCCTGCCGGTCAATTTACGAATTCAGACGTGTTCTTTACCTTTTCCGACATGCGCGTCTGTTTTCGACAAGTGGCGAATTGCGATTCGGTGTAGTTGATTTTTTCGCGCATCGTGCTGCACTGCGCCGGAACGATCGTGCGCTATCGCGGTGCGATCCTTATGACGTCTGGCTCCTCGCCGGTGCGCGGGCGCAGCGAGCACGAGCGGCGCCTCGCCAAGCTCAGGGTTTAGCCTGATGGCATGGTAGTTGCACTCGAAATCAAAATTAGAAAAGTGGCAAAGCGCCGCGTCGAACGGCGCCAATCAATAGATTCCAAGGAATCAGTTCTCACATGTCCTCCGATCGCACGGCGTCGCTGTCGCACTTCGCGTTCATGCCGCTTCCCAACTTCACGATGATCGCGTTCACCAATGCGATCGAAGTGCTGCGCATGGCGAATTACCTGACGGGGCAGCCGCTTTATCGATGGTCGCTCGTGAGTCCCGAAGGCGGCCCGGTGACGGCGAGCAACGGGCTTTCCGTCGATACCGGTCCGGTCGAGTGCGTGGGACAGCCCGATATCGTGTTCGTGGTCGGCGGCATCGACGTGCAGCGCTCGACGACGCCTGAGCATCTGTCTGCTTTGCGACGGTTTGCCCGCACCGGGAGCGTGTTGGGTTCTCTGTGCACCGGAACGTATGCGCTGGCGCGCGCGGGGCTGCTTGCCGGTTATGCCTGCGCGATTCACTGGGAAAACATGTCGGCGCTTAAAGAAGAGTTTCCCGACACGCGCTTTCTCAAAGAGCTATTCGTGATCGATCGCGATCGCGTCACGTGCACGGGCGGTGTCGCGCCGCTCGACATGATGCTCAATCTCATCGCGGCGCGGGTTGGCACTGCGCGGGTTACGCAGATCGCGGAGCAGTTCATTGTCGAGCATGTGCGGGATACTTCTGCGCAGCAGCGCATGCCTTTGGTGGCGCGTCTTGGGTCGGCCAATAAGTCGCTTTTCGAAGTTATCTCGCTGATGGAGAACAATATCGAAGAGCCTTTATCGCGGGAGGAACTGGCCCGCCTGGCCGGGATGTCGCAGCGGCAGTTGCAGCGGCTCTTTCGTGAGCATCTCGGGATGACGCCTACGCATTACTATCTGACTTTAAGGTTGCGGCGCGCGCGGGAATTGCTTCTTCAGACGGATATGTCGATCATGCATATCACGATGGCTTGCGGGTTTCAGTCCGCTTGTCATTTTTCTAAAAGCTATCGGGATGCGTTTGGGACCGCTCCGACTAGGGAGCGGAGGAAGCAAGTGCCTCCTTTAGCCTCTGTTTCTTCTGTTATGGTGGCTTGAGGTTTTTTGTGGAGCTTGATTTCGCGTCGGTCTATTAGCACTGCCCCTCCCCGGGGCGGGGGTAACTTTCTTTGCTGCTGCAAAGAAAGTCACCAAAGAAAGCAGCTTTGTCACCGCCCGCGGTCACACGCACGTTGGCCATTTTTCTCCTCCGGGAACGGCCCTCGCCTAAAGAGTGCCCTCACATGACCAATCGGGCTTGGATCGCGCACGATCCGTCACATCGCGCCACTTAATATATTGGTACAGCCATTTCAAGTTCCGACCCGCTTCGCGGCCGATGGGTCAATCGGGTTTGCGTGCGGTTTCCCTTGCATACCCAACGGCAGCGCGTAGCGCTGTGTCGAAGCTATTTCGTGCTGAACCAGTGCCCTTTGAGTACTAGCTTGTCAGACCGTGCGCGATCCAAGCCCGATTGGTCCTTCGAGGGCACTCTTTAGGCGAGGGCCGTTCCCCGAGGAGAAGAGTGGCCAAACTGCGTGTGACCGCGGGCGGTGACAAAGCTGCTTTCTTTGGTGACTTTCTTTGCAGCAGCAAAGAAAGTTACCCCCGCCCCGGGGAGGGGCAGTGCTAATAAACCAATACGAAAGCAAGTTCCACGAAACCAGACCAAAAAACCAAACTATATTGCCACCCGCAACCGCGTCTCACACACCTCACATCCGCCAACCCTTTCCGTCCGAAACACCCCATCAAGCGCAAACCCCAGCGCTTTATAAAACCGCAAGCCCCGCGCGTTTTCCTCCAACGCCCACAAGGTCATCTCCCGATAACCCTCACTCGCCGCCGCATTAATGGCTTCGTCCATCAACATCCTCCCCGCGCCTTGCCGCCAATGCAGCGGATCGATATAAATCGCCTTGATCTCGGCGTCGGTCGTCTTGCTGTCGTGATCGCGTGAAGCCCCCCACGCAATCCAGCCCAACGTAACTTCATCGCGCTGCGCCAGCACCACCCGCGGCATACCCCGCGCGATCAGTTGCGTCCATAACGCCTGCCGCTTCGGGATAGAAAGGGAATCAAGATAGGCAGCAGGAAAGATCGACCGATAGGCGGCCTGCCAGGCCTCGACGTGGATGCGCGCGATCTCGGCGGCATCGTCCGCGAGGGCGAGCCGAAAGGTAAGCGCGGTGCGAAGATAATCGGCGGTCATACAGCAAGTATGCCGCCGATTTCGATGATGTTGCTAACTCAAGCCGCTTTCAGCAGACCATGCGGATCGATGACGAACTTGCGCGGCGCGCCGCCATCGAACTTGCGATAGCCTTCCGGCGCTTCGTCGAGCGATACGACCGACACGTTCACGATATCCGCGATCGGCAAACGGTCCCACAGAATCGCCTGCATCAGATTGCGGTTGTACTTCATGACAGGCGTCTGGCCCGTGTGGAAGGAATGCGACTTCGCCCAGCCGAGGCCGAAACGAATGCTCAGGGCGCCCTTCTTCGCGGCGGCATCGACGGCGCCGGGATCGTCGGTCACGTACAGGCCGGGAATGCCGATCGCGCCCGCGGCCTTCGTGATCTCCATCAGCGAATTCAGCACCGTGGCGGGCGCTTCGTGGCCGCTGTCGCTGCCGTGACCGTGCGCCTCGAAACCCACGCAATCGACCGCGCAATCCACTTCCGGCTTGCCGAGAAGCTGCTCGATCTGCTCGCCGAGCGTCGCATCCTTCGAAAGATTGATGGTCTCGAAGCCCATCGCACGAGCGTGCGCAAGACGCTCCTCGTTCATGTCGCCGACGATCGTGCACGCCGCGCCCAGCAAGCGCGCCGATGCCGCAGCCGCCATCCCGACCGGGCCCGCACCCGCGATATACACGGTCGAGCCGGGACCGACGCCCGCCATCACCGCGCCGTGATAACCCGTCGGAAGAATGTCGGAAAGGCAAGTGAGGTCGCGAATCTTCGACATGGCCTGCGCCTTGTCGGGAAACTTCAGCAGATTGAAGTCGGCGTAGGGAACCATCACGTATTCCGCCTGCCCGCCGATCCAGCCGCCCATATCGACATAGCCATACGCGCCGCCCGCGCGCGACGGATTCACGTTCAGGCACACGCCCGTATGCTGCGACTTGCAGGTCGGACAACGGCCGCACGCGACGTTGAACGGCACCGAAACGAGATCGCCGATGGAAAGCGTCTCGACATCGCGCCCGATTTCGATCACTTCGCCCGTGATTTCGTGACCGAGCACGAGGCCGACTTCCGCCGTCGTGCGGCCGCGCACCATGTGCTGGTCCGAGCCGCAGATGTTCGTGGTGACGACCCTCAGAATGACGCCGTGGCCGATGTCGCGCCCGCGTGGATCGACCATTTTCGGATAGTCGATGGATTGCACTTCGACCTTGCCCTGCCCCAGATAAACGACGCCGCGATTGCTGCTCATTATCGTCTCCATGTTTCGTGGACGGCACGCGCGATGCATCTGAGCGATGACCGCGCCCGTGCAACGAGCGTAGCGCCGCCGCGGCCGGGCGACTGGCACTCAATGCGACGCGTGTTTGACTGAAACCGACATCGCCGTCGTGACCCATTTTTTGTTGATTGACCGTTCAATATAAAAAAACTAGTATCGACGCACGATCTTCCCCGTCTCGAACCATGCCCAAGCTCGGAATGCGCGAAATCCGCCGCGCGCAACTCATCGACGCCACGCTGCACACCATCGACCAGTCCGGTCTCGCCGGGGCGACGCTCGCCTCGGTGGCGCAGCGCGCGAGCACGTCGACGGGCATCGTGAGTCATTACTTCGGCGACAAGGACGGCCTGCTCGAAGCGACGATGCGCCATGTGCTGCGCTCGCTGTGGCAGGGCACGTCGCGCCGCCGCAAGGCCGCGAAGCCCGATCCGCGCTCGAAGCTGCGCGCGGTCGTGGCGGCGAATTTCGATGTCGAACAGGTGAACGGACCGGTCATGAAAACCTGGCTCGCGTTCTGGTCGGAAAGCATGCACAAGCCCGAGTTGCGACGCTTGCAGCGCGTGAACACGCGGCGTCTCTACTCGAACCTGTGCGCCGATTTTGCGCGGGCGCTGACAAAGCCCGCCGCGCGCCGCGCCGCGAGCGGTCTCGCCGCATTGATCGACGGCCTCTGGCTGCGCGGCGCGCTCGCGGGCGAACCGTTCGACACCAAAGGCGCGCTGCGCGTCGCTTACGAATACATCGACCTCGTGCTGGAAGCACGCGGCTAAAAACCGAACATTGCAAAAGGAGCGCGACATGTCCGCATTCGGAGAGCAACGGCTTTATATCGGCGGCGAATACGTCGATGCGACGAGCGGCGAAACATTCGACACGCTCGATCCCGCGACGGGCGAAACGCTCGCGCGCGTGCAGCAGGCGTCGCAGGCGGATACCGATCGGGCGGTGCGATCGGCGCGCGAGGGACAGCGCGAATGGGCCGCGATGACCGCGATGCAGCGCTCGCGCATCTTGCGGCGCGCAGTCGAATTGCTACGCGCGCGCAACGACGAACTCGCCGCGATCGAAACGCGCGACACCGGCAAGCCGATCGCCGAAACGCGCGCGGTCGATATCGTCACGGGCGCGGATGTCATCGAGTATTACGCCGGTCTCGCGACGGCCATCGAAGGCGCGCAGATACCGTTGCGCGAATCGTCGTTCGTTTATACGCGGCGTGAGCCGCTTGGCGTGTGCGCGGGCATCGGCGCATGGAATTACCCGATTCAGATCGCGTGCTGGAAGTCCGCCCCCGCGCTCGCGGCGGGCAACGCGATGATCTTCAAGCCAAGCGAAGTGACGCCGCTGACGGCGCTCAAGCTCGCGGAAATCTATAGCGAAGCGGGCGTGCCGGCGGGCGTGTTCAACGTCGTGCAAGGCGACGGACGCGTCGGCGCGATGCTCGCGGAGCATGGCGGCATCGAGAAGATCTCGTTCACAGGCGGCGTCGAGACCGGCAAGAAAGTGATGGCGCGCGCGGGCGGTTCCACGCTCAAGGAAGTGACGATGGAGCTCGGCGGCAAGTCGCCGCTCATCGTCTTCGACGATGCGAACCTCGAACGCGCCGCCGATATCGCCACGACCGCGAACTTCTTCAGCGCGGGACAGGTCTGCACGAACGGCACGCGCGTCTTCGTGGAACGCGGCGTCATCGATAAGTTCGAAGCCTTGATCGCGCAGCGCGTGAAGCGCATTCGCATCGGCGCGCCCGATAATCCCGATACCAACTTCGGGCCGCTCGTGAGCGCGGCGCAGTTGCAGAAAGTGCTCGGCTTCATCGAAAGCGGCAAGCGCGAGGGCGCGCGGCTCGTCGCGGGCGGTGCGCGTCTTGCCGATGGCGTGTTTGCGCGCGGTCAGTATGTCGAGCCGACCGTGTTCGCCGATTGCCGTGACGACATGCGCATCGTGCGCGAAGAAATCTTTGGTCCCGTGATGAGCATTCTCGCGTTCGACGACGAAGACGAAGTCATCGCACGCGCAAATGATACGGAGTACGGATTAGCTGCGGGTGTCGTGACGGAGAATCTGTCGCGTGCGCATCGCGTGATTCATCGGCTCGAAGCGGGCATTTGCTGGATCAATACGTGGGGCGAATCGCCCGCTGAAATGCCGGTGGGCGGTTACAAGCAATCGGGCATCGGGCGCGAGAACGGCATCGCGACGTTGAACGCCTATACGCGCACCAAGTCGGTCCAGGTCGAGCTGGGCCCGTATCAGCCCGTGTTTTGAGGAGTCTTGCGATGAGCGTGAACGAATACGACTACATCATCGTCGGCGCGGGATCGGCGGGCAACGTGCTTGCGTCGCGTCTCACCGAAGACGACGACGTGACCGTGCTGCTGCTCGAAGCCGGCGGGCCGGATTATCGCTTCGACTTTCGCACGCAGATGCCGGCGGCGCTGGCTTTTCCGCTGCAGGGGCGGCGCTATAACTGGGCGTATGAAACCGAGCCAGAGCCGCATATGAACAACCGTCGCATGGAGTGCGGGCGCGGCAAGGGTCTGGGCGGATCGTCGCTCATCAACGGCATGTGCTATATCCGCGGCAATGCGCTCGATTACGACAACTGGGCTTCGATGTCCGGTCTCGAGAACTGGAGCTATCTGGATTGCCTGCCGTATTTTCGCAAGGCCGAGACGCGCGATATCGGGCCGAATGCGTATCACGGCGGCGATGGTCCCGTGCATGTGACGACGAGCAAGCCCGGCAACAATCCGCTGTTCGCGGCGATGGTCGAGGCAGGCGTGCAAGCGGGCTATCCGCGCACGGAGGATCTCAACGGCTATCAGCAGGAAGGCTTCGGTCCGATGGATCGCACCGTGACCGCGAACGGCCGGCGGGCGAGCACGGCGCGCGGCTATCTGGATCGCGCGAAACATCGCGCTGGTCTGACGATCGTGACGCATGCGGTAACGGATCGCGTGTTGTTCTCCGGTAAGCGTGCGATCGGCGTCGCGTATGTCCATGGCGGACAGCGTGTGACGGCGCATGTGCGGCGTGAGGTGCTGGTTTGCAGCGGCGCGATTGCATCGCCGCAGTTGTTGCAGCGCTCGGGCGTGGGACGCAGCGCGTGGCTGAAGGAACTGGAGATTCCGGTGGTGCACGATCTGCCGGGCGTCGGTGAGAACTTACAGGATCATCTCGAGATGTATATGCAGTACGAATGCAAGGAACCGGTGTCCTTGTATCCGGCATTGCAGTGGTGGAACCAGCCGGCGATCGGCCTCGAATGGATGTTGAACGGGACGGGCGTCGGCGCGAGCAATCAGTTCGAAGCGGGCGGTTTCATCCGCACGCGCGACGACGATTTGTGGCCGAACATCCAGTATCACTTTCTGCCTGTGGCGATCAACTACAACGGATCGAATCCGATCAGGATGCATGGCTTTCAGGCGCACGTCGGATCGATGCGCTCGCCGAGCCGCGGACGCGTGAAGCTCAAGTCGCGCGATCCGCATGCGCATCCCGGCATTCTTTTCAACTACATGGCCGATACATTGGACTGGCGCGAGTTCCGCGATGCGATTCGCATCACGCGGGAGATCATGCGGCAGCCGGCTTTGGAGCGGTATCGCGGGCGTGAGCTTCATCCTTCCGATGATCTCAAGAGCGATGCCGAACTCGATGCATTCGTGCGCGCGAAGGCGGAGACGGCTTTTCATCCTTCGTGTTCCTGCAAGATGGGTTATGACGATATGGCCGTCGTCGATGGCGAAGGACGCGTGCATGGGATGGAAGGCTTGCGCGTCGTGGATGCGTCGATCATGCCGCAGATCACGACCGGCAATCTCAATGCGCCGACGATTATGCTGGCGGAGAAGATCGCGGATCGGATTCGGGGAGTGGCGGCGTTGGAGAGGGTGGAGACGGATTATTTTGTGGCGGGTGGGAGAAGGGCACGGGCGGTGGGAGGTGGGGTGGAGCGGGTGGGGGTTGGGGTTGGGGGGTGAAGCGGCAGTCGTCGGGGAGCTATCTCCGTGTACGCGGAGGAACCTGGCAGCGCATGACTGCGAAGATCAACGACCAGGGTCTATCTCCGCACACACGGAGAAACCTGCGCGCCATAGGTGCCGAGCGAGAGATACGGAGGTCTATCTCCGCGCACGCGGAGGAGCCACGTCCTTGAACCACGACTCTGCCGCGCGGCACGGTCTATCTCCGCGCGCGCGGAGAAACCACTGCCTTCAGAGGCTCGCCGAGCGGATCACTGGGTCTATCTCCGCGCATGCGGAGGAACCTGCGTGCCGAGTGTCCTTTTCCAGACACTGACGGGTCTATCTCCGCACACGCGGAGGAACCCACCGGATCTCCGTCGCATTGCCGAAAAAGTCCGGTCTATCTCCGCCCACGCGGAGGAACCCTCTCGCAATGCGCCGCTCGAACATCGATTTAGGGTCTATCTCCGCACACGCGGAGGAACCGGTCAGGCGATCGCGGGGATACCCGCGGATAAAGGTCTATCTCCGCACACGCGGAGGAACCGGCCCACAGTTGTAATACGCCATCTGAGCGCGGGGTCTATCTCCGCCCACACGGAGGAACCCCGTTGTTTGCGCATCGTGGCCCCCGCTTAGACGGTCTATCTCCGCACACACGGAGGAACCACGGCGCGGCGAATTTTCCGGACCCGGCTTTCGGGTCTATCTCCGCACACACGGAGGAACCATGGTCGCAACCCTGAAGGGAAGTTATGGCCGTGGTCTATCTCCGCACACACGGAGGAACCGACGGTGGACTTCGCCAAGTTGGACGACGAGACGGTCTATCTCCGCACACGCGGAGGAACCTACAAGTCCTGCCCCACCTTGTAGCCGTCGATGGGTCTATCTCCGCACACGCGGAGGAACCCGGGCGGTTCCAATCTCGATTGGAACATGCTGAGGTCTATCTCCGCACACGCGGAGGAACCATGCCGTTGGGTCCGACTTATGAAAGGCTCAAGGGTCTATCTCCGCACACGCGGAGGAACCTCTCCCTCATAACCCCATGACAGAAAAGGCAAATGCCCCATTTACCTCCAATAAAACCATCCAAATTTTCAAAGAACGAAACCACCCCACCTACCCCGTCATCATCCGCCTGACAACATACATCCCATCCACCTCCACAAGCTCTCTCGGCGGCGCACCGAGATGCGAGATACCGATCCCCCCAACCGCATCCAGATCCCGCCACACCATCACCACACTGCCTCGTGGCTCATGCCCGTGCCAGTCGGCAAGCACCGCCCACGTCCGTTCCCGCACGCCCTTGTTCATGCGCGGCGCGACATACAATCCCGCCGATACTTCGAGCATCACCGATCCGAGAAATCCCCGAAACCGGTCCGCGACATCACTCGTCACCACGACGACCAGCGCCATCGCCCGCCTCCCGCTTCTCATCGACACGCAGTACCTGCTTCACGCGATCGATCATCGCGGGAATGACCGTTTTCCTGCGAAACACGCGCGCCGCCTCGCGCCGCACGAGCCGGTCGATCGGATGCTCGCAACGCTGCGCCTCCTTCACCGCGGCGAATGCGATGGACAGCGTGACGTCATCGCGAAAGAGATCGGCGATATCGAACACGAAGGCCTGCCCCGAATCCTCGTGGATGAACCCGAGCTGAGGTATCGCCGCGAGCGCCTGCACGGCGATCGCAGCCGCCGCCTGCACCGCCGTCGCCGCATGATTGATCGCCTGATTCGGCAGATCGGCGGCGTCCGGATTCGCTCGGTCATAGCGACGCCCCTCCCAGTCGATACCGAATTGCTCCGCGCGCAGCCGATAGATCGTCTTCACGCGCGCGCCTTCGATACCGCGCAGCGTGTCCAGATCGCGATGCGGCAACACCTCGCCCAGACGCAACGCATACATATGCCGCGCGACCGACAGACGCCTTCGCGGATTGCCCCACAACTCCGCTTGCCGTCGCGCGACATCCGAGCGGTCCGGCATCAACGGCGGCGCAGTGTACGTGCGCACGCCATCGACGCCGACTGCGGCAAGCAGCGTCCCGTGACGCGCGAGCAAGCGCAGCGCGTCGTGCGTCACGCTGCTGCCGGGGCCGAGCAAAATCATCGATACCGACTGATGCGGAATCTGATCCACATGCTGCCCGCCCGCAAAACTCAGGCAACCGTCGATCACATTGAGCGTGCCGCGCTCCAGCCAAAGAAGGCCGTGACGGTCCGCATGCGGAACCCGGGATGTCTCGAGTCCGAGGCGTCCCTTCAGCACGGGCCTGGTCCGCGATTCATGTCGCTATCGAAGCAGGCCTGAGCTGCAACATGCCAAACCCGAACGCGCGATGACGCCCGACGCCGCGCACGAGCAAGCTCGTGAACGCTTGCGGGTCCTCGACGCACAAGTGGCCGCGAAACACCGCATCCGGGCCGCCGACATGACGCGCGATCCGCTTGCCGTTCGAACCCGCCGCCGCCTTGGTCCGGCGCACGGACGTCGTCAACTGGAAACGCATCATGCGCGATTCGATGATGTTCGCCGCGTTCGTCGCGGTGAACTGGCGGGCGAGCCACTCTCCGTACACGGGCTCCCGCTTCACATCCGCCTTATCCTCGGCGCGGTCCAACGCGGCGCGATAAGCGTCATGCTGATGCCCTTCCTTGTCCCGAACCACAGGACATACGCGCACCTCGAAACCCAGCATGCGCCCTTTCGTCCACCGAGCCGGGAACTCGCGGATGCTCAGACCGCCGCCGCCCCGCACCGCATCGAGACCCAGCAAAGCGGCGATGTCGGGGCTCGCAAGCGACGCCGCCTCGCGCAGCTCATCGGCGGAACTCGAACTATAGGCAAGCAAGCCGCTGCGCTCATCGCGATAGTAGAAAGGTTTCGGCGCACGATCACCGAAGGCGCGCCCCAACGCCGCATGAAGCGCGTAGCCGATGTCGCCGCCCGGTGGAATCCAGTCCTGCCGTGCGGCCCAGGCCACCAGCCTGCGAAGATCGGGCTCACAATGAATCAGATTCAGCGTGGTCATGCTGGCAGTTCCGGCAAAGTCGATAAACTCGCGCACGGCGCGATATGCGGACCCGTCCCTTCGAGCACGGCGCGCCAACCGCCATGCACGCCGGTCTTCCAGTTGCGTTCGTCGCATATATCGAGCGCGCGCGCGTTCTTAAGCGTGCCCTCTTTGCGTGGCCACTGAAAGCGAAACTCGCGCTCGTCAGGCGATGGCGCGCGTTGCAATGCGTCGAGCACATCGCTGGCATCGACCATACCGACGACGAGGCGCGCCGACGGCAGACACGGCTTGCGCCCGATGAACAACGGCCGCTTCGGATGATCGAGCGCATGCGCGATTTCTTCGAGCGTCGGTTCTTCGTCCGCCGGTTCGAGCCGCAACGCGACGAGCGCATCGAGCCGCGCGTGATAGTCGCGATAACGAAGATGCGGGCTCTTGTACGAATCTTCGCCGCCGCGCCGCTTTTCCGGCTCGCCTAGCGTCGTCCAGCCGCCATCGTTCGCGCCGATCTGCGCCGTCTGGAAATCCGCGAGACGCTCCCCGCCGTTGTCGAGCCGTGTTCCCATGACCAGGCGCGCCTGCAATCCGTCGAGCAGCGCGAAGTCGCTTCGATCCCATCCGAGCGCGTTGCCGATCAATCCGGTCAGCATCGACAACGCCGGAAAGTCGCGAATCACGCCATAGTTGTCGATTGCTTCGCCGCCGAACGCCACGAGCGGCGCGCGTAAGCGCATCAGTAGATGGCGGCGCATCTCACGCGCCCTCGACGATGCGCGCCTGCGTCCACTGGCCAAGCTCGGCGAGCGAGACCCGCTCCGCGCCCGGCATGTTCGCATCGTCGAGCGACATGAAGCGCCGTGCAAGCGGCGCCCCGTACGCGGCATCATGCTTTTGCAACTCATCCGCCAGTGTGACGATGGCCTTCTTGCGCACGTTGGTGCCCGGCTCCATCGACAGCGCGGTTTCGAATGCGCCCGCCAGCGTGCGCGGCTGCCAGTCGCCGGTCTCGACGAGCATCAGGCTCGCATGACCGAACGGCGCGGTGGAGCCACGCTTCGCGCCGGGGCTGACGGTTGCGATCAAATGCAGCAGGTTATGCACGACCTCGCCCGCAAGCGCGCGCCGCTCGGCGGGCGCGTCGAAGCATTCGCGCACGCCGATGCCTTCCAGATTCGCGACCAGTTGAGGCACATCGACGACGACATAGCCGTAGTACAAGCCCGAAGCGAGTTCCGTATCGAAGATGCCCGCCGAGCCGCGTTCGCCCGTCTCGCGCAGAAGATCGTCGACGACGGTGAAATAGTCGTTCTCCACTTGTGCCTCGTGCACCGTGAAGGCATGCGCGACATACACGGCGGCATCGCGCGAGGCCAGCACATCCGAGGTCACCATGCGGCCGAACAACGCCGACTCCAGTCCGCTTCCGTGCTTCAGCGCTTCGATGTTCGACTTCTCCTCTTTCAGGAAGGTCTTGATCGCGGCCTTCAACGCGGTCTCGTCCTTGTAATCGCGGGATAACGCAGCGCAGCGCGCGACGAGATAATCGATCTCGGCCCTTCCGAGCAGCACGGCCTGGCCGGTTTCCAGCGCTTCCTTGCCTTTGAGATCCTTGCCGGCCTTGTCGAGCAAACCCTCGTGACGCAGCGCTTCGGCGGCGGCTTGCGCGAGCGCTTCCGGAACGTTCTGCCTCATCAGCTCATCGCGAATCAGCTTGAGCGTGATGCGCGAGCGAATCGCCATCGGCACGTCGAGCGACGCCAGCGAATGATGATCGTCCGCCACGCGCCAGTGCCGCTTCAGGCATTGCGACGATATGCGCGTGCGGATGGCGTCACCCATTGGCAGGCGTTTGGCCAGCCCAGCGTCGTCGCGGTTGAGCAGCGCGGCGGGATAACTTTGCAGCGTATGAATCTGAATGAAGCGTGCTTGCGACATGGTGAGTTTCCTGTTCTGCATTGGTTGAGTGCGTTCGACGACGCGCGGTTTTACTTGCGTTCGCTCTGGAGTCTGGCTCTGGCGTAGTCGCGCACAATGGCGATACGCGTCCGCTCGGCGATGCGCTTGCGCTTCGAATCCACCGCGCCTTCGTTGAGAATGAGCGTGCCCAGCTCGATCCAGTTCGGTGCGACGTTGCGGCTGGCCATCAATCGCACGACGCGCGGGAGGTTCTGGAAAAGCGCCTCGCCCCGCGCGTTGAGCAGACGCGTTACGCGCGCTTCGGAGACGCCGGCGAGTTGCAGTTGTTGCCCGAGCCGCGGCGCGGCTTCATCGGGGGAGCAGTGAACGGACAGCGCAATGCCATGCGCGATGAGTCCCCAGCGCCGCCACTCTTTCAGGCTGAATCGATCGCACTCGACCTTCGCGCGTTGCAGCGCGCGGGTAAGCGCCGCGATCTGCTGCACGGTGAGCGTTTGCGCGTTGGGATCGAACCGTGCAAGGGCGACACAATCCGCCTTCAACGAACCCTCGCTCTCCTTGCCCGCCTTGATGAAGCCGGTGATCGCGCCTATCTGCGCGTAGAATTTGCGTCTCGATCCGAGCGCGGTGTCTTCAATTGATGTCATGTTCAACCTCTTCCAATGAATCGCGCCGCGCGTCTCTGCGCGCTTCGTCGCGGCGCTTCAGCACACCGACGATTCGTTGCGCAACATGCTTCTGCGTGCGCATGAAACTGTGAAAGCACGAGAGCGCGCCGCCTTGCGCGCGATACCGTCTTTCCGCGCTGCGCGGCCCGGCGACGAACGCACGTTCCAGCACCTTCTCCGCGCGATCGACAAGCTCGCCGATCCATTTGTCATGCGCCTCGTTCTCGTTGTGAGATTCGACTTCCTCGATGAGATCGTCGAAAAAGCGTGCATCTTCCTCGTGCTCGAATCTTCTCGAGAAGTCACCCGCTTTCTTCTTCGTGTCGTCGCTGACGCTGGAATCGCCGTTGCCGAGGAGGTTGCACATCGCTATCCATAAGACTCTGCGCACATCGGCTATGGCCGCGATGCGATCCGTCGCGCGCTTCGCAATTTCGTCGGTGTGGCGCATGCGCATGGCTTCGCGAATGCGAGGCGATACCGGAATACGCCGCTCGTGATAACCCTCCGTCTTGCCCTGTCCGCGCGTGATGCCTTGCGCGAGAAGGTAAAGACCCGTCTCGCCGTCTTCCTCCAGCAGCGTGCTCGCTAGCGTTCGTTCAAAATCCGTCGAAAAGGCAAGCGTGCTGGCGAGCCGGTAATCGAAGCCTCTTGCCGTGATGGATAGCGCCTTCGCCTCGGCTATGTTCACCGGCGTCCATGCATCGCCCGTGACGCCGTTGCGCTCCTTGGCCGCAATGCGCGCGGTCTTGCTGCTCGTGGCGAGCGCGACGAGTCTCGTACCGTGCATCGTCAACCGCACACGCCTGCATATTTCGATGTAGAACGGATCGAGTTCGCCGAGCGAAAGACTGCTCGTGCCGTCCCAGGGCCGCAGCCATACGAGCGCCAGTCCCCCTTTGCTCTTGAGGTCGCACCGTTTAGCGATGCTTGCGTGCTGTTCGAGGAGCAGCCGCGTATCGCGCGCCCAGCGCTTGCCCACATGTCCCGCCGGCACGACGCCTAACGCCGGACGGCTCGCAAATCCTCCGTTCATGCGCGAGATACCGTAATTGCCCGCGCCGAGAAAGCCCTCCTGCGTCTGAAGGCTGACGAGCGCGTAGACCCAATCTTCCGGGTCCGCGTGGATCATGCGAGCAGCTTTCATGTCGTGGTTCTTCGACGTGATCAGCATGTCCACGGCGTCGGGCGTGAGCAGACGCTTCTTCCACGTGCGCGTCTCGCCGCTCTTGCATGGCGCTTGCAAAAACGCGGGGCGATCGTCGGGCGTGACGAGCGAGAAGGCCGCGCCGTCCGGATGGTCCGGAGTCAACGCGAGCAACGCGCGACGCCATTCTTCCGGCGTGTCCCACAGTTCATCGCGTTTGGCTTCATGCAATGCGATCGCCGCGAGACACACGAGAAAGGCATGCCACGGATGACGCTGATGCGGGCGGAGCGCAGGGAAATCGCGCACCGCGTCTCGCCCGAGCGCGACCAATAGTTCCGGCAAGCTCGCATTGTGAGGCTGGTCATCGACGCCCCGATAGCGGAACAAATGGTCGTCCAGCAGATTGAATTGAAGCGTCACGCCAATCTCCTTTTTCTCACGCCGAAGCGGTCGTACGTAAAACGCGCGCCGCCGAGCGAGAACGCGAAGCCGTCGTGACACAGTGCAATGTCGGAGGGCGCTGCGTCGGGATCGAGGTCATCCGGCAGCATGTGATGGCGCATGGCAATCTCGCGCACGTCGATGCCGAAGGGTCCGCGCACGGGCGGATCGAAACGGATCAGGCGGTCCTTCGCGCCGAGGCGGGTCGCGACGCGCTCATCGTTGCCGGGAAAGGCGAGCGCTTCAAAACTCGCTGCATAGTCCAGCGCTTGAAGCCGGGCGATGACAAGTTTCGCGCTTTCGCTCCCGTCGAGTTGTTGCGACAACGCCTGCCATGCCGGGCCGAACTCGGCCGCGATGGCATCGAGGCAATCGGGATGCGTCGCGTGCTCGACGAGTTTGCGGTTATCGCGCGGAATCTCGCGTTCGCCTCGTGCTTCGATAAGACGGCGCGTCGCTTCGATCATGCGCAAGTCGGAATAGACGCCACCGCCGTTATGCAGCCGTCCGAGCCCATGGCGCGGGCGTTCGAGGTAAGCGTCGAACGACCCACTCTCTGGTATGAGCACCCACACGTGCGCTTCGCGGAACGCCTCGGGTCTCGCTGAAGCAGGCCGTACATGACGATGCAGACGTCCGATGCGCTGCAGGAGCACATCCATCGGGCAGATATCGGTGATGAGAAGATCGGCGTCGAGATCGAGGCTTTGCTCAAGCGTCTGCGTGCCCACGACGATGCACGGCTTCATGCCATCGCGCTTCTTGCCGATGCGCGCCTCGACTTCCTCGTCGAGCCGCGGGCGGTCCTGCCGGCTGAACCGGCTGTGATGGAGGGTCGCGACGCCGTTCACATCGAACAGCCAGGCGCGATCGTCGACCATGCTTTCGATGGCCTCCTGCGTCGCAATCGCCGATGGCACCGTATTGCGCACGATCAACACACGTGCGCCTTGCCGCGCGGCATCGACCGCTATCCGGGCCACGTGCGCGAAGTCGTCGATGGCTCGGCATGTTTGCCAGTGAACGTGCTTCTTCGCTCCGCTACGGCCCAACTTGCTTATGCGTGCGCCGTCGATCAGCGCGGGATACGGCACGGCACACGCTTCTTCGATGCACGGCGGATGCGCACGGTTCTGAAACCTCACGCGCTGTCGCGAACCGAGCGTTGCCGACAGCAGCAACGCATGCCCGCCCGTTGCCAGATGCGCTTTCAGCAGATGCTCCAGCAACTCGGACATGTACGTATCCGACGCGTGCACTTCATCGACCACCAGCAAAGAGCGGCTCAACGCCGCATGCCGCAGATGCGCATGACGCACGCTCAATCCGGCCAGCAATGCCTGATCGATAGTGCCCACAGCGATCGTCGCAGCGAGAAAGCGCTTTGGCGACTCGGCGGCCCAGCGCTTCGACGCTGCGATATCGTCAGGATTGTCGGACCATAGAACTTCGTAGTCGGGCAAGGCGATCATGTCGCTGCCATCGGCACTTTCGTAGCCCGCCAGCGCGCGAACCACAACGGGCGCATCGCTCGGCCAAAGTCGCCTGACGAAATCGCGCACGCGTTCGTACACCTGCACCGCGGCGACGCGCGTCGGCAGCGCAAAGTAGAGCGAGTCGACTTTCCCCGCCTCAAAAAGCTTCGCGAAGCGCCACAGCGCGGCCTCGGTCTTGCCGCTGCCGGTCTCGGATTCGAGAATCAGCAACGGCCCGAGATCGGTATCGCCCAGTGCGGCTTGTACGGGTCGCGGCGACGACACGTTGAACGCCGATTCGAACGTGATGCGTGCGTTCCGCATCGCCGCACGCAAGTGCGTGACATCGAGCCCAATTCGCTCGACGGCCTCGGTCGCGTATCGAAGGGCTTCGTCGAACGTTCGCTCGACGCCCGGTTCGCTGTAAGGAAAGAACTGCTTGCTCGACCCCAGCCAGTCCGCCAACTGCACGAGGCCGGCGAACAGATGCGCGAACGACGGAAGATTAGGCAACGATTCGCCGCCCGGCTCGAATGCTCGCGGCAGATCCCGCCGCAACCGGTCGCCGATTTGTCTGAGCGTGGCCGCAGGGTTATAGACCTCGCGCCCGTCGGCAGCAAAAACGGGTTGCCATAGATGCGGATCGATGCCGACAGGTTCGCGCACCGGCCGGCCATGATGGCCCAAGCTCGCAAGCAAAAGATCGACGGCCGCGCCGCCCCACGCCGACATTTCATCGAGAGGCAGTCCTGCGAGCAGGTGCTCATCCATTTCCAGAGCAAGCCGCGCTTCGACGCCGTGCCCCGCATGAAGAGGCCAGCCGCGCGGCGCGCCCGTTCGCCAGCGCTTCGCCTGAAACCCGCTGTTCGCCTTGCCGAAGTCGTGCAGAAACACGAACGCGGCCAGTCGCGCGATGTCTCTGTCGTCGAGCACGCGCTTCGCTGTGGCGTGCATCGCCTCGCGGATGCGGCCGCCCTTCGCTGTCAGCGCGACAAAGCACGCCGCCACGTCAAGCATATGATCGCAAAGCGGATGAAACGGCGCGTTCTCGTCACCCTCGCGCGCTCGCTTGCCCCAGGCGACATGCTGCTTTCCTTCTTTCTCTTGCATATCCTCAACGGCCGCGCGATCCCAGCCCAGACTACTTGACGATGCGCAGCATTCGTTTGTTATGGATACCTATTCTTATCCGTCGAGGAAGATCGATCCATACGAAACCGCCGAATTTCTAGGGGCACAAAAAAAGGCCGCGCAAGCGCGGCCCACAAATCGCCCTTCCTGAAACACCTGCAAACTCACTCCCTGGCCGAAGCCAGCACTCCACTCCCTTCCTGCTCCTCCGCCTCGGAGACTAAAGTCTCCAGCGTAAGTCCTTTCGTTTCGATTCCCAGAACCCATACCGCCGAAGCCGCAACGACGAAACACGCGGCTCCAAGCGAAAACACGCCCCCTTGCCCGAACACCGGCAACACGACACCCACCACATACGGCCCGATCAGCGACCCGACGCGCCCGATCGCCGACGCGAATCCCGATCCCGTCGCGCGCGCGCCGGTCCCGTACAACTCGGGCGTGTAGGTGTAAAGCACGGCCCACATCGCAAAGAGGAAAAACTGCATCGCGAGCCCGGCGCAGATGAGCAGCGTCGGCGTTTCCGCATGCAGCGCGGTCTGTCCATACACATAGGCCATCACGCCGCTACCCACGAGCGAGGCGATGCAGGTCGGCTTGCGCCCCCACCGTTCGACGAGCCACGCCGCGCACAAAAATCCCGGCACACCACCGAGCGAAATCAGCACCGTGTACAACACCGACTTCGTCACGGCAAAACCGGCTTGCTGCATCAATGCGCCCAGCCACGACGTCAGTCCATAAAACCCGAGCAACGCGAAGAACCACAGCGTCCACACCATCACCGTGCGTCGCCGGTACGCCGCGCTCCAGATCTCGCGAAACGCACCGCTGCCGTGCTTCGCGGTCGGCTCCGCCAGCATCGAAGGCGCCGGCAAACGACTCAGCCCTTTCGCCTTCATCACCCTCACTTCGACATCGGCGAGCACGCGGTCCGCTTCCTCGATGCGTCCGCGATGTTCCAGCCAGCGCGGCGATTCCGGCACCACGCGACGCACGATCAGCACGAACACAGCCGGAATCGCGAGCAACGCGAACTCGGTGCGCCAGCCGAACGTCGGCAAAACGAAATACGACACCACGCCCGATGCGATGAACCCGAGCGGCCAGAATCCATCCATCAGCGCGATCAGGCGGCCGCGCGAAGCGGTGGGCACGAACTCCGACAGCAAGGTCTGCGCGATCGGAAACTCCATGCCCATGCCGATGCCCAGCAGCACGCGATAAAAAATCAGCGCATCGACGGATTGCGCCGTCGAGCACAGATACGACGCCAGACCCCACAGCACCATGCTCCACTGAAACACGGGCCGGCGTCCGAAGCGATCCGCGAGCAAGCCCGCGACGGCCGCGCCCAGCACCATGCCGAAGAAGCTCGCGCTCGCCACCAGTCCCGCCGTGGCGGTCGACAAGCCGAACTCGGTCTTGATGGAACCGAGCACGAAAGTCATCGTCCCGAGATCGACGGAATCGAAGAAAAACGCGATCGCGATGATGATGAAAATCGTGCGGTGATACCCCGAAAACGGCAGGCGTTCGAGCCGTGCCGCGGCGCTCGCGCGCGGCTCTCTGGCAACAGACATGTCATCTCTCCCGATGCGGCCTTCGCCGCGCAAGTTCAGATGACTTCAGTAGACGCCAACATAATTCGCCGTACCAGAGGAATTGCGTCATCGAATGTCGCACACGCGTCATGCATCGAAGCGGGCGCGCGCGGTCGCGGCGATTTGCATCAACGCTTCCATGCTGAGCCGTGCGGCGATGGCCTTCACATAATCGTGATGCCGCGCTTCGAGCGGCGCACCGAGATACTGCGCATGCAGATAGCGAATCAACGCGATGCGCCGATGCTTCAGCGCGATACTGCGGTCGAGCAACGCGAGCGCCGCGTACGCATCGTGCTCCTTGCATGCGCGCTCCGACCACTGCGCGGCGATGTCGCGTGACGGATTCATCGCGCCGCAGCGTGAAGCGCGTCCGCCTGCATGCGCCATGCAACGTAGTCCGCGCGCCGCCAGTCGAGCTCGAGCCCGAGCCGCTTCGTGCCCTCGCGGATCTTCGGCTTGTGCAGCGAGAGCGTGAGCGCATCGAGCGCGGGCCATTCATCGAATGACAGCGCGGCAATCTCGACCGCGAGCGTTTCGAGCAGGCGCGTGTGCGGCTTCGTTTCGAGAAACGCGCTCACGCGATTGCACCACGCTTCGTAATCGATCAGGCCATCGCTCGATTCCTGCGGCATCTCGCGATACCGCAGACTGGCGTCGATGCAGACAGGCTGCGGCGCGACATGCTCGTGCTCGTACAGGCCGACGCTCGTCTTCACGATCAACTCATCGACGACGATGCGCCAGCCTTTCCCGCCTATGTCGAGCGGCTCGAACGGCTTCATGAAAGCAGCGGCTCGGCGGCGTCGAGCATGATCTTCACGAAGTAATCGGCGAAGCTGCGGCGCACGATGATTTCACAGCGATCGCCACCGAGCGGCGTCAACGTGATCGATGCCTTGAAGAAGTGGCTCTGCGCACACTGGCCAAGACCGAAGACCTTCGGATGAAGGTCGAGCGGGCAGCCGCGCGACAGCACTTCACGCGTCTTCGGGCCATCGATTTCGAGCACCGTATAGCCGCTGCCGATATCCACCGCCGCCGAGAACTGGCCGGCGAAAGCATCGCGCAGTTTCGCTTCGAGCGGCGCGGGACGGGCCGCGTCGTGGGCCGCGTCCGAATGCACGAGCCATTCGTCGGGGCCGAGCCACAGCATCGTGTAGCCGTTGCCGCGCGCGACGGTGTTCGCCTTCTCGGGCGGCACACAGCCGATCACGTTCTGCACCGCTTTCACGAAGGCCGCATCGCGCGTATCGCCGCGCACGTTCACGAGTTCGAGGAACGGGCGCTCCGTCAGGCGAAACGCTTTCGGCGAGCCGCTCTGATGCGACTTCATGAGCGCATCGGCGCCTACGAGCGGGCTTTCCTGCCACGTGCCGCTGAGGCCTTGTCCGCTGATGGCACGGTCGACGACCGTCGCGGATGCCTTGACTTCATTCAACATGCTGACGTGCTCCTTCGCTGTCGTAGAACACCGAACTGGTGATTTTCGCGGTGATGCGCTTGCCGTTCGCAAGCGGGATCAGAACCGATTCGCCCATCTTGTCGAGACCGCCCTTCACGACGGCGAGCGCGATCGAGCGCTTCAAAATGGGGCTGTAATAACTCGACGTGACGTGACCAAGCATCGGCGCGGTGTCGCCCTGGAACGGACCCGATACGATCTGCGCGCCTTCGGGCAGCACGATCGTGGGGTCGTCGGTGAGCAGGCCGACGAACTGCTTGCGTCCCTGCTTCGCCGTATCCGAACGCGTGAGCGAACGCTTGCCGAGGAAGTCTTTGGACTTCGCCACGAGCCCGCCCATGCCGAGGTCGTAAGGCGTCATCGAGCCATCCGTATCCTGGCCGACGATGATGTAGCCCTTCTCCGCGCGCAGCACGTGCATCGTTTCGGTGCCGTACGGCGTGATGTCGAATTCCGCGCCGGCAAGCATCAGCGCTTCCCACACCGCGCGTCCGACGTTCGCCGGCACGTTCACTTCATAGGCAAGCTCGCCCGAGAAGCTGATGCGCATCACGCGCGCCGCCGCGCCCGCCACCGTGCCGTCGCGATAGCTCATGAACGGGAACGCCGCATTCGCGAAGTCGATGTCGTGACACACCTTCTGCAGCACCTTGCGGCTGTTCGGGCCGACGACCGCGAACGTCGCCCAGTGGTCCGTCACGGATGCGAGACGCACGCGCATGTCGGGCCATTCGGTTTGCAGCCAGCGTTCGAGCCACGTCAGCACGCGCGCCGCGCCGCCGGTGGTCGTCGTCATCATGTAGTGCTGTTCGCCGAGACGCACCGTCACGCCGTCGTCGAAGATCATGCCGTTTTCGTCGAGCATCAGGCCATAGCGGCACTTGCCCACTTCGAGCTTGCTCCACGGATTCGTGTACATCCAGTTGAGCAGCTTCGCGGAATCCGGGCCTTGAATGTCGATCTTGCCGAGCGTCGATGCGTCCAGAATGCCGACGCTCTGACGCACCGCGAGCGACTCGCGCGCAATCGCCGCGTGCAGGTCTTCGCCGTTCTTCGGGTAGTACCACGGACGCTTCCAGTTGCCGACGTCCTCGAACATCGCGCCGTTTTCGACGTGCCATTCGTGGATAGCGGTCTTGCGCACCGGGTCGAGGAACTCGCCCAGCTCGCGGCCCGCGAACGTGCCGAAAGTCACGGGCGTGTAGTTCGGGCGGAAGGTCGTCGTGCCGGTTTCGGGAATCGTCTTGCCGAGCGCGCCCGCGAGAATCGCCATGCCGTTGATGTTGCCGAGCTTGCCCTGGTCGGTGCCGAAGCCCATCGCCGTATAACGCTTGACGTGCTCGACGGATTCGAAGCCTTCGCGCGCGGCAAGATAAATGTCGGCGGCGGACACGTCGTTTTGATAGTCGACGAATTGCTTGGGACCACGAGTCGACAGTTCCTTGTTGCCGACGATCCACAGCGGCATCATCGGCGCTTCAACGATCTCGGCGACCTGCACGGCATTCGGCTTCGCGACGATATGACCCGCCGCGCGCGCCGCATCCGCACCCGCATCGACGCCGAAGCGGATGCCGCGCGAGAGCGAGAACTCGCCCGCGCATGCACCGACGCTGCTCTCCTTCTGCAACGCCTTGCCGGGAACGAAGCACGCCTTTTCGTCGTGCCAGTGCGCCTTGCCGCCCGATTGCGCGAACAGATGCAGCACCGGGCTCCAGCCGCCCGACATCGCGACGAGATCGCATTGCAGGTCGGTCTGTTTCTGGCCGACCTGGCCTTTCGCATACGAGGCCACTTCGACCGACGCCACGCGATACTTGCCATGCGCGACGGTGATGACCGCGTTGTTCAGCACGCGCACGCCATAGCGGCGCGCGGCCGCGGGCAACGTGCCCTTCGATTCGGCGGGACGCGGATCGACAACCGTCACATCGGCGCCCGCGGCCTTGAGATCGAGCGCGCATTGATACGCGTCGTCGTTGTTCGTGAAGACGACCGCGTTGCGGCCCGGCAGCACCGCGTAGCGATGCAGATACGTCGACACCGCCGACGCCAGCATGATGCCCGGCAGATCGTTATTGCCGAAGACGATCGGACGCTCATGCGCGCCGGTCGCGAGAATCACGCGCTTCGCACGCACTTTCCACATCAGTTCACGCGTGCCCTGACGGCGCGAGACGGGCAGATGTTCCGTCAGACGTTGCGTGATCGTGACGAGGTTGTGATCCTGATAGCCGAACGCCGTGCTGCGCGAAAGTACCTTCACGTCGGGCATCTTGCGCAGTTCGGCTTCGATCTTCTGCACCCATTGCAGCGCGGGCTTGCCATCGATTTCGGCGCGGCACGACAAGAGCGAGCCGCCGAGTTCGCGCTGATCGTCGACGAGAATCACACGCGCGCCGGACAGGCCCGCGGCATGCGCAGCCGCGAGACCCGAAGGTCCGCCGCCGACCACGAGCACGTCGCAATGCGCGAAGCATTTGTCATAGCGGTCGGCATCGAGTTGCTTCGGCGCTTCGCCGAGACCCGCCGCGTCGCGAATCACTTCTTCGTACTTCGGCCAGAGCTTGCGCGGCCACATGAACGTCTTGTAGTAGAAGCCCGCGGGAATGAAGCGCGCGATCTTCTGGTTGACCGCCATGCGATCTTTCTCGATGCTCGGCTTCGCGTTCACGCTCGTCGCGACGAGCCCCTGATAGAGCTCGACTTCGGTCGCGCGCGCGTTCGGCACGGTGTACGCGCCGGTTTCGAGCTGCACCACTGCATTCGGTTCTTCGACGCCCGCGGTGATGATGCCGCGCGGACGGTGATACTTCCAGCTACGCGCAACGAAACGCTCGCCGTTGGCAAGCAGGGCCGAAGCGAGCGTATCGCCTTCGAAGCCCTGATACGTCTTGCCGTTGAAGGTGAAGGTCACGGGAATCGCGCGGTTGATGCGTCCGCCCGCGCTCATGCGATCTTTCTGGCTCATTTCGACGTGCCTCCGTTGTCTTGCATCACAGCCAGCGGACGGTCGAACGTCTCGTAGCCCTGAATCTCATAACTCACCGTATCGCGCTGCACCTTGAACCAGCGGCGGCAGCCTTGCGCGTGGTTCCATTGCTCGCGATGCACGCCGCGCGGATTCTTGCGCATGAAGAGGTAATCGCCCCATTCCTTATCGGAGAGCTTTTCGGTGTCGAGCGGGCGCGCGATATCCGCTTCGCCGCCGCAGGAAAATTCGGTTTCGGCGCGCGGCCCGCACCAGGGGCATTCGATCAGCAACATGTTTCTTTCCTTGTGCGGTTAGCTTTAGTGAGCCACGGCAGCCGCGCCGTGTTCGTCGATCAGATGACCGGTATAGAAACGATCCAGCGAGAACGGCGCATTCAGTGCATGCGGCTCGTCTCGTGCGATGGTGTGGGCATACGCGAAGCCCGAGCCCGGCGTCGCCTTGAAGCCGCCCGTGCCCCAGCCGCAGTTGAAGTAAAGGCCCTTGACGTCGGTCTTCGAGATGATCGGGCATGCGTCCGGCGAAACATCGACGATGCCGCCCCACTGACGGTTCATGCGCACGCGCGAGAACACCGGGAACATCTCGACGATGGCTTCCAGCGTGCCTTCGATGATATGGAAGCTGCCGCGCTGCCCATAACCCGCGTACTGGTCGACGCCCGCGCCGATCACCAGATCGCCCTTGTCGGACTGGCTGATGTACGCGTGCACCGCGTTCGACATGATCACCGTGTTCACGACCGGCTTGATCGGCTCGGACACGAGCGCCTGAAGCGGATGACTTTCGATCGGCAGACGCACACCGGCCATGTCGGCGAGCGTGGTCGTGCTGCCGGCCGTGACGACCGCGACCTTCTTCGCCTTGATGAAACCCTTGGTCGTATCGACGCCCGTCACCTGATTGCCATCGCGGCGAATGCCGACGACCTGGCAGTTCTGAATGATGTCCACGCCCGCGCGGTCCGCGCCGCGCGCGAAGCCCCAGGCCACCGCATCGTGACGCGCCACGCCGCCGCGACGCTGAATCGACGCGCCCAGCACCGGATAACGGCTGTTGAGGTTGATCGTCGGCTCGATTTCCTTGATCTGCTGCGGCGTGAGGAACTCGGCATCGACGCCATTGAGGCGGTTCGCGTTCACGCGGCGTTCCGTATCGCGCACGTCCTGCAGATTGTGCGCGAGGTTCATCACGCCGCGTTGCGAGAACATCACGTTGTAGTTGAGGTCTTGCGAGAGGCCTTCCCACAGCTTCATCGCTTTCTCGTACAGCGCGGCCGATTCATCCCACAGATAGTTCGAGCGCACGATGGTCGTGTTGCGCGCGGTGTTGCCGCCGCCGATCCACCCCTTCTCGAGAATCGCGACGTTCGTGATGCCATGCTCTTTCGCAAGATAGTAGGCCGTCGCGAGACCATGACCGCCGCCGCCGACGATCACCACGTCGTACTCGCGCTTCGGCTCGGGACTTCGCCACTGGCGCTCCCAGTTCTCGTGATACGACATGCCGTTGCGCAGCAGGCTGAAGATGGAATAGCGGCTCATGGTGTATCTCTTCCTTCGTGCGGGGTTTGTGCTTGCAATCGATTCAGCATTCGATGACGTTCACGGCGAGGCCACCGCGCGACGTCTCCTTGTATTTCGTTTTCATGTCGGCGCCGGTTTCGCGCATCGTCTTGATGACCGAATCGAGCGACACGTAATGCTTGCCGTCGCCCTTCATCGCCATGCGCGCCGCGTTGATCGCCTTGATCGAGCCCATCGCGTTGCGCTCGATGCACGGAATCTGCACGAGTCCGCCGACGGGATCGCACGTCATGCCGAGGTTGTGCTCCATGCCGATTTCCGCGGCGTTTTCCACTTGTTCGGGCGTGCCGCCCATGACGGCGGCGAGCGCGGCGGCGGCCATCGAGCACGCGACGCCCACTTCGCCCTGGCAGCCGACTTCGGCGCCCGAGATCGACGCGGTTTCCTTGTAGATGATGCCGATGGCGGCCGCGGTCAGAAGGAAGCGCACGATGCCTTCGTCGTTCGCGCCGTGCATGAACTTGACGTAGTAGTGCAGCACCGCGGGAATCACGCCGGCCGCGCCATTGGTCGGCGCGGTGACGACGCGGCCGCCCGCTGCGTTTTCTTCGTTCACGGCCATCGCGTAGAGATTGACCCAGTCGAGCATCGACAGGGGATCGCGCAGCGACTCTTCGGAACGCGTGCGCAACTGGATGGACAAGTCGGCCGCGCGGCGCTTCACGCGCATCGGGCCCGGCAACTCGCCGCGCTCCTTGCAGCCGCGCTCGACGCACGCGGCCATCACGCGCCACACGGCGAGCATGCCCTCGCGCACTTCCTGTTCCGTGCGATTCGCGCATTCGTTCTGCATCGTCACTTCGGCGATAGACAGACCCGTCTCCTTGCAGATGCGCATGAGATCGTCGCCGGTGCGAAACGGATACGGCACCGTGCTGCCGGCGCGCAAGCCATTGACGCGATCACCCTCGCGATTCACGACGAAGCCGCCGCCGATCGAGTAATACTCTTTCTCGACGAGCAACTGGCCGTTCTCGTCGAACGCCTGAAAGCGCATGCCGTTGGGATGCACGATGCTCGAACCCGGCGCGCCCGGCATCAGCTTGCGATAGAAGCCGATATGCTCGCGCTCTTCGAACGCCACTTCATGCTTGCCGAGCAGATTCAGGCGCTTGCTTGCGCGGATTTCCTTCAGGCGCGGCGCGATGATGTCCGGATCGATGAGGTCGGGCAGATTGCCTTCGAGGCCGAGCAGCACGGCCTTGTCGGTGCCGTGGCCCTTCCCAGTCGCACCGAGCGAGCCGAACAGCTCCGCGCGCACGCGGGTGACGAAGGCGAGCAGATTGGCGTCCTCGATATGCGACGCGAACCGGCACGCCGCAATCATCGGTCCGACGGTATGCGAGCTCGACGGTCCGATGCCGATCTTGAACAGATCGAAGACGCTGACGTTCATTGGCGTGTCCCTGGGTGTGGCGTTGCGCGATGCGCGGCCGTGGTTTCGCGGGGTTTCTCTATGGCGCCTATTGCACCAAACCCTATAAAGACCCGATAGAACAAAAACGCCGTCGAAATGGGATAGCGGCGTCAGCGCTTCGTGGGCGGCGTTTTCCCGGTGATTCCCGGCAGCCGGTGCGACGCGCGTAACAGACCCTTTCGCGATTCGCGCCTTTTTGCGCATCTTCGTTGCACTTTCCCTCGTTTTGAGACTGGTCCGAAGCGCCGGGACAGCGTGCATCGGTATATTCCCTAGGTATTCGACTGAGCCCGCGCTCACGCTTTCCTACCTACCTTCCCCGCTTCTTCCGGTTCGCATTCGATGGAAACTCACGCACTCCCCGACCAGTTCTTCAAATCCTGGGTTCTCGCTTTCCTCGTCGGCGCGGTGGTCGTCGGCACGCTCCAGGCAATCGGCCTGCTTTCGCCCGAGCACGTGCTCACGCGCGAGGCCCCCGTCTGGGGCGCGCTCGTGTTGCTCTGCTCCATCGATCCCGTGCTGCGCTACTTCGGCGTGTTGAAGGCGGAAATCGAGCAGCGCTGGGGCGATTACACGATCGCGAGCGTGCTCGGCCGCGCGACGGGCGCGCTGATCGGCGGCGTCTTCGCATGGGGCTTCGCCGTGCTCGGCGGCTGAGCGCCGCTTCCTTCTTCCTTTTGCGATTCATGCGGCCGGCGTCACTCGACGCCGGCCGCGTCGTTTCCGAGACGCGCCCGCGGCCCGCAGCCGAGTGTTATGCTCGCTGGATAACGTCTAGCCGCATGTCGCCCGCATGAGCCCCGCAGAGCCCCTTCCGCCGTCGTCCATCGACGGCCAGTCGAAATCGCGCATTCGCTTCGGCATCATCCTGTTGCCGAACTTCACGCTGACCGCGTTCTCCGGTTTCGTCGACCTGTTGCGCCTGTCCGCCGACGAAGGCGATTTCAGCCGCCCGGTGCGCTGCTCGTGGAGCGTGATCGGCGAGACGCTCGCGCCCGTGCGCGCGAGTTGCGGCATTCAGATCACGCCGTGGGAAACCTACGATCAGGCCGAGCCGTTCGACTATGTCGTCGTGGTTGGCGGCCTGCTGCATTCCGGTCCCGCCACGAGCGAGGCCACGCTTCAGTTCATCCGGCGCGCCGCCGCGACGAATGCGACGCTCGTCGGCATGTGCACGGGCGTGTTCTCGCTGATGCGCGCGGGCGTGCTCGAAGGGCATCGCATCTGCGTGAGCTGGTTTCATTACTGGGATTTCGTCGAGCGCTTTCCGCATGCGGACGAGCAGGCGCTCGTCGCCGATCGTCTCTTCGTGATCGACAGAAGGCGCATTACGTGCTCGGGCGGGCGCGCCTCGATCGATGTCGCCGCCGCCATTCTGCTTCGTCACTTCGAAACGGCGACGGTGCAAAAGGCGCTGCGCATTCTCCTCGTCGATGATATGCAGAAGGGCAACGCGCCGCAGCCGCATCCGCCGGGCCTCGCGCCCGCCACGCATCCCAAAGTGAAACGTGCGATCCTGCTGATGGAGCAGCACGTCGGGCGTTCGCTCTCGCTGGATGAACTCGCGCACAAGCTCGATCTTTCGACGCGTCAGCTCGAACGGCTCTTCAAGGCGGAGACGGGCAAGGCGCCGCAGGCCTACGCGAAGCAGGTGCGGCTGCGCACGGCCGCATGGCTTCTGACGAGCTCGGACAAGACCGTCGCGGATATTGCGTCGAGCTGCGGCTTTTCGGACGCATCGCATCTCGGCCGCGAGTTCCGCAAGCAATTCGGCGTGCCGCCGATGATGTATCGCGAGCAGGGCGGCGGGACGCAGGACGCGCAGGAAGCCACGCACGCAATGGACTACGACGAAGTTTTTCCGGGCCGCGCCCAGGCAATCTAGGCTTTATCCGCTTCACGTTTTCCGCGGCTCGACACACCAAGGAGGAACGGCATGGAGACTCACGGGTATTCGCAGGAAGAATGGCAGGTGCGCTGCGATCTCGCGGCGCTTTATCGCGTGATCGGACACTTCCGCTGGACCGACATGATCTTCACGCATATCAGCGCGCGTGTGCCGGGAGAAGATCATCACTTTCTGATCAATCGATATGGCGTGCTGTTCGATGAGATGCGCGCCTCGGACCTCGTGCGCATCGATCAGGAAGGGCGTCCCGTCGAGGCGCGTGCGAGCGACGATCCCGAGCGGTATCGCGTGAATCCGGCGGGCTTCACGATTCATTCCGCGATCCACATGGCGCGTCCCGATGTGCTGTGCGTCGTGCATACGCATACGGCGGCGGGCGCGGCGGTGTCGGCGCAGAAACAAGGCTTGTTGCCCATCAGCCAGCACGCGCTGAAGTATTACGGGCATATCGCTTATCACGATTATGAAGGCATCGCGCTGGATCTCGCGGAGCGGGATCGGCTCGTCAACGATCTCGGGCCGCATAACGCGATGATTTTGAAAAATCACGGGTTGCTGACATGCGGTAAGTCGATTCCCGAGGCGTTTCAGGAAATGTATTTTCTGGAAAGGGCGTGCGAGATTCAGATCCGGGCGCTCGCGGGCAATGCGGAATTGAATCTGCCTTCGCAGAAGGTTTGCGAACTGACGGCGGAGCAGTATCGGAGGGATGAGTCCGATGGGATCATGGCGCTGCAGTGGGACGCGGCGTTGAGGATGATCGAGGGGGGCGCGAGGACGGATTATCGGAGTTGAGTAACGGCTAGCTTTGAATCGCCACCGCGTCCGCATGAACGGCGGTCGCAGTGGCGATTCGGCTCGATGACTACGGCTGCGCCTTGATTTCGAAAGCCTGCCAGCCATCCGGACGCGACATCACGAAACGCTTGATCGAATCGACGGTAACGGTCCGAATGTGACCGCTATATCGCAGTTCGTTCGGATGATCGTCGAAGGCGATATTGGCTTTGAATGCTCGTCCGCCAAGCCGGGTCAGCGCGCCAATCTCCAGTTCCGAAGGGCGATAGCCGGCCATCTTCAACCACGCCTGCGCCTCGCTTCGGTCGTGAATGACCGCATCCTTAGCCGTCGTCGCTGCGATGCTTTCCAGTATCCAGGTATTGGAGTTTTCGTACCGCGTCGAGAACGGATAAGCAACGAGGCTATAGTCCGGATCGTGAAGCGAGCGAAGCGCCTTCGCGTCCGACATCCGACTCAGCAGGCGCGCCGATATATCGGGCGGTGGCACGAGAACGAGCGCATCGTAGGCGAAAAGATCATCCAGAAAGAAGTTGCCGACGCCCTCGTACCAGAGATCCGAACGATTGCTTCCACAGTCGTTCAGCAAATGCGCAATTCGCCAAGGTTGTCCCGAACGTTCACGATAGATGAAACCAACATGGCTGTAATGCAGGCCATATTTGCTCAAATCCTGACCGACACGTCCGACTATGGCCATCTGAACGCCCTTCGTTTCGAGTTCGCCCGTGACGCGTTGCGCCGTGCTCATCGCTTTTTGCAGCGTCTCAGGCGTGAGAGGACGTTCGCTACATCCCTGTCCCGCGAATGCATGGCTTGCGCAGACTGCCAGCGTCACGCACACCGTTCGAATCAAGCCGCGTCCGATCACTCGTGGGCCTCCTGCGAAACCGGACTTGCGCCGGCGACGCGGGAATGATGCAGCAGCGATTCGCCGGCGGCGTTCGGAATGAACGCCAGCACTTTGCCGGATGCGACGAGCGCCGTACCGGTCGATTGCGCCACGACATTCAATGTCGTCCCGACGGATAAGCCGAAACCTTGAAGCGTGCTTCGCGCAACCTTCACGGATATTTTGCCCGCGCCGCTCGCGGCCTTGGCGATCAACTCGACTGTGTCTTTGCTGCCTTCGGCGATGCCGGTGACGATCAGAGCGCTGCCCATTGCAGCGACCGACGCAGCCACATCGACCGCATTCTCTCCCTTTGCACTTGCGCCCACGCTCAGAACGGGAGCGGAAAGGATGGACACCGCCCCGTAGGAAATTTGCTCCGACGGGGTACTGTTGCTTTGCGCAAAGCTCACACCGGAAGCAAGCGAGACGGCCAGAACGAACGCCACGGTCTTCTTTTTCATTGTCGACTCCTTCGTGAAAGGCGCCGACTTTGCGCGATTCACGATTCGATCGACAATCGGATGTTACTGATTTTCTATGCCTCAATTCCCTGCGGCCACATACGCCTTCACCGCCGGCAACCCCTCCTTCCCGTCGAACGTCTTCACGCCCGCGAGCCACTTGTCCAGCACCGCCGGATTCGCCTTCAGCCACGCCCGCGCGGCCTTGTTCGCGTCGGTCTTGTTCATGATCGGCAGCATCACGTGGTTCTCGATATCCGTCGTGAACTGCAGGTTCGACACGAGCTTCGCGACATTCGGGCAACGCGTGTCGTAATCGGTCGGCGTGACGGTCAGCACCTTCGCTTCGCCGTAGTTCGGCCCGAAGACGTCATCGCCGCCCGCCAGATAATCGATCTTCATCTGCACGTTCATCGGATGCGGCTCCCAGCCGAGGAACACGATCGGCTTCTTCTCGCGAATCGCGCGATTCACTTCGACGAGCATGCCCGCCTCGCTCGACTCCACGAGCTTGAACTTGCCGAGCCCGTACATGTTGCCGTCGATCATCTTCTTGATGAGCGCATTGCCGTCGTTGCCCGGCTCGATGCCGTAGATCTTGCCGTCGAGCTTGTCGTAGTTCTTCGCGATATCGCTGAAGTTCTTGATGCCCGCCTGATACGCGTAGTCCGGCACCGCGAGCGTGTACTTCGCGCCGGTCAGATTCGGCGTCGCCAGAATCTTGACCTGATTCGCCTTCTTGAACGAATCGATCATCGGGTCCATGGTCGGCGACCAGTAGCCGAGGAACACGTCGATCTGCTTGCTCTTCACACCCGCGAAAGTGATCGGCACCGAAGCGATCGTCTTGGTCGGGTTGTAGCCGAGGCCCTGCAGAACCGTCGATGCAAGGCCGGTCGTCGCCGCGATATCCGTCCAGCCGACATCGGCGAAGCGCACGTTCCTGCACGCGGCCGGCTCGGCGGCGTACGCGCCTGTCAACATTGCCGTTGCCAGCGAAGCTATCGACGCAATCCACAAGCGCTTCATCGTTCTCTCTCCGAGTTTTTTAAAGGCACGACCCGGCCCGCGCGCGAGGCTTCGATAAAAAGCCGCGCGGACCGAAGATATAAAAAGAAAAGCGTCAGGCCGACAATCGCCGCTCGACGCTCGGCGCATGGCCGAACTGCGCGCGATACGCCTTGCTGAAATGACAAGGCGAATGAAACCCGCAAATGCTCGTCACGCGCGCGATCGACGCGTCCGTGTTGCGCAGCAGTTCGCGCGCGCGGCGCAGACGCAGCGTCAGGTAGTAATGCGTCGGCGACACGTTGAGGAACATCTTGAACATGCGTTGCAAGTGACGCTGCGACAGATGCACGAGCCGCGCGAGTTCTTCGAGCGATAAAGGCTCTTCGATGTTCGCTTCCATCAGCCGCACGACTTCGACGAGCTCGGCGCGCGAGAATCCCACGCGCGCATCGACGGGAATGTGCTGGTAATCCGTCGATCCGCGAATCCGCTCGACGATGAACTGCTCCGACACCTGCGCCGCATGCGCCTGCCCGAGCCGCATGCCGACGAGATTGAGCATCAGGTCGAGCGGCGCGGTGCCGCCTGTGCACGTCATGCGATCGCGATCGATCACGAAGAGCTCGTCCGCGAACCGCACATGCGGAAAGCGCTTGTTGACCGGCGACATGTCTTCCCAGTGCAGCGTGCAGCGATAACCGTCGAGCAGCTTCGCCGCAAGCAGCGCATACGGTCCCGTGCAAATGCCGCCGAGCGGAATGCCCGCTTCGTGCGCGCGCTGCAATAGTTCGATAACCTTATCATCGACATAATCCGCGACATGCCAGCCCGCGCAAACGATCAGCACGTCCGGCATGCCGGCTTCGTCGAGCGTCACCGTCGGCTTCACGGTGATGCCGTTGCTTGCGCGCGCAGGCTCCCCATCCGGCGTGATGATCGACCATCGATAGTGCTGCGTGCGGCCGATGTAATTGGCCATGCGCAGCACCTCGACCGCGCTCGTGAACGCGATCATCGAAAAGTTCGGCAGCGTGAGGAAGCCGAAGTGCGCGAGATTGGACAACGGTGATTCGGTACCCGCTGGGACGATCGCGTCGCGCTTCATGCATGGACCTCGTTTAGCCTTGTTGCGTCGCCGGTGCGCGGCGCACTTTCATCACGCTCTTGAGACCCGCGAACAGCGGGGCGCGCGCCATGCCGGGGGAACGGCCGAAGCTCTCGGTGATGCGGTCGAGAATGATCGCCAGCAACACCACCGACAAGCCGCTTTCGAAGCCCAGGCCGATATCCAGACGCTGAATCGAGGCGAGCACGTCGTTGCCGAGACCGCCCGCGCCCACCATCGATGCGATGATGACCATCGACAGCGCCATCATGATCGTCTGGTTCACGCCGGTCATGATCGAAGGCAGTGCGTTCGGAATCTGCACCTTGTAGAGCAACTGGAACGGCGTGCAGCCGAATGCCTGTCCCGCTTCCACGATCTCGCGGTTCACCTGCTTGATGCCGAGTGCGGTGAGACGCACGGCGGGCGGCATCGCGAAGATGACGGTCGCGAGAATCCCCGGCACGCGGCCCAGGCCGAACAGCATCGCGGCCGGAATCAGGTAAACGAAGGCGGGCATCGTCTGCATCAGGTCGAGCACGGGGCGCACGGCCATTTCGACATACTTGCTCTTCGAGGTCCAGATGCCGAGCGGAATGCCGAGCAACAGGCTGATGAACGTGGACGACAACGTGAGGCCCAGCGTAATGACCATCTGATCCCAGAAGTTCGTCGCGTAGATCAGCAATAGCGCGGCAAGCACGAAGGTGGCGAAGCGCCAGCCCACGCGCCATAAACCAATGCCGACGAAGATCGCGATGAGCGCCCACATCGGAACGGCCTGCAGGCCGTGCTCGACCGCGGCGGCGAATGTCTCGATGACCTTGCCGATGGAATCGAACGTCTTCGCGTCGTGATCGAGGAGATAGTGGACGCCGTGGTCCACCCAACTGCCAAGCGGAATGATTTCAGACATGGGAACCTCGATGGTGCGTAAGGACCTTCAGGACATTGGTCTTGTTGATCGACCCGCAGTACGAGCCGTCCGCCTCGACGACGGGCAGCGGCGCGGGGCTCGCGACCACGCGGTTCACGACGTCGTCCAACGCCATGTGCCGCTCGATGCAATCGATATGCTGAACATTGGCGCTCTCGCGCCCGACGAAGCCGCGGATACGGCGCTGCGCATCCAGCACGAACGCATAGTCGGCGCTGCCGTTCAGGGTTTGCGCCACGCTCGACGCGTCGATCTGGATGTTGTGCCGGATGAGCGGCACTTCGTCAGTCTGCATCAGATCGCCGGCGGTGAGATAGCGGCTCGTGTCGATGCCTTCGAAGAAGGCCTCCACGTAGTCATCGGCGGGATTCGTGATGATTTCCTGCGGCGTGCCGATCTGCACCACGCGCCCGCCTTCCATGATCGCGATGCGCGTGCCGATGCGCATCGCTTCTTCGAGATCGTGCGACACGAAAAGAATCGTGCGGCGCTGCTCGCGTTGCAGATCGAGCAGAACGTTCTGCATTTCCTTGCGCTTGAGCGGATCGAGCGCGGAAAACGCTTCGTCCATGATCATCAGCGAAGGATTGACGGCGAGCGCGCGAGCAAGGCCCACGCGCTGCTGCATGCCGCCCGATAGCTGCGACGGCAGTTTCTGCGCGAACGGCGCGAGACCGACTTGTTCGAGCACGGTCATCGCGCGGGCTTCGCGCTCCTTCTTGCCGACGCCCGCGACTTCCAGGCCGAACGCGGCGTTGGAGATGACGGTGCGCTGCGGCATCAGCGCGAAGGACTGAAACACCATGCTCATGTCCTTGCGGCGCAGCTCCGTGAGTTCCGAGCGCTTGACGGCGGCCACATCGCGGCCATCGATCAGCACTTTTCCGGCGGTCGGCTCGACCAGACGGTTGATGAGCCGGATCAGCGTGGATTTGCCCGAGCCTGACAGGCCCATGAGCACGAAAATCTCGCCTTCCTTGACGTCGAAGGAGACGTTATGGACGCCAACAATCTGTCCGGTGCGCTTGAAGACTTCTTCCTTCGTCGCGCCGCCGGCCAGCATGTCGAGCGCCTGCTTGGGACTGTTGCCGAATACTTTGCACAGTCCTTCGACTACTACCTTGGGGGAATTCATCGAATATCTCCTGGCGAGGGCGGACGTGCGTCCGCGCTGTGCATACATAGTTGCTAGAAAAAAGTCGCATCAGCCGACTATTTGCGACAACCACATGTGGAAATACGACACTTGAATATAGGCCGCTTTCCGCATGTGCGGCGAAAGCCATGCTGGATAAGGCTTTGCGGCTGTCGAAGGGCAATGACGCGGAGATTTCGGCGTGTCGCCGGAAGACAAGTCGAGGCGCGTTTTTGCGATGCAAACAGTCTTTTAAGCGCCGTCAGAAAGACGAAAGGAAGGGAAACTGCGTCGCGCGCGGGCATGCGCGGAGAAAAGATGCGCCGGCAAAGACGCCGGGACGGCTGAAAACTGCTAGAAAAACTACATGACAGCGATGAAGCGGCGGGCGGGTCGTACGGCGTTGGCCGTCGTGTGTTGCTGGTGTTGTGTTTCCCGCGCCGCCATTAGCCGCGCATTACAGGCGGATGCCGAAAGCGGTGCCGCGCGACTTGCGCTGACGCTCCGATTCACGGAAACGCGCTTGATACGAGTAGTCCTTGTCCATCGGAAGGTGCGGCGATTCGAACAGCGAAGCAAATTTTTGCAGCAGGGCGAAGAGGTAGCTCATGACTGACTCCGTTTGACGATTGAGGGTTTTCCCTTAGTTAGAATTATAGGGATAGCCCTGCCCGATTTCTAGTGCAATGCAGCATTTCTAAGAAATTTTCCTGTAGTTTTTCTACCTAGCGACCGGTCCTTGCTCGAATCTGAATACAGGGACGGGACGCAAACGCCCGAACGGCGGCCTTCCACCGTCAAATGGAACGCACGTGCGGCACGCCGCCGCACTGCGGTGTGTCGCAAGAATGTGACATAAGGGCGGGATCAGTGCGCCGCGGAACTGGCGCGATGGTGTGCGTGACGCGTGTGCGTTTGCGGCGCGGCCTGCGCCGGCGAGGCATCGCCGGCGTTGCGCGGCGCGTCGGATGGCGGGCGCAGGCTGAAGGTCGCCGAATCGGTATCGAACAGCGAGGCGAGCGTCGCCTGCTGGTTGAGCATCAATTGCTCCGTGCGATCCTGCTGCAGCTTGGCGTCGTGACTCATGCGCAGCAACACCGCCGTTTGCGCGATGCCGGTCGCCACCGTGACGAGCATCACGCAGACAATGATCGTCAGCATCGTCTTCATGCGGCGCGCGTGGGCCGTGGCGGACGTGCGCTGCTCGGCCATCACGGCGTGGAGCGCGTCGATGGTGTCCGCGAACGCGGTGGCGCGGGCGCGGTCGAGTTCGGGCGCGCTCGATTTCGCGAACGGCTCGGCTTCGCCGCGCGCCGGACGCACGCTCGGCTCGCCGCGATCCTGCGCGATCAGCGCGCGCGCCGCGCTTTCCGGCGCGATGGACGTGCTGATGCTCGCCGAGCGCGGCGCGGCAGCGGCGATCGCGCCGGTCTTGTCCGCGGACTCGCGCTGATCCGGCTGCGATGCGTCGATTTCGGGCGATTCGTCCTGAAACAAGCCCTGTTCCGGGGGCGATGCCGCCGTGCCCCGCGCCGCGCGTTTCGCGGCCGCGGATTCAGCCGCATTGACGCCCGCGGGCGGCGTGCCGCAACTCGACTGCACCGCCGCGAGAAACACGTCCGGCAATTCGAATCCCTCGAACGTGCCCTGACGGATATCGGTATTCAGCGCCTGGAGTTGCGCGCGCTCCGCGTCTTCCGCGAACAGGTCGAGCGTTTCGCCGCCGCGCGCGCCTTCGCTCAGTTGCGCGAGACGCTGCGCCGAGCGCGCGGCGCGGGCGAGCTTCTTCTCGGCGTCGGCGCCGGCCTGCATGGCTTGCGCGCGTCGACGGCGGGTTTGGGCGGCGGATTCGGCTCGAAGCGTGTCAGGATCTCTTTTTACTGCGGAATCTGGCATAAGGTCGCAAGACGGCAGCTTCCACGGCCGGCGCGCGAGGCACGCCGGCGTTTCAGCGGATATTTTCGAGAGGCGGCATTGTCGCACGGCTGCACGGGCAATCCAGCCATCGCGAGGCAAATTCAGCTCACGTCTTCCTCGCGAAACTCGCGCACCACGTCGAGTTGCCGCAAACGCTCGCGGATCGCCTGATATTCGAGCGCCGATGCGCGCGACAACTCCACGCGCACCTCGTCCAGATCGGCCGAATCGTCGCTCTGCTGCACGATGAACTGCTTCACGCGCACGCTGCCGGGCCCGAGCGCCTCATGCAGCGCGTGAAAGCTGAGCGAGCCGCGATCGACGAGCATCGTCAGCTGGCGGCGCTGCTTCACGTTGATGAAGCGGCGTTCGAGCGGCTTGATCCCCGCGAGGATGACGAGAATGATCGCCGTCGCCGCGATCGACGCCGTGTACAGCCCGCCGCCGACCGCCAACCCGATCGCCGCGACGGACCACAGGCTCGCGGCCGTCGTCAGGCCGCGCACGATCTCGCCGCGCAACAGAATCGATCCTGCGCCGAGAAAGCCGATGCCCGACACCACCTGCGCCGCGACCCGCGACGGATCGAGCACGACGTGATCGGCCGTCAGCGCATCCGCGAAACCGAACGCTGACACGATCATGAAAAGCGCCGAGCCGACGCACACGAGCATGTGCGTGCGCAGCCCCGCCGCCCACGCGAGCCGCTCGCGCTCGAAGCCGATGACGCTGCCGAGCGCCGCGGCCATCACGAGCCGCGAAACGAGTTCCACATTTCCCAACATGTTGTGCGCCCTCCTCGTTTGAAAAGCCCGTTGCCGCACCTGAAAACGCGGCGCGCGCCGGGCCGGTTTTGCTATTCTTTCCTGTTGCGTGACCCTGGCACGGCCATGCGCTTTTCGGACCCAATCAGAGTCTTCGTATGCAGGATCAACCACTCACCGCTTCATCGCCGATGCAATCGACGAGCCCGGATTCCGCCGCGCAGTTGCGCGCCCATTATGCAAACGTCGTGCTGCCCGTCTGGCGCGGTCCGGGGTTCAACGCGTCGCTCGGGCTGGCGTACGAAGCCGTCGCGCCCGCCGATCATGCACCGTTACCGCCGAAGCGGTATCGCGCCATGGCCTGCGCGCGGCAACTGTTCGTGTTCTCCGAAGCTGGCGACCTCGCCCATGCCGCAACGCTCTTCGAATCGCTGCGGCACTATTTTCAGGACAGAAAAAACGGGGGATGGTTCTATAGCGTGGATGCGAGCGGCGCGCCGCTCGAACGCCAGAAGGATCTCTACACGCATGCGTTCGTGGTGTTCGCGTGCGCGCATTACGCGAAAAAGAGCGGCTCGGCCGACGCGCTCGCGCTGCTCGATGAGACCTCGCGGCTCGTCGAGGCGCGCTTTTCGAGCGGCGGCGATCTCCTGAACGCCGCGCTCGCCGAGGACTTCGGCGCGACGCTCGAAACGCCGCTGCAAAATCCGCTGATGCATCTCGCGGAAGCGTGGCTCGCCGCGCGCGAGGCGACCGGCGACCCCGCCTACGACAAGCGTCTCGCGCAGCTCGCGCGATCCGTCGCGGATGCGTTCGTGCATCAGCCGAGCGGCGCGATCGCCGAATTGCCGATGGGCGCGCCGGGCAACCGGCTGGAGCCGGGCCATCAGTTCGAGTGGTATTTTCTGGCGCAGGGCAGTGGTCACGCCGCGTTCGAAGCGGCGGGCCTCAACGAAAAGCTCGCGCGCGCCTTCGATTTCGCGCAACGGCACGGCGTGGACGCGAAAACCGGCGGCGTGTGCGCCGCGCTCGACGAAGCCGGCCGCGTGATCGACGGCACGGAGCGCATCTGGGCGCAGACGGAATATCTGCGTGCGCTGGCCACGCGCGGCGACCCCGTCGGCGAGCAGATCGAGCGCTTTCGCGCGCGCTTCCTGCATGCAACCGGCTGGGTCGAATGCCGCTCGGCGCAGGGCGAGATCACCCGCGCCGAAATGCCGTCGACGACGCCGTATCACCTCGCGACGTCGTACGCGGCGTTGCCTGCCTAAGCGGGAACGCGCTCAGGCGAGCTGAAACACCGAAACCGCCGCCTTCAGTTGCCGCGTCTGTTCGTGCAGCGACGACGCGGCCGCCGCGGCCTCTTCGACGAGCGCCGCGTTCTGCTGCGTCATCTCGTCCATCTGCGTGACGGCCTGATTCACCTGCTCGATGCCCACGCTCTGCTCCAGCGACGACGCGCTGATTTCCGCCATCATCTGCGTGACGCGCGAGATCGACGCCGACACATCGCGCATCGCCGCGCCCGCGCGCTCGACGAGCACGGAGCCGTCGCTGACCTGCGCGACCGATTCGCCGATCAGCTCCTTGATTTCCTTCGCCGATTGCGCCGAGCGTTGCGCGAGCCCGCGCACTTCGCCCGCCACGACCGCGAAGCCGCGCCCTTGCTCGCCCGCGCGCGCCGCCTCGACCGCCGCGTTCAGCGCCAGAATGTTGGTCTGGAACGCGATACCGTCGATGACAGAAATGATTTCCGCGATCTTGTCCGAGCTCGCCGCGATGCCGCGCATCTTCTCGACGACGTCATCAACCACGCTGGAGCCGCGCGAGGTCGCGTCGAGCGCCTGGCCCGCGAGCGTGTTCGCCTCGCGGGCGTGCTCGGCGTTCTGACGCACCGTTGCGGTCAGCTCTTCCATGCTCGATGCGGTTTCTTCGAGAGACGCCGCCTGATTCTCCGTGCGCGCGGAAAGATCGGCGTTGCCGCTCGCGATTTCGTCGGCGCCGAAGTTGATCGAATCCGACGTCTCGCGCACGGTCTTCACGGTGCCCGCGACGCTCGCCTGCATCGTCGCGAGTCCCGCGAACAGACGGCCGATCTCGTTCGTGCCGCGATCCTCGATGCGCTCGTCGAGACGCCCCTTCGCGATGCGCTCGAAATGACGGCCCGCTTCCTCCAGCGGCGCGATCACGCCACGGCGCAGCGCGACGTGCGTAAGCGCGACGCCCGCGACGAGCGCCACGAAAATCACGATGCCCACGGCGCGGAACCACGCGTAACGCGTATCGATCGACGACAGATAGCCGCGGCCGGCTTCATCGCCGAAATCGACGAACTTCTGCTGCTCGGCGAGATAGCGGTCCTGGAAGCCTTGCGTCGGCTGGTCCAGAAACGCCTGAATATTGCCCGCGTCGAGATACTGGACGAGCTCCGACAGCGCCTTCGAATACTCGGCGTATTTCGCCTTCAGCGCGGTCATGCGCGCCACGTTCTCGTCGCCGGTCTTCGGCGCGTTCAGGAACGCGGTGAACGACTTGTCCGCCGCCGCGATCTCCTCACGCGCGTGCTGAACGATTTCCGTCGGCTCCGTGCCGCCGCGCACCATGCGCGTGCCCGCGCGGGAGAGGTTGATGCGCGCGTCCATCAGATGCTGAGTGGTCTTGTTGACCGCGTTCACCTGCTTGAGCGCGATGTCGGAAAGACTGCCGACATCGTCGTGCGTGCGCGAGAGCGACCAGAACCCGAGCCCTTCGGTCACGAGCTGAAAGAGACAAAACACCACCAGAACGGCCAGCAAACCGGATGAAACCTTGATCTTTCCGAACATCACAAACACCCACACTTTCCGAAATTGAGGCCCGCGCGATGCGGGGACAGTGCGGGTTTACGGCAATGAGGCCGGAAAGCTTGAATCGTTTGCCGCAATGACTTGTCTACGCGAATGCGGGGAATGCGCGGTCCCGGCGAAGCGTCGCCGGAAGGCGCGCATGCCGCTCGAAACGCTCCATTGCACAATTTTTGCGTGACTTCCTTGCAGTGGGCGCGAACGCTTCCTATTGTCTTTGCAGGACGGCACCGAACCCACCCAAGGAGTGTCCGAATGGCCGAAATCGTCGATATCGCGCGCGGTGCGCTGAATGCGCAACCGTTCAGCGCCTTGCTTGGAACCAAACTGATGCAGGTCGATTCAGCGAGCCTCACGCTGTGCCTGCCGATCAGGGACGAGCTGAGGCAGCAACACGGTTTCGTGCACGGCGGGGTGGTGAGCTATCTCGTGGACAACGCGCTGACTTTCGCGGGCGCGCTGCGGCTCGGGCCGAAGGTCGTCACCGGAGAATACAAGATCAACTATCTGCGCCCGGCCGTCTCCGGCACGCTGATGGCGCGGGCGCGCGTCGTCCATGCGGGCCTCACGCAGGCCACCTGTCAGTGCGATGTATTCGTCACCGACGGCGGCGCCGAGCGGCTCGTCGCGGTCGCGCAGGGCACGATCACGCGGATCGTCGACAGCGCTGCCGCGGAGCCGGTTTATCACGCCTGAGCGCCATCACGGCCGATGCGTCATTCGATCGACGCGTCGCAGGTCCGGTCGAATGAACGTACCTTGACGGCGCGCTCCAGGGCCGCGAGCCGTTGCAATGTCACGAGGCCCAGCAGGGCGAGCGCGAGTCCGAGCATGAAGTCCGCGCGCACGCCCGCGCGATCGACGATCGTGCCGCCCACCGCCGAGCCGGCGGCGATCGCCACCTGAATGATGCTCACGAACATGGCGGAGCCGGCTTCCGGCGCATCCGCCGTCCCGCGCTGAATCCAGACGCTGAAGCATAGCGGCAGCGCGCCGAACGCGACGCCCCACAGCAGCATCCCGGCCGTTTCGCCGATGCCCGAATGTTCGAGCAGCAGCATCGACGACAGGGCCGCGAGCAGCAACAGGACCATCGCGGCGACGGATTTCTTGAGATGGTCCGAGACGATCATCGACATCAGCGCGTTGGAGAAGAAGCCTATGAGGCCGAACCCGAAGAGCAGGAAGGTGATCGCGCTCAGCGAAAAGTCCTGTTCGAGCAGCGGTGCGATGTAGGTGTACGTCGAGAAATGCGCGCCGAAGACGAGCGCGACCATCAGCAGGCTCAGGCGCGTATGAGACCGGCCGAGCAGCGTCCTGAAACTGGCCAGGCGCAACGCCGATGCCGACGGCAGCGACGGCACGAGTAGCACCTGTGCGACGAACGCCACCGCGACCAGCCCCGCCGTGGCCGCGAACGACGCGCGCCATGATGCGAACGACGCGATAAACGTCCCGAGCGGCACGCCGATGACGGTGGCGAAGGTCACGCCGGTGAGGATGGTGGCGGTCGCCTTGGCCGCGTCCCTGGCCTGCACGAGTCGCGGCGCGGCCGCGGTGGCGAGCGTCCAGAAGCCGCCCAGCGCGGCGCCGAGCAAGGCGCGTCCGACGAGCATGACCGGAAGGTTCGTCGCGATCGCGCACACGATGTTCGCGATCAGCAGCACCGCGGTCAGCATCAGGAAGACGTATCGGCGGTCCATGCGCCCGGCGCTGACGATGAGCGTCGGCGCGAAGATCGCGGCCATGACGCCCGGAATCGTGACCATGAGGCCCGCGACGCCATTCGACACGTCGAGGTCGTGCGCGATTTGCGGCAGCAATCCAACGGGCAGGAACTCGGCTGTCACGAACGCGAACGCGCTCACCGCCACCGCAATGACCGAAAGCCACTGACGCACGGACGTTGACATGCCCGCCGACGACGCTGGCGTTGCTGGTGTATCGATATGCATGATGAATTGATGCTGGATTCAGGCCTGACACTCTAGGCCGCGTTGCGCTTCGGAAAAAGCGCCGCGACTTGAACAGAGTTGCCGGTGTGGCCGAACAATGTGATGCGGTTCAGTTTTCGCGCTGAACGCTGGAGAGCTAGAGAAGCCCGCGCGCTTGTGCAGCGGCGGGCCTTTGAAGCAGAAATGACGCGGTTTATTGCGCCGCGACGGTCTTCTGTTGCTGCTCGCCGAGGCCCTGAATGCCGAGGCGCACCGTCTGTCCCGCTTTCAGGTAGACGGCGTTCGGCTTCACGCCCATGCCGACGCCCGGCGGCGTGCCCGTCGAAATGACATCGCCCGGCTGCAGGCTCATCACCTTCGACAGATACGCGACCAGTTGCGCGACCGTGAAGACCATGGTCTTCGTGTTGCCATTCTGATAGCGCTTGCCGTCGACTTCGAGCCACAGATCGAGCTTCTGCGGATCGGCGATTTCGTCCTTCGTGACGAGCCAGGGACCGATCGGGCCGAACGTGTCGAAGCCCTTGCCCTTGTCCCATTGCGTGCCGTGTTCGAGCTGCCACTCGCGCTCGGAAACGTCGTTGATCACGCAATAGCCCGCGACGTAATCGAGCGCGTTGGCTTCATCGATGTACTTGGCTTCTTTGCCGATCACCACGCCCAGTTCGACTTCCCAGTCGGTCTTGACCGAGTTGCGCGGAATTTCGACATTGTCGTTCGGGCCGCAGATCGCGCTCGTCCATTTGTTGAAGATGACCGGCTCGGTCGGCACGGGCAGATTCGATTCCGCCGCGTGGTCCGCGTAGTTCAGCCCGATGCACACCATCTTGCCGACGCGCCCCACACACGGCCCGATGCGCGGATTGCCATCGACCACGGGCAGCGTCGCGACATCCACACCGCGCAGTTTCGCCAGGCCCGCTTCGGTCAGCGTCGCGCCGGCGATGTCATCCACGACCTTCGACAGGTCGCGAATCTGGCCCTCGGCGTCGAGCAGACCCGGTTTTTCCTGACCCTTGGGGCCGTAACGAAGCAGCTTCATCTGGTTTGATCTCCTGTTTCGAAAAGATTGAGCGATCGGTCAGTTGGACCAGCCGCCATCGATTATATGAATCTGGCCCGTCGTGAACGACGATTCGTCCGAGCCAAGATAAAGCGCCAGCGCGGCGATTTCTTCGGCACGGCCGACGCGGCCCATCGGCTGACGCGCGACGAACGCGGCCTGAATCTGCTCGACGCTCGCGCCCTGCGCTTTCGCCTGCTCGGCGATGCGGTCCTTGAGCGACGGCGATTCCACCGTGCCGGGACAGATCGCGTTGCAGCGCACGCCGCGCGTGACGAAATCGGCGGCGACGGACTTGGTGAGACCGATCACGGCCGCCTTCGACGCGCCATACACGAAGCGGTTCGCCACGCCCTTCACGCTCGACGCCGCCGACGACATGTTGATGATCGAGCCGCCGCCCTTCTCCAGCATTTTCGGCAAGAATGCGCGGATCGTCCGGTACATCGCCTTTGCGTTCAGGTCGAAGGCGAAATCCCAGTCTTCCTCGCTCGCCTCGAGAATCGAGCCGGCGTGCACAAAGCCCGCGCAGTTGAACAGCACGTCGATCGGGCCGATTTCGTCGGCGAGCGCATTGATCGCCTGCGCGTCGCGCACGTCGAGCCGCTTCACTTCGAACGGCTTGCCTTCGAGCGATTCCGTGCGAATGTCGGTTGCGATGACGCGCGCGCCCTCTTTCGCGAAAAGCTCGGCCGTCGCGAGGCCGATGCCTTGTCCCGCCGCCGTGATGAGCGCCGTCTTGCCTGCCAGTCTTTGTACCATCTACTGCTCCAGTCGAATGTGTTTTTGAGACATGCCGGGTATAGCAGCCGATCAAATACGATAGAACGCGCGGGCGTTTCCGCCGAAAATCGCGTCCTGATCGGCTTTTTCGAGATGCGACGTGAGGTTTTGGGCGGTGGCGTGCCAGTCGCGGTAGTTTCCGTTCAGGTTCAACACCGGCCAGTCGCTGCCCCACATCAGACGTTGCGGTCCGAAATGTTCGAGAAGATGCGCGACGTAAGGTTTTAAGGTTTCGTCGCGCCAGTTTTCCTTCGATTCCGTCGCCAGACCGGAAAGTTTGCAGCGAAGGTTTTGCGGTAATGCGGCGAGTTGCACGATGCCGTCGGCCCAGGGTTGCCAGCCTTCGGCGCCATCGCGGATCGGCGGTTTCGCGCCATGATCGACGACGATCCTGAGCTTCGGATAGCGCCCCGCGAACGTCACGATCGACGGAACATGCCGCGCAAAAATCAGCGCGTCGAAGGCGAGATCGAGATCGATCAGCCGTTCGACGGCGTCCGCGCGCGGCGCGTGTTCGATCCACGCATCGTCGGGCAAATCCTGCAGCATCGGGCGCACGGCCTTGAACTTCGGCTCGCGGGCGAATTCGTCGATGATCGATGCCGCATCGGTCGAATCGAGCGGCACCCAGCCGACGACGCCCGCGATCGAATCGTCGGCGCGGGCGAGATCGAGCAAGTAACGCGTTTCGTCGACGGTCGGCGCGGCTTGCACAACGACTGTCCGTTCTATGCCGGTTGCCTTGCGCAGCGGTGCGAGATCGTCCGGGCCGAAGACGCGATACAGCGGCTTCATCTCCGGCGTGAGCCAGCCATAATCGCCGCGCGCCGGGTCCCAGTAGTGCTGGTGCGCATCAATGTTCATCGCGGCACCGGCGCACTCGCATGAAGCAGGCCTTCGGCGCGCAACGCGTCCCACAGCGCGGACGGAACCGGCGTCGCGAACGATGCCGCGTTCTCGCGCAGTTCGCCGGGCGTGCGCGCGCCCATCAGCACTGTGGCCACGACTTTATGCGCATAAGGAAACTGGATGGCCGCCGTCGAAAGCGCGACGCCATGTTCGCGGCACACGCGCTCCAGCTTGCCGACGCGTTCGACGACCTCTTTCGGCGCGTCGCCGTAATTGAACTTGAGGTCGCCGTGCGCGTTCGTATCGAGACCGCGCGCGAGAATGCCCGAGTTGAACGCGCCGCCGAGCAAGATGCTCACGCCGCGCTTCTCGCATTCGGGCAATAGATCGTCGAGGGTATTTTGTTCGAGCAGCGTGTAGCGGCCCGCGAGCAGCGCGCAATCGATATCGAATTCCGCCATCGCTTCCTGCACCGCCGCGCCTTCGTTCACGCCGAGGCCGACCGCTTTCACGCCGCGCGATTGCTTCAGCTCTTCGAGCGCGCGAAATCCGCCTTCATCGACCAGTTGCTTCCAGTAATGCGCGTTCGCATCGCCGTGCGTGACGCGGCCGATATCGTGAATCAGCACGATATCGATATCGATCATGCCGAGCCGCATCTGGCTGTCCTCGAAAGAACGCAGAATGCCGTCGTAGCTGTAGTCGTAGATCGCCTGGAACGGCAGCGGCGCGGCCCAGCCTTCGCTGCCGTCGTAGGGCATCGTGCGCGGAACGAAGCGCCGGCCCACTTTGGTCGAGAGCACGAAGTCGCCGCGCGGATAGTGCCGCAACGCATCGCCGAGACGATGTTCCGCCTTCGTGTGGCCGTAATGCGGCGCGGTATCGAAAAAGCGGATGCCGGCCTGCCACGCCGCATCGACGGTGGCGCGCGCCTCGTCTTCCGTCAGTTCGTGATACAGCCCGCCGAGCGGCGCGGTGCCGAGCGACAGCGCCGTGACGTCGAGCGCGGTGCGGCCGATCTTGCGCCGGCGGGAAACTGCCTCTTGCGTTCCTGCGGTCATCTGCAAACCTCGAATGATTTTTAGATGGCGAAACTCAAGCCGCCACAGTAACGCGTCGCGCGCTGACCGGCAAACACGCCGGGCCGACCGGCTCGAAGGTTTTGTAAGTCAGGATGAATTCCTGATGCCCGAGCGACTCGGATTTCGACGCCGCGCCCGCCGCCACCGCGAGCGTGACGTCGACGATCTCGCGGCCTACTTCGTCGAGCGTCGCGCGGCCTTCGAGGATGCGGCCGGCGTCGACGTCCATGTCGCCGGACAGGTTGCGATAGGTGTTCGGATTCGCGCAGACCTTGATAACCGGCGAGATCGCCGAGCCGACCACCGAACCGCGCCCGGTCGTGAACAGGATGACGTGACAGCCGCACGCGATCAGCTCGCCGATCTCCGCGTTGTCGCTGATGTTCGGAAAGCCGAAGCGCGGTTCGCCGTCCGGAACGACATCGAGCAGATAAAGCCCGCCGGTCGGCGGCACGTCGCCGGGCTTGATAATGCCGACAATCGGCGATGCCCCGCTCTTCGAGTACGCGCCGAGCGATTTCTCTTCCTGCGTCGTCAGCCCGCCATCCGCGTTGCCGACCGAGAACGAGCCGTGGCCCATCGTCGTGTAATAGCGCGCGGCTTTTTGCACGCATTCGACGATCGCGTCGCCGAGTTCGGGCCGCGCCGCGCGCCGCTTCATATGGAACTCGCAGCCGACGAGCTCGCCCGTTTCCTCGAAGATGCACGACGCGCCCGCATCGATGAACGCATCGAACGCGCGGCCCACCGCCGGATTCGCCGTGATGCCGCTCGTGCCGTCGGAGCCGCCGCAGATCGTGCCGACGATCAGTTCGTCGAGCGCCATCGGCACTTTGGGTTGCGCGGCGAGCGTCGCGCGCGCCTCGCGCACCCAGTCGAGCCCGTTCTGGATCGTGCTGCGCGTGCCGCCTTTCTCCTGAATCGTCAGCACGGCGGCGGGGCGGCCGCTCGCGCGCACGACATCGGCGAGATAGTGCTTGTTCATGCTTTCGCAGCCGAGCGACACGAACAGCACCGCGCCGACATTCGGATGCGTGCAGATGCGCTCCAGCATCTTTTCCGCGTAACTATTCGGATAGCAACCCGGAAAGCCGATCAGATGCACGGGCGGTGCGTCATCGTGCGCGGCGGCATCGAAATCGTCGAACGAAGGACGAAACTGCGCGACGATCTCGCGCGCAACGTGATGCGCGCATTCGACGAGATACGCCACCGCGACGACATTGCGGATTCCTTTGCGGCCATCCGTGCGGAGATAGCCTTGCAGTACGGAAGTGTTCATGGAAGTGTTCAGTGCTGCACGTAGGCGTGTCCGGCGTCGTGCGTGTAAGTGGGAATGTAGTCGCTGTCCAGATTGTGCGTATGCAGATGCTCGCCGCACGCCACATCGACATTGACGTGACCGATGATCGCGCCGTAGCGCAGCACCTTGTCGTCCTTCGACAGCGCGCGCCGCGCGATCTTGTGCGCGAGTTCGATGGTCGTCGCGAGCGTGACCGGCGCGCCTTCGATCATCAGCGTTTCGCCCGCCGGCAAACGCGCGGCGGCGATCAGGCAGTTGTCTTCCGGGCTCAGCAGAATGAGGCGCGGATCGGTGTTTCCTTGCATGTGTGTCTCTCAGTTTTGCGCTTCGCCACCCGCGAGCCGCGCCACCATCAACGAGCCGAGGATGATCGCGCCATAGATCGCCTGGATCCAGAACGACGGAACTTGCGCAAGTGTCAGCAGGTTTTGCACGACGCCCAACAGCAAAACGCCTGACAGTGCGCCAAGCATCGTGCCCTTGCCGCCGTCGAGCGAAATGCCGCCGATGACCGCCGCAGCGAACACCGTGAAGATCATCCCGTTGCCCTGATTCGCGTTGATCGCGCCGACGTAGCCCGTGACGATCAGGCCGCCGATCGACGCGAGCACGCTGCCCAGCACGAACACGCCCCACGTAATGCGTTCGACGCGAATGCCCGCCGCGCGCGCCGCTTCCGGATTGCCGCCGATCGCATAGAGCGCGCGGCCGAGGCGGTGATAGCGCAGCATGAACGCCGCAACCGCGAACGCCACCGCCGCGAGCCAGACCGAGAGCGGCAGGCCGAGCACGAGCGTCGTTGCGAGCGTGAAGAAGGACGGCGGCATGTCGAACAGCGTGCCGCCTTTGGTCGCGCCGACGAGCATGCCGCGCAGCACGATCAGCATCGCGAGCGTGACGATGAACGCGTTCAGCCGCAGCCGCACGACCAGAAAGCCGTTGACGAAACCGACCAGCGCGCCCACGACGACGATCGCCGCAAGCCCGGCCGCCGCGGGCCATTCGGGTCCGAAGCCCGATGAGGCCGCGGGCATCACGAGCATCGCGCCGACAGCGGGCGCGATGCCGACCGTCGATTCCAGTGACAGGTCGAACTTGCCCGTCAGCACGATCAGCGATTCGGCGAGCACGACGAGCGCGAGCGCCGCCGACGCGCCGAGAATGCTGATCAGGTTGGCCTGCGTCAGAAAGCTCGGGCTGACGAACGCGCCGATCGCGAGCAGCAACGCAAGCGCGGGCACGAGCGCGAGATCGCGAAAACGCGCGAGCTCGATGCGCGGGCGCTGCCTTTGCATCGGCACGCCGGCCATCGCGGGACTGGAAACGTCATGCTTCATGGAGACTCACTCCTTCGACGGATGCGATGAGTTCATGGTCCTGCCATCCGGCAGGAAATTCGGCGGCGATCGCGCCTCGGAACATGACGAGCACGCGGTCGCAGGTGCGCAGGTCGTCGAGCTCGCCGGACACGACGAGCACCGCCTTGCCTTCCTCGCGCACGCGTTCGACGACGCCGAGCAGCGCTTCCTTCGATTTCACGTCGACGCCCGCGGTCGGATCGATGAGCACGAGCACGTTCGGATCGGTGGCGAGCGCGCGGGCCATCACGACCTTCTGCTGATTGCCGCCCGACAGGCCTGACACTTCGTGGTCGGGTCCAGGTGTCTTGATGCCGAGCGCGGCGATCATGCGGCGTCCGAAGGCGTTTTTCTTCGCGGGCGTGGCGATTCCGAAACGGCCGAGCGTGCGCGCGATGGTCATCGAGGCGTTTTCTGCGACGGATTGCGACAGCACCAGACCCTCGCGATGACGGTCCTTCGGCACACAACCGACGCCGTTCGCGAGCGCGGCGGGCACATCGCCGGGTGGCAGCGCGCGGCCATCGACGCGGATTGCGCCACTCTTCTGCGCCTTCAAACCGGCGATAGCTTCCGCCACGCTCGTGCGGCCGCTCGTCGTCGCGCCCGTCAGGCCGATGACTTCGCCGCGCCGCACCTGGAAGCCGACGCCGGCGTAGTCGTCGCCGCAAAGGTCGGACACGGACAGCGCGATCGGCGCATCGGCGGGCAAAGGCGCACGCGCGGCGGCATCGGCGACGGCGAGACCGCCCTGCTCGCCCGTCATCGCTTCGATCAGCTTGTCGCGCGGCAACACCGAGACCGGCGCGCTGACGATGTGCCGCGCATCGCGCAGTACGGTCACCGCCTGACAGATTTCGTACACTTCCTGCAAGTGATGGGAAATGAACAGGAAAGTGACGCCTTCTGTCTGCAACTCTTCGATACGCCTAAAGAGACGCTTGATCTCTTCGCCGTCCAGCTGTGCAGTCGGTTCGTCGAGAATGATGAAGCGCGCGCCGTACGACAGCGCCCGCGCGATCTCGACGAGTTGCCGTGCCTCGACGGTCAGATCGCCGGCGCGCGCGTCCTCGCGCACGTCGATCTTCCAGTGATCGAGCAGCGCGCGGGCGTCGCGGCGCATCGCGCGCCAGTCGATCACGCCGCCACGCCGATGTTGCCGGTTGATGAAGAGGTTCTCGGCCACCGACAACTCGCGGATGATCGTCGAATGCTGGTAGACGCACGCGACGCGCTCGCGCCACGCATCGCGGTCCGCGAGCGGCGGCGCGGGCTGGCCGCCGAAGCGGATCTCGCCGGCGTCGGGCTTGCGCAGGCCGGTGAGCATCGACACGAGCGTCGATTTGCCCGCGCCGTTGCGCCCGACGAGCGCGTGGGACTCGCCGGGCAGCACACGCATCGTGACGTCGGCGAGCGCGGCGGTAGAGCCGTAACGCTTGGTCAGGCCGAGCGCTTCAACGACGGGCGCGCTCATTTGACGGTATTGCCCCAGAGGGACTTGTCGTCGACGTTGGTCTTCGTCACGAGCGGCGCGGGCAACTGATCTTCGAGAATGCCGGGCGCGCGCTGAACGATGGTGCTGCCGTGATCGGTCGGACCGGGCTTGAAGGTCTGTCCGGCGAGCGCCGCCTTGATATAGAAGAGGCCGTACTTCGCGTAAAGATCGGCGGGCTGGGAAATGGTCGCGTCGATTTCGCCGCGGCGGATCGCGTCATATTCCTGCGGAATGCCGTCGTTGCTCACGATCACGATGTGCTTCGGATCGCCCGCCTTGAAGAGCATTTGCTTGCGGCGCAGCGTCTGAAGCGTCGGCGACAGATAGACGCCGCCTGCCTGCATGTAGATCGCCTTCACATCGGGATTCGCGGTCAGCAGACTGTCGAGCGCCGTCGCGGCGGCGTCGCCCTTCCACGCGGCCGGAATCTCGAGCAGGCTCAGCGACGGATATTTCTTCAGGCACTCGCGAAACGCCTCCGACCGGTCGCGGCCGTTCACCGACGCCAGATCGCCCATGATCTGCACGACCTTGCCCGACTTCACATGTTCGCCGATGTATTCGCACGACTTCGTGCCGTACGCGCGGTTGTCGGCGCGCACGACCATCGCGACCTTGCCCTGCGTCGGCGCGACATCGACCGCAACGACCGGCACGCTCTTCGCCGACGACGCATCGAGCGCGCGGCTGATCGCCGCCGAATCCAGCGGCCCGACGACGATGCCCTTCGCGCCCAGGTTCAGCAGGTTGTTCATGTCGGTGATCTGCTGCGCGGGATCGCCGTTCGAATTGACGGGCGCGAGGATGTCGAGGCCCATGTCCTTCGCATATTTCGGCAGGTAGTTGTTGTACGACTGCCAGAACGGCGAAGTCAGCAGCGGCAGACCCAGGCCGACTTTGCCGCTATCGGCGGCGTTGGCGAGGCCCATCGTGCTGACCGTGGCGATGGCGACGGCGAGCGTCTTGGTGAACTTCATGCGTTGTCTCCTGAATACGTGCTGTTCTTCGTGACTGCCACGTGGGGGTGCTGCGGGAAACTTTTGATGCATATATTCATCAGTGAACATATTATTCATATACGCACAATTCGAAGTCAAGAACGACCGACGACGAGGCGATCGGTAATTTCCCTAGCCTGGTTTTCGCCGGCGGCATCGGCGTTCACTGACAAAAGGCTTAAACTCGGCGCCAACTCATGAATCGACCCAGACTGCACATGGATGTTGAAGACAACGATGCCGATCGCTATCGCGCGCCCGCGCTCGACAAGGGACTCGATATCCTCGAATTGCTGTCCGAGCAGAAATCGGGGCTGACGCGCGCGGAAATCACGAAAATGCTCGGGCGCAATGCGAGCGAGATGTATCGGATGCTGGAGCGGCTCGTCGCGCGCCAATATGTGGTGCGTTCGCCGGAGGGCGATCGTTATTCGCTGAGCCTCAAGCTCTATGCGCTTGCGCATCGACATCCGCCGATGAATCGCCTGATCGCCGAGGCGCTGCCCGTCATGCAGCGTTTCGCCGACGCTGCCGAACAATCGGTGCATCTCGCCGTCTACGATCGCGGCAATCTGCTCGTCATCGCTCAAGTGGACGGGCCCGGAACCTGGGGCATCTCGGTGCGGCTCGGTTCGCGCGTCGGATTGATCGACACTGGCTCGGGCCGTGTGATGCTCGCTTTTCAAACCGGCGAACAGCGCGAGCACATGCTCGCCGAACATACGAAGGTCAAAGGCGAACTTGCGCTCGATCGCGCGGTGCTGGATGCCGACTACCGGCAGATCTGCGAAATCGGCTATTCGAAGAAAGACAGTCAGCAGACCTTCGGCGTGACGGACGTGACGTTTCCGCTGCTCGGACCGTCGGGGCAGGCGATCGCCGCCCTCACCTGTCCTTACATGCGCCGCATCGATGAATACGTTGCGCCGTCCATCGATGACGTCACTGCGCTGCTGAAGGACGCCGCCGCGTCGCTTTCGATGATGCACGACTGACCGTCGTGCGTTGCGCGCGTTAGAATAGCGGCCCTCTCAAAATGGCGGCGCGCCGTAATTCCGCGTGGCCGCATTCAATCCGACGCATTCCCCGATGGCGAAACTCCTTTCCGACTCCGAATTCCTCCGCTTCAGCGAACTTCAGCAAAAGCAGGCGAACTTCACGATCACGTCCGACGAAGCCGATGAACTGCGCGAGATCGTCGCGCGTGCGCAGAAAAAGCGCGACGATCGCGCGGCCGCAATGCAGGCAATCGAAGCCCATATTGCGCAGTTCGATATCACGCCGGACGAACTTTTTTCGGCCGAGCAAATCGGCGATGCGGCGCGTACCTTTGGCTTGATTCCGGCCGCAAAGAAAGAACGCACGCTGCCGCCGCAACTGACGCACAACGGAAAGCCCTATCAATGGACTTCGCGTGCGCTGCCCGATGAGATTCGTGTGCCGCTGTTCGAAGCGTTCACGTCGGGGCAATCGGTGAAGCCGTTCATCGCAACGCTGAAGGACACGTCGCGCTGCGCGTTGACCATCGCGCGGCTCGAGAAGGAGACAGGCGCTACGTACACCGAAGCGTTGCTCGACGAGCTTGCGTTGTCGCGTGCTCACGTCGATGAAGCGCTGGGTAAGCTGGCAGCGTGACGCGAGGGGTTCACCGGGACTTTATGCGCATAAAGCCGGACGGCTCCGCCGCCTCCGACTTTATGCGCGTAAAGTCGAAGGCGACGGCGTCTCGCACAGTCGCAATCTGAAGCCGACGACGCCCGGGTCTTCGGTCTTCGTCAACTCGAAACCCTTGCTGCGCGCCAGCGCGATCATGCCGGCGTTCTCGCGCAGCGCCTCGCCAATCATCCAGCGCGTGCCGCGCTTCGTCGCATACTCGATGATGCGCGATAGCAGAAGCGCTCCCAATCCCTTTCCCTTCATATCCGAACGCGCGGCTACCGCGAATTCGGCGGTCTCATTGTCGGGATCGGCGATCGCGCGGGCTACACCGAGCGTTTCGTTCATGCCGTCACCGTTCGCCCGCGTCACGATCAACGCCATCTCGCGGTCATAGTCGATCTGCGTCATGCGCGCGAGTTGAGAATGATCGAAGCTGCGCACTGCGCCGAAGAAGCGCAGGCGCAAGTCCTCGGCGGTATTCGCCGCAACGAACGCAGCATGCGCCTCTTCGTCTTCGGGACGAATCGGACGCACGGTGATGCGCATACCGCGCCAGTCGAGCGTCTCTTCGAGGCAGCGCGGATACGGCACGATCGCGAGAGGCTTGCGATGCGCGCCGAGTGTAAGTTGCGGTTCGTGAACGGCAACCGAATCGCGCGTCACGCGCAGGATGAGCCGCAAGGCAACGATTTCTTCGATATAACAAACGAGTTGCGACAGCGCCGTCAGCGAATTGAGCAGCGAGTCGGCGGGCAATTCGCGTGAGCGCGGCGACCGCATGACGAGATCGCGCGCCAGCGTGGGATTGAGCGGCGGCAATGCGAACTCGTGAAGGGCGTCGGCGAGCCCGAGCGCGCCTTCCGCTTTGAACTCGAACACCGGACCGAATACGCGATGGTTGAGCAGGCGAGTCTGAATTTCGACGGCATCGCTGGTCAGCGAGTCCGGCGGTCCTGGCTTCACCGTGATGCCGAAGCGGGCAAGCACACGCGCCGCACGTTCACGGTTCAATTCCGCGACGCCGTTTTCGAGCGCATCTCGAATGTCGCGTTGCGCGGCATTGATGTCTTCGGGTATGTCGGCGGGAAGCCCGTCGGGCGTCTGCATCAATAACTCGCGCCCTTGCCGAAAATCGACGAGACGCGCGAATCCGCGCGCGAGCCGATGCGGTGTCGTATGCACGGGAATGCCGTTCGCGTGCAATTCATCGCGCGTAGCAGCATCGACGCAGCCGAAGAAGCACGCCAGCAATCCTCGATAGGCATGGCGCCGCTCGGCAATCAACGTTCGCGCAACGTCAGCGACGGGCGCGCTGTGAGTCGGCGCATGTACGACGAACACGGTGCCGGTCTCGCGGTGCGACGCTAGTGCTTCGAGCGCTGCGCCGAAATCGGCGGGCGTGGCCGCATCGCCAAGCAGAAGCGGGTTTCCCGCACGCGCGCGGGGCAGCGCGGAGGCAATTGCATCGCGCGCCGCAGTAGGCCATTGCGCGAGGTCATCGCCCGCTGCGCCAAACGCATCCTGCGCGAGTGCCGCGACGCCGCGATCGCTTGTGACGACGGTCGCGACATCGCTCGCCGCGACGCGACCGATGCCGAGCGTTTCGATTTCGTCGAGCAAGTCGTCGAGTGAATCGACGCGCACGAGGCCAGCGCGACGGAAAGCGGCGCCGTAGAGTCGATCGAACGGATCGTCGCGACCGGTTCGAAGCACGAGCACTGGCTTGTTCCGCGCAGCAGCGCGCGCGGCGGACATGAACTTGCGCGCCGATCGCACGGTTTCGACCGCTAGTAGGATTGCGCGCGTCGACGCATCGCTGGCGAGAAAATCGAGGATGTCGCCGGAATCGACATCGGCTTCATCGCCGAGGGCGACGATTCGTGAAAAGCCGAGCCCACGTGCACGCGCCCAGCCGAGCACGCCGTTCGTCAATGCGTTCGATCCGGATACCCAGGCGACGCCGCCCGATTTGACGTTGCACGCGGGCGCGCCGGGGCACGCACCGATGGCGGGCGTCACTACGCCAAGACTGGCGGGACCGACGACGCGCACGAGGAAAGGGCGGGCGGCGGCGAGCGTGCGAGCGGTCCATTCATCGGCGCCTTGCAGATCGTCCTGTCGCGATGCAGATAGCCCACCGCGCGGCGTCGCCTCGCCGACGATCACGACCGCTTTCGTCCCACGGCGACCCAATCGTTCGACGAGATCCGGCCACGTATGCGGTCGCGTGCAGAGCACCGCAATGTTAGGTGCTTCAGGCAGGTCGTCGATATCGGCATAAACCTTCTCACCGCCCAGCGACGCGTGTTTTGGATTGACGGGCCAAAGCGATCCTTCGAAGCCGGCGCATGAAGCACGCGCCCACACCATCTCGCCGATGCTCCCTGCGCGCGATGAGGCGCCGACGACCGCAATCGATTTCGGGGCGAACAGAATGTCCAGGTTGCGAACGGTCATGACAGCTCCGGCACAGGCGGCGATTAGACAGCGCTTAGCATAGGCGATTTTGTTTTGCAGGTGATGACGTCAACGGCAAAGGTTCGTGGCATCGGGCAAGGGCGCGCGCTGTTGCGAAACGGGTTTTCAACGGGGGCCTTCCCGCGAGCGAAATCGCCGCTGACTTTATGCGCATAAAGTCGCGCGGACCACGTTCGTCGAACTGGGTCTAATCGAAAATTCGTGCGACGCACCGACTTTATGCGCATAAAACTAGGCCGAATGGCTAACGCGCGTGATTTGTTGTTATTTTCACTGGAAAAATAGAAATGCCAATGTAGAATTCAACAAACTTTAATTTCGGAGTAAAACGTGGCGGCGGAAATCATAGCGATCACGCAGCAAAAGGGCGGCGTCGGCAAAAGCACGATCGCAATGCATCTCGGTGCAGCCCTTCACGAAAAGAAGAAGCGCGTGCTCGTAGTCGACGCGGATGGACAGAACACGTTGATCCATTGGTCGAGCGCTGCATCGGATGGCGCTAGCGGAATTCCTTTTCCCGTCGTCAATCTTTCTGAAGCGGGTGGGCAGATCCATCGTGAGATCAAGAAGTTCGTCAACGACTATGAGTTCATCGTGGTCGATTGCCCGCCGTCGATTACCGAGAAGGTGTCGGGCGTCGTACTACTCGCGGCGAGTGTCGCGGTGATTCCGACTTCATCGTCGCCGGCTGACTATTGGTCGAGTGTCGGCCTGGTCAAGCTCGTTCAACAAGCGCAGGTGATGAACGAAGACCTGCGCGCCGTCTTCCTTCTGAACAAGACCGAAGAGAAGCGCATGCTCACGCGTGAACTCAAGGTTGCGCTTGAGGAGCTTGGCTTTCCTTTGCTTAAAACGCAGATTCCCACACGCGAGTGCTACAAGCAGGCGATGGCGCTCGGGCAGACCGTTCTGCAGATGAGTGATCGCGGGTCGCGCCTCGCTGCGACGGAGATCCGCGCCGTGGCTGACGAAATCCTCGACATCCTCTCCTGACTTTATGCGCATAAAGGACCCTGAATGAAACCGTCCCAGTTTGCAAAGGGCTTCAAGGCCCGCCCCGATTCGACGAGCAGCGAAAAGCGCACGGCACTTGATCGTCTCAACGCGATCGATGGCATCGTGGATCTTCAGCACGTGGGACAGATCGCGGCGAACGGCCGGTCGAGCGCATTTGTCGCCGACGAGCAAAACGTTAGCGCGACCGATCTCGAGTCCGACGAATATCGGGCGTGGCGACGCGCGAATCGCTATGCAGCGGGGCAAGTGATCGAGCTTCCGCTGAAATCGATCAAGACCAGCCCGTTCAACCCGCGCCATTTCTATCTGAAGTCCTCGATTGCGGAACTGGCCGTCAATCTGGCAAAGCAAGGCCAGCAGCAGGCCATTCACGTCATTCCCGACTACGAGAATCCGGGAACGTTCTTCGTCAGTGATGGAGGGCGTCGCGTCCGAGCACTGAAAGAGGCGAACAAGGAAACCGTCAAGGCGGTGGTCGTCGACCTGCCTATTGGTATTCAAAGCTACAAGCTAGGCTACGACCTGAACGTTCAGCGCGACTCGCAGACCGTATTCGACAATGCCGTGGTCTGGCGCCGCTTCCTCGACGAGCATCACTTTCAGAGTCAACGTGAGCTCGCGGATCATCTGGGCCTCGACGAATCGACGATCGCCGTGGCGTTGTCCATCGCCAAGCTGCCTGAGAACGTCATGCATGAGATGGTCGCGCGGCCGGACCGCTTCGGCTCCAACATGGCCTACCAGATCGCCCGATACCACGCCGCTCGCGGCAGCGACTCCACGCTGCGTCTCATCAACAAGATCACGTCGGACGATCTGAGCACGCGCCAGGTCGCCGATATCGTCAAGGGACGCGCAAGCGCGCAGGACACCCCGAAGACGCCGAGTCGCCAACGCTATGCGCAGCGCCTCGAGATCAAACTCGACGGCGTCGCGGTCGGCGACCTCAAATCGTATGGCGAGGACCGTCTCGAACTGCGCTTGCGCGGCTTGTCGCGCGAAAAGCGTGACGAAATACTGCATCAGATCGAGTCGATGCTTCAGCCCGTCGAGTCGAAGAAGTGAAGTGATAGGCGACCACCGTGCTTTCTTGCGGTGGTCACGACGTCTGCAGCATTAACCCGCGCGCGACTGACTCAATGTGAATGCCAGCAAGTCGCCGTCCGTGGGCTCGCCCCACGTCTTTCGAGCAAGCCAGTCGAAGAACGACGTTTCGGCAAGCTTCGAATCCAGGCCGCGCTTGCGCCAATCGTCGCGCATGTGCGTGCCCAGCCCCGGCAGCACGTCATCCTCGAACGACTGACGTGCGAGCTCCCGTTCTTCCTCACCTTGCTCGTCGTACAGCACGCGCGCTTCCTTGCGACGATAGGCGGAAAATTCGCTCAGCAAGCGAGCCTTGAGATCGTCAGCCGCTGCTGCGGCGGCGCCCGGCACACGTGCCGGCGCGCCCGTTGTCGCAGGCGGCAACGCCTCGACCGGCGGCGCATAGCCCTTCTTGAGCGCGTCCTTGAAAAGCGCCGCGGCGCTTCGGACCGGCGGTAAGGACGTGCTTCGCATCCGTTGCTCGGTCATTTGCAGCGCTGCGCGAATGCGGTTCTCTTCGCTGTCCGCATACAGCGTCTGAGCGTCCTTGAGGGGAATGCCGATCTTGACCATCCGATCGACGAGCGTGCTGTCGAACACGTTCGGATGCTCGTCGAGCGCGAGCATCGGCTGCTTGCGCTCGGTCACGCGGAACTGGATCTCCGCGACGCGCCTTCCCTCGCGATGCTCCACCAACTCGACGAAAATGTTCGTCACCGCGTTCACTTCGGCGATCGCGGGACGCAGATAATCACGCTTGAAGTATTTGTATTCGCGCTTGGCTTCGTCGCCGGCTTCGGTGTCGGGCGTGCCGGAAAGGATCGGCCGCCACCATTCCCAGGTTTCGCGCATCGTCAAATGACTGGGATTGGTGAGATAGCGAACGCAGATTTCGTAGAGCGCGAGGCCCGCGCTGCTGCGCAACTGACTCTGAAACTGCAGGCTCAGACGCGCGTATTGGACCGGATCGAGCAGCTTCTTTTTGATTTTCGGCGCGAAGGAAAATTCGACCCATACCCGGCGGGTCGTCGGGTCTTCCAGAATTTCCGCATCGGCGATCAACGTCGAAATGCCCCACTTCCGGCCCGGCTTCTGGCTCGATGTGCCGGTGCTCCACTCGACCTGCACCGACACCATGCGGCGCAGATGTTCTTTGACGAGCGCAGTATCGTTCGAGTCGAACGCCGAATTCGCGACGATGTCCGAAAGCAGCGCACGGTACGTGTCACCGGATTCATCGGCTTGCTGGGCGACCGCGAGCAGCACATTGAAGAGCTTTCGGGTCAGCAGCGTGATTTTGCCGCTTTTGGGCTGGATCGCGATGGCCTCGACCGCCTTGCGCAATTCCGCCGAGCTCGGGCTGACAACGTCGGTTTTCTTTGCGCGCTTGGTGGCCATGCGATGGTCGGGATCGATATTGCGACGAAGGATACCGACTGGGGTGAACCGCGTCTATAGGGGTGTCTTCACCGTCGTACGGTGATACGGAACTCATCGCACAGGCTCACTGCGGTGCGCTCCCGTAAACCCTCACCACTCACCGATCGACGCCATCTCATATTTGCAGTATCCGCGCGGGTAAACGGATTGCGCGATGTTTTCGCGTATTCCACGACGCTTTGAGAGCGTCCCGAAAACCCTCACCGCAAAATTTTTTTGGCCTAGGGAATGACGTGTTGCACATGAGAGACAACGCGACAGCGAGCCAGTCCTGTCACTTTAGGAGGTCACCGCTGCCCTCCCATCGATTGAATCGATCACGCGCACGTTGGCGACATGCGCGACTCCCCGAAAAGCCTCACCTTTCACGCCATCGAGGCTGCACAATCAGGCTGCGCGCCGGCTGAACCTAGCCTTGTTGAGGCGTAATAGTCCCGTAAAACCTCACCGATACGGCTTTCATCGCTATATTTCGCGCCCTGAAAAGCCTTATCCGTGCCCTCCCGCAAATACTCACCTTTGCGCGTCGCTGTGGAGAAGTCTCAGTCTATCAGGCACTTATCTCGCTTTCTTAGCGTCGCTCCGAGTAAGCGGATTCCCGTAAATGCTCACCGTGCGACTTCAGGGCCCGGCGCCCGCGCTTATTGGCTGCTCCCGAATTTACTCACCGATGGCGAAGGTGCCGAAAGAAAACACTGACTAACTGGCTGTTTTATCGAGGATTTTGTGGCGAGGCGCTTTCGGACATTTGGCGCCGCGCGATCTGCTCGTAGAAGGTGTTCCCGAAGATGCTCACCTTTCCATAACTCGCTAGGCACGAAGGGAAGCGGAAGTGGCACTCTCTCGGCCCCCGAAAAACCTCACCTCAGGCCTAAGACTGGCAATAAATCCAAGGCGAAGCGTCGAACTGGCCGGCGCAAAACGTCCGTCGACGGCTATTACGCCCCGAAAAAGCTCACCTTTGGCCGTGCGGAACGCACCGCTTTTGGGAAATCCCGCTCACAGCGCCCGAAAAGCCTCACCCTACGAACCGATTCTGCCCCGGAGAATCTCACCAATCGGTAAAAACAACCGAAATTGATTGATAAAAGACCCCTCCGCCGTGATCCCGAATGATCTCACCTTCAAGAGCCAGGGGCGGTCCGGTCCACCCCCATCAGTCAACGCGATCAGCAAACAGACGTCCCGAAAACGCTCACCTTAGCATTACGGACTGTCCCCGAATCCGCTCACGATGCTTCCCGCGAGTCCTCACCAAGCGCCCCGAAGCTCATCACCGATGTCTCCCGGAGAGCTTCACCATAGGTCCCGGACAATCTCACCTAGCATCCCGCAAACCCTTGTGGGACAAGGCTTCCGCCTGGCGTTAACTGTTTTTAAAGGGATTCAAGGGTGTTTACTTCTAATACTCTCAAGTGACGATGTGTCTTCCGATAAGACTCCATCCAACAGTGAGCTCGTGAAACAAGCACATTTAGCTCGAATCAGACTAAAATCTTAGCAAAATCAAGCGTTTGCCAAAGCAAGCTAAGGATGTTTCACGGAAATCCCTTCGGCGCGTAAGCAAATGGCTTCTAGACGCATCAAATGCGGTCATGGAGATGTCCGACCAGCTAGACCGATGTTATTCGTAACGCATGACACGTAAAACGTTATGATTGTCACGTTAAAACTGCCGCAGCCTCAGCATGGAACATAATATTCGCGAAGCCTTACGTCAGGAACTCGACGTAATGCGGTCCGCCGGCGCACGGCGGCAGGATCTTTCGCAGCACACATGTAAGCGCCTTTTCTTTGACTTGGGCATCCGCCCTTCGGTAACGATCGTCCGCGAATTCACGCAAACAGGCAGCGCGAGCGACATTCCGAAAGACATCGAAGCATTCTGGGCCGGCTTGCGTTCATCGTTGCGCCAGCGGATCGACACTGGCGCGATCCCGGCGTCATTGCAGGAGCGCGCCGGCGAATTATTGGGTGAGCTATACAACGAGGCACAACGCCAGGCGCGCGCTTCCCTAACCGACGACAAAACTCGTCTTGACGCCACGCTCGCATCGGCGCAGGCCCAGATCCACGAGGCCGATATTCGTCGCGAGGCTATCGAGCAGGCTCATCAGCGCGCAGAGGCGCGCGCCGAAGCCGGCGCGGCCCGGATCGCGGCACTCGAAGCGGAACTGAAGGCGCTGCGCGATCAGGGATCGGAGGCTCACGCGGGCTTGCGCGAGGTCATCGAACGCTGGGAAAAGGAAAGCGAGGCGCTGTCGGTGCGCCTTCGCGAGGAACAGGCTTCGACGGCGCGACTTCGCGACCGTGTCGATGAACTGCAGAGCGATCTGCGTCAGAACACGGAACACTACGCCCAGCAGATCAAGGACGCCGTCAAGGAAGCCGAGCGGCGCGTACGGCCGATGCTGGTGGAGCTCGATTCCCTGCGCGGCATGGCCGCCACCTATCAGGCGGGCGCTCGCGACGCGAGTCAGAAAGAATTCGATTTCATTCAACAACTTAGCGCCGCCAGAAGTCGTGCTGACCGGCTCGAATCGCAAGTTCGGGAGCAGTCGGACGAGATCGATGCACTCATTCGCGAACGCGATGCGCAACGGGTGCAGTCCGGCGCGAGCGCCGAAGTCGGCGCGTTGATCGTGTCGATGGCCGCGGAGGGACGCCTGAGCGCCGCCGAAATCGCCGCTCTGGGCACGCAGCTCGATGCGCATGTCGCCGCACCCGCCGTTTGCCCTGCCTGCGAACTCGCGGAACCCGAGTTGCAGCGTCACGAAGACGAGTATGAACTGTCCTGCCCGAATTGCGAGCGAACCTCGGGCGCGGTGTCGTCGAAGCTCGCGGCTGTCGAAGGGTTCAATCGATCCGCTCGTGCCGACGTCCTCTGATCGGATCGCAGCGCATCAAAGGTGAGTGTTTTCGGGACCGTCGATCGGGCTCGGCGAGCCTGCGTCTGCAGCCGCGCCGGCGCGCGCTTGCGCAAGATCCCGCTCCCGTATTTGCTCACCCATCCAGTCCTGCCATGCGCGATGCAGACGGTGGACCGAGATCGTCTGCTGGAAACCGAGCCATTGCCCGACGCGATCGGGGTCCGTTCCGTCTTCGAACAGTTCCGCGGCGTAGGTGTTGCGCAAGGTCTGCGGGCTCGCGCGCGCAACGCGCGACGCGGCCATGCCCGACGCCGCCACGACCGCATCGATCGCGCGCAGCATCGTCGCCTTGTGCATGGAGCGACCCGAAGGCGCGGCGGGAAACAGCAGTTCGCCAGCGATACCGGCCGTCTTGCGTTCGCTGATCCAGTTCTCGAGCAACTCGACGGCGAACGGCGCGAGCCGTGCCTGCCGGATCAGCAACGGATTCGATGCATCCACCGTGATGTACGGTGCGCCCGGCGCGTAGCAATCGATCGCCAACTGGGCCGCTTCGCCCGTTTTCACGCCCCCGCCGAGAAAGACGGCGACCAACGCCCGATCGCGCCGCTCACGCCAGCGCTGTCCGGCCGGTAACGCGCCGATCGGCGAGAACAAATGCGCGACGAGCAGCGCGCGTTCGTCGTGCGTCAGAAAGCCGGTCGGTTCGTTGTCGCGCGCCTTGCGCCACGCGGCGTTGCCGTCCTGAGCGATGAAGCGCGCCGGATTCGTCGCCGCCGATTCCACTTCGCGCACGTGATCCAGCACGCGCTCGATCAGCCTCAGATAGCGCATGCGCTGCGGACGCCGGATATCCAGTTGCGCGACAAACTGCTCGATAACGGGACGCTGCACCGTATGCAGCGTCGCACGCTTCGCGCTTAGCCATTCGAGAAAGTTGCCCCACTGCGCACGATACACATCGGCCGATGACGCGCGGAACGCCTGCTGCGCCAGCCACGCGTCGAAAGCGGCGTGCGGATCGGCTTGCCAGTCGGCGCGCTGTTGGTCGAAGAGATCGGAAGTGTTCGGCATGGTGTCGGGAGGCGCATCGCCTACTGTATGGCACTGCGGACAGGGTCGGGCTTCGTGCGACTCACGTCAAGCGAGGGTGTTCATCGAAGTGTCGATAACCGTCTTGCTGGGCGCAGGGTTTGTCGACTACTGTCGTCTATGCGGCTTCCTTCCACCTTCGCGCTCATGCGCATACTGGAGTGAACGATGGCCCAGCAATCCTGGCAGGAACGCCGCGCGATCGGACGCGCTGCGCGCGAGCGCACACCACGGGGCGTGCACGAGGCGATCGGCGATATCGACCGCGATCCCATCGAACTGCTGCGATCGAGCAGCAAAGGGCGCGTCGAAGCGCTCGTTCCGCTGCGCTATGGCCGCATGCTCGTGTCGCCGTTCACGTTTTATCGCGGTAGCGCGATCCTGCAAGCGCACGATCTGGCCGCGACGCCGGACAGCGGCATCGCAATTCAGATTTGCGGCGACTGCCATCTGTCGAATTTCGGCGGGTTCGCGACGCCGGAGCGCGCGCTGATCTTCGATCTCAACGACTTCGACGAAACGGCGCATGGCCCTTGGGAATGGGACGTGAAGCGCCTGGTCGCGAGTTTCACGATCGCCGGGCGTCAACTTGGTCACGGCGATCTTGCGGCCGACGACTTCGCTTTTCTCGCCGCGCGCAGCTATCAGATGCATATGCGCGAGTACGCTGAAATGAGCGTGCTCGATCTCTGGTACGAGCGCATCACGTTCGATCGCATGTACGCCGCCGTGCAGAGCGATGACGCGCGGCGGCGCATCAAGCGCGGCATCGAGCGTGCCTCGCGCCGCACCCACGAGACCATGCTGCCGAAGGTGGCGGATCGAACGGGCGGCACGTGGCGCATCCGCGATGCGCCCCCCGCTGTGTTTCATGTTCGCGGCAAGAACACACTGATCGATAAGAACGACGAATGGATGAAGCTCAAAGGCAGCCGCGAGGAGATTTTTGCGGCGCTCGTGCGGCAGTATGTCGAGACGCTGACGCCCGAGCGCGCACGGCTCTTATCGCAGTTCACGTTACAGGACGTCGCTTTCAAGGTGGTCGGCGTAGGCAGCGTCGGCACGCGCTGCCTCGTTCTGCTGCTTACCGATGCCCACGACCAGCCGCTCTTCCTGCAGATGAAGGAGGCGTCGACATCGGTCGTCGCGCGATACGCGAAGCACGCCAGGGATAAAGACAACGACAAAGACACTCACGATCCCGAACACGACGGTCATCGCGTCGTTCACGGACAGCGCCTCATGCAGGCGGCGACCGACCCGTTTCTTGGCTGGGCGACGGGCCCGCTCGGACGCTCGCTCTACATCCGCCAGTTGCGCGACATGAAAATTTCCGCCGAATTCGAGACCTTCACCGATGACGTTTTTCGCGAGTACGCCGCGATGTGCGGCTGGGCGCTCGCCCGCGCGCACGCTAAATCGGGCGGACGCGCACCGGAGATTTCGGGCTATCTCGGCAACAGCGATCGCATGGCGGAAGTGCTCGTGCGCTACGGACGCAACTATGCGGAGCAGGTGGAAAAGGACTACGAGGTGTTTCGCGCGGCATGCAGGGATGGCAGGCTCGAAGCGCGGTCCGACGCTGACATGTCGGCCGATTTCGCGCCCTGACGATGTCCGTTGCGAGATGAAATGACCTAGGTTCGGCACGCGGATCGCCCGCGTGCCCGGGATGCGCGTCAGTGCGCTGCGATGGCGAGTTGCGGTCGACCGTGTCGTGCGGCGCGCTCGTAGGCGTCCACGGCGAAGGCGAATACGGCGGGCAAGGCGTCGGAGGACGCGACGTCGACTACGTCGTCGGTTTCAGGGAAATGAAAGTCGTCGGGACGCGCGAATAGTTCGCGCAATGTCGCTTCATGCCGCCCGGCGAAGCCGAGGTCTGCTACGGCCTCCGCTTCGATTGCGTGCAGCAGCCGCCAAGTCAGCGGCACGCCCTTGTCGATGTAACGTCCCGCAATCTGACGCGTGATGCGTTCGAGGTCGCGCACAGCACGGGCAAATTGCCTCTTGCTCAGATTTTCGCCATTCGACTCCATGATCCACCCCTTCCAACTGGTCTTATTGTACTGTACAAATATACAGTACTTGTTGCAATGAAAATAGCGTCTCGCTAGTCGACCCGGGTGTATGTGCGATTCCGCCTACGTGCCTTTCAGACGCGCACGACTATGCGCGTTGGCGAACGAAGCGCATCTTAGAGCCATGCTTGGGACATCACCTGAGCGGAACGCGCAGACGCTTTTCTGCATTCGTTCGACGGCACAGCGCGGCCGATCGCACTGCAAACCACGGGAGAACTGCAATGAACAAGGATCAAGTCGAAGGCGTTGGCAAGCAGGTCAAGGGCAAGATCAACGAAGGCGTCGGCAAGATGACGGGCGACAAGGCTCAGGAAGCCAAGGGCGATATGCAGCAGGCAGCGGGCAAAGTCCAGAAAGGCGTCGGCGATGCGAAAGAAGATCTGAAGGACAGCATCAAGAAGAACCCGTAAGGACGGGCACGGCGGCGCAGGAGTTTAGGCGTCGCATTTGAGACGGGATACGCTTTTTGCGTGTCCCGTTTTTCTTTGGGCCGGCGGTGCTGCTGCCCGAACTTGATGCGCATAAAGTCAGCCGTGGATCACCACCAGCAGCGCCTTCGCCTCAGCGCGCCCCACGTTGCGAATCGCGTGCGCTTCGTCTGCCGCATATCGCGCGGTCTCACCACTCTTGAGCCGACGAGTCGTGCCCGAGCTTTCCACTTCGATTGAACCGTTCAAGACCGTGAGATGCTCACGCGTGCCCGGCTCATGCGCATTCGACGCGAGCGCCGCGCCCGACTGTAACGTGAGTTCGTACCATTCGAATTTGCCGGCGAGTTCTATCGGGCCCCACACGCGCAACTGATAGCCGCCGTTGTCGCCGCTCAAGGTCGGTATCTCGTGTGGACCGGCGACACGTATGGCTTCGGCCGGCCTTTGCTGCGTGAAGAGCTGATCGAGGCTGATACCGAGCGCGTTGGTCAATCTCCAGGCGACCGCGATCGTCGGATTGGCTTTGTCGCGCTCGATTTCCGACAGCATCGATTTCGACACCCCCGCAGCTCGTGACAAATCATCGAGCGTAAGTTTCCGTTCGCTGCGCAATCGCTGAATGATTTCCCCGACGCGCGGCGGCGCCGCACCGCCCGCGCTGAATTCGCCTGCTTTTTCCTGTGAACCCGTGCTTGCCATGACTCGACTAATCCCTTAGAGTGTTCGGCATACTGGAAATTTGTTCGAAATATCGAACATGTCCGATGCGATGAATGCACTATAACAGGGCTATGGGCCGCGGCGCGAGCAGCAAAGCACGCGGATGCATGAGCACGTCAAGAACAAGGATTGCGATGAAAGACCGATACCTTTCCCATTTGCGCTCGACGCTCGACGAGATACGCGCCGCAGGGTTCTACAAAACGGAGCGCGTGATTGCGAGCCCGCAGTCCTCGGATATCCGGCTGGCGAACGGGAGCGACGTCCTCAACTTCTGCGCGAACAATTACCTCGGACTTGCGGACGATCGTCGTCTTATCGACGCCGCGAAAGCCGGACTCGACGCCGACGGGTTCGGCATGGCATCCGTGCGCTTCATCTGCGGGACGCAAACCGTGCACAAGGAACTCGAACAGGCAATCGCACAATTTCTCGGAACCGAGGACTCGATTCTTTATTCGAGCTGCTTCGACGCGAACGGCGGTCTTTTCGAAACGCTGTTGACCGAAGAAGACGCGATCATCAGTGACGAATTGAATCACGCCAGCATCATCGATGGCGTGCGTCTCTCCAAAGCGCGGCGTCTGCGCTACAAGAACAACGATCTCGCGGATCTCGAAGCGCGGCTTCAGGAAGCGGACGCAGCAGGAGCGCGCTTCAAGCTGATCGCGACAGACGGCGTGTTTTCGATGGACGGGATCATCGCCGACCTTGCTGGCATCTGCGATCTTGCGGACCGCTACGGCGCACTGGTGATGGTCGATGATTCGCACGCCGTCGGTTTCATCGGAGAAAACGGGCGCGGCACGCCGGAACACTGCGGTGTGCTGGATCGGGTGGACATCATCACGGGCACGCTCGGCAAGGCGCTCGGCGGCGCATCGGGCGGATATGTCGCTGCCCGCAAGGAAGTCATCGAACTGCTGCGTCAGCGAAGCCGGCCGTATCTCTTTTCGAACACGCTCGCGCCGAGTATCGCGGCCGCTTCGCTCAAAGTGCTCGAACTGCTCGCCAGCAGCGAAGGCGCAAGCTTGCGTCAACGCGTCCGCGAGAATGGTGCGCACTTCCGCCGCGCGATGTCCGCTCTCGGTTTTGACCTCGTTCCCGGCGAGCATCCGATCATTCCGGTCATGCTTGGCGACGCTCAACTCGCATCGAAGATGGCCGATGCGCTGCTCGACGAAGGCGTCTATGTGATCGGCTTTTCCTACCCCGTCGTGCCGAAGGGACGCGCGCGCATCCGCACGCAGATGAGTGCCGCGCATACGCCGGAACAGATCGATCGCGCGGTCGATGCGTTTTCTCGCGTCGGCCGGTCGCTCGGCGTCATCCGTTGAGCACCGTCTCCGGACTTTATGCGCATAAAGAAAGGCCGGGCCACGAACCCGCGCTCTTCTCAGCATCACTACGAAGACCAAACGTCAGGATCCAAACGCAATGAAAGCCCTAGCCAAACTCGAACGCGCGCCCGGCCTTACCTTGACGCGCGTGAAGCGGCCCGATGTCGGCCACAACGACGTGCTCATCCGTATCCGGAAGACTGCCATTTGCGGCACCGACATCCACATCTGGAAGTGGGACGAGTGGGCGCAGAAGACGATTCCCGTGCCCATGCATGTCGGTCACGAATATGTCGGCGAGATTGTCGAGATGGGCCAGGAAGTGCGCGGATTCGCCATCGGCGATCGCGTGTCGGGCGAAGGGCACATCACCTGCGGATTCTGTCGCAACTGCCGCGCCGGTCGCCGTCATTTGTGCCGCAATACGGTTGGCGTCGGCGTGGACCGCGAAGGCGCGTTCGCCGAATATCTCGTGATTCCGGCGTTCAACGCTTTCAAGATTCCTCCCGATATCTCCGACGATCTGGCCGCGATCTTCGATCCGTTCGGCAATGCAACGCATACCGCGCTGTCGTTCAATCTCGTCGGCGAGGACGTGCTGATCACCGGCGCGGGCCCGATCGGCGTGATGGCCGCGGCGATCGCACGGCATGTCGGCGCGCGCAATGTCGTCATCACCGATGTCAACGAGTATCGCCTCGAACTCGCCCGCAAGATGGGCGCGACGCGTGCCGTCAACGTCGCCCGGGAGGAATTGCGCGACGTCATGAGCGAACTCGGCATGACCGAGGGCTTCGACGTGGGGCTGGAAATGTCCGGCGTCCCGAGCGCATTCACGGCCATGCTGGAGTCGATGAACCACGGCGGCAAGGTCGCGCTGCTCGGCATTCCGCCGGCGCAAACCGCGATCGACTGGAACAAGGTCATCTTCAAGGGGCTCGAGATCAAAGGCATCTACGGGCGCGAGATGTTCGAAACCTGGTACAAGATGGTCGCGATGCTGCAAAGCGGCCTCGATCTGTCGCCGATCCTCACGCACACCTTTCCCGTCGACGACTATCAGCGCGCGTTCGATACGATGCTCTCCGGCAACAGCGGCAAGGTCGTGCTCGACTGGACAGAGGCCTGAAAGACGCGCCCGACAGCCGACACGCGCATCATTGCGCCGGCTGCGCGGGCGCCTTCGAAAACTCCGCTTGAATGGCGACGTGCACATCGTCGCCCACGGCCGGATACCACGTCGTCAATCCGAACTGGGCACGGCTGAAATGTCCGTCGGCTGAGAACCCCAGCGTTTCCTGCTTCGTGAGCGGATTGACCGCGTGGCCGTTGAACGTCACGTTCAGCGTGACCGGTTTCGTCGTCCCGCGTATCGTCAGATCGCCGGTCAGTACGCCCTTGTCGTCGCCAGTGCGCTGAAAACTCGTGCTCGTGAACACAATGGCCGGATAGCGCGCGACATCGAACATGTCCGGCCCTTTCAGCATGCGATCGAGCAGCGGCACGTTGGTATTGACACTCGACGTATCGATGTCCGCGCGCACCGAACTGCCGGACATGCCGTCCGCATTCCAGTCGAGTTGCGCCGTCACCTTGTCGAATCGGATGACGAAGCGCGAGTAGTGAAAATGATCGACGTCGAAGCTCACGTTCCAGTGATGCGGATCGAGTTGATAACGCCCCGGCGGCACGCTCGCTTCGTTCGGCGATACGCGATGCGTCACCACCTGCAACGGCGTACATGCCATCAACGCGGTAGCCGTCAGAAACGCAATCAGACGCTTATAAAACTTCATCGCGCGTTGCCTCGAAATAAAAATTAGAACTTCGACAAGTTTCGCCGAGAACGGACAAACGTGCCCAGACCGTCACGCGCTTTTCGCCTGCTCACCCGAAAATGGCGCGATCAGGTAGAGTTCGCCTCGACCACCATCTCAAAAATAAGGCGTCGTCGCTCATGTGCGATGGCGGAGAACACATGCGCATTTGGCCGCTCCGCTTCCGAACCTCTCGTGCCGGCTTTCTGACGGCTGTCGCGCTGGCCGCATCGGCGTGGACGCCTGCCGCGCACGCGGGCTGGTGCGACGATGGTCTTTGGGTCGATGCGATGATCGCCTCGCATCACGTTCATCCGGAGAAGGACTTCGAGGAGTTCAATCCCGGTATCGGACTGGAGTGCTGGGTCGCGCCGCAATGGGCGGTAACCGGTGGGTACTTTCGCAACTCGTTGTCGAAGCCTTCCTTTTATGGCGGCGGCGTCTGGGGGCCGGACTTCCTGCACTGGAATCACATCAGGCTTGCCGTGATGGCCGGTCTCATTTCCGGTTACGACTACGGCAGTTACGGCATCGGTCATAACCATACGGTCGGGCCCGTGGCCGCGCCGCTCATCATGCTCGATTACAAGCGCGTGGGCGCGAACATCATCCTGATTCCGCCGATTCCTTCAAGCGATCTGCCGTTCACGCTGGGTTTCATGCTTAAAGTGAGGTTCTAAGCGATCCTGTGGCGGGACGATAGAGTGTCGACTTTTCGAGGACCTCGCTCCAGCGACAATGATGTAGCGACGTTTCTTTTCACTGCATGAAGTGGCTGTCTGGGGCCTAATCACGGTGGGCACGCTGGATCTTCCGAAGAGGGAGCCAAAATCCGACGAAACCTACTCTGTCTCCTGATGTGTGATTAGGAAGCCAAAATAAAACTGTCGACTTTCGGCGCTCATGCGGGATTGGCGGTTGCTTGTAATACTATCGAGCACCGGACGCTTGAATGAGGAAGGATCTAACACCCTTCGCCGCCCGGCATCGCATGGCACGACTTCAGCTTTCGGATAGAGGGCATTTCGACAATACCGGCCTCTACAAGCTGGTGCGACGCAAGTGCGGTTACATTCGCCGAAGTCAGAATCGATCTCAATGGAATGCGCGCGCAACCGTCATGCACATTGCCTGGTTCGACCTTCGGCGCTGATTTCGTGCTATGTGGCGTGGTCCGCACTCGCGCTTGCAATTGGCGCCCCTATCGTATTTATTTGGATTGACTGCAGAGAGATGTCGATTGCCCGCTCCGGAAACAATCGATGAGCGTCAGCGCGTTGGTGTTGCCCGACGGTCCCTTTCCTCATTCGCCACGTGTTCGCCTGAACAAAATGATCCCGACGTCTATCGATATCGCGCTTTCCACCGCGTTCAGCTACGTGTTCCTCTCCGTGCTCGAATGGCTTCTCCATAGGTATTTCATGCACAGGAGAAACCGCGTCACGGCGTGGAGCGGCTTTATCAAATCGACACACTACAAACATGCCGTCCTGCATCACAACCTTTATTACCAGCAGTTCGATCACGAACCTGATCCGCGAGGACGCTATATCAGCGTAGATCCCGACTTCATCTTTACCGCGGTGCTCGCGGTGCCATTCGTCGCGGCGCTTTTTCAACTGGATCACATTCTGGCCTTGGTTTTTTCAGTGGTGCTGGCGCTTCATCACATCATCTGGTTCGCCGCTCATAGACAAATGCACATTCCGAGCGATGCGTTCTTCAGGAAGTGGTATGCGTATCAGTGGCTCGCGCGCAATCATTGGATGCATCACCGGTATCGACAAGTGAACTACAACCTCGTCTTTCCGCTCGCCGATCTGCTGTTTGGCACGTACAGAGCGCCGAACGAACGCGACCGCGAGCTGATGTCGAAGAACCGCGTGTGAAGGCGTTGCGACGGCGTTTTCACGTAGCGAACTTCCGGGCCCAGCATATCCGGACTCTCCGGAAGCGGCGCGATCCAAATTCGCGGAGCATCCCCAGGCCTGCTCGCCCATCGCCGACGTCTGCTTGATGCCCTCTGTCACGCGCCACAACCGTCGCGGACTCATCGATTTCCTCAGCAGCGCAGCAGTCACGACTGAAGCGCATTCTTCAAACGTATCGTTGGGCTCAATGACGACGGTCCGCCCGTGTGCCACTTAGGCATTCGCTTTCACGCCGTTCATGAGCGAATGACAGAACATGATGCGTTCAAACGAAGCCACCCGCGTTCGTCCTTTCAATGCGTCCGGGACGATCTACCCGACTTGCATCGCGACGCGCGGACGCGTGACATCCGGATAGCGCGCTGGCAGGCGCTGCGCCCATCAACCGATACGAAGGTGACCACGATGACGATCCCATTCAGCGGCGACGCCGCACCCCTGGACGAAGAAGGTGTCGGGACCGCGCTGGAAACGCTCGGGCTCAAGGCGCCGGAACTGTGGGCCGTGCTGGCGGTTGAGACCCGCGCGTGCGGCTTTCTGCCGGACGGACGGCCCGCGATCCTGTTCGAGCGTCACAAGTTTCACGATCAGACGAACGGCCGCTTCGACGCGACGCATCCCGAGGTCAGTGCACCTTCGTCGGGCGGCTATGGGGAAGGCGGCGCGCATCAGTACGAGCGTCTCGCAGAGGCCCAGGCGCTCGACGAGACTGCCGCGCTCAAGAGCGCGTCATGGGGCCTCGGGCAGGTGATGGGATTCAACTTCTCCACGGCTGGATACGCCAGCGTGCAGGCCATGATCGCCGCGATGACCCGGTCGGAAGACGACCAATTGCTCGCGACGGCGCATACGATGGCCGGGAACGGATGGCACAAAGCGCTGCGTCAACACGACTGGGCCACGTTCGCGAGAAGCTACAACGGCCCGAGCTATCGCGCCAACAACTACGACGTGCGGCTTGCGGGCGCATACAGCAAGTTCGCCTCGGGCGGCACGCCGGACCTCGTGCTGCGTGCGGCCCAGGTGTATCTGACGTATCTCGGGCTCGCGCCCGGCGCCATCGATGGCGTGATGGGCAGGTTCACCCGCTCCGCGCTGAACGCATTCCAGACGCAGCGTGGCTTGCCGCTCACGGACGGCATCGATCCGGATCTGCTCGGTCTGCTTAGGCAGGCGGCGCAGGAAAAGCGCGCGCTTCATTGAGGCAACCGCGAGCGAGCGCTGGCCGATGTCGCCGCCCGCCGAGGATTCGCCCACGCACACCGGCGCATCCCGGTCACCACCGCACGGTCAGTCCGCGGTAATCGAGGTATTCCAAGCCCGGTCGCCCTTGCTTGGCCAGCAGCACATTCACGACCCCGGGAACGCTTTCCTCGATCGACAGTTTCCCATCTGGCCCGCCCAGTTCGGTGCGCACCCAACCCGGTGCCATTAGCAACATGGCGCGGGGCGTTTGAGCCTGTCGCGCGGCAAAGCAGCGCATGAACTGATTCAGTGCCGCCTTGCTGCCACGGTAGACCTCTCGCTGGCCGGACTCGTTGTCGGCAATGCTGCCTTGTCCGGACGACATGACCCCGATCAGGCCCGTGGGCGGAACAAGATCGCACAGGCGTTCCACCACCCGCATCGGGCTGAGTGCATTGGTGATCATGAGGCTCACGTAATCGTCGGTCGACACCTCGCCGATAGTTTGGGTTGGATCCGGATTGGTGGTACCAGCATTGACGAACAGAATGTCGAACGTCCGGTCGGACAAGCGCTCGTGCAGGGCCCGGATCTCATCGGGGCGGGTGATGTCCAGAGTCTCGATTTCGACCTTGTCCCCATGCTCCTCGGCTAGCGCATGCAGCGGGGTCCGGCCGCTGCCGGCGCGCACGGTACTCGTGACGCGCCATCCCTTCCTCAGAAACTCAGCCGCCATGGCATGGCCAAGTCCGCGCGAGGCGCCGATGAGCAGAATCGTGGGCGTGTGAGTGGGGTTTGGCGCGTGGGGCATGAGCGTTCCTTCTTCGTCGGTGTGATGTTAGTCATTCTGGGGACCACTCCAGCTTTGCACCAGACGCCCTGCCTGCAATCCATCATTGCACCGAACGCCACACCTAGCCGCCTTTCCGCTATGCTCGAGCGATGTCACGCGTCGACCTCAATCTCCTGACGGCCCTGGATGCGCTGCTGGCCGAACGCAGCATTACGGGAGCGGCCCGGCGCCTGAACCTCAGCGTCTCCGCCATGAGTCGCACGCTCACGCGTCTGCGTACGGCCACTGGCGATCGCCTACTGCTGCAGGCCGGCCGCACGCTGGTTCTCACGCCCTACGCGGAGCAGTTGAGCCAGCGCCTCCCTTCGCTGACGCGCGAAGCGCAAGCGTTACTCAGCCCTGCAGACCACGGGTTCGACGCCGCCACCCTCGAGCAACGCTTCACCCTGCGAGCGGGAGAAGGCTTTATCGACCTGCTCGGTGTGCCCTTGATGAACAGGATCCAACGCGCAGCCCCCGGCGTGCAGCTTTGCTTTACGCCCAAGCCAGACTGGGACGCTCAGCCACTGCGCGAAGGCATGGTTGATCTCGAGATCGGTATCGTCGGGACCAAGGCCCCCGAGATCCGGACGCGCCTGCTCTTTCGCGACCGCTACGTGGGCGTGTGCCGACTTGGGCATCCGCTTATGGGCGCCATAGGTTTCAGCGTCGAGCACTGGACTTCGTGCGGCCATGTGGCGACTTCGCGGGTCAAGGATGCGGTTAGCACGGTGGACGCGGCCCTCGAAGCACTGGGCCTGCGGCGGAAGGTGATGATGGTGGTGCCGTCCTACACCAGCGCCATGCAACTAGCCCGTTACTCAGACTTGCTCACCACCATCCCGCATTCCTGTCTCGGCAACCCGTTCACACCCGACCACGCCGCGGCCAACGGGCTTCAATACTTCGAGCTGCCGGTTCTCACACCCGCTTTCAACGTCTCGGCGATTTGGCATCCTCGCCTGGACCAGGATCCGGGCCATCGGTGGCTTCGCGCCGAGGTGCTGGAGATGTGCCAGGCGGCCTATCCGCGAGATCCGAACCCGGAAGATTCATTGCGATCCAATCGCTAGTCCGGTCGCACACGCCTCATCTTTTGACGCGTCGTTGCTCTCCTGCGATTGGCTGTGTGAATGACCGCAATCAGTTCACGCCGCATCCAACATCCGCGCCGCATGCTGCAGACACTCCAGCAACAACGCGGCGGCGGGCGTCAACGGACTGTCCCGGCGCGTCACGACGCGAACCGACACCGCCGGCAACGCATCGGCAATGGGGAAGATCGCGAGTCCTTCGCCGACCCACGGATGGTCGAGCAGCGCGGCCGGCATCGCAGCCAGCGCATCCGAGCCACGCAACAACCCATGCGCGATGATGAAGCTCGGACACTCGATCACGCGCCCCGGGACCGCGAGCCCGCGCTCCGCATACGAATCCAGTAGCGCCTGCGTCGAGCTTTCCGGCGACGGATTCAACAGCCATTCCGCCTCCGATAACTCCGCAAGCGACGTGCAATGCCTCAGCGGATGATCCGCGCGCCCAACGATCGCCGAGCGGCTTTCGTACAACTCGATGTGATCGAACTCCGGCGCGAGATGCTCGGGCACGACGACCGCGACCACGAAATCGAGCGAGCCATCGCGCAGGCGCGGCATCGCCACGCCCGGGAAGCCTTCGATGAAACTCACGCGCGCATTCGGCATCTGCCGGCGAAACGCACGGTACGCCTGCGGCAATATCGATAACGCCGCGGTCGGCGTAACGGCCGCGCTCACGCTGCCCGCGCCGGCACCTTTCATCTGCGCGATGTCGTCCTCGGCGCGCCGCATCTCGCTCACGATCAAATGCGCCCGCACGCGCAACTGTTGCCCGAACGCGGTCAGTTGCACCCCGCGCGCGGTGCGCAAAACGAGCGGCACGCCGAGATCCTGCTCCAGCTCCTTGATCGCTTTCGTCAGCGCGGCCTGCGACAGGTGCAGGCTGCGCGCGGCCGCGCGGATGCTGCCTTGCTCGGCGGTCGTGAGAAACGCACGGAGCTGGTGGTACTTCATGCTCATCAGGGACATCCTAGGGTTATTGCCGACAACCATCGGTCATCACGCAATAAATTTACAGTCTTTTGGTTTGCGTTTCGGCTTTATATCCTTGGGACACTTGAAAACGCATCGAGCAAGGAGTGTCACATGTTGTCAGTCGAGCCCGTCGTTCCAGGCATTGCCGCCATCGCGGCCGAATTCGTCGATGTCCGGCGGCGCATTCACGCGCATCCCGAAATGGCGTTCGAAGAAACGCAGACGAGCGATCTCGTCGCGCAATCGCTCGCGCAGTGGGGCTACGAAGTGCATCGAGGGCTCGGCAAGACGGGCGTCGTCGGCGTGCTGAAGGCGGGCGAGGGCGGCAAGCGCATCGGCCTGCGCGCGGACATGGACGCCTTGCCGATCGAGGAAACCACCGGTCTGCCGTACGCGAGCACCCACGCCCGCACGATGCACGCATGCGGCCACGACGGCCACACCGCGATGCTGCTGTGCGCCGCGCGTTATCTTGCCGAAAGCCGGCAGTTCTCGGGCACGCTCATCGTGATCTTCCAGCCCGCCGAGGAAGGCGAGGCGGGCGCGCGCGCGATGATCGAAGACGGCCTCTTCGAGCAATTCCCGTGCGATGCCGTGTTCGGCCTGCACAACATGCCCGGTCTGCCCGCGGGCGACATGTTCTTCACGCCGGGGCCGGGCATGGCGTCGTCGGACCGCGTGAACATCACGGTGCGCGGCGTCGGCGGGCACGGCGCCATGCCGCACGTCGCACGCGATCCGATGCCCGCGGTCGCATCGATCATGCTCGGCCTCAACAGCATCGTCGCGCGCGAAGTGGATGCGCAAAAGCCCGCGGTCGTCACCGTCGGCAGCGTGCAGGCGGGCGAGGCGTGCAACGTGATTCCCGAAACCGCGCTGATGAAGCTCTCCGTGCGCGCCCTCGACGCGGGCGTGCGCGAACTCCTGCAGGCGCGCATCACCGCGCTCGCGAACGCGCAGGCGCTCGCTTACGGCTGCACGGCCGAGATCGATTACGAACTCGGCTATCCCGTGCTCGTGAATCACGCCGAACCGACGGCCTTCGCCACCGATGTCGCCGTGAAGATGCTCGGCGCGCAGCGCGTCGAGCCGGCCGCCAAGCCATTGATGGGCAGCGAGGACTTCGCGTTCATGCTCGAAGCGTGTCCGGGCACGTATGCGTGGATCGGCAACGGCGTCGGCTCGAAGGGCGGCTGCATGGTTCACAACCCCGGCTACGACTTCAACGACGACATCCTCGCCATCGGCGCGAGCTACTGGGTGCGCCTGGCCGAAGCCTGGCTCGCCGACTGATTCCCTCGGAGCACATCATGAACGCACCCACCTTCGCCAGCGCGCCGGCGAATGCATCGACGCATACAAGCCGCGCAGCGCGCACGCGGCTCGTGATGGCGGCGGCGGTCGGCAACGCGCTGGAGTTCTACGACTTCACGGTCTATGCGTTCTTCGCGCTCGTCATCGGCAAGCTGTTCTTTCCGGTGCACGATCCGGTCGGCCAGTTGCTGCTCGCGGTGGCGAGCTTCGGCGTCGGATTCTTCACGCGTCCCATCGGCGGCCTGCTGATCGGCATGTACGCCGACCGCGCCGGCCGCAAGAAGGCGATGCTGCTCACGCTCGGCCTGATGGCGCTCGGCACCGCGATGATCGCCGTCGCGCCGACCTACGCTCAGGCGGGCGTCGCGGGTCCCGTCATCCTCGTGATCGCGCGTTTGATCCAGGGCTTTTCGGCGGGCGGCGAGGTGGGCGCATCGACGACGCTGCTGCTCGAACAGGCGCCCGCGAACCGGCGCGGCTTCTACGCCTCGTGGCAGTTCGCGAGCCAGGGCTTGTCTGCGCTCGCGGGCGCATTGACGGGCGTCGCGCTCACCGCATCGCTGAGCGCGGCGCAACTCGAAAGCTGGGGATGGCGCGTGCCATTCATCATCGGCACCGCGATCGTGCCGGTCGGCTGGTGGCTGCGGCGCACGATGGAAGAAGCGCCGCGCGAAAGCGTCGCGGCGCAACCGAAAGCCCCGAAGATTCCCCTCGTCACGGTGTTGCGCGAGCATGGCCGCGCCGTGCTCAACGGGCTCGGACTGACGATCGGCGGCACGTCGGCGCATTTCATCATCGTGTTCTATCTGTCGATCTACGGCGTGAAGCAGCTTGGCTTGCCGAGCTGGACCGCGATGCTCTCGGGCTGCGTGTCGGGCGCGATCCTCTTCGTCGTCGCGCCGATCGGCGGCTATCTGTCGGATCGCATCGGCCGCAACAAGCTCGCGCAGACGACGCGCGTTCTGCTCATGCTCGCGATCTGGCCGGCGTTCGCGCTGCTGAACCAGTCGCCGACCACGGGAACGCTGCTCGCGGTCGTCACGGCGTTGTCGATCGTGCATTCGCTCAATGTCGGGCCGACCGGCGCGATGCTCGGCGAGCTCTTTCCGCGATCGGTGCGTGCGACGGGCGCGGCCATTGTCTACAGCCTGGGCGTCGCGATCTTCGGCGGCTTCGCACAGTTTTTCGTGACCTCGCTCATCGTCATCACGCAGAGCGCGATGGCGCCCGCATGGTACGTGATCGGCTGCGGCACGCTCTCGGTGATCGCGGTCGCGTGCATGCGTGAACGGTCGAGGGAATCACTCGACTGATCGTCAAATCTTGCGATAGAAAGCGCGCCGGGCCTGCGAGCGGGGTGTATAACTCGACAGGTCCGGCATTGAAACAAGGCCGCGCTCGCGGCCTTTTTCTCTGGATCCCACAATATGACGAACGCGCATCAAAAAGGGGACATTCATGCGCAAGCTACGCTCTCAAAGCTGGTTCGGCGGCAAGGACAAAGACGCCTTCATTCATCGCTCGTGGATGAAAAACCAGGGCATTCCTCACGATAACTTCGATGGCCGCCCGGTCATCGGCATCTGCAATACGTGGTCCGAACTCACGCCGTGCAACGCGCATTTCCGCGAGCTCGCGGAATACGTGAAGCGCGGCGTGCGCGAAGCGGGCGGCCTGCCGCTCGAATTCCCGGTGATGTCGCTCGGCGAATCCAATCTGCGGCCCACCGCCATGCTGTTCCGCAATCTCGCGTCGATGGATGTCGAAGAGTCGATACGCGGCAATCCTATCGATGGCGTCATTCTTCTCGTCGGCTGCGACAAGACCACGCCCGCGTTGCTGATGGGCGCGGCATCGTGCAATCTGCCCGCGCTCGCCGTGTCGGGCGGCGCGATGCTGAACGGCCGCTTTCGCGGCGGCACGATCGGCTCGGGCACGGGCGTGTGGCAGATGTCGGAGGAAGTGCGCGCGGGCACGATGACGCAGGAAGAATTCGTCGAGGCCGAGTCGTGCATGAACCGCTCGCGCGGCCATTGCATGACGATGGGCACGGCCTCCACGATGGCCTCGATGGTCGAATCGCTCGGCATGGGCTTGCCGCAAAATGCCGCGATTCCCGCCGTCGATGCGCGCCGTCAGGTGCTTGCCCATATGGCGGGGAGGCGCATCGTCGATATGGTCAAAGACGATGTCACGATGGACAAGATCCTCACGCGCGAGGCTTTCGAAAACGCGATCCGCACCAACGCGGCTATCGGCGGATCGACGAATGCGGTCGTGCATCTGATCGCGCTCGCCAAGCGCATCGGCGTGGAACTGACGTTGGAGGACTGGGAACTCGGCAGCAACGTGCCATGCCTCGTCAATCTGCAACCATCGGGCGAGTACCTGATGGAAGACTTCTATTACGCGGGCGGGCTGCCCGCGGTGTTGCGTCAGCTCGGCGAACAAGGGCTTTTGCATCGCGATGCGCTCACGGTGAACGGCCGCTCGATCTGGGAGAACGTGAGCGAGGCGCCGAACTACGACGAGAAAGTCATCACCACCTTCGCGCAGCCATTCAAGCCGCATGCGGGCATCGCGGTGCTGAAGGGCAATCTCGCGCCGAACGGAGCCGTCATCAAGCCATCGGCGGCGACGGCTTCGCTTTTGAAGCATCGCGGGCGCGCGGTCGTGTTCGAGAACGTCGAAGACCTGCACGCCAAGGTCGACGACGATTCGCTCGATATCGACGAGCACTGCATCATGGTGTTGAAGGGCGCGGGGCCGAAGGGCTATCCGGGTTTCGCGGAAGTCGGCAACATGCCGCTGCCGAAAAAAGTGCTTCAGAAGGGCATCACGGACATGGTCCGCATCTCCGATGGCCGCATGAGCGGCACGGCCTACGGCGCGGTCGTGCTGCATGTGTCGCCGGAAGCGGCGGCGGGCGGCCCGCTCGCGCTCGTGCAGACAGGCGACATGATCGAGCTCGATGTCGAGGCGCGTCGCCTGCATCTCGACGTATCGGACGAGGAACTCGAACGACGCCGCGCCGCGTGGCAAGCGCCCGAGTTGCCGAAGCGCGGCTATTACCGCCTGTATGTCGAGCACGTACTGCAGGCGGATCAGGGCGCGGATCTGGACTTCCTCGTCGGATCGAGCGGCGCGCCGGTGCCGCGCGACTCGCATTGATCGGAGGCGATTCATGACAGACCAGCATCAAGCGCCGCCGCCGGGCATGTGGCCGGTTCTCTATGCGTTCTTCGACGCGCTGAACCGCATCGACAGCGACGCCACGCGCAAGCAGATCGACGCCACCATCGCGGCGGGCGCGCCCGCCATCGTCACGCTCGGGCTTGCGACGGAAGTGAATCGCCTGTCGGAAGACGAAAAGCGCACGATGATCGACGATTGCGCCGCGCATATCGCGGGGCGCGTGCCGCTTGCCGTCACCATCACGGGCGATAGCGTGGAGCGTCAGGTCGCGCTTGCCGATTACGCGCTCGAACGCGGCGCGTCGTGGCTCATTCTTCAGCCGCCGTCCAAGCGCGGCGAGCCCGAGGCGTTCTACTACGACTTCTTCGCCTCGGTGCTCGAACGAACCGGCGCGAGCGCAGGCCTGCAGAACGCGCCCGAATATCTCGGCGTGGGTTTGTCGGCGGAATCGATCGCCGCGCTCGCCGCCGAGCGGCCCAACTTTCGCCTGCTCAAAGGCGAAGGCCCGGCCGTGACGATACGCGCGACCATCGAGCGCCTGCGCGCGCTCGAACAGACGCTCGCCGTGTTCAACGGGCGAGGCGGCCAGGAACTCATCGACAACCTGCGCGCGGGTTGCGATGGCCTGATCGTCGCGCCGGATGCGTTCGATCGTCAGGTGGCGATCCACGAAGCGTTCGCTGAAGGCCACGAGCATGACGCCGAATCGCTGTATGCCGAAGTGCTGCCGGAGATCGTCTTCGTGATGCAATCGCTGGAAACGCTCACCTGTTACGGCAAGCGCATTGCGGCATGGCGCATGGGCTTCGATGTCGCGCACGATCGCGGCGCGCGCCCGACGTCATTCGGCCTCGAATGCGCGCGGCGTTTCGCGCAACATCTCGGTCCAACCTCGCGCGTTTTGCGCCGCTGAACCGTCAGGCCGGGCGGCGCGTGAAGCGCTGCTCGGTCACCGCCTTGCCCCATTGCTGGCCTTCGGCTTCGTCCGTCAGCGTGAAGCCGAACGACTCGTACAAGTGACGCGCGGCGTCGAGACTCTTGAAGGTCCACAGGTACGTCTCGTCGTAATGCGCGTCCACGAAGTCCATTGCGCGCGCCATCAATTGCCGGCCCACGCCGCTGCCGCGCAATGCATCGTCGATGATGAACCAGCGCAGATGCGCGACGCGCGTCGCGGCATCGCCATCGATTGCGAGCGAGCCGAGCGTGCGTTCGCCTTCCATGACGAGCCACAGCGCCTTGCCTTGCGCCGGCAGTTTCTCGGCGAATGCGGCCAGTTCCGTTGCCACCTTGCGCTCGAAGAACACGCCGAAGCCCGCATGATGCGCATAGAAACGCGCGTGCAGACTCGCGATATCGCCGATGCATCCCGGCCGATAACCTTCGACGATACAGGCGCTTTCGGTATGCGCGGCGCGCGCCTTCTCGTGCTGGTGATCGTGACCATGCGCGAGCGCATCGGCGTACAGCGCGAGCGAGCGCACGAGCGTCTGCTGATCTTCGGGCACCATGCGGCGCAGCGCGTCGGAGACCTGGTCGGTGGCGAACTTGTCGATCTTTCGGCGCAGCTTCTGCCCGGCCGACGTGAGATAAAGTTCCGACGAGCGCGCGTCGTCGCTCGAAGTCTGGCGCGTGAGCAGCCCCGCCGCTTCGAGCCGCGCAATCTGGCGGCTCGCGTTCGATTTGTCGAGCCGCAGAATCGCGGCGATATCGCGCGCCTGGATGCCGGGCGTCGCGCCGATCTCGATGATCGCGTGCACCGCGGAAGGCGCGAGGCCGCTGTCCGCGAGCGTGTTGCGCATGAAGCCCAGTTCGCGCACGAGCTTGCGCGAAAACTCGCGTAACTCGAGGATGGTTTTGTCGCGGGATTGAACGGGGGTATCGACGAAGTCCATGGCGGTTCCGTTGGTTGCGAAGCGCAACGATGTCCTCGTAGACTAGTTGCGCCCCGCAACTTTTGCAAGCGAAACGATGCGGTAAATCGTGCTCCCGCAAAATCTCACCTTGCGGCAAACCGGCAAAAATGGACAGGCAAAAAAGAACCCGGCTCAAGGCCGGGTGAAGGAGATCGGGCGAGTTCCGAGTCACGCCCGATCGCGTGGCACGCTGCTGCGCGGTGATTCGCCGGCAAGCCGGCGCGTTCGACGTATAGTGCGTGGCCCAACCTTATGCGATGCTTAAAGCCTGCGCTTCACTTGGCCGATGCCGGGCGACAATGTGCGGTCGCGCGCGTGACTTAAGTGGCGGTTAAGCATGCGGGCGGGAGAATCGGCGGCGACGCGTCAGAGCCTGGAGAATCGCATGCGCCTGTTACTGGTGGAGGACGACGAGATGATCGCGGAAAGCGTGCTCGCGGCGCTGCGCCGCGCGAGCTACACCGTGGACTGGGCGCAGGACGGCCGGGCCGCGGAGCTTTCGCTCGGCAACGACGTGTACGACCTCGTGCTGCTGGACCTGACGCTGCCCAAGCGTGACGGCATCGACGTGCTCGCGGACTATCGCAAGAAGGGCGGCGCCGCGCCCGTGATGATCCTGACCGCGCGCGATGCCATCGACGACCGTATTCGCGGCCTCGATACCGGCGCGGACGACTATCTGATGAAGCCCTTCGATCTGGACGAGCTCGCCGCCCGCGTGCGCGCGCTGCTGCGGCGGCGCACCGGTCACAAGCATCCCGTCTATACGCACGGCGAACTGACGCTCGATCCCGCCGCGCACGAAGCGGCCAAGGGCGGCGTCGTGCTCAATCTCGTGCCGCGCGAATTCTCGCTGCTGCAGGCGCTGATCGAAGAGCCGTCGCGCGTGTTCCGCCGCAACGAGCTCGAAGAAAAGCTGTACGGCTGGGGCGAGGAAGTCGGCAGCAATGCGATCGAAGTCCACGTGCACAGCCTGCGGCGCAAGATCGGCGCGGACGAGATCGTGACCGTGCGCGGCGTCGGCTATCGACTGAAGAGGATCGGATGACATCCATCCGCCGATGGCTGCTCGGCTGGCTCTTCTGCGGCCTCGGCATTGCGTGTCTGATCGCGGGAATCGGCATTTTCAGCGCTGCGCGGCTGGAGGCGGGCGAGCTTTTCGACTACGAACTGCGCACGGTCGCGCTTTCGCTGCCGCACAACATCACCGCCGACGGCATCGCAGAGGGACGCGATCCCGAACTGCACGGCATCGCGGACGACAGCCTCGTCATCGACATATGGGACCGCTCGGGCCGCCTCATTTATCACTCGCCGCGTGAGCCGGCGTTGCCGCGCTTCGGCGAGGGCTTTCAATCCGCCGATCGTGAGGGCTATCGCTGGCGCGCGTTCGGCGTCACGCAGCCGGATCGTTTCGTGCAAGTCGCGCAGCCCTATTTCATTCGCGACGACATGGCCGTGACGCTCGCGCTGCGCACCATCTGGCCGCTTGCGCTGCTCATTCCGGCGATCGTCGTGATCGTGCTGGTCGTCGTCGCGCGCGGACTGTCGCCGGTGCGCTGGCTGTCGCAGTCGCTCGCCGCGCGCTCGCCGGAATCGCTCGAACCCATTGCATTGACCAAGCCGATGCCGGACGAACTGCGCCCGCTCGTCGACGCATTGAACGGTCTGCTCGCGCGCCTGAACGACGCGTCGCAGGCGCAACGAACCTTTGTCGCGGATGCGGCGCACGAGCTACGCACGCCGCTCACCGCGCTGAAGCTGCAAATCCAGGGCGCCATCGGCGACGGCTCGCTACAGGTCGATCACGGGACGATCGCGAAAATCGACGGCCGCCTGAACCGTCTCATCCACCTCGCGCAGCAGTTGCTCAGCATGGCGCGCGAAGATGCCGCGCCCGAAGAGGCCATCGCGCCGATGAGCCTGCGCGCGCTCTGCGAAATGCGCGTCGCCGATTTCTCGCTGCTGGCGGAAGCTCGACACATCGATCTCGGTCTGGAACTCGAACACGCGCTGAGCGACGACGACGCGTTCACCATCCTGGGCGACACGCACGCGTTCGCCGCGCTCGTCAACAATCTGCTCGACAACGCGATTCGCCATACGCCGCCCGGCGGCCGCGTCGACGTGACCTTGCGGCGCGAAACGCCAGGCATTACGTTGACCGTGCTCGATTCCGGCACGGGCATTCCGGAGAGCGAGATCGACCGCGTGTGCGACCGCTTCTATCGTTGCAGCGGCACGTCGGGGCATGGCAGCGGACTCGGGCTCGCTATCGCGCTGCGGGTCGCGCAACGGCATCATGCGACGCTCGACGTGAAGAACCGCGCGGACGCGAGCGGCCTCGCCGTCTCGGTGCGCGGCTTGCGCGTGGCGACGCCGTCCTTGCTTGAGAGCGATATCGTCAGCGGAATGAATGCGTGAATGAAAGCGCAAGAAGCGGGGCGTCGATATTTTCACGCGCGATGATGCTGGTTGTTTCCATCCTTGCCGGCGGGCCCGTCATGAAGAAGCTCCTGCTCATCTGTGCATGCATTGCGTGGAGCGGCGCGGCGCATGCCGTGGAGGCAGCCGCATCCGAAGCCGCGTCCGAACCGAAAACCCTGAAAGAACGCCTCGGCGACAAGGCCAGCGACGAGCAACGCGTGGACGATTGCAAGGTGCCCGTCGAACGGCGCGGCGCGAAGCATCGTCCGGATTCGTGTGTGCACTGAAAGCCGAAAAGCGCGCGATTGTGGTACCTTTCGTGAGTGAACCGTTTGGTACAAATTCAAGGAGCCGCCTTGTCGTCCACTCAAGCCTCTTCCGTCCTGCGCCTCGGCATTCTCGGCGGCGCGAACATCGCAAGACAATTCACGCGTGACGTCCGGCCGAGCGAGACCGTGCGCGTCGTCGCCGTCGCGAGCCGCAGCGATGAAAGCGCGAAGGCGTTCGCCGAAGCGAACGGCATCGAAACGTGGTTCGGCAGCTATGACGCGCTGCTCGCCTCCCCGGACATCGACGCGGTCTATATCCCGCTGCCGAACAGCCTGCATGCCGAATGGGCGATCAAGGCCGCGGACCACGGCAAGCACATCCTGTGCGAAAAGCCGCTCGCGCTCGATCGCGACGAAGCCGTGCGCATGTTCGAAGCCGCCGATCGCAATGGCGTGATGCTGCTCGAAGCGTTTCCGTATTACTTCCAGCCGCAAACGACCGCGATGATGACGCTGATCGGCGAAGGCGCGATCGGCGAGGTGCGCGCGATTCAGGCCAGCTTCGGCTTCACGGTGGGCAATCCCGGCGCGAACATCCGCATGAAGCCGGAACTCGGCGGCGGCGCGCTGCTCGATGCGGGCAGCTATCCGCTGAGCCTCATTCGCCTCGTGATGGGCAGCGCGCCGCAACGGGTCGATGCCGTCGCGACGTGGGCCGACAGCAAGGTCGATATCAGCCTCATGGCGACGCTCGTCTATGCCGATGGCCGCCGCGCACAAGTCTCCTGCTCGATGGACGCGGCCAATCATCGTCATGCGACGCTCATCGGCACGCAAGGCACGATCGACACCGAATATCTGAATCACACGAGCGCGCAGACTGCCGGCGATCAGTTCGGCTATTTGCCGAGCCAGTTGCGCGTGCGGCGCGGCATTCCGAATTCGGTGCCGTTCGAGACGGTCGCATCCGAAGCGGGCAGCGGTTTCTTCTTCGCGGCGGAAAGCTTCGCGCGCATGATCGCGACGCACGATGCCGCCGCAATCGAGTACTACGCGCAAGTGAGCCTCGACAATGCCGCGACGCTTGCGGCCATCATCGAAAGCGCGCGCAGCGAAAAGCCCGTGACGCTCTGAGTTCGCCGGGCGGTTCACGCGCCGTGCGGGCGCGTGAGCCGCTCATGAGCCGCTCAGGACTTCAGCGTCTGACGATCACCACTTCGAGATACTCGCTCGGCACCACGAGCGATGCCGCGCCCGCCACGTTGCAACGTTCGAGCAAGGCCGTGATATCGCGTTCGAGATCCGCCTGTTTCGCGGCATCGAGCGCGGCGAACGCACGATGCACCGGCCCGTAGAAATCGCGGAACACCTGAATCCAGTGCGCGCTCGATTCATAGCGCATGTTGAAGTGCTTGCGAACGCAACGGATATCCAGCGCTTCCGAGCCGAACAGCGCGACCAGATGCGGCTCGGTGCCCCACAGCGCAGGCGATTGCAGGCCCGCGGGCGGCGGCACGTATCCGCCGATCAGCTTGAATAGTTGTCCGATGAAACCTTCGGGCGTCCAGTTCGCCATGCCGATGCGCCCGCCGCTCTTCGCGACGCGCAGCATTTCGCTGGCCGGGCGCTTGTGATCGGGCGTGAACATCGCGCCGAAGGTGGACAGCACGACATCGAAGCTGCCGTCATCGAAGGGCAGCGCTTCGGCATCGGCTTCTTTGAAGTCGACGGCAAGTCCTTCGGCCTGCGCGCGCGCACGGCCCTTTTCGAGCAGCGCGGGCACGTAATCGGTCGATGTCACGTGAGCGAAACGGCGCGCGGCGGCGAGCGTCGCGTTGCCGTTGCCCGCGGCGATATCGAGAACACGTTCGCCTGCGCGCACGTCGATCGATTCAGCGAGCATTTCGCCCACGATCTGCAAGGTCGTGCCGATCACGGCAAAGTCGCCGCTCGCCCATGTGGCTTGCTGCTTGGCCTTGATCGCGGCGAAGTCGGGTTGTGCCTTGATCGGCTCGTCGCAGATCGCGGATGTATTCAACGCATGCATGGTTCCTTCTCCAGGTTCCCAGTTTCCAGATGATGTGTCGAGCATCGCCCTGATGGCGGGCACAGGCAGTATCCCGTTACCATCGCTTCGATGCCTGTCCGCGAGTCGCCGCGAATTGCCCGATCGTCCGCTTTGCGACGCGCCGATGCTTTCGCTCACCGGGAGCCCACATGAGTCACGACATCCTGTCCGATGTGCTGCGCACGGTGCGCCTGCGCGGCGCGCTCTTCTTTCATGTGAGCGGAAACCGTAGCTGGGCGGCCGAGGCGCCGCCCGCGCGCGACATCGCGAGCATCGTCATGCCGGATTGCGAGCACGTGATGGAGTATCACGTCGTGACGCACGGCAACTGCTGGGGCGCGCTGGTTGGCGAAGCGCCGGTGCGTCTCGCGAGCGGCGACATCATCGTGTTTCCGCATGGCGATGCGCATGTGATTTCGAGTGCGCCCGGCATTCGCGCCGAGGTCGATATCGATCCGCTCTCGATGAAGATCGATCAGTTGCCCTTTACGCTGACCTATGACGCGGTCGAAGCGCGCAACAATCCGCGCCCCGGTGATTCATACGAAACAATGCTCGTGTGCGGCTTTCTCGGCTGCGATCTGCGGCCGTTCAATCCGCTGATCGCCACGTTGCCGCGCCTGCTTCATCTGAGCGAGACCGGTACGCAGGGCTGGATTAATCACTTCATGCAGCAGGCAGTGGTCGAATCGCGCCATAAGCGGCCCGGCGGCGAGGCGATGCTCGAACGCATGAGCGAAATGATGTTCGTCGATGCGGTGCGCCGTTACGTCGAGGTGCTGCCCGACCAGAGCCGCGGCTGGCTCGCGGGATTGCGCGACCGGTTCGTTGGCCGTGCGCTCGCCGTCATGCACGACGAACCGTCGCACGAATGGACCGTCGAGGAGCTCGGCGAACGCGTGGGTCTCTCGCGTTCGGCGCTGCACGAACGCTTTGTCGACATGATCGGACTGCCGCCGATGCAATATCTCGTCAACTGGCGCATGCAGGTCGCATCGGGTCTCTTGCGCAACACCAACTCGACGATCGCGTCGGTCGCGCAGGACGTGGGCTACGCGTCCGAAGCGGCGTTCATCCGCGCGTTCAAGCGCCTCGTGGGCAAGCCGCCCGCGACGTGGCGCCGCGAGAAAACGCGCGTGGAAGCCGTGGCGCAAACGCATTGAACTTGACGCCGGCGAATTCTCTGACTAAGGTCAGAGAGTTGAACTCGCCTTGGGCATCGCCATGAATCCGGCCGACATCAATCAGATTCGCAGTTTCAATCGCACCGTTGCCGAGGGCATCGGCGCGCTCAACGATCATTTTCTCGGACGCGGCCGGCCCATGGGCGAGTCGCGGCTGCTCTGGGAAATCGGCGCGCAAGGCGTCGATCTTCGCGTGCTGCGCGAACGTCTCGGGCTCGACTCCGGCTATCTGAGCCGCACGCTGGCATCGCTCGAACGGCAAGGGCTCGTCGCGGTGGAATCCCGTCCCGACGACCGCAGAGTGCGCCGCGCCGTATTGACCGAAGCGGGCCGCGGCGAACGCGACGAACTCGAACGGCTGTCGGACACGGTCGCGGGCAGCATGCTGGAACCGTTGAACGAATCGCAGCGCGAACGGCTCGTCGCGGCGATGGCGGAGGTCGAGCGCTTGCTGCAACCTTCGCTGATGCGCTTCGCGATCGAAGACCCGGCGAGCGACGATGCGCGATGGTGCATCGATCAATACTTTGCCGAATTGAATGCGCGCTTCGATGCCGGTTTCGATCCGTCGCGCAGCCTGTCGGCCGATGCGCGCGAACTCGTCGCACCGCGGGGCGCGCTGATCGTCGCGAGACTGCGCGGCGCGGCGCTGGGCTGCGTGGCGCTCAAGTTTCATGGCAAGTCCGCGGCCGAACTGAAACGCATGTGGGTGAGCGCGTCCGCGCGCGGCCTTGGCGTCGGACGGCGCTTGCTGGGAGAAGCCGAGCAGCACGCGCGTCGAAGCGGTGCGAAAGCCGTGCGTCTGGAGACCAACAAGACGCTGAAGGAGGCGATCGAGCTGTATCGCCAGGCGGGTTATGTCGAAGTCGCTCCGTTCAGCGATGAAGCATATGCCGATCACTGGTTCGAGAAAGCATTGCGTTGATGCGCGCAGTCAGCGCTTGCCCGTGAGCGCGATCACGAGATCGAGAAACGCCCGCGTCTTCGCCGGCGGATGATGCCGCGACGGATAGAACGCATAGAGCGGAAAGCGCTCGTCGGGCCAGTCGGGGAAGAGATCGATCAGCTTGCCGTCCGCGAGCAGATGCTCGTGACCGAGCGCGAGAATCTGCGCGATGCCATAGCCCGACAGCAGCGTGCTCAGCATCGTGCCGGGATCGTTCAAGGTCAGACGGCCGCGTGTCTGAACCGTGACGCGCTTCTTCTTCCGATGAAACTCCCACACGAACGGCCGCCCCGTTTCAGGGTCGCGAAACTCGATGCACGTGTGTGCGTCGTCGGCGAGCGACTGCGGCGTCGCGGGCTTGCCGCATCGTTTGATATAGGAGGGCGCGGCGACGGTGTGCACCGGCGTATCGAGCAGCTTGCGCGCGACGAGACTCGATTCGCGCGGCTCGCCGAAGCGCACGGCGAGATCGAAGCCGTCCGCGATCATGTCGCCCAGCCGGTCGCTCGTGATGAGCTCCAGTTGCAGATCGGCGTGCGCCTTGAGAAACGCATCGAGCTTCGGGCCGAGCAAAAGCCGCGAAAAAATCGGATCGACGTTCACGCGCAGGCGACCGCGCACGGCCGTCGAACTGCCCGATGCGGTGGCCGCCGCCTCTTCGAGTCCCGCGAGATGCGGCATGACCTGGGCGAAGAAGCGCCGGCCGTCGTCGGTGAGCGCGACGCTGCGTGTCGTGCGGTCGAAAAGCCGAATCTTCAGGCGCGCTTCGAGACGCGCGATGGCGCGGCTCACGCCGGGCTGCGACATGCCGAGACGATCGCCCGCCGCGGCGAACGTGCCCGCGTCGACGATCGCCGCGAACACGCTGATGCCGTTGAGGATGCGTTCGTTGAAGCCCGCCATTCATAACTCCGCGTCATCGATGAATTGGCATTCATGTTAAACGGCTCACGCCGACTCCAAACGCCGGGCGCAAAAAAAACGGGCCCCGAAGGGCCCGTCAAACACTCCAGCACGGTCGATTTATGCGTGGCGCGCCTTGGCGACCTTGTCCACGTTCATCGAGTCGGCGCGCAGACGCTCGTACTCTTGCTCGCTCATCGGCACGGCGTCCTTCTTGCCGAGATCGTTCAGGCGGATGCGATACGTCTCACGCGCCGAGTAAGCCGCGATTGCCGCGATGATCGTCACGCCGAAGGCAATGGCGCCGACCGTCAGCGGGATGTTGTCCGATCCCGGCGGCGCCACGGCTGCGAACAGCGCGGGCAGGAGCGCGGTGATGGTCGTGCCGACGTTCTGCGCAATCGCCATCGCCGAAACACGCGAGCGGGTCGGGAAGAGTTCCGGGTAGAAGCTCGGGAAGATCGCGTTGTAGCCCTGGTACACCACGCCCCACATCAGCAGCGACATCAGGAAGGCGAGCGTCACGCTGTGGATGCTGATCGCATACAGATAGCCGAACGCCAGCACGCCGGAGATCAGCGAACCGCCGATCATCATCGGACGACGCCCGATCTTGTCGGACAGATTGCCGACGAACGGAATCACCAGCACCGCGACGATATTGCCGACCACCGGAATCCACAGATACACGCTCTTGTGGAAGCCGATGCCATACGACGACTGCACCGCATACGCCGCACCGAAGATCGTGGCGACGACGGGAATCACGTTCATCAGCGCCATGCAGACGACGCGGATCATGTCGGGCGTGCTGTTGGCGAACGCTTCCTTGATCGGCGACTTCGGCAGATCGCCGTGCGATTCTTCGGACGTGAACGCCGGCGTTTCATGCACTTCCTTCCGGATGATGTAGCCCGCGACCAGCACGAAGGCCGACAGCAGGAACGGCACGCGCCAGCCCCACGAATTGAACATGTCTTCCGGCATGAACGTGGCGAGCGGCAGGAACACGGCGGCGGCGAGAATCTGGCCGGCCTGCACGCCCTGCAGCGTGAAGCTCGCGTAGTAACCGCGGCGTCCGAACGGCGCGTGTTCGAGAATCATCGAGCTTGCGCCGGAGATTTCACCCGCCACCGCGAAGCCCTGAACCAGACGCAGCACGACGAGCAGCGCCGGCGCGAGCATGCCGATCTGGTGATAAGTCGGCAGGAGACCGACCGCCATCGTCGAGAGACCCATCAGGAACATGCAGATGAGCAGCACGTTCTTGCGGCCGTGCGTGTCGCCCAGATGGCCGAGCACGAACGCGCCAATCGGACGCGCCACGTAACCCACGCCGTACGTCGCGAGCGACGCGATGATCGCCACCTTCGGATTGCCCGACGGGAAGAACAACTGCGGGAAAATGAGCGCTGCTGCCTGGGCGTAGATGAAGAAGTCGTAATACTCCAGCGCCGAGCCGATCCAGCCGCTCGCGGTCGCTTTTTTCGCCTGGCGGCCGCCGTGCGCGTCTTCCTTGAGGCTAGCCATAGTGATGTCTCCGAACAATGGGTTTATGGAGTTGAGCCTGAGAACCTGGGCGAGCGGCGGGGCATTCGGAAGGTCTGAATACGCGTCGCTCTGAAAGTGATTGGAGAATAAGAGCGCAACCCCTTTCGATCAACGTTTTATGATAAATTTTGCGCGATTATCGCACGCGCGTGTCCGATAATCGATCACTTTGGGGGTTAGCACTAGCCATTGGCTATTGTGGGAGGCCGAAACATCCCGTGATCCATAACTAAACAAGCATGTCAGCATGACTAAACCGGCACTCGACAAACGCGACTGGATCGCTGGCCTGGAAAAGGGCCTGGCGATCCTCGAAGCCTTCGACGATCAGCACGCGCGCATGACGCCGACACAAGCCGCCATGCGCACGGGCTTGACGCGCACCGCCGCGCGCCGCTATCTGCTGACGCTCGCGCATCTCGGCTACGTGCAGACCGACGGCAAGCTCTTCAATCTCACGCCGCGCGTGTTGCGCATGGGCTGGTCGTATTTCGAGTCGGCGCGGCTGCCGCGCATCGTGCAGCCTTATCTGCAGCAGTTGAGCGCGTCGATACACGAGTCGGTGTACGTGAGCGTGCTGGATGACTGGGATCTGGTCATCATCGCGCGCAACGGCTCCACGCGCGTGATGACGACGGGCTTCGTGCTCGGCGCGCGCGTGCCGGCGGCGTTGATGTCGGGCGGCATCGCGATGCTCGCCTACAAGGACGAAGCCTCCGTGCGCCAGTGGCTCGACGCGACCGAGTTCAAGCCCTTCACGCCGCTCACGATCACCAACAAGGAAAAGCTCTACGAGAAGATCCGCCAGTCGCGTGTGGATGGTTACGTCGCGATCGAGCAGCAATTGCAGATGGGCGTGCGCGGCGTCGCGGTGCCGATGAAGAACCGGCATGGCGAAGTGGTGGCCGCGCTGTCGGTGAACATGCCGATCGGGAAAGAGACGAGCGAGGCCGCGCTGCTTCGCGTACTGCAGCCGTTGCAGGAGACGGCGTTGTCGATGCTGAACGTGATCTGAGGTGAGGGTTTTCGGGAACGTGGGTTCGGAGCGCGTTTGAGGCCTTTGTTTTAAGGGGTTTCGGCGCTGCGGGGAGCGGGAGAGGTGAGGGTTTTCGGGATCAGCGCTTTTCAGGCCGGTCCCGGTGCTCACCGGCGATTCCCGCTCACGACCCACCCGTAAAGATCGGACCTTGCCCGCCCGGCACGAACGCGCGCGGTGCATGATCCGCATGCGCGCCCGATGCATCGCGGGCAGCCGAAGCCGATGCCGCCGCCGGCGCAGGATCGCGCAACGTCACGGCCGTCTCCGGCGTGATCGGCACGCTGGGTTGCGCGAGCAGCTCCGTCTTGCGCATCGAGCCCGCCGACGTCCCGAAGTAATAGCCGATGATGCTGATCCACGCCGTCCCGAGCGCGCCGACCACCACGTTGACGAGATCGCGATTCGCCTCGGGCAAGGCGCGCAACGCCATCAGCAGCAGGATGCCGAAGAAGCCGGCGGTCACGCTCATCGCGAGCACCTTCGGCACCCAGTCCTTGTTGGCGATGCCCATTGCGCGCGCATCGGCGCGGTCGCCCGCCGCGATGCGCGCCATGTCCGCCTCGAACGACAGGCGCGCCTGCGCCGCCGCCACCACGAGCTGCTGCAACTGAAGCGAGTTCGCGTTTTCCGCTTTGCCAATCTTGTCGAGCGCGTCGGGATCGTTGAGCGCGGTCTCGACGACATCCGGATCGCTCGGCGTGCCAAGCGCATGCGAGATGATCGCGGCCGCCGTCGTCACGCCGAGACCCACAGGCCCGCCGATGAGACCCGCCAGAAGAGGCGCCTTCGCGCCGATCGTTGCCGCCACTTTCGACCAGTCCATCATGCTGCTCCCAAAAGAAGATTCACGGCCATGCGCTCGGTCCAGCCGCGGCTGAACGTCGGCCATGCGTGCAGGCCCTTCAGATAACGCAATCGATAAGCAATGAATCGGAGTACGAAACGCATCGGATCGGCGGCTTTGACGGCATCGACCGTATCGGGTCCGAACTTGCCGTCTTCCTTCGCGCCCGACGCCTTCTGCATCCACAGCACGACGAGTCCGCCGTTGTAGTTGGCGTCGAAGATCTGGAAGGCGACGCGCGGATCGAATTCATCGAGATGCAGCGGGTCCCAATACTTCTGCTTGGCGATGCGCCTGGCGAGTTCGAGCGGCAGGTCCTTCATCGCGCCCGCATAGCCATAGCCGCGTGCAACGCGCGCCGTCACGCCCCACATTGTTTCGCCGCCCGGGTCCGCCGGGTGGAACGAGTAGCCGCCTTCGCTGCCGATGAGCGCTTCGAAGGCGTCGTCGAAGTTGTTCATGGTCGATTCTCCTTGGCGCCTGCGCGAGCCGCCGCAAGCTGAACGCGCGGCGCCGGATGAAAACGGGCCGGCGCGCGAGGCGGCCGGCCCGGTCGCATCAAACAGTGGCAGGCAGTCATGACGCGACGGCTAGGCCTTATGCATCGGCCGTGCCAGTTTTGCGAATGCCTTGTAGTACAAGGCTCGGCGGCATTCAGCGCGAACAAAGCGAAAGCGAACTGTCGTGCGTTGGCCGACGCTTTTCAGCGCATTTGTTCGGGCGGCGCGAACAGCGGCGCATGCTCATTCGAGGCTCATTCTCCGTTCCTACGATGCAAGGCATCAGGCGGCGCGATTTCGACGAAGCAGCACGCACTGCCTTCAGTTGACGATGTTTCATCGAGGAGATAAGCCATGCGTCACTATCCATCGGACAGTCCCCGCGCGGCGGCGCGCATCGTCGTGATGTCGCTGATCGCGGACGGGCATATCGGGCGAGCGGAAATCGAAGAGCTCGAACGGTGCGGGTTTTATGCGCGCTTAGGCCTTGCACCCGGCGATCTTCACGAAATCGTGCGCGAAGTGTGCGAGGACCTCATGCGCCATTCACCGCTCACATGGGACGACGCGTGCCGCGTCGATCCTCACATCGTGCAGCAACTGGCCGAAGAAGTGCGCGACGAGCGCATGCGACGCGACGTGCTCACGTTATGCGAATCGGCGGTCGTCGCGGACGGCTTCATGACGTGCGCCGAAGCCGACGTGATCGATGCCGTGAAGCGCACATGGCGCATGCAGTGAAACGCGATCGACTGGAGACGACATCATGCAAAAACATATTCTCGTCGCGGTGGGGCCGGGCCTGAGCCATGCCGCGCTCACGCTCGGCATAGCGCGGGCCCGCGAATTCAACGCGCGTCTCACGGCGCTGCATATCGTGGATCGCATGCCGTTCTGGGCGGTATCGTCGGCGCAGTACGACCTGGGCGCGGCGCTCGCGCATGTCGACCGGCTGGCGCGCGAAGTCGAGCGCCACACCTTGCAGACGATGCGCGCATCGGAGGTGGACGGCGTCTGCGTCACGATGGATCTGCCGATGCGCGCGACGCTCGGGCGCGTGATCGCTCAGGCGGCGCGCGAGTTCGATGCGGATCTCATCGTGATCGGTCGCGCGAAGGGCGCGCACTGGCGCTTCTGGGAAGAGCGCGTGTCCGACGCGGTGAGCCGTCATAGCAACCGCCGCGTGCTGATCGCCTCGAACCGTGCGGGCGACGACGATGAAGCGCGCGCTGAAACAAAAGCGACACCGTTACGTTTTACCATCGTCGATTCGTCGCAGCGCAACGCTGCACCATCATAGAGTTCGAGAGGAACGCCCATGCCGGATCGCATCGTCAAACCGTCCCGACGCACCTTGCTGAAGGGCCTCGTGTCCGGCACGGGGCTCGCGCTCACGGGCGCGGGTCTCGCCGATGCGCTCGCGCAAGGCGTGGCGCCTGCCGTCGTCACGTCGGACAGGCTGCGTCCGCAACTGCCCGGCGGCGTGATGAGCGGCGACGTCACCGCGACGAGCGGCATCGTCTGGAGCCGCACGGACCGGCCCGCGCGCATGATCGTCGAATACTCGACGAGCGAAAACTTCGCCACGTTTCAGCGGCGTATCGGACCGGCGGCGCTCGAAGGCAGCGGCTTCACGGCGCGCGTCGATCTGACCGCTCTGCCGCCCGGCGCGGACGTGTTCTATCGCGTGCGCTTCGCCGATCTCGTCGATGGCAAGGCCTATAGCGAGCCGGTGACGGGACGCCTGCGCACGGCATCGCCCGATGCGGCCAAGCCGATCACCTTCGTCTTCTCCGGCGACGAAGCGGGGCAGGGCTGGGGCATCAACGAGCGCTTCGGCGGCTATCGCATCTATGAGGCGATGCGCCGCGAGTCGCCGGATTTCTTCATCCATCAGGGCGATCAGATCTATGCGGACAGCGTGATCGAATCGGAAGTGAAGCTGCCCGACGGCACGATGTGGACCAACATCGTCACCGAGGGCAAGTCGCATGTCGCGCAGACGCTCGACGATTACCGCGCCGCGTTCGCCTACAACCAGCTCGATAAAAACAAGCGCCGCTTCGCCGCCGAAGTGCCGTTCCTCGTGCAATGGGACGATCACGAAGTGCGCAACAACTGGTATCCGGGCGAGCAGATCGGCGAGGCGGAGAAGCGTTATCAGACGCGCTCGATCAACCTGCTCGAAGCGCGCGCGAAACAGGCGATGTTCGAATACAACCCGTATCGCATCAATCAGCTCGATCCGGAGCAGGTCTATCGCGGCTTTCAGTTCGGCCCGCTGCTCGATGTGTTCATGCTCGACGAGCGTTCGTATCGCGGCGCGAATTCGCCGAACAGGCAGACGCGCCTCGACGCCGACTCGGCCTTTCTCGGCTCGCAGCAGAGCGAATGGCTGAAGGCGTCGCTGAAGGCCTCGCGCGCGACGTGGAAAGTGATCGCGAGCGACATGCCGATTTCGCTCGTCGTGCCCGATGCGAACCCCGACGTGCCGAAGGGCACTTTCGAAGCCTGGGCCAACGCGGACGACGGCGCGCCGCTCGGCCGCGAGCTGGAGTTGCGGGACATCCTCGCCTTCATCAAGCGGGAAGACATCAAAAATGTCGTGTGGATCACGGCCGACGTGCACTACGCGCAGGCGACGCATTACGATCCGTCGCGCGCGCGGTTCACGGAGTTCAAGCCGTTCTGGGAGTTCGTCGGCGGGCCGATCAACGCGGGCACGTTCGGCCCGAACGATCTCGACATGACCTTCGGTCCCGAACTGCGCTATGTGAGCGTGCCGAAGGACAATCCGCAGAACCGCTCGCCCGCCGCGCTGCAGCAGTTCTATGGGCGCGCGAAGATCGATCCGGCGAGCCGCGCGATGACGGTTTCCCTGCATGATCTGAACGGCAAGTCGCTCTACGAGGTGAAGCTCGACGTGGAAGCTTGAGCGCCGGGCGTCCGCGCCGCCGCAACTGGCCCGCCCGCTCGAACCCAAATCGTTCATGGACGCGCCCGGCATGGCTCGCCGACAATGCCGTACATTCCACCCGATGGAGACGCGACGGCCATGACCGACCACGCCCTGTTCAGCGCCAACCTGCTCATCGCGTATTCCGCGTATTTCGTCGGCACCGCGAGCCCGGGGCCGAGCAATCTTGCGATCATGTCGATCGCGAGCACCTCGGGCCGGCGCGCGGCGTTCGCATTCGCGGCGGGCGTCATGTCCGGCTCGTTCTTCTGGGCGATGCTCGCGGCGCTCGGCCTGTCCGCCGCGCTCACGGCGTATTCGGGCTTTCTCATCGGCGTGAAGATCTGCGGCGGGCTGTATCTGCTGTGGCTCGCGTTCAAGTCGGGGCGCGCGGCGCTCAGGCCGCCGGTGCGCGCATCGTCCACGGACGCGTCCGGACAGAGCGGACGCAAGCTGTACGCGCGCGGCGCGCTTCTGCATCTCACCAACCCGAAGGCGATTCTCGTGTGGATGTCCGTCGCGGCGCTCGGATCGTCGTCGGGCGAGGGGGCGGGGCACATGCTCGTCGTCGTCGCGGGCTGTCTGTGCATCGGCGTGTGCGTGTTCGGCGGCTATGCCGCGCTCTTTTCGATGGCGTCCGCGCGGCGCGTCTACCGGCGCATCCAGCGCGGACTGAACGCGTGCCTCGCGCTCGTGTTCGGCGCGGCGGGCATCCGGCTGCTGACCTCGCGCGTGTAGCGGATTTGCCGCACCTCGCGCAGTTCGGCTTTGCATCTGGACGACAGGCGGCTACGCTCAAGCAAACGCCGCTCTTTCGCCAGAACGATGCCAACCGACGATTCTCCCCGAAGCGCCCAGCCCATCCTCCACGAAAGCGCCGCGGCACTGGGCGCGCTTGCCCACATCGTCCGGGATGCCTTCGCGTCGCTCGGGTGCGAGCTGATCGCGATCCGGCCGACGCTCGCGCGCGCGCTTTTCGCCACGCAGGCCATGCTCTCGGTCGGGCTCGCCGTCGCGCTCGCCTATGCCTTTCACCTGAGCAACATCTGGTGGGCCGCAATCAGCGGCTTCGCGGTGATGCAGACGAAGTTCTCCGCGTGCGCCCAGCGCGGCGTGCAGCGCGTGATCGGCACGGTCGCGGGCGCGCTGATCGGCGCGGTGGCCGGGCCCGTCATCGGCGATGCGCCATGGCTCTTCGTGCCGCTGCTCGGCGTGATCACGGGCGTCGCGGTCTATCGCGCGCTCATTTCTGATGCAGGCTACGCGTGGGTACTCGGCGCGGTCACGTCGCTGATGGTGACGTTCGAGGCGCATCGGCTCGCGTCCGCGGCGGCGACGGCGTCGTTCGCGCTCTTGCGTGTCGCGGAAGTGGTCGTCGGGACGGTTGCGTGCGTGGCGGTGTCGGCGGTTTTTCACGCGGGCGTGCAGCACTATCGCAAGTCGCGCGGGGCGCCGCCGGTGCCGCGCGCGCAGGCGGCATCGACGATCGATCGCGTCGATGGCGCCAATGCGCAGCTCGTCACCGTCATGCCGTCCGATGCGGCCCGCGCCGTGCAGGCACTCGATGCGACGCACGTGGCGCGCGACGAGCACATCGCGCTCGCCATGCGCAAGCGCCTCGGCTGGCAAAGCGCGTGGTCGGTGATGATCCTTGCGTCGCTTGCCTACGTGTGGGACCTGCCCGGCTTCGCGCAGGCGATGGTGACGGCGATCGCCGTGCTGATCCTGCCCGCGTCGGCGCTCGGCAAGCCGACGCACAAGCCGATCGCGGAGCGCATGATTCAGCGCTTCGTCGGCTGTCTGCTCGCGGGCGCGGTGAGTCTCGCGCTGCTGCCCTTGCTCGGCGATCACGCGCTCGCCTGCATGATCGCGCTGTGCGCCGGCGTGTGGATCGGCTGCCATGTGCAGACGGGCACGCAAGGCGCGAGCTATGTCGGGCGGCAGTTCGGCATCGCCTTCATCATGGTGTTCGTGCAGGACCATCACTGGTCGTCCGATCCTGCGCCCGCGCTCATGCGGCTTGGCGGCATTCTCGGCGGGATTGTGGTGCTCTCGGCGGTGATGGCGCTGGGTGCGGCGTGGGCGTCGAAACGCGCGCCGCACGCCGTCATGCGGTGAAAGAAGGTCGGCGCGTCAGGCCTCTTCCGCCCAGGCCTGATTTTCCCGCGCCATCAACGCGCTCGACGCCGCCGGGCCGAACGTTCCCGCCGTATAACCGCGCGGCCGGTCGCCGAGTTCCTTCCAGCCATTGAGAATCGGCTCGACCCACGTCCAGGCCGCTTCCAACTCGTCGCGCCGCATGAAGTGCGTGAGGCGGCCGCGAATCACATCGATCAGCAAACGCTCGTACGCCTCGGCACGCCGCTGCGTCATGGCTTGCTGGAGATCGAGATTGAGCGTCACGGGCTGCATGTGCATGCCGCTGCCCGGCTCCTTCGCCATCATCTGCAACTGGATCGATTCTTCCGGCTGCAACGTGATCGTGAGCCGGTTGCCGTAGTGACGCGGACCATCGGGGATGATCGAGAACGGCAGATCCGCGAAGTCGATGACGATCTCCGAGCGGCGATTCTGCATGCGCTTGCCCGTGCGCAGGAAGAACGGCACGTTGGCCCAGCGCCAGTTGTTGATATGCGCGCGCAACGCGACGAAGGTTTCCGCGCGGCTGTCCGCGGGCACGTTCGGCTCCTCCAGATAACCCTTCACCGCCTCGCCGCCCACCGCGCCCGCCGTGTACTGGCCGCGCACGGTGTCGCGCGCGATATCGGCGACGGACATCGGGCGCAGCGACTTCAGCACCTTGAGCTTTTCGTCGCGCACGGCGTCCGGATCGAGCGAAACGGGCGGCTCCATCGCGACGATGCACAGCAGTTGAAGCAAGTGGTTCTGCACCATGTCGCGCAATGCGCCGGTGTGATCGTAGAAGCCCGCGCGGCTGCCCACGCCGACCGTCTCCGACACCGTGATCTGCACGCTCTTGATATACGGCGCCTGCCATAGCGGCCCGAAGATCGCGTTGCCGAAGCGCAGCACCATCAGGTTCTGCACCGTTTCCTTGCCGAGATAATGGTCGATGCGATAAATCTGCTCTTCCTTGAAGTGCTTGCCGACCGCGTCGTTGATCGCGACCGCGGAAGCCAGATCGTGGCCGAGCGGCTTTTCCAGCACGACGCGCGCGTGTTCATCGAGAATGCCCGCGTTGTCGAGGTTGTCGCAGATGGTCACGAACAGTTCCGGCGACGTCGACAGATACAGCACGCGCTGCGAGCCCGGCCGCACGGCCTGCGCGAGACGCTGGAAGTCCGACGGGTTCTCGACGTCGATGCGCACGTAGTCGAAGAGCGCGAGGAATTTGTCCCACGACTGCGCATCGAAGACCTTGCCTTCGATGAACGGACGCGCCTGCTCTTCCATGAAGTTCTTCAGGTAGTCCTCGCGCGACCAGTCCTTGCGGCCGATCGCGAGAATGCGCGTGTCGGCGGGCAGGTTGCAGTGGGTGTGCGCCATGTAGAGCGCCGGCAGCAGCTTGCGCGCGGCCAGGTCTCCGCCGCCGCCGAAGATGATCATGTCGAGCGGGCGTTCGTTCGAGGGAGAAGTTGGTTTCGTCATGGTGCGTGAGCCGGTTAGGGTTCGGGAAAGCCGAAAGCGCGCCGATCGGTGCGATCGTTCGAGACAGCTATGTTGCATGTTTTGGCCGCATTTTGCACGGCGGGCGTGCTAACGGGCGTTCGATTCGCCGATGACAGACGAATTGTCACGCGCAAGGCGCAGGCATCAGCGCAGCGACGCGTCCGCGCGCAGCGTGGCCACGGCGAGATCGAGGAACGCGCGCACCTTCTGCGCGACGTGGCGTCCCTCGCGATGCACGAGATGAATCGGCAAGGGCGGCGGCTCGAACTCCGGCAGCACGATGACGAGACGCCCTTCGCACACGTCCTGCGCGACCTGATACGACATCAGCCGCGCGATGCCGAAATCGGCGAGCGCGGCGGCGATGGCCGAATCGTTGGTGGTCGTCGTGAAGCGCGCATGCGCGCGCACGGGGATTTGCCGCTCGCCGTCGTGAAGACGCCACTCCGTCGGCGTCGAAGAACCCGTGGACGCGATCACGGCATGGTTCGCGAGGTCATCCGGATGGCGCGGCATGCCGTGCTTCTCCAGATACGCGGGCGATGCGCACAGCACGCGCCGCACGCGCCCGACATTGATCGCCTGCAACGATGAATCGGGCAGTTGCGCGATGCGCACCGCAACGTCGATGCCTTCATCGACGAGATTCACGACGCGATCGACGAACCAGCAGTTCGCATCGGTTTCCGGATAGCGTTTGAGATAGTCCAGCACGATCGGCGTGACGTGCAGGCGGCCGAACATCACCGGCGCGGTGATCGAGAGCAGGCCGCGCGGCGACGAGTGCGTGCCCGTCGCGGACAGCTCGGCAATATCGACTTCGCCGAGAATGCGGCGGCAGTCCTCGAAATAGCCGCTGCCGGCGTCGGTGAGGCGCACGACGCGCGTCGTGCGCGTGAGCAGGCGCACGCCGAGATGCTCTTCGAGCTCCGTCACGACGCGGCTCACGACCGACGGCGACACGTCGAGCTTGCGCGCGGCCGAGGCGAAGCCGCCCGTTTCGACCACCGTGACGAAGGTCGTCATTGCCTGTAATCGGTCCATGTGAGCGCGCCGGGCATCCGCTGAAAAGATGCCGTGCATTGTCGGGGATCGGCGCGTTCGACACAATCTAGAGATCGAGTCGCAAGGCTCCTTCCGAGTCGGCGGCAGGCACCGCGCAGCAGATCAGCGCTTCGCCGTCGTCCACATGGAAAGCCGGCTCGCTCTCATACGACACCGCGCCCTCGACGATGCGCGTCCTGCATGTTCCGCACGTGCCCCCGCGGCAGTTGAACTCCGGCGACAGGCCGCTTTCTTCTGCCAGTTCCAGCAGCGTGCCGCCGCCCGGCTTCCACTGCGCATCCGTGCCCGACTTCAGGAATTCGACCTTCACGGGCGCGGTGGCGGCGGGACGCATGGGCTTCACGTCCGCGCCGCGATCCGCCGTGCGCTTGAGCGCCGATGGCCCGAACGCTTCGGCATGAATGCGCGTATCGGCGACATTGAGTCCGCGCAGGCCGTCGTAGATCGTCTGCATGAACGCGCCCGGCCCGCACAGATAAAAGTCGTAGTCGCTGAACGGCAGGCGGCTCGTCAGCAGGTCGATATCGATGCGCCCTGAAACGTCGTAGTCGCGGTCGAGCTGTGCGCCGTTCGTGTCGCTGAGCACGCGAATCACGTTCACGGCGCCGCCCGCGCTTTGCGCAAGCGCATCGATTTCCTGTGCGAACGCGCGGCTCGCGAGCGAATGCGCAGACACGATCATCCACACCGGCCGTACGCGCCGCTTCCTCAGGCCTTCGTAGACGATGTGCCGCAGCATCGCCAGCATCGGCGTGATGCCGACGCCCGCCGCCATCAGCACGGCGGGACGCGGCTCCCGTGGATCGATCGTGAAGTCGCCCGCGGGCGCGCGCGCCTCGATGACGTCGCCCGCTTTCAGCGTGTCGTGCAGATGCGCGGACACGCGGCCGTCGCGCTTCACGCTGATCCGGTACACGCCGTCCGACGGCGCCACCGACAGCGTGTAGGTGCGTATGGCCGGCTTCGTCTCGCCCGGCAGCATCACGCGGATCGGCAGATGTTGCCCCGCCTGGTGCGGCACGATGCCCGCGCCGTCGGCCGGTTCGAGATAAAACGAGCGGATCGCGTCGCTCTCGTCGACGGTCTTGCTCACGCGGAACGCGCGCCACGCGTTGGCGAGCGCGACGGCCTTCAGGCGTTCGGCGACCTGCTGCCAGTCGCCCGTCATCAGCGAATTCGGCGACGCGCCTTCCGCACGCGCCTTCCATCGCAACGGCAACGCCTGAGCGCGATACACGATGCGGCGCGGCGTGAAGCGCCACAGCCTTTCCGCGCCCTGAAACGCGGCGATTTCGGGCGAATCGAGCAGCACTTCGGCGTCGCCCGCGAGTTGCAGGAGATCGCCCGTTTCGAAGTCCGTGAACACCAGTCCCGCGCGGCCATTGACGAGAATGTTGCCGAGCGTGTTGAAGAAGAGATTGCCCGCGAAATCGGGAATGGTGAGCGAGCCGTCGTCGGAAAGGCGCACGAAGCCCGGCTTGCCGCCGCGATGCGATACGTCCACTTGCCGATGCCCGTCCTCGCGATCGAAATACGACGCGACGAAGAACGCATCCGCGCCCGCGATCATCGCCTTCGCGCGGGAAGAGAGCGCGTCGAGCGCGAGCGGCGCAACGGGCGAGGGCGCGGCCGGATCGCGCACGAACTCGAAATCGCGCAATTGAATGTATTGCGGGCAGTTGCCGAAACTCTGCTCGACGGCCACGTGGAATGCGGCGTTCGCACCGTCGCGGCGAATCACGCCGTTCATGCGGTTGCGGCGGCGCGTGTGCAGTTCGATGCCGAGCAGCCCGATCGGTGCGCCGTCGTGCATGCCCTCGTCGGCGGGATCGAGCGGATCGCGCGTGAGGGTCATCGACAGCGTCCTCGCGTCGGGCGTCTGCATGAAGCCGGGATGTCCTGCGAGCAGCGTCGCCCACGCATCGCCGTGCTCATCGACGGAACCGGCCACGATGAACGGCAACTGCGCGAAGAACTGCCGATGCTGGTCCGGCATGTGATCCCGCACGAAGCGCCGCCCGGCGCCGTCCATGCGCTCGAATGCGCCGAAGGCCTTCTGAATTTCGATTTCACCGCGATGCCACGGCGAAGGCGCGGTGGCCGTGGCGGCATGGGGAAGCGCTGAAGCGGACATGATCGTATGCCTCTTCGGTTCGGGCGCGGCTCGGGCGAACGCGGACACTAACGCGCCGCCGCCGCGCTCACTTTACGCCGCGAGACCCGCGGCCGTCTTTTGGAACGGAACGAAGCCAGGCAGCGCTTCGACGCGCGCGAGCCACGCGTTCACGTTCGCGTAGGCCGCTAGATCGACGTTGCCTTCGGGGGCGCTCGAGATATAGCTGTAGAGCGCGATATCCGCGATGGTCGGATGGGCGTTGCCGGTATCGGCGATCCATGCGCGGTTCGCGAGTTCCGCGTCGATCACCTTGAGCACGGCGTGCGCGCGGGCGATGACTTCATCCGCGTTGAACTTCGCGCCGAACACGGTGATGAGCCGCGCCGCGCCCGGGCCGAACGCGATCTGCCCTGCCGCGACGGAGAGCCAGCGCTGCACGGCCGCGGCTTGCGCGGGCGCTTCGGGCAGCCATTGCGAAGCGCCTGCTTTCTTCGCGATATAGACGAGGATCGCGTTCGAATCGGCGATCACGGTGTCGCCATCCACGAGCACGGGAACCTGGCCGAAGCTGTTCAGCTTGAGATACTCGGGCGTCTTGTGCGCGGCGGCGGCGAGATCGACGAAGACGTCTTCATGAGCGATCGACAGCAGGTTGAGGAAAAGACGCGCGCGGTGGGCATGCCCGGACAGCGGATGGTAGTAGAGCTTCATGGCAAGTTCCCTTGGTTGGTCGTGTCGGGCGGGGAAGTCCCGCGCCGTGAAACCAGTATGGGTTTTTGCCTGGGGAAGCGGAATACCAGGGAAATTCAAATCACTGTTCTCGTAACGAGAACGGTGAGGGCACTTTGCCGCTTTGACTCACACTTCGACTCACGTTTCAACTCATTCGCCGCGAGGCACGTTCGCCTTGTTGCCCGCGAGCGGCGAGCCGTATCCGCCGCTGTTCGCGTTGTTCGGCAGGCCATTGACGAGTTGCGCGCGTGGATCGCTCGGATTCAGATTGAGTTCGCCGGCCTGCGCATTGCCGTGGGTTGGATACTGACTGCCGAGCGGCGCGTTCGGCATGAGTTTCGTGCTGTTCTGCGGCGCGTACATGTCGGTTTCCGCGCTCGGATGCAGTTGCGCGAAAGCGGCGGGTGCGGCGAAGGAAGCGGCGAGGAAGAGGGCGGCGGTCGTCAGTTTCATGGCTGACTCCGTGGAAAGCCGATGAGGCGTTCAGTGTAGTGCGCGCGCGCCGTTCCAGGCGCTATCACCCTGTTGCCGACCAGTCCAGCGTTTGTCCTTTCGCCGCGCTTACTTCTTGTGCTTCTTGAGCTTCGCCTTGCGCGCGGACCGGTCGTCGATGATGCGCACGCGATGTTTGTCCTTCATCTTCTTCCACTGCTTGCATTCGTCCTTAGTGCGCAGACAGCCGATGCAAAAACCGGTCTTCTCGTCGAACTTGCAGATGCTGATGCAGGGCGAATCGACTGCCATGATGGGTTCCGTGCGTTGCGGTTGCGTCAATGTCGCACGCGCTTTGTGTGCGCATCCAACTGATTGTTTCGATCATTTCGATAGAGCGCGGCGCAAGTCCCGCGCCACTCCCGTATTGCCTCACCATTGCACCAGTTGCAGTAGAATTCGGGTCCCGAACCGACTCACCTTTGCGGCGCCGGCGCGCGCCCGGCGGCACGCGCCTTGCTTGATGCGTGTTGCCTCCGCACCCGCCGGGCGCCGCAGCCGTCACTCCAACAAGCGAGCCGTCACTCATGCCGCAAGCACCCGGGCCGCGCCGGCCACCCGCGAAGATCCTGCCGCCCGACGCGCCCAACGTGCGCGCGCTGGCGTCGCTGGTGACGGGCGTCGTCGTCATCTGCGCGCTGTATTTCGGCCGCGCGGTGATGATTCCGATCATCCTTGCGATTCTGCTGAGCTTTCTGCTCGCGCCGTTCGTCGATTTCCTGCGGCGTCTGCGCTTCGGCCAGGTGCCGTCGGTGATCGTCGCGGTGGTCGTCGCGCTGTCGGTGCTGACCGCGGTCGGCGCGCTGATCGGCGCGCAGGTCGCGCAACTCGCCGGCGATCTGCCGAAATATCAGGTCGCGGTCGAGCGCAAGATCGACACCGTGCAGAAGATGACGGTCGGCCGCGCCGACGAGTTTCTCGGCCGCGCCTCGCGCGCGCTCAAACGCCTGTCGCCGGCGCGCGAGCAGGAGCCGAAGAACGAGGACAACCCGGCCGCGTCGCCGATCGATCAGCCGATGCCCGTCGAAGTGCACGAGCCGACGCCGACGCCGCTCGAACTCGCGCAACGATTCTTGTCGCCGGTCATCAGCCCGCTGGAAACGACGGGCATCGTGCTCGTGGTCGCGGTGTTCATTCTTTTGCAGCGCGAGGATCTGCGCGACCGGCTGATCCGGCTGTTCGGCTCGCGCGACCTGCATCGCGCGACCACCGCGATGGACGAAGCCGCGCGCCGCCTGTCGCGGTATTTCCTCGCGCAGCTCGGCATCAACGTGGGCGTGGGCATCGTGATCGCGGTCGGTCTCGCGATCATCGGTGTGCCGGGCGCGCTGCTGTTCGGCGTGATGACCGCGCTCCTGCGCTTCGTGCCGTATGTCGGGACATGGATTGCCGCGATCGTCGCGGTCGTGTTCGCGGCGGCGGTCGGACCCGGCTGGGCGATGTTCGTGTGGACCATCGTGCTCTTCGGCGCGACCGACATCATCGCGGGACAGGTCGTCGAGCCGCTGCTGTACGGGCACAGCACGGGACTGTCGCCGTTCGCGGTGATCGTCGCGGCGATCTTCTGGAGCTGGATCTGGGGGCCGATCGGCCTCGTGCTGTCGACGCCGCTTACGCTGTGCCTCGTGATTCTCGGCCGTCATGTCGATCGGCTCGAATTTCTCGATGTGCTGTTCGGCGACCGGCCAGCGCTCACGCCCGCGGAAAACTTCTATCAGCGCCTGCTCGCGAACGATCCCGACGAAGCGCTCGTGCAGGCGGAGACCCTGTTGAAAGAGCGCTCGCTCATCGCCTATTACGACGAAGTTGCGCTCGAAGGCTTGCGCTACGCCCACAACGACGTGCTGCGCGGCGTCGTGACAGCGGATCAGTTGCGGCGCATCAACGAGTCCGCGCTCGATATCATCGAAGGACTGGAGGACGCGGAAGACACGGTTGTCACGATCGCGCCGAAAGAGGAATTGCCCGCGAGCTTCGAGTCGCCGGACGAAGGGCGAGGCGTGGCGCACGAACTGCCGCCCGCACGCTTCGACGCCGAAAAGGAAGGGCACACGGCGTCGGTGCTGTGCATCGCGGGCCGCAGCGAACTGGACGATCTCGCCGCGACCATCGCCGTGCAGCTATTCCGCAAACATGGCCTGCACGCGGATCTCGCGGGCTACGAGCGCTTCTCGCGCGGACGCTTCGGCGAGGTGGACCTCGCGGGCGTGTCGATCATCTGCGTCGTGTCGTTCGATGCGGCCGAGTCGCCGCCGTATCTGCGCAATCTGCTGCGGCGGCTGCATCAGCGGGCGCCGTCGGCGGAACTGATCGTCGGACTGGTGTTTCCGGAAAGCCCGCTGCAGGGAGAAACGCTCGTGCGCACGAGCTCGGCGGCGGTGTCGTTCCGGGAACTGGTCGAAGCATGCGTGGCCGCCGCGCGCCGGCAGTCCACCGACGGCGTGCCGTGGGCGGGCCTGAACGACAAGGACGGCGCGGCGGCGCTGAGCGGCCCGAGCGAGGACGTCGCCGCCGAGCGGCCCTTCGCCTGAGCCGCGTTCAGCGGTTGCCGTCGAACAGATCGTTGAGCATGGTGTCGAAGGCGGCCTGGGCGTCTTCGAGTTCCTGCAGCGCGGCGTCGAAGGTTTGCAGCGCCATCTGCGACGGGCGGCCGTCGCCTTCGGGCGGAAAGTGCGTCTGCAGCGCGAGAAAGGCGGACTGAACCTGGCGCGTCGCGTTGACGATACGTTCCATCGCTCGCGCTTCTTCCGTGCGATTGTTCTCAGCGGTCATCGGAGACACTCCTCGTTGTGAATGCTCCGATAGTACCAAGCGCTGCGCCGATCCTTAAGCCTTCGCCACCGTGAAAAGCCGCACGGCCTCGTCAAGCACCTCGGCGCGTTCCGCGAGACGCTTGGCGGTGGCGGCGGCCTGCTCGACGAGCGCGGCGTTCTGCTGGGTCGAGTCGTCCAGATGCGCGACCGCCTGGTTCACCTGCGCGATGCCGTCGGCCTGCTCGCCGCTCGCCTTCGCGACTTCCATGATGATTGCCGATACGCGGTGCACGGCTTCGTCGATCGCGCGCATCTGGCTGGTCGTGCGCGAGACGAGGCTCGTGCCTTCCGCGATCTGCGCGACGCTCGTCGCCACGACGCCTTCGATTTCCTTCGCCGATGCCGCGCAGCGCTGCGCGAGGTTTCGCACTTCGGTCGCGACCACCGCGAACGAGCGGCCCGCCTCGCCCGCGCGCGCCGCCTCGACGGCGGCATTCAGCGCGAGGATGTTGGTCTGGAACGCGATGCCGTCGATGACGTCGGTGATATCCGCGATGCGCCGCGACGCCGCCGTGATGCCCGCCATCGTCTGCTCGACCTGGCTCGCGATGCGCCCGCCGTCGTCGGCCGCGGCCTGCGCTTCCTTCACGAGTTCGAGCGCGCGCACGGTGGCGTCGGCGTTGCCTTGCACGGTCGTGGTGAGCTGGTCCATCGTCGCGGCGGTCTGTTCGAGCGATGCCGCCTGCATCTCGGTGCGGCGCGACAGATCCGTGTTGCCGCTCGAAATTTCGTTGGCGGCGTCGAGCATGCCGCCGATCTGGCCGCGCACGTCGAAGACGATCGCCGCGAGATTCGCCTTCAGTTGGGCGAGCGCGCGCTGCACGTCGCCGAGATCGTCGCGACGGACGATGGCGGGCATATCGACGGTCAGATCGCCGGCCGCCATGCGCGCGGCGAAGCCGGACATCGAGCGCACGGGCGCATCGACCTGACGCGACAGCGCGAGCCATCCCGCGATGCTCACGACAGCGCTGACGCCGAGCGCGCACCAGAAGGGCAGCGGCGGCGCGCCGCGCCAGCCGGCGAGCGCCGCGATCAGCATGGCGGCGGGCACGGCGGCGAAGCCCAAGCCAAGACGCACGCTCACCGGCAGATGCGCGAGCGCGGCGAGTTTGCCCGCGATGCCGTTTTTCACCAGCGCGCCGCGCACGAGCGTGTGCGAGGCATCGCCCGCGTTCATCCGTGCGTAGAGCGCGGTGGCGTCGCGGACTTCATCGCGCGTCGGCTTCACGCGCACCGACAGATAACCGACCGCCTTGCCGTGTTCCATGACCGGCGTCACGTTCGCGCGCACCCAGTAGTGGTCGCCGTTCTTGCGGCGGTTCTTGACGAGCGCGGTCCACGAGCGGCCGGCGCGCACGGTCGCCCATAGATCGGCGAAGGCTTCGCGCGGCATGTCGGGATGGCGGATGACGTTGTGCGGCTGCCCGATGAGCTCGTCGCGCGAGAAGCCGGACACCGACACGAAGGCCGGGTTGCAGTACTGGATGTTGCCGGAGAGATCGGTGGCGGAGACGAGCATCTCCGAGGCGGGGTAATCGAACTCTTGCTGGGTGACGGGCTGGTTGTTGCGCATGATGTCCTTTTCTTCTTCGATTCGCGCGCCGCTCGGCGAGGCGGCGCGCGTCTGATTACAAGGACATAACGGCTAAAGGCCCCACGTTCTTTAAGGGAATCCGAGTGAAACGCTCAAGTGCGGCGGTTTGTCGCCGATAAAGCGGGGCTCTCGTTACTGCGCGCTCCAGCCGCCGTCGATCTGCAGCGCCGAGCCGCGCATTTCGCTTGCGGCGTCGGAGCACAGGAACACGGCCATGTCGCCGATCTGCTGCGCCGTCACGAACTGAGCGGAGGGCTGCTTGTCGCCGAGCAGCTTCGTGCGCGCCGCGTCGGGCGAGAGCGAGTCGCGTGCGGCGAGATCGTCGATTTGCTTCTGCACGAGCGGCGTGAGCACGAAGCCCGGGCAGATTGCGTTGATGGTGACGCCGCTGCGCGCGTTTTCGAGCGCGGCGACTTTGGTGAGGCCGAGAATGCCGTGCTTCGCGGCGACGTAAGCCGACTTGCCCGCGGAGCCGACGAGCCCGTGCACCGAGGCGATATTGATCACGCGGCCCCAGTTGCGCGCGCGCATTTGCGGCAGCGCGACGCGCATCGTGTGGAAGGCCGAGCTCAGATTGATGGCGATGATCGCGTCCCAGCGATCGACGGGGAATTCCTCGATGGTGGCGACATGCTGGATGCCGGCGTTGTTCACGAGGATATCGACGCCACCGAACTGCTCGTTCGCGAAGGCGATCATCGCTTCGATTTCTTGCGGCTTCGTCATGTCGGCGGGGTGATGCACGGCTTTCACGCCGGTTGCCTCGATTTGCTTCAGTGCGCCGTCGATGTCGCCGAAGCCGTTGAGGACGAGGTTCGCGCCGTTTTGCGCCAGCGCGGTGGCGATGCCGAGGCCGATGCCGCTTGTGGAGCCGGTGACTAGCGCCGTCTTGCCTGCGAGGGATTTATTTGAGGTCATGGGTTGTTTCCTTTGGGTTTGGTTTTTTCTTACTGCGGGAGTTTGGATTGCCGTGGGGGTGGGGGGAATTGGGGTTTGTTTTGGCTTTTTGGTTTTTGTTTTTTTTGTTTTGGTTTTGGGGAACTTGCTTTGGTGTCGGTCTATTAGCACTGCCCCTCCCCGGGGCGGGGGTAACTTTCTTTGCTGCTGCAAAGAAAGTCACCAAAGAAAGCAGCTTTGTCACCGCCCGCGGTCACACGCAGTTTGGCCACTTTTCTCCTCGGGGAACGGCCCTCGCCTAAAGAGTGCCCTCACAAGACCAATCGGGCTTGGATCGCGCACGATCCGTCACACCGCGCCACTCAACAAACTGGTACAGCCATTTCAAGTTCCAGCCCGCTTCGCGGCCGATGGGTCAATCGGGTTTGCGTGCGGTTTCCCTCGCATACCGGGCGGCAGCGCGCAGCGCTGTGCCGAAGCTATTTCGTGCTGAACCAGCGCGCTTCGCGCACTGGCTTGTCAGACCGTGCGCGATCCAAGCCCGATTGGGCCTATGAGGGCACTCTTTAGGCGAGTGCCGCCTTGTAGGAGAAGAGTGGCCAAACTGCGTGTGACCGCGGGCGGTGAGAAGCTGCTTTCTTTGGTGACTTTCTTTGCAGCAGCAAAGAAAGTTACCCCCGCCCCGGGGAGGGGCAGTGCAAATAGACCGACGCGAAATCAGGATTCCCCGCCACAAAAACAACGCAAAAAGAAATCAAACGACGCCAGTCAAGTAATACACCCCAATAACAAAAAACACCGCCAAAGTCTTAATCACAGTAACAGCAAAAATATCCCGATACGACTCCCGATGCGTAAGCCCGGTAACTGCCAGCAACGTAATGACCGCCCCGTTATGCGGCAACGTATCCATCCCCCCCGAGGCCATCGCCACAACCCGATGCAGCACTTCCAGAGGAATATGCGCCGCCTGCGCCCCGGCAATAAACGTATCCGACATGGCAGCAAGCGCGATGCTCATCCCGCCGGAAGCCGACCCGGTAATCCCCGCAAGCGCCGAAACGGAAATCGCCGCATTGACGAGTGGATTCGGAATGCTCTTGAGCGCATCGGACACCACGATAAACCCCGGCAACGCCGCGATCACGCCGCCGAAGCCATACTCGGAAGCCGTATTCATCGCAGCGAGCAACGCGCCCGCGACCGCCGCCCGCGTGCCCACCGCAAACCGTTCCTTCACGCGCGAGAACGCCGTCAGCAGCACAAGCACGATACCGAGCAGCAACGCACCTTCAACGGCCCAGATTGCGACGACGGTCTTGATCGCCGTGGTGACAGGCGCATGCACGCCCGGCAGCACCTCTGGCGGAACCGAATAGCTCGCGCCGTACCACGTCGGAATCCACTTGGTCAGCGCGAAGTTCGCCACGCCCACCAGAATCAGCGGCGCGATCGCGAGAACGGGATTCGGCAGCGACGTCGATTCGACGCGCTCCGGCTCGTTCACGAGCGACGTGCCGTAGCCTTCGCCCTTCGCCATCGCGGAACGGCGGCGCCATTCGAGAAACGTCAGCCCCACGACGATGATGAACAGCGAGCCGATCACGCCAAGCCACGGCGCGGCCCAGCCGGTCGTCTTGAAGAACGTCGTCGGGATGATGTTCTGGATCTGCGGCGTGCCCGGCAACGAATCCATCGTGAACGAAAATGCGCCCAGCGCGATCGCGCCTGGCATCAGGCGCTTCGGAATATTGCTCTGGCGGTACATCTCCGCTGCGAACGGATACACCGCGAACACCACGACGAACAGCGACACGCCGCCATAGGTGAGCAGCGCGCACACCGCGACGATCACCGCATTGACGCGCGCCTTGCCGATATAGCGGATGGCCGCGGCCACGATCGACTCGGAGAAGCCGGACAGCTCGATGACCTTGCCGAACACCGCGCCGAGCAGAAACACCGGGAAATACAGCTTCACGAAGCCGACCATCTTCTCCATGAAGATGCCGGAAAACACCGGCGCGACGGCGGCCGGATCGGTGAGGAGCACGGCCGCGAGTGCTGCGATCGGCGCGAAAAGAATGACGCTGTAGCCGCGATAGGCGGCAAGCATCAGGAACGCCAGAGCGGCGAGCACGATGAAGAACGACATTGAGTCTCCTGGTGGTTTGTTCTTTGAAACGGGTCCGCGCTTCTCGTGGAAGCGCCTGCGGCGCAAGGATACGCACCGCGCGGGCCGAATGCAGATTTCGTGCCAGGGCCGCGAAACGAGGCGTGGCGGGCATCCGCTGAGGATGACATCGCCACGTTTCAGCCGCATGTCTCCAAACGGAGACGCCTGAAAAGCCGCGCGCGGGCACCGGCGCAGCCAAGAGATTAGTACAGATGCGGATTGCCGGCTCGTCTCGAAATTGAGATCCTTCGTCTCCATAAAGAGAAAGAGGAGCTTTCAGGCGCCATGCGCAACGACTGGATCAACGTCCCCGCGGACTACAGCGACGTGATGCGCCGCGCGATGGAGTCGCTTTTCAAGACCTTCGAGAATCTGAGCGAAGGCACTTTCATCGTCGATGCGGACGCGCGCGTCGTGTGGATCAACAAGCGATACGCGGCGCGTTTCGGCTTTGCGGACCCGCTCGACGCGATCGGCCTCGACTGCGAAGCGGTCATTCCGAACAGCCTCATGCGCGAAGTCGTCGCGACCGGCAAGCCGATTTTGCTCGACGTGCTGGAAACCGACCGCGAACCGCTCGTCGTCACGCGGCTGCCGCTGAAGGATGAAGCGGGCGCGACCATCGGCGGAATCGGTTTTGCGCTCTTCGACGAGATGAAGGCGCTCACGCCGCTCTTCGCGCATTACTCGCGCGTGCAGCAGGAACTGATCGCGACGCGTCAGTCGCTGGCTCAGGCGCGGCGCGCGAAGTACACGTTTTCGAGCTTCGTCGGCACGAGTCCGGCGAGTCTGGAAGTGAAGCGCCAGGCGCGGCGCGCGGCGCTCGTCGATTCGCCCGTCCTGCTGCTCGGCGAAACCGGCACCGGCAAGGAACTGCTCGCGCACGCGATCCACGGCGCATCGACGCGCGCGGGCAAGCCGCTCGTCACCGTGAACGTGGCCGCGATTCCGGACACGCTGCTCGAAGTCGAATTCTTCGGCGCGGCGGCGGGCGCGTATACCGGCGCGGAGCGCAAGGGCCGCGTCGGCAAGTTCGAACTCGCGGACGGCGGCACGCTCTTTCTCGACGAAATCGGCGATATGCCGCTGCCGCTTCAGGGCAAGCTCCTGCGCGTCTTGCAGGACAAGGAGTTCGAACCGCTCGGCTCGAATCGCATCGTGCGCGCGGATGTGCGGATTATCGCGGCGACATCGGCGGAATTGCCCGCGCTCGTCGCGGCGGGGCGTTTTCGCGCGGACCTGTTTTATCGGCTGAACGTGCTGACGATTCACGCGCCGCCGTTGCGCGAGCGGCCCGGCGATATCGAAGCGCTCGCCTACGCGACGCTCGAAGATCTGTCGGCGGATACGCGTCCCGGGCAGGTCGGCCATTTCGTGCTGCACCAGGATGCATTGCGCCTGCTCGAAGCGTATTCGTGGCCGGGCAACGTGCGCGAGCTGCGCAATACGCTGGAACGCGCGCTGATGCTGTCGGAGACCGAGCACATCGACGCGCGCATGCTGAGCGCGTTCATCGATGCGGGGCGTCTTGCGCTCGCGCCGCCCGCGGACACGGCGCTGGACGATGAGCCTCCGATGCCGTCTTACGCCGACGCGATGGCCGACTTCGAACGGCGCTTTCTCTCCGATGCGTTGCGCGCAAGCGGCGGGCGTGTCGCGGATGCGGCGGAGAAAATCGGCATCGGGCGGGCGACCTTGTACAAGAAGATCGCCGCGCTGGGCATCGCGGTCTGAAGCGCTTTCGCGAACAGGCAAATCGACGCGAAAGCTTCGCGTGGCATACTCCCGAAATCGAAAATAACGACCAAGAATCAAAGGGGTATGAGATGAAACGCGGGATGAAAACCGGCCGTGCCATCGGCCTTTCAGTCATGCTTGCGGGCAGCGCGTGGGCGCTTGCCGGATGCAGCAGCGCGCCGCCGCTCTTTTCCGCCGATGGACGCCCGACGCAGCAGATCCAATGCCCCGCGTATGGCGGCTGGCGCAATTGCACCGATAACGCCAAAGTGCTCTGTCCGAGCGGTTACGACGTGCTCGGCCAGACCACCGAGAACAATCAGAACTCGTTGCTCGTCGCGTGCAAGGGAAGCTAGGCGCGCGCGCCGCTCAAGCCTGCTGCGTCTCGCGCAGCATCGTGACGTCGTAACCCAGCGCCCGCGCGCGCTCGATCAGCGTGCGGCGCAACTCCGCCGAGGGTTTCGCCTCGCGCGTCAATATCCACAGATAGCGGCCGGTCGGCTCGCCGACGATGGACCACGTGTAGTCGTCGGCGTGATCGAGAATCCAGTAGTCGCCGACGTAGAACGGACCGAAGAACGACACCTTCAGCTTCGTTCCGTTCGATCCCGGCACGACCTTCGCGCGGCCTTCCGCCGAGCGGTACGGACCGGTGAGCCCGCCTTGCCTGCATGCATTCACGATGGACACGAGCCCGTCGTCACGCCGCGCGTAGTTCGCCGTGACGGCTTCGCAGTTGCGCTCGAAGCGGTTCTCGTAGCGCGCGAACTCGTGCCACTGGCCGAGATAGCGATCGAGATCGACCGCCTTCGACGGTTCCGGCACATGGTCGTTGCCGCTCTTGCGCGCCCCGCTCGATGAGCACGCGAGCAGTGTCGCGATGCCGCCGATCAACGCAAGCGCGGCGGCGCCGTATGCCCAGGATCTTCGGATGTTCATGTTTCCCGCGTAGTTGAAGTGATTCAGGGAAGACGGAGCAGCAAGCTTCGTTCCGTCCGGGGCGGCTCCCGCATTGCCTCACCTTTCCCCTTCGCCGATGGTGTCCGCGCGCGTGCCGCCACTACCGCGTAAGCCCGTAAGTGCTTGTCTTCGCGGGGATTTGCCTCGCGCCGAGGACGTGGCCGAATGCAAACTTCGCGCCCGCGGTGCCGCTCCCGAATTGCCTCACTTCAAGCCGAATCCGCCTTCGTCGCCTCGAATGGGATGGATGCGGAGCAAGATGGCGCGCCCCGCGCGATGTCCTGCAAGCCTGATCGGCGTGCAAATCGAATACGTTATGGAACAACGGTTTGCATCATCCAGCTAACAATGTGACTGAGATAAAGGGTTTGCTTCGCGATCCCGATGATTCGTCAAAGAGTGAGCCTCGTACCGATCAGGGGGCTCACCGTCGCGATACTCCCGAAATGCCTCACCTTTTCGATGAGGAGTATCCTCACGCTCTCTCCATTCCGCATTCAAAGCAGCTGCCTCATGCCTTCGCCGGTTCCCTCGCTTCAAGCATTCGCATCACTGCCTTCGCTGCTCACGCCACTCTTCACGATCATCCTGCCGGTCTTCGGCCTCATCTTCGCGGGCTACGCATGCCGCAAGCTGAACAAGCTCGGCCCGAGCGCGGCGTCCGAACTCAACCGCTTCGTCGTCTATCTCGCGCTGCCCGCGCTGCTCTTCGACATCATGGCGAAAACGCCGTGGAGCATGCTCGATCAGCCCGCGTTCATCGCCGCTTTCGGCATCGGCTCGGCGGTGATCTTTCTGCTCACGCTCGCCGTGCGCCTGATGCAGTCTCGTCGTCTCGCGGATGCCAGCATCGACGGCTTGAACGCCGCTTACCCGAACACCGGCTTTGTCGGCATACCGCTCTGTCTGCTCGCGTTCGGCAAGGAGAGTCTCGCGCCCGCCGTCATCGCGACCATCCTCACCGTGTGCGTGTTGTTCGCGGTGGCGATCGTGCTGATCGAGCTCGGGCTTCAGACGGAGAAGCACATCGGCGCGACGCTCTTGCAAGTCGGAAAGTCGCTCGCAAAGAATCCGTTGCTGGTCGCGCCGGTCGCGGGCGCGTTGCTGAGCGGCTCGGGCGCGCGCGTGCCGGAAGGCGCTGAAGCATTGCTCAAGCTGCTGGGCGGCGCGGCGAGCCCCTGTGCGCTCGTCGCGCTCGGGCTCTTTCTCGGCGCGAAAGGCGAGGCGCACAACGTCAAGACGACGAGCGCGCTCGTCGCGCTCAAGCTGCTCGCTCAGCCCTTGCTGACGTGGTGGCTGGCATTGCATCTGTTCGGCTTGCCGCCGCTTTGGGCGAAGTCGGCGGTCATACTCAGCGCGCTGCCGACCGGCACCGGACCGTTCATGCTCGCGGAGTTTTATCGGCGGGATGGCGGCGTGACGTCGAGCACGATTCTCTTCTCGACCGTGATTTCGCTCGTCACGGTCACGTTCTGTCTGACCGTCCTGCTCTAGCAGACAAAAAAACGCCCGATGCGAGCGCATCGGGCGAAACCACCTTCTGTTCGACGGTGGAGGAGGGCCAGTTCAGATTGCCGCTCTGATTTTCGAACCGGTTACGAATTAACGCGAACTGCCGCCGTCGCGCATGTCGGCACGGAGTTGCGCATGCCGCTCCTGATACGGACGCAGTTGCGGGTAGCTCAGCGAATTGATGGCGTCGAGATCACCGGCGCTCCGCGCGCTGGCGAGTTCCGCCTTGACTTCGGCGCGCGTTTTTCCTGCGGACGTCGATTGAGCGAAAGCGGGCGCTGCGGCCAGAATCGCGGACATGACGAGACCGCTGATCAGCATCTTTTTCATCGTAACCTCCAGGATGGCTTTGCGTCGGATGACGCTTGAGAGGAAGTCTACGAGTAAAGCTATTGGCCAAAAATACCGATTGAACCAATACATTGTTGTCAGGAGTGGTGGAATGCTGGCGCGCAATTCGCCTCTATCCACGCGCAAAATTCGTCTGCCTGAGCAGGCGAGCCGCCCATTCGGGTGCACCGTGTTTCGTCTGCGTATCAAAAACTGAAAGCCGGAATACTTACCCCAAACTTATCCACAGAAACTGTGGATAACCGTGGGGATAGCTCGCCGCGAACCGCGTGGCGTCGCGGCGCGAGGTAGATTGCACGATTCATCGCAAAAATAGGCGGAATGCATCGGCGGGTATCGAAGACGGTTTCCTTGCGTTGCGCCTATCATGTGCTCGCGCGTCGTCATGCGGACGGCGTTTTCCGGTCGGGAGCATCGTCCGGTCATTCATCTTTTCAACCATTCACGAGGGAAATGTCATGGCCTTGAAGATCGCGGTGGTCGTTGGAAGCCTGCGACGGGATTCGTTCAACAAGCAACTCGCGCACGCGCTTGCATCGCTTGCGCCGAGTGATTTTTCCTTCGACTTCGTCGATATCGGCGGCCTGCCGCTGTACAGCCAGGACTACGACAGCGACTTTCCCGAAGTCGCGCGCGCATTCAAGCAACAGATCGCCGATGCCGACGGCCTGCTGATCGTCACGCCCGAATACAACCGCTCGATGCCGGGCGTGCTGAAGAACGCGCTCGACTGGGCCTCGCGTCCGTGGGGGCAGAGCGTGTGGGGCGGCAAGCCGGGCGCGATCATCGGCACCTCGGTCGGGGCGATCGGCACGGCCATCGCGCAATCGCATCTGCGCGGCGTGTGCGCGTATCTCGATATCGTGCTGATGAATCAGCCGGAGATGTACATCAAGCACGACGAAAGCCGTATTGACGCGAACGGCAACATCGTGAGCGAGGACACGCGCAAGTATCTGCAGACGTTCATGGACAAGTACGCCGCATGGGTGCGCGACCGCGCGGTGTAAGCGCTCACCTTTGACAAGCAAACGGCCCGCAAGCGCGGGCCGTTCTTCCATCAGCGCGACGATTTCCGCGCGTCAAACGTGATGATGCCCCGTCACGCGATCCCAGCCGTGGCGGATCGCGGCCTTGAAGCGCTCCCACGTATCGCCTTCGGGATGCTTGCTCTCCCAGTCGCGTTTCGTCTCGTACTCCATCTGATCGTCCCACGCGCGGCTGCGGTAGCGATCGTCGTTGCCGAGCGTCGCGCCGTAGCGATACGCGCCCTGATAGTCCTCGTACGGCTCGCCCGTCGCCGAATATTTGGATTCATAGTCGGCACGGAAGTCCTCCTCGTACTCCATGAACTCGTTAGGCGTGGTTTGCGGATACATCGTGGGCGACGGACCGACCGGCCCCGATGCCTGCGTGCCCGCCGATGTCACCACCGGATCGGGCGACGATCCCACCGCCCGCGCCGCGCCCGGCTGATACGGCGCCGCCGGCTCGTCGAGCGGGCTGAGCGGTTCGACCGAGCGCCATTCCGACGCCGTGTCGGTGCGCACGCCCGGCAGCGGGTCGCGCGCCTTCAGCGGATCGTCCATCGCGGCGCGCTCGGGCGGAACGGCGCCCGTCGTGCGCAGCGGATCGCGGCCCGCGAGCGCATCGCGCTCCGATAGCGATTCGCCCGCGAGTCCGGTGCGCGCCGCGAGCGGATCGGCGGGCGTGCCGGCGAGTGGATCGGCAAGCGGATCGATGCCGGTCGTCGCGTACGGATCGCGGCCCGTCAGCGGATCGCGTCCCGCAAGCGGGTCTTTGCTCATCATCGATTGCGTCGATTGGGACTGCGACTGCATCGACTGCGATTGCGACTGCATGCCCTGGCGCGGCATCAGCGGATCGTCGGCCGGGTCGCTGACGTAATCGCGCGGCGTGAGCGTGGCCGGATCGCCGACATCGGCGCGCGGATACGCCCGCGCACGCATCGCCGGCGTGGCGTCCGGGTCGTTGATCGGCTCGCGGCCGGGCACGGCGCTGCCGCGTCCGAGTTCGTCGAGTACCGAATGATCGCGGTCGTCAGCCGCCGCCGTGGACGCGGGCGTGCCGTGTTCCAGCGTCGTCCAGCTTGCCGCGCGCTCGTCGATATCGATCGCGCCCTGATCGCTCAGCGTCGCGCGGGCGACGTCCGCCTGCTCGACGCTCGGCGTATCGACCGCAACGAGCACTGCGCCGCGCCGCACGGCCTCGGAATAATGCGCGACTTCGGGCGGCTGATCGCGTCCGCCGAAGAGCATGCTGAAAAAGCGCTCGATGTTCGCCAGAAAACCCGGCTCGGCGTGCGTCTCGGCGTCGGGCATGTCGGAGGGCGCGGCGGCGTCGTCGCGTTTCGGATTGGCCTGCAACTCGATATCCGCGCGCGGGAAGCCGGCCGCGATCAGGGCCGAGCGCGCATCCTCGGCTTGCGCGAATGTGTCGAAAACTCCGATGACGGTGTGTCGCATAGTCTCCTCCGGCGATGGGCGGAATTCCTTGGGATCGGCAACGTGGTGTCGCCGTGCATGAGGGGATTCACGCAACTCGCGTGCCGGATCGGCGCGGGCGGCGCGCGCTGTCATCGGGGATCAAACGGGGACGCGCTTTTACAAGCGCGCGTAGAAAAAGCGCTCGGATCAGCGGTCGGTGGAACGCGCGGTGCGGCTGTCCACGCCCGGCGTGTGCACGCGCTCGTGAATCGCGCGCAACAGCGAGTCGAGCAACGCGATATCGAACGGTTTCGACAGCACGCGCGCGCCGACCTGCCGCGCGCGGTCGAGCTCCTCGGCGTAGCCGGTCACGAGAATCACCGGAAGATGCGGCTCGGCGCGCTGGAGCATTTCCGCGAGATCGATGCCGTTCATCTGCCCCGGCATATGGATGTCGGAGAGCACCACGTCAAACGGGAATTCCGTCGATGCGTCGGCGCGCGCGGCTTCGAGCACCGTCGCGGCGGTATCGGCGTTGAAGACGTAGGTGACGTGGTGGCCCATCATCGTGAGCAGCGCCTCGGTGCCGGCGGCCACCTCTTCGTTATCTTCGACGAGCAGCACGCGCAGGCCGTCGGCTTCCTTCTCCGTGGCCAGTTCTTCGGCCGCGGCCGCCTCCGTCGCGCCCGCCGCCGCCGCGCGCGGCAGATACAGGCGCACGGCCGTGCCCGCGCCGACCGCGCTGTCGATGGTCGCGAGCCCGCCCGCGCGCTCGCAGAACGCGAACACTTGCGGCAGGCCGAGACCCGTGCCCATGCCTTTGGGCTTGGTCGTGAAAAGCGGCTCGAACGCGCGCCCGAGCACGTCGGAACTCATGCCGAAACCGTTGTCCTCCAGCGTGATCTGCACGAATTCGCCGGTGATCGGAAAGCCGTCCTGATGACGAAAGCGCACGTTGTCCGCGCGCACGGCGAAGGTGCCGCCGTTGGGCATCGCGTCGCGCGCGTTCACCGCCACATTGATGAGCGCGAGTTCCAGTTCCGCCGGATCGACGCGGATCGCCCACAGGTCGGGCGCGACCTCGACGTTGAGCGCCACTTTCGCTCCGAGCGAGGCGCGCAGCAACTCGCGCCCGGCCGGCACCCATTTGCCGATGGCGATGATCTCGCTGCGCAGCGGCTGCTTGCGCGCGACGCCGAGCAACTGGCGCGTGAGCGACTGGCCGCTTTTCAGCGCGCGCTCCATCGCCGTCAGTTCGCGATCGAGACCCGGCGCGCCGCGCCGCCGCGCGATCTGCACGTTGGTCGAGACGATCATCAGCAGATTGTTGAAGTCGTGCGCGACGCTGCCGACGAGATTGCCAAGCGCTTCCATCTTGCGCGCCTGCCGGTACGCGGATTCGATCGAGCGGCGCATCGACGCTTCCGCCTGCCAGCGCTCCCACGCTTCTTCTTCCGTCGCGAGCCGCCGCAGCGACTGGCCGATCACGCCCCACAGCACCACGCACGGCGCGAAGATCGACAGCGCGAGCACGCTCAGATGTTTCCACCACGCCGACCAGATCGTCGCGATCGGATAGCCGCTCGACACGTAGACCGGATACGCGCCGACGCGCCGGAACGCGACGATCTTCAACTGATTGTCGAGCCCCGAAACCATCTTGACGACGCCGCTGCGCACGCCGCCGCGATACGCGTCGCGCAGCGGCGAACTGGCCGCGAGCGTCATGCGGTCGGGCGGGCGCGGCGGATACCACGCGAGCACTTCGCCGTCGGAGCGCGACAGGCCGAGCGACACGCTCGGGTTATCGCCGATCAGCTCGCGATAAAACGCGGCGAAATAGGCGGGCCGCAGCGCGATCGAAACCATGCCGTCGAACTTGCCCGAGGGCGTCAGGCGCGCGACGGCCGTGTTGAACACCTGCTCCCCGGCGACGCGGCCGGTCATCACGCGCGAAATCTGCTCGATCTGCTGGCCCGTGCGCAGTCCGCCGAAGTCTTCGCGATTCGCAACGGAGATGTCGGGCGTGGGAAACGTGCGGCTCGTCGCGAGCAGTTTGCCGCCCGGTCCGAATACCGACGCGGCCGCGACCTGCTGATAACTATTGCTGACGGCTCTCAACCGCTGATGAATGGTGGCGCTCTCGCGGCGGATCGCGTCGGCGTCGAGCCCGTCGAGCAGATCGACGATGCGCTCGTTGAGCGTCACGTTGAGATCGAAGACCTTGAGCGCGTGCTCTTCGGCGACCCGCGCGTTGCGCGCGACCTGCTCGGAGGCGTCGGCGACGCGCGCGTGGTAATCGGTGAACGCGGTCGCCACGACGTACACGCAAGGCAGCACGATCGCCGCGACGAGCAGCGCATACAGCGTCATGCGTTGCGCGGCGAAGTTGCGCTCCGGCACCACCGGAAATGGCGGTTCGTCCTGCCATGATTCCGCAGCAGGCCCGGCCTCGGACTCCTCACGTTGCAGCGTCATTTTTGGCAGCGAATTGGAAAACTTACTCGGCGCCCAACCCTTCCGTACACGCTGGGCGCGTACGCGGGCACGGCCCGTCCGACGTGAGCGGTGGAACCGCAAAAAGAACGCACGAAACATGCCGGACAATCTTTCGTAGCGCGCGCAACGGTCGAGGAAAGACTCGAACGCGCCGCGCAGTTAGCGAGATTCCCGGAAGCGCAAACGTACACAAAAGCATGAGAACCTATCACATTGCGGTCCGTCGAGTGAAAATGGCCCGATCATCGAATATTTTCATCAGATTATTTCGTGTGAAGCACTTTGGCGAGTTGCCTTGACATTCTCATAAGCACACAATGCAATCATCCGACGTATACGCCGCGAGAGCGAACGCCGGAAATACAAGCAGCCTCGCGGCGCGCGCCGGGGAGCAGTACCGCTGAGTCCGTCGATGACGCCGGCCAGCAGCGCGACGGGGCGAGGAGAAAAGGCCACGGTCCGGCAACGTCCGGATCACGCACGGGGCAGTCGATATGACGCCGATCGGGACTCAACACGCATCGCGCGCCTTGCGCGCGCTGATCGTCCAACGCACGCCCGCCGCATGGCGCGCCTATATCCACGGGCGCCGCGCGTGGCTCATTGCCGCCGACCCGCACGTCCGACAGCGTCCGCACAATCGCCGCGTCAAGGGGTTCGCGCCGGTCGCGCCGTGAACATCGCCATAAAGTTCGCCGCGCGGATGCCGTAATTACTTGCGAGAGCATGCCGTGTAAGCCGAGACGGCCGCTTCAGCCCGAAAACGCACAAGAGATCCAGCCAGCCATGCCGTTGCCGATTGTCATTGCCGATGATTCCCTGCTCGCGCGCAAGGTGCTGACGCGCGCGCTGCCGCCGGACTGGGATGTCGAGATCTCCTACGCGACCAACGGACGCGAGGCGCTGGAGCATTACCGCGCCGGCCGCGCCTCGGTGATGTTCCTCGATCTGACGATGCCCGACATGACCGGCTATCAGGTGCTCGACGCCTTGCAGCACGAAGACCTGAACACGTTCGTGATCGTCGTGTCCGCCGACGTGCAGCCGATGGCCCAGGAGCGCGTGCGTGCCCTCGGCGCGATCGCGTTCCTGCCGAAGCCGGTGACGCCCGAAGCGCTGCGTCCCGTTTTGAAGGAGTACGGACTTCATGGTTGAGGCCGCCCTGAACGAAGATCAGCGCGACGCGCTGCAGGAAGTCGCCAACATGGCGATGGGCCAGGCCGCGACGCGTCTGTCGGCGCTGCTCGGCACGTTCATCGAGCTTTCGGTGCCGCGCGTGCGGGTCGTGAGCGTGGCCGAGGCGTCCGCCGCGCTCGCCGAGATGACCGGCATCACCGATACCGTCACGGCCGTGCGGCAGGGTTTCCGCTCGGACATCAAGGGCGAGGCGATCGTGCTGTGCAAGAGCGGCAGCGTCGATCAGTTGTGCGCGCTCGTCGACGATCCGTACACCAAGTCCACCTACGAAGCGACGACGCGCACCGAACTCGTCTTCGATGTCGCCACCGTCTTGATGGGCGCGTGCGTGTCGTGCATTCTCGACCGCCTCGGCCGCTCGCCGATTTTTTCGCCGCCGGGCATGCTCGGCCAGGAAATCGGCCTCGACGATGTCTTCCAGCCCGCCATGCTCGCCTGGAAGACCGCGCTCTTGCTCGAAGTGAACTTCGCGCTCGAAGACCACAGTTTCCGCGCGCATCTCGTGATGCTGATGGCCGAAGACGCCATCGTGCACTTGAGCGACGCGCTCGACACGTTGCTGTCGAGCATCTGAACGGGGCGTTATCGTGAGCATGGACGAACTGCGGCACGCGCTTTCCGAACTCGTGATCGAGCGCGTGGGCTTCGGCATTTTCGTGCTCGATCGCGACCTGAACGTGCTGATGTGGAACCGCTTCATGCAGGACCACAGCGGCAAGACGGCGGATCAGGTCATCGGCAAATCGATTTTCGCGAGCTTTCCGGAGCTGCCGCGCGTGTGGTTCACGCGCAAGGTGGAAAGCGTGTTCCAGCTCGGCAGTTTCGCGTTCAGTTCGTGGGAGCAGCGGCCGTATCTGTTCAAGTTCGACCATGACCGTCCGATCACGGGCGGCGTCGATTTCATGCAGCAGGACTGCACGTTCATGCCGCTCACGCTCGAACGCGAGGTGCGCGCCGTGTGCGTCACGATTTCCGACGCGACGCACGCGAGCATGATGCAGCGCGCCCGCGACGAAGCCGTGGCGAAGCTGCAGGAATTCGCCGACCGCGACGGCCTGACCGGCATCGCGAACCGGCGCTATTTCGAACTGCGCCTCGCGGACGAGTTTTCGCGCTGGCAGCGCTACGGCGGCGAGCTTTCGATGCTGCTGTTCGATCTCGACCACTTCAAGCGCATCAACGACGATCTCGGCCACCTCGTCGGCGATACGGTCTTGCGCGTGATGGCCGAGCGCGTCGCGAAAAGCGTGCGCGTGCAGGACGTGTTCGGGCGCTTCGGCGGCGAGGAGTTCGCGCTGCTCCTGCCCTGCACGAACTTCGACGATGCGATGATCGTCGCGGAGAAGGTGCGCCGCGCGATCGGCGAGACGCCCATCGATGTGCAGGGCGCGCGCGTGCCGGTGACGGCGAGCGTCGGCGCGGCGCGGGCGAGAGCCGGCGTGACGTCATCCTACGAGGCGCTCATCAACGAGGCCGACGCCGCGCTTTATACGGCCAAGCGCGAAGGGCGCAACCGGGCGGTGGGCTTCGCCTGACGCGCCGCGCGGCCCGGCCGATCAGGCGCAATCGGGCAAAGTATTGATATACTCTTTGCCGCTTCCGGCGCAGTCGCAGCCGGCTTGCGCCGGCTTTTCTCTTCGAGTCCTCCCTCACAGCGCCAGGTGGTTCCGCGCGCGCCGGGTTGCATCGAGACCGGCGCCCGATCACTTAATTTGCCCTTGGGGGCGCCACAGCGGAGTTCGTCTTGGCCGTTTCCAACATCATCGCTGACGAATCTGCTCCGGACGCCGCGAAAACGTCGTCGGGCAGCTCGTTCTATCTCGCGATGCGCATCCTTCCCGCTGCGCAGCGCGACGCGATGTACCAGATTTACGCGTTCTGCCGCGCGGTCGACGACATCGCCGACGAAGGCACGCTGCCGCGGCGCGAGCGCGCGCTCGCGCTCGACCAGTGGCGCGCGGATATCGACGCGTGCTACGCCGGCACGCCGAAGCCGGCGCTCGAAGCGCTCACGCGTCACATCCAGGCTTTCCAGCTTTCCCGCGACGACTTCCACGCCGTGATCGACGGCATGGCGATGGACGCCGCCGGCGATATCGTCGCGCCCGACGAAGCCACGCTCGACCTGTATTGCGATCGCGTGGCGAGCGCGGTCGGGCGGCTATCGGTGAGGATCTTCGGGATGCACGAGGACGCCGGACGACGCCTCGCGCATCATCTCGGGCGCGCGCTGCAACTGACCAACATCCTGCGCGACATCGACGAAGACGCGGAAATCGGCCGCGTCTACCTGCCGCGCGAGCTGCTCGCGCGCGAAGGCATTTCGACGAGCGATCCGGCGACCATCGTCGGCGATGCGCGTCTGCCGCGCGTGTGCGCCGTGCTCGCCGAGCGCGCGAAGGGCCACTACGCTCAGTCCGACGCGATCATGGCCGCTTCGCCGCGCTCGCAGGTGCGCGCGCCGCGCATCATGTCGGCGGCGTATCGCACGGTGCTCGACGCCAATCTGAAACGCGGCTTCGACCTGCCGCGCACGCGCGTGCGCACGCCGCGTGCGCGCCTGCTGTGGATCGTGGCGCGCCATCTGATCTGATGTTCCGGCGGGTTGTCGTTGTCGGAGCGGGGGTAGCCGGTCTCGCCGCCGCGGTCGAGGCCCAGCGGCGCGGCGCGCGCGTCGTGCTGCACGAGGCGGCGCCTCACGCGGGCGGTCGTTGCCGCTCGTCCTTCGATCCCAAGCTCGGTGTGACGCTCGACAACGGCAATCATTTGCTGCTGTCAGGCAATCAATCGACGATGGCGTATCTGCGCGCGATCGGCGCGACGGACACGCTGATCGGCCCGGCGCAGCCCGAGTATCCGTTCTTCGACGCGGCGAGCGGCCAGGCCTGGACCATTCGCATGTCGCCCGGCCGCCTGCCGCGCTGGCTTTTCGACGCCGATGCGCGCGTGCCCGGCACGCAGCCCGCCGACTATCTCGCCGTCCTGCCGCTCTTTTTCGCGAAGCCCGGACGCACGATCGAGGCATCCGTGCGCCGCAAGGATCGCGTCTGGAATCTGCTCGTGCGGCCGCTTCTGCGCGCGATGCTCAACGCCGATCCCTCCGAGGCGAGCGCCGAGCTTGCCGCCGGCCTGCTGCGCGAGACGGTCGGGCAGGGCGGTCAGGCGTGCCGTCCGCTCGTCGCGAGAAACGGGCTGTCGCATGCGTTCGTCGAGCCGGCGCTGCGCCTTTTGCAATATGGCGGCGCGGATATCCGGCTCGGCTCGCGCGTGGCGAGCATCGGCATATCGGGCACGGATTCGAGAGAGCGTGTAAGCTCGCTCGCTTTCGAAGGCGCGGCGGAGCCGGTCATGCTCGGCGCGGACGATGGCGTGGTGCTCGCCGTGCCGCCCGATGCGGCGCGCCGCGTGGCGCCGGGGCTGAGTGCGCCGGACGCCTGGCGGGCGATCGTCACGGTGCATTTCGCCGTCGATGCACCCGCCGGATTGCCGCCGCTGACGTGTGTCGTCAACGGCATGTCGGACCGGATTTTCGCGGCCGGCGGGCGGCTTTCGGTCACGCTCGCGTGCGCCGACCGCTGGCTCGCGACGCCGCACGACGAACTCGCGCGGCGTGTCTGGCAGGAAACGTCGAAGGCGCTGCGCATGCCCGCCGCGCCGACGCCGCCCTGGCAGGTCGTCGCGGAGCCGCGCGCCACGTTTGCCGCCGTGCCCGCGCAGGAAGGCTTGCGGCCCGCCACGCGCACGCGCTGGCACAATTTCACGCTCGCGGGCGACTGGACGGCGACCGGTCTGCCCGCGACGATCGAAGGCGCGATCCGCTCCGGCCAGAAGGCCGCGGATGCGCTGTTGAACCCATCGATGGAACGCTGATGAACGATTTATCCCTGTCGGCCGTGGGTGCGCGCGTGTCGGGCGCCCCGCTCAACGCCGCCATCCACCAGGCGACCGATGCGCTGCTCGCGGCGCAGCATCCCGACGGCTACTGGCTGTACGAACTCGAAGCCGACGCAACTATTCCGGCCGAATACGTGCTGCTCGTCCACTATCTCGGCGAGACCGCCGACGAGAAGCTCGAAGCGAAAATCGGCCGCTATCTGCGGCGCATTCAACGCGAGGACGGCGGCTGGCCGCTTTTCACCGACGGCGCCATGGATGTCTCCGCGACCGTCAAGGCGTATTTCGCGCTGAAGATGATCGGCGATTCGCCCGAGGCCGAGCACATGCAGCGCGCGCGCGCCGCGATTCTCGCCGCGGGCGGCGCGGAAAAGGTGAACGTGTTCACGCGCATCCTGCTCGCGCTGTTCGGCGTGGTGTCGTGGCGCGCGGTGCCGATGATGCCCGTCGAGATCATGCGGCTGCCGATGTGGTTCCCGTTCCATCTCTCGAAGGTGTCGTACTGGGCGCGCACGGTGATCGTGCCGATGCTCGTGCTCAACGCCAAGCGCCCGCGCGCGCGCAATCCGCGCGGCGTGCGCATCGACGAAGTGTTCACGAATCCGCCGGTCAATACCGGCATGCCGTCGCGCTCGGGGCATCAGAGTCGCGGCTGGTTCGCGTTCTTCCGCGTGGTCGATTCGATTCTGCGCCTAGCCGATCCGCTCTTGCCGAAAGCGGGCCGCGAGCGCGCGGTCGATGAAGCGGTGCGTTTCGTCGACGAGCGCCTGAACGGCGAAGACGGCCTCGGCGCGATTTTCCCGGCGATGGCCAACTCGGTGATGATGTACGACGTGCTGGGCTATCCGCCCGAGCACCCGAATCGCGCGATCGCGCGCAAGTCGCTCGACAAGCTGCTGATCGTCGATGAAGCCGACGACGGCGAGGCGTATTGCCAGCCGTGCCTCTCGCCGGTGTGGGACACGTCGCTCGCGGCGCACGCGCTGCTCGAGACGGGCGAGCCGAAGGCGCGCGCGGCGGTCACGCGCGGCCTCGAATGGCTGGTGCCGCTGCAGATCCTGGATGTGCGCGGCGACTGGGTTTCGCGCCGCCCGAACGTGCGGCCGGGCGGCTGGGCGTTCCAGTTCGCGAACCCGCATTATCCGGACGTCGACGACACCGCCGTCGTCGCGATGGCGATGGAGAGGGCGGACCGCGAGAACGGCACGGCGCTGTACGGCGAATCGATCGCGCGGGCGCGCGAGTGGGTCGTCGGCATGCAGAGCAGCGACGGCGGCTGGGGCGCGTTCGAACCCGAAAACACGCAGTACTACCTGAACAACATTCCGTTCTCCGATCATGGCGCGCTGCTCGATCCGCCGACGGTCGATGTCTCCGCGCGGTGTCTCTCGATGCTCGCCCAGCTCGGCGAGACATCGCTCAACAGCGAGCCGGCGCGGCGCGCGTTCGAGTACATCGTGAACGATCAGGAACGCGACGGAAGCTGGTATGGCCGCTGGGGCCTGAACTACGTCTACGGCACCTGGTCGGCGATGTCCGCGCTGAACGCCGCGGGCGTCGCGCCGACGGACCCGCGCATGACGCGCGCGGCGGACTGGCTCATCGGCATCCAGAACGCGGACGGCGGCTGGGGCGAGGACGGCGACAGTTACAAGCTCGACTACCGCGGCTACGAACAGGCCACGAGCACCTCGTCGCAGACCGCGTGGGCGCTGCTCGGGCTGATGGCGGCGGGTCGGGTCGAGCATCCGGCGGTCGCGCGCGGCATTGGCTATCTGATGAAGACGCAGCGGACAGACGGGCTGTGGGACGAAACGCGCTTCACCGCAACGGGCTTCCCGCGCGTGTTCTATCTGCGCTACCACGGCTATCGCAAGTTCTTCCCGCTGTGGGCGCTCGCGCGTTACCGCAATCTGACGCGCGAAGGGCTCACGCGCGTGACGGCGGCGATGTGAGCGCGCCCGTCGTCGCCGTGACCGGCATGGCGTTCGAGGCGAAGATCGTGCGCGGGCGGGGCGTCGATGTCGTGTTCGCGGCGCGCGCCGACTGGCTCGAACGCGCGTTGTCCGATGCGATCGCGCGCGGCTGCTCGGGCGTCATCAGCTTCGGCACGGCGGGCGGGCTGGCGCCGGATCTCGCGCCGGGCGCGCTGATCGTCGCGGAAAGCGTGTGCGGGCCGTTCGGCGAGTTGCGCACGGATGCGGCGTGGTCGGCGCGTATCGTCGATGCGTTCGCGGGCACGCCCGTGGAGCGTGTCATGCGGCGCGGCAAGATGTCGGGCGTGACGGCGCCTGTCAAGAGCGAGGCGGAAAAGCGCTCGCTGCATTCGTCGACGGGCGCGCTTGCCGTCGATATGGAATCGCATATCGCAGGCGCGATCGCAACCGCGCGCGGGCTGCCGTTCGCGGTGTGCCGCGCGGTGGTCGATCCGGCCTGGCGCACGCTGCCGCCCGCCGCGACCGCCGGTTTGCGCGACGACGGCACCACGGCGATCGGGCCGATTCTGCGGGAATTGCTGCGCGAGCCGTCGCAACTCGGCGCGCTGTTGCGCCTCGCGTCCGATGCGCGGGAAGCCCGCGTGACGCTCGTGCAGGCACGGCACGCGATGGAATCGGCGCGGGCGTTGGTGTTGGGATAAGCGGTTCCGCAGCCCTTGCTTTCTGCGGGTTAACCCTTAGATTTGTATAATCAGGGAAAACCCTATTCAAGCGTGCGTCGTGAGCATTCGTTTTCCGGCGCGCGCCGTAAGCAAGCGAGGCACTGCAAATGAATTTTCACACCCGCAAATGGGTCAAGCCGGAAGACTTGAACCCGAACGGCACCCTCTTCGGCGGCAGCCTTCTGCGCTGGATCGACGAGGAAGCCGCCATCTACGCGATCTCGCAACTCGGCAATCAGCGCGTCGTGACCAAGTTCATGTCGGAGATCAACTTCGTGAGCTCGGCGCGCCAGGGCGACATCATCGAACTGGGTATCACCGCGACGCATTTCGGCCGGACGTCGATCACGTTGCGTGCGGAAGTGCGCAACAAGATCACGCGCAAGAGCATTCTGACCGTCGAGAGGATGGTGTTCGTCAATCTCAGCGAGCAGGGTGAACCGGAGCCGCACGGCCGTACGCAGATCCGTTATGCCGACGAGCTTTTCGAAGCGTATCGCCGCGATCAGCGCGCGGTCGAAGCACCCAAGGTTTCAGGCGACGATCTGATCGAGGAACGGGCCGAAGAAGAAGCCCACTAAAAACCAACGGGCGCCGCAGCGCCCGTTGACTCATCACTTCGCCGGCTGCGCCGCCGGATCGTCATACTGCGGCAAGCCCTGTCCCTGACTGGAACTCGGCGACGGCTGCGCCTTCGGCGCATTCTCCACCGGCGCGGGCGATTTGCCGCCCATCCCGCCCGCCGGCGACGCCGCCGCGCCCGGATCGTCATACGTCGGCAAGCCCTGCTCCTTGCTGCCGCCGCCGCTTTCGCCCGGCGCGCTCGCGCCTTCGGGAGCCGACACACCCTCGTCGCCGTAATCGGGCAGCGTGGAAGCGCCGCCGCCCGTCAACAGATACTGCCGACGCTGCGTGTACGCGTCGCGCACGAACGCGTATTTGTCGAGCGCCGCCGCCGAAAGAAGGTCGGTCGCGCCGATCAAATCGGCACGCGCGCTCACGAAGTTCACGCCGAAGAGCGGCCAGCGAATCTCCGCTTCCGAGTAGCTAAGCGGGTTCACGCGCCAGTCGACGAGCCACGTCGTGGAATCGCGCACCGAACTCGGCCCCAGCAGCGGCAACACCAGATACGGCCCCGCCGGCATGCCGTAGTGCCCGAGCGTCAGGCCGAAGTCCTGATGATGCTTCGGCAGTCCGGCGGGCGACGCGATATCGATCAGGCCGCCGATACCGAACACCGAGTTCATCGCGATACGCATCAAATCCTGCGTCGCGTCGGTGATCTTCAATTGCAGCAGATTGTTCGCGAAGTTGGAGAAGTCGCCGAGATTCGAGAAGAAGTTGCTGACGGCCGTGCGGAACGGGCTCGGCGTGTAATCCACATAGAACTGCGCGACGGGCTTTGCAACGTAGGTGTCGAGCGTGTCGTTGAACGTGAAGATCTTGCGGTTCATCGGTTCGAGCGGGTCTTTCGGATTCCGATCCGGGCCAGTCGCGCAGCCCGCGGTCGCGAGCGCGCCCGCGATCATCAGACTCAATCCCAACTTACGCATTGCACGAGCGGACAATGCCGCCGATCCCGACTTCATTCTTCAATTCCTCTTAGGTTGTCATGGCGTCGCGCCGCTCGCAGCTTCGCGCGATCGGCCGCACGCACTTTGCGCGGCTTGCCCATCAGCACGGGCTGGAACACCACCGCGCCGATCAGGGTGCACAGGAGCGACAGCGCCAGCAGCCGTCCCATGCTGGACGTGCCCGGATGATGGGAGAACCACAGGCTGCCGAATGCCGTCGCGGTCGTGGCCGCACTGAACATAACGGCATGGGTGAGGCTCGACTGTAGCAGCCGTGTCTGGCCCGAGCGCCACGCCATTACGAAATAGATCTTGAACGCGACGCCGACGCCCAGCATCAGCGGCAGCGCGATGATGTTCGCGAAATTGAGCGGCATCCGGAAGACGACGCACAGTTCCAGCGTGACGATCGCAGAAACCAGCAACGGTACCAAAGTTCGCAAAACATCGCCAAAACGACGTAGCGCGATCCACAGCAGCACCGCGATCGCAATGAGCGAGTAGAGCGCCGCCTGCTGGAACGCCTTGATGATGGTGTCCGCCGAATGGCGCACGGAAATCGGCCCGCCGATCGCGTCCGGCTCGGCCTTCTGCACGGCATCGGCGAAGCGGGCGAGCAGCGCGTCGTCGTTGGGATCGACGCCCGCCGGAATTTTCGGCGATACATCGACGAGCGCCTGGCCGTTCGGCGTCACGAACGACGCGACCATTTGCGGCGGCAGCGTCGCGCGCGTGATTTCCGTCGGCGTGAGCAGCGCGCGCAAGTGCGCGAGCGCGAGACGCAGCGGCTCGGCCATCGCGTGCTCGGCGCGGTCGCGCGCAGCGGCGTCGGCCTGGGCCAGCTTCGCGAGCGTCTGCGACAGATGTTTCGCCTGTTTGTCGCCGGGTCCGGGATGCTCGTCGGCGGCGAGCGACAACTGGTTCGACAGGCGCTTCAACGCCGCGACGCGCACTTCGTCGGTCACCGGCGCGGCGGTCTTCTGATCAAGCGCGGGCAAAAGCTGATCGGCGGCGGCTTTGATGAGCGCGAGCTTCTTCGGCTGATCGTCGGGAATGAGCGACGAGAGCGTGGTTGCGCGCTCGACTTCGGGCAGCTTTTCCAGCTTCGCGGCGATACGGTCGGCTTCGGCGAGCGAGGGCGCGAGAACCGCGACATCGTTGACCGCGCCTTCAGGCGAATCCTTGAGCGAGGTGAGCGTCGCCATCGACTCGGTATGCGGGTCCTTCAGATGCAGCGGGTTGAAGTCGAAACGCAGATCGAAGAGCAGCGGCAGCGCGCCGATCACCACGACGAGCGTGCCGATCAGCACAGGCTTGCGATGCCGGTCGAGGAATTCGTCGACGGGCGCGAGCACCGGAAAGCCCGGCGAATGCGCTTCGCCCGGCGGCGCGAAGACCTTGATGAGCGCGGGCAGCAGCGTCATGTTGGTGGCGTACGCGACGAACATGCCGACGCCCGCGATCAGCCCCAACTCCGACACGCCGCGATACGCGGTCGGCAGGAACGAGAAGAAGCTCGCGGCGGTCGCGGCCGCGGCGAGCGTGAGCGGCACCGCGACATGGCGCGCGGTTTCCGCGAGCGATACGTCGAGCCGCTTGTGCCTGAAACGCTCTTCGCGATACTTCACGCCGAACTGAATGCCGAAGTCCACGCCGAGGCCCACGAACAGCACCATGAACGCGACCGAGATCATGTTGAGCGCGTGGACCATCATGAGGCCGAGCGCGGCGGTGATTGCGAGCCCGACGAAAAGCGTGATGAGCACCGCGAGAATCATGCGCTTCGAGCGCAGCGCGACCCACAGAATGATCAGCACGACGAGGAAAGTCAGCGCGCCGTTGAGCTCGGCGCCGTCCTGCACGGAGGCGAATTCCTCGTCGGCGAGCGGCTGCGCGCCGGTCAGATGCAGCGTCGCACCGTACTTCTTGTCGATGCCGAGTTCCGCCGCCTTCGCGCGAATCTCGTCCGACGCACCCGCCGCCGCCTTCAGCGCATTGAAGTTGAGTTCGGGCAGCACGGTGACGAAGGCGCGCCCGGCCGTATCGGTCTTCGACGAATCGGCCAGATCGCGCCACGAGAACGCGGCGGGCTTCTGTTCCAGCACGCGGTCGAGCACGGTGGCGCTCTTGTCGAGCAGACTGGCCATCTGGCCGAGACTGACCTGTCCGAGCGTCAGCGGCAGATTGAGCGTGGTGTTGAGCGTCTGCGCGAGACCGGTGAGCGTCGGATCGTGCGCGAGCGTGTTGATGAGCGGGCGCGCCTGCACGAGCTGCTTCGTGGTTTCTTCGACCTTAGCGGCCGGCAGATAGAGCAGGCCGTTGTGCTCGAAGAACGCGCCGCCCTGTGGCTGCGACACCGACTTGAAGCGCTCCGGCTCCTTGGCGAGCGCGGCGGCGAGCTCGTTCGCGGCGGCATCGGCGAATTCCTGGCCGGGCGCTTCCACGACGATCAGAAGCGTTGCGCCGCGCTGCGGAAATGCCTTGTCGATAGCCTTGCTGCGCGCGGCCCATTCGGGCTCGGTTTCGATCAACTGGCTGACATCGGTGCTGATACGGAAATTGTGAACGACATAAATCGTGGACAAGACGCCGAGCAGGATCGAAACGGCGATAATCCACGCCGGGCGGCGGATGGCGAGTGTGACGAAGCGGGTAATGTTGGACGTCAGCATGAAGACGCTACCTGTGTGTCCTGTTATTTTTGCGCGTGCGAACGCGCGGATTGCATGATGCCGACCGCCGGATTCCGAACCGTGCCGTCAAGACACGCGGTGTGCCGCGCAAGTATAGCGGGCGCATCGGGACACTCCGTGCTTGAACTGTTGCGGCGCTGCGGTGTCGGTATACTGACCCCGCAGCCATATGGCCGCTTTTGCAACGTCCGAAGGCCGCAGAATCAGCCACGCCGCGCGCCAACAAACCTGATCAGAGAACGGGTGCCATGAAACGCTATCTGTCCATTTGCTTCGCTTTTCTCCTTGCCTCGATGTCTTTCACCGGCGAGGCGCTTGCACAAACGAGTCCCGATGCCGTCGTGAAGAACGCCGTCGAGGGCACCGTCAACGCCATGAAGGCCGACCCGCAGGCGCGCGGCGGCGACATGGCGAAGATCACGCAGCTGGTCGAAACGCGCTTTCTGCCCGCCACCGACTTCCAGCGCACGACGCGCATCGCGGTCGGCAAGGCCTGGGCGAGCGCCACGCCCGAGCAGCAGAAGCAGCTTTACGACCAGTTCCAGACGTTGCTCGTCCGCACCTACGCGGCGTCCCTGTCGCAACTGCGCGACCAGGACGTGAAGTTCAAGTTCGACGCGCCCAGCCTCGACGCCAACACGAAGGACACGGTCGTCGAATCCCACGTCATTTCCACGGGCGGCGACAATCCGGTGCGCTACCGCCTGCAAAAGACGCCGCAGGGCTGGAAAATCTACGACATCGACATGATGGGCGCATGGCTTATCCAGGTCTATCAGCAACAGTTCGCCGGTCAGTTGCAAAAGGGCGGCGTGGACGCCCTCATCAAGTTCCTCTCGGAGCATAACGCCCGTTCGGCGGGTTGATCACGCGCTTCCTTCCGGCGCGGCCGGGCTTCACGTTCTGCGGTGCTCCACCGCGTACTTGATCAGCTCGGCCTGCCCGTCGATATCCAGTTTGCGCTTGAGATTCAACCGGTGCGTCTCCACCGTGCGCACTGAAAGTCCGTGCTGCTGCGCGATCTGCTTGCTGGACAAACCTTCGGCAAGCGCATCGAGAATGTCGAGTTCGCGCGGTGTCAGGCGTTCGTGCGGCGTCTGCATCGACTGTGCCTGGATCATGCGCACGGCGAGCCCTGCGCTGAAAAACGTCTTGCCGGCGAGCACGGCGTCGATCGCCTGAATGATCTCGGCCGAGGGCGAGTCCTTCAGCACGTAGCCGCTCGCGCCCGCGCGCACCGCCTGCTTCACATATTCGACGTTGTCGTGCATCGACAACATCAGCACGCGTATGCCCGGAAAACGCTCGTGAAACAGCGCCGCCAGCTCGATGCCGCTCATGCCCGCCATGCCGACGTCCATCAGCGCGAGATCGGGCGGATTCGACTCGTCGGCGGCGAGCGCGAGCGCTTCCTTCGCATTGCCAGCCTCGCCGATCACGCGTAAATGCGGCACGGAGTCGAGCCGTGCGCGCAAGCCGTCGCGCACGAGCGGGTGATCGTCCACGAGAATGATGCGGGCGGATTCAACGCTCATCGGTATATCCCTGAAAATTCGGTGCGGCGAGCGGCAACGGCACCGTCGCGGTGATCGACGTGCGGCCGAGCTGCGAACTGATCGCGAGCGCGCCGCCGAGCGTATCGAGCCGTTCGCGCATGTTGCGCAGGCCGACGCCGCTCGACGGGCTGGAAAACGCGTCGTGCGCATCGAAGCCGCGGCCGTTGTCGGTGATGTCGAGTGTGACGGCGTGCGGCGCGATATCGAGCGCGATCGCCGCGCGCGATGCCTGCGCATGCCGCGCGATGTTGGTCAGCGCTTCCTGCGCGATGCGAAACAGCACGGTATTGACGGGATCGGGCAGGATCGCGCGCTGCGCCGCACAAGGTTTGCCTTCCGTCATCGATTCGAAGCGCACTTCGATGCCGTCCTGACCGTCGAGCTCGCGCGCAAGCTGTTCGAGCGCGGCGGCGAGCCCAAGATCGTCGAGCATTGCGGGCCGCAGCGCGTGCGAGATGCGGCGCACTTCGCGCAGCGTGCCGGAGAGACGGCCCAGGCTTGTCGCCAGCGCGGCTTCGGCGGTCGGCTCGCGCGCGGCGCCACGCTCGAACCGCGCGAGCGCCGATTCGAGCAGCAGCTTCACGGAGACGAGCATCTGGCTGATGCCGTCGTGCAGTTCGCGCGACAGTCTCGCGCGTTCCTGCTCCTGCGAGTCCACGACTTGCCGGGCGAGGCGCTTGAGCTTTGCGTCCGCGCTGCGATGTTCGCTGATGTTGAGCACCGCGCCGCACACCGCGATGATCGCGAGCGCCGCAAGCGCAATCGCGCCGATCCATTTGAGCGTGCGTTCGATGTTCGCGGCCGCCTGCGAATCGATGCGCGCGAGCGTCGTTTCGACATCCTCCAGATAAATGCCGGTGCCGATCATCCAGCCCCAGCGCGGCAGCGGCACGACATAGCCGAGCTTCGGCGCGAGCAGGCCGGTGGACGGCCGCCGCCACACATAGCGCACGTAGCCGCCGCCTTTCGACGCTTCTTCGATGAGCTGCTGGATGGTCAGCGCGCCGTTCGGATCGCGCATGAGCCAGAGATCGCGTCCGACGAGATCGGGCTGGCGCGGATGCATGAGCGACGTGCCGCGCATCGTATAGACGAAAAAGTAGCCGTCCTGGCCGAAATCCAGCCGTTGCAGCGCGTCGAGCGCGAGGCGGCGGCGTTCGTCGTCGCTGCGTGGATCGTCGGCGGCTGCGTCGTAATAAGGCGCGACCGCGCTCATCGCCAACTCGACGTAATGCCGAAGCTCGATTTCCTTGCTCGACATATACGCGGCCTGCGTGGTTTCGTGCTGCGCCTGTGCGAGCGATTCGGCCTGCTGGCGCACGCCGTAGGTGATTCCGGCGATGGCCAGTGCGAACGGCACCACTGCGAGCAGAAAGATCTTCGACTTCAGTTTCATCAAAGGCCTGTTCACATACAAAACAGCCATGCGTTGCCCTTCGCAGGGCAACCCTTCGGGAACGCCCGAACTGGGCCGCATGGCGGCGTCGTGCGTCACTTGATTGGCGATACAGGGTTTTCCGCTACGTGAAGCCACGTAGCGCGCATACGTAGTTATGCGCTTGTAAGCGCCCGGGCGAAAGCGAATACTACCGCCCAATGCGCTATCACGGCGCAACCATCGGCCGACACGGTCAATAACTAAGGAGACGCCATGAATCGGGCTTCCGGATTCCTGGTCTGGATCGCGCTCGCGCTATTGGGCGCGTTCGCATTCGGCACCATCGCGCTCGCACACGGCGAGCGTATCAGCGCACTCTGGATCGTCATCGCGGCGGTCTGCGTGTATCTCATCGCTTACCGGTTTTACTCGCGCTTCATCGCGGGCAAGGTGCTGCAACTCGACGGCCTGCGCATGACGCCCGCCGTGCGCCACAACGACGGCCTCGACTACGTGCCGACCAACCGATACGTGCTGTTCGGCCATCACTTCGCGGCGATCGCGGGCGCGGGTCCGCTCGTCGGCCCGGTGCTCGCGGCGCAGATGGGCTACACGCCCGGCATGCTGTGGATTCTCGCGGGCGTGGTGTTCGCGGGCGCGGTGCAGGACTTCGTCGTGCTGTTCATCTCGACGCGCCGCGACGGCCGCTCGCTCGGCGATCTCATCAAGATGGAGCTCGGTACCGTGCCGGGCGTGATCGCGCTGTTCGGCGCGTTCCTCATCATGGTGATCATCCTCGCGGTGCTCGCGCTCATCGTCGTGAAGGCGCTGACGAATTCGCCGTGGGGCACGTTCACCGTCGCCGCGACCATTCCCATCGCGCTCTTCATGGGCGTCTATACGCGCTACATTCGTCCGGGGAAGATCGGCGAGGTGTCGATCATCGGCTTTATCGGGCTGATGCTCGCGATCATCTACGGTGGCCAGGTGGCCGAATCGGCAGCGCTCGCGCCGTACTTCACGTTCACCGGCACGCAACTCGTGTGGATTCTGATCGGCTACGGCTTCGTTGCGTCGGTGCTGCCGGTGTGGCTCCTGCTCGCGCCGCGCGATTATCTCTCGACGTTCCTCAAGATCGGCACGATTCTCGGCCTCGCGATCGGCATTCTGATCGTCGCGCCCGAGTTGAAGATGCCGGCGTTCACGAAGTTCGTCGATGGTTCCGGTCCGGTCTGGGCGGGCAATCTCTTCCCGTTCCTTTTCATCACCATCGCGTGCGGCGCGGTGTCGGGCTTCCATGCGCTGATCTCGTCGGGCACGACGCCCAAGATGATCGATAACGAAGTCAACATGCGCTTCATCGGCTATGGCGCGATGCTGATGGAATCGTTCGTCGCGATCATGGCGCTCGTCGCCGCATGCGTGATCGAACCCGGCGTGTACTTCGCAATGAACAGCCCCGCAGCGCTGCTCGGCACGACGCCGGAAGCGGTCGCGCAGACCGTGTCGAGCTGGGGCTTCGCGCTGACACCGGACATGCTGACATCGACGGCGAAGGCGGTGGGCGAAACGACGATCGTCGCGCGTGCGGGCGGCGCGCCGACGCTCGCGGTCGGCATGGCCGAGATCCTGCATCAGGTGATCGGCGGCCCGGCGATGATGGCCTTCTGGTATCACTTCGCGATTCTCTTCGAGGCGCTCTTCATCCTGACCGCCGTCGATGCGGGCACGCGCGCCGGCCGCTTCATGCTGCAGGACTTGCTCGGCACCTTCCATCCGGCGCTGCGCCGCACGGAATCGCTGCCGGCGAACCTGACCGCGACCGCGCTGTGCGTCGCCGCGTGGGGCTACTTCCTGTATCAGGGCGTGGTCGATCCGTTCGGCGGCATCAACACGCTGTGGCCGCTCTTCGGCATCTCGAACCAGATGCTCGCGGGCATCGCGCTGATGCTCGGCACCGTCGTGCTCTTCAAGATGAAGCGCGAGCGCTACGCGTGGGTGACGCTGGTGCCGACCGTGTGGCTGCTCATCTGCACGTTGACGGCCGGCTGGCAGAAGATTTTCGACGCCAATCCGAAGGTCGGTTTCCTCGCGCACGCGGCCAAGCTGAAGGAAGCGTTCGACGCGGGCAAGGTCATGGCCCCGGCGAAGTCGCTGCCGGAGATGCAGCGCATCATCTTCAATGATTATGTCGATGCGGCGCTCGCCGGTCTGTTCATCTTCGTGGTGCTGAGCATCGCGGTGTATGGCGTGCTGGCGGTGCTGCGCGCCCGCCGCGAATCGAAGCCGACAGTGCGCGAGACGCCGTTCGAGGCGATGCCCGCGGGCGCTTCCAGCACCGTGCGTGCGGGCCACTGAGGAGTCGAGCAATGTTCAGCGATCTTCGGCAAGCAGGACGGTATCTCGGCCAGACGATGCGCCTGATGGTCGGCATGCCCGATTACGACGCCTACGTCACGCACATGCAGACGACGCACCCCGACAAGCCTGTCATGTCGTACGCGGAGTTCTTTCGCGAGCGGCAGGAGGCGAGGTATGGCAGCGGGGCGGGGAAGTGCTGTTGACTCAGCGCTGTTGATGCAGCGCTGCTGACTTGTAGATGAGAACGCGACGGTGATGAGCCGTCGCGTTTTTTTTGCGGACGGACTGCCGCTTTTGCCTATTCCATCCGGACGAGGGTAAAATGACTATCGTCACATGACCAGGGTCGCTATCATGACTGTCAAACGAGTTTCTAAATCGGAGTTCAAGGCCAAGGCGCTTGAGTACTTCCGGCTCGTCGAATCCACGGGAGAAAGCATGATCGTGACAGACCATGGCAAGCCGGTGCTGGAAGTGCGCCGGTATGAGAGTTCGACACTTACGCCGCTAGAAGAATTGCGCGGCAGCGTGCTGTTCTGCGAAGACGCGTTCGAGCCGATCGGCGAGGGCGATTGGGAGGCGTATCGATGATCCTGCTGGACACGCATACGCTGTTGTGGTGGGTCGGCGGAGGCGCACTCAGCAAGCAAGCGCTCTCGGCCATAAGAAAGGAATCGGGCGACGACGGCGAGATTGTCGTCTCCACGATCACAGCCTGGGAAATCGCGCTGCTCGTGCGGCGAGGCAAGATACGCCTTTCGATGGACGTCGGCGACTGGATCGAGAAAGTGAATCGAATCGACGGGGTGAGTTTCGTACCCGTGGACAACAATATCGCCATCAGGTCGATCGATCTCCCAGGCGAGTTTCACAATGACCCGGCAGACCGCTTGATCGTGGCGACGGCGCGTTCGCTGTCGGCGCCCATCGTCACGAAGGATCGATTGATTCGCAAGTACGAGCACGTCAAGACGATCTGGTAAGCAGCAAGAAAAAAGGCGGACGCTCATCAGCCGTCCGCCCTTCATCGATCAACGCAACACGCGAATCAATTCACCGCCGCCGCCGCCTTCGCGCCCTTGTTCTTCTGCTTGCGTCCGATCTCTTCCAGCTTGATCTCGACATGCTTCGAGAACACGAATTCCGCCGGACGCTGCTTGTCGATCGGCAAATCCTTCGCGAACGCGCCGGTCGTGCGCGGGCCCGACAGCGCGATTTTCGCCGCCTTGAGCGGATGCGCCACCGTATCCATCACGGCGGTCGCTTCGAAGCCGCAGTGCACCATGCAGTCCGCGCACTTCTCGTACTTGCCGGTGCCGTACTTGTCCCAGTCGGTCGTTTCCATCAGTTCCTTGAAGGTCTTCACGTAACCTTCGCCGACCAGATAGCACGGCTTCTGCCAGCCGAACACCGTGCGCGCCGGGTTGCCCCACGGCGTGCACTGATAGGTCTGATTGCCCGCGAGAAAGTCGAGGAACAGCGTCGACTGGCTGAACGACCAGTTCTTGCCGTTGTTGCCGCGCTTGAAGATCTCGCGGAACAGATTCTTGGTCTTGTCGCGGTTCAGGAAGTGCTGCTGGTCCGGCGCGCGTTCGTACGCGTAGCCCGGCGACACGGTAATGCCATCGACGCCGATGGGACCGAGCGTATCGAAGAACTTCGCCACGCGCTCCGGTTCCGCGTCGTTGAACAGCGTGCAGTTGATGTTCACGCGAAAGCCACGGCGCTTCGCTTCCTTGATGGCCGCGACAGCCTTGTCGTACGTGCCCGGTTGCGAGACCGAGTGATCGTGCGCCTCGCGGTCGCCGTCCAGGTGAACGGACCAGACGAAGTACGGGCTCGGCTCGTAATCGTCCATTTTCTTTTCCATCAGGAGCGCATTCGTGCAGAGATACACGAACTTCTTGCGCGCCATGATGCCCTTTACGATCTGCGGCATTTCCTTGTGCAGGAGCGGCTCGCCGCCTGCAATGGACACGACCGGCGCGCCGCACTCGTCGACGGCTTCGAGGCACTCCTCCAGCGACAGACGCTGGTTCAGGATCGGGTCCGGATAATCGATCTTGCCGCAGCCGTTACACGCGAGATTGCAGCGGAACAGCGGTTCCAGCATCAGCGCGAGCGGATAGCGCTTCGTGCCCGTGAAGTGCTGCTTGAAAATGTAGGCGCCAACGCGGGCCTTCTGGAGCATCGGGATAGACAATTGCGTCCTCTCCTTATTCTTCGCGAATCGCGGTTGCCGCAACGGCGGCGACCGGCTGGATAAGTTTCGCGGGGAGTTTGAATTCGACCTTTTCCTCGCGGCCGTTCATCGTCGTGACTTCGACGTTGCCGAATGCGCGCAGGGCATCGATCACATGTTTGACCATTTCCTCGGGCGCCGAAGCGCCCGCGGTGAGGCCGACCGTCTGCACGTTGGCAAACCATTCCGGCCTGATCTCTGAACCGTCCGCGACGAGGTAGCTCGGCACGCCGCTTTCGGCGCCGATCTCCCGCAGACGATTCGAATTGGAACTATTGGTCGCGCCGACCACGAGCAGCACGTCCACCTGCTTCGACAGCTCGCGCACCGCGGCCTGCCGGTTTTGCGTCGCGTAGCAGATGTCGCGCGTGTCAGGCCCGACGATATCCGTGAAGCGGCGCTGCAAGGCGTCGATGATGCCGCGCGTGTCATCGACGGACAGCGTGGTCTGCGTGACATACGCCACGGGCGTGTCGGGCGCGAGCGTCATCTTCGCGACCTCGGCTTCGCTTTGCACCAGCACGACGACGCCCGGAATCTGCCCGATCGTGCCTTCGACTTCCGGATGGCCCGCATGGCCGATCAGAATCAGCGTGCGCCCCTGCGCGACATACTGGCGGCCTTGCACGTGAACCTTGGTGACGAGCGGGCAGGTGGCGTCCAGCACATCGAGACCGCGCGTCTGCGCGTCTTTCTCGACGCTTCGCGCGACGCCGTGTGCGCTGAAAATCGCGACCGCGCCGTGCGGCACTTCATCCAGTTCTTCGACGAAACGTGCGCCCTTGCTGCGCAGATTGTCGACGACATGACGGTTATGAACGATTTCGTGACGCACGTAGACCGGTGCGCCATGCCGTTCGAGCGCCCGATCGACGATCTCGATCGCGCGGACCACGCCCGCACAAAAGCCGCGGGGTTGAGCAAGGATAATACGCATATTCGAACGAACTCCGACTGACGCGGGTCTCGGGTTAGCCGGCGCGAAGCTCGCGCTTTCCCAAAGACGCGGCCCTGAACGACACTCGGAGACGTTCGGAAGGCCCGGGAAAGCAGATCGGAAAAAAAGACACGGTGATGTCGGTCTGCGCGCCGAAGATGACCGCGTATTCTAACGCGTTCCCTTTTTGGGTGCTCAATGCCTGTTTCAATGCCGGCGTTGGCGCGAGGCATGTAAATACGGCGGTTCGCAGAAGCCAGTAAACTGTCGGACGCTTCGGGCCCCGCGCTGCGCGACTCGCGCGTCGCGGGCCCGTGCCGCAGGTGACCGGACTGGGCTTCCTACCTTCTGGCGCGGTGTATTTTTCGCGCAACGTTACGGTATGGACGCAGGTCGAACCCGGGTCCAAAAGCGGCCGGATCGCAGTCCGGCGGCAAAACTGTTTACACGTGAATCATTAATTACATGCTATTGATCGCCTGGCTCTCATTCCTGATATGGATCGTGCTGCTTTTCGCCCGCGGCGGCTTCTGGCGTGCGCAGGCCGCGCCGGCGCTGTCCGATACGACGATCCACGCCCTCGGCAACGCGGAGATCGCGCGGCGCGGCGCATGGCCCGCGCTGGTCGCGGTCGTGCCCGCGCGCAATGAAGCCGATGTGATCGGGCGCGCGGTCGGCTCGCTGCTCAAGCAGGACTACGCGGGCGCATTCCATGTGATCGTCGTCGATGACCACAGCACCGACGGCACCGCCAGCGTCGCGCTCGCCGCCGCACGCGATCTCGGGCTCGAAGACCGCCTGACCGTGCTGACCGCCCAGCCGTTGCCGCCGGGCTGGTCGGGCAAGGTGTGGGCGCAGTCGCAGGGCATCGGCGCGATCGATTCGCTCGGCCTGCCCGCCGAGTTCCTGTTGCTGACCGATGCCGACATCTACCATCCCGCCGACGCCGCCACGCAACTCGTCGCGCGCACGATCCTCGAAGACCGCGATCTGGTCTCGCTGATGGTCCGCCTGCGCTGCGATTCGCTCTCGGAAAAAGCGCTGATTCCCGCGTTCGTGTTCTTCTTCGCGAAGCTGTATCCGTTCGCGTGGGTCAACGACGTGAAGAAGTCCACCGCGGGCGCGGCGGGCGGATGCATGCTCGTGCGCCGTTCGGCGCTGGTGGAAGCGGGCGGCATCGAATCGATCCGTCAGGAACTGATCGACGATTGCAGTCTCGCCGAGCGCATCAAGCATCGCGCGGGCCGCAACGACGCGCGGCCGATCCGCCTCGACCTCGCCGAGCGCAGCGAATCGCTGCGTCCGTACGACGACTGGCGCGAAATCTGGAACATGATCGCGCGCACCGCGTTCACGCAGTTGCGCTATTCGCCGCTGCTGCTTGCCGGCACGCTGCTCGGCATGGTGCTGATCTATCTCGTGCCGCCGGTCTTCGCGCTGGCATTCGGCCCGCGCGCGTGGCCCGCGTGCGCGGCGTGGGCGTTCATGTGCATCGCGTATGGGCCGATGCTGCGCTATTACCGCAGATCGCTGTTTTGGGCGCCGCTCCTGCCGCTCGTCGCGTTGTTCTATGTCAGCGCGACGGTCGGTTCAGCCGTGCGTTACTGGAGCGGGAAGGGCGGGCAATGGAAGGCGCGCGTGCAGGCGCCGACTCAGGAAGGTTCGTGATTGCGTGACCGCGCGGGCGGCTTCGACAACGAAGCCGCCTTATTTTTTCGTCAACATGGCGTACAGCTCGATGACCATGTTCGGCGACAACGTGAACGGCACCCAGCCGTGCCCGCCGTGACGCATGAGCAGCAGGCGGTCGCCGTTGGGGTATTTCTGCGTCGCCATGAGCGGATTCTTGGTGGCCGCGAAGCGCCATCCCGGCGCGACGCCCATCGGCTGCTCCGCCGACATCGACGCGCGCACGTTCGACAACTCCTCGATCAGCTCGGACACGCCTTCCGGGCTCAGCTTCACGGTCTTGCCCGCGATGGTCATTTCGATGGCGTCGCGCTCCGGGCGCGACACGACGAGCGTCGGCGGCTCGTTCAGCGCGGGCGGTTCGGCGGGTGCGGCGGAATCGGTGGAATCGGCGGGTTCGCGGGCATCGCGCAATGCGGGCGGTTCGCCGGGCGAAGCAACGTTCGGCGGCGAAGCCTGTTCAGCCGGTTCAGCCGATGTCAGGTCAGATGCGGCGGCGGTCCTGAGGAGCGTGTCGAGGCTCGACTCCAGCGCGCCGAGCTGGTCGTGTAGATTCATGCGAATGTGTCTGTGTCGGTGTCTTGCAGCCGTGCGGCGAGGCAACGATTTTACCCGCTCGACTTTGGCGAGGCTGGCACAGGTTGTAACCAATTGCACCGAAGGCACGGATTACGCGGAAGAAATCGTCGGCTCAAAAACAAAACCGGCATCTCGAAAAGAGATGCCGGTTTGCCGGAACGCGCATGACGCGCGTCCGCTTCCGCCTTACTTCGCCTGAGCTTGCGCGAGCGCGTCGTTGAGCGTCTTGCTCGGGCGCATCACGGCTTCGAGCTTGGCCTCGTCCGGCTTGTAGTAGCCGCCGATATCCGCCGCATTGCCTTGCACGGCGGCGAGTTCGTCGACGATCTTCTGCTCGTTCGCAGCCAGCGTCTTGGCGAGCGGCGCGAACTGCTCGGCGAGCGCCTTGTCTTCGGTCTGCGAGGCGAGTTCCTGCGCCCAGTACATCGCGAGATAGAACTGGCTGCCGCGATTGTCGAGCTGGCCAGTCTTCGGCGACGGGCTCTTGTTGTTGTCGAGCAGTTTGCCAGTGGCCGAATCCAGCGCCTTCGCGACGAGCTTCGCGCGCGCGTTGTCGTTCTTAATGCCGAGCTCTTCCAGCGAGACAGCCAGCGCGAGGAATTCGCCGAGCGAGTCCCAGCGCAGGTGGTTTTCCTGCACGAGCTGCTGGACGTGCTTCGGCGCCGAACCGCCCGCGCCCGTTTCATACAGGCCGCCGCCCGCCATCAGCGGAACGATCGACAGCATCTTCGCGCTGGTGCCGAGTTCCATGATCGGGAACAGGTCGGTGAGGTAGTCGCGCAGGATGTTGCCCGTGGCCGAGATCGTGTCCATGCCGCGAATCACGCGTTCGAGCGTGTAACGCATCGCGCGCACTTGCGACATGATCTGGATGTCGAGGCCCGTGGTGTCGTAATCCTTCAGGTACGTCTCGACCTTCTTGATCAGTTCGGCTTCGTGCGGACGGTACGGGTCGAGCCAGAACACCGCCGGCGTGCCCGAGTTCTTCACGCGCGTCACGGCGAGCTTGACCCAGTCGCGGATCGGCGCATCCTTCACGAGGCACATGCGCCAGATGTCGCCCTTCTCGACTTCCTGCGTCAGCCCTTCGATGACTTCGCCCGTCGCGTTGTCGACGATGCGCGCCGTGCCGTCTTCGGCGATCTCGAAGGTCTTGTCGTGCGAGCCGTACTCTTCGGCCTTCTGCGCCATCAGGCCGACGTTCGGCACCGTGCCCATGGTCTTCGGGTCGAACGCGCCATTGGTCTTGCAGAAGTTGATGATTTCCTGATAGATGCGCGCGAACGTGCTTTCCGGAATCAGGCACTTCGTGTCTTGCGGACGGCCGTCGGCGCCCCACATCTTGCCGCCAGCGCGGATCATCGCGGGCATCGATGCGTCGACGATCACGTCGTTCGGCGCGTGCAGGTTCGAGATGCCCTTGGCGGAATCGACCATCGCCAGCGCCGGGCGCTTTTCGTGGCACGCGTGCATGTCGCGGATGACTTCGTCGCGCTGCGATTCCGGCAACGCCTCGATCTTCGTGTACAGATCGACGAGGCCGTTGTTCACGTTGATGCCGAGTTCTTCGAAGAGCTTCGCGTGCTTCGCGAACGCGTCCTTATAGAAGACCTTCACGGCGTGGCCGAAGACGATCGGGTGCGAGACCTTCATCATGGTCGCCTTGACGTGCAGCGACAGCATGACGCCCGTGTCGAACGCGTCCTGCATCTGGTCTTCGTAGAACTCGACGAGCGCCTTCTTGCTCATGAACATGCTGTCGACGATCTCGCCGTCCTGCAGCTTGACCTTCGGCTTGAGCACGATGGTTTCGCCGCGCTTCGTGACGAGTTCCATGCGCACTTCGCGCGCTTTATCGTTCGTGACGGACTTTTCGCCGTGATAGAAGTCGCCGTGCTTCATGTGCGCGACGTGCGTGCGCGAGGCCATGCTCCACTCGCCCATGCTGTGCGGATGCTTCTTCGCGTAGTTCTTGACGGCGAGCGGCGCGCGGCGGTCCGAATTGCCTTCGCGCAGCACCGGGTTCACCGCCGAGCCGAGACACTTGCCATAGCGGGCGCGGATGGCTTTCTCTTCGTCGTTCTTCGGCTCTTCGGGGTAGTCGGGCAGCTTGTAGCCCTTCGACTGCAATTCCTTGATCGCGCTCGTCAATTGATGCAGCGACGCGCTGATGTTCGGCAGCTTGATGATGTTGGTGTCGGCGTCCTGCGTGAGCTCGCCGAGCTTCGCCAGGTTGTCGGGGACCTTTTGCGCGTCGGTCAGGTATTCGGGGAATTCGCCCAGGATGCGCGCGGCCACCGAAATGTCGCTCGTCGCGACGTTGACACCCGCCGGCGCGGTGAAGGTACGGATGATCGGCAGAAAGGCGCTGGTCGCGAGCAGCGGAGCTTCGTCGGTCAGGGTGTAGATGATGGTGGGTTGCTGGTTACTCATCGCTTGTCTCGACATCCGAAAACAGGTTGGAAAAAACCGCCGGCTGCGTCACCCCTCCGGCAACAAACCGCTATTCTGCCTGATTTTGCGACGCGCGCGTGTGAATTTCGGCTCCCGCGGACGGCGAAAACAGGCGTTTATCTTGCTATATCAACGACTTAAGATTTTTCAAGTCTTATAGAAGAGTTGCGACGTTTTGCCGTCGTTGCGGCAGCCGGAACGTTTCACGCACCGATTTCGCGATTCACTAGGCGAGATAACCGTTCGCGCGGAACCATTCCAGCGCGTCGCGCAACCCTTCCTGGTACGGTCGCGCGGCGTAGCCGAGCTCGCGCTCCGCCTTCGCCGACGTGAACCACATCTTGTTCTTGGACATGCGCAGCGCGTCGACCGTCACCATCGGCTCCTTGCCGCTGAATTTCGCGAACAGTTCCGCGCCGATCGCGACGGGGTAGAGCGGCCCGCGCGGCAGCTTGACGGTCGGCGGCTTGCGCCCGACGAATCCGGCGATGTCCGCGAGCATTTGCTGCAAGGGCAGGTTCTCGCCGCCGAGAATGTAGCGTTCGCCGATCTTGCCGCGTTCCAGCGCGAGAAAATGCCCGTTCGCGACGTCATCGACGTGCACGAGGTTCAGGCCCGTATCGACGAACGCGGGAATCTTGCCCGTCGCCGCCTCGACGATGATGCGCCCAGTCGGCGTCGGACGCACGTCGCGCGGGCCGATCGGCGTCGACGGATTGACGATCACCGCCGGCAATGCGTTCTGCGCGACCATGCGCTCGACCGCGCGCTCGGCCAGCACCTTGCTGCGCTTGTACGCGCCGATCGTGCTCTGCGGATCGGACGGCTTCGTTTCGTCGACGATCGCGCCTGAATTCGTCACCTTCAGCGTCGCGACGCTGCTGGTATACACGATACGCTCGACGCCTTCGGCGAGCGCCGCGCGCATCGTCGCTTCGGTGCCTTCGAGATTGGCGCGCTCGATCTCGGACGGATCGGGCGCCCAGATGCGGTAATCGGCCGCCACGTGAAACAGGAAGCGGCAGCCCTTGAGCGCGGCGCGCATCGACGCTTCGTCGCGCATGTCGCCGACCACGATCTCCGCGTTCAGCGATTCGACGTTCTTGCGCGGGCTGGTCTTGCGCACGAGCACGCGCACATCGAAACCGCGTGCGATGGCGAGCCGCGCGACCGCGGACCCGACGAACCCCGAGGCGCCCGTGACGAGCACGCGAGAGCCGGAAAAATCAGTCATTCTTACCTCGATGAAAACGCTGGCGCGACGGTCTTTCGTAACAACTGCCGCGCGAAAACGCATGCGCTGATCGGCTGCAAAGCCCGATGTGACAAGGACTTGCGGCTCATGCTAAGGTCGCTGCCTGCCGTCGCGCGCGGGCGCGCAAAACATGAACATAACCGGTCAACGATGCCTCAAGACACTCGAAACCTCATCTCCTGGATCTACTTCGCCATTGCGATCGCGCTCGCCGTCGTGTTCGCCGTCGACGTGCTCACGCCGATGCGCGTCGCGATCTGGGTCTTCTATCTGCTGCCGGTCGTGCTGTGCGTCTGGGTGGACCGTCCCGCCGTGCCGATCGTCACCGCGGGCGCTTCCGCGGTGCTGATGGTCGCGGGTTACGCATTGTCGCCTCTCGATCCGGACGCGAGCCGCGAAGTGCTCCAGGTGAACCGCGCGATGGGCATCGTCGTGCTGCTCACGCTCGCGGCGGTGGCGCATCTATATATCAAATCGCGGCTCGCCGTACAACGCACGACCTGGCTTCAGCAAGGCATCGTGCAATTGAGCGTGAAGCTGCGCGGCGAACAGTCTCCGGCTTCGATCGGCGTGAGCATCCTGCGTTCGATCGTGCCGTACCTGGAGGCGAAAGTCGGCGTGGTCTACGCGCTCGAAGGCGATGCGCTCGCGCGCGTCGCGGCGTGGGCGCTGCCGGACGAAAACAGCGCGCCGCGCACGATCGCGCGTGGCGAGGGGCTCGTCGGCCAGGCACTCGCCGACGAACGCGTGCTCGAACTGCGCGATGCCTCCGCGCATTATCTGCGAACCGGTTCCGCGCTCGGCTCCGCGAAGGCTTCACGCGTCGTCATCGCGCCGCTTTTTGCCGATGGCGAAGCCGCGGGCGCGATCGAACTCGGCTTTGTCGGCGACGAAGGCCGGTTCGACGACGCCCGCGCGCTGCTCGACATGGCCGCGGAACCGATCGGCATGGCGATGCGCTCCGCGCGCTATCGCGCGCGTCTCGTCGAACTGCTCGAAGAGACGCAGCGCCAGAGCGAGGAATTGCAGGTGCAGCAGGAAGAGCTGCGGGTCTCGAACGAGGAGCTCGAAGAGCGCGGCCGCGCGTTGCAGGACTCGCAGGCGCGGCTCGAACAGCAGCAGGCCGAGCTCGAACAGACCAACGTGCAACTGGAAGAGCACACGCAGCATCTCGAACGGCAGAAGTCCGAACTCCTGCAGGTGCAGCAGGAACTGACCGCGAATGCGCTGGAAATGGAGCGCGCGAGCCAGTACAAGTCGGAGTTCCTCGCGAACATGTCCCACGAGTTGCGCACGCCGCTCAACAGTTCGCTGATTCTCGCCAAGCTCTTGCAGGACAACAAGCAAGGCAATCTCACCGACGAGCAGGTGCGTTTCGCCGCGACGATCCATTCGTCGAACAGCGACCTGCTCGCGCTCATCAACGACATTCTGGATTTGTCCAAGGTCGAGGCGGGACAGATGGACGTGCAGTTCGCGCCCACGTCCGTCGATTCGATCTTGCAGGCGCTCAGGCAGTCTTTCGCGCCGGTCGCCGAAAGCAAGGGGCTCGAATTCGTCACCGAGCACGGGGAGAACGTGCCGGACTATTTCGTCACGGACAGCCAGCGGCTTTTGCAGGTGTTGCGCAATCTGCTCTCGAACGCGTTCAAGTTCACCGAGCGCGGCCGCGTGACGGTCGCGGCGCACCGCGCGGGCGACAACGCGCTGCGCTTCGAAGTGCGCGATACGGGCATCGGCATCGCGCGCGAGAAGCAGGACATGATCTTCCAGGCGTTCCAGCAGGCCGACGGCACCACGAGCCGCAAATACGGCGGCAGCGGGCTCGGCCTGTCGATTTCGCGCGAGTTCTCGCGTCTGCTCGGCGGCTCGGTGGCGGTGTCGAGCGAACTGGGGCACGGCAGCGTGTTCTCCGTGACGCTGCCGGTGGCCGCGCGCGAAGGCGTCGTCACCGCGAAGCTCGAAGCGATCGGCCAGACGAGCGAGCCGGAGCCGGTGGCGGTCAAGCCCCAGCCGCTTCCCGTTGCGCCGCCTGTCGTGTTGCCGGAGCCCGTGGCCATCGCCGACGACCGCGCCGAGCGCAAGCGTCCTGATCGCGTGATTCTCGTCATCGAGGACGATCAGCCGTTCGCGCGCATCCTCTACGATCTCGCGCACGAGCTCGATTTCGACTGCGTGCACGCGGCCACCGCGACGCAGGGCGTCGAGCTCGCGCGCTCGCTGCAGCCGAACGGCATCCTGCTCGATATCGGCTTGCCGGACCAGTCGGGCCTCACGGTGCTCGAATGGCTCAAGCACGATCCGCTCACGCGCCACATTCCGATCCACATCGTCTCCGCGACGGATCACGCCGATGTCGCGCTGCATCTCGGCGCGATCGGCTATACGCTGAAACCGAGCGCGCGCGACGAACTCGCCCTCGCGATCCGCAAGCTCGAAGCGCGCTCGGCGCAGGGCATGCGGCGCGTGCTCGTCGTCGAGGACGATCCGGCGCTGCGCCAGAGCATTCACGCGCTGCTCGCGAGCGACACCGTGGCGATCGTCGGCGCGGGATCGATTGCGCAGGCCATCGAGGAAATGCAGCGCGGCGTGTTCGATTGCGTCGTGATGGATCTCGCGCTGCCCGACGGCTCCGGCTACGAACTGCTCGAACGCGTGTCGACGAGCGGCGGGCACGCGTCGCCGCCGGTGATCGTCTACACGGGGCGGCTGCTGTCGCAGGAAGAAGAGCAGCGCCTGCGCCGCTACTCGAAATCGATCATCATCAAGGGAGCGAAATCGCCGGAGCGCCTGCTCGATGAAGTCACGCTCTTCCTGCATAGCGTCGAAAGCGCGCTGCCGCCCGAACAGCAGCGCATGCTGCGCGCGGCCCGCCAGCGCGACGACGTGTTCGAAGGGCGCACGATTCTTCTCGCGGAAGACGACGTGCGCAACATCTTCGCCCTGTCGCGCGTGATCGAGCCGCTGGGCGCGACGCTCGAAATCGCGCGCAACGGCCGCGAGGCGCTCGAAGCGCTGGCGCGCCGCAACGACATCGACCTCGTGCTGATGGACGTGATGATGCCCGAGATGGACGGCCTGACCGCGATGACCGAAATCCGCAAGCAGTCGGAGCATGCACGCCTGCCGATCATCGCGCTGACGGCGAAAGCGATGCCGAGCGACCGCGAGAAATGTCTCGAGGCGGGTGCGGACGATTACATATCGAAGCCCATCGACGTGGATAAGCTCGTGTCGCTGTGCCGTGTGTGGCTGCGGCAGCGATGAACGGACCGATTCTCAGATGAACGACAGCCGGCACGACGAAGACGACACGTTCGACATCGAACTGAAGCTGATTCTGGAAGCGATCTATCTGCGCTATCAGCACGACTTCAGGCATTACTCCGTGAGTTCGCTCAGACGCAGGCTCGCGCAGGCCGTGCACGATTTCAGCCTGCCGACGCTCTCGCATTTGCAGGAGCGCATCCTGCGCGATCCGGCGCTCTTCGCGCGGCTCTTTCAGTACCTGACGGTGCAGGTGAGCGAGATGTTTCGCGACCCGCAGTACTTTCGCGCGATCCGCGAGCAGGTCGTGCCGATTCTGCAGACCTATCCGTCGATCAAGGTGTGGGTCGCGGGATGCAGCAGCGGCGAGGAGCTGTGGTCGCTCGCGGTGCTCTTCGCGGAGGAGAAGATCGCGGACCGCACCGTGTTCTATGCGACCGACATCAACGCCGAAGCCTTGCGTCAGGCCGAGGGCGGCATCTATCCGCTCGATCGCATGGCGGGCTTCAGCCAGAACTATCTCGCGGCGGGCGGCAAGCGCTCGCTGTCCGACTACTATCACGCGGCCTACGGCGCGGCGAAGTTCTCGCAGACGCTCAAGTCGCGCGTGGTGTTCGCCGATCACTCGCTCGCCACCGACAGCGTGTTTCTGGAAGCGCATCTGGTGTCGTGCCGCAACGTGCTGATCTATTTCGATCGCGCGCTGCAGGACCGCGCGCTCGGCCTGTTCAGCGATTCGCTCGTGCGGCGCGGCTTTCTCGGTCTCGGCAGCAAGGAGAGCCTGCGCTTTTCGAAGTACGCGGACCGCTTCGCGGACTTCAATCCGCGCGAGCGCCTTTATCAGAAGGTGTGACGATGTTCGACACTATCGGCATGCAGCACATCGGAGCGGTCGTGATCGGCGCATCGGCGGGCGGCGTCGATGCGTTGAGCCACTTGTTGCCCGCACTGCCGAAGGCGTTCGCGCCGCCGGTGCTCATCGTCGTGCATGTGCGGCAGGGCCAGCCGAGCCTCTTGCCGGCACTCTTCGCGACGCGCTGCGTTTTGCCCATCGAAGAGCCGTTCGACAAGGATGAGATCGCGCACGGCACCGTCTATTTCGCGCCGGCGGGCTATCACATGCTCGTGGAGGCGGAAGGCGGCGAGGCGCCGTCGATCGCGCTTTCGGTCGATCCGCCGGTGCGCTTCTCGCGGCCTTCGGTGGACGTGCTGTTCGAATCCGCCGCGCATGCCTACGGCGAGCGGCTGCTCGGCATCGTGCTCTCGGGCGCGAACGACGACGGCGCGCGCGGCGCGCGTGCGATCCGCGATGCGGGCGGCGCATGCTGGGCGCAGGACCCGACGACGGCCCCGTCGCCCGCCATGCCGCTCGCGGCGATCGCGGAGGGCGCGGTGCACGAAGTACTGACGCTGGACGCAATGACGATGCGGCTTTCGCAATGCATCCGCCGCCAGCCATGAAAAGAAGGCAAGGAGTCACCAGATGACGCAACCCATCCACGTGCTGATCGTCGACGACATCCGCAATAACATCACCGCGCTCGAAGCATCGCTCGCGCGGCCGGATCTGTCGGTGCTGAAAGCCGAATCGGGGCCGGCCGCGCTCGAACTGCTGCTCAAGCACGACGTTGCGCTTGCGATTCTCGATGTCAACATGCCCGGCATGGACGGCTTCGAGCTCGCCGAACTGATGCGCGGCAGCCCGCGCACGGCGCACGTGCCGATCATCTTTCTCACGGCCACGGCGCAGGACACGAACCGCACGTTTCGCGGCTACGAAGCGGGCGCGGTGGACTTTCTTTACAAGCCGTTCGATTCGCGCATCCTCAATTCGAAGGTCGATGTCTTCATCCAGATGGAGCGGCAGAAGCAACAGCTCGCGACGCAACTCGCGACCGTGCAGCAACTGCTCGATGCGAACGAAATGCTCATGGCCGTGCTCGGACACGATCTGCGCACGCCGCTTTCGGCGGTGATCGCGTCGGCGGAATATCTGTCGCGCTTCGTGAAGGACGAGAACGTCGCGAATATCGGCGAGCGCATCAAGTCGAGCGGCATGCGCATGGTGCGCATGGTCGATCAGTTGCTGAACCTTGCGCGCCTGCGCGGCGGGCGCGTCACGCTGCAGCCGCGCGCGGTGGAACTGATGACGCTCGCGAAGAATATCGTCGACGAATACGAGGCGCGCGTCGGCAAGGGGCGCGTGTTCGTGCTGCGTCAGGGCGACACGCTCCTGCAAGGCGACGGCGATCTGCTTTCGCAGGTCTTTTCGAATCTCATCGGCAACGCGCTGCAGCACGGGCTCGAAGGCTCGGCGATTCAGGTGCGCCTTCAGGGCGATGCCGACGATGTGACCATCAGCGTGCAGAACGCCGGCGAAATTCCCGCCGACGTGGTGCCGACGATCTTCGCGCCGTATCGTTCGGGCCGGCGTCAGCATGAATCGAGCGGCCTCGGGCTCGGGCTCTACATCACGCGCGAGATCGCGCAGATGCACGGCGGCGACGTCAGGGTGCGCTCGACGGCCGAAGCCGGCACGACCTTCGAAGTGACGCTGCCGCGCGTGTTTCACCCGCGCCCGGGCGAGCGCGCGGACGGGGCGCAGCCGTTCAGGCTGAGCTGAATCTACAATGCGGCCTATGAACGACGAACGAAGGGAGTCCGCAATGCCAGGCCCGGATCTGGATACGAGAATCGAAACCTATTACGTGCGCGTGCGCGGCGTCGTGCAGGGCGTGGGCTTTCGCCATCACACGGTCAGGAAGGCGCATGCGCTCGGCGTGCGCGGCTGGGTCGCCAATCTCGACGACGGCTCGGTCGAAGCGGTCGTGCAGGGCGCGGCCAATCAGGTCGATCTCATGCTCGAATGGCTGCGACGCGGGCCGCCGCATGCCCGCGTCACCGACTTTCACAGCGAAGAGCGCCACGTCGAAAAACGCTACGAGCGCTTCGAGCAGCACTAACGCGCGACCAGCAAGCTCTCCGCGAACTGCCATTCCTCGTCGCGCCACTGGTGCGTGCATTCGAAGCCCGCGTCGGCGGCGATCGGCGCGACTTCCTCGGCTGCGTACTTGTGGCTGCTTTCCGTCCAGATCGTCTCGCCTTCGCGGAAATCCACGCGCAAGTCCGCCTCGCGCACGCGCACGGAAAGCGCACGCTTCGCGCGCAGGTGCATTTCGATGCTGCGCGCATCCGGATTGAAACGCGCGACGTGCTCGAAGGCATCGAGCGGAAAATCGCCGCCCAGCTCGCGATTGATGCGCGCGAGCATGTTCAGGTTGAACGCGGCCGTGACGCCGATCGGATCGTCATACGCGGCGATCAGCACCGGCAGCGGTTTGATGAGATCGGTGCCGAGCAGAAGCGCATCGCCGGGCTTGAGCATGCCGCGAATCGAGCGCAGAAAGCGGGTCGCGGCGAGCCGCGCGAAATTGCCGATGGTGCTGCCGAGAAACAGCACGAGCAGCCTTTCGCCATCCTTGCGCCTCGCGCTCACTTCCGACAGGCCCGCGAGATAGTCGCGCTCATGTCCGACGATCGACACGCGTTCGATGTCGCTCAGTTCGCGCCGGCACAACTGCAGCGCGGTGCGAGAAATTTCAATCGGATGGTAAGCGGTGGGCTGCTTTTTACACAGCGCCTCAAGAATGCGGCGCGTCTTGCGGCCGCTGCCGCTGCCCAGTTCCGCCACTTGTATCTCGCCTGACAAGGCCGCGACGATATCCGTCGCGTGATCCTTCAGCACGCGTTCTTCGGCGCGCGTCACCCCGTATTCGGGCAGCGCGGTGATGACTTCGAAGAGGGCCGAGCCGACTTCGTCATACAGATACATCGAGGGCAGTTCTTTTTGCGGGCGCTTGCTGAGTCCTACGTACACGGCCTCCGCGAAGGCGTTGGCGAAGCGGGGCGACAAGGCAGGTTGAGTCATGACGTCTCCATCGATGCGGCGTTTTCTTCGCGTGCCTTCAGCGAAAAACGAGGGCACGGCGCGTGTTGCTGCGGATGCAATGACGTGAGCGGCGGAGGAAACGCGCGAGCTGCCGCTCGGACTTCGGGACCGGACCGGCCAATCGCGCGCCGGACCGGCAAGGGTCGCCGATCATCGTGACCGGCTAAAGACAGTCGCGTGAGACGGCGTTCACGCGATGAAGTTCACGTCGAAATGCGACGCGTCTGACAAGCAAGAAGCGCGCACGCCGGCGAATCGTGTGTGAAGCGGGTTTTGAAAAAGACGCTCGCGCTGCGATTAGAATGCGCTCTCGCCGTTTCGATCGGCGTGCATTCACTTTCGCGCGAGGGCGCTTCTTTTTCGATGAATCAGCATGATCTGGGGCGCGGCATCGCGCTGTCCGTGGCGGCTTCCACGCTCTTCGCGCTCATGTCCGGCTATACGAAATGGCTCGCGCCGCTCGATGGCCTCGACATCTTCGCCTGGCGCATCTTGTGGACGCTGCCCGGCGCGCTTGCGCTCGTCGCCGTGCGAAAACGCTGGCCGCAATTATGCGCGCTCGTCGCGAAGCTCGCCAAAACGCCGCATCTGCTGCTTGCGTTCGCCGCCGCCGCCGCGCTGCTCGGCGTGCAGTTGTGGATTTTTCTCTGGGCGCCGCTGCACGGGCGGGCGCTCGAAGTGTCGCTGGGCTATTTTCTCTTGCCGCTCGCGATGGTGCTGCTCGGGCGCTTCCATTACGGCGAGCGGCTCGATGCTTTCCAGTGGGCGGGCGTCGCCGCCGCGTCCGCCGGCGTGGCGCACGAACTCATCGTCACGCATGCGTTCGCATGGCCGACGCTCGTCGTGATGCTCGGCTACCCGCCGTATTTCATGCTGCGGCGCAAGCTCAATGCCGATCCGCTCGTGTCGTTCGCGGTGGAAATCATGTTGATGGCGCCCGTCGCGGCCATCATGTTGTTCGTGCGCGGCTCGTTCGCGGAAGTCGCGGGCGAGCCGCATCTCTGGCTGCTGCTGTTGCCGGGGCTGGGCGCGCTGAGCACGATCGCGCTCGCATCGTATCTGCGCGCGAGCCGTCATCTGCCGATCGCGCTGTTCGGCATTCTCGGTTACGTGGAGCCGGTGCTGCTCGTCGGCGTCGCCGTGCTCTTGCTCGGCGAGCCATTTTCATTGCGTGAACTGGGAACGTATGTGCCGATCTGGATCGCCGTCGTACTGACGGGCGTGCACAGCGCGCGGCTCCTGATGCGCGAACGTTCGCGCAGGCAGGCCTTGCCGATAAGCGAGCATCACGCGAGCGTCGAACATGAAACGGTGGCGGAGGAGATCGAGCGCGTCGATTAACGCACGGCGCGCGCGTCGATCGCATCGCGCAGGCCGCGCATGAGACCGAGCCCGAACAGCAGCTCGACGAGAATGAAAAGCGGCCCGATCAATAGCCCGATGATGTCGTCGGCGAACGCGGGCTTGCGATGCTCGTAACGCACGTGTCCGACGAACTGAAACACCCAGCCGATCACGAAAAAGCCGATGCCGATGGCAAGCCATGTCGATGTGACCTGCGACGCGGCCCACCGCCCGAACGCCGCGCTCGCAGCCGACACGATACCCATCGCGATGCCGAGCGGCACGTCGAGCCAGAGATAATAGAGCGTGGCGAGCGCGAACAGCACGCAGGCCGGCGTGAGCATGAACGCGCCCGAGAACACGGGCCACGCGGGCCGGCTCAGCAATGCGGCTATGGCGAGCACGATCAGAGGAATGCCGACGAAGTGCGTCGCGATATTGCGCCTGTCGCGATGATAAGCGGCGTACTGCGACAACTGATCGGTCAGCGTGCGCATGGCGGGGCGTCTCCTTCTTTTTATGTTTCACCCATGATAAGCCGCGCGCCGATCACGCAACTAGAGCATTTCCTTTAGTCGAAAGTAAAAAGGCGAGCCCGAAGACTCGCCTTGTGGAACGCACCGGTTGATTATCGAGCGTGCCCGGTGCGCGATGCGATGACGCCGGCCTCCCTTACTTCTTCGCCGCGTCTACCTTCGCATCGGCCGCCGCCTTGTTAGCGTCGCTTTGTGCCTCGACTTTCTCCTTATCGGCCTTCGCTTGCGCCACGTTGGCATCCTTCGATGCCTCGTGCTTCTTCTTGTCGGCCTTCGTCTGCGCAGCGTGCTTCTTTTTGTCGGCTTTCGCCTGTGCCTTGGCGGCATCACTGCGGGCGTCGGAAGCTTGTTCCGGCGTGGTCGCCTGCGCTACCTTCGCGGCTTCCTTGTTGGCGTCGGCTTGCGCCGATGCCTTGTCCTCGTTCGCCGATGCCTGCGCCTTCGCGGCATCGTGCTGCGCTTCCGCCTTCTTCTTGTTGGCGGTCGCCTGGGCTTCGGCCTTTTCGTTATTGGCCTTCAGTTGCGCTTTGCCGGCATCGGTGGTGGCGGTTTGCGCGAATGCGGTGGAGACAAGCATGGCGGATGCGAGAGCAGCGACGATCTTCTTCATGGTTTGAAACTCCCTTGGATCTTTTAATAAGGACACGAGGCGCAGTGCGCCGCGCTGAGGATGAAAACGCCGTGTCCGTCGATATAGTTGACGTTCTTCTGGTGACAAAGCGTAACCAGTGGCGAGCAAATGAAACGGCGTACGGTAAAAGCGGCTGAGCCGTTCGCGCAAGGCGATCCGCATTACCGGCCGCAGCGAAAAGCTTGTTACGATTTCGCGAATTCGCATCCATTTGTAACTCGCCTTAGGGTAATTCGGTATCCGAATCGAATTTTCTTTTAGCGGATTTCCAACGCCGCATTTGTAATCGTTGAAATGCACAGTTACCAACTGCAGCAGTTATTTCTTAGCCGGTTGCTTAAGATGACTTCCATAAACCCGGCCAAACGGGAAATGGAGAAACTCATGAAACGCGCAGCAATTGTCTTGACGATGATCGGCAGTCTGACGATGGCCGGCCAGGCATCGGCGCATGGACACGGCGGCGGCGGCCATCACGGTGGTGGCGGCGATGGCGGCGCGATCGTCGGTGCCTTGATCGGCGGCGCGGTGCTGGGTGCGCTGGTGACGTCGGTCGCGAATGCACAGCCGGTGTACGCGCAACCGGCCTATGCGCAACCCGTCTATGAACAGCCTGAGTACGCGCAGCCGGTCTACGCACAACCGGCGCAGCCGCCTGGCTATTGCTACGACAACTATCGTCGCGCCTATGTGCCTTGCGGCTATTGATTCGATGCCGGATGCGGCACGTCGCTTGCGCTAATCCGCACACGGTCGTCGCATCCGATACGTTGCCGCGACCGGCAGGCAAACTCTGGAGACGTGCGATGAACGCGACTACGAAGAAGCTGGTGATTTCGGCGCTGGTGTTGGGCTTGTCGGGCGGCGTCTATGCGCAGGCAGGCGGCTCGATGGGCGCGGGCGGCAATGGGTCGTCGGGGGCGGGGTCGGCTGCGGGTGGCAAGGGCGGCGCCACCGGCATGGGCGGCGCGGCGGACAGCACCACGGGCACCGGCGCGAAGAGCGGCATGAGCAACGACGCCACCAATGGCATGGGCCAGGACAAGGGCACGGTGCAACGCAGCGTGCCGAATAACGGCGACATGAACTCGGGCGGCATGAAGTCGAACGGAACCGGCACGCACAAGGCGTATTGATGCGATGTCAGCCCGGCGGTGCGACATCCGTCTAATAGGCGGCGCGCGAGAGAAACAGCATGCGCCCTGAACGGCGCGAGATTTATTGACCGGCCGCCGATGCCGCATCCACCGATGCAGCCGGCTCGAAGGTCTTCGCGCGCAAGCTGACCTTTTCGGCATAGGCGCGCGAGCCGCCGTAGTTTTTCAGCGCGGCGTCCATGTCGCCCTGAGCGGACTTCATATAGCCGTAGAGGATGGCCGACCCGGTTTCGATGTTGTCTTCCGGGTCCGTCAGATCCACGTTGCGCACGAGCTTCTTGTGCGCCGACGGCACCACCTGCATCAGCCCCGTGGCGTTGTTCGGCCCCTTCGCCGTTTCCTTGAAGCGCGATTCGATCGAGATGATGGCGAGCAGCAGCGCGGGCGGGAGCGAATATTTCGCCGCCGATGCCATGACCGCCGACGCGATGGTCTGCGCCTTTTCGCGCGCCACGCCGAACTTCCGCGTGAGCATGTTCGAAATCTTGTGACCGGCTTCCTGTGCCTTCGGGTCTTGCGCGGCGGCGTCGCTGGCGGAGGCGCTGGTCGGCGCTTCCTGGGCGAGCGCGGTGTGCGCGGAACTCAACGAGAAGGCAAGCGCGGCAAAGAAGACGAGGAAACGACGCATCGGACGGGAGAGATCAAAGCGGAACCGCATTATAGCCACATAAAAAACCTATGTGGATCAGGTACTTGTCTTAAATATGATGTTTATTTTGACAATTCGGCATGATTTACGTGCGCTCGGCGCGTTTGGCCGACGACGGTGCCGAAATGCCCTCGCCGGCGTCCGCCGAGAGGCGCGCGAACATCGGCAGCGAAGCCAGCACGACGATCGCCGTGACGATGAAACCGCACGCCAGTTGCCAGCGCTCGGTATGCGCGCTGCCGGAAACGAGCATCGTCGCCTGGATCGTGCCGGCCGCGACCGTCACGCCGACCGCCTTCATCAACTGCTGCGCGGTGCCCTGGAAGGAGGTCGCGGCGGCGAGGCGCGGCTTGGGGACATCGGCGAAAGCGAGTGCGCCCATCGTCGCGAAACTGAGCGAGCGGCCGAGTCCGCCCACGAGCAGAAGCAGGAAGATGGCGGCGGCGGGCCACGCCTGCGACATCGTCGAGCAGACGAGCAGCACCGCCGCGAAGATCACGCTGCCCGCGCATAAAACCGTGCGCACCGAAAAGCGCCGCAGCGCGAGCGCGGTCATCGGGCGCATGCAGAACGAGCCGAGCGCGCTCGCGAAGGTGACGAGGCCGCTTGCCGTCGCGCTATAGCCAAAGCCGGTCTGCAGCGTCAGCGGCACGAGAAACGGCAGCGCGCCCGCGCCGGCGCGAAACAGGCTGCCCGCGATCGTCGCGGCGTGAAACGTGGGAATCGACAGCAGCGAAAAATCGATCGCCGGATTGGTCACGCGGCGGCAATGCAGCACCGTCACGCGAAACAGCAGCAGACCGGCCGCGGCGCAGATCCACGGCATGCCCGCCGGCAGCACGCCGCGCCCCGCGCTTTCGATGCCGACCATGAAGAGACTCAGCGATACGCCCGCCAGCAGCATGCCGCGCAGATCGGGCGGCGTGCGGTCTTCGGGCGTCGATGGCGGCAGCAATTTCCATGTGAGAAAGAGTCCGATCGCGCCGACCGGTACGTTGACCCAGAAGATGCTGCGCCACGAGAGCGCGTCGGTGAGAAAGCCGCCGAGCGGCGGGCCGAGCAACGGGCCGACGAGCGCGGGCATCGTGAGCCATGTGGTCGCCAGCAGAAGCTCTTCGCGCTTGACGCCGCGAAACAGGATCAGGCGGCCGACGGGCACCATCATTGCGCCGCCGAGGCCTTGCACGACGCGCGCGGCGAGCAGTTGCGGCAGCGTCGTGGCGGCGGCGCACGCGACGGACGCGAGCGTGAAGGTCGCAATCGCCCACATGAACACGCGCCGCGCGCCGAAGCGGTCGGCGACCCATCCGCTCGCGGGAATGAACACGGTCAAGGCGACGAGATACGCGGTGATCGCGCTGGAGAGATGAACCGGATCGACGTTGAGATCGCGGGCCATCGTCGGGATGGCCGTCGCGACAATCGTGCCGTCCATGTTCTGCATGAACAGGGCGCTGGCGACGACGGCGGCGGTGACGCGGAAGTTGCCGCCTTTCACGATGCGGTGCTCGCGTGACGCGAGACGTATTGGAATGGGATTCGATGCATGGCGCACAGTCTAGCGCGATACACGAACGAACGTTTTCGTGCGCGGGCTAGCTCGACGCACGCGCGACGCTCGCCGCCATCGCCAGGAAATACGGCAGGTCCGGCGTGACGCGATGCGCGTCTTTCGCTTCGTCGTCCCAGCGGCGCAACGCAATGGCGTCTTGCGCGTAGGGCTTCGAGAGAAACGCTTGCGCGGCTTCGTCGCCGAAGATGCCGCCCTGCAATTGCAGGCTGCGCACCGAATCCGCCGATAAACGCGCGTAATACGACGGATCGATCGCGCACAGGCAACGCTTCGCATCGACGTGCAGGCGAATCGGTTCGAGCACGGCATCGGAAAAGAGCGGGCGCAGGAACGGCAGCGCGTAGTACTGGTGCAGATCGTCGATGCCGCGTTCGCTCGGCGTCGCGCCCTGCAGGTTCAGCAAGTGCCCGAGATCGTGCAGCAACGCGGCGACGACGAGCTCGCGGCTCGCGCCCGCCGCTTCGGCGAGCGTCGCGCTCTGCAACGCGTGCTGCAACTGCGTGACCGGCTCGCCGCTGTAGGCGATCGAGCCGTGCCTGTCGAAAAGCTGCCGGATGTCGTCGAGTGAAAGGGCCATCGTAAGGAAACCGTCGAGCGGTTATGCTGAAAGCGGGAAGCGCGCGATTTTCGCAGGCTTTCATGACGCGACGATGGCTGCGTTCGCCGCATCGCGCGCGAGGATCGATACGATGCCTTTCTCGTTCAGCCGCCATCCGGCGCTCGCCGGGCTCGATCGTGCGTCACGCCGCGATGTGCGACGCATCGCGTGGCATTTCGCGCAAAGGCACTGGAGCTTGCACGCGCCCGCGTTCGCGTGGATCGTGTTCGTGCTGCTGCACACGCGCTATCACGTCATGCCGGAGCGGCGCGACTATCTGCTCGTCACGCTCGTTATTTTCGTGCTGGCGGTGGTCAATATCCGGCTGCATATCGCGCGCTATCTGAGGCCGGCGCGCGCCCTCTTCGATGCGCTCGGCAGTGCGGCCGCACGCGCGGTCATCGGTCGATAAGGGCTTGTGTTGCAACGCCGCATCGCGCGAAGAGACCCCGTTTTTCGCGTGTTACGATGACCGGCACCCGTATCCACCGAACGCAAGATGGCAACGCTATACGAAACGCTCGGCGTGAACGAGCACGCCAACGAAGCAGAAATCAAACGCGCGTATCGCAAAGCCGCGATGCGCTGCCACCCCGACCGCAACGCGGGCAACGAAGACGCCGCCCGCGCGAAGTTCCAGGAAATCAAGGAAGCCTACGCCATCCTGTCCGACCCCGCGCAGCGCGAGGTCTACGATCGCATCTATGCGGAAGAGATGCGTCGCTGGGAAGAGCGCACACGTCGCGAAGAAGCGGAACGCGAGGCGCGCGAAGCGAAGGCGCGCAAGGCACGCGAGGCGCGTGAAGCGAAAGAGCGCGAGGCACGCGAGGCGCTCTATGCAAAGCGCATATCGCTCGCGATGCGTTTCGCGTCGCAAGGCCATAACCGCGATGTCGTGTTCGGCGTGCTGCTCGGCGCGCAATGCGACGAATCCACGGCAAGGCAGATAGCCGACAGCGCGATCGCGCTGCACGAATCGCGGCAGGCGAAGGCGGAAGCGCTCGATAAGGAGGAGAAGAAGCCCGAGGAAAAGGCGGAAGCGAAGCCGGAACCGAAAAAGGATGAGAAGGAAGCCGCCACCGCCGGCGCTGCGAATCCGCTCGGCGCGATGTGGTTTCAGTTCCTCAACAATATGCGTTTCTAGTTATGTGCTGCTGTCGCGAGGAACGCTCTGTCTTCGAGCGGGGCGGCTGAAACCGGACAATCGAATCAGACCTGCAAAACAAGCAATAGAAGCATCGAATCACGCGGCGAGCCGTTCGCCGCGCATGTTGTTTCGACTGGGCGCGGGCGGGTAGACGCACCAGTGTCCATCGTCGTGACGAAAGAAGAACAGCGCTCTCGATACCGCGCCGTGCAGTGCCTCGACACAGACATAGCGGCGTCCATCGGAACGCGTGCGGCTGAACTGCCGCACATGCACCGGCACACAGCCGGGCGCCAGCCATTTCTCGACCTGATAACGCAGGGACCGCTCGTTCGCGCATTTCATTTCAGTCTCCAGCACGCGGCATTCATGTTCGGGATAACGGCAGAACCCGCCGTTGTTTGAAGCCCCGTCCGATGAATCCCCTGCCGCGACGCACCACGTTCTTGACAAAGCACTTGAACTCTACGCCTGGATTCCAGGCCCGTGCCCGTTTTTGCGAAATAGCAACAGCGAGCTTTCACGCATCTTCGGCCATGCCTTGTTTCCGCAAGATGCGTCACGCCATGGAGTCATCCTCGTGCAACGCGATGCGAGGGTATGTGCGCGATCGGTCATATGAAAGGGCGAATGCGTACGCTACCCGTCACTGGGTATGAAGCGAACGTCGTGCCTGCGCGCGCCGGATCAGAGCGGGCGCGCGAAGCTCAGTTCGTGACCGTCGGGGTCGGTGAGATGGAAGTAGCGCTCGTTCCAGGGCGCATCGCGTGGCGCGAATTGCGGCTCGATGCCCTGCGCCACCGCCTTCCGATAGAACGCGTCCACATCGGACACGTAGATGATGACGCGGCCCCAGAACTGGATCGGGCCGTGCGTCTCGCTGGTGAGATTGAGGTATGAACTGCCGGAACTGCCGAGTGCGAACGACGTGAATGCCTCGTTCACGCCGCCATACAACATGCGAAAGCCCAGCGCTTCATAGAAGCGCACCGCGCGGTCCATGTCGCGCGTCGCGAGCGTGATCGCGCTCAGGCTTTCGATGCGCGCATCGCCCTCGTCCGGCTGCTGATCGCCGCTCATCCGGAATGATGCTGATGCGATACGAGCGGCAACACCGACAGATCCGGATGCGTGCCGTCGATGATGCTCTTGCCGATATGCCGCGCATCGTCCACGGCATCTTCCGCAGTCTTGTACGCGTCGTCGCCATCGGCATGAAAATGCACGGCTTCGCCGGGCGTGTCGGCGTGGGCGCCGGGCCTGCACACATGACCGATATACACGTAGCGCTCCATCTTGCTGGGCGGCGCGTGCTCGGGCGTCGGCTTCGCTTGCGGCAGCACGTGAATCTCGAATCCTTCGTAATCGAAGACGCGCCATTGAGCGGGATCGTCGGGCATGATCGCCTCCTTTGTAGTGTTCGCTCACGAGTCAACGTTACTCTTGTTGACGCGATCAATCCACCGCGATGCACGGCTGACCGTTCACGTCAGACGAAAGACGCGTTGCGCGGAAATTGACAGCGTTCTCGCGCGCGGCGGATACTTTTCCGCGCACCTTCAGCGCATCTGTCAGCCGTTTTCCCGCCTCCGGGAGGCGCCGTGAAGCCAGCCACGACACATCGCACGGTCCTTGAGCGCGCCATGCCGCGTGCGACCGCGCTCGTCGGCGACATCACCGCGGGCACGGTCTCCACGCTCGTCATGCTGTGCTATGCGATGAGTCTCGGCACGCTTATCTTCAGCGCCGATCTCGCGCGCTATGCGGAGCTCGGCGTGCCGACCGCGCTCGTGAGCTGCATCGTCACCGCGTTCGTGATCGCGCTGACGAGCTCGATGCGCATGAACATCGGCGGGCCGGACAGCAACGCGACGGCGTTCCTCGTCGGCGTCGCGGCAGGCGTCGCGAGCAGCGTGCGCGCGAACGGCGGCACGCCCACGGTGATCCTGCTGACGGTGCTCGTCGCCATCGCGCTGTGCTCGCTCGTGACGGGGCTCATTCTCTTCGCGATCGGTTCGTCCAAGCGCAGCCGCTCGCTGCAATTCCTGCCGTATCCCGTCATGGGCGGCTTTCTCGCCGGCACGGGCTATTTGCTGATCGCGGGCGCGTTTCGCGTGCTGACGGGCGTCGCGCTCGACTGGCATGCGCTGCCGCGGCTCGTGCACCTGCACTGGCTCGCATGGGCGCCCGCGCTGTTCGTCGGCGCGCTCGCGACGATCCTCGCGCGCACCTGGCGTCATTCGGCCGCGTTGCCGATCACGCTCGCCATCGGCATCGCGCTCTTCTATGCGCTGTTGCACGCTTCGGGCATCTCGCCTGACGAAGCGCGCGATCTGGGCCTCCTGCTTCAGCATGTGCCGATGCACGCGCTGCATATTCCCGAGCTGCATCTGCCGTCATCGCTTGCGCGCGGCGAGATCGACTGGCGCGCGATCGTCGCGCACATGCCGGAGACGCTCATCGTCACGTCGGTGTCGGCGATCACGATCATCATGAACTCGACCGCGATGGGCGCGGCGACCGGTCAGGACATCGACCTGAATCGCGAGATGCGGGCCGCGGGCCTCGCGAATATCGCGAGCGGGCTTTTCGGCGGGATGGTCGGCTACCAGTCGTACAACCGCTCGATGCTCAACGCGCGCGCCGGCGCGACGAGCCGCGCGGCGGGCGTGTTCGCTGCGCTCGCGTGCCTCTTCGTGCTGATCGCTTCGCCCGATCTCGTCTCGCTCTTTCCGGTGCCCGTGCTCGTCGGCATGCAGATCTACATGGGCTTGCGGCTCATGATGGACTGGCTCGTCGGCGCGTACCGCAAGCTCGCGTGGCACGAGTATGTGCTCGTGCCGCTGATTCTCGCGGTGATTGCCTTCTATGGCGTGATTGCGGGCGTCGTCGCGGGCGTGGTCGCGGCGTGCGTCACGTTCGCCTTGCTGTATGGCCGCGCGGGCTGCGTGCGCATGGAGTTCGATGGCCGCACGCGCACGTCGAATGTCGAGCGCAGCATCGAGGAGACGCGCTTTCTGATCGATCGCGGCGATGAAATCTGCGGCGTCTGCCTGCAAGGCTTTCTGTTCTTCGGCTCGGCGAATTCGATGCTGCAGCGTATTCGCGAGCGCATCCGCTCGCATGGTCCGCGGCCGGTGCGCTATGTCGTGCTCGATTTCGCGTGGACCAACGGCATGGATGCGTCGGTGTCGCTCGCGTTCGTGAAGCTGCGTCAGGCATGCGCGGCGATCGGCGCGGAACTCGTGCTGACCGCGCTGCCGCGCAACTCGCGCGCGCGGCTCATGCGCACGGGCGCGCTCGCGCTCGGCATTCACGAGTTCGAGACGCTCGATGCCGGGCTCGAATGGATCGAAGGGCGCCAGCTTGCCGCGTTGACGCGCGCATTCGAGCCATGCGCGCCGTCCGGCGATTTTCGCGCGATGCTCGCGCCGCATTTCACAGAGCGCGCGCTCGATGGCCTTGCGCACTGGCTCGATGTCTGCGATGTCGGCGCGGGCGAAGCGCTCTTTCGGCGCGGCGACGCGGGCGATGCGCTCTATATCGTCGAGGAAGGGCGCGTGACCGTCTCGCTGCCGCTCGCGGACGGGCGCTCGGTGCGGCTGCGCTCGTTCGGGCCGGGCACGATCATCGGCGAGATGGCGGTGTATACGCATGCGCCGCGCAGCGCGGATGTCGTCGCCGACGAGCCTGCGCGCTTGCGTCGTCTCACGCTCGCGGCATTGCGCAAGCTCGAACTCGAGGATCCGCTGACCGCGCAGGAATGGCATCGCTTCGTCGTGAAGATGATGGCTTCGCGGCTTGCCGTCGCGGATGAAGCATTGCGCGCGGCGTCGTGAGCACGCATCGCGGATCGGATGCGTGCCCGGCGCGCGCGTTTCAGTTGTCGCGTTCGCTGCCTTTGATGCGGCCTTCGAAGATCGCGAGGTTGACGTCCCAGTCGTCGATGGTTGCATAGCCTCTGCCGTCGACGGTCGCGAGCACCGCGCGGCCACCGACGATGCGCTTCATCTGCGCTGGCGTGAGCGAAGCTTCGATGGCGTCATCGGGACCGGCCTTCAGGTCTTCGACGATCAGCATGCGTTTCATGATGGTTCTCCTGGCTTGAGTGGATTCGGCGTGTCGAGCACGGCACATGCTCGCGAGGTTTTTTGCAAGCCCCATGCCATTTGCCGCGATCGAAGTGCGCGTCCGCGCGTGAGCCTTGCGGGAGCGGCTTCGCGGGGATGGTCGCTTCATGCGTCGCGCCGCTTGATCGCGGCGCTCGCCGCCGGTATGTTGGATGGGCGCGAACAGGTATGCGGTCTGCTGTTGGCGCAGACCGCAGCACATCATCGAGGCCATGACCATGATCCCCATACTTCGCGCGATGCTCGCGATGACGTTCGCTATCTTCATGAGCGGTGCGCTGGCGCAAGGCGCGGCGCAGTCGATCGCCCTGCTCGACTGCACCCTGATCGACGACAACGCCGCCTACAACGACGCCGATATCAACCGCATTCAGTCGCAGCGCCTGAAGATGGTGAGCGGCGCATTGCGCGACGACGTGCGCGAACGCGCGCTCTTTCGCGTCGCCGACAACGCGCAGGCGGGCGAGCTCATCGCTTCGCTGCAAGGCACGCAGGACATGAGCGCGTGCAATGGCTGCGAGCTGCGCGTGGCGAAGCAACTCGATGCATCGCGCGTCGGCGTGTGCTGGGTGCAGAAGATCAGCAACCTCATTCTCAACATGAACCTGCGCGTCGAGGATGCCGTCACCGGCGCGACGCTTTTTCAGCGTTCGGTCGATATTCGCGGCAACACCGATCTCTCGTGGCGGCGCGGCGCGAAGGCGCTCGTCGATCTGCTCGCGAGCGATCCGGACGCGACGCGCTGAATGCCGCGACGCCGCATCTGCGGCGATTTCGGGAATTTCTCCCGGCCGATGCCGTTGCCAGCGCGCCTTCGATTGGGCTAAGTTGGACTTGCAGGCACGCGCGCTGTGCGATGCGCCGCGCGCGTGCGTCCGAACGAACTCGAATAAGCCACACGAAACCGCTGGAGACGACCATGCAAGTCAGAATCGCGCCATCGCTCGCGCTTGCCGTTGCATTCGCCGCGAACGTCGCGCACGCCGCCGCGCCGACCGCCTACGTGACGACCGAGAAGGCGGGCATCGGCGTCATCGACCTCGAGAATCTTTCGCTCACGAAGACCTGGGACTTCGGCAAGGACGGCCCGCGCGGCCTCTCGCTGAACAAGGACGGCACGCGGCTCTACGTGGCGAACAAGGCGACGGGCGATCTTTCGGAAATCGATACGTCGACGGGCAAGGTTACGCGGCGCGTGAAGATCGGCCAGAATCCGGAGTTCGTGCGCGTGTTCGGCGGCTATGCGTATGTGACCTACGAACCGGGCGAAAGCGGCGGCCCGCCCAAGCCGGGCGAACCCGAAAAAGACGATGACGACCCGAACTCGCCGCCCGCCGAGATCGCCATCGTCGATCTGAAGACCTTGAAGGTCACGCATTCGGTGAAGAGCGGACACGAGACCGAGGGCGTCGAGTTTTCGCCGGACGGCAAGCTGATTCTCGTGACCAACGAGGGCGACGATACCGTGTCGGTGTATCGCGTCGGCACGGGCAAGCCGGTACGCACGGTGAAGCTCGCGAAGGGCTCGCGACCGCGCGGCATCAAGGTATCGCCCAGCGGCAAGCAATACGTGGTGACGCTGGAGAACGCGAACAAGTTCGTCGTGCTCGATGGCACGAGTCTGAAGACGCTGAAGACGGTCGATACGAAGACCGGTCCGTATGGCGTCTCGTTCGATCCATCGGGCAAGCGGCTTCTCGTGGCGGCATCGCGCGACAAGACGCTGCAGGTGTTCGACGGCACCACGTTCGCGCACATGCAGGACGTGCCCGTCGGGCAGCGCTGCTGGCACTTCAGCTTCACGCCGGACGGCTCAAAGCTGCTGCTCGCGTGCGGGCGCTCGAACGCGGTCTATGTGCTCGACGGCGCCGACTATAAAGAGGTCAAGCAGATCGGCGACTTGCCGCTCGCGTGGGGCATCGTGACGTATCCGGCGAGCGCGGGGTCGATCGAAGGGCGGTGAGGGGTGATGGTAGATGGCCGCCGCGTGCGGCCATACCTTGTTTCACACTTCGGATTCAGGACGCGCGGATAATCGAGGATCGCCCGCTTGCGCCCTCACCGAATCATGCCGAAGATATCTGTAGTTATCCCGACGTATAACGCCGGGAAACACATCGTCGAAACGTTGCAGTCGCTGCTGCATCAGGAAGCGGATTTCGAAATTCTCGTGCTCGACGACGCCAGCACCGACGCCACGCTCGATCTCGCGCGCAGCCTGAACGATTCGCGCATCCGCGTTTTTCCGCTCGAACACAATCTGGGCCGCCCGGCCAACGCGAACCGGGGTTTCGATCTGTGCCGCGGCGAATACATCGCGCGTATCGATCACGACGATATCGCGGAGCCGGAGCGGCTGAGCAAGCAGGCCGCGTTTCTCGATGCGCACCCGGACATCACGGTCGTCGGCTCGCAAATCCGGCATTTCGGCGAAGACGATTTCGTGAGCGATTTCCCGCTCGACGACGCGCATATCAAGGCGCGCTTCGTCGCAGGCCAGGCGTATATCGCCAATCCGAGCACGATGTTCCGCCGCGCGTTCGTTCAGCGGCACGGCATTCGCTACGATCCCAATCTCGATATCGTCGACGATCTCGGCTTCTGGTTCGATTGCATGTTGCGCGGTGCGCGCTTCGCGAATCTGCCTGAAGCGCTGACCCGTTACCGGATTCATCGCGGCATGACGTCGCTGAATCTGAGCTTGTCCGCGTTGTATGAAGCCAAGGCTCGCCTGTACGCGCGTATCCTGCCGGCGTTCTACCCGCGCGTGACCGGGCATGACATCGCCAACCTGTGCAAGCTGTACGCGCATCCGCCAAAGTGCGACTGGGACATGAACGAACTTCTGGCGCTGCATCGTTCGGTGGGCATCGCGATATCGGAAATCGATCTGCGCTGGGGCGCGAGCCCCGCCGTACTCGAAGGCGGCCTGCTGGGCTTGCTGCACCAAACGCTGACTCTGTTCGACGAAGTGCATCCGCGCAGCGATCAGGACAAGCACGAATGCAACGTCGCGATGTGGGACGGGATCAACGCACGCGGCATCCCGTGGAAGTCCTGGCAGGACTAGACGGCGCGCTTTCGAACGCCCTCACTTCCACGCATACCGCATCCCCACCCACACCCCGCGCGGCGCGCCCACGCCGAGAAACTGCTCGTTCACCGTCGCCCCGTTGTTGAAGGTGTGATTCGGCCCGTCGAAGAAGTTCTCGCCGAGAATCGCGAAGTTCGCATAGCGCTTGTTCAGCAGGTTCTTTACCGTCGCATAGACCTGCAACTGCTTGGTCACGTTGTAGGTCGTGTCGAGATCGATGATGAAATAGCCCGCGATGCTGCCGTTCACGTCCTGATTGTTCTCGTCGCCGCGCGCGAAGATATTGCTGCGATACGTGAGATTCGTGCCGATATTCCAGCGCGAAATCGGGTTGTAGTCGATGCGCATCTTCACCGTATTGGCCGGAATGCCCGGAATGCGGTCGCCCGAATGCACGGTGATGTTGCCATCGTCGTCGGCGCTCGAGTTGCTGGTGCTGCTTTCCGTCCACGTCGATCGATACGTCGCGTTCACATAGCTATAGCTCGCCGCGACGCCGACCGGTCCCCATTGCGTGCGGCCCGCGAGCTCGAAGCCCTGCCGGCGCGTCTTGCCGACGTTCTGAAAATAGCCGAGCGTGCTTCCCGCGCCCTGGGCGCTGACGAACTGAATGTCGTCGGTGAGCGTGGTGCTATAGGCCGCCGCGCTCCACGACGTATGGTTGCCGATACGGCCGCGCGCGCCGATTTCGAACGTCTTCGAAATCACGGGCTTCAAGTCCGGGTCTGCGATGAAATCGTTGGGCAGCGAGCAGGGCGCGGCCGGGTCCGCGCACGCGAGTTCGATGGCCGTCGGCGAGCGCATGCCTTCGTTATACGTGGCGTAAGCGGTGAAGCCAGGCGTCGGGTTCCAGTTGAAGCCCACGGCCGGATTGAAGCGCGAGAACGTGTGATTCCCGTCGAGCAGCGGCTGCACGCCGCTTTCGTCGCCGATCACCGCCTTCGCCCAGTTATAGCGGCCCGCGAGCGTCATCGACCATTGTTCGTTGAAGGAGAACGTGTTCTCGAAGTAGATGCCCCAGTTCTGATTGCGCGTCTTCGCGTCCGTGGTCGGCGCGAACGGACCCGTGCCGATGGTCGCGCGGTTCTCCTCGAACGCCGCCGGCTGCGAGGCCTGCGTGAAGTGCGAATTCGCGAAGTCGCCCGCCGCGCCGAGGATCAACTGATTGTCTTTGCCGAACAGCTTGTTTAGCAGCGTAAGCTGCAGACTCGCGCCGTAGCTGTCGGTCACGATCACCGACTGATCGTTGAAGGCCTGCGAGAGTTCGTCTTCGTCGTCGCCGTCCGGATCGAAGTCGTCGTTGACGTTCGAACTCACGTTCTTGTTGCGATAGTGCCGGTAGTACACGTTGCCGCTCAACTGCACGTTCGGCGTGAAGTAATGCTCCGCGTTGATCGTGAGATAGCCGACCTGGTTCTCGTTGGTGTCGGGGAACGTGTAGGCCTGGCGGAAGTTGTCCATGAACGAGCGCGGGATCGTCTGCGAGCCGTTCAGCGTGTTGTCCGCGCCGCCCATCGAAACGGAAATGGTGGTATCGGCGTCGGTATAGCGGATCTTGCCGAACGCCTGGCGCAGCTTGCTCGAATTGTGATCGGCCCAGCCGTTGTCGTTCAGGATATTGGCGGTGAAGTAGTAATCGAGGTGATCGCCGATCACGCCGCCTTGCTCGATCTGCGCGCTTTTGCGTCCCCACGAACCGAAGCTCACGTCCACGTTGCCGCCGGGATTGCTGCGGCCGTTCTTGGTCTGCACCGCGACCGCGCCGCCGAGCGTGTTGAGGCCGAAGGTCGGATTCGAGCCGGGAATGATCTGCATCGTCTGGATCGCGGCTTGTGGAATCAGATCCCAGTTGACGACATCGCCGAACGGCTCGTTGATGCGCACGCCGTCCATGAACACGGAAAGACCCTGCGGCGTGCCGAGCAGCGGCGAAGCGGTGAAGCCGCGATAGTTGATGTCGGTCTGCCACGGATTGCCCTGCGCGTCGTTCGTATCGACGCTGACGACGTTCTTCTCCAGATAATTGGTGATGGTCGGCGAGTGCTGCGCTTCGATCTCCGCGCCCTTGATCGTCTGCACGTTGGCGGGCACTTTCTCGAGCGGCGTGCCCACGCCCACGAGCGGCGTGGTGCCGACGACGATGATCGAAGGCAATTCCGTATTCGGCGGCGCATCGGCTTGCGCCACGGTGGCGGAGGCCGGCGCGGGCGCTTCGGCGGTATCGGCCGGCGGCGTCTGCGCCCACGCGGCCACGGTGATGCTCGCGAACGCGCTGCCGAAGACGAGCCGCAGTCCTGCTCGGGGTTTGAACGGATGCGCGTGCGCGGGCTTGCGCGGCATGCTCTTCATCATCGTCTCCTCTTCTATTTTTGATCCACGCGAAAGGAATATTTCTTTCAATGAAAGCGTCGCATAAGAACGGCCGCGTGGACCGGGAGCTTTTCCCGATCGCGCAGGGAAGCGTTCCCAATTGCGTTTCAGGCACCGCACTGTGCGATGAAGCCGTGCGTAGAATGGATTCCGTGATGCCGACCGAATCCTTGCCCTCTACCGCGCAAGACACGAAAAACGCAGAGCGCCGCGCGCCTGTGTGGCGCGATCTTGCGTGCGTGTTCGGCGTGACCATCGTGGCCGGGGCGCTCTTCGCGCGCTTCGATTTCAGCGAGTTCGCGTATCACTGGACGCGCAGCGCCGAGCGCTTTCAGCTCGACGAATTGCCGCCCACGCTCGTCGTGCTCGCGCTCGGTCTTGCATGGTTCGCCTGGCGTCGCTATCGCGAGGCGCAATCGGAAGTGCAACGACGCCGCACGCTCGAAGAGGAAGCGGCTCATCTGCTGGCGGAGAACCGGCGCCTCGCGAATCAGGCGCTAGCCGCGCAGGAAACCGAGCGCCGCCATCTCGCGCGCGAACTGCACGACGAGCTCGGTCAATACCTCAATGCGATGTCGCTCGATGCCGGACGCATCCGCGATCTGTCGGCCGGGCGCGAGGCGGAGATACATCGGCTGTCGCTCGCGCTGATGCAAAGCGGGACGCATGTGTATCGCGAGATCGGCGGGATGATTCGCAAGCTGCGTCCCATCGGACTCGACGAATTCGGCCTGCCGACCGCGCTCGAACATTGCGTGGATGGCTGGCGCGAACGCTTGCCCGATGCGACCTTCACGCTCGCCGTCGATGGCGATTTCGACGATCTCAGCGATACGCTCAACATCACCTTGTACCGGCTCGTGCAGGAGGGGCTGACGAACGTGTCGAAGTTCGCGCGGACGTCGCGCGTCGAGATTTATCTGGCGCGTGCGCCGGAAGAAATCGTCGTGACGATGGCCGACGACGGGCCGGGCGTCGATCTCGCGAAGCCGCGCAAGGGGCTTGGGCTGATCGGCATGCGCGAGCGCGTCGAAGCGCTCGGCGGCGAGTTTCAGATCGCGAGCGAGCCGGGTTCGGGCTTTCTGTTTTGCGCGCGCGTGCCGGCTCAGGCGGGGCTGCCGTTGCCGACTTCGGTCCCGAACGAAGCCGCCGCCGACGAAGCGAAATCGGCGAAGTGAAGCCCTAAGCGATTCGCGATCTGCGCGAGTTGCACGCCGTTGTCCGCGCCGAACTTCTGGCGGATCACGGACTGATGATTCGCGACGGTCTTCTGGCTCAACCCCAGCTTCTCCGCGATGCTCGGCAGCGTATAACCCTGCACCAGCAAGCGCAGCACTTCGAACTCGCGCGCCGATAACTGGCGTCCTTCCTGAATGCTCGCGCGCAACGCGAGCGCCTGCGAAACGTCCGGGCTCAGATACGAAATGCGCCGCGCGACGGCGCGCACCGCTTCCACGAGCACATCGGGCGCGCTCGACTTGGTCACATAACCGCGCGCGCCGGCATCGAGCGCGCGGCGCACGAAGATGGCTTCCTCGTGCACGCTGAAGATCAGCACGTGCGCATGCGGCTCGCGCGCGAGCATGCGCCGCATCGCCTCGATGCCGCTCGCGCCGGGCAAGGCGAGATCCATCACGACGACATCCGGCTGCAACGCGCAAAACTTCTGGTAAGCCTCGGCCGCATTCGCCGCTTCGCCCGCGACATTCACGTCGGGACTCAGTTCGAGCAGACGCTTGTAGCCTTCACGCACGACGGCGTGATCGTCCACGAGCAGCACGGAGATGTCGGCAATCATGGTTTGTCTTCTCCTTTTTCTGCACCATTCTCGCGATCGAGCGCCGCGATGCGTTTCGAGTTCGCATCGTTGCGGAAGATGATCGGCTGTTCCTGCGGTTCCTGTCTTGCCGATGCCGCGCGCACCACTTCGATCACGCGCTCGTGATGGGGTGACTTGTCGCACACGGGGTCGGCATTCGCGGGATCTTGCGTGAGCAGATACGCCTGACAGCGGCAGCCGCCCATGTCGATGGCCTTTTCATCGCAACTGCGGCACGGCTCCTTCATCCAGCCGAAACCGCGAAAGCGATTGAACGCGTCGCTCTCGTACCAGATGTCCTTGAGCGGCATGTCGGTGACGTTCGGAAACGTGAGGCCCGGCAGCGAGCGCGCGGTATGGCACGGCAAGGCGGCGCCATCGGGCGCGATGCCGAGAAACACCGAGCCCCAGCCGTTCATGCAGCGCTTCGGCCTGCGCTCGTAGTAATCGGGCACCACAAAGAAGATCTTGCACTTGTCGCCGATCTCGTTGCGATAGCGCTCGACCACGGCTTCCGCTTCATCGAGCTGTTCTTTCGTCGGCATGAGTTGCGCGCGGTTCGCATGCGCCCAGCCGTAATACTGCGTGTTTGCGAGTTCGAGATATTCCGCGCCCATCTCGAGCGCCATGTCGATGATGCGTCCGATATGCGGCAGGTTATAGCGATGCAGCACGCAGTTGAGCACCATCGGAAAGCCGTGCGCCTTGATGAGATTCGCGACGCGCTTCTTGTAGTCGAAGGTCTTCGTGCTGGAGAGAAAATCGTTGAGCTCTTGCGACGAGTCCTGAAACGAGAGCTGGATGTGATCGAGGCCCGCGTCCTGCAACGCGCCGATGCGCTTCTCCGTGAGACCAATGCCCGACGTGATGAGGTTCGTATAGAAGCCGAGCTTGCGCGCTTCGGCCACGAGCGTTTCCAGATCGTCACGCAGGAGCGGCTCGCCGCCGGAAAAGCCGAGTTGCGCCGCGCCCAAAGCGCGCGCCTGACGCAAGACGTCGAGCCATTGATCGGTATCGAGTTCGCGCGTGTGGTCGGCGTAGTTCACCGGGTTGTAGCAGAACACGCAATGCAGCGGACAGCGATACGTCAATTCCGCAAGCAGCCACAAAGGCGGCGCAATCGGTGCATTCGGCGCGTCTTCGTGCGCCGGCTTCGCGATGGGTTCGGACAAGTCAGTCATGACGCTACTCCAGCCAGCCCCGCGCACGCGCGCCGGCGATGAACGCCCGCACGTCGTCGCCGAGGCCGCTTGCATTGAACGCCGCTTCGAGATCGGCGACGAGCGCGGGAATATCGCGCGTGCCGTCGCATCGCAGAAGAATTTGCGCGGCGCTCTGATTGAGCTTCACCATGCCTTCGGGATACAGCAGCACATGCGCGTCCTGCGCCGGTTCCCATTGCAGGCGAAAGAGGCGCTTGAGCTTCGGATGCAGCGAATCGTCCGGCGCCTCGACGGCTTCCTGCTTTCGTTGAGTCGGAGGGATATCGCTCATTGCGGGAAGGCCTTTTCGATCGAATCGAGCATGGTCCAGAGGATGTCGAGCTTGAATTGCAGAATGTCGAGCGCGCGCTGCTGCGCCTGACGCGTCGTGAAATGCGCGAGCGTCACTTCGAGGCCGTGCTCGACATCGCGCTGCGCGAGCGAGACGCGCGAGCGGAAATAATGGAGCCCGTCCGGCTCGATCCACTTGTAGTGCTCGGGCCATGTCGCGAGACGGTCCTTGTGAATCTGCGGCGCGAACATCTCGGTGAGCGACGAGCACACCGATTCCTGCCACGGCGCGCGGCGCGCGAAGTTCACGTAAGCATCGACGGCGAAGCGCACGCCCGGCGTCACGAGCTTGAGCGACCAGAGATCGTCGCGCGAGAGACCGACCGCATCGCCAAGCCGCGCCCATGCTTCGATGCCGCCGGGCTGATCGCCGTAACCGTCGTGATCGAGAATGCGCAGCACCCAGCGGCGGCGCGTTTCGCGATCGGGGCAATTGGACATCACCGCCGCATCCTTCAGCGGAATGTTGATCTGATAGTAGAAGCGGTTCGCGACCCAGCCGCGTATCTGCTCCTTCGAACAGCCGCCGCTATTCATCTTCACGTTGAACGGATGATGAATGTGATACGCCGTGCCCTTCGCGCGCAACTGCGCCTCGAATTCATCGCGCGTCCACGCGGGGCCGTCGCCGTTCACCTTCGTGAAGATCGGGCCTGTGGTGGGATTCAGCATCGGGTCGTTCTCCATGGCGTATAGGTCACAGCGAGGTCACAGATCGAATGTCATGCCGTCGTGCGCGACTTCGATGCCGTGCTCCGAGAGCATGCGTCTTTCGGGTCCGTCTTCGATGAGAATCGGATTCGTGTTGTTGATGTGGATGAGCACCTTGCGTACACCGTCGCGATCGATCGAATCGAGCACCTCGATCATGCCGCCCGCGCCGCTTTGCGCCAGGTGACCCATGTCCTTGCCGGTCTTCTTCGTGAGCCCGAGACGGATCATTTCATCGTCGGTCCATACGGTGCCATCGACGAGCAAGAGGTCTGCTTCGCGCATCGCGTCGAGCACATGCGGCTCCAGCGCGCCGAGCCCCGGCGCATAGAATGCGCGCTTGTTCGTAGCGGTATTCGTGAACATGAGCCCGATGTTGTCGCCCGTTTCCGGTGCATCGCGATGCGGCGAATAAGGCGGCGCCTTGCTCGACAGAGGCAAGGCGTCGATCTTGACGCGCGGCAGTTCGGGCACTGAAAACGCGTTGCCATCGAGCGCGATGCGACGATGCTCCACGCCGCAGTAATGCGAAAGGATCGACGTGATCGGAAAGCCCGTCGAGAGGTCTTGCCACACGGCGTCGGTCGTATAGAGCGGCAAGGGCGTGCCGCGCTCGCGCAGCATTAGAAGACCGGTGACGTGGTCGATTTGCGCATCCATCGTGACGACCGCCGCGATGCCCGTGTCGCGCACCTTGCGCGCGGGCTGCAATTCCGGGTTCGCCGCGATCTGCGCAAGAATGTCCGGCGATGCATTGACGAGCAGCCAGTCCTCGCCGTTATCGCTCACGGCAATGGACGACTGCGTGCGCGCGCGCGCCGCGATCGTGCCGCGCCGCACGCCGTCGCAATTGCGGCAGTTGCAGTTCCATTGCGGGAAACCGCCGCCCGCCGATGAACCGAGCACGCGAATCTTCAAGGCCACATCCTCCGCAAAAGACCGTCGCGATCGATCAGTTGATGCTTCATCGCGCCCAGAAAATGTACGATGACCAGTGCCGCCATGATCCACGCGATCGTCTCGTGAATGCCGAAAAAGATGCCGCGCAAGTGCTTGTCGTCCCAGCCCCATTGCGGCAGCGTGAGGCCCCAGAACTTCGTGCCGAACTTGTTGAACGACGAGCCGAGATAGCCGGTGAGCGGCATCGCCACCATCCCTACGTATAAAAGAGCCTGCGTAATGCTCGCGGCGGCGCGTTGCCACGTTGGCATCGGCGGCAGAGGCGGACGGCCATAAGCCAGGCGTACCAGGATGCGCATCAGCACCAGCAGGAAAACGGTAATTCCAAGCGATTTATGGAAGTTGATGAGATCGGACTTGAACGGCAGCCCGCGCGGCAGGCCGACCATATAGAAGCCGATGCACAGCATCGCGATGATCGCGACGGCGATCAGCCAGTGCAGCGCGATCAATGGGCCTGCGAAACGCTCGCTCGGGCCGGGCAGCCTGCCGTCGCGCGACGCCGCGGATGTCCGCGCGGTGCTCATCGCCTCTCTCCTTTGAAGTGCCAACATTCCATTGTTCATCTCCTGCCTATGAATTGGCGATCAGCAATTCCCCGCGTCCGTCGACGGCGAGATCGCCGGCGTAGCGTCGCGGCAACATCGTGCCCGCGAGATGTGAAAACGGTGCGATCGCCTGCGCAAGCATGCGCGTGAACAGCAGCCAGAACGTGTCGAAACCGTGGCCGCCTTCCGTGAAAGTCGGCGGAAGGCGAGAGGGCGCGCGCGTCAGCAACACCGTGCCGCGCCGCATACCGTATCCCAAGTGTGCGCCCACTTCGCCGCCGATGCAGACCGTGCCCGCAACCAGCCGCGACGCGGCGAAATCGCCCGCATGGCCCGCGACGAGCACGGTGCCGCGCCGCATGCGGTCCGCGAGGCGCGCGCCGGCGTTGCCGTGGATCGTGAGCGTGCCGCCCGTCATGCCTTCCATGTCGCCGGGCAGCGCGCCTGCCGCGAAATCGCCCGCATCGCCGTGAATCGTGAGCCGTCCGCCCTGCATTTCGCACGCGGCGAACGCGCCGGCATCGCCATGAATGTGCAACGCGCCACCGAGCATTTTCGTGCCCGCATGATCGCCCGCGTGGCCATGCACCGTGAGCGTGCCTTCGGTCATGTTCGCGCCGATGCGATCGAGCCATCGCACGTCGCCCTCGATGGTAAGACTCGCCGTTTCGGCTTGCGTGCGCGCGATATCGAAAAGATCGCCGAGCGCGCACGTTTCGCCCGCGCCTTGCAGCACGATGCGCGGCAACTCGTTCGATTCGGTCGATGCAAGCACCGCGGGCAGTAAATTCGACGCATCGACACGAAAGCCCGGCGTACTTTTTACGCGCAGTTCGATGGCGTTCATGCGCGGCTCCCGTCGATATCCTTCGACAGTTCATGCAGCTTGAAGTGATACGGTCCGAGCTTGCCGCCATAATTGCCCGCCGAAATGCGCAGCACGCCGCCCGCGCGCCCGATCTTCGTCGCGGCCGCGATGCCCGCCGTCATCGCGGCGCCGACGTCCGCATCGGTCAGGCCGTCGATCACGATTTCGAGCACGCACGCGACATCCGGCGTCAGTTCGCTTTTCTTCGACAAACCGACGAGCGTCGGGCAGAACGCATCGTTGGTGGATGCGCTCGCGCCCGCATATTTGGAGCCGATCTTCGAGCCCGAGCGCACGACGCCGCCCGGAAACGGCGTGATGACGTTCGGCAAGCGATGCATCGCGGCGACGGCGGATTCGGCCGCATGCAGGGCGCTGTCGATATCGCGCGCGAGAAAGAGCAGATTGCCGCCGCCGACCGCCTTCACGGTCGCGGTGAATTCCTCGCAGACGAATTCGCCGTCCATCACCGGCACGCGCCAGTATCGCGTGCCGCCGAGCACTTTCGATATCTGATAGCCGTCGCCGAAAAAGCGCAGGCCCGCGCCGAGCGGCGCGTTATCCGAAAGCGGCGCGCGCACATTCGACGGATCGATGCCGCCATACACGGCGGTGGTCGGGCACGTGAGCACGCATTGCCCGACGCGCCGCGCGATCTGCTTGGCCAGTTCTTTCGACGAGATCGCGAAGATCAGCACGGAGACGCCCGGTCTTCCGTCAGGCGTTTCGTCGCCTGCCAGATCGCGTTCGATGCCCGCCTCGCAGCCGCAATCGATCACGGAGGTGGCGAATCCCGTCAGCGAATTCGCGGCATGCCGCGCCCACACCGGCGTATGCGCGGTAATGACGAGGCGCGTCGCCTTCATCGGGAAGGCTTCGGCGAAGGTGTCGTCGATCTGCGTGTCGTTGATGACCATGCGTCAGACTCCGCTCGCCGCGAAGCACGCAACCGGCAAGAGCCGCCCGCCGTTGCAGCACGCGCAGATTTCGTCGTCGCCGATGGCGATGTTTTCGAAGCGCGTCGCGAGATTCGCTTGCGCATAGTCGCGCACGCGTTTTTCGATCGCGCGATCGTACTCGGGCCGCACGTAGTGGATGCCGCCCGTCGGCGTGGCGAGCAGTGTGCCGTCGCGCGCGATCAGTTCTCCGTCCTTGAACACGAACGCGGGCGATGTGAACATGCGCTCGCGGTCGGCGTCGTCGCGATACACGGCGATATCCGCCGCCGCGCCCGCGCCGAGATGGCCGCGGTCTTTCAGGCCGAGCAGTTTCGCCGGACCGGCGCGCGTGATGATCGCGATGTCGTATAGCGAGAATTCACGCGTGATGCTGGCGAGTGCGCTCGCGGTTTTCGCATCGGCGTGCAGCTTGTCGAGTTGTTCGTCGCGAAACGATTTGTCCATCAAGAGGCGAATCAGATGCGGATAGCTCGTGAACGGCGCGCCGTTCGGATGATCGGTGGTCATCGAGACGCGCCACGGATCGTCGACGAGCAGAAAGATCTCCAGTCCGATGATCCATTGCAGCGCATTCACATAACTTTGCTCGCGATACTTGAACGGCACGACGCCGCAGCCCGCATCGCATTCGATATCGCCGAGCACCCACTTGCGCGGGTTCGCCATCGGCGCATTTTTGAACTGCATCATCGTGTCGCCGGATGCGGTCACGGTCTGACCGAAGATGATCTGGCCGACATCGATGGTCACGTTGGGCCGCGCGTTCACGGCTTCGGCGATCGCGCGCGCGCCCGACGAGAACTTGCGCGGGCCTTCCGTGCCGTAGCTGTGGAACTGGATATGCGTCAGATGAATGGGCAGGCCGACGGCTGCGTCCATTGTCCTTATAGTTGAATCGATGTTGCCGGGCACGCCCAGATTGCTCGCGTGCACATGCAGCGGATGCGGCACGCGCAGATCGGTGAGCGCGCGCGTGAGCGTCATGAGCACGTCGCGCGGCGTGATGCCGTAATGCGCGTGCTTTTCATCGACATCCAGCGAACGCTGATTGAACTTGAACGCCGAGATGCCGCCCGGATTCACGACCTTCACACCGAGCGCCTTGCTCGAATCGATGGTCCAGCCGACGTAATCACGCAGCCGCTCGAAGTCTTCTTTCGCGGCGAGCATTTGCAGGAAGAGCTCGTCGTTGCCCATCATCACATATGCGCCGTGATCGATGACCGGCGTGTCGCCCATTTCCAGATGCGCGTGGCGTGCGTTGGAGGCGATCATCGCGGGTTCGAACGCGGCCGTGTAGCCCATTTCCGCATAGCGATAGCCCGCCGCGAGCGTGCCCGGCGCGCACACGCCGCACGAAGGCAGACGCATATAGCGGCCTTCGTTCGGGCGATCGGGCACGGCGCGCGGATCGTCGCGATGATCTTCGGGCAGCAAAAGGCGCGACAGATTCGTCTTGCCGCCGCCGATATGCGAATGCAGGTCGATGCCGCCCGCCATCACGACCATGCCGCTCGCGTCGTAATCGTGTTCGATGTGCTCGTTCGACGCATCGCCGACGATGCGGCCATCGCGAATGAAGAGATCGCGCTTTTCGCCGTCGATGCCGTTCGCCGGGTCGTAGAGCGTGCCGCCTCGCAGGCGCGTGACGCTCATTGCGGCCTCCTTGCCTGCGCGAGTTGCGAAGCGATCGATGCGACCGTGGGCAACGCGCTGTCGCGTGCGGCGGCGAGCGGCGCGACCACCGACGTATCGACGCGGAACAAATGCCCGCCGCTGTCGATTCCCGGCGTCGCGACGGGAATGAACACGGTCGGGGCGTTGCGCGCGGGCAGTGTCGTCGATGGATGGCCGAGGACGATGGCCGGCACGTCGTCACGGAGCAAGGCGGGCAGCGGCTCGGGCGCGAAGCTCGAGATCCATAGCAGCGCATCGATTTCGCCGCGTTGCAGAAGCGTTTCCGTGCGATAGCGATGCGCATCGTGATCGAGCGGCAAGCCGTAGGCGACGCGCGTGCGCACCGGGAAACCCGACAGCCATGTGACGGCCTGATTGACGGATGCGGCGCCATCGTCGCCGGTCAGCGCGAGCGCGCCCGCACGCGCGGTGCGGTTGATCGCCTTCACGATGCGCTGCAGCGCTTCGATCGCGAGCGCGGCGTGTTGTGTCGGCAATGCGGACGGCTCGTAGACGAACGCCGTGTAGTGCGCCTTCATGATGCGCTCCGTCAGCGCGACGAGTTCGGCGAGCGGAATCGGCCGGCCGCCTTCGACATGCGCCGACCAGAGCGCGAGCGTATCGAAGGGATCGGTGCCGGGCAGGATCGATTCGGCATGGGCGGGCGCGGCCTGATCGACATCGCATCCGACGAATACGATGTTCACGCTGCGATTTTCGGCGATGACGCGTTCATAGAAGCGCGGATAGCGTCGCGCGGGTTCGCACGCGAACACGACGATGAGATCGGCGCGCGAGCGCACTTCGGAGAGCGTGGTGAAGAACGCGCCGCGGTCTTGCAGTACGCGGTTGCTGTCGGCGAGCGCGTCGCCGTGCAGATGATCGAGGATTGCACCGCACTGCGCCGCCAGTTCATAGAGCGCGCGTGCGCCGGCTACGTCGGTCGCGAGTCCGCCGAAGAGCGGCCGCCGTGCGCGCGAGAGGATCGATGCGGCTTGCGAGAGCGCCGAGGTTGGATCGGTGGGCTGCCCGTTGATGGCTGGTTTTCGACTTGCGTCGTGCTGAGTGAAGCTTGCAAGCGAGTCGGCTAGCCGCGGGCAGGCGGTGTGCGGGGCGGTTAGGCGTTCGTCGGGGGTACGCGCGAGCGGGATGTCGTCGCATAGCAGGGGGCAGAATGGACAAGTCCAGAGGGGGTTTTTTGCTGGCGCTGGTGGTGTTTGGGGGAGCGTTGGCATGGTGTTGGGCTTGTTAGCAAGGTTGATGCCGGTTTTGGTTTTTGGTTTTGGTTTTCGTTTCGGTTCGTGGAACTTGCTTTGGTGTTGGTCTATTAGCACTGCCCCTCCCCGGGGCGGGGGTAACTTTCTTTGCTGCTGCAAAGAAAGTCACCAAAGAAAGCAGCTTTGTCACCGCCCGCGGTCACACGCACGTTGGCCATTTTTCTCCTCGGGGACGGTCCTCGCCTAACGAGTGCCATCGAAGGACTAATCGGGCTTGGATCGCGCACGGTCTGACAAGCCATAACTTTGAGCGCACTGGCGCAGCACGAGATAGCACCGGCACAGCGCTGCGCGCTGCCGCTGGGTATGCAGGGGAAACCAGCGAACACGAATGCACTCGCATACCCGATTAGCCCATCGGCCGCGGAGCGGGCCGGAGCTTGAAATGGCTGTACCAGTTTGTTCTGTGGTGCGATGTGACGGACCGTGTGCGATCCAAGCCCGATTGGGCCTATGGGGGCACTCTTTAGGCGAGGGCCGTTCCCGGAGGAGAAAAATGGCCAACGTGCGTGTGACCGCGGGCGGTGAGAGAGCTGCTTTCTTTGGTGACTTTCTTTGCAGCAGCAAAGAAAGTTACCCCCGCCCCGGGGAGGGGCAGTGCCAATAGACCGACAACAAAGCAAGTTCCACGAACCGAAACAAAAACAAAACCAAAAAAACCTGCTCCGCAATGCAACACACTGTCACCCGTGCACCACCCGATGCAACACCTCCTTGCCAAAGGATTACACCACCACCCAAGCCCCCAAGCCCTTGGCACAAATATTGAAAGCTCACCCCCCTGAACCCCCGCGAGGCACATCGCGACGACCCAAAGTCCCATCGTGCACAGCGGAAGCAACAAGCCAGGCAGCCGCGCCAGCGTCGGCACACCGCACGAGATCGGCTTCATCGCGCCCACCGCCTGCGCCGATCAACGAGCGAGCACCGGCAAGCGCACGAACCGAAGCAAAGGTAGAGAGATCAGGCCCGGCCTGCGCACCCACGTGATCGAGCGTCATCACGATCACGCGCGACGGCCACCACGCGCTCTCGACATGCATCGAACCGAGCGCGCGTCCGCCGCGATAGTCGAGCGAGAGAATCGGCTCGAAGCCGCTCGCGGAGGCCTCGGCGATCGCGCCCATGTCGAGCAGCGTCTCGGTGCCGAACACGGGAACGATGGCGGCAGGCGCGGGCGACTGCGTCAGCCGCGCGATACGTTCGATCGACGCGCGCATCGGCGAAAACGCGGTAAAGCCCGCGTCGAGCCAGATGCGAAAGCCGTCGCCGAGGGCATCGCAAAGCGCGGCGAGCGCATGGTCGTGCGCGCCGCGCGAAAGGATCGCGCCGAGGTCGGCGACGTACAGGGTACGCGCGCCAGTCGCGGCAACGAGCGCGCGGGCGATCGCAACCGGATCGCTCGTCGGGCACAACGAAGACTGGATCGGCCGATAGCGCGAACGCTCGCCGCGCACCGCGCGCACCGCGTGTCCGTCGAGCAGATCGAGAACGGGTATCACCTGCATGGATGGCTTTCCTTTGACCAAGATCTTTGTATTCGAGTATCTCACCGGCGGCGGCATCGATCCGGACGTGGCGGGCGCAGGCAGCCTCGCCGACCTCTCCGCGCTGATCGTCGAAGGCCGCGTGATGCTCGACGCCATCGCCGCCGATCTGCGCGCGCTGCCGGGCATCGACGTGACCGTCGCAAGCTCGCGCTTCGAACAGGTCGATGACGACGCCGGCTACGTGCGCGCGGCGCCCGGCGAACCGGTCACGGCCTTCGTCGCCCGCGTGGCGCGCGAGCACGACTATGCCTGCATCGTCGCGCCCGAATGCGACGGACTGCTGCTCAAGCTCTACGATGCCGTTGGCCAGGCGCGCTGGCTCGGCTGCGCGAAGGAAGCGATCCGCGCGGCATCGAGCAAAAGCGCGACGGCCGCATGTCTGGCCGCGCGCAGCATTGCCGCGACGCCCGCGCTCGAACCGGATCGCGCGGCCGCGGGCGCCGGACGCCGCTGGGTCGTCAAGCCCGACGACGGCGCCGGCGGCCTCGATACCTATTTCTACGACGACCTCGCTGCCGCGCGCGCGGAATACGAAGCGCGCGCGGCGGCGGGCCGCAATCCCGTGCTGCAGGAATGGGTCGATGGCGAGCCGCTCAGCCTGTCGCTCATCTGCCGCGAGCGGCTCGCGCGGCTCGTCAGCATCAACCGGCAGCGCATCGGCATGTCGGATGCGGCGGGGTCCGGGCGGCGCGCGCGCATCGTGCAGTTCGACGGCGTCGATGTCGATCGCATCGACCGGCATGGTCCGCAGGGACGGGCGCTCGAACGCCTCGCGCTGCGCGTTGCGGAGGCGTTTCCGGGTTTGCGCGGTTTCGTCGGTATCGATGTCGTGTGGCATCACGAGCGCGGGCCGGTCGTGATCGAGGTGAATCCGCGCCTGACTGTCGCGTATGCGGAACTCAGCCGGCGCGGCGGAAAGAATCTCGCGGCGGAGCTGCTCGCGGCGCATCGCGTGACCGGTTTCGACGGCGATGCGCCCTTGCTGCGCGCGTGCGGCGGAGCGTTGTCATGACGTCATCGCCGGTTTCGAACGACGCGCCGGTGTTCGGCTGGGACGTGGGCGGCGCGCACGTCAAGGTCTCGATGACGACGCGCGCGGGCGCGCTCGCGGACGTCGCGCAATGGGCGTGTCCGTTGTGGCAGGGCGTCGCGCATCTGGAGCGCGTGATCGACGCCGTGTTCGTGCGCTGGCCCGCCGCCGGCCACGCATCGGCGCGTCATGCCGTCACGATGACGGGCGAAATGGTCGATTGCTTCGCTGATCGCGCCGAGGGCGTGCGCACGCTCACGCGCACGCTCGCGCAACGGCTCGGCCCGCGCACGATGTTCTTCGCCGGCGAGGCCGGCTGGCTCGCGCGTTCGGCGTGCGCGGAGGGCTGGCGCAGCGTCGCATCGGCGAACTGGCTCGCGACCGCGCAATGGGTCGCGGCGTGCGTGCCGGCGGCGGTGCTGATCGATATCGGCAGCACGACGACCGACATCATTCCGATTGTCGATGGACGCGTGATCGCGCGCGGCGCGAACGATGCGGAGCGGCTCATCAGCGGCGAGCTCGTCTATCAGGGCGTCGTGCGCACGCCGTTATGCGGCGTGGCCCATCGCATCGCGTTTCGCGGCGAGACGGCGGGCGTGATGAACGAGTGGTTCGCGACGACCGCGGACGTCTATCGCCTGACGGGCGAATTGTGGCCGGAGCACGACCAGCATCCGAGCGCCGACAACGGCCCGAAGACCGAAGCCGCGAGCCGTGCGCGCATTGCGCGGATGATCGGCCGCGATGCCGCCGATGCGAGCGATGGCGAGTGGCGGCGATTCGCGCAGACCTGGCGGCACGAGCAGTTGCGCACGCTCGAAGCGAATCTCGCGCGCGTGATTGCGCGGGACGCGGCGCTCGCGGCGGCGCCGATCGTCGGCGCGGGATGCGGGCGGTTTCTGGCGGCGGCGCTCGCGCGGCAGGAGGCGCGCGGTTATATCGACTTTGCGCGGCTGGCGGGCGTACCGGATGACGACGCCGCGCGTGCCGAGTGGGTATCGACGTGTGCGCCGAGCGTTGCGGTGGCGTTGCTGGCGTCGATGGCGGCGGGCAAGCAGGTGGATTCGTCGAAGGAAGCATCGCCGCGCGCGGCGTGATAGCGTGTGGAATACAGCGAGCGGTATGGAACCGGGTGCGTGGCCCGGCGGCATGATCGAACGAGGACAGGAACCATGTGGGTGGTGAAGATCGGGGGTAGCCTCGGTCACGACCCGGCGCTGCGCGAGTGGTTGACGCGGCTATGGGAAGTGGGCGGAGGGCGCGTCGTGATCGTGCCGGGCGGGGGCGATTTTGCGGACGCGGTGCGGCAGTATCAGCGCGAATGGCAATTCGACGATCTCGCCGCGCACAACATGTGTTTGCTCGCGATGGCGCAGTACGCGATTCTGATGCAGGGCGTGGTGTCGGAACTCGTGCTCGCGTCGAACGAGAATCGCATCCGGCGCGCGTTGCGGGATGGGCGGGTGGCGGTTTGGGTACCGACGGATTTGATGCGCTCGACGCCCGATTCGATGACCAACTGGGATACCACGTCGGATTCGCTCGCCGCGTGGCTTTCGACTTCGCTCAATGCGGAGCGGTTGATGATCGTGAAGTCATGTGAGGTGGAGGCGAATGCGCCGCTTGAGGCGCTGGCTGCTCGTGGGGTTCTGGATCGTCGGTTTCCTGGTTATGTGCGGGATGCGAATTATGTTGTCGAGGTTTTTAGTAAAGGGGATGCTTCGGTTATGAGGGATCGGTTGCTTAATGTGGCGGTTTAAGGTTTTTTTGGTTTTTGTTTTTGTGGAACTTGCTTTGGTGTCGGTCTATTAGCACTGCCCCTCCCCGGGGCGGGGGTAACTTTCTTTGCTGCTGCAAAGAAAGTCACCAAAGAAAGCAGCTTTGTCACGGCCCGCGGTCACACGCAGTTTGGCCATTTTTCTCCTCCGGGAACGGCCCTCGCCTAAAGAGTGCCCCCATAGGCCCAATCGGGCGTGGATCGCACACGGTCCGTCACATCGCGCCACTTGATGTATTGGTACAGCCATTTCAAGTTCCAGCCCGCTTCGCAGCCGATGGGTCAATCGGGTATGCGTGGGTTTCCGCGGCATACCCGGCGGCAGCGCGCAGCGCTGTGCCGAAGCTATTTTGTGCTGAACCAGCGCGCTAAAAGTTATGGCTTGTCAGACCGTGCGCGATCCAAGCCCGATTGGGTATATGAGGGCACTCTTTAGGCGAGGGCCGATCCCCGAGGAGAAAAATGGCCAAACTGCGTGTGACCGCGTGCGGTGAGAGAGCTGCTTTCTTTGGTGACTTTCTTTGCAGCAGCAAAGAAAGTTACCCCCGCCCCGGGGAGGGGCAGTGCTAATAAACCAACAAGAAAACGGGATCCGGCGAAGGCCAAAAAAAAATCAAACAGCGCCCCCGTCCCGCAAGGCCCGCACCCACCTCCCAACCCGCTCAGGATCGAGCCGCCCCCCGCGCCCAACCCCCTCCCCACACAGCGCCCCGCGAAACCCTGCAATATCCGGCGACAACATCCGAATCCGATCAAGATCACTCCATCCCAAAGACCCGGCGACCGCCGTCATCACCCCACGAGAGCGCGCATCGGCCATGCACCCGGCCAACCCTTCCGCATCGACACAATCGAACAACGTGCGCCCATCCTTATGGGCCGTATCGAACACGATACCCACAAACCCCAACCGCACCGCAAGCGCGGCCAGCTCCCGATCCACACCATCATCCGATAGCAACACGGGCACAACCGCCGCAGGCAAGCCAGCCAGATGCCGCAAACATGCCGAAGCCCCCGCACCAGGCGACACGCCCACTTTCACATAATCAACGCCGGCAGCAGCCACATCGAGCACACGAGACGTGATCTCATCGATCGCATCGTTAGGGAAATCGCCGATGGTCGCGCTGATCGGCCGCACCGCATACCGCGCACGCAACTCCCGCACGATCCTCGCGATAACGTGAATCGCGACCCCGCCGAGCGCGCCCGCACCCGGCTCCTTCAGATCGATCAGATCGGCGCCCGCATTCGCGGCATCGAATGCTTCGTCGGACGAGCGGACGCTCGCGAGCAATGCGGTCATCGATGAAAACTCCAGAGGGATGTTACGAATGAAGCGCCTTCGCGCGATGCGCTTCGATCGCCTGCAAGAGCCATTGCCAGGCCTCGCGCTCGGCATCGCCCGCGGTCTTGTCGATCGCGATGCGCAAATACGCAATCTCGCTATCCACCTTTTCAGGCGGCAGCATGAACAAACGGCTCACCAAAATAGCGCCTTCGACGACAGCCGCCTGCGCGCGATTGAAGCCCGCAAATGGCGCATGCGTCTCGCGATGCACGCATTCCATGCGCAGCGTCGGACGCGTTTCGTCATCGAGCAGTTCGGCCAGGCGCAACTCGGTATGCGCCAGCGTCGATGCGAGCCGCACGCTTGGCACCGTGCTCGCGATCACGGTCGGCCAGTCGCGTTGATAGCCCGTCACGCAGCCCGCGAACACACGCACGTCCGTGGTGAAGTTGACGACCGCGCTCTTCGTCGCGATGACGTTGTCGAGCGTCGCCGATGGACGAAACGGCGCGAGAATCGCGAAGCCTTCTTCGAAGCGCACGCCCATCGGCGCGATATGCGGCCGGCCTTCGCGATCGGCGGTCGTCACGATGGTCTCGTAGATCATAAGGCTCGGCGCATGAATTCGGGCCGCACGAAAGCGCCGCTTGCGGGATGCATCGCGGCTTCGTGCGGGTTCGATCCGTGTTTAGCGGGTCGCGATATACATCGTGATTTCAAAACCAAAACGCATATCGGTGAAGCTCGGTGTAGTCCATTGCATGCGCGTTCCTCCATGTGAGTTGAGTTGCAGCCTCGATAACCGCTTCAATGCTTGCCGATGCGGACGAATCCGCCAGGCGGCCGGGAGGGGGCCGGCGTTTCGACGATGCAAGCGTCATGCCAATGACATGAAGCGGATGCCGAAGAGCGTCGATACCCCGCCGTGCGAACCGACTGTGACGGAATCAGAGCAAAGTGTCCCATCTCATCGGCGATAACCGCATCAGGGCTAACACCCAATAAGGCATCGCTTAAGCCGGGCCAAGTAATTCGTGAATTCCTTTCCTTGCGGCCAGTGCTTACTCTGCAATCACAGCGGGGCAACAGGCGAAGTCTCACTCATCTCACTGTCGAGGAAACGGAATGAACGATTTCAGCAAGGCTGCCGTCGAGGCGGCGCGCAATCCGTCCGATCCGCGCTCGCGTTATGCGGCCGGCGTCATGAAGTATCGCGAGATGGGCTATTGGCAGCCCGACTACACGCCGAAGGACACGGATGTCATCGCGCTCTTTCGCATCACGCCGCAAGCGGGCGTCGAGCCGGAAGAAGCGGCTGCGGCCGTGGCGGGCGAATCGTCGACGGCGACGTGGACTGTCGTATGGACCGACCGCCTCACCGCATGCGACATGTACCGCGCGAAGGCGTATCGCGTGGACCCGGTGCCGAATCAGCGCGCCGACGAGCCGCAGTACTTCGCCTATATCGCTTATGAACTCGATCTCTTCGAGGAAGGATCGGTCGCGAATCTCACGGCTTCGATCATCGGCAATGTGTTCGGTTTCAAGCCGTTAAAGGCGCTGCGTCTCGAAGACATGCGCATTCCCGTTGCGTATCTGAAGACGTTTCAGGGGCCGCCGACGGGCATCATCGTCGAACGTGAACGGCTCGACAAGTATGGTCGCCCGCTGCTCGGCGCGACGGTGAAGCCGAAGCTCGGCTTGTCGGGCAAGAACTACGGGCGTGTCGTGTATGAAGGGCTGAAAGGCGGCCTCGACTTTCTGAAGGACGACGAGAACATCAACTCGCAGGCGTTCATGCACTGGCGCGACCGCTATCTCTTCGCGATGGAAGCGGTGAGCCGCGCGCAAGCCGAGACGGGCGAAGTGAAGGGCCATTACCTCAACGTGACGGCCGGCACGATGGAAGACATGTACGAGCGAGCGGAATTCGCCAAGGAACTCGGCTCGTGCATCGTGATGATCGATCTCGTGATCGGCTGGACGGCGATTCAGTCGATGTCGAAGTGGGCGCGTCGCAACGACATGATTCTGCATTTGCATCGCGCGGGGCATGGCACTTATACGCGGCAGCGCAATCATGGCATCTCGTTTCGCGTGATCGCGAAGTGGCTGCGGATGGCGGGTGTGGATCATGCGCATGCGGGGACGGCTGTCGGCAAGCTCGAAGGCGATCCTTTGTCGGTGCAGGGGTATTACAACGTGTGCCGAGAGGCTCGGAACGAACCTGACCTTTCACGCGGGATCTTTTTCGATCAGCCTTGGGCTGGACTGCGGAAGGTGATGCCCGTTGCGTCGGGCGGCATTCATGCAGGGCAGATGCATCAACTGCTCGATCTGTTCGGCGATGACTGCATTCTGCAATTCGGCGGTGGGACGATTGGACATCCGCAAGGTATTCAGGCCGGTGCGACGGCGAATCGTGTTGCGCTCGAAGCTATGGTTAAGGCGCGTAACGAGGGGCGCGATATTGTCAATGAAGGGTTGGATGTGTTGGACGCTGCCGCGAGGTTTTGTACGCCTTTGAAGCAGGCGCTCGATACTTGGCGGGATGTCACGTTTAATTATGCTTCGACGGATACGCCGGATTTTGCTGTTACGCCTAGTGTGGCGGTTTGATTTTTTTTTGTGTCGCTGGATCCCGTTTTGGTGTTGGTTTATTAGCACTGCCCCTGTGCGGGGCGGCACTCACTTTCTTTGCTGCTGCAAAGAAAGTAAGCAAAGAAAGCAGCTTGTCACCGCCCGCGGTCACACGCAGTTTGGCCATTTTTCTCCTCGGGGAACGGCCCTCGCCTAAAGAGTGCCCTCACAGACCTAACCGGGCTTGGATCGCACACGGTCTGACACGCCATAACTTTGAACGCGCTGGTTCAGCACAAAATAGCTTCGGCACAGCGCTACGCGCTGCCGTTGGGTATGCGAGGGAAACCCACGCATACCCGATTGACCCATCGGCTGCGAAGCGGGCTGGAACTTGAAATGGCTGTACCAATACATCAAGTGGCGCGATGTGACGGACCGTGTGCGATCCAAGCCCGATGGGGCCTTCGAGGGCGACACTTAGGCGAGGGCCGTTCCCCGAGGAGAAAAGTGGCCAAACTGCGTGTGACCGCGGGCGGTGAGAGAGCTGCTTTCTTTGGTGACTTTCTTTGCAGCAGCAAAGAAAGTTACCCCCGCCCCGGGGAGGGGCAGTGCTAATAGACCGACACGAAAGCAAGTTCCACGAAACCCAACCCAACCCATACAACATAAGGATGACGAAAAAATGCACATAACCCAAGGAACCTTCTCCTTCCTCCCAGAATTAACCGACGAGGAGATATCGTCACAAATCAACTACGCCTTAGACCAAGGCTGGTCCTGCTCAGTCGAATACACCGACGATCCCCACCCAAGAAACACCTATTGGGAAATGTGGGGCCTCCCCATGTTCGACCTCCGCGATGCCGCCGGCGTGCTGATGGAAGTGAACGAATGCCGCAAGACGTATCCGAACCACTACATCAAGGTCAACGCCTTCGATTCAGTACGTGGCTTCGAAACGATGCGTCTCTCGTTCATCGTCAACCGGCCGGCAGAAGAGCGAGGCTTCCGCCTCGAACGCCAGGACAACAGAAGCCGCATCCAGCGCTACGCGATCCGCACCTACGCAACCGATCGCCCGAGCGGCGAGCGCTATTGATGAGGAGACGACATCATGAGCGCCGAAGCCACGCTCGAAGCAGCGCCTCTTCAAACGAAAGCCGATCTAATGGCGCTCTACAAAGATTCGCGCATCGGAGAAGTGCTGACGGAGCTGGACCGCGATCTCATCGGACTCGCGCCCGTCAAGACGCGTATCCGCGAGATCGCCGCGCATCTGCTCGTGGAACGCGCCCGCGAGACGCTCGGTATCGCGTCGGGTGCGCCCACGCTGCACATGTGCTTCTCGGGCAATCCCGGAACCGGAAAAACCACTGTGGCGCTGCGCATGGCGCAAGTGCTGCACCGGCTGGGCTATATCCGGCGCAATCATCTCGTCTCGGTGACGCGCGACGATCTCGTCGGCCAATACATCGGCCATACCGCGCCCAAAACGCGCGAAGTGCTCAAGCGTGCGATGGGCGGCGTGCTCTTCATCGACGAGGCCTACTACCTGTATCGGCCGGAGAACGAACGCGATTACGGGCAGGAAGCCATTGAAATCCTGCTGCAGACGATGGAAAACCAGCGCGACGATCTCGTCGTGATTCTCGCGGGCTACGAAGCGCGCATGGAGACGTTCTTCCACAGCAATCCCGGCTTTCGCTCGCGTATCGCGCATCACCTCGTGTTTCCGGACTATGCGCCCGATGAGCTTCTGCAGATCGCCGAGCACATGCTGACCGACATGCATTACCGCTTCGACGACGACGCGCGCCAAGCCTTCGAAGCGTATCTCGAGCGACGCATCAAACAGCCCAACTTCGCCAATGCGCGCTCGGTGCGCAATGCGCTCGACCGCGCGCGATTGCGTCAGGCCAATCGGCTGTTCGCCGCGGCGGAACGTGGCAGCGGCGCGGCCGATGCCAACGCGCTCATGCAGCTCGATGCCAGCGATATTCGCGCAAGCCGCGTGTTCATCGATTCATAACGCCCGAAGGAGAACGCGATGCAGGATGGACGCACGACCTTATCGAAGTTCCTGATCGACACGCTGGACCGCAAGCCCGGTCCGGAAGCGGCGAGCGGACTGTCCGCGCTTCTGATCGATGTGGCCGCATCGATCAAGACGATCGCCGCCGCATTGACGCGCGGTGCGCTTAGCGGACAGCACGGCTCGGCGCATTCGATCAACACGCACGGAGAAGAACAGAAGAAGCTCGACGTGGTGACCAACGATATCTTCCTGCAGCATTGCGAATGGGACGGCTTGCTCGCGGGCATGGTGTCCGAGGAAATGGACGAGGTCTATGCCATTCCCGAGCCGTATCCGCGCGGCGAGTATCTGCTCGCGTTCGATCCGCTCGACGGGTCCTCGAACATCGATATCAACGGCGTCGTCGGGTCGATCTTCTCCGTGCTCAGACGCGGTGGCGACGAGAGCAATCCGCCCGATGAGGCATCGTTCCTGCGCCCGGGCCGCGAACAGGTCGCGGCCGGTTACGCGATCTACGGCCCATCGACGATGCTCGTGCTGTCCGTCGGCAACGGCACGCACGGCTTCACGCTCGAACGCGACGTCGGCAACTTCGTGCTCACGCATTCCGATATCCGCATTCCCGACGACTCCTGCGAGTTCGCGATCAATGCATCGAATGAACGTTTCTGGGAACCGCCCGTGCGCCGCTACGTGCAGGAATGCAAGGACGGCCGCACCGGCTGCCGCGCGCAGGACTTCAACATGCGATGGATTGCGTCGATGGTCGCGGAAGTGCATCGCATCCTGATGCGCGGCGGCGTGTTCATGTATCCGCGCGACTTCAAGACGCCCGAGATGGAAGGACGTTTGCGCCTGCTGTATGAAGCAAGCCCGATGAGTTTCATCGTCGAGCAGGCGGGCGGATTATCGATCACGGGGCGCGAGCGCATCCTCGATCTCGAACCGAAAGCCTTGCATCAACGCGTTCCGGTGATTCTCGGTTCACGCAATGAAGTCGCGCGCATTCAGCGCTATCACGGCGAATACGATCGCGGCGAAGACAAGCCTTTTACGTCGCCATTGTTCAAGGAGCGTTCGCTGTTCTTACCGGAAACGGAAGCATAGAACCAGCGCTAACCACATCTAGAACAGGGAGACAAGCGCATGTCAGTCAAACATCCTATCGTCGCGGTGACGGGTTCGAGCGGCGCCGGCACCACCACGGTCATGAAGAGCTTTACGCATATCTTCCGGCGTGAAAAGATCAACGCGCAGATCGTCGAAGGCGACGCGTTTCATCGCTACGACCGGCTCGGCATGCGCGAAGCGATGAAGCAAAGCGAGCGCGATGGCCTCGTCAACTTCAGCCACTTCGGGCCCGAAGCGAATCTGCTCGCGGAACTCGAAAGCCTGTTCAAAAGCTATGGCGAAACGGGCGGCGGCCAATATCGCCATTACGTGCACGACGAAGGCGAGTCCGCGCATTACAAGCAGGACGCGGGCACCTTCACGCCGTGGGAAGACATCGCGCCCGGCACCGACATGATGTTCTACGAAGGCCTGCACGGCGGGGCTGTCACCGAGAAAGTGGATATCGCGCGTCATGCCGATCTGCTCGTCGGCGTCGTGCCGATCATCAATCTCGAATGGATTCAGAAGCTGCATCGCGATCAGACGATGCGCGGCTATTCGCACGAAGCGGTCGTCGATACGATTCTGCGCCGCATGCCCGATTACGTGAACTACATCTGTCCGCAGTTCTCGCGCACGCATGTGAATTTTCAGCGCGTGCCGACCGTGGATACGTCGAATCCCTTCACCGCGCGCGAGATTCCGCAGCCCGACGAGAGCTTCGTCGTGATTCGTTTCGCGAAGCCGAAGGGCATCGACTTTCCTTATCTTCTGACGATGCTGCACGACTCGTTCATGTCGCGGCCGAATGTGATCGTCGTGCCCGGCGGCAAGATGGGTCTCGCGATGCAACTCATCTTCACGCCGATGATTCTGCAATTACGCGACCGGCGCGCGCGCGCTTAGACAGGTTTCTCACATCGCATCAAAGGAGGCATCCATGAATGCCGTCGCTGAAATATTGCCCAGGCATCATCGCTCACCCGATATCCGACACATGGCGAATGCGCTTCGCATGCTCGCCGTCGATGCGGTTGGTCAGGCGAACTCGGGTCATCCCGGCATGCCGATGGGCATGGCGGAGATCGCGGTCGCGCTCTGGGGCCGACATCTGAAGCACAATCCCGCCGATCCCGACTGGCCGGACCGCGATCGCTTCGTCATGTCGAATGGTCATGGATCGATGCTGATTTATGCGCTTTTGCATTTGACCGGCTATGACCTTTCGATCGACGAGATCAAGCGCTTTCGACAATTCGGCAGCAAGACGCCGGGCCATCCGGAAGTCGGCGTCACGCCCGGCGTCGAAACGACGACCGGCCCGCTCGGGCAAGGCCTGACGAACGCGGTCGGCATGGCGCTCGCCGAATCGCTGCTCGCGCGCGAATTCAATCGGCCGGGGCACGAGATCGTCGATCATCGCACGTACGTTTTCGTGGGCGATGGCTGTCTGATGGAAGGCGTGTCGCATGAAGCGGCATCGCTCGCGGGCACGTTGAGGCTCAACAAGCTCACCGTGCTCTATGACGACAACGGCATTTCGATCGATGGCCATGTCGAAGGCTGGTTCGCCGACGATACGCCGAAGCGCTTCGAAGCCTACGGCTGGAACGTCGTGCGCGCGGTGGATGGCCATGACGTCGATGAAGTGTCGCGCGCGTTGCAGGCCGCGCGCGAGTCGGAGCGCCCGACGCTCATCTGCTGCAAGACGGTGATCGGGCTCGGCGCGCCGACGATGGCCGGCACGCACGACGTGCACGGCGCGCCGCTTCCCGCCGATGAAGTCGAAGCCACGCGCCGCGCGCTCGACTGGACGCATGCGCCGTTCGAGATGCCGTTGTCGATTCGCGCGCTGTGGGACGCGCGCGAGGCGGGCGCGGCGGCGCAGGACGACTGGCAGCGCCGCATGGAGGCGTACCGTCGCGTGTTTCCGGACGAGGCCGCCGAGTTCGAGCGGCGCGTGCGCGGCGCATTGCCCGCGAACTGGCGCGACGTGGCGCATGCGCTCGTGCACGATGCGGACCGCGCGCGGCAGTCGGTCGCGACGCGCAAGGCGTCGCAGATCGCGATCGAAGGACTCGCGCGCGCGTTGCCCGAACTGCTTGGCGGATCGGCCGACCTGACCGGCTCGAATCTCACGCGATGGAAGGATGCGGTGGACGTGTCGGCGTCGCCGGCGAAGGGCAATTACATCCACTTCGGCGTGCGCGAATTCGGCATGAGCGCGGTGCTCAACGGCGTCGCGCTGCATCGCGGCTATCTGCCGTTCGGCGGCACGTTTCTCACGTTTTCCGATTACTCGCGCAACGCGCTGCGCATGGCCGCGCTGATGAAGACGCGCACGGTCTTCGTGTTCACGCACGATTCGATCGGCCTCGGCGAGGATGGACCGACGCACCAGCCGGTCGAACATGCCGCGAGTCTGCGCATGATTCCGGGCCTCGACGTCTGGCGTCCGTGCGATACCGTCGAGACGATGCAGGCGTGGGTGAGCGCTATCGACCGCGACCGGCCTTCGTGCCTTCTGCTCTCGCGCCAGACTTTGCCCTTCGTGCCGCGCGACGACGCGCAGATCGATGCGATCGAGCGCGGCGGCTACGTGCTCGCCGATTGGCCATCGACGTGCGAACGCGATGCGCGCCGCGTCGTGCTGATCGCGACCGGCTCGGAAGTGGCGCTCGCGCTCGCGGCGGTCGCGCCGCTGAAGGAAGAGGGCATTCTCGCGCGCGTGGTGTCGATGCCATCGACCACCGTGTTCGATCGTCAGTGCAACGTGTGGCGCGAGCGCGTGCTGCCCGAGGGTGTGCCGCGCGTCGCGATCGAGGCGGGCGTCACCGGTTTCTGGCGGCAGTACGTGGGGCTGAAGGGGGGCGTGATCGGCATCGACCGCTTCGGCGAATCGGCGCCCGCGAGCGAATTGTTCGCGCACTTCGGCGTGACGACCGACGCGCTCGTCGATGAAGCGCGCCGCGTGGCCGCCTGAATTTTGCCAACCGCATGGAGACGTCAAGATGGCTTTCATCGCATTGAGGCAGTTGCTGGATCACGCGGCGGAGCACGAATACGGGGTGCCCGCGTTCAACGTCAACAACATGGAGCAGGTCCACGCGATCATGCAGGCGGCCGAGGCGACGAGGAGCCCGGTCATCCTGCAGGCGTCGGCGGGCGCGCGCAAGTATGCGGGCGAGCCGTATCTGCGGCATCTGGTGCTCGCGGCCGTGGAGGCGCATCCGGACATTCCCGTCGTGCTGCATCAGGATCACGGCGCGAGTCCGTCCGTGTGCCAGCAGGCGATTCGTTCCGGCTTCACGTCCGTCATGATGGACGGCTCGCTCATGCCCGATCAGAAAACGCCCGCCGATTACGACTACAACGTCGACGTGAGCCGGCGCGTCGTGGAGGCGGCGCATTCGGTGGGCGTCTCGGTGGAGGGCGAGCTGGGCTGTCTCGGTTCGCTCGAAACGGGGCGAGCGGGCGAGGAGGACGGTGTCGGCGCAGAAGGCACGCTGACGCACGACCGCTTGCTGACCGATCCCGGCGAGGCGCGCGCGTTCGTCGAGGCGACGGGCATCGATGCGCTCGCGATCGCCATCGGCACGTCGCATGGCGCGTACAAGTTCAGCCGCCAGCCGACGGGCGACATTCTCGCGATCGACCGCATCGCCGAGATTCACGAACGCATTCCGGATACGCATCTCGTGATGCACGGATCGTCGTCGGTGCCGCAGGAATGGCTGGCGATCATTCGCGAGCACGGCGGCGAGATTCCGGCCACTTACGGCGTGCCCGTCGAGGAAATCCGGCGCGGCATTGCGAACGGCGTGAGGAAGGTGAATATCGATACCGACATTCGGCTCGCGATGACCGGCGCGATGCGAAGGGCGATGGCGTCGGCGAAGTCGGAATTCGATCCGCGGCATGCGCTGAAGGCGGCGACGGCGGCGGCGCGCGATTTGTGCATCGAGCGATTCGAGGCGTTCGGGTGCGCGGGGCACGCGGATCGCATCAGGCCGATGGGGCTGGAGGCGATGGCGAAGCGGTATCAGTGAGAGGAGCGCCGCTCGTTTCTTTGGGGAACGTGCGGCGCTGGGTCAGGCGGGGAGGGCTTCGTTGAAATAGTCGGCGAGTTCGCTGTCGACGGTCAGGAATCTGAGGTTTTCCGTAAGCGCTTGAGCGACGAGCACGCGATCAAACGGGTCGCGATGAAGGTCGGGCATGTCGCGTATTGCTCTGGCATGCTTCAGTTGAACGGGAAGCACGATGAACGGCTGCTCCTCCAGTTCGTCTATTGCACGCTCGCCCTGCGGTTCGAGCTTGCCGCGAGCGGATTTGATTGACAATTCCCAGATACTGGCCGTGCTGACATATACCTGCCGCGCTTCCTCGATCGCCCTACGAAAGCGAGGGGTCAACCGGCGATCGTTCGAAACGCGCCAGATGTAGATGTGGGTATCGAGCAATACGCGCATCATCGACTCTCATGTGTGGCGTGAATTTCCTCCGGAAACAGCGGACCGTTACACATCTGTTCGATCATGTCATCGGGCAAGGGTTTGAAGGCCTCGTCCTCGAACGCGCTTTCGTCTTCAGGATCGAATATGATGATCGAGCCGCCCGCTTCTTTGCCGTGCTTGTCTACGATGTTGCCGACCGAGCGTACCTTCAGTAGCAGCGTCGGATACTTCCCGCCGATCGCCACGTCTTCGCCTTGCGCCACCATCTCCAGGACTTTGAGTAGATCTTGCTGTGCTTCGTCGATGCTGAGAATGTGCATAAATCCTCCGGATAACTAAAAAGAAATCTCATGCTATCCGACTCCGTCAACCCCGCCAATATGCCGAACGGCCAGCGGAAAAAAATGGGAGCTATCTCATGCCTACCGAATCCCCGACAGCGGAACTCGGCGCAACCGCATCCGCCTTCACGCTGCCCGCCACCGACGGCAAAACCTACACACTCGACACGCTCAAAGGCGAAAACGGTCTCGTGATCGTCTTCATGTGCAATCACTGCCCCTACGTCAAGTCGGCCATGCCAAACCTCATTCGCGACGCGCGAGCGCTGCAGCAAATCGGCATCAACGTCGCAGGCATCAATTCGAACGACGCGACCGTCTACACCGACGACGCCTTCGACCGCATGATCGCCGTCGCGCAGGCATGGCAACTGCCATTCCCTTATCTGCACGATGAGACCCAGGACGTCGCGCGCACGTACGGTGCGGTGTGCACGCCGGAATGCTTCGGATTCGACCGGGATTTGCGGTTGCGTTATCGCGGACGCATCGATGCTTCGCGCAAAGAGGCCTTGCCGGACGCGCGCCGCGATCTCTTCGAAGCGATGCGCGCGATAGCGGAAAACGACGAGACGCCGGCAGCCGAGCAGTATCCCGCGCTCGGCTGCTCGATCAAATGGAAGGCCTAGCGCTGCTTCTTCGTGCTTCCGGGCGCATGCCAGGCCATCAGATCCTCTTCCGGCCGATCGACCTCGCATCCCCAGTCGAGCGCCTGATCCTGATCGAAACGCTTGCCGAGTTGCCATGCGATTTCCGCGCGCGCGAGCTGTACACCGAGGTAAAACGCATGCCCGCCGTCATGCTCCACGCCGAGTCGCGGATACAGCGCGAACGGATCGACGGCGACATGGTGCCCGTCCCGGTTATAGACATGAATCCCGTCCGCCGACACCTGCACGCGATAGTTAGGATCGCGAACAGAAGCGGCGAGCGCGCCGATCTCGTCGGCATCGTAGGGAAAAGGCCGCTTCGCATGTAACGCGGAAAGATCGGCGCTAATGCCTTTGGGCAGCGTCTGCGTTTCGCGCGCGGCATGCATCACGCGCCGCGCCACATCGGCTTCGCGCACGGCGCGCCGCGCGTGCAGGCTCACCGACGTCGTCAGCACCGCCGCCACGCGCAATTCGGCGGCCATGCCGAACAACACCGCATTGATGCCGCTCGTATCCGCTTCGGTCAGCTCGGTCACGTTGCCGACGCCCATCATGATCGCCACATCGGGATAACGCTCGCGCAAGGATACATAGCGCGCGATGGACGCGGCGAGCCCGAACGGTATCGGATCGAGAATCGGGTCGGCGAGAAAGGCGCGGCCGCGTTGAGTCATGGCGTCGATGGCGGCATCGAGCGAGGCGGCGTCGGCGGGCTCGCGCGGCACGAGTATCGGCGTGGATGCGACCTCGTCCGCGATCCATAGCGTGTCGGTGTTGAGGCTCATCACGTAGTCGGCGCCCGCGCGGCCGCCGCGCACGAGCTCTTCATCGCGCATCGAATCGACGCTCACGCGATAGCCTTGTTCCTTCAACATCACGACCGCATCCTCGAGATGCGGAAATGCGGTTTCCGGCAGACAGCCGATGTCGATCACATCGGCGCCTTGCCGCTTGTATTCGCGCGCGCGTGCCGCGATGCCGTTGAGATCGAGACGCGGCGCATCGACGATCTCCGCGAAAATCTCCGTCTCGTAGCGCGACAGATCGACATGCCGCGCCTCGCGCCCGAAGAACTGCGGTAGGTCCTTCACTTCTTCCGGACCGCGCTCGACCTTCACGCCGTAGTGCGCCGTCAAGGCATCGAGATCGCCGCGGCAGCGGCCGGGCACGATCATGCGGCTCGTGCCTTCGGTCAATGGAATCGCGACGCGCCTGCGGATCATGTCGGCCGTCATCAAGCCCGCCACCTGAAGGCCGATCTCGCGCACTTCCCATGAAAAGGGCGTGCCCGACGCGGCGGGCGCGATGCTTTCGAGCACTTGCTGAAGACTTAGCTGCGCGAGCCGCCCGGTCAGGAAGACGATGTGTTCCATGCGAGCTTCAGGTCCGACAGGCGTTGATCGAGCGCGGCTTCGAGATCGTCGAGCGTGCGGGCCACGGTCGTGTGCGCGAAGCGCGCGAGCCGCTCGACGTTGTCGAACTCGATCGCGCGCGGCCTCACTTCGACCCATTCGTGCGGGGCCTGCGTGATGACGGAAGGCGCGGTATCGCATGCGAACACGATGCCCGGCACGCATTGCTTGCCGGCTTGCGCATAGAGGTTGGTGGGCAGGGTATCGGAGATGCCGAACACGCATTTGGCGACGGTATTGCTCGTCGCGGGCGCGATCACGACCGTGTGATATTCGCCGCCATAGATCATGCCGACAGGCACGCTGCTCGCGCTGTTGTCGCGAAACACCTTGAAGTGCTCGCGCAGCTTCGCGATCGTCCAGCCATAAAGCGGCAGCACTTCCTCGCCGGCGGCGGAAAGAAAGAGATCGACGCCGGGCAGGCGCAAGGCCAGCGCGATCGACTCCTCGAGCATATGGCCGGAGCCGGTCACGCACCACGCGAAGCGCGCGTCGGGCTTGAACTCGTCGAGCCTTCGGACGGGCGTGGGTTGCGTCATGCGTCGGAGGCGGCGTTGTCGGATCCGGGCGTATCGTGCGACAGCCGGATATGCAGTCGATGCATCTTCCGATACAGCGTATTGCGGCTGATGCCGAGCACCTTCGCGACATTGCTCACGTTCCAGCGATGCTCGTCCAGCAATTGCAGCACGGTTTCGCGCTCCTTCACCTGAATCGCGTTGAGCGCGGACGTGTCGGCGTCGTCGGCGAGATGCGGCGGCTGGACCGGCGCGGCCGGTGCGCGCGCGGGCGTTTGCGTCGCGGGCGCTGCGCCGTTCACGATATCCGGCGGCAGATGCGCGCAGCGGATCTCGGGACCATCGCACAGCGCGATCGCCATTTGCAGCACGTGCCGCAACTGGCGGATATTGCCCGGCCACGGATACGAAAGCAGCGCCTGCCGCGCTTCCGCGGAAAGCGTAGGCGGCTCGTCGGATTCGGTTTCGAGAATATGGCCGATGAGCGCGAGCGCATCGGCGCGTTCACGCAAGGGCGGCAGATTGATCTCGATGCCGTTCAGCCGGTAATACAGATCCTCGCGGAACATGCCGGTCTGCACGAGCTCGGCGAGATTGCGGTGGCTCGCGCTGATGAGCTGAAAGTCCACTTTCACGGTGGTTTCCGCGCCGAGCGGCGTCACTTCGTGTTCTTCGAGCACGCGCAGCAAACGCGCCTGCAACGCGAGCGGCATGTCGCCGATTTCGTCGAGAAAGAGCGTGCCGCCATTGGCCTGCACGATCTTGCCGCGCCGGCCTTCGCGCTGCGCGCCGGTGAACGCGCCCGCGCGATAGCCGAACAATTCGCTCTCGATGAGATTCTCCGGCAACGATGCGCAATTCACCGCGACGAACGCACCGCCTCCATTCGGGCTGATGCTGTGCAGCGCATTGGCGAACACTTCCTTGCCGGTGCCCGTCTGGCCGCGCAGGATGATGGGAATCTTGCGCTGGATCACGCGTGCGGCGAGCTGGATCTGCGAGGCCATGCGCGGATCGCCGAATTCCAGATGCGAGAGCTTGTCGAGCCGTCCGGCGCTGGGCGCTTCGCGCGTGTCCTTGCGCGCCGCGGGCTTCGGGCGGGCGCTGGCTGACGGATCGTTCATCAGGATGCGCGTCGCGCCGTTGGCGGCCTCGCGCGGCGTCTGCGCGATGAGAAAGAAGCGGCTGTTCGCCTTCGCGCTATACACCGTCACCGGATGGAACGAGCCGCGGATGCTGCGCGCGATCATGTCTTCGAGCGTCGCGTTGAACGCTTCCTCGATGCGCTTGCCGCAGAGCTCGGCGGGCGAGCGCAGATCGAGCTGAAAGAGTGCGCTGCGGCTCGCGGCGAGCACCACGCCTTCGTCGCTGACGGCGAGCTTGCCCGCGTGCAGCGTGCCGACGAATTCGGGCCGGCTATGAAAGTGGATCATGTTCGCGTGGCGATAGCGCGCATCGATCAGGCGATTTTCGATCATCTGCCGCGACATGCCGACGAGCACGAGCGAATGCTGCTGAAGCAGTTTCGAGCGGCTCGTCACGTCGAGCACGCCGGCGACGCCGCCGCGTTCATCGAAGATCGGCGCGGCCGAGCACGTGAGCGACGTGTAGCGCGGATAAAAATGCTCGTGCTGGCACACGGCGATGCATTCGCGCTCGACGAGACACGTGCCCATGCCGTTCGTGCCGGCTTCGCGCTCGCTCCATAGCGCGCCGACGCGCAGGCCGTCCGCCGCGACCGCTTCGCCGAACGGCACCGATGACACCTGATGCACGATGACGCCGTCCGCATCGACGAGCACGACGGCGAGTTCAGGATCGGCGAGCTGCTGATACAGCGTCGTCATTTCGAGCTTCGAGCAGGCGATGAGATCGCTCGCGGCTTCGCGTCGCTCGGTCAATTCGTGCTGCGTCAGGACGGGCGGCATCACGAAGCGCGCCGGATCGAGCCGGAACTCCGTGAGGCAGCGCAGCCACGATTGCGCGACTGAATCGCTGGCGCGGCGCGCGGCCAGCGGATTATTGACGATGTTCAGCACTTCCCGGACATGCGTGTCTACGTCAGCAAGCGACGACATGGGGGCAAGTCTCCGTTGCGCCGCGTTTCCGGTGCGCGGTTATCCGCGCGGCCGTCCGGCGCCGAATCTGTTGTGTTCTACGTTGGCGCTGCGGCTTTGCCTGCCTGTCTACGCGTGTTCCGCTTGCAGGCGCGCCTCGTGGCCGGGGGATCGGGTGAGTTTCAGGTGTTGCCGATTGCTGTCCGAATGGCTTTCAAGGCCCCGATCCGGCCCGGTTCTCAAAAACTTTACATCCTATGACGCATCGGTTCAATAAGGAGTCGCATAGAGAAGATCAAACGCGCCCGTTTTTTGCTTGCTCCTTACGGATGCATTCGGCGCAGGTTGCCGGTTTTCCACCATCTACGACAGGGACCGCTTTACGCGGCGATGAGCACATGGGCCGATTCGAACCGATCCGCGAAGCTGTTTATGTTGCGCCGCAACCTGCTGATGGCGCGATGGATATCGTTTATATCGAAGGGCTGACCGGGCAGACCGTGATCGGCATCGACTCTTCGGAGCTGCATGATCCGCAGCCGGTGCGGCTGGATCTTGCTATCGGCGTGCCTTCGCTTCGCGCGTGTGCGACGGATCGCATCGAGGATACGGTTAATTATGCGGCAGTGCGGGAGGCGGTTCTTTCGCTCTTCGCGTCGCATGGGTTGCAGTTGCTGGAAGCGCTGGCGGAGCGCATCGCGCAGTTGGTCATCGCGGATTTTGGCGCGCATTGGGTGAGGGTTTCGTTGGCCAAGCCTGCGAAGTTTGATGATGTGGATGCGGTGGGTGTGGTGATTGAGCGACGGCGACGCGTCGAGGGTTTGTGCGGAGGTAGCGGCTCCGCAAGCCTTGCATGGATTGGGAGGGGGTATGTTAGGGAGTGAGGTCTTTGGTTTTTTTGGGTTTCGTGGAACTTGCTTTGTTGTCGGTCTATTAGCACTGCCCCTCCCCGGGGCGGGGGTAACTTTCTTTGCTGCTGCAAAGAAAGTCACCAAAGAAAGCAGCTCTCTCACCGCCCGCGGTCACACGCAGTTTGGCCACTTTTCTCCTCGGGGAACGGCCCTCGCCTAAGTGTCGCCCTCGAAGGCCCCATCGGGCTTGGATCGCGCACGGTCCGTCACATCGCGCCACTTAATTCATTGGTACAGCCATTTCAAGCTCCAGCCCGCTTCGCGGCCGACGGGTCAACCGGGTATGCGTGGGTTTCCCCTGCATACCCAACGGCAGCGCGTAGCGCTGTGCCGAAGCTATTTCGTGCTGCACCAGCGCGCTCAAAGTTATGACTTGTCAGACCGTGCGCGATCCAAGCCCGGTTGGGCTTGTGAGAGCACTCTTTAGGCGAGGGCCATTCCCCGAGGAGAAAAATGGCCAACGTGCGTGTGACCGCGGGCGGTGAGAAGCTGCTTTCTTTGGTGACTTTCTTTGCAGCAGCAAAGAAAGTTACCCCCGCCCCGGGGAGGGGCAGTGCTAATAAACCAACACCAAAACGGGACCCAGCAAAAGAAAGCTCACTTGGCTGCAGCAGCAGCTTGAATCCCACATGCCCTAAACGCATCCTTCTGCAATTCCCGAAACTTCTTGGTCTGAGCCTTAGCCCGATCCACCCGAAACTCAGCCCCGCCTTCCCCACCCAGCGTAGCGTATTTAGAAAACGTCGATTGCTCGACAAAATCATCATAAGGAAGCACTTTCGCGATCCTGTCGATCGCACACGAGCACTTATAAACGTTGGCGAATTCGCGCCCGTTATCCTCCATGCAGCCGAGGACATATTCCACGCGCCCTTCGGTCGGATAATCATGCGTCTTTGCGGGCGCAGCACCGCTGCCGCCGCCGCCCGTCGCGGCGATCGAAAGCGATGAAATCAGCGAGAGGAACGCCACCACCGTCAGCGCGCGGCAACTTGGGATCATGCGATGAGCCTCATAGTTTTAATAAACCCGTAACAGCCGGCACGCAAGACACAACCCACGCACCGGCCACAAGCAAGAAAAAATCAACTCGGCGAGAACGGATGCGACATCGATCCCTTCTTCGATACTACATCCTTCGACGACGGCTCGCCCGCCACCGCGCGCTCGATCGATTCCTTCGTCGCCTGATAGTTGAAGTCGTGGATCTTCTGATCGTCGCTGGCGTCCCAGTGGATGAACACGCCGACGCAAATAAAAAGATCGTCGGCTTCGTCGGCGGGAATCACGCCGCTTTCGACGCTGTCGGCCACCGCCATCGCCACCGCGCGCTGCGCCGGGCCGAACATCTGCACGGCCTGCTTCGCGCCCTTGATCGTCACCTTGTTGAAGAGAATCGTGTTCGGCTTGGTCATCAGATTCGGTGCGACCACGGCGAGCAGCGACGTGAAGCCATCCTTGTTGTTCGTGAGCGCGTGGCAGAACGCGGTCTCTGCAGCTGAACCTCGCGGTCCGATGATCAAGTCGATGTGTGCGACCTCGTTGCCATCGCCGACGAGCGACTCTCCTACCAGGACGCGGTTGATCTTGGCCATGCTGTTCCTCCAGTGGATTTGGTTCTAGGGACTAGCGACTTGCTCTCGACTCGCGACGGTTGACCCTCAAGCCGCGCAAGGCTCGCGGTGCGCCCGATTCACGATGCGACCGCTCAACCGCGAACTTCCTAACATGTTCCGTGCCAATTTTCGTCCGCGCACGGCGCGCTTCATGCATTCGATGTCGATGCCGCGCTCGTCATCAACGCGACGAAGAGCGTCGCCACCGCAAGGTCCGCGCTCGTGCCCGGATTGATGCCGCGCGCCTTCAATGCGGCGTCCCACGCATCGAGCTCAGCCGACTGCGCGGGACGGCCCGCCGCACGCCAGTCCGCGCGATGCTTCGCCGCGTCGCGCGTGACACTTTGCGCCACCGCCGCGCCAAGCTTCCGCACAATGTGTGAGTCGGGCCAGCCGCATAGAAACGCCAGGAACGCGTCGAGCATCGCGCGATGCTCGCTCGACGGCGAAACCGCGCCGGCCGCGTCGAGGCCCGCACCGAAGATATCGGCGAAACCGTTCTCATATTGACGCGCGATGCTGTCGCGCCCGGCCGCGAGCGTCATCGCGGCGCGCAAGGTCACAGTCGGCTGCGCGTGGACGGACTGCTCGGGCGCGTCGCCGAGTCCGCCCGGATTCGCAAGCGCGATCGCGCGATAGGCAAGGCGCGCATCGTCGATATCCAGTTCGGCGAGCACGCGCTCCGTTTCCCGATGCCAGGACGCGGCATCCAGGGATTCGATGCGCTCCAGCGCAGCGCACAAGGGCGCTGCAAGCAGCACGATGCCGAGATTGGTGTTGCAGCCGGCCGCATCGAACGTGCGGCGCACGGCGTCGAGAATGCGCGCGCCCACGCGTGCGCCCGGCGTGAACAAACCCGCCGCCGCCGCGCCCGCGCTCGCGATGAATTGCGCCGACGTCATGCCGTGCCCCGCGCTCGCGACGCTCACGTTGCCGGGCTTCATCGTCTCGACATCGAGCCGGCACGCACGCAGGAACGCCGCGCGCGCGCGCCCGGCAAGCAGCGCGCTAGGCGTGTTCATCGCCGCTGGCGAGCGCGAGCGCGCCCGTCGATCGAGGCAGCTTGCGATCGAGCAGATCGTCGACGAGCAAGGTCGCGATATCGAGCGGCGTCACCGATTGCAGGCCGCGCCACGCCGCGACGCCGTTCACTTCGAGCACGACGGGTCGCCCGCCTTCGGCCGGAATCAGATCGACGCCCGCGTAATCGAGCCCGAGCGCCGCGGTTGCGCGAACGGCGATATCGGCGAGCGCGGGCGTGATGTCCGCCGGCTCGCAGCGCGCGCCGCGCGCGAAGTTGTGGATCCAGTCGTCGCCGCCGACGCGCTTCATCGCCGCGAGCGCCCGGCCGCCGATCACGAGCACGCGCCAGTCGAAACCGGGCGCGCCCGCATCGACATAACGCTGCAGATACGCGACCTGGCTGAACGGTTTGAGCGAGGGCAGACGCACGCCGGGCTTCCTGAGGCCTTTACCCTGCGAGCCGAAAAGCGGTTTCATCACGACCTGACGGCCCGCCGCGGCCTCGCGCATCAGCACGCGCTGCGCATGCGCGGCGGATTCGGCGGCCCACGTCGCGGGCGTCGGCACGCCGTAGCGGTTGAGCAGAAAGCTCGTCATCGATTTATCGACGCTGCGCTCGATCGCGCGCGCATCGTTATAAACCGGCACGCCGCATTCGCGCAGCGCGTGAAGAATGCCGAGCCGCAACGTCACCTGCTCGAACGTGCCGCCCGCGATGCCGCGCACGAACACCGCGTCGGGCAGCGTGTGGCCGTAGCCGGGAATCGCAAGGCCGTGAGGCGGCCAGGTCGTATCGATGCGGCAATCCGCGAGATCGACGCAACGCGCCTCCACGCCGCGCGCGCGAAACGCTTTCTTCAGGCGGCTGGTGTGCCAGCCGGTTTCGTCGGTCATGATGGCTACGCGCAACGCCGGCAGGCTCATGACGCGCTCCATTGCGCTTCGAGCAACGCGCGATCGACCTTGCCGCCGTGATACGTCGCGCCGCTTTCGAGGCTCGACACCCAGACCTCGGCGGGCGCGAACAGCGCCGGGTCGATCTGATAGAAGTCGTAGTTGAACGACGTGAAGATGTCGGCGAACGGCCGCCCGTAATCGCGCGCGTTCGACGAGGGCAGTTCGGCCGCGAGACGTTTCGCGGCGGCATCGCTTTTCACGGTCAGATGCACGCGGCCGCCGTAGAGAATCGCGTCGTTGGTGCGGCCCATCGCCTGGATGCCGTCCGGCGCGGGCGGCGGCAAGGGCGCACTGCCGCTGCCTTCCACGATCTCGCTCAAGCTCACGCCCAGCACATGGGTCTTGTGCAGCGCCACTTCCACGACGCGCGCAACGACCTGCACCGTGCCCGCCACAGAGTGCGTCGGCGTCACGGCGATCACGAGCTGCTCGGGCGCGAGGCCGCAGTCGCCCAGCACCTTGTCGATGACGACCTGCGGCGGCAACCGGTCCACTTCCATCACGAGCGCGCCGCGATCGTTTCGGTCGCGGTAGCCGAGTTCGTCGAAAAGCGGTTCCTTGCATGCGAGCGCGCGCGCGGGGCCTGAGCCGAGCGAGAAGAACTTCTTGCCGCCCGTCTGCTCTTTCGTCGCGGAAAGGCTCCAGCCCGCGTACTGACTCGCGAGACAGGCGAGAACCGGATTGCTCGTATGCACTTCGATGAAGACCGGCCAGAGCGGCGCGTGATCGAATGCAACGCGCCGCGCCACGCGTCCGAGCCCGCCCATGCAGATGCGCGCGATCAGGATGCCCGCTTCGGCGCTGCCTTTCGCGTTCACGCCCGCATCGACGATGACGGTGCCGCCATCGGTGCGCGTGATCTCGACGGCAAGGCGCGCGGCATCGTCGATGAGGCGCGCGACGAGCCGCTCGCTCGATGCGTTGACGCTGATAGGCGGAGATGTCATGAGTCAGACCGTATTGATGCGTTGCAGAAGACGCGCGCACTGGCGATCCAGCGCGTCGCGCAAGTCGGGGAAGGCGGCGGCCGTCGCGGTCATCGTGCAGACCGGCTGGCCCGCTTCGATGCGCGCGCCGACGAGCGGCACGTCGTGGCATGCCGGATCGGCGAAGCAGGCGTCGCTGAACGCGCGCGACGCAGTGAAGCCATCGGGCGCGAACACGACGCGCTGCCCGGCAAAGAGCGGCGGCGCCTGCATGAGCGTGTCGGGCGCATGCGGCAGCTCGCCGTGCAGACACGCGTCGAGATGCGCGCCGATCAGCCCGCGCGGCCACGCGTCGGGCCATGCGGCTTCGTAGAGCGCCATCGTCGACGAAGGGCGCGTGTTGATTTCGAGCACGCTGAAGGTCTCGCCGTCGAGCAGAAAATCGATGCTGTTCAGGCCCGTGAGGTCCGTCTGCCAGACGATTCGTTCGATCGCTTCGACGATGCGCGCGCCGATGCGCTGCGGCAGTTGCACCGGCCCGAGCGAGCCGGCGTGCACGAAGGGCAGCCGGCCGGCTTCGACCGTCAGTTGCTCCGCGAAACCCATCACCGACGCCTCGCGATGCGCCGCGACGAAAAGCGCGGACATCGAACGGCCTTGCGCGAGCCGCTGGAAATACGCGCCGTCGGGCACGCGTTCGACATCGCTCGCCCATTGGATATGCGTGCCGCCGCAGCCGTCGGAGCGCTTCACGAGCCAGCCGCGCGGATCGGCGGGCCGCGTATGACGCACCTCCGGATGGGCAATATGCGCTTCGTCGAGCAGCGCGAAGAAGCGCCGCGGATCGCGCACCGCCGCCGCCTGCGCGCCGTTGCCGATGAAGCGCGGCACGCGCGGCGCGCACGACAGTTCGTCGGCGAGCGGTTCGAGGCCGCTCGTGACGATGAGGCCGAGCATGCGCGGCAGGCGCGCGGCGTGTTCGAGCGCATCGAAAAGGCGCGCGCGATCGATCGAAAGCCCTTGTCCGCCTACCGCGCCGATATCGAACCACATGCCCGCGTGCTCGCGCGTGTCGCGGTCGCCGAAGATATCGAGCGCGACGACGTTCAGCCCCGCGCGCGCCGCCGACTGCGCGACGAGGCGCGCCGACAACCCGGCGACGGCCACACGCGGCGCGCGCGTCATCATGAGCTTTGTCCCGCGACGATCGCGCGCGCTTCGTCGAAGGCCTCGGGAAAGCCGAGATACACGGGCTTGCCGCTGGTGCGCATGCGCAGGAAGAGCCGATGCTCCGCCTGATACTTCACGTTGCCGATGGCGAGCGCGCCGATGCCGACCGCGTCCGAACGCGCCGCGCCCGCGAGCGGCTTGCCGTCGTCCATGACGTTGACGCCCGCGATGCCTTCGGGCGGCACGGCGTTGACATCGGCGGCGATCAGCAGATTCCTGCCATGCGCGAGATCGGCGGAGGTCATCACCTGCACGCCGGCCACCGCGGTCGCGAACACGACTTCCGCGCGCGCGAGTTCGCGATGCAGTTGATCGGGCGTGCCGGTCGCGACGCCCGAGGTGGCGATATCGAAGCGCCGGTTGATTTCGTCGCTCACTTGCGTGGCGCGCGACTGGCTCGAATGGCTGGCGACCGCGACATCCGCACCGAGCGACGCGGCCATCGCCGCCGCGACACGCCCGACCGCGCCCGTGCCGCCGAGAATCAGCACGCGCTTGCCGCCGAGATCGACCGAATGCGCGGTTCGCAGATGCTTTTCCGCGAGCGCGACGAGCGCGGCGGCCGTCGTGTACGCGCCGCTCGGATCGGCGAAGACCGAGACTTCGAAGGGCGGGACCATTGCGTTGCGCGCTCTTTCGAGCATGTCGGCGGCAAGCATCACGTCGCGTCCGCCGATGAAGATGCCGGTGCGCGACACGCCTTTCGGCCCGCGCGAAAAGATCGCATCCTGCGTGAGCTGCACGACGCTGTCCTCGCCGACGTTGCAGTAGGGCACGAGGATCTGATAGCCGGCATCGGCGGCCATGTTCACATCGAACGGGCTCATTTGCGGCGTCGCGGTGAACATGTGCAGGACGTAGGGTCGTTCGGTGGCTTCGGGCATGGCGATGGACTCGTTTGTCGTGTGGTGATGTCTCTGTTCAGGCGGCGTTCGCCCCGTGCTGGCGCGGCTCGGCCGCGCGCCAGGTCGCGCCTCTGTTGCGTCCCGCTGCGATGGTGAAGGCGAGCGGCGCGCCTTGCGACACGCGTTCTGCGGCGGCGCGCGCGCGCTCGGCGTCCTGCGCACTCGCGACGAAGGCGAAGCCGACGGGTCCCCACGAGGTCTGTCCGATGCCGGCTTTCTGCTCGGCGGCGACGGCTTCGAGCGCGCGCGCGACGGCAGGGCTCGCGAACACGCCGCCTTGCACGGGCGCGAAGTATTCGCCGATGGTGTGCTGCATATCGCAGATGGCGTCGGCGAAGGTGTCGAAGTCGTGTTCCGCGACCGCGGGCAGGATGCGCATCAGCACGAGATGCGAGAGATGCGCGGCGAGCGTCGCCGGAAAGGGCGCGAGCGATGCGAGGCCGCGTTTTTCCTCGTCGCCGTGCAGGCCTTCGCGCGAGGTGTCGTCGATGAGCAGGACGCGCCATGCTTCGGGAAACGGCTGACGCGCGATGAGCGGCGGCAGTGCCGTCGATGTTGTCGTGGACGCGTTGCGGCCGCCATCGACGATCAGTCCGCCGTGATCGAAGCCATGTATGCCGATGCCGGAGCGTGCGCCGCGCGCGAGGATTCTGGCGATATCGGCGGTGCTGGCCGCGTGGCCTTTGACGCGCGCGAAGGCGGTGCCGAGCGCGAGGGCGAGTTGCGTGCCGGAGCCTAGCCCCGTGTGAGGGCGAGGTGTTTCGTGCACCTCGATGTCGATCGTCGGGCCGTCTTCTCCGCTTTCACCTAGCGCGGTGTGGAGCTGCCTTAGGTAATGCGCTATGCGGGCGCGCTGGGCATCGCTCGTGGTGCCTTCGATTCGCGGATCGTTGCGTCGTGATGCGGGCGCTTGACGAGCCGTGATGCGCGTCGCGTGCGCGTCGATGGCGAGACCGATGCTGCCGAAGGTGCGGCCCAGCGAGCCGTTCGGATCGATGAAGCCGAGATGCAGGCGCGATGGGGACTCGACTGTAATCGCTGAGGGCGGGGTCAGGCGTCCGGGGGATGGCATCGAGGTCCTTTTTTGCGGCGGGGTTTTTTGGGGCTTTGGGGGTTAGGCAAATCCTGTACCAGGTTTTGATCTGGTTTTGGTTTTGTGGAACTTGCTTTCGTGTCGGTCTATTAGTACTGCCCCTCCCCGGGGCGGGGGTAACTTTCTTTGCTGCTGCAAAGAAAGTCACCAAAGAAAGCAGCTTTGTCACCGCCCGCGGTCACACGCAGTTTGGCCATTTTTCTCCTGGGGGATCGGCCCTCGCCTAAAGAGTGCCCTCACAAGCCCAACCGGGCTTGGATCGCGCACGGTCTGACAAACCATAACTTTGTGCGCGCTGGTTCAGCACGAAATAGCTTCGGCACAGCGCTGCGCGCTGCCGTGGGGTATGCGAGGGAAACCAGCGAATACGAATGCACTCGCATACCCGATTAGCCCATCGGCCGCGGAGCGGGCCGGAGCTTGAAATGGCTGTACCCGTTTGTTGAAGGGTGCGATGTGACGGATCGTGCGCGATCCAAGCCCAATTGGGCCTATGGGGGCACTCTTTAGGCGAGGGCCGTTCCCCGAGGAGAAAAATGGCCAACGTGCGTGTGACCGCGGGCAATGAGAAAGCTGCTTTCTTTGGTGACTTTCTTTGCAGCAGCAAAGAAAGTTACCCCCGCCCCGGGGAGGGGCAGTGCTAATAGACCGACAACAAAGCAAGTTCCACTCAAAAAAACAAAACCCTACCCGTCATACTTGATATACCGAAACCGCTGATCATCCGAAGGCGTCCCTTCAAGAGGCCCACCCTCCTTCCCAGGCTGCCACTGCACGACCTCTTCGATCTTGGAAGCCAAAGCAAAGTCCTTATCAGTAATGCCCTTGGCCGAATGAGTCTTGAGCTTGACCACAACAAAAGCATAAGAAACCGTCAAATCCGGATGATGCCAGGCCGCTTCGGCCAGATGCCCCACCGTATTGACCACCATAAGCGTTCCCTTCCAGCTCTCTGTCTTGAACTTGCGCCTGAGCCATCCATCCTCGAGATACCAATGCGCGAGCGTACCCGTCAGACGTTGCTGGATTTCCTCGTCGGAATAGACCTTTTCGGCTTGAGCCATGGCAACCGCCTCCATTCAAAGAACGCGAGCCACAAGTATGCGCCGCTTGCGAGAGCCCCGCACCATCGCGCAAAAGGCATGCTGCGACGCGTCATGTCACGCGTTCTGCTTCGCGTATTTGACACAGTATGTGTCGCTACCCGACAAAAACCCGTCCGCTAACGACAGCATCACGCGTCAAATTCCCGATTTAAGGCAGCACGGAAGAAACCGGCATGGAATATGCAATTGGCCTCTCTACGCAAAAGCCCGGCTATGTACCGGGCGAGGCGCAGCTCGTTACCTGCATTTGAAGGCGCGCACGATGCAACCGGTAGCGTAGTCACCTGGGTCGGAAGCATCACCATTCTGGAGGAGACATGAACTTACGCACCCTGGTTCTTGGACTGGCGGTGGCAGCGACGGCAGGCCTGAATTCTTATGTCGCTCAGGCCGACTCGCAGCTCGATAGCCTGATCAAGAATCCCTCGAACTGGGCGGCGCAAGCGGGCGATTATTCGAATCACCGCTATAGCACGCTCAAGCAAATCAATGAAAACAACGTCGGCAAGCTACAGGTTGCCTGGACCATGTCGACAGGTGTGCTGCGCGGCCATGAAGGCTCGCCGCTCGTCATCGGCGAAACGATGTATATCCACTCGCCATTCCCTAACAAGGTTATCGCCATCAACCTGAAGGATCAGACCTTCATCTGGCAATACCAGCCGAAGCAGGACAATCAGGTCATCTCGGTGATGTGCTGCGATACGGTCAACCGTGGTCTAGCTTATGGCGACGGCAAGATCTTCCTGCAGCAAGCCGATACCAAGCTCGTCGCACTCGACGCCAAAACCGGCGACGTCGTATGGAGCGCGCAGAACGGCGATCCGAAGAAGGGCGAAACCAACACCAATGCGCCGCACGTCTTCGGTGACAAGGTGCTGACCGGCATCTCCGGCGGTGAGTTCGGCGTGCGCGGACGTCTCGTCGCGTACAACATCAAGGACGGCAAGGAAGTGTGGAAGGCCTATAGCGTAGGCCCCGATAACGAAATGCTGTTCGACCCGCAAACGACGATGACCTGGGCAGACGGCAAGATGGTGCCGGTCGGCGCGGACTCGTCGCTCAAGAGCTGGCAGGGCGATCAGTGGAAATACGGCGGCGGCACCACATGGGGCTGGTACGCGTGGGACCCGAAACTCAACCTTGTGTACTACGGCTCGGGCAATCCGGGCACGTGGAACCCGACACAGCGCCCCGGCGACAACAAATGGTCGATGACCATCTTCGCCCGCGATCTGAATACGGGCAAGGCGAAGTGGGTCTATCAGATGACGCCTCACGACGAGTGGGACTATGACGGCGTCAACGAGATGATCCTGTCGGACCTGAACATCGGCGGCAAGAAAGTGCCCGCGATCGTTCACTTCGACCGCAATGGCTTCGGCTATACGTTGAATCGCGATACGGGCGAACTGCTCGTCGCGCAGAAGTTCGATCCGGCCGTGAACTGGGCCGATAGCGTCGATCTGAAGAGCGGCCTGCCGATTCGCAATGCGAGCTATTCGACGCAGAAGGCCGGTCCCGATCACAACGTGAAGAACATCTGCCCCGCGGCGCTCGGCTCGAAGGATCAGCAGCCGGCCGCATTCGACCCGAACTCCAGCCTGTTCCTCGTGCCGACAAATCATGTCTGCATGGACTACGAGCCGTTCCAGGTCGATTACGTGGCGGGTCAGCCGTTCGTCGGCGCGACGCTCTCGATGTATCCGGGCCCGAACGAGAAGGGCGCGATGGGTAACTTCATTGCGTGGGATGCCTCGAAGGGCAAGATCGTGTGGTCCAAGCCGGAGAAGTTCTCGGTCTGGTCCGGCGCGCTCGCGACCGCTGGCGGCATCGTGTTCTACGGCACGCTCGAAGGCTATATCAAGGCAGTGCGCATCAAGGACGGCAAGGAGCTGTGGAAGTTCAAGACGCCGTCCGGGATCATCGGCAACGTGTTCACGTATCAGTTCCAGGGCAAGCAATACGTCGGCGTGTATTCGGGCATCGGCGGCTGGGCTGGTATCGGCATGGCGGCGGGTCTCGAGAAGTCGACGGAAGGCCTCGGCGCAGTGGGCGGCTACAAGGACCTCGCGAAGTACACGGCTCTTGGCGGCACGCTCTTCGTGTTCGCGATTCCGGGTGGTTGATTGAGTTGATCGAAGCACAGCGCGGCGGCCGCAATGGCCGTCGCGCGAATACCCCCATATACAAGACATGTTCAAGGAGTCCGACGTATGAAAGGCCGATCACTCTTGCTGCTCTCGATGACGCTCGCTGCGTCGTCCGCTTCGTTCGCCCAGACGCCGTCGAGCGCTGGACAGATGAAGCCGGTCGCGTACAAGGTCGTCGATGGCAACAAGGTCGACAGTGACACGCTACAGGGCTGGAAAACCTGGCGCGCGCTGGCGTGCGAACGCTGTCACGGGGCGAAACAGGAAGGTATGGTCGGCCCGTCGCTGATCGATGCTTTGAAGACGCTGGACAAGAACGAGTTTCATCGCACGGTGTTTGGCGGACGCGTGGACAAGGGCATGCCCGACTTCAGCTCCAGCCAGATGATGCAAAAGAATTGGGAGAACCTCTATGCGTATCTGAAGGGGCGCTCCGACGGCAAGATCAACCCGGGCGACCTGCAGGCAATCGATGCAAAATGAAGACGCCGGGCGCATGACGCGCCAACGTCTGATGATTGCTCTCACTCCCGGAGGTATCGATGTCTGATCGTAATGCAAGCCGCGCCGCTTCGTTCCGATTCGCGGCCGCACTCTGCGCGGCGCTCGCGGCGTTCTCGGCGCAACCCGTTTTCGCGCAACAGGGGGCGAGCGCCCCGCCGCCCAATCTGCCGAACAACGATGGCGCGGACGGCGTGCTGCGCGTGTGCGCCGACCCGAACAACATGCCGCTCTCGAACAAGAAGGGCGAGGGTTACGAGAACAAGATCGCGAGTCAGATGGCGAGCGATTTCGGCTATAAGCTCGAATACACGTATTGGCCGCAACGCATGGGTTTCGTGCGCAATACCTTGCGCGAAAAGGTGCCGCAGTCGGAGCGCTTCAAATGCGATCTGATCATCGGCGTGCCGAAGGGTTATGAACTCACGGCGACTACGCGCCCGTATCTGCATTCCACTTATGCGATGGTGTTTCCGAACAAGCCCGAATACGCGAGCATCAAGTCGCCGTCGGACCTGATGAACCTGCCGCCCGACCAGCTCAAGAAGATGAAGCTAGGCATCTTCGTGAAGAGCCCCGCGGTCGACTGGCTGCTCAGAAATAATCTGATCGATCAGGCGGTGTCGTATCAGGGGCAAAGCGGCGATCCCGAGGCCTTTCCGGGCGAGATGATCGAACACGATCTGGTGCAGGGCAACGTCGATGCGGCTTTCGTATGGGGGCCGATTGCGGGCTATTTCGCCAATCGCTCCGATAACAAGGTGCGCCTCGTGCCGTTTCCGGCGGGCCAGCCGATTCGTTTCGACTACGAGATATCGATGGGCGTGCGTTATGGCGAGAAAGCATGGCGCGACAAGGTCGATAACTGGATAGCGTCCAATCAGCCGAAGATCGATCAGATTCTTTCGGGTTATCAGGTTCCTTTGCTGCCATTGCAGCCGGTGGCCGCGCAATGAGGCGCATATACGGGGGTGCGCTTTGCGCATGGTCCATCGCGTTCGCGGCATTGGTGGCGTCGCCTGCGGTCAGCGCGGCGGATGCGCCTGCCGCCTCTGCGCCGGGCGTCGATATCAAGCCGGCTGAGCGCTTGCTGTTCATGCAGTCGCACATGGATGGCGTCGAGCCGCAGACCGAGCTGGATTATGCGGTGGATTATTCCGGGCCGCCGTCGAAGGTCAACGATACGTTGCGCGTGCTTGTCGTGAGTCCGGGCAACAGCAAGAATGACGCGCGCGTGACGGATCGCACCGGCAATGTGAATGTGCCTGGCGGGCTGCCGTGCAATCCGGTGATCATCTATTTTCTGGAGCACGATATCGCGGAGATGGAGCAACTGACCGGCGGACAGCGGCGCTATTTCCAGCAGCGTGTGCGGATGGCGCTGGCGGCCGGGCCTCAGATTACGACGGTGTCGAGCGAGGCGCTCGGGCTTGGAAAGCACCCCAAGGCTCAGCAGATCGTCATTCAGCCTTATTTGAATGATCCGAACTCGGAGCGGTTCAGTAAGTACACGGGCAAGCGGTATACGTTCGTCATGGCCGATGACGTGCCCGGGCGGTTGCTGATGATTCGCACGGAAGTGCCGGGGGAGGGGAATGATTTTGCGCATCCGCTGCAGAAGGAGACGATTGCTTATCAAGGGGCTTTGAAGAATATGGGTTCTCCGAAGGCTTCGAATGGGCCTCGGGCTAGTCGGTAGGTTTTTTTGGGGTGGATCCCGTATTCGTGTCGGTCTATTGGCACTGCCCCTGTGCGGGGCGGCACCTACTTTCTTTGCTGCTGCAAAGAAAGTAGGCAAAGAAAGCAGCTCGTTCAAGCCCGCGGTCACACGCAGTTTGGCCATTTTTCTCCTCCAAGGTGGCACTCGCCTAAGTGTCGCCGTCGAAGGACCCACCGGGCTTGGATCGCGCACGGTCTGACAAGCCAGTGCGCGAAGCGCGCTGGTTCAGCACGAAATAGCTTCGGCACAGCGCTGCGCGCTGCCGCCGGGTATGCAAGGGAAACCCGTCGGCCGCGAAGCGGGCCGGAGCTTGAAATGGCTGTACCAGTTCGCTAAGCGGCGCGATGTGACGGACCGTGCGCGATCCAAGCCCGATGGGTCCTTCGAGGGCGACACTTAGGCGAGTGCCACCTTGGAGGAGAAAAATGGCCAAACTGCGTGTGACCGCGGGCGGTGACAAAGCTGCTTTCTTTGGTAACTTTCTTTGCAGCAGCAAAGAAAGTTACCCCCGCCCCGGGGAGGGGCAGAGCCAATAGACCGACAAGAAATCAGGATTCCATAGAAGCCCAAACAAACCACCCCACCCCCAAACCCCCCGTGAATTTCATCCGTTCCCTAACCCTGCGCCAGCTCCAAATCTTCGTGATAGCGAGCCGCTGCCCCAGCTTCGCCCGCGCAGCCGAGGAACTCCACCTCACACAACCCGCGGTATCGATGCAAATCCGCCAACTCGAAGAAGCCATAGGCCTCCCGCTCTTCGAACGCGTAGCGCGACGTCTCGCGCTGACGGAAGCCGGCGAACGCCTGTCGCATCACGCAACCCGCATACTCGGCGAAATCAAGGACGCCGAAGACGCGATGATGTCGCTCACGCAAGCCGACAGCGGCTCGATAGCCGTCAGCATCGTCAGTTCCGCGACGTACTTCGCGCCCAAGCTGCTCGCGCTCTATTCGCAGCAGTTCCCGAAAGTCGATGTGCACTTCTCCGTCGGCAATCGCGAAACGCTCCTGCGATTGCTGCAGGACAATGCCACCGATCTCGCCATCATGGGCCGCCCGCCGCCCGAACTCGGCACGACAGCCGAGCCGCTCGCCTATCATCCGCATGTGATCATCGCGCCGCTCTCGCATCCACTGCGTCAGGCACGCGGCTTCGATCTGCAGGAACTCGCGAGCGATACGTTCCTTCTGCGCGAACCGGGCTCCGGCACGCGCGCGGTCGCCGAGCATGTCTTCCGGCAAAACCTTTTCGTGCCCGCGCGCAGCGTCACGCTCGGCAGCAACGAAACGATCAAGCAGGCCGTCATGGCCGGCATGGGCGTGAGCCTCATTTCGCTGCACACGCTGTCGCTCGAACTGCGCACCGGCGAAATCGCCGTGCTCGACGTGAACGGCACGCCTGTCGAACGAACCTGGCAACTCGTGCATTCGCGCTCCAAGCAACTCTCGCCCACATGTCTCGCGTTCCGGCGCTTTCTCCTCGAAAACGCCGAGCCGTTTCTCGAACGCGAATACGCGCAGTTCGGCCTGCGCCGGCCAAAACGGCTCGCCGAAGCGGGCAGCGGCCGATGACCGGCGCATCCGCGTGGCGTCATGTGGCGTTCGTCATACTGATCGCATGCGCGGCCATCGCGCGAGGCGAAACCGCGCTCTCGATGACGCAAGTCGCGCCGGGCAACTACGCGCACCGCGGTCACGATGATGTCGCGACGCGTGCGAACGGCGGCGATATCGCCAACGTGGGCTTCATCGTCGGCACGCGTTGCGTCGCAGTGGTCGATACCGGCGGCACGCTCGCCGAAGGCCGCGCGTTGCGCGCCGCAATACGCGCGGTCACGGCGCTGCCGGTTTGCTACGTCATCAACACGCACATGCATCCGGATCACATCTTCGGCAATGCCGCGTTCAAGGACGATCACCCTCAGTTCGTCGGCAGCAAGGCGCTCGCGCAAGCGGAAGCCTCGCGCGCGGACAACTACATGCGCGCCCTGAATCGCGAACTGGGCGATGTGGCCGCGGGCAGCGAAATCGTCGCGCCGACGATGACGATCGACGGCAGCGGCAGCATCGATCTCGGCGGACGCACGCTGACGCTGCGCACATGGAAAACGGCGCATACCAACAACGATTTGACGGTATACGATGAGAAGAGCGGGACCTTGTGGACGGGCGATCTTTTATTCGCAGGCTGCATTCCTGTGATCGATGGCAGCGTCGTCGGCTGGCTCGACGACATCGCGCGCATTCGGCAGATGAATCCGCGTCATGTCGTGCCGGGACACGGCCCGCTCGACCCGCCCTGGCCGCAATCGCTCGACGCCGAGGAACGCTATCTCGCGAATCTGGCGCGCGATGTGCGTGCGGCCATCAAGCGAGGCGAAACGATCCGGCAGGCCGTCGATAACATCGGCGTCGATCAGAAGGACAAGTGGCTCCTGTACGACATCTATCACCGTCGCAACGTGACGGCCGCGTATGCGGAACTCGAATGGGAGCAGTAGCGCAGCATCGGAGGGACATCATGAAGACAGCATGGTCCGGCGTTCGCGTGACGACGATCGCGTGTCTCGCGGCCGCGGCGCTCGCGCCTCATGTCGCGCAAGCGGCGCAACCCGAGGACGATCCCGACAAAGTGGCGCGCTGGCTCGACTTCAAGGAAGGCACGTTCAAGGGCCGCGCCATCGAGACTCACGGCGATGCGGTCATCAAGCTCGATGCCCCCGCGCGCGCCGCGGATGCCTCCGTCGTGCCGATCGCGATCAATGCGCAATTCCCGCAGACGCCGTCGCATTACATCAGGAAGATCTATCTCTTCATCGATGAAAACCCCGAGCCGTATGCAGGCTCGTTCGAGTTCACGCCGGAGTCGGGATTCGCGACGATCGAAACGCGCGTGCGCGTGGAAGACTATACGTTCATGCGCGCGATCGCGGAAACCAATGACGGCAAGCTCTATAGCGCGATTCGTTTCGTGAAGGCGTCGGGCGGCTGCTCGGCGCCCGCGGACAAGGACGAAGACGCCGCCGAGCGCGCGGCGGGGCAACTCAGGCTCCAGGCCGAAGGGCAGGCGGTCGCGGGCAAGCCCGAACTCGCGCAGTTGATGGTGCGTCATCCGAATCGCACGGGCATGGCGATGAATCAGGTCACGCGGAACTATGCGACGGCGTACTTCATTCGCAAGATATCGGTCACGTATGCCGATAAACCAGTGATGACCGCGAACGTCAATTTCTCGATCAGCGAGAACCCGAATGTTCGCTTTTATTTCGTGCCGAGTGCGAACGGCGAATTGAAGGCGCAGGTCGAGGATACGAAGAACAAGCAGTGGGGCGGCGCCGTCGCGGTGACTGCGCAGCCGGGCGGCGGGCAAACGTCGGCGATGAAATGACGCGGCGCGGCCTGCAAGCGCTCGTTTGCGTGTTGCTGTTCGCGGCAAGCGCACTCGCGCAAGCGGCGATGCGCGGCATGCCCGCGCCGGTCGCGATCGCGCCGGGCGTCTATGCGTTCATCGGCGACAGCGATGCGGTCGCGCCGAAGAATAGCGGCATCGTTGCGAATAATGGCTTTATCGTCGGCACGGATGGCGTGACGGTGATCGACACGGGATCGTCCTACCGCTATGGCCGCGCGATGATCGAAGCGATCCGCACGATCACGCCCTTGCCGGTGAAGCTCGTCATCATCACGCATCAGGCGCCCGAGTTTGTCTTTGGCGCGGCGGCGTTCCGCGACGACGGCGTGCCGATCCTCGCGCATGCGCGCACGGCGCAACTGATCCGCGAGCGCTGTTCGATCTGCCTCGCGAATCTGCGCAAGACGCTCGGCGAAGACGAAATGGCTGGCTCGCGCGTGACCGTGCCCGATCAAACCGTGAACGGCACGACCGAGATCGACAGCGGCGGACGCAAGCTGCAACTGCTGCACTTCGGCCCCGCGAGCACGCCGGGCGATCTCGCCGTGCTCGACACGCAAAGCGGCGTGCTCTTCGCGGGCGGGCTCGTATCCAACGGACGCATTCCCGAACTGCGCAACGAGCAGATTCCCGGCTGGCTCGCCGCGCTGGAACATCTGCGCGCACTCGATCTGAAGATCGTGGTGCCCGGCTTCGGCGCGCCTTTACGCGGCGACGGCATCATGCAGACGGGGGTCTATCTGCGCGAGCTGGATGCGTCGGTGCAGCGCGCCTACAAGAGCGGGATCGGCCTCACCGAGGCGATGCACACCGTTCAGGTGCCCGCATTCAAAAACTACAAGCTCTATGCGATCGCGCAACCGCAGAACGTGCAGCGCGTCTATCTGCAACTCGAGAAGCAGTAAGGCCGTACCACCCACAGGAGACAGGACGATGGCCCAGATCGTAGCGCTATACAAGAATCCGCCCGACACGAAAGCATTCGACGATTATTACGCCTCGACGCATGCGCCGCTCGCGAAGACGCTGCCGGGCCTGCGGCGCTATGAAATCAGCACGGGGCCCGTCGTGGCGGCATCGGGCGATTCGCCGTATCACCTCGTTGCGCTGCTGCAGTTCGATTCGCTCGACGCGATCAAAGCCGCGCTCGAATCGCCCGAAGGACAGAAGACCGCCGCCGATCTGGGCAATTTCGCGCAGGCCGGCGTCGAACTGCTGATGTTCGATACGAAAGAAGCCTGACCGCGTCCATGCCTTCGGGGATGCAGGCGCGTCCTCGAAGCGCTCCCTCTTTCCTCAGTCGATTCCCCCGCAAAACACGAAACCCGCCTCGCGGTATGGAGATATCGCGCGGTTTTGTATCCATCGATATATAATCGTTTTGTATCGTCCGATATAGAACATCGGCGCGACGAATCGATGGAGCACGACCATGGCGCGACCGCGCAATTTCGACGAAGACAGCGTGCTGGACGCCGTTGCCAATGCGTTCTGGACGCACGGCTACGACGGCACTTCCACGCGTGATCTCGTGCAGTTCACGGGCCTTACGCAACCGAGTCTCTACAACGCGTTCGGCGACAAACGCGCGCTCTTTCTGCGCGCGCTCCAGCACTATCTCGACAACACGTTGCGCGAGCGCATCCAGCGGCTCGAATCGACGATGACGCCTTCTCGCGCGATCACCGCGTTTTTTCGCGAGATCATTGAACGTTCAGTATCGGACGCGCATCGGCGCGGCTGCATGCTGGTCAATGCGGCGCTCGGCGCATCGCCGGAGGACGACGAGTTTCGCGAACTCATTGCAGCGGAAATGTCCGTGCTGCGTGCGTTCTTCGAGCGCTGCATGAAGGCTGGCCTGAAAAGCGGCGACATCGAGCGCGTGGTGTCCGCCGAAGCTGCCGCATCCAGCCTGCTCGCCTTGCTCATCGGCGTGCGCGTGCTGGCGCGTGTCGATCCGGAGCCGGCGGTGCTGACTGGCGCTGTCGCGCCCACGCTGGCGATGCTGAAGCTCCCGCCGCTCGGCCTGACCGCCGGCAAGCGCTAGTTCGTTCAATCCTTCTCACGTTACATCGACCGGCCGCGTGCTGCCACGCACGGCTGCGGGAGTCTTCGTCATGTCGAATCAAACGGGATCGGCCGCACGCGCCGATCAAAACGCTTCACTCGATGCACGCACGCTCTTCGCCATGCTGGCGGGCTTTTGCGCGAGTCTCGTCGCGATCGGCCTTGCGCGCTTCGCCTACACGCCGCTCATACCGCCGCTCATCGAGGCGCACTGGTTCACGTCGTCGCAAGCGGTGACGCTCGGCGCGGCGAATTTCGCGGGCTATTTCGCGGGCGCGCTCTTTGGCCGCGCGATAGCGAATGCGCTCACGAACCGTCACGCGCTGCGTCTCCTGATGGCCGTGGCGACGGCGGCGTTTTTCGCGTGCGCCTATCCGTTGTCGATAGCGTGGTTCTTTGCGTGGCGCTTTCTGTCGGGGCTGTCGGGCGGCGCGATCATGGTGCTCGTCGCCACGACGATCCTGCCGCATATTCCGCCCGCGCGCCGCGGCTTCGCGAGCGGGATGATCTTTCTCGGCCTGGGCTTCGGTATCGCCGCATCGGGCACGCTGATACCGAAGCTCATCCCGCATGGTCTCTACGACACCTGGATCGGTCTTGGCGTGTTCTCGCTCGTGCTCACCGCGATAGCGTGGTTCGGCTGGCCCGCGTCGGCTCCGCCGGCCGCGGCAACACAGCGCGCGGCGATCCGTTCCAACGCGCATCACGGCACGCGTCTGCGCCTTCTCTACGCGCAATATGCGGCGAATGCGTTCGGCCTCGTGCCCGCAATGATTCTGCTCGTCGACTGGATTGCGCGCGGCTATGGACGCGGGGCGGAAGTGGGTGCACGCTATTGGGTGCTGTATGGCGTCGCGGCGATATTCGGGCCGCTCATCTGCGGCAACGTGGGCGATCGCATCGGCTTTCGTCTGGCATACCGTTATGCCTTGTTGGGGCAGGCGTGCGCGGCGGCGCTCCTGGCGTTATCGGCGAATCCGTCTGCGATCGCCGTCGCGACGGCCGCACTCGGGATCTTCACGCCCGGAATCGTGCCGCTGGCGCTCGGCCGCGTGCATGAACTTCTGCCGCACGATCACACCGAGCAGCGCGCCGCGTGGAGCAGGGCGACATCCGCGTTTGCGCTGTGCCAGGCGCTCGCGGGATACGGCTATTCGTTCCTGTTCTCGCACACGCACAACAACTACGCGCTGATCTTTGCGTGCGGCGCGTGCGCGCTGGCGCTTGCCTTCATTGCGGATCTCGTCGTGAACCGCGAGCGCGCACAAAGTTAGTCGATGCCGCCGGAAGACGAATCGCCCGACTCGACTTCCGGATCGGCGACGTTCAAATCCTGACGCCGGTGATTGATTACGAGAAACACGCTCATCAGCACGATGAACGCGCCGACGAGCATCGTCGCATTGACGAGCACGCGTTCATAGCCGAGTTCCGTGACATTGATGAACGGATAAGGATAGAAGTCGGACAGGCTGCCGCGCCATAGCGTGATGCAAAGATAAGACAGCGGATAGACGAGCCAGAACGCGCATCGCCGCCACGACAGATGAAAGCGCGGCACGAACAGCAGCCAGTACAAGGCAGCCAGCGCGGGCACGACCGTATGCAGCGATTCATTGACGAGCGCGCGATAACCCGACGGCGTCCACAGATAGCGCAGCAATGCGTTATACGCGATGCCGACGAACACGATATACACGACCACCGCGGTGATGACGGTCGGCTTGCGAAAGAACCGGGCCAGCGGAAATTGCGCGCGCGTTGCGACACAGGTGAAACAGAACGCGGTGAGCAGCACCGTCACGTTCGTCAGATAGCTGCTCATGCGCGCGAGGCCATCGAACACGGTATAGCCGCGATTCACGAGCCGCGCGACGGTGATATCCGTTTGCGCTGCGAACGCGAGCCACGCGATCATCGCAATGGCGGCCGCGACGGCGAGTGACGCGGTGCTCGGTGTGTGAAGCGGCAATTCGGGTTCGTGCCGCGAGCGTTTGTTCAGTGCATTCGACATGCCGCCATTCTAGCGACCCGCGGCAAAACGCAAACGCCCGCATCGAATGCGGGCGTTTGAGCGTTGAAACAGGCGCTTATGTCAGGCGGCTGCCAGCAAACTGCCATGCGGATCGATCACGAATTTCTTCGGCACGCCCGAATCGAATTCGGCATAGCCACCGGGTGCATGATCGAGTTCGATGACGGACACGTTCACGACTTCGGCGATGTTGAGGCGGTCCCAGAGGATCGCTTGCATCAGATTGCGGTTGTACTTCATCACGGGCGTTTGTCCCGTGAAGAAGGAATGCGACTTCGCCCAGCCGAGGCCGAAGCGCACGGAGAGACTGCCGTGCTTCGCGGCGGCGTCGGTGGCACCGGGATCGTCGGTGACGTAGAGGCCCGGAATGCCGATCTTGCCTGCCGCACGCGTGATTTCCATCAGCGAGTTGAGCACGGTGGCGGGTGCCTCGGCTTGCGAGCCCGTGTGTCCATGACCGCGTGCTTCGAAGCCGACGCAATCGATCGCGCAATCCACTTCCGGTTCGCCGAGCAGGTCCGCGATCTGTTCAGCCAGCGATGCATCTTTGGATAGATCGACCGTCTCGAAGCCGACCTTTCGCGCATGTTCGAGACGCACCGGATTCACATCGCCGACGATGGTGACGGCCGCGCCGAGCAGTCTCGCGGACGCGGCAGCGGCAAGTCCGACCGGACCCGCGCCCGCCACATACACCGTCGAGCCCGGTCCGACGCCCGCCGTCACCGCGCCGTGATAACCCGTCGGCAGGATATCGGACAGGCAGGTGAGATCGCGAATCTTGGCCATTGCACGATCGCGGTCGGGAAACTTCAGCAGATTGAAGTCCGCATACGGGACCATGACGTATTCCGCCTGACCGCCGATCCAGCCGCCCATGTCGACATAGCCATAGGCGCCGCCGGCGCGCGCGGGATTCACGGTCAGGCAAACGCCCGTGTTCTGCGCCTTGCACATCGGGCAACGGCCACAGGCCACGTTGAACGGCACGGAAACGAGATCGCCTTTTTGCAGCGTCGTGACGTCTGCGCCGACCTCGATCACTTCGCCCGTGATCTCATGGCCGAGCACAAGCCCCGCGGGCGCGGTCGTTCGGCCGCGGACCATATGCTGATCCGATCCGCAGATATTCGTCGCGACGACTTTGAGAATCACGCCATGATTGGCCTTGCGGCCGGCAGGGTCCACCAGTTCCGGAAACGCGATGCTGCGCACTTCGACTTTTCCCGGCCCGACATAAACCACTCCACGATTGCCTGACATGCTGTCTCCTGATGAAATGCGATAACTACAGCCAGTCGGTTTCGAAGCTGCAATCCGTCAGCGCGATGCAGCCGTTTTCGGTGAGCACGACCTGCTGTTCGAGCTTGACGCCCTGCGTGCCCCCTTCAGCGCCGATATAACTTTCGACGCACACCGTCATGCCGGTTTCGAAACGTCCGTCATAACCCGAGCTTTCCCAATCGACCTGATGCGCGATGGAAGGATATTCATCGACCATGCCGATGCCATGTGCAAGGCAGCAATACCGGTTCTTCACGAACTGATCCGGAATCTTCCATGCCTTTTCCGAAAACTCCTTGATCGTCATGCCGGGGCGCAGGAGATCCATGTTGTAGTGGACCTGCGCATACGCGAGTTCATAGAGCTTGCGTTGTTCATCCGATGGACGGCCGTCGCCTACCCGCCATGTTCTGGAGATATCCGAGCAATAGCCGTTCGGTCCGACCATGTCGGTGTCGAAAGCGAGCAGATCGCCGCTTTGCAACACGCGCGACGAGCACTCGTGCATCCACGGATTCGTTCGATCGCCCGAAGCGAGCAGCCGCGTTTCGATCCACTCGCCGCCGTTGCGGATGTTCTCGAAGTGAAGATGCGCCCAGATGTCGTTCTCGGTCAGTCCCGGGCGTAGCTCGCGGCGCATGCGTTCGATACCTTTTTCCGCGGTGCGCAGCGATTCGCCGATGAGCACGAGTTCGCCCGGCGACTTGATGAGCCGCGCGGTTTCCATCAAGGCCTGCCCGTCGAGCAGGGTGATGCCTTGCTTTTCCAGATACGCCGTGCCGAACGGATCGAGCCGGTCCACGGCAAGCACGCGGCTACCGGGCGCGTGCTGAGTGAACACATCGACGATTTCGGCGCCCCACGCTTGCGCGCGGCGCTCCGCTTCGTGGCCCGCATTGAAGAATGTCCAACTGAGCGCGCCGCGCAGTTCGACATCGAGGTTCAGTCCGTCCCAAACATGCTCGCTGCTGTGAAACTCCCACGCGACGATACGGCCGTCGGCGAAGACCATCACATAGCGCGCGGGATTGCGGCCTGCCCATACCTGCATGTTGGACGTATCGGTGGCATAGCGAATGTTGACCGGGTCGTATAGCAGGATCGCCGGACAGTCGTGCTTGCGTAACTGCTCCTGCACGCGAGCGAGTCGATACGCGCGCACGTCGTGCAGAAGTCTGTCTCTCTCACTCAACTGGACCGCTTGAAGCTCGTTATGCGCCATTCCTGTTTGCTCCAGGCACGTTTGTGGATGTGTCGAGCTATGCGCCCGCTCTTCTTGTATGGCTCGTCAGGTTCAGACCGCCTCGTTTGAGCGCTGAGTATTGAGGGCGTCGATAACAGCGTCAATGGGCTTTATTTTCCAGGCCGCATTACATTAAGTTATGCGCGTTCGACGCATTTACCCGCAGGATGGCCGCACATATCCGTGAATTCCCTGATAAGACACATTGAAGTCTTGACGAATACAAATTGAAGACACAGGATGCGCACAACAGGAGAGCACATGAAGCGGAACGTGGAGGAACTCGACCGGGACGACGCACAAGCGCCGTCGCAAGACCGCAAGGCGACACTGGCGCAAGCGCTTCGGCACCGTATCTTGCGCATGGAACTCGCGCCGGGCGCGAGCCTGGACGAAGTGGCGCTCGCCGAGGAGTTCGGTCTGTCGCGGCCGCCGGTGCGTGAACTCATGCGGCAGATGGCAGCCGAGGGTTATATCGAACTTGAAGCGAATCGCACCGCGCGCGTGGCGTCGATGAACTATGACTCGCTGCGCAATTACTTTCTTGCGGCCCCGCTCATCTATGTCGCCACGACCAAGCTGGCGGCGGTGCATGCGACGCAAGCTGAAATAGACGGACTCAAACGCATACAGGAACGCTTTCGCGCGGCTGTCGAAGGCAACGCAGTGGATGAACGCGTGCTCGAAAACGATCACTTTCACTTCGCAATCGGCAAGATGGCGCATAACCCTTATCTGCTGCCGAGCCTGTGCCGCTTGCTGATCGATCATGCACGGCTCGGCAAGACCTTTTATCAGCCGCGCGACGAGCGGATGGACGCCGAACTCGCGGAGGCGGTGCAGCAACACGAAGACATCATCGATGCGATTCAGCGTCGCGATGCCGACGCCGCCGGTGAGATCGTGCGCGAGCACGTCTATCTGGCGCGGCGCAACATGGCTTCCTACGTAGCGCCCGAAGGCGTTGCCGTGGCGATCGAGTTCTGACGTTGTTCTCGACGATTTCAATCTGACGCGACCTTAAAGACATGAATGATTTTCTTTTCCCCGGCATCAATCTGGCGATTAGCACTCCTTTCGATGAAAATGGAAAGCCCGACCACGCACGGCTGGAAGCGCTGATCGAGCGCTATCTTGCCGCAGGCATTCGCGGCTTCGTGCTGAGTTCCGGTACGGGCATGCACGTCTATCTTTCGCAAGAGGAATCGAAAGCGCTCGTCGCGTTCGGCGCGAAGGTGATCGATGGCCGCGCCAAAGTCATCGCGCAGACGTCGGCTTTGCTTGTCGACGATGTCATCGAGCGTACGCGCCATGCCGCCGATTGCGGCGCTGACGGCGTGATGGTGCTGCCGCCGTTCTTCGAAGGCCCGACAGACGACGATGGCGTCTTCGAGTTCTATGCGGCGGCCGCGCGCGGCGGACTTCCGATCATCGGATACAACGTGCCGCAAGCTGTCGGCGTCGAAATCACGCCTTCATTGCTGCGCCGCCTTTGCGACATACCGGAGTTCCTCGCGGTGAAGGACAGCAGCGGCGATCTCGCGAAGCAGGCGGCGCTGATCCGCACCGGTCTGCCGATGATGAACGGCGCGGACGCGCTCGTACCCTACGCGATGTACGCGGGCGTGAAAGGACTGATCTGGGGCGGCGCGAACTTCGCGCCTAAGACGTGCCTTCGGTTCGTCGCGGCGGCGCAGGAACATCGATGGGACGACGCGCGCGACATCTGGCGGCTGCTCGAACCGGTCATGTCCCTGATCTGGGAAAGCGATTACGTGCAGTCCGTTTATGCGGCGGCGGACATGACAGGTTATGGCGCGGGCAATCCGCGTCGTCCCTTGTCGCGTCTTTCATCGGGGAAGGCCGACGCCCTGCGCAGCGCGCTGGGCGAACTCGTCGAGCGCGAAAGCGCGGTATAGCAAATCGGGCGACACATCATGTTCGTAGCGAACAAACTGCCTCAGCATCTCGGCGAGTCCGGCTGGGTGACGATGCTGCCTCGCCGCACGCCGCGTCCATCGCTCGATGGCGAGGTGAACGCCGATATCGTCGTGATCGGCGGCGGCTTCGCGGGGCTTTCCGCGGCACGGCGTCTTGCTCAACTCGATCCGAAACTCGATGTCGTCATCCTGGAGGCCGGTGAAATTGCGGAGGGCGCGACGGGGCGCAATTCGGGTTTCATCATCGATCTGCCTCATGAGGTTTCATCGGAAGACTATGGCGGCTCCGATAGCGATGCGAGGCGGCACGATATCGCGGTCCATCGCATCGCCATTGCGCTTGCGCGCCAGCTTGCCAGCGAGAAACGCTGGGGCAAGGAAGTATTCGATCCTTGCGGCAAGTACAACGTCGCGCTCGGTCCGCAGGGCGACAGGCATGTCGTGTCCTATGCGAAGCAACTGGAGAAGGTCGGCGAGCCGTATCGGCTGCTCGATGAGAAAGAGATTGCAGCCGTCACCGGCACGGGCGCGTTCACGTCGGCTATCTATACGCCGGGCACGGTCATCATCCAGCCGGCGGCGTATATCCGCGGTCTGGCCGATTCGTTCGGCGCTTCGGTCAGGCTCTACGAAAACACGCCCGCGCTGTCGTTGGAACGGCGCGGCGCGGCGTGGCGCATCCAGACGCCCAAAGGCGCGATCAACGCGGGCAAGATCATCCTTGCGAATAACGGGCAGGCGCAGAGCTTTGGCCTCTTTCGTGGCCAGCTTCTGCATGTCTATACGTATGCGTCGATGACCGAAGCATTCGATCCTTCCCTGCTTGGCGGCGATCGCTCATGGGCGGCCACGCCGGCCTTCCCGATGGGAACGACGGTGCGAAGAGTGCGAGGCAAAGACGGCGATCGAATCCTGATTCGCTCGCGATACACCTATAACCCGCGCATGCAGGTGAGCCAGGCCGCAATCGCGCGCGCGGGACGCGTTCACGACCGCAAGTTCGAGGCACGCTTCCCGATGCTCAAAGCGTTGTCCATGCAATACCGGTGGGCCGGCGCAATGGCGCTGACATGGAACGGCGTGCCCGCCTTCGGCGAGATCGAGCCCGGCATGTTCGCGGCCATCGCCTGCAATGGCGTCGGTGCGACGAAAGCCACGGCCTCGGGCATCGCGGCCGCCGAGGCGGCGCTTGGCATCGATTCATGGCTGGTACAGGTGTTCCGTGGCTTTGCCGCGCCGAAGCGCCTTCCGCCTCAGCCGTTTTTGACCCTGGGCGCGACGGCGAATCTCAGCATGAAGGAATGGTCCGCCGGACCGGAATGACACTTCGACCACGATGAAACTTGCTATGGATGGCGTGAAAGGTTATCGGCGGCTTATACCTTCGTTGACGGCGCTGGTCGAATTCGAGGCCGTTGCGCGCTTGCGCAGCTTCACGCATGCCGCGGCGGAACTGGGCGTGACGCAGGCGGCCGTGAGCCGGCAAATCCGCATTCTCGAGGAATTGCTGGGCGTGCGTCTGCTCGACCGGCTGCATCGCGCTTCGACGCTGACGAGCGAAGGCGAGGCGCTCTACACGGTCGTCGCGGAAGCGATGGGCAAAATCGCGGGCGTGTTCGACCGCTTATCGAATGGCATCGAGGAAGAAGAACTCGTGCTCGCGACAACGGCCGCGTTTTCGCATTTCCGGCTCATGCCGAGCCTCGCCAAGCTCAAGCGACTTCAGCCGAACCTCAGGCTGCGCCTGACAACGACGATGTTCACGGCGGACCTGCGGCACAACGAAGTTCATGCGGCCGTGCGCTGGGGCAACGGAAAGTGGAGCGACGGCACATCGCATCTGCTGTTCGGCGAGGAAGTCTTTCCCGTCTGCTCGCCCGCATGGCTGGACGAGTACGGCGCGCCCGGCTCGCTCGAAGAGCTCGCGAATCTGACGCTCATCTCGTACGACCCCACGTCCGAAGGCTGGCTGACCTGGGAAGAGTGGTTCCGCGCGATGGGCTTGCGGCCGGCCAAACTGAAATACGGCCTTCGTACCTGCCTGTATAACGATGCCGTTCAGGCGGCACGTCACGGACAGGGCGTAGCGCTCGGCTGGGGCAGACTGCTTCACGAGCATCTGGCGTCGGGCGAGCTGGTCCGCCTCACGAGTGCGGCACTTCCGCTGCAAGATGCGTATTACGTGGTCGTGCCTCACGGCCGCAGCATCACGCCGACGATTCAGACGCTCGTCGAGCTTCTTCGTCACGCCGCGGGCGTAACGACGCATAACGTGGAGTTATGCGTTCGGGAAAATAAAGCGCATTGACGACGTTTTCCGGAAAACCAATACTCGGTACAGCGCGAGCATTCGAATCCCGGTGAGTGCTCGAACGATCCGACAGCGAACCATCCATCGAGCATGCCACTTTCAAGAATCGCGTTCGTCTTCCTCGGTGTTCTCTGGGGTTCCAACTTCATTTACATGAAGTGGGCCACGGCGCTGATCAGCCCGATTCAGGTTGCATTTCTGCGTGTTTTCTTCGGCTTCTTGCCGCTCGCATTTTTCGCGTGGCGCAGGCGAGTCATCACGCGTGAACAACTGCGCCTGCTGCCGCACTTTCTGGTTATGGCGGGTGCGGCTACCGCCTTTTACTATGTCGCGATCATCGAAGGAACAGCCGTGCTTCCTTCGGGCATCGCCGGTGTGCTCGGCGGATCGATCGCGCTATTCACCGCCGTGTTCTCGCTACTCTTTCTGCGCAGCGAGAAATTCAACGGGATGATGGGCGCCGGCGTGTTGCTCGGATTCGCCGGCATCGTGCTGATAGCGCGGCCCTGGGAAGGCGCGGAGAGCGACATCGATCTGACGGGCGTCTGCTGGCTGCTGGCGAGTTCGATGACGCTCGGGCTTTCATACATCTACGTGCGGCGATTTCTGTCGCCGGCGAATCTTCCGCCTCTTGCACTGGCGACATGGCAAATGGGGCTCGCTCTCATCATGCTTTGCACCGTGACCGATTTCTCCGGCATGAGCCGCCTGCTCGAAGACTGGCACGCGACGGGCGGTGTCGTTATCGGGCTGGGCTTTCTGGGAACGGGCGCGGCATTCCTGATCTATTACTACCTGCTCGACAAGCTCGGCGCGGTGGCATCGTCGAGTTCCAACTATCTTGCGCCGGCGGTTGCGCTGTTGATTGGCTGGGCGGTGGGAGAGCGCTTCGGGATGCTCGAAGCCGTTGCGATCGTGCTGATCTTCATCAGCATCGCTTTACTGCAAATCGGCCAGCAGCGCGCGGCGGGTACGCAAAAGATCGCGCCTGCGATTGTGCCCCGGCCACGCCTTGCCGAGATGGACGAGTGACAAGCCTTCCCGTGTTATCCGAGTATCGGAGAGAGAAAAGATGATGTCGCCACTGCCTGTCACCATGCACGCCGTTCGCCTCACCGGGCTGGGCGGCTTCGACAAGCTCGAATATCGCACCGATGTACCCGTGCCTCGGCCGAAGCAAGGCGAGGTGCTGATTCAGGTGCGCGCCTCCGCGGTGAATAACACCGACATCAATACGCGCATCGGGTGGTACTCGAAATCCATCGACAGCGATACGGGAACGGGCGGCGCGCAAGGATTCGAACATGTCGATGGCGCGGACGCATCGTGGTCGGGCGCGTCGCTCGACTTCCCGCGGATTCAGGGCGCGGATTGCTGCGGCTCTATCGTCGCGGTGGGCGACGGCGTGCCAGCCTCGCGCATCGGCGAGCGCGTGCTCATCAGCAGCATGCTTCGCAGCTATGTGGGCTATCGGCCGTTCGAATGCTGGACCTTCGGAAGCGAATGTGACGGAGGCTTTGCGCAGTTCGCCGTGGCGCCGTCGAGAGAAACCTTCAAGGTCGTGTGCGACTGGTCGGACGCGGAACTCGCCTCCATTCCTTGCTCTTATTCCACCGCCGAGAACATGCTGCATCGCGTGAAGCTCGGCGCCGAAGTGGTCCTGATCACCGGAGCATCCGGCGGCGTGGGATCGGCGGCGGTGCAACTGGCCAGGCGTCGCGGCGCGACCGTCATTGCGCAAGCTTCGCCGGGCAAGGCGTCGGCGCTGCGCGATCTCGGCGCCGATCGCGTCATCGACCGGGATGCGGATCTCGTTTCGGTGCTCGGCGAAAACGCCATCGATGTGGTGATCGATGTGGTCGGCGGCGAGCAGTGGCCCGAGCTTCTCAAGGTTCTGCGCCTGGGCGGCCGCTATGCGATCGCGGGCGCGATTGCAGGGCCGATATCGAAGATCGACCTGCGCACGCTTTACCTCAAGGACCTGACGCTGATGGGCTGTACCTTTCAGGACGAGGAAGTTTTTCCGAACCTGATCTCATACATCGAGCGAGGCGAAATCAAGCCGCTCGTGGCCTTGACTTTTCCGTTAGAGAACATCCGCGAAGCTCAGGAGGCGTTCTTGAGCAAAGCGCATCTCGGCAAACTCGTGCTGACCATTCCCGGGGTAAAAGCATGAAGATCAAGCAGATCCGTTTATATCAATGTGAACTGCCTGTCGTTAATGGCCCTTACAGGATGGCGCGCGCGGATGTCTATTCGCTGACGACCACGTTGGTCGAACTCGTCGCGGACAATGGCCTGAGCGGCTGGGGCGAAACCTGCCCCGTCGGTCCCACTTACGCCGAGTCGCATCCGGCTGGTGCGCTCGCGGCGCTTTCGCAGATGGCGCCCGGCATTATCGGCGTCGAGGCGTTGCCGGTGCCGCTGCACGATCGCATGGAAAGCCTGCTCAATGGTCACAGCTATGCGAAGGCTGCCGTCGATATCGCCATGCACGATTTGCTGGGCAAGCATTACGGCGTGAGCGTGTCCGATCTTCTTGGCGGCGCATTGGCCGAGCGCCTGCCTTCTTATTACGCCGTGACCATCGGCGCGCCCGACGAAGTGGCGCGCGTGGCGGCGGAAAAGCGCGCCGAAGGTTATCCGCGTCTTCAGTTGAAAGTGGGCGGCAGGGCCATCGAAGAAGATGTCGAATCGGTCATCAAGGTATGGGAGGTCATTCGAGGTGCGGGCATACGTCTCGCCGTCGATGGAAATCGCAGCCTGAGCACGCGCGACGCCATCCGGCTCAGCCGGGAATGCGCGCATATTCCGTTCATTCTCGAACAGCCGTGCAATTCGATCGAAGACCTGCAATCGATTCGCAATCGAATCGGTCACGCGCTGTATATGGACGAGAGTTGCACGAACCTCGGCACGGCAATCACGGCCGCGGGCACGCGTCTCGTCGATGGATTCGGCATGAAGGTGACGCGGCTCGGCGGCCTGCATCCGATGCGCGCCTTCCGCGATGTCTGCGTCGCGCGCAACCTGCCTCATACATGCGATGACGCATGGGGCGGCGATCTCATCGCGGCGGCGTGTGCGCATATCGGCGCGACGGTGCCGCCCGCATTGCTCGATGGCGTCTGGATCGCGGCGCCGATGATCGAAGGGCACTTCGACGCGAAGCATGGCGTTCGCGTCGAGGGCGGTCATGTCAGGCCGCCGCAGGGCGTGGGGCTCGGAATCGTGCCTGAAGAAGGCGTTTTCGGCGCGCCTTTGGCGTCGTTCTGACGATAAGAAAGCGATGCGCCGCCTGACACGATGCGTGTCAGGCGGCCCGATCAGGCGATTACTGCTGCAGCCATGCCTGAACCTTGTCCGGATGCGCATCGACGAACTTCTTCGCTGCCGCATTCCAGTCGTTCGTCGTATTGCCGGTCAGTTCGATCTCTTCGACATCGGCCAGGGTCAGCTTGAAATGGCGGATGAAGACATCGGCGCGAGGATATTTGCTCGCGAACTGCTTCGACGCGAAGCCATGAATCTGTTCATCGCCGCCAAGCGTGCCTTTGGGGTCCTTCAGATAGCGCATCTTCCACTTCTGCCACAACCAGTGCGGGCTCCAGACGGTTGCCACGATCCACTGCTTCGACTGATAGGCACGCGAAAGCGCGGTCAGCATGCCGGCCTCGCTCGCTCGGATCAGCGTGTAGCCGGCGAGATCGTAGTCCTTCATCGCTTTCTCCGATGCGACCATCTCGCCAGCGCCGGGCTCGATGCCCTGGATCGTGCTGTTCAGCTTCGTCTTGACGTCGGGCTTGTTGAGATCGGCGATCGAAGCCACGTCGCTTTCGGGCACATAGTCGGGGACCGCCCAGCCGATCTTCGCGCCGGTGTAGATGATGCCCATATCCACCATGTCATTCTTGTAGCGGGCAAAGTAGGCCGCGTGCGTGACGGGAAGCCACGCGCCCAGCATGAGATCGACGTCGCCGCGAGCGATCCCCTGGAACTGGATGCCGAGATCCGCATTCACGAGCGTCACGGGCTGTTGCAGCTTCGTTTCGAGAACGTATTTCGCGGTGTACACGACCGCCTGGGTATCGGCCCAGTTGGCGAGCGTGATCTTGATCGGCTCGGCGGATTGCGCGTGCATCGTGAACGTGACTGCTGAAACTGCAAGTGCCGCCTTCATGACGAAACGTGCGAATAAGGCATTCTTCATGTCGCGTTCCCTGTTCGTTGTGGCCCGAAGAAGGAGTGCCGGCCAATCCTCCGAACGATGAGGACGAGAGACGCGGGCGGTACCCCGAGGAGCCCTAGTATTCGAGGGCATAAAAGCACCGTCAATGCTATTTCTTTTCCGCGCAGCATTACATTGGTTTATGTATGCGGGTTTGCTTGGGGATTTCCCTGATCCAGCGAATGTCGATCCGGGCTTGCACGCATCGTCGTAGAGATGTGTCCAAACTCTTCTGAAAGGTGAACACACCATGACTACCGGAATCGTCCGTCTTCATCGCGTCTTGCGCGCGACGCCCGAACGCGTCTATCGTGCTTTTCTCGAACCCGACGCCATGTCGAAATGGCTGCCGCCTTACGGGTTCACCTGCCGGGTCCATCACATGGATGCACGGGAGGGCGGCACGCACAAGATGTCATTTCATAACTTCAGCACCGGTCACGGCCATTCGTTTGGCGGCGAATATCTCGAACTGGTGCCCTTCGAAAAGATTCGCTACACGGACCGTTTCGACGATGCGAACCTGCCGGGCGAAATGCATGTCACCGTTTCGCTGCGGCAGGTTTCGTGCGGCACGGAGCTCGACATCGTGCAGGAAGGCGTGCCTGAGGTGATCCCCGTCGAGATGTGCTATCTCGGCTGGCAGGAGTCGCTGCTTCAACTGGCGAGACTGGTCGAGCCGGAGATTCCCGACTGAGATCACGCCAGCTTCGAAGCCGCATCGCGCAGCGCGGTGCGCAAGCCTTCCTCGACGACCGGATGATAAAACGGCATGCCCAGCATGTCATCGACGGTGAGCTTCATCTGCAAAGCCCATGCAAGCAGATGCGCGATATGCTCTGCATCCGGTCCGATCCATTCCGCGCCAACGAAGCGGCGGCTCGCCTTATCGACGTACACATGCATGAGCCCGCGATTCCTGAGCATCACGCGGGCGCGCCCCTGATCCTCGAAGCTCACTTCGCCCGTCACGAACGAATCCGGCGCGAGATCGACATGACGCGCACCGACCATCGCGATGCCGGGGTCCGTGAAAGCAATCGCGATGGGCGCGCGGCGTTCGACCGGCGCGACCTGCGGATAACGCGCCGCGTTCGTGCCGGCCGCGCGTCCTTCGTCGGCTGCTTCGTGCAATAAGGGTAGCACGCCGTTGGCATCGCCCGCGATGAACACCGGATGCGCGCCCGCCTGCAGGGTCAGCGGATCGTAGACCGGCAAGCCATCGGCATCGAGCGCGAGCGACGTGTTCTGCAAACCCAGCGATGCGACGTTGGGCTTGCGTCCCGCCGCCACCAGCACGTAATCGAAGGTGTCTTCGATCGTCTCGCCCGCGCCGGACACATAGCGCAAGCGCACTTCGTCGCCATCGCGCACGGCGGCTTCGACTTGCGCGCGCGGATCGAAGCGAAATGCCTCGCCGAACACGCGCGCTGCATAGCCGCGAACCTCGGGATCTGTCAAAGGCCCGACGCGTCCGCGCGCACCGAGCACCGACACACTCACGCCTAGCCGCGCCAACGCCTGTCCGAGTTCCAGTCCAATGACGCCCGCGCCGATCACCGCGACGCGCTTCGGCAGATCGTCCCACGCGAACACGTCGTCGTTGATGATGGCGCGCGAGCCCAGCGCGCGATACATCGCCGGCATGACCGGACTCGATCCCGTCGCGATGACGACGCTCTTTGCGCGCACCGTCGTATGCTCGCCGACTTGCAGCAGGTTATCGTCGATGAAGCGGGCATAGCCCGTGAGCTTGTCCTCCGCGGGCATCGCATCGACACCCGCGACGACGAAGCTCACGAAGCGGTCGCGCTCGCGCTTCACGCGCCCCATCACTTCGCGTCCGTCGATGCGCACGTTACCGTCGATATGCACGCCGAATGCCGCCGCATGCGTCGCGTGATGCGCCGCCTCGGCCGCCGCGATCAACAGCTTCGACGGCATACAGCCGACGCGCGCACAGGTGGTGCCGTGCGCGCCGCCTTCGATCAGGATTGCAGAAGCGCCCGCCGCCCTGGCCGCGCGATACGCCGTCAGTCCCGCGCTGCCCGCGCCGATGATGGCGACATCCTTGTGGATCGTGTTCATGATGGTGTCTCGAATGGTCGATGCATTGGGGTCCATCATGCGGTGCGGCGCCGAAAACGTGAATGCTCGTTCGGATCGTATTTCTGCTCGATCGTCTCAACGCGTGCGCGGTCAAAGTGATGTATTCATCTAGACGTCTCATGCGCGTCACTGTCTCGTCATGTTCGCTTCCTAGAATCTCCCGAACGTTTCAGCGCGCCTTTTCGAGCGCGCCCATCGAGGGAAGCTATGGACGCAATTCGCATCGAGCGTCTCACCAAGACGTTCAGGAACGGCCGCAAGGCGCTCGACTCCGTCGATCTGCGCGTGGAGGAGGGCGAGATGGTCGCGCTCATCGGCGCGTCGGGATCGGGCAAATCGACGCTGCTGCGCCATATCGCCGGCTTTACGGCATCCGACCCCGCGCCGTCGCACGTGACGCTGCTCGGCCGTCCGATCCAGCAGAACGGCAGGATCGTGCGCGAAGTGCGCTCGATTCGCCGCGACGTCTCCTTTGTGTTTCAGCAGTTCAATCTCGTCGGCCGGTTGTCGGTGCAGACCAATGTGCTGATCGGCGCGCTCTCTCGCGTGTCGCTGTGGCGGCGTCTCGCGGGCCGTTTTCCGCGCGGCGAGCAAGCGCTCGCGATGGATTCGCTGAGCGCCATGGGCATCGGCGACCACGCTTTCGAACGAGCAAGCAACCTGTCGGGCGGCCAGCAACAGCGCGCCGCGCTGGCCCGCGCGCTCGTGCAGCGCGCGCGCATCGTGCTTGCCGACGAGCCGATCGCATCGCTCGACCCGGAATCCGCGCGGCGCGTCATGGAACTCATGCAATCGCTCAATCGCGAGCACAAGCTGACGGTCGTCGTGTCGCTGCATCAGATCGATGTCGCGATGAAGTACTGCGCGCGCACGATCGCATTGCGCGATGGCCGCGTCGTCTTCGATGGCGCAAGCGAGCGGCTCACGCCCGACGTGCTGCGCGATCTGTACGGCTCGTCCGCGGATGAACTGCTCACGCATCGCGCGGCGCAGGAACGCACCGGGACAGCGGACGCTGCACGGCCATCGCCTGCATTCGCCACGTCCTGAGTCATCAACCCCCATCACAACCCCTGGATCGCAACATGAAAGCAGCCCGTTTCCTTCTGGCTGGCGCGGCGCTCGCGTCGTGCCTGCTGACGCAGACCGCCAGCGCCGAAACGCTCAACTTCGGCATCATCTCGACGGATTCGTCGGCCGCGCTCAAACAGCGCTGGCAGCCGCTCATCGACGATCTGAACAAGCAGACCGGTCTCGACGTGAAGGCGTTCTTCGCCACCGATTACGCGGGCATCATCGAAGCGATGCGCTTCAACAAGGTGCAGATCGGCTTCTTCGGCAATGCATCGGCGATCGAGGCGGTGGACCGCTCGAATGGCGAAGTCTTCGCGAAGGTGAAGTACAAGAACGGCGAGGCGGGCTATTACTCGCTGCTGATCACGAACGCGAACAGCGAATGGAAGTCGCTCGATCAGGTGCTCAAGAACACGAAGCAGATCAACCTCGGCTTCGGCGATCCGAACTCGACTTCGGGCACGCTCGTGCCTTCGTACTATCTGTTCGCGAAGAACGGCATCAACGTAAAGACCGCGTTCAAGAGCGTGCTGCCGTCGAGCCACGAGTCGAACATGCTCGCGGTGGTGAACGACAAGATCGATATCGCGACCAACAACACCGACATGCTCGACACGATCAAGTCGACGCATCCCGAGCTGTATCCGAAGGTGCGCGTGCTGTGGAAATCGCCGCTGATTCCGTCGGACCCGCTCGTATGGCGTCGCGATCTGCCGCAGGCGACGAAAGACAAGCTGCGCAACTTCTTCGATCACTACGCGCAGAAAGATCCGCGCGAGCAGTCCGTCATGAGCGCGATTTCGGGCTACTCCGGCTTTGCGGATTCGTCGAACGCGCAGCTCGTGCCGATTCGTCAGATGGCGCTGTTTCAAAAGAAGCAGCAGGTCCAGAACGACGCGCATATCGACGATGCCGACAAGAAGGCGCAAATCGCCGCGCTCGATCAGAAGATCGCCGCGCTCGATACGGCGGCGAAGTAAATGAAGCCGCTCGACGCAATCACGTTCGATGCGGGCATCGCAAGGCCCGTTCACGCAACGGCGCCCAAACGAAGCTGGACATCGACGCTCGGCTGGATCGTCGTGATCGCGGTGCTCGGTCTGTCATGGTCGAGCGCGGACATGCGCCCGCTCGATCTGCTCGGCGCATCGGGCAACATGAGCCAGTTCGCGCGCGATTTTTTTCCGCCCGACTTCACGGAATGGCGCACGTATGCGCATGAAATGATCGTGACGCTCGCGGTCGCCGTGTGGGGCACGGCGCTCGCGCTGATCTGCGCGGTGCCGTGCGGCCTGCTGTCGGCGCAGAACATCGCGCCGGTGTGGATCGCGCAGCCGGTACGACGCCTGATGGACGCGTGCCGCGCGATCAACGAGATGGTCTTCGCGATGTTGTTCATCGTCGCGGTCGGTCTCGGTCCGTTCGCCGGCGTGCTTGCGTTGTGGGTGCACACGACGGGCGTGCTCGCGAAGCTTTTCGCCGAGGCCGTCGAAGCTGTCGACGCCCGTCCCGCCGAAGGGGTGCGCGCGACGGGCGCAAGCAGTCTCGACGAAATCGTCTACGGCGTGCTGCCGCAGGTCTTGCCGCTGTGGATTTCGTTCGCGCTGTACCGCTTCGAGTCGAACGTGCGCTCCGCGATGGTCGTCGGCATGGTCGGCGCGGGCGGCATCGGCGTGGTGCTGTACGAGGCCATCCGCTCGTTCAACTATGCGCAGACGGCCGCGGTGATGATCATCGTCATCGTGATCGTGTCGCTGATCGATCTTGTCTCGGGCTGGGTGCGCGAGCGTGTGATCTGAGGCACGTCACGACATTTCGATATCGAGCGTCGTGATGAGTTTTTCGCGTCGCTCGAGCGCATGCAGCGCACGCTTGCCAAGCTGCGCCGCGACGAGATTCAGCAAGCCTTCGCAGAACACGAGATACGCGCCCATGCTGTTGCTGAAGAAACTGCTTTCGTGCGGAATGAGGAACGCATGACGCGCGGGCGGCACGAGCGGCGATGCCAGCGTATCGGTGATCGCGATGACATCGAGCCCGGCTTCCTTCGCGGCGGCCGCGGCATCGGCGACGCTGCGGGTATAGGGCGCGACGCTCGTGACGATCACGACATCGCCGGGCTGCAACTGCGCGAGGCCTTCCGCGACGCCCAGGCCTTGCGCATCGAGCAGCGCGACATCCGTGCGGATCATGCCGAGGCCATAACACACGAAGCTCGCGAGCGCGCTGAACTGGCGCAGGCCATGAACGCGCACGCGCTTCGCCTCGGCGAGCAGGCGCGCGGCGCTGCGCAAATCCGCTGGCGATAACTGCGCAATGAATCCTTCCACGTTGCCGATCGATTCGCGCGCGAGCTTCACGACCATATCCACTTCGGGCGCGGCATCGGGCGCATGGGCCTTGCTGCTCGCGACGAGCCGTTCCGCCTGCTGGCTATAAAAATGCCGATGCCGCTCGGCGAGGCTATCGCGGAACACGCTCTGGAAGTCGGCGAAGCCCGCATAGCCGAGCCTCGTCGAAAGGCGCGTGAGCGTGGATGCATTGACATCGAGCGATGCCGCCAGATCGGTGATCGTGCGCACCGCCACTTCCTCGGGACGTTCCAGCAGCTTCGCGAGCACGGTATGCGCCTTGCCGCCGAGCGAGACATCGGCTTCGTCACGGCCAATGCGTATCACGAGCTCGCGCAGCCCATCGACGTTGCGCGGCGGCATCTGCGCGCCCACTTCAGCCTCGCTCGCGCGACGCCCCTTCCGTTTGCCTGTGTCCATTGATCATCCGATACCGGGCGGGATGCCCGGGATGTTCGTGAACCTCCCATTCTATGTGAGACGCATGAATGACTATATCGGCGGTGGCGAGCGTGTTCTCGTCGTCGGGATCGTCGGGATGCGTGCGATGAATCGGCAGCGCCGCGTCTGCATGATCGGCGAGAATCGCAAGCGGATCGATCGATTCAGCCGACGCGATCAGCGCATCGCCACGCGCCTGCCGGTGACGCGACGAGTCGGTGACGATCTGCGAGAAGCCGTGCATCGAGGGATGAATCGCGTGATTCGCATGTAACGAAGGCGCGTTCACTTCGACGACCGAGCAGTCATGCGCGCTGAACTCGACGCTCAGCAGCGCGGGATTGCCGCAGGCGCCGAGCGTCAGATGAAAGCCGCCCGCGCGCGGACTGTCGCGCACGATGCGCACCGCTTCGTCGAGCGTGGACGCATCGAGCATCGCGCGCGTGAGCACCATGCGCGGCACGCCCGCGACGACTTCGCGCTGACGTAGATTGTTCACGGTTATCGCGAGACCGTCGTTCGTCACGGCGAAGGTATGTCCCGGCAGCGAGCCGGGATAGACGAAAGCCGCGAATCCCGCACCGCCTTCGATGCGGCATTCGGCAATCGCGCAATGTCCGTCGAAGCCGGGCATGCCGTCCTCGTTGTGGCTCACGCGCCGCACGTCCGCGCCGGGAAGCTGCACCGTGGTGCAGCCATCGGGCGACATCGCCCAGACATCGCCGCGGCAATTCCAGAGAAAGACGTCGTCGAAGGGCAGGGCGAGACCCGCCGCGAGTCCGTGAAGCTCGTCCCACACGCGCGGGAAGCGTTCGCGCACGAGCGCGGCCATGGCGCGCGCCGTGTCGCTGCCGCGCCATTGCATGACCGTTTGCCATGCGCGCGTGTTGAGCAAGTGCGCATGAACCGCGTGCGCGCCGAACCGGCCGAGCGCTTCGCCCGCTTCGCGCGGGGAGCCGGAAATGTCGATAAAACCGAGTGCTGCCATAAATTCGAAGTGAATCGCCAAAAGTTATTCGACGTGTTGCAGGAAATCGCGCAAACGCTGATTCGGTGGATTATCGAGCAATTCGGCGGGCGCGCCGTCGACCGTGATATGCCCGTGCTCCATGAAGATCAGACGCGTGCCGACCTTGCGCGCGAACGCCATCTCGTGCGTGACCACGACCATCGTCATGCCTTCTTCCGCGAGCGATTGCATCACGCGCAGCACTTCCTGACGCAACTCGGGATCAAGCGCGGACGTGGGCTCGTCGAAGAGCATGAGTTTGGGCTTCACGGCGAGCGCCCGCGCAATCGCGACGCGCTGTTGCTGTCCGCCCGACAACTCGCTCGCGTAGTGCCCGACGCGCTCGCCGAGCCCGACCTTCGTCAGCAGATCGCGCGCGAGCGATTCGGCTTCGGGCTTGCTCATGCCGCGCACCTGACGCGGACCGAACGCGACGTTTTCGAGCGCCGTCATCTGCGGGAACAGATTGAACTGCTGAAACACCATGCCCGCTTCCTGACGGATCTCGCGCACCTTCTTCGCGCCGCCGAGCACGCTCACGCCATCGACGACGAGATCGCCGCCATCGATCTGCTCCAGCGCGTTGATGCAGCGCAGAAGCGTCGATTTGCCCGAGCCGGACGGGCCGATCAGCACGACGACTTCGCCCGCGTCGATGTCGAGATCGACTTCATCGAGCACCACCGTCTTGCCGAAGCGCTTGGTCACGCCCTTGAACTGCACCATGCGGCCGTTGTGATTCATCGTAGTCATAGAATGCGCATCCGCCGTTCCATCGTGCGCAGGCCGAAGGTCAGCGCGCCGATCATGCAGAGATAGATGAGCGCGACGGCCGTCCATATTTCGACCGCGCGAAAATTCGACGCCATGATTTCCTGGCCCTGCCGCGTCAGTTCGCCCACGCCGATCACGATGAACAGCGACGTGTCCTTCAGGCTCACGATGAACTGATTGCCGAGCGCGGGCGTCATGCGCCGCAGCGCAACCGGACCGACGACGAACGCAAGCACGCGCCAGCCCGGCATGCCGAGCGCGAGCCCGGCTTCCTTGAGGCCGCGCGGCACGGAGAGAAACGCGCCGCGCACGATCTCCGCGATATACGCGCCCGAATTGATGACGATCGACACGATGGCCGCACTCATCGCATCGACGCGCACATGCAGCAGCAAGGGCAGCGCGAAGTAGATGAACATCACCTGCACGACGATCGGCGTGCCGCGCACGAACTCGATATACGTGAACGCGATTCTTTGACAGAGCGCATTGCCGTAAGCGCGCATCAAACCGAACAGCAGGCCCACGAGCATGCCGCCCGCGAGCCCCGCGAGGGTGATCAGCACCGTGAGACGCGCGCCGTGCATGAGCGCGGGCACGGCGTCGACGATGACCGAGAGATCGAACTGCATCGCTTTTCTCCGTGGCCCGCGTTCAGGACTTCGCCGGCTCGACGCCGAACCATTTCTTGTAGATCGCCGCATAGCGGCCATCCGCCTTGATCTTCACGAGCTCCGCGTTGACCTTCGCGACGAGCGGGCTGCCCTTCGGAAACGCGATGCCGTATTGCTGCGCCATCATCTGCGGGCCAACGGCCTTCACGCGCGACTTGCCCGCCGTATGGATGTAGTAGAGGACGTTCGGCGTGTCGTGCATCGCGGCATCGACGCGGCCGGTCGCGAGTTCGAGATACGCGTTGTCGATGTTCGGAAACGCGCGCAGATCCGTGCCCTTGAAGTTCGCCTTCGCATAATCGGCGGACGACGTGCCGGTCTTGATCGCGAGCGTCTTGCCTTTCAGGTCGTCCGGTCCCTTGATCGCGCTATCGGCCGGCACCATCAGCGTGAAGCCGCTGTCGTAGTAGCCGTCGGAGAAGTCGATCACTTTCTTGCGCTCTTCCTTGATCGTGATGCCCGCGAGCGCGACATCGACGTTATGCGTCTGCAGCGCGGGCAGGATGCCGCTGAAGTCCATCGGCTGGAGCTTGTAGTCGATCTTCAGATCCTTCGCGATTTCCTTCCACAGATCGATGTCGAAGCCGACGTATTCGTTGCCCTGCTTGAATTCGAACGGCACGAATGCCGTGTCGCAGGCGACCAGCAGCGTCTCGGCGCGGGCCGCGCCACTGACGAGAGAGAACGCGGCGACGGCGGCCACGGCGAGTTTTGCGGCGAATTTCATGATCGACCCCTTGTCGAAGTGGTGGCAAGTCAATTTGCTTGATTGATGAAGTCGCAAATATATTTGCGAAGTGTCGGCGAACGAAAATCCACTTGCAACTGAGGGTATACGCGGAGAGGGGGCCGGGTCCGCGCCGCCGTCTGCGACGCGGAAGGCGAAAAAGCGGTGTTAAGCGCGGCCCGCGAGCGCGAGCAGGTCGAGGAATTGCGTACCCGCGTCGGCGAGCATGCCGGAGTTGTCGATCTTCACGACATGCGCATGCGCGGGCAATTCGAACGCGGGACGCCGCGCGAGGCGCGCTTCGATCTGCCGCGCATCTTCGCGTCCGCGACGCGCGAGACGTGCGGCGAGCACCGAAGGCGCGGCATCGATATGCACGAAGCGCGCATCCGGATAGCGTTCGAGCGCGAGTTCCGCATGCTGCCGCGAACCGTTCACGACGACCGGCATCCCGCGCGCGAGCCACGCATCCAGCTCTATGCCGATGCCATAGCAAAGACCGAGGCTTTCCCAATGCATCGCAAAGAGGCCGTACGAAAGCCGCGATGCGAATTCGTCGTGCGAGAGCACGATGTGATTCTCGCCGTCCGCCGCCGCGCGCGTGATGTAGCGATGCGAAAACATCACGTGCGCGCCCACGCGTTCGCGCGCGAAGCCGAGCAGCGAGTCCTTGCCCGCGCCCGATGGCCCCATCACGTAGATCAGCTTTGCGCTGTCGAATCTGGTCATGCCACGACATCCTGTGCGTTGTTGAACGGAAGGCGCTGCCATAGCGTGAACGGCGCGCCCGGCGCGGGCTCGATGAAGAGCGCCGCGCCATGCATCGGCAAGGGGCCGAGTGTCTCGATGCGACGCGTCCACGCCGATATGATCGATGCGCGCGCGACGGCGTCGTCGAGCGAATCGGAGAGCGTCATATGGAAGCGGTATTCATCGAAGACATACGGATAGCCCCATTCGCGCAGCAGCGCGATCTGCCGTGCGCTCATGCCGGCGCCAATGCGGCGCTCGATGCTTTCGCGCGACGGCACCGCGCGCAGCGCGGCGAGCGCCTGCAATGCGTTGCCGGCGAGCGTGCGCAGCCAGTCGTCGTCGAAGGACTGCGCGGGACGCAGCGCGACGAAGTTGCCGAGTTCCGCGGCTTGCACCGGCATGTCGAAGCGCGGCACCGAACTGGCCCAGGCGCGCGCGCACGCGAGCACGTCGGCCAGCTCGATGCCCGGCGCCATGTGAAACGGCGCGATGAGCGTCGCGTGCCAGCCATAGCGGCGCGGCGCGTGCGTGAGCGCATGCGCGGGCGTGGCGCTTTCCAGTCCGTTCTCGGCGTCGCGGCCGAGCCATTCGCACCCCTCGCGCCACCACGCCGACGATGCGGGCGGCGCGTAATAGAGGGCCACGCGCGGATTGCCGCCATTCACGTGCGCGCCGCTCATAGATCGTGCTCGATCATCAATTGCACGCGATCGGCGGCGAAATGCGTGATGCCGTATTTGATGGGCACGCCGTGCTCGTCGACATCGACGTTTTCGACCCACAGCACCGGCTGCTGGCGATTGATCTGCAAGCGCCGCGCGACCTCCGACGAAGGCAGCACGCTGCCGATGCGGCTCCATTTGCGCGTGTAATCCTTCACGCCGAAGGTCTCGAGCGCGGCGCTCACGCCGCCCGCCGCTTCGATCGCCGCGGGCAGCTCGTTGAAGCGCGCGGCCGGATACCAGTTGCGCGCATAGGTCATCGGAATGCCGTCGGAATCGTGGCGCGTCTCGATCTGATAGACGAGCGTGCCCGCGCGCACGCCGAGCGCCTTCGCGACGGACGGATCGGCCTTCACGCGCTCGGACGTGAGCACGACGCCCGCCGACGCATGTTTCTGACGCCGCAGATTCTCGGTGAATCGCGTGCGCCGCCCGATCTGATAGTCGATCGCGCCGGGCTGCACGAAGGTGCCGCGCCCCTGCTCGACGCTGACGAGGCCCGTCGCCGCGAGCCGCAGCATCGCGCGGCGCACGGTATGACGATTCACGTCGAAGCGCTTCGCGAGTTCCGCCTCGCTCGGCAGCCGCCCCTCGTCGCCGAAGCTCTTCGCGGCGATCTCGGCGGCGAGAATCTGCTCGATCTGCCGCCAGACCGCGACCCCCGCGCCGCGCTCGACCGCATGAGGCGCGGCATTTTCGTTCGATGTCATTGCGCTGTCATTCCTGTCGGTTTGAATATCGTTCTCCCGGATTGTAGTGCGCAACTCGTGATGGAAATGTGAAAGCTTCACCACATGACCAAACGTCTAGACGACTAGATAAGGCCACGAGTAGCATAGCGACGACCGGTCCTACAAACATAGGGAAAGCGATGAGTACTTCAATGGAGCCGCACGCGCCACACGCGCGGGGCCGCCGCGAATGGATGGCGGTGCTCGCCCGCACGCCGCGTGAGGCGCTGCGAGAGGCGCTGGACGCGGCGCTCGACGGCGAGCGCCTGCCTGCTTACGAATGGCTGCGCGCGCCGGAGTCCGGGCTCGCGATGGTGCGTGCGCGCATCGGCGGCACGGGCGATGCCTTCAATCTCGGCGAGACGACCGTCACGCGCGCCACGCTGCGTGTGCGCACCGGCGACGGCAGCGCGCCGGTCGGCGTCGCGGTGCACATGGGCCGCGACAAGGAACGCGCGACGCTCGCCGCGCTCGTCGATGCGCTGCTGCAAATGCCGCGCTACGCGGACCGCTTGCAGGCGCGCGTCATCGAGCCGCTGGCCGCGCGCATCGCGGACGAACGCCGTCGCAGGCAAGCGCAAGCGGCCGCGACCAAGGTCGAATTCTTCACGATGGTGAGAGGCGAATGATGCAGATCGACATGACCACGCTCGTGCCCGGCTTCAACGACACGGTGCATGACGCGCAGCGCGTGTTCCGCGCGCTGCTCGATGCGCTGTCGCGCCCCGGCAGCATCGTCGCCATCGATGCCGCGCTGCCCGATAACCACGCGTTGCGCGATGCGCTGGCGGGCCGCGTGCCGCTAGCGGCGTTCGCGTCGCTGCTGGCGATCACGGATTACTCGACGCCCGTCCATATCGACCGCGAAGACAACGTGCTCGGCGATGCGCTGCGCTTTCACGCGAGCGCCCCTTTGACGAACGATCGTCGCGAGGCAGCGTTCGCCTATATCGACGATGCGCGCGCCATGCCTTCGCTCGACGCGTTCTCGCATGGCGAGCCCGAATCGCCCGAAGATGCCGCGACGTTGTTCATTCGCGTGCCGTCGCTGACCGAAGGCGAGCCGCTCGTGTGGCGCGGTCCGGGCATCGCGGAATCGCGCACGGTGGCCATCGCGGGACTGACGCACGCGTTCTGGCATCAGCGCGCGACGCTCACCGCGCTCTTTCCGTGCGGCATCGATTGCTATTTCGTGGCGGGCGGCGCGCTCGTCGGCCTGCCGCGCACGACGCAAGTGGAGGTGAACTGATGTACGTCGCGGTCAAGGGTGGCGAACGCGCCATCGAACGTTCATGGGACGTGCTTGCGATGAAGCGCCGCGGCGATCTCGCGGTGCCCGAGCTGTCCGTCGCGCAGATTCGCGAGCAGATGCGTCTTGCCGTCGCGCGCGTGATGACCGAAGGCTCCGTCTACGACGAAGACCTCGCCGCGCTCGCGATCAAGCAGGCGGCGGGCGATCTTGTCGAAGCGATCTTCCTGTTGCGCGCGTATCGCACGACGCTGCCGCGCTTCGGCTACACGCTGCCGGTCGATACGGAAGCGATGTGCGTCGAGCGCCGCATTTCGGCGGCATTCAAGGACATTCCCGGCGGACAGATGCTGGGCGGCACCTACGATTACACACAGCGTCTGCTCGATTTCACGTTGCTCGCCGAGGGCGAACACGCCAATGGCGCGGCTATCGAAGAAAAGGAATCCGAAACAAATGCGATGCCGCGTGTGCTTTCGATGCTCGACAAGGAAGGGCTGATCGAGCAGGAGCGCGCGCACGAAAACGCGCCGGAACCGGGCGATCTCTCGCGCGAGCCGCTGTCGTTTCCCGCCGATCGCGCCACGCGCCTGCAAAATCTCGCGCGCGGCGACGAAGGCTTCCTGCTCGCGGTCGGTTATGCGACGCAGCGCGGCTATGCGCATAGCCATCCGTTCGCGGGCGAGATCCGTCACGGCGAAGTCGCGGTGGAGATGCATATCGACGAACTGGGCTTTGCGGTCGAGATCGGCGATATCGACATCACCGAATGTCAGATGATCAATCAGTTCGCGGGCAGCGGCGAGGTGCCGCCGACCTTCACGCAAGGTTATGGCCTCGCCTTCGGCCATTCGGAACGCAAGGCCATGGCGATGGCGCTCGTCGATCGCGCATTGCGCGCCGAAGAGCTGGGCGAAACGGTGGGCTCGCCGACGCAGGATGCGGAGTTCGTGCTGTATCACAGCGATAACGTGGAAGCGTCCGGTTTCGTGCAGCATTTGAAGCTGCCGCATTACGTGGACTTCCAGTCCGAGCTCGAATTGCTGCGCCGTTTGCGCGCGGCGCATGGCGAAAACGGCAACAAGGAGAATGCGGCATGAACGCGCTCACCGAAGGGTATAACTTCGCGTATCTCGACGAGCAGACCAAGCGCATGATTCGCCGCGCGCTGCTCAAGGCCGTGGCGGTGCCGGGTTATCAGGTGCCGTTCGCATCGCGCGAAATGCCGCTGCCGTATGGATGGGGCACGGGCGGCCTGCAGGTGACGTCGGCGATCATCGGTGAACGCGATACGCTGAAGGTCATCGATCAAGGCTCCGACGAGACCACGAATGCGGTGAACATCCGGCGCTTTTTCGCGCGCACGGCAGGCGTGGCGACCACCACGCGCACGGCCGATGCGACCATCGTGCAGACGCGTCACCGCATTCCCGAAACGCCGCTCACGGACAAGCAGATCCTCGTGTATCAGGTGCCGATGCCCGAGCCGCTGTTCCGCCTGGAGCCGCGCGTGACGGAATGCAAAAAGCTGCATGCGCTCGCGGACTATGGCCTCATCAACGTGAAATACTATGAGGATATCGTGCAGCACGGCAGTATCGCGACGACTTACGATTATCCGGTGATGGTGAACGAGCGCTATCTCACATCGCCATCGCCGATCCCGAAGTTCGACAATCCGAAGATGCACATGAACCCGGCTTTGCAGTTGTTCGGCGCGGGACGCGAACGGCGCATCTACGCTATCCCGCCTTATACGGAAGTGAAGAGCCTGGATTTCGAGGATCATCCTTTCAGCGTGCAGAAGTGGGCGCATGCGTGCGCGCTGTGCGGCTCGCGTGAGAGCTTTCTCGACGAGATGATCGTCGACGACGCGGGCAAGCGCATGTTCGTCTGCTCCGACAGCGACTACTGCCACAGCCGACGCGGCGACGACGAGGTGATGCGATGAACGCACTGCTCGAAGCAAGACGCCTCACCAAGCGTTATGACGGACGCGGCGGCTGCGTCGATGTCGATCTCGTCGTCCATCCGGGCGAAGTGCTGTGCATCGTCGGCGAATCGGGATCGGGGAAATCGACCTTGCTGAATGCGCTCGCGTTGCGCAGCGGGATCGACGGCGGTGCGCTCGCCTACACCACACGCGAGGGCGAAGCGCTCGATCTGCTGACGCTCGCGGAACCGAAAAAGCGCCTCCTGTCGCGCACGGAATGGGGCTTCGTGCATCAGAACGCGCGCGATGGCCTGCGCCGCAATGTGTCGGCGGGCGCGAACATCGGCGAGCCTTTGATGGCGATCGGCGCGCGCCACTATGGCCGGCTGCGCGAAACGGCCGCCGACTGGATGAGCCGCGTCGAACTGGACGCCGCGCGCATCGACGAACTGCCTTCCGCGTTTTCGGGCGGCATGCAACAACGTCTGCAGATCGCGCGTAATCTGGTGACGGGACCGCGTCTCGTGTTCATGGACGAGCCCACCGCCGGCCTCGATGTCTCCGTGCAGGCGCGGCTGCTCGACTTGTTGCGCACGCTGACGAGCAAGCTCCATCTCGCGGCCGTGATCGTCACGCACGATATCGGCGTGGCGCGTCTGCTCGCGCATCGGCTGATGGTGATGAAGGACGGGCGCGTCGTCGAAAGCGGACTCACCGATCAGGTGCTCGACGATCCGCAACATCCTTATACGCAGACGCTCGTGGCGTCCGTGTTGCCGGTCTGAGGTGAACATGACATTGAGTAATGAATTCGTCGCGAACGATGCGCTGATGCTGAGCGCGCGCGATATCGAAAAGACCTTCACGCTGCATCAGCAGGGCGGGGCGCGCATCACGGCTTTGTCGGGCGTATCGCTCGATGTGGCGCGCGGCGAATGTGTCGTGCTCGCGGGCGCTTCGGGCGCGGGCAAGAGCACGTTTCTGCGCTGCATGTACGGCAACTATCTCGCGACGCGCGGCAAGATCGCGATTCGCGACGACAACGCGCCTTCGCGTCACGTCGTGCTGACCGATGCCCTGCCGCACGAGATCATCCGCCTGCGCAACACCACGATGGGCTACGTGAGCCAGTTTCTGCGTGCGATTCCGCGTGTGTCGTCGCTCGATCTCGTCGCGGAGCCGCTCGTGTCGCGCGGCCTCGATGAAGACGAAGCGCGCGAACGCGCGAGCGCGCTGCTCGAACGCCTCAACGTGCCGCGCCGTTTGTGGACGCTCGCACCCGCCACGTTCTCCGGCGGCGAGCAGCAGCGCGTGAACATTGCGCGCGGGCTGATCGCGGCGCATCCGCTTCTGTTGCTCGACGAACCGACCGCGTCGCTCGATGCCGGGAACCGCGACGTGGTCGCCGATCTGATCGTCGAGGCGCGCGAGCAGGGCGCGGCGATCGTCGGCATCTTTCATGACGAGGACACGCGCGAGCGCGTCGCGACGCGCATCGTGCGGCTCGCGAGCGCGAACGCCGCGTCCGTTCAAACCGAATCCGGGATATTGCAAACATGCTGATCAAGAATGCGCGCATCGTGACGCGCGATGAAGACTTCGTGGGCACCGTGCGTATCGAGGACGGACGCATCGCGGAGATCGCGCCGGGCAATACCGCCGCGCGCGAGGCGCAAGACTGGGACGGCGATTATCTGCTGCCGGGCTTCGTCGAGCTGCATACGGACAACATCGAAAAGCATCTTGCGCCGCGTCCGGGCGTGCTGTGGAATCACGAAGCGGCCATCATCGTGCATGACGCGCAGGTGGCGGCGGCGGGCATCACGACCGTGTTCGATGCGCTGGGCGTCGGTTCGCGTCCCGAAGACGGCGTGCGTGGACGCGAGTTGCAGGTGCAATGCGCGCAATCGATCGGCAAGTTCGTCGAGCGCGATCTGCTGCGCGCGGATCACTTCCTGCATCTGCGTTGCGAAGTCGGCACGACGGATGTCGTCGAAGTGTTCGATTCGTTGTCTGCGCATCCGCTCTTCAAGCTCGCATCGGTGATGGATCACACGCCGGGTCAGCGCCAATGGCAGGATCACGAGAAATGGCGCAAGTATCAGGAGCGTCACGGCAAGTGGAGTGACGAGCACGCGGACAAGATTCTCGCCGAGCTCGCCGAACATCAGCAGCGCTATGCGGCGAAGCATCGCGCGGATATCGTCGGGCGTTGCAAGGGTTTGAACATCTCGCTCGCGAGTCACGACGACACGCTCGTCGAGCACGTCGAGGAAGCGGCGCGCGACGGCATCGCGCTGGCCGAATTCCCGACGACGCTCGAAGCGGCCCGCGCCGCGCGCGCGCACGGCATCGCGACGATCATGGGCGCGCCCAATGTCGTGCGCGGCGGCTCGCATTCGGGCAATGTGTCGGCGCTGGAACTGGCGAAGGAAGGGCTGCTCGATATTCTCTCGTCGGACTACGTGCCGTCGAGCCTGCTGATCGCGGTGTTCGATCTCGTCGGCAAGGCGGGCTGGTCGCTGCCGCGCGCCGTCGCCACGGTTTCGTGGGCGCCGGCGCACGCGGCGGGACTCGCGGACCGCGGCGCGATCGCGACGGGCCTGCGCGCGGATTTCGTGCGCGTCGCGGCGGTGGACAACGTGCAGGTGCCGCGCGAAACCTGGCGCGCCGGACGCCGCGTCGCCTGACAGACAGGCTTCATTCCCGGCGCTTTCGTTATACGCGGGTAAGCCCGCGTTGACGAGGCGCAAGCTTCTTCAGTACCCTCAGCGCGAGTTCGCTATGTGAATCGCTGTTCGTCCAGCGAACATTTTGGGTCCGGGGCGCGCTTTTGCCGGTTGCGCGTCCATCATCGAAAAGGGAATGAAGTGAGTAGAAGTCCTGCCGTGAACGTACAGACGTTCATCAACGAGCATCCGTTTTCGCCGTTTCAATGGCTGATCTTCGGAATGTGCTTCGTGATCGTCCTGCTGGATGGTTTCGATACCGCCGCCATCGGTTTCATCGCGCCGTCGCTCGTGACCGAATGGGGCATCAGCCGCCCGGCGCTCGCGCCTGTGCTGAGCGCGGCGCTCTTCGGCCTCGCCGCGGGCGCGTTGCTCTCCGGGCCGCTGTCCGACCGGCTCGGCCGCCGCGCGATGCTGCTTTCGTCGGTGCTGATCTTCGGCGTCGCGTGTCTCGCGTCGTCGTTTTCGGCCGACATCACGCAACTGACGGCGCTGCGCTTCATCACCGGCATCGGCCTGGGCGCCGCGATGCCGAACGCCGTCACGCTGATGAGCGAGTTCTGCCCCGACAACCGCCGCGCGACGCTCATCAATCTGATGTTCTGCGGCTTTCCGCTGGGCGCTGCCTTCGGCGGCTTTCTAGCGGCGTGGATGATTCCGCATTTCGGCTGGCGCAGCGTGCTGGTGCTGGGCGGCGTCGCGCCGCTGGCGCTTTCGGTGCTGCTCATCGCCACGCTGCCGGAATCGGTGCGCTACATGGTCGCGAAAGCGAAGCCCGTCGAGAAGATTCGCGCGACGCTCGCGCGCATTTCGTCGGACGCGATGCAGGCCGGCTCGTTCTTCATGACCGAAGCCGCGCCGGCGGCGGCGGGTCAGAGCGGCATGAGCGTGGTGCTGTCGCGCCAGTACATCGTCGGCTCGGTCATGCTGTGGATCACGTATTTCATGGGCCTCGTGATCTTCTACGCGTCGATCAACTGGATGCCGATCCTGCTCAAGGAATCCGGCCTGCCGCCGCAAAAGGCGACGCTGATTTCCGCGCTGTTCCCGCTCGGCGGCGTCGGCGCGGTGCTGTGCGGCGTGCTGATGGACAAGTTCAACGCGAACCGCATCATCGCGGCGTGCTATGCGCTCACGGCCGTGAGCGTGTATCTGATCGGTCAGGCGGCGGGCAATGTCGGCATGCTGGTGCTGGTCGTGTTCCTGGCGGGCGTGCTGATGAACACCGCGCAATCGTCGATGCCCGCGCTCGCCGCGGCGTTCTACCCGACGCAAGGGCGCGGCACGGGCGTCGCCTGGATGCTGGGCATCGGGCGATTCGGCGGCATCGCGGGGTCGTTCCTCGTCGCCGAACTGACGCGTCTGCATTTCACCTTCGGCGGCATCTTCGCGACGATCGCGGTGGCGGGCATCGTTTCGGCGGTTGCGTTGCTGATCAAGCAGGCCGCGCATCCGCAGACGGCCATGACTAGCGATCTGAAATCGACTGAGCCGCTCGGGCACTGATTCGACGTGTGTGGCAGTAGTTGAGCGCCCCGTGCGACTTCGGTCGCGCGGGGCGTTTTTTGTTGCCTGAAGCGCTGCCCATCCCTCCCTAAAGAACCCCCGCGCACGGCCGTTAATCTGCACGCAGCTTTCGAAATCGAGGCCGTGCCGCCGTCCGGCGCGCAAACGTAAAAGAGCCACGATTCGAAAGCCGCACAGCGAGCGCCGCCCGGGCGCTCTCCCTCGGCTCTTCCATCAGATCGTGAAAAAACTCTCTTTCAAAACCAAGCTCATGAGCATCGTGGGCTTCGTATGGCTCAGCCTGATTCTTCTTTGCGCGCTCAACGCGATTTCCACGAAACACGCGCTGATGCAAAACCGCCAGGACGGGCTCGCCGAACAGGTTCAATCGGCGACGAGCGTCGTCAGGTTCTACGTGAAGCAGGCGCAAAGCGGCGCGCTGCCCGAAGCCGAGGCGAAGCGGCTCGCCATCGCCAGTGTGCGCGCAATCCGTTACGGCACGAGCGGCTACATCGGCATTCTGGATTCGAAGCTGTTCCAGATCATGAACCCCGTGCGGCCCGATACGGAAAACAAGATCAACGATTTCGTCGATAGCACCGGCAAGCACTTCACGGCCGAGATCGTCAAGCACGGTCTCGATGGCTCGCATATCACGACCTATCTTTATCCGAAGCCCGGCGAGCAGGAGCCGCTGCCCAAGATCACCTACGGCGACTACGTGCGCGAATGGGACTGGCATGTCTATTCGGGCGCTTACATCGACGATATCGACGCGGCCTTTCGCGTGATCCTGCTGAAGTCGCTGCTGCTCATCGGCGCGATCGGCGCGGCACTCACGTTCGCGATGACGCTCATCATCCGCGGCGTGCTGAAGAGCATCGGCGGCGATCCGCAGGACGTGGCGACGGTTTGCCAGCGCATCGCGGCGGGCGATCTCGCGCAAGCCGTGCACGTGCAGCGCGGCGACGAGTCGAGCCTCATGCACTCGATGCACACGATGCAATCGCGTCTCACGCAGACCATCGCGCAGATCAAGCTGGTCGCTGACGGCATCACGGCGGCATCGCGCGAGATCGCCGACGGCCATCACGATCTGTCGTCGCGCACCGAGGAGCAGGCGGCTTCGCTCGCGGAAACGGCATCGAGCATGGAAGAACTCACGTCCACCGTGCGCCTCAATTCCGATAACGCCGGCCAGGCGACCCAGCTCGCGGCGAGCGCTTCGGCGACGGTGGAAAGCGGCAGCGGCGTCGTGCTCGGCGTCGTCGCGACGATGGACAAGATCGCGGGCAGCTCGGAGAAGATCGTCGACATCATCGGCGTGATCGAAGGCATCGCGTTTCAGACCAACATTCTCGCGTTGAACGCGGCCGTCGAAGCGGCGCGCGCGGGCGAGCACGGGCGCGGTTTCGCGGTGGTCGCATCGGAAGTGCGCGCGCTCGCGCAGCGCTGCGCCGCCGCCGCGAAGGACGTGAAGACGCTCATCGACGAATCGGTGACGAACGTGACGGCGGGGCAAGACCTCGCGCAGCAATCGGGCGACACGATGCAGCAGATTCTCTCGTCCGTCACGCGCGTGTCAGACATCATGAGCGAGATCTCGACGGCCTCTTCGCAGCAGACGCAGGGCATCGAGCAGGTTGGCGTCGCGATCACGCAGATGGACGCGGTCACGCAGCAGAACGCCGCGCTCGTCGAGCAGGCAACGGCCGCCGCCGCCGCGCTCGCTGTGCAGGCCGAAGAGCTGAAGCGCACCGTCGCCGTGTTCAAGACCTGAAAACTTTCATCGGAGACTTCGGCGATTGCGAATCGTCAGACCGTGGCATAGCGCGTGCTGACTCGTAACGTGCGACCGGGCCGCCGCGCGCTTGCGGCGGCCGGCAGGCATTTTTGCAAACCGCCAACAGGAGTCTCCGACATGAAACGTTTCGCCCTTCCCGCCGCTGCCGGCGCTTTCGCGCTCGTCTGTGCGTCCGCTTTCGCGCAGGACAATCCGCCGAGTTCGAACACCGGCCTTCAGGCCGGCGACAACGCGCAGACGACGCAGCCCGCGCACGCGAAGCCGCACGCCAACAAGTCTTCGCATTCGAAGCAGATGCACAAGAGCCCGATGAACGCGGGACCGTCCACGGAACCGGGCGGCACCGCGACGCCGAGCGGCCCCGGCGCGCCCGTTAGCGCGAGCGGCTCTGGCAAGTAGCAGGCAGCAAGTAGCATGCAGCAAGCAGCGCGATGAAAGCACAAACGGGACGCCCGCGCGGCGTCCCGTTTGCTTTTGATGCGCATTGCTTCAGCGCACGAAGGTGCCGAGGCCGTCCGCGTCGTAATATTCGAGCGTCACGCGATCGCTCAGGAACGACGCCTTCGAGATCGTGCCGGGGTTTGCGTTTTCGTTGACGAACGCGAACGTGAAGACATCGCCATCCCAGTGCGAGAGCGGCAGCGTCAGCGGACGCGGACCGATCACGATGGCGAGCGCGCCGCCGTTATCGACGACCTGAATCGGCCCGAAGTAATCGTTCTTGTACGTGCCGACGTAAGTCGACAACGCACGCGCGGGCAGCGGCGAAGCGGGCGGCGTCGCGCCGACGAGGGAACCCGAGGGCTTCGTGAGCGGCAGGAGCCCGTCGTTGTAGCGCTTGAACCAGTCGTGCTGGACGGAGCCGTATTGCACGATGTCGAAGAACTGCTGGTTGAGCGCTTCCGGCACGCCGACCGGATAGCCGTTCGTGAGCGCGACGATCGCCAGATTCGTCGATGGCACCACCATGAAGTTCGTCGCCGCGCCCACGCCGAACGCGCCCGAATGGCTGTACGACGGTCGCCCGGCTTCCGTCTGTCCCACGTTGAAGCCGTAGCCGTAGAAGCCCGCGGGGCGGCCGTCGCCGGGCGGCGAGCTTTGCACCTGCGCGGTCGTCGCGGCGGCGAGGGCGGTTGCATCGACGATGCGGTTGCCGTTGAACACGCCCGCGCCGAGCATCATCGCGAGCCACTTCGCCATGTCGTTGACCGACGCGCTCACGCCGCCCGCGGGCGATTGCGCATCGGGCATCGTGCCCGCGCCCTGCACCCATTGATCGCCGCGCTTCACGTGCCCGGTCGCGCGGTTCGGCCGCGCAATGAAATCGGCGTAGCGCGAGCTCGTGCTCGTCATGCCGAGCGGCTTGTAGAGCACGTTTTCCGACAACGTCGCCCAGTCGATGCCCGCCGCGGCCGCGACGGATTCCGCCGCCGCCGTCAGGCCGAAATTTGTGTAGAAGTACGAATGACGGAACGGATGCAGCGGCAGATAGCGCAGACGCTCGAGCACGTCCCGCTGGCCGTAGCCCATGTCTTCGAGCGTGTCGCCGGCATGATCGGGCAAGCCCGACTGATGCGAGTAGAGATCGCCGATGGTGAGGGCCGCGCTCACGTCTTCATCGGACAGCGTGAACCACGGCAGATGCGCGCGCACCGGCGTATTCCATGCGATGCCGCCCGCGCCGACCTGATGCGCGACGACCGACGCGCCCACCGACTTCGATACCGATGCAAGCTGAAACACCGTGTCGGCATCGACCGTCTGGCCCGAGCCGACGAGCCGCGTGCCGAAGCCTTTGGCGTACACGGTCTGCGTGCCGCGCACGACCGCGACGGCCATGCCGGGCACGCCGGTCGTGCTTAGAAGGGTGTTCGCGAGCGCGTCGAGTTGGGCAAGAGCGGCGTTGATGTTCGCGTCCGGCACGGGGCCGGTCGACGATCCGCCGGATGGCGTCGATGCGTTGGCGTCGCCGGAATCCGAACCGCCGCCGCACGCGGCGATCGTGCTGCACAGCGCCGCGCCGAGAAAGCGGCGGCGTCCCTCCAAAGGTCTCATTCCCGTCTCCCCGATGTCGCGCACGGCGCGCCCGACGGATTCTATAGTGGAAACGATCCGTCAGGCATGCGTCGCACGAACGAAAGGAGACGCCTGGGCGAACGCGTTACTTCGCGAACAGCGACGACATATTGGCGAACGCCTTGATCTCGACGGCATTGCCCGACGGATCGAGAAAGAACATCGTCGCCTGCTCGCCGACTTCGCCCTTGAAGCGCACATGCGGCTCGATGATGAAGCGCGTGCCCGCGGCGCGCAGCTTGTCGGCGAGTGCTTCCCATTGCGGGATCGACAGCACGACGCCGAAGTGGCGCACCGGCACCGCGTCGCCATCGACGGCGCTCGTCGAACGATGCCCGATTTCTTCCGGCGCGAGATGCGCGACGATCTGATGCCCGTAAAAATCGAAATCGACCCAGGCGTCAGAACTGCGGCCTTCCGGGCAGCCGAGCAGCTCGCCGTAGAACTCGCGCGCGGCAGCGAGGCTATGAACAGGGAATGCGAGGTGAAACGGCGGCATGGCGTGCTTCCTTTTGTCATGAGTGGGGAGGGGAAGACCACAGTCTATTCACAAATATCGGTGTTGAAAAACGATATATTGCGGGAGTCATCCCCAATTTTTTTGATGAATCGACATGCTGCGCGAACTTCAGACTTTCATCGCGGTGGCGCGCCACGGCACGTTCGCGGGCGCGGGCGCGCAGATCGGCCTCACGCAATCGGCCGTGAGCGCGCAGATGCAGCGCCTCGAAGCGCATCTCGGCATGACGCTGTTTGACCGCACCGGGCGTTCCGCGACGCTCAACGAGGCGGGCCGGCGCACGCTCGAACTCGCCGACGAACTGCTCGCGCTCTACGCGCGCCTGTCCGAACCGGAAGGCGGGGATGGCCGCGGCGGTCTGCTGTCGGTCGGCGCGATCGCGTCCGCGCATGCGGCGCTGTTGCCCGATGCGATCGGCGCGTTCAGGCGCGCGTCGCCCGCGTGGCGCATCCGGCTCGTGCCGGGCGTGTCGCTCAATCTGCTCGCGAGCGTCGATGCGGGCGAGATGGACATGGCCGTCATCATCCGTCCGCCGTTCTCGCTGCCGGCCGAGTTACGGTGGCGCACGCTCGCTGCGGAGCCGTTCGTGCTGCTCGCGCCCGCGGCGAAGAAGGGCGCGCACTGGCGCGAGCTGATCGAGTCGGAGCCGTTCATCCGTTATGACCGGCGCTCGTTCGGCGGCCGGCAAGTGGACATGTTCTTGCGCAAGCGGCGCATCGCGGTGCGCGATTCGATCGAAGTCGATGAACTGCCGGGCATCGCGCAACTGGTCGCGCGCGGGCTGGGCGTGGCGCTCGTGCCAGTGTCCGATGGCATCGGCGCATGGCCGCGCGGCGCGGTGGCGCTCGATCTCGGCGACGATGGCTTTCATCGCGAGATCGGTCTCGTCGAGCGCGCGCGGCGGCTGCGCACCGACGAGCCGGATGCGGCGGCGCGGCTGGCCGACTGCATCGTCGAGGCGGCGCGGCAAAGCGGGCCGCGCGCGCCGGCCGGGCGTGCACGCGCGCTGAAGACTCGGCGCGGCATCGCCTAGAATGCGTGGCAGGCGCGTGTTCCTACGGTGACGTCCATGGATGACGAGCAGCACATCGGCGACGCGAAAGCGCGCCTCGCGAATTCGGCGGCCCTGCTCGCGCGATCGGGCGCGCGTCGCGTACGGGCGGCGCTCGCGTGGATCGATCGAGTCGATCCGGGCACGCATCGGCGCATCAAGGGTTTGCGGCTCGTGACCGCGTACGGACTCGCGGCGGCGCTCGGCGCGCTGCATGACGTGACGCAGCGCGTGCCGGTGGGCGTGTCCGTCGGCGCGCTCGCGGGCGGGTTCGCGCTGTGGGCGAGCGTGTCCGAGGCGCGCACGACGCGCTACGAATCGAGCCGCGATCTGGCCATGTTGTGCATCGCCGCGGCGTTCGGCGCACTCACGTTCGCGCTGTTCGGGCCGATCTTTCGTGAACTGGGACGGGGCGGCGCCGAACTCATTCTCGTCACGGGCGCGTTCTTCGCGGGTTATCTCAAGCGCTTCGGGCTGACCGGGGCGGGCATCGGCTCGCAGCTTTATATCGGGCAACTTCTCGGCTATGGGATGGATCTCTCGCCCGGCGATGCGTCGGCGATTCTGATCGCGCTGCCGGTCGGCATGCTCGCGGCCATCGTGCCGCGTGTGTTGAGCGGACCGGCGGAGCATCCGGCGCTGCTGCCCGCGCTGGCTTCGGAGCCTGCATATGGGCGTGAGGCGATATCGCCCGCTACGGCGATGGGTCTGCAGGCGGCGTGCGGCGCGCTGGTCGTGGTGGCGCTCAATCGCGTGTTCGGGCTCGCGGAGTCGGCGTGGGCGATCACGGCGTGCGTGTATGTCGTCGCGACTTCGGCGGTGGGGACGGCGGATCGCGTCAGGCGGCGGATTTATGGGACGCTCGTTGGCGTGCCGCTCGGGCTCGTGTGTTTGCCGCTTGCGGAGCATTGGCCGCTTGTTGTGTGGGGGTTTTCCGCTTTGGCGATGATTGTTTATGCAATGGCTCTGCCGGAGCGGTATGACATCGCGTGTGGGGCTTTTGCGTTTGTGCTTGTGGTGACGCTGGCTGCCAGCGGGGTGCATTCGGTTTCTTTGCTCGCGGCGCGGGCTTGGGAGACTTTGCTTGGGGGGGCTTTGGGGTTGGTGGCTTCTAGGGTTTTGTTTCCTTTGAAGGTGGTTAGGGGGTAGGGGGTGGGTTTTGGTTTTTCGTTTTTTGGTTCTCGTGGAGCTTGCTTTCGTGCCGGTCTATTAGCACTGCCCCTCCCCGGGGCGGGGGTAACTTTCTTTGCTGCTGCAAAGAAAGTCACCAAAGAAAGCAGCTTTGTCACCGCCCGCGGTCACACGCAGTTTGGCCATTTTTCTCCTCGGGGAACGGCCCTCGCCTAAGTGTCGCCCTCGAAGGATCCACCGGGCTTGGATCGCGCACGGTCTGTCACATCGCGCCACTTAACGAACCGGTACAGCCATATCAAGTTCCAGCCCGCTTCGCGGCCGATGGGTCAATCGGGTATGCGAGTGCATTCGTGTTCGTTGGTTTCCCCTGCATACCCAACGGCAGCGCGTAGCGCTGTGCCGAAGCTATTTCGTGCTGAACCAGTGCACTTCGCGCACTGGTTTGTCAGACCGTGCGCGATCCAAGCCCGGTTGGGCTTGTGAGGGCACTCTTTAGGCGAGGGCCGTTCCCCGAGGAGAAAAGTGGCCAACGTGCGTGTGACCGCGGGCTGTGAGAGAGCTGCTTTCTTTGGTGACTTTCTTTGCAGCAGCAAAGAAAGTTACCCCCGCCCCGGGGAGGGGCAGTGCTAATAAACCGACACGAATACGGGATCCGCCGAACAAGAACCCATACGTTCCTACCCAACCATCCGTAGGGATTTCAACACGAAAACATGCAAGTAGACTGCGATCACATTTCAGAAGCTCGATTGCTGGCAGGCAGTGCAAGTGAGGCCGATGAAGTGGTTACGTGAAACCCTCAGGAGCACTATCATGATCAGCAATCTCAAAGGCATCATCTTCGTCACGGCGCTCGCCGCCGCTTCTTATGCGCTCGCAAGCGGCTACGGCCCTTCGCCGTATTACGCGCCGATGGACGGCGCTCCCGCCTCGCAGCAAGGCATGAACCTGCAGACGATGGCGCAGGACGCTCAGCCAAGCAACGACGCGAGCGTCGACAAGTCCAAGCAAGACAGCCCGCTCATTCAGGCGCAAGACTGAGTACGGCAGGCTCAGCGTCCTGCCCGGCCACATCGGCAGGACGCCTTCAGCGCTCGCCGTCGAAAAGCGTGCGCAACATGCGCTCAGGATTCGCGAGAAACGCGCGCGTCACCTTGAAATGCTCGGTGTCTTCATACGCGACCCGCGCGATGCCGTCTTCTCCGAACTGATAGATCCACGCATCGGGATACGCCATGAGAATCGGCGAATGCGTGGCAATGATGAACTGGGAATCATCATTGACGAGATCGTGAATGCGCGCGAGCGCAGCCAACTGACGCTGCGGCGAAAGCGCGGCTTCCGGTTCGTCGAGCAAATACAGCCCTTGCCCGCCGAAACGCTCCATCAACAGCGTGAGAAACGACTCGCCATGCGACTGCTCATGCAGCGACCTGCCGCCATATGACGCGATGACCGGCGGACCGAAGCCGGGTTCATCGTCGAGCTGCTCGATTTCCGTCGCCACATTGAAGAAGCTCTCCGCGCGCAAAAAGAAGCCGTCGCGCGGCCGCTTGAATCCCTTCGCGATGCGCAAATACTCGTGCAGCGGCGAATGCGACACGCGCGTGCCGAAGCGGAAATTCTTCGTGCCCCCTTCGGGATTGAAGCCCATCGAGACGGCGATCGCTTCGAGAAAGGTGGACTTGCCCGAGCCGTTCTCGCCGACGAGAAACGTGACCTTCGGATGCGGCTCCAGCATATCGAGCGCACGCACGGCAGGCAGCGAAAAGGGATAGGCGTCGAAGGACGGCGCCTTGTCGCGCATGAGCGTGATGCGGCTGATGTATTGCGTCGAGATCATCGCGCGGATTTCAGTGGAGAGCCTGATTTGCAGCGTTTTTCGCATCGGCCGCGCTGGCTGTGCCGGCGCTTCCCCGCGCGCGGCCAATGTCGATCTTCGGCATGAACATCATCGAGACGACAGTGCCAAGCGCGATCACGAACATCGCCGTGAAGGTCATGTGCAGCGAGTGATGCAGCACGAGGCGGATGTCGTTGTTCAGCGAGAAGTCGCCGGGCACGGACGAAAGCAATTGCTTCAACTGATCCGCATGCACGGGCGGCAGGCCGTCCGTGTGCGTGAGGCCGTAGTTCTGCACGGCACCGAACACGGCGGCGCCGAGCGTGTTGCCGAGATTGCGCGAGAACAGGTTCGACGCCGTCGCGCTGCCGCGTTCCTGCGGCTGCACGATTTCCTGAATCAGGATGAGGCACGACACGCTCGTGATGCCCATGCCGAAGCCCAGCACCGCCGAGCCGACGCCCGCCCAGACCGGGCTCGATTGCGGGCCGAGCAGCACGAACGGCAATGCGCCGAGCGGGATGAACAGCGGGCCGGTCATCAGAAGACGCCGCAAGCCGATGCGGCTGAACGTACGCGACGTGAACGTGGCGCCGCTCGGCCAGCCGATCATCATCATCGTGAGCGCGAGGCCCGCTTCGACCGGCGTGCGATGCATCACGCCCTGCACGTACATCGGCAGGAAGGTGGTGAGGCCCATCATCGCCATGCCGGCGAGCAGGGTCGCGACGTTGCTCGCCGCAATCGGGCGATGCGACCATAGCTTGAACGAGATCATCGGATCGGCGGCGCGGCGCTCCTGCACCACGAAGCCCACGATGGCGAGCACCAGCACCGCGATCTCCACGCCGACGCGCGCATTGCTCGCGTGACCGGCATCGGTGAGCGCCATCATCAGCGCGGCCACCGCGGCGGTGAAGAAGAACGCGCCCGCGAGATCGACCGCGGGGCGGTCGTGGCGCTTTTCCTCGTGCAGAAAGAGCGTGAAGAGCAGCGCGGCCAGAATGCCGATCGGCACGTTGATCCAGAAGATCCACGACCACGAAAGCTGGCGGATCAGCAGGCCGCCGACCATCGGCCCGAGCACCGCCGACACGGCCCACACGCTCGCGAGATAACCCTGCACCTTGCCGCGCTCGCGCGCCGGATAGAGATCGCCGACGACCGTCAGCGCAACCGGCAGGATCGCGCCCGCGCCGACGCCCTGAAGCAGCCGGAACACGATCATCGCGGGCATCGACCACGCGAAGCCCGCGAGTATCGAGCCGACGAGAAAGATCGCGATGCCCACGAGAATCGCGGGCTTGCGGCCGAAAATATCGGCGAGCTTGCCGAATACCACGGTCAGCGCGGTCTGCGTGAGCAGGAACGACGAGAACACCCAGCTATAGAGATTGAGGCCGCCGAGCTGCGTCGCGATCTGCGGCATCGCGGTCGAGACGATGGTGGCTTCGATCGCGACCATGGCCATCGAGGCCATGACAGCGGCAATGACGAGGGGACGAGCGGTTTTCTTGGTTTGTGACATGCGTTTTATGAATGGCATATCGCCCGCCGCGCGCGTGCGGGGAATACATGACGAATGGAAGGTTCCGCGGCGACGGCGCTTGTAGGCTTGCGATCTCCTTGCAATCCGCGCGATGCCGCCTTTTAAATCAGCGCCGCATGCAATGTTATCCCGGTGAGCCGCGGGCTGCTCGGCCGTGCGCGAGACGTTCCTCATTAAACGCTAATTGAACACGGCTACGCTGCTCCATGTAGATCCATCGCGCTCGGCGCCGCTTCCATCACTCACATGTCGTCTTTCAGACCGAAATCCCCCGCAATGTCGCCTAAAATCGAACCGGAAAATGGTTTGCGTCCCGGCTCGTCCCGGTCCTTCCCGAAGCGGCATACACGCATGCTCAAATCACTGAAGAATCAGCTGGTCGTCGCGCTGGGGCTGCTCGTGAGCATCATCGGCGTCGTGCAGGGCGTGAGTTCGTATCAGTTGAGCAAGACCGGCATGAGCGCGCTGCTCGACATGCGCCTCGAACAGGTGGCCACGCGCCTGCGTGAGGGCGGCTTCGTCGAACGCATACCGGAAAATCCCGCGCGCGGCTCGCAGGATTTCCGCGATATCGTCGTCGTCGTATGGAAGCCGGATGCCGACTTGCCCTACCGCACGACCGACCCGTCGCTGCAATTTCCGCGCGATGCGAAGCCCGGCTTCAGCGGCGCCGAATTCAACGGCGAGCACTGGCGCATCTTCACCCGCCAGGAGCCGACGATGACCATTCAGGTCGCGCAACGCTCGTCCGTGCGCCGCGAGCTCACCACGGAAACCGCGACGGTCACGCTCTGGCCGATCGCCGTGCTGCTGCCGCTCGTGTGGATCGCGGTCGCGTTCGTCGTCAGGCGTTCGCTGCGCCAGTTGACCGCGCTCGGCAACGAGGTGCGGTGCATCGACATGGGCCATCTGCAACCGTTGTCGACGGTCGGCGTGCCCACGGAGATCAAGCCCTTCATTCATTCGATCAATACGATGATCGAGCGCCTCGCCGATTCGATCGACAAGGAGCGCAAGTTCATCGCCGACGCCGCGCACGAACTGCGCACGCCGCTCACCGCGCTTCAGCTTCAGGCGGACAATCTCGCGCCGCATATCTACCCCGGCAATCAGGAGCGCTTTCAGGAATTGCGCAAGGGCATTGCGCGCGCCGGCGGTCTCATCACGCAACTCCTGCGGCTCGCGCGCGCCGATGCGCCCGTGAACGGCACGCCGCTTTCGCGCGTCGATCTCTCCACGGTCGTGACGAACGCGGTCTCCGACGTGCTGCCGATCGCGATTGCGCGCGGCCTGGATATCGGCGCGGAGGAAATGCTGCAGGCGCACGTGCGCGCGGTCGAGACGGATATCGGCATGGCGGTGAAGAACCTCGTCTCGAACGCCGTGCGCTATACGCCCGATGGCGGCACCATCGATCTGCGCATGCGCCGCGACGCCGGCATGGTCTGGGTCGATGTCGTCGATACGGGGCCGGGCATCGACGAAGCGCTGCTGCCGCGCGTGTTCGACCGCTTCTTTCGCGCCAATCCCGACGTGGAAGGCAGCGGCTTGGGCCTTTCGATCGTGAAGGCGATCGCCGCGCGTTATGGCGGCGACGTCATGCTGGCCAATCGCCGCGACGGGCGCTCGGGCATCGTGGCGTCGATCGGTTTTCCGGCCGAGGACGTGAAGGAGAGCGCGGCGGCCGTGACGGATTGCGCATGAAACACGTAGGGATTTGCGCGCCGTTTTGCGCCGATTACAATGCATTCGCTGCGTGGCGCGAAATGAAACTCGCCGGTTCAGAATGAAATAACACGACCGGTCGTGCATTAATTTCTTCGTGCCGCTTTCCGGGCGCGTGGCGCGCGCCATTCTCGCGGGAGCGGGGTGGAACATGCGAATTCTCCTGATCGAAGACGACGTGCAGATCGGCACGAGCCTCATGCGTGCGCTCAAGGACGCCGACTACGCCGTCGACTGGGTCCGTGACGGCAATGCGGGCCGCGAGGCGCTCGACGCCGCCGAATACACCGTGGCCCTGCTCGATCTGGGCTTGCCGGGCATGACGGGCATCGAACTGCTACGCCAGGCGCGCACCGCGGGCAACGCAACGCCGGTGCTGATTCTCACCGCCCGCGACGATCTCGACACGCGCGTGCAAGGCCTCGATCTCGGCGCCGACGACTATCTGCTCAAGCCCTTCGACATGCCCGAACTGCTCGCGCGCATACGCGCCGTGCTGCGTCGCAAGGCAGGCTATGCGGTCTCGCGTCTCGGCGACGATTCGCTCAGCCTCAATCTCGATCAACGCACGCTCACGTGCGGCGAAAATTCCGGCGTGCTGTCCGCGCGCGAATTCGCGCTGATGCACGCGCTGCTCGAACGTCCCGGCACGATCTTCTCGCGCGATCAACTCGAAGACCGGCTGTACGGCTGGGGCAAGGAAGTCGAGAGCAACGCCGTCGACGTGCTCATTCATTCGGTGCGAAAGAAATTCGGCGCGAGCGTGATTCGCAACGTGCGCGGACTCGGCTGGACCGTGATGCTGGGCCAGGCGGGCCGCGAAGAACCGAAGTAGCGCACGTTGCGGGCGTCGCGCGCTCACTGCGCATCGTAATGCCGGCCGAGCGAGCCGCAAAAATGCATGCTGTAGTCGTGATCTTCGGTTTCGACCTGACGCATGCGGCGCTCGAGATCGGCGAGATCGCTCGATGAGGCGAGGTAGTCGTCGTGGGCATCGTGCATCGAGAAGAAGCTGCCGACGGATTGCGAAAGACGTTCGAACATGATGTGCTCCTGTCATTGAAAGGCCCGCATGCGGGGCCGACGAATGCAGGTTATGCCGCGTGAATTAGCGGTAAATGAGAGCAGCGAAGCCACCCCTCCTTTTCGAAACGACGAAGCGTTCGGCAACGCACCGTGAAGCGGATTACGACGCGCGAAAGGCACTGCCGCGCCGCACCATCCCGTGCTATCTTGTTTTTATACGGATTTCATACGGGTTTCATACGGAGCGCCGGCGTGATCCGCATTCGTCGATCGTCTTTCGTGAAGGCCGCCATGAACGATGTGTCTCGTACCCTCAGTGCCCGCGACCGCGTCGAGTTGCTCTGCTGGCTCACGTGCGGCAGTCTCGGCGCGTATTACCTGAATGGCGACTGGCCCGCTCCTTCGTTTCACGTGCAGGCCGCGCATAAGTGGCTCGACCGGCATCAGCGCTACGCGGACTGGCTCACGGTCGCGAAGCTCGCGGCCATCGCGCGGGATATCGCCACGCAGCATTGCGCCATGCTCGAAGCAGACTGGGCGCGCGAAGCCGTCGAAGAAATTCTCGACAGCGAAGACCTCAACTATCAGTCGGATGTCGTGCGGCAGGTTTTCGACGATTGCCGCCGCGCGCTCGCGGAAAAGCGCACGCCGGAATGAACGGGTCAGCGCGCGCGGCAAGGCGCTAGCGCAAAGACCTGTATGGATGTACAGTAAGCCATTTTCTTTTCATGACGGCGCCGCGCAACGGGCGCCGTGAATCGCCACCGCATGTTTCGCGCGTTCGTTCCCGTCCGTTTTGCCGCGCGCGCGCCGCTTCGCGCGGCGGCACGCTGATCCTTTCGATGGACGCGCCGTCTTCCCTGCACGCCCCGCGCCGCATCGCGCACCTCGACATGGACGCGTTTTTCGCGTCGGTCGAACTGCTGCGCTATCCGGAGTTGCGCGGCATGCCGGTGGTGGTCGGCGGTGGGCGCGACGCCATTCCCGAAACGCTGCCCGACGGCACGCGGCGCTTCAGGCGCCTGCGCGATTACGCGGGCCGCGGCGTCGTGACCACCTCCACTTATGAAGCGCGCAAGTTCGGCGTGTTCTCCGCGATGGGCATGATGAAGGCCGCGCAGCTCGCCCCCGACGCGATTCTGCTGCCCACCGATTTCGAGTCTTATCGGCATTATTCGCGCCTCTTCAAGGCGGCCGTCGCTGGCTTCACGACGCAAATCGAAAATCGCGGCATCGACGAGATTTATATCGATGTGAGCGACCTGGCCGGAGAATCCGCGGAGATCGGCCAGAAGATGAAGGACGCCGTGCACGACGCGACCGGGCTTACCTGCTCGATCTGCATCGCACCGAACAAGCTGCTCGCGAAGATCGGCTCGGAACTCGACAAGCCCGACGGCCTCACCATCCTCACGATGAACGATCTGCCGACGCGCATCTGGCCGCTCGCGGCGCGCAAGGTCAACGGCATCGGACCGAAGGCGAACGAGAAGCTCGCGGCGCTCGGCATCGTCACCGTGGGCGATATCGCGGCCGCCGATCCTGGCCTGTTGCAGACGCATTTCGGTCATACGTATGCGGCCTGGCTCGCGCGCATCGCGCAGGGGCAGGACGAGCGGCCCGTCGTCGTCAGCTCGACACCGAAATCGATGAGCCGCGAGACGACCTTCGCGCGCGACTTTCATCCGAAGCACGATCGCGCGACGCTTTCGGCGGAGTTCACGGGCCTGTGCACGCGCGTCGCCGAAGACTTGCAGCGCAAAGGTTATGTCGGGCGCACGGTGGGCATCAAACTGCGTTTCGACGACTTCCGCACCGTGACGCGCGATCTGACCGTGCCCGTCGCGACGGCCGATCCGGCCGAGATTCGCCGCGCCGCGACCGAATGCCTGAAGCGCATCGTCCTCGATCGCAGGATCAGGCTGCTCGGCGTGAGAGTGAGCGCGCTGGGGCGGCCCGACGAAAGCGGTTTTATCGAGCCGGTGCAGGTCGAATTGCCGTTCGATCTTTCGGGCGAATGAAGTGGGCCTTTGAAGCGGGCCTTATTTCATTGGCGCATAAAGAAATCGCAGATGCTTCGTTGCGGCGGCAATCGCGGCGCGTTAGATTGATCGCTTCCCCGAAGTCATCGATTGCCCCAAGTTCGAACGTGACGATTCAGACCGCCCCTCATTCCGAGCGCGCCGCGCAAGACGCCGCCGATCAATCCATCGAGATTCGCAAGTTCGACGCGCCGCTCGGCGCCGAAGTCATCGGGCTCGATCTTTCGAAGCCGCTTTCGCAAGCCGATTTCACGCGCATTCATCGCGCGCATCTGGATCATCACGTGCTCGTGTTTCGCGATCAGCGCATCACGCCGGACGAGCAGGTCGCGTTCAGCCGGCGCTTCGGTCCGCTGCAGATTCACGTGCTGCATCAGTTCGGGCTCGCGGGGCATCCGGAAGTGCTGATCGTGTCGAACATCATGGAGAACGGCAAGCCGATCGGCCTCGGCGATGCGGGTCACTTCTGGCATTCCGATCTCTCGTACAAGGACACGCCGAGCCTCGGCTCGATGCTGCATGCGCAGGAGTTGCCCGCCACCGGCGGCGACACGCTCTTTGCGAACCAGCATCTCGCCTGGGACACGTTGCCCGCGCATCTGAAGCAAGCGGTGGAGGGCCGCGCCGCCGAGCATACGTATCTCGCCAAGTATGCGGAGTTGCAAAAGCGCAGTCCGTGGCGGCCCAATCTCTCGGCCGAGCAGATCGCGCAAGTGAAGCCGGTGACGCATCCGATCGTGCGCACGCATCCCGAAACGAAACGGCGCGCGCTCTTCGTCAGCGAGCATTTCACGACGCGCGTGATCGGCTTGCCCGAAGACGAAAGCCGCGCACTGCTCGCGGAGCTCTTCGCGCATAGCACGCAGCCCGCATTCGTTTATCGCCATCAATGGCGCGAGCGCGACATGGTGTTCTGGGACAACCGCTCGGTCATGCATCTCGCGGCGGGCACGCCGGACGATCAGCGCCGCAAGCTGTATCGCACGACCATCGAAGGCGACGCGCCTTTCTGAAGAATATCGCTTAATTCACGGGGTTTTATTGATGCATTCTCGAACAGGGAAGGGCGCCGCACGCGCGCTCGCCGCCGCGCTCGCGGTTTCGCTCGGCATCACGTCGGCGGGCGCGCATGCCGAGGGCACGCTGCGCATCGCCGAGCAATTCGGTGTCGTGTATCTGCTGCTCAACGTCGCGCGCGATCAGAAGTTCATCGAGCAGGAAGGCAAGAAGGAAGGGCTCGATATCAAGGTCGACTGGGCCAAGCTCTCGGGCGGTTCGAGTGTCAACGATGCGCTGCTGTCCGGTTCGGTCGATATCGCCGCGGCGGGCGTGGGGCCGCTTCTGACGATCTGGGACCGCACGCACGGAAAGCAGAACGTGAAGGGCGTCGCTTCACTCGGCAATTTTCCGTATTACCTCGTATCGAACGATCCGCGCGTGAAGACCATCGCCGATTTCAGCGATAAGGATCGCATCGCGGTGCCCGCCGTCGGCGTTTCGGTGCAGTCGCGCGTCCTGCAATACGCGGCGGCAAAGCAATGGGGCGACAAGCAATACGACCGCCTCGACAAGCTCACGCAAGCGGTGCCGCATCCCGATGCGGCCGCGGCGATCATCGCGGGCGGCACGGAAATCAACGCGCATTTCGGCAATCCTCCGTTCCAGCAGCAGGAACTCGCGGGCAATCCGAAAGCGCATATCGTGCTCAATTCATACGACGTGCTCGGCGGCCCTAGTTCCGCGACCGTGCTCTATGCGACGGAGAAGTTCCGCAACGAGAATCCGAAGACGTATCGCGCGTTCGTGGCCGGTCTCGCCGACGCCGCGCGTTATATCACGCAGCATCCCGAGCAGGCCGCCGATATCTATCTGCGTGTCAACAACGCGAAGATCGATCGCGACCTGCTCGTCAAGGTTATCAAGGATCCTTCGGTGCAATTCAAGGTCGCGCCGCAGAACACGTTCGCGCTTGCGCAGTTCATGCATCGCGTGGGCGTGATCAGAAACGAGCCGAAGTCGTGGCAGGACTACTTCTTCAGCGATCCCGCGACGAAAGACGGAAGCTGACGCAGCGCTTATCCGCGATCGCGGATTGAATATGCGCAATGATTGGTTCGCGCGCGCGGGGCGCGCCGGTATCGTGTGCGTTTGCAATCCAGCACATCGAACATGGCCGCCAATCCTCAAGCGCTGTACTCAAGAGAAGCCGAGCGCGATGCTTCCACGAGCGGCAAGTTGCTCAGCGCGAAGAACGTCACGCTCGAATACCGCACGCCCGAGCGGCTCGTGCGCGCGACGCACGATGTCAGCTTCGATGTCTACGGCGCCGACCGTTTCGTGCTGCTGGGGCCGTCGGGCTGTGGCAAGTCCACTTTGCTGAAGGCGGTCGCCGGGTTCATCGAACCCGTTGCGGGCAGCATCGAGATCGGCGGCGAACGTGTGCGCGGGCCGGGCGCGGATCGCATCGTCGTGTTCCAGGAGTTCGATCAACTGCCGCCGTGGAAGACCGTCGTGCAGAACGTGGCCTTTCCGCTGCGCGTCGCGCGCAAGCTTGGCCGCGCGGAGGCACGCGAGCGCGCGCTGCATTATCTCGACAAAGTGGGTCTCGCGAAATTCGCCGATGCCTATCCGCACACGCTGTCCGGCGGCATGAAGCAGCGCGTCGCGATAGCGCGCGCGCTCGCGATGCAGCCGCGCGTGCTGCTGATGGACGAGCCCTTCGCCGCGCTCGATGCGCTCACGCGCCGGCGCATGCAGGAAGAGCTTCTGCGCCTCTGGAGCGACGAGCGCTTCACGCTGTTGTTCGTCACGCATTCGATCGAGGAAGCGCTCATCGTCGGCAACCGCATTCTGCTGCTGACGCCGCATCCAGGCCGCGTGCGCGCCGAACTGAACAGTCATCAATACACGCAGGAAAGTCTGGGCCGCGGGGAGTTTCAGCAGAGCGTGGCGCGCATTCATCGTTTGTTGTTTGAAGAGGAGGCCGCGCTTTGAGCACGCCGCATCTCACCGTGCCGCCTGTTCGGCCCGAATATGAAGTCACGCCCGCCGCGCCCGCCGGTATCGAGCACGAAGCGCCGTTGCCGCTTTCGAAGCGGCTTGCTGACCGCTCATGGCTGCGCAAGACGATCATCGCGCTCGTCTTGATCGGGCTGTGGGAAATCGCCGCGCGCGCCGTCGACAACGATCTTCTGCTGCCGACTTTCAGCGCGACCTTCGTCGCGTTCGTCCAGGGCATCGCGTCGGGCGAACTGATCGAAAAAATCGGCATTTCGATGTCCGTGCTGTTGCGCGGCTATGCGCTCGGTGCGGCGCTCGCATTCGTGCTGACATCGCTCGCGGTATCAACGCGCATCGGCCGCGACATCCTCTCGATGCTCACCGCGATGTTCAATCCGCTGCCGTCGATCGCGCTATTGCCGCTCGCATTGCTATGGTTCGGTCTCGGCACGGGCAGCCTGCTTTTCGTGCTCGTGCATTCGGTGTTGTGGCCGCTCGCGCTCAACACGTATGCCGGTTTTCAGGCGGTGCCTTCGACCTTGCGCATGACGGGCCGCAACTACGGTTTGAACGGCATGCGTCACGTCATGCTGATTCTGGTGCCTGCCGCGCTGCCTTCGATTCTCGCGGGCCTGCGCGTGGGCTGGGCGTTCGCGTGGCGCACGCTGATCGCGGCGGAACTCGTGTTCGGCGCGAGTTCGGGCAAGGGCGGCCTCGGCTGGTACATCTTCCAGAACCGCAACGAGCTCTATACGGATCGCGTGTTCGCCGGACTGGCGGCGGTCATCGTGATCGGGCTCGCGGTCGAGCATCTCGTGTTCGATACATTCGAGCGCGTGACCGTGCGCCGCTGGGGCGTGCAGCAATAACGTCCGAAGATCAGCTTTCGGCCCGAATGAAGTCGATGAACGCGCGCAACGGCCCCGGCACGTGCGCGCGGCTCGCATAGTAAAGACGCGGCCCGGTGAAGCTCTGCCACCACGGTTTGAGCACCGGCACCAGCGCGCCGCGCTCGATGGCTTCGCGCACGAACTCGTCGAACGTATAGACCAGACCCAGGCCCGCGATGGCGCACGCGCGGCTCACTTCGATCGATGACGTCACGAGCGGCCCTTGCGGCACGATGCGTATCACGTCCTTGCCCCGCATGAATTCCCACGTCGCCAGCACGCCGCTTTCGAAGCGATGCGCGATGCATGCGTGATTCACGAGTTCGCGCGGATGCTTCGGTTCGCCATGCGCCTCGAGATAGGCCGGCGCGGCCGCGGCGACGAAGCGCTGCGTGCGCGGCCCGATGGGCACCGCGATCATGTCCCGCTCGATGCGTTCGTCATAGCGGATGCCCGCATCGAACCCGGCCGCGAGCACGTCGATGAACTTATCGCTTGCGCTCAGTTCCAGGGTGATGCCCGGATGCGTCGCAAGAAAGCGCGCGACGATGGGCGGCAGGACTTCGCGTGAGACGATGGTGGGCACGTTCAGGCGCAGCGTACCGGTCGGGCTGTCGCGAAAGCCGTTCACGGCATCGAGCGCGCCCGCGATCTCCGCGAACGCGGGTGCGAGGCGCTCGATCAGGCGCGCGCCCGCTTCGGTCGGCGTCACGCTGCGCGTCGTGCGATTGAGAAGCCGCACGCCCAGACGCGTTTCGAGCCTGCGCACCGCCTCGCTCAGCGACGACGCCGACGCGCCGCGCAACAGCGCCGCCTGCCTGAAGCCGCGCGAACGCGCGACAGCCAGAAACGCGTGAAGATCCGACAGATCGGGTTCGCTCATTGTTCGCCTCGGCGCACAGCCCATTCGCATTGAGGCGGATTATCGCACGGGCTTTTTGCTCACATAATGCTCTCCATCGCCTTCAGGAGAGAACAGCATGGAACAGCGCAAGCTCGGAAAGACCGGCCCGCAATCGTCGGCCATCGGACTCGGATGCATGGGCATGTCGGGCATGTACGGGCCGTCCGATCGCGCGGAAAGCATCGCGACGATTCACGCCGCGCTCGAAGCGAGCGTCACGCTGCTCGACACCGGCGACTTCTACGGCATGGGTCACAACGAAATGTTGATCGGCGAGGCGTTGCGAAGCGCGCCGCCTTCGCGCCGCGATGCCGCGATCCTCAGCGTGAAGTTCGGCGGCATGCGCGATCCGGCGGGCCGCTTCATCGGCTTCGACGGCCGTCCCGTCGCCGTGAAGAATGCGCTCGCGTACACCTTGCAGCGGCTTGGCGTCGAGCATATCGACATCTATCGTCCGGCGCGGCTCGATGCGAACGTGCCGGTCGAAGACACCGTCGGCGCGATTGCCGAGATGATCGATGCGGGCTATGTGCGTCATGTCGGGCTCTCGGAAGTGGGCGCGCAGACGCTGCGCAGGGCCGCCGCCGTGCATCCCGTGTGCGACCTGCAGATCGAGTATTCGCTGATCACGCGCGGCATGGAGGACGCGATCTTGCCGGCGTGCCGCGAGTTGGGCATTGCGATCACGGCATATGGCGTGCTGTCGCGCGGTTTGATCAGCGGGCACTGGAACAAGGACGCCGCGCAAACGGGCGACTGGCGCGCGAGCGGCCCGCGCTTTCAGCAAGGCAACGTCGAACGCAATCTCGCGCTCGTCGATGCACTGCGCAAGATCGCCGATGCCAAGCGCGTGAGCGTTGCGCAGATCGCGATTGCGTGGGTGCTCGCGCAGGGCGAGGACATCGTGCCGGTCATCGGTGCGCGCCGCCGCGACCGGCTGACGGAATCGCTCGACGCGCTCGACGTGAAGCTCACGAACGACGAACTCGCCGCGATCGAAGCGGCCGTGCCGAAGGGCGCGGCATCGGGCGATCGGTATGAAGCCGTGCAGATGGCCCATCTCGACAGCGAGAAGGCCTAAGTCTGCGCATCGGCCTCGCGGGCGCGCTTCTTTCGCAGAAAGACCCATGCGTTGAACGCGGCGCCCGCGAACATCAGAACGCTCGTCATCACGAAGACGGCGTGCATGCCCGAATGCGCGGCGATGAAGCCGCCCGCGAGCGGTCCCGTTACTTGCCCGATGTACTGCGCCGAGGTCGCGTAGCCGAGGATGTAGCCGGCCGCATGGTCCGGCACGTTGTGACGCACGACGCTCGTGATCGCGGGCAGGAGGCCGCCCAATGCGAGGCCCATCAGAAAGCGCAGCACGACGAGCTGCGTGCCGTTGGTCACGAAGATCTGCGGTATCAGCAGCACGCCGCACGCGGCAAGACAACAGACGATGACTTTCGGCGCGCCGATGCGGTCCGCGAGCCGTCCAACGCGCGGCGCGGCGAGCACGCTGCCGAGCGCGGCGGCGGACATGACGAAGCCCGCGACGAGCGTGATCTTCTTCGGATCGTCGACGAGCTGCGAAACATAGACCGTGATGATCGGCTCGATCGACATGTTGGCGAACATGAGCAGCATGGCGCTCGCGAGCATGGCGAAGACGGGCGTGAGAAGCGGCACGTCGCGCCATCCGCCGCGCGGCGTTTGCTTCACGCTCTCCGGCGAGCGGCGCTCTTCCTTCACGAGCAGCGTCGTCATGATGAACGAGCAGAAGATGAGTCCGCCCGCGAGAAAGAAAGTCGCGCGTATGCCGATGAGACCCGGCAGCAATCCGCCGACGAGCGGACCGACGAGATTGCCCGCCATCATGCCCGCCGCGTGCGTGCCGAGCGCCCACGCGGTGCGATGCCGCGGCGTTTGCGTCGCGATCATCACAATGGCGCCGCTCGCATAGCCGCCGACGAGCCCCGCGAGAAAGCGCATCGCGACGAGCTGCCAGACGGTCTGCACGACGCCGAGCAGCGACATCGTGATCGCCATGCCGAGGCTCGCGCGAATCAGGATGGGCTTTCTGCCATAGCGGTCGGCGAGGCGTCCCCAGAGCGGCGCGACGAGCCCCGCCGCGAGAAAGGTCGCACCGAACGCGACGCCCGACCACTGCACGGCCGCATCGACCGATGTCGCGCCTAACTGCTGCACGTAGATCGGCAGGAAGGGCAAGAGCAGCGTCATCGCCATGATGGTCGTGAACGAGCCGAATACGCAGACGTAGAGATTGCGTTGCCAGTGGATGGAGCCGTCGGACATGGGGCGCGCGTGGTTGTCGTTTGTGCGTGACTGTCGCAGATTTTCGGCCGTCTTGCTCGCGCGCGACGCGGCACGCAATCTGCGACGCGTGTACGATCGATTCCGATCCACCGATGGAGAGACGCCGAGTGAAAATCGCGACCTTCAACATCAACGGCATCCGTCCGCGGCTCGACGCGCTATTGAAATGGCTCGAACGCGAAGCGCCCGATATCGTCTGCCTGCAGGAATTGAAGGCGACCGACGCGCAGTTTCCCGCCGATGCGATCGCCAGCGCGGGCTATGGCGCGCTGTGGCACGGCCAGCAATCGTGGAACGGCGTGGCGATTCTCGCGAAGGGCGTCGACCCCGTGCTCAGCCGGCGCGGGCTGCCCGGCTTCGAGGACGACACGCATAGCCGTTACATCGAAGCGGCGGTGGGCGGCATCGTGATCGGCTGTCTGTATCTCCCGAACGGCAACCCGCAGCCCGGCCCGAAGTTCGATTACAAGCTCGCGTGGTTCGAGCGTTTCAACGCGCATGCGAAGGCCTTGTTCGACAGCGGTCATCCCGTGGTGCTCGCGGGCGACTACAACGTCGTGCCCACCGACGAGGACATCTATAACACGCGCTCATGGCTCAAGGACGCGCTGTTGCAGCCCGAGAGCCGGGCGGCCTATGCGGACCTGCTCGCGCAGGGCTGGACGGATGCGTTGCGCAAGACGTTTCCCGACGAGCGCATCTATACGTTCTGGGATTACTTTCGCAATCACTGGCAGACGAATTCGGGTTTGCGTATCGATCACCTTCTGCTCAGCAAGGATCTGGCGAAGAAGCTCGATGAAGCGGGCGTCGATAAATGGGTGCGCGGCGAGCCGCATGCGAGCGATCACGCGCCGGCATGGATCACGCTCAAGCTCGGACGTGCGCGCAGGAAGGCGGGCGCTTAGGCTTGCATTGCGTGGCGCGTGGCTTGCAGCGATGCGAGGAATCGCATGACGTGTTCGCGTCCGCCCTTCGTCCAGACATCGAGATGGTCGGCGTCTTCGATAAGCGCGAGTTGTTTTTCGCCGCGCGCCGCGCCGAAGAGGCGCTGGAACTGCTCGGGCGGGATCACGCCGTCTTGGGTGCCGCCGTAGATCAGGATCGGCGCATTAACGGACGCAATTTTCGACAGACTGTCGTAGCGGTCGCGCGCGAACAGGCGCACGGGAAAGAGCCAGAAGCGCTTCGCGGCGACTTCGACGATGCTGGTGAATGGCGCTTCGAGAATCAGCGCGTCGATTTTCGCTTCGCTCGCGAGTTGCACGGCGACGCCCGAGCCGAGCGAATAGCCATGCAGCACGATGTGTTTCGAACGCGCTGCGGCGTAGGCGTAGGCGGCGCGGGCATCGGCGTATAGGCCGGCTTCGTGCGGCTTGCCGGGGTTGCCGCCGTAGCCGCGGTATTCGGCGAGCAGTACGCCGTAGCCTGCTTCGATCATCTCCAGCGCGATATGGGCGCGTTGGGTCAGGTCTTCGCCGTTGCCGTGGAAGAGGATGATCGTGGGGGAGGTTTCGGTTGGCGGCGCCTTGTAGCGGGCTGTCAGGGTGAGGGCATCGGCGGTTTTTATGCTGATGGGCTCGGTTTGGTGTTCGAGTTCGGGGCTTTTGAAGGCTTCAATCTGTTCTAGGGGATAGACGAGTCTGCCTTGTAGCCAATATAAGGCCGCAAAGGCTAGAGCGTAGGCGAGCGCTATCGCGGTTAGGAGGATCCAGAGGGCTTCGCGCATTGTTTCTTTTTTGGGCCGGGGTGGTTCTTCACATGGTAGTGGGTATTTTTCGCCGGCTCCCGATTTCTCGTTGGTTTATTAGCACTGCCCCTCCCCGGGGCGGGGGTAACTTTCTTTGCTGCTGCAAAGAAAGTCACCAAAGAAAGCAGCTTTGTCACCGCCCGCGGTCACACGCAGTTTGGCCACTTTTCTCCTCGGGGAACGGTCCTCGCCTAAAGAGTGCCCCCATAGGCCTAATCGGGCTTGGATCGCGCACGGTCTGACAAGCTAGTACTCAAAAGGCGCTGGTTCAGCACGAAATAGCTTCGGCACAGCGCTACGCGCTGCCGTGGAGTATGCAAGGGAAACCAACGGAAGACGAACGCGCACGCAAACCCAATTCACCCGTCGGCCGCGAAGCTGGCCGGAGCTTGAGATGGCTGTACCAGTTTGTTGTGTGGCGCGATGTGACAGACCGTGCGCGATCCAAGCCCGATTGGGCCTATGGGGGCACTCTTTAGGCGAGGGCCGTTCCCGGAGGAGAAGAGTGGCCAAACTGCGTGTGACCGCGGGCGGTGAGAGAGCTGCTTTCTTTGGTGACTTTCTTTGCAGCAGCAAAGAAAGTTACCCCCGCCCCGGGGAGGGGCAGTGCCAATAGACCGACACCAAAGCAAGTTCCACGAAACCAAAACAAAAACAAAAACCCAAAAATCAACCTTCCCTATCCCCCTGCCGCAAACTCAACGCCATATCCTCGGCAAGTTCCCTCTCAACCTCCCCCTCCCCACGCCCGCGATTAAACATCGCATTCAGCGCGATAGCAAACACCGCAGCAAGCGTAATCCCGCTATGCGTCAAGGGCCCCACCCACCCCGGCATATGCGCAAAAAACGTCGGCGCGACGAGCGGAATAACCCCCACCCCCAGACTGATCGCGATAATCAGCAAGTTATTCTTGCTATCGAAATCCACTTTACTCAAGATCTTCACGCCCGTCGCCGCGACCATGCCGAACATCGCGATCCCCGCGCCCCCAAGCACGACGACCGGTATCGAAGCAATCAGATTGGATAACTTGGGCAACAGCCCGAGCGAAATCAAGATCACGCCCGACACCGCGACGACCCATCGGCTCTTCACACCGGTTATCCCCACGAGCCCGATGTTCTGCGAAAACGACGAATGCGGAAACGTATTGAAGATGCCGCCGATCACCGTGCCGAGACCATCGGTGCGCAAGCCTCGCGTCGCATCGACGCGCGAAACGGGCCGCATCGCAAGATCGCCGAGCGCGAGAAACATGCCGAGCGATTCCACCATGATGACCACCATCACGAGACACAAGGACGCGATGGCCGCAAGATCGAAAGTCGGCATGCCGAACGCAAACGGCCGCACAGGCGCAAACCACGCCGCCTGGCCGACCCCCGAGAAGTCGATCAACCCGAGCGGCAAGGCGATAACAAAGCCAATCGCCATGCCGAGCAAAACCGATATATTCGCGAGAAAGCCCTTCAGATACTTGTTGATCAGCAGAATCGCGAGCAGCACGACAGCCGCGATCATCAGATTGCCCGGTGCGCCGAAATTCGCCGCGCCGCGCCCGCCGCCGGCCCAGTTGATCGCGACCGGAAAGAGCGTCATGCCAATCGTGAGAATGATCGTGCCGGTCACGATCGGCGGAAAGAAGCGCATCAGACGCCCGAAAAACGGCGCGATCAGAATGGCGAACACGCCCGCCGCGATCGTCGCGCCGAAGATCGCCGTGAGGCCCGCGCCCGAGGACGCCATCGCGACCATCGGACCGACCGGCGCGAAGCTCACGCCCATGATGACCGGCAACCGTATGCCGAATTTCCACACACCGATGCATTGCACCAGCGTGACGAGCCCGCACGCGAAAAGGTCGGAGCTGATCAGAAACGCCACCTGTTCCTTCGGCAGCTTCAACGCCGCGCCGATGATGAGCGGCACCGCGATCGCGCCCGCATACATCACGAGCACGTGCTGAATGCCGACCGCGAGCATCTGACCAAGGGGCAACACTTCGTCGACGGGATGAGTCGTTTGGGACATGCGCGCTCCGGCGGTTCGATGAACGGGTCGAGTGAAGCAGTCGTCCGAGTATTGCACCGCGCGCCGGCCGAAAAAATATTCGTGCCGCTATACACGGCATCATGCGATCTAGGGCAACGCGGACAAATCCTCGCCGTTGGCGCAATGCAAGCGCGGGCGGCATCGGGCATGCACTACACTGTCCGACGCGCATAACCCATCCCGTCGAAACGGAGTCAGTGACGATGAACCTGCTATTCGTCGACGACAATCACGCCTGCATCGAGACCCTCGTCGACATCGCAAGCGGGATGGGTCATACCGCGGCCATCGCGCACGACGGCGCGGGCTGCCTCGCGCTCACGGCGAGCGAACGATTCGACAGCATTTTTCTCGACATTACGCTTCCCGACGCCGACGGCCGCGAACTCTGCACCGCGATCCGCGCGCGCGGGCCGAGCAGCCACGCACGCATCATCGCCATGACAGGGCACACCGATCTTGTCGTGGACAGCGGCGAAACCCGCTTCGACGGCTATCTGCTCAAGCCGATCAGCCTCCAGGCGCTCGAACTCTTTCTGCTCTCACGCTGAACGATCAGGAGATTTGACTTGTCTTGGAGCGGCGCGCGCGAAGCGATCGGCAGCAATTGCCGATGCGCCGGAATCCCTTGCGCCATAAGGCGTCGCGGACTGTCGAATTTCGGGATGGCATGCTACATTCCGAGCGCCTTGCGTTGCTTTGTTTCGATAGCCATCGCGGCGGCGCAACAAAAGTCATCCGGGCGCAGCGCCCGAAAAACATCTATCGCACGGGGATTTCGGCATGGAAATGGTCGGCGGAATGCGGCTCGCTCAATTGTTCACCGGCAATCAGGAGCAGTTGCTCGCAGAGTGGTTCGCGCAGCAGCACGCTATCGCGTCGCGTCGCGGGCTCGTCGGCGAAGCCGAACTGCGCAATCAGTTCACGCAATTCGTCTCGCTTCTGACGGCCGCGCTGAGCAGCGCCGAGCGCGTCGATTTCAAGGCGCCCGCGTGGCAGGAAGTGCGCTCGTTTCTCGCGGACATGTCGTCGCAGCGCGCGCGTCAGGGCTTCTCGCCGGTCGAGACCGCGCTCTTCGTGTTCTCGCTCAAGCAGCCGCTTTTTGCGCGCCTTCGCGACGCGGTCGGCAACGACTCCGCCACGCTCGCCGATCTCACCTGGACGATCAGCACGCTCTTCGACGAACTCGGCCTCTATACGACCGAAGTGTTTCAGGCGAGCCGCGAGCAGGTCATCGTGCGCCAGCAGCAGGAACTGCTCGAACTGTCGACGCCGGTCGTGCAGTTGTGGGACGGCATTCTTGCGCTGCCCTTGATCGGCACGCTCGATTCCGCGCGCACGCAGGTCGTGATGGAAAACCTGTTGCAGAAGATCGTCGAGACGGGCGCGGCCATCTCGATCATCGACATCACCGGCGTGCCGACCGTCGATACGCTCGTCGCGCAACATCTGCTCAAGACCGTCGCGGCGGCGCGGCTGATGGGCGCGGACTGCATCATCAGCGGCATTCGTCCGCAGATCGCGCAGACCATCGTGCATCTCGGCGTGAACCTGTCGAACGTCACGACCAAGGCGTCGCTCGCGGCGGCCTTCGTGGTCGCGCTGCAACGCACCGGCAAGTCGGTGACGGCGGCGTTCGCGCACGACGCATCGCGCGCGGGTCGTCAGAGCGACGCTTTCGATCCATTGCAACCCGAATGACGCCGCATCTCGCCATTCGAAGCACGCATCGAACGACACGCGACTGAACGGGGCCTCAAGCGATGGAACGCATTCCGATTCTCACGATGGGCAAGCTCTTGCTCGTCACCATTCAGGTCGACATGCACGACCGGCTCGCGCTCACGCTGCAGGACGATCTGACGAGCCGGATCGTGAAGGACGGCGCGCGCGGCGTGCTGATCGACATTTCATCGCTCGATGTGGTCGATTCGTTCATCGGGCGCATGATCGGCAACACCGCCGCGATGGCGCGCGTGCTCGACGCCGAGACGGTCGTCGTCGGCATGCAGCCTTCGGTCGCGATCACGCTCGTCGAGCTCGGGCTCACGCTCTCGGGCGTGCGCACCGCGCTCAACGTGGAAAAGGGCATGGCGCTGCTCGCGAAAAGCGGCACGGTCTGACGGCCTCATGTGAACGACGCCATGACGACCTTCCACTCCACAGCCGCGCCGAGCTCATCGTCGCCGCCCGACACGCTGCCGATCCGCTCCGACGAGCAGATCGTGCGGCTGCGCCAGTTCGTCCGCGAGAAGGCCGTCGCGCAAGGACTGTCTCTCATCGATCAGACCAAGTTCGTGACGGCGGCGAGCGAGCTCGCGCGCAACACGCTCATCTACGGCGGCGGCGGCGACGTGCATTGCACGCTCGTCGAGCGCAACGGCCGCCGCGGCCTCAAACTCGAATTCGTCGATAACGGTCCCGGGATTCCGGATATCCCGCGCGCGCTGTCCGACGGCTTCACGTCCGGCAGCGGTCTCGGGCTCGGGCTCGGCGGCGCGAAGCGCCTGTGCGACGAGTTCGATATCCGCTCGGCGCCGGGCGCCGGCACACACGTTTCGATCACCAAATGGAAACCGTTCTGAAGGAATCGATGGCCGCGCAGCAGCGCTACGAGATCGCCGACACGAGCCAGGTCGCGCATGCGCGGCGGCTGATCGGCGAGCTCGCGCGGGGTCTCGCTTTCAACGAGACCGCCGCGGGCGAACTCGCGATCGTCGTGACGGAGTGCGGCACGAATCTGCTCAAGCATGCGCAGCACGGCGAACTGCTGGTGCGGCCGCTCGTCGATGGTCACGGCGCGTCGCCTCGCTATGGCATCGAAGTGCTGTGCATCGATAACGGCCCGGGCATCCACGACTTGCATCGCTGTTTCGAGGACGGCTATACGACCGCGGGCAGTCCCGGCAACGGCATGGGCGCGATCGAACGTTTGTCCGACGAGCTCGATGTCTGGAGCGCGCCCGGACGCGGCACGGTGCTGCGCGTCGTGTTCTGGAATGCGCCCGGCGCGGCGAACAGGCCCGCCGCGCAACTGAGCTACGGTGTCGTGAATCTGCCGCTCGCGACCGAAACCGTTAGCGGCGATGCCTGGTCGTGCCATATGAATCAGGGCGAATTCACCGTGCTCGTCGCCGATGGCCTCGGCCACGGACCGCTTGCCAACGTCGCCGCGATCGAAGCGGCGAAGGTGCTGGCCGCGAATGGCGATGAGACGCTCGAACGCATCATGGACGTGGCCAACGATGCGCTGCGCCCGACGCGCGGCGCGGCGGTCGGCATCGCGCGCATGCCGGCGTTCGCGTCGATGTCGGACATGCCGGTGTCGTTCGCGGGCATCGGCAATATTTCGGCGAGCGTGTGGAGCGAAGGCGCGCACAAGCATCTGGTGTCGCACAGCGGCATCGTCGGGCATTCGGCGCGGCGCGCGCAGCAATTCGACGTGCCGTATCCGCCCAATGCGCTCGTCGTGCTCGCGTCGGACGGGCTCACGTCGCGCTGGGATCTCGCGCGCTATCCGGGGCTCGCGATGCGTCATCCGGCGCTCGTCGCGGCGGTGCTGTATCGCGATTTCGCGCGCGGCCGCGACGACATCACCGTGTTCGTCGCGCGCGCGGCCGGGAGCGCATGATGACGCGCGCGCTCTACGCGATGCGTATCGAAGGCGAGCGCGATATCGTCGCGGCCCGCGTGAAGGCGCGCGATGCGAGCGCGGCGCTCGGTTTTTCGCCGCAGGATCAGACGCGCATTTCCACTTCGGTGCTCGAAGCCGCGCGCACGGTGCTGCTCGCGGGACACGAAGCGCGCGCCGATTTTTACGTCGATGACGCCACGCATCCGCCGCGCTTCGTCGTGCGCTTTCTGGCGGCCAAGGGCGCGGGCGAACGGCTGCGCGCCATGCGCAACGACAGCAAGGACGACGCGCAAGCCGCGCTCGGCCTGCTCGCGGCGCAACGGTTGATGGATCATTGCGCGATCGCGGACGAAGCTGGCGGCGATACGTCGATATCGCTTGCGAAGGCCTTGCCCGATCATGCGCCGCGCGAGTTGCAGTCGGTCATCGAGATACTTTCGCGCCAGTCCGCCGACGACACCGCCGCGGAACTGCAGCGCCAGAATCGCGAACTGATCGCGGCGCTTGCCGATCTGCGCGAACGTCAGGAAGAGCTGACGCGCCTCACGCGCGAGCTCGAAGATACGAATCGCGGCGTCGTCGCGCTGTACGCGGAACTGGATGCGCGCGCCGATCATCTGCGCCGCGCGGACGAATCGAAATCGCGCTTCCTGTCGAACATGAGTCACGAGTTCCGCACGCCGCTTTCGTCGATCCGCGCCTTGTCGAAGCTCCTGCTGGAGCGCATCGACGGCGAGCTCACCGAAGAGCAGGAAAAGCAGGTGCGCTTCATTCGCAAGGCCGCGGAAGACCTGTCGGAAACGGTTGACGACCTGCTCGATCTCGCGAAGATCGAAGCGGGCAAGATCGAAGTGCGGCCCGCCGAATTCGAAGTCGATACCTTGTTTTCAGCGCTGCGCGGCATGTTGCGGCCATTGTCGCCGGGCGGCGCGGTCGAGCTCGTGTTCGATTCGTGCGAAGGCCTGCCGCCCATTCGCACCGACGAAGGAAAGGTCGCGCAGGTGTTGCGCAACTTCGTGTCGAACGCGCTCAAGTTCACGGAGCGCGGCGACGTGCGCGTGAGCGCGAGTTATGACGACGCGCGCCGGCTCATCACGTTTTCCGTCAGCGATACGGGCATCGGCATTGCGCCGGAACATCAGCAGGTCGTGTTCGAAGAATTCGGGCAAGTCGAGAATCGCTTGCAGCAGTATGTGAAGGGCACGGGTCTCGGCCTGCCGCTGTGCCGGAAGCTGTGCAAGCTGCTCGGCGGCGATGTGTCGCTGGAAAGCGAGGTCGGGCGCGGTTCGGTGTTCAGCGCGACGATTCCCGCGTTCTACGGCGCCGATTTCGATGCGGCACATCATGCCGCGAGCGATACGCGGCCCGCGGTGCTGATCGTCGCGAGCAATCCGATCGAGCGGCTCGACTGCGAAGCGGCGTTGCGCGATTCGCCGTATCGTGCAATGAACGCCGCGACGCTCGACGAAGCCAGCCGCTTGCTCTCACGCACGCAGCCCGCCGCGTTGTTGCTCGCGGTGCGGCCCGCGCCATCGGAAGCGTGGATCTGGCTGGCCGCGTTGCGCGCGCAGGCGGCGACGCGCAGCATTCCGATCCTCGTGCTCGGGGAGGCGGAAGATCGCACCGAAGCGCAGGCGCTGGGCGCGACCGTATTCATCGAAAAGCCGGTGGGCGGCGGCGAGTTGCCGGGCGTGCTGGATGCGGTGACGGGCAAGGAAAGACCATCATGAGAAGCGACCGGAACGAGGTGCTGATCCTCAACGTCGACGACAACGACGGCGCGCGCTATGCCAAGACGCGCATCCTGTCGCGCGCGGGCTTCAACGTGATCGAGGCGCCGACCGGCACCGCCGCGCTCGAAAGCGTGCGCGCCGAAGCGCCCGATCTCGTGCTGCTCGACGTGAAGCTGCCCGACATCAACGGCCTCGAAGTGTGCCGGCAGATCAAGGCTTCGCCGGAGACGGCGGGCACGCTCGTGTTGCAGACATCGGCGGCGGCGGTGCACAGCCTCGATCGCATTCGCGGTCTCGAAGGCGGCGCGGACAGTTATCTGACCGAGCCGGTCGAGCCGGCCGAACTGATTGCGCATGTGCGCGCGCTGTTGCGCGTGCGCCTCGCGGAAAACGCGCTGCGCGAAAGCGAGGAGCGCTTTCGCCAGCTCGCCGAGAATATCGACGATGTCTTCTGGATGCTCGATCCCGCATCCGGCGAACTGCTCTATGTGAGCCCGGCTTACGCGCATCTCTTCGATACGGGCGGCGGCGCGCCCGCGCCTGTGCCGGGACCGGATCACTGGTCCGGCGACATTCTGCCGCTCGACCGCGATCATGTCGCCGATGCATACCGGCAACTGCTTGCGAACGGCACGCCGTATCAGGTCGAATATCGCATCGTGCGCGCGCACGGCGGGCCGTGCTGGGTCGCGGAGCGCGCGTTCCCGGTGCGCGCGGCGGGGCATCCGGCGCGGCCGTATCGCATCGCGGGCATCGTCAACGACATATCGGAACGCAAGGCCGCGGAGCTGTTGTTGCGCGAAGCGGACCGCCGCAAGGACGAGTTCCTCGCGATGCTCGCGCACGAACTGCGCAATCCGCTCGCGCCGATTCGCAATGCGGTCGATCTGCTCGATCCCGACCGCGAGCCGTCCGTGCAGCACTTCGCGACGGTGCGCGCGATCATCGACAGACAAGTGCGTCATCTGAGCCGTCTCGTGGACGATCTGCTCGACGTCGCGCGCATCACGCAGGGCAAGATCACGTTGCGCCGGGAAACGGTCGATCTCGCCGCGGCGATCGCGGCTGCGATCGAGACCGTGCAGCCCGCGCTCGAAAGAAAGCGCCATGCGTTGACGGTCAAGTTGCCGGATGCGCCGCTCTATGTCGCCGGCGACAACGTGCGGCTCGCGCAGGTTTTCGGCAATCTGTTGTCGAATGCATCGAAGTACAGTCTCGAAGACGGCGAGATCGCGATCGAGACCGAGCAGTTCGGCGATGAAGTGCGCATCGCCGTGCGCGACAAGGGCATCGGTATCGCGCACGACATGCTGCCGCATATCTTCGATCTCTTCGTGCAGTCGGAGACTTCACTCGAACGGTCCGAAGGCGGGCTCGGCATCGGCCTGCCGCTTGCGAAGACGCTCGTCGAATTGCAGGGCGGGCGCATCGAGGCGTTTTCGGCGGGGCCGCAGACGGGCAGCGAATTCATCGTATGGCTGCCGCTCGCGCAGGACCCGCAAGTGGCCGCGCAAGGCGTGGGCGAGACGCCCGCGAACGTGGCGAGCGGCAAGCGCGTGCTGCTCGTCGATGACAGCGTGGACGCGGCCACCGCGATGGCGCTCCTGCTCGAAGCCGACGGCTTCGATGTGCGCACCGCGCACGACGCGACCGAAGCGCTTGCGCTCTCCGATGCATTCGCGCCGCAGATCGTACTGCTCGATATCGGTCTGCCGGGGATGGACGGCTATCGGCTCGCGGCCGAAATGCGCGCGCGTCCTGCAACGGCGGATGCGTTGCTGATCGCGGTGACAGGCTATGGTCAGGCGCATGACCGGCAGCGTTCGAAGGAAGCGGGCTTCGATCATCATCTCGTGAAGCCGGTTGCGTTCTCGGAGATTCAGAGGGCGGTGCAGGGACGGTTCGCTTGACGCGTTCTTCCGCAATCCGCCGCGTTCTCCGCGTTTTCACCTAGCAATCCGAGGTTGACTCACGCGCTCGCGCAGCCGACACTTTCATCCATCGCAGTGTGATCACAGGTCACACCAAACGAACCGCATCGCAGCAGCCGAACGAAAGAACGGAGGCAAAGTGGCGACACGCTCGACGACGGATTTACCCGCGCTCGAATTAGTTGCACGCGAAACGATGGCTGGCCGCGTCTACGCGCAGTTAAGGCAAGCCATCATGACGGGCCGCTTCGCGCCCGGACAATTGCTGAGTCTGCGCAGCGTGGCCGAAGCCGTCGGTTCTTCGACGATGCCGGTGCGCGCCGCGCTCACGCGTCTGCAAGCAGAGGGTGCCTTGATCGACGGACCCGGCCGCGCGCTGATGGTCCCGCCGATGACGCTCGACTTGCTCGACGAACTGCGCGACGTGCGCATCGCACTCGAAGGCGCGGTCGCCAAGCGCGCGGCATCGCGCATGACGCGAACGCATCTCGAAGCGCTGCAGGCGATCTTCGACACCATGGACGCGCATGTCGAAGCCGGCGACGTGCCCGCTTATCTGCGCAGCAACTTCGACTTTCACATCGCCATTTACGCGCACGGCGCGAGCGATCTCACGCTCGCGACGATCCAGAACCTGTGGATGCGCATCGGTCCGTTTCTCAATCTCGTCGCGCCCGACATACCGCACATGCGCCGGTCGATGGCGGCGCATCGCCATATCGTCGAAGCGCTCTGGCGCGGCGACGGCGAAGGCGCGCGCGCCGGCATCGAGGAAGACATCGGTGATGCAGCGGCCGATCTGCAAGAGCGTCTGCAAAGCGCCGAGCCCGGCAACGAAGCGAGCGCCTGAATCGAAAACAAAAGGGAGACAAAGGCATGACGGTTCTTCAGATGCTGAAACCGCACGCGGGCTTGCGCGTGCTCGTGACGGGCGGCGCGTCGGGCATCGGGCTCGTGATCGCGCGCGCATTCGTCGATGCGGGGGCGCGCGTGCATGTCTGCGATTCGAGCGCCGAAACGATCGATGCGCTGACGCAGGCCGAAGCGAGCGCGGAGTGCAATGCGATCACGTCCACGCTCGCGGATGTATCCGACAAGGAAGCCGTGGAGCGCGTATTCGCCGATGTGGAGCGCGAACTCGGCGGACTCGATGTGCTCGTGAACAACGCGGGCATCGCGGGCCCGACCGGCGGCATCGACGAACTCGACGCGAACGAGTGGGAACAGACCATCGACGTCAATCTGAACGCGCAGTTCTACTTCGCGCGCCGCGCGGTGCCGCTTTTGCGTAACGCGCGCGACGGCGGAACGATCATCGCGCTGTCGTCGGTGGCGGGAAGGCTCGGCTATGCGTTTCGCACGCCGTATGCCGCGACGAAATGGGCGGTCGTCGGCATGACCAAGAGTCTCGCCATCGAACTGGGGCCCTCGAATATCCGCGTCAATGCGATCCAGCCGGGCATCGTGAAGGGGCCGCGCATCGAACGCGTGATCGCCGCGCGCGCGAAGCAGCTCGATCTCTCTTATGAAGAGATGGAAAAGCAATATCTCGCGAAGATTTCGCTGCGCCGCATGACGACGCCCGAAGAAGTCGCGGCCACCGCGCTCTTTCTATGTTCGCCCGCGGGCAGCGGCATCTCGGGACAGGCGATCTCGGTCTGCGGCAACGTGGAAGTCCTTTAAAACAACGAGGATCACATGGCAACGAAACGCAAGGTCATCATCACGTGCGCGCCGACAGGCGCGATTCATACGCCTTCGATGTCGCCGTATCTTCCGCTGACGCCGCAACAGATCGGCGATGCCGCGCTCGCCGCCGCGAAGGAAGGCGCTGCGATTCTGCATCTGCACGCGCGCGATCCGAACGATGGCCATCCGACGCAGGACCCCGCCGTGTTTCAGGAGTTTCTGCCGCGCATCAAGGCGGAAACGGATGCGGTCATCAACATCACGACGGGCGGCAGTCCGCACATGACGGTGGCCGAGCGTTTGAAGCCCGCGCATCACTTCAAGCCGGAAGTGGCGTCGCTCAACATGGGCTCGATGAACTTCGGTCTCTATCCGATGCTCGAGCGCTTCAAGGAACTCAAGTACGAGTGGGAGCGCAAGCATCTGGAAAACAGCCGCGATCTCGTGTTCAAGAACACCTTCGCGGATATCGAATACATCCTCACGTCGTGCAGCGATAACGGCACGCGCTTCGAGCACGAATGCTACGACATCTCGCATCTGTATAACCTCGCGCACTTCGTCGATCGCGGACTGGTCAAGCCGCCGTTCTTCGTGCAGAGCGTGTTCGGTTTGCTCGGCGGCATCGGGCCGCACCCGGAAGATCTCGCGCATATGAAGCGCACGGCGGATCGGCTGTTCGGCAACGATTATGTGTGGTCGATTCTCGGTGCGGGCCGTCATCAGATTCCGCTTGGCTCGATCGGTGTCGCGCAGGGATCGAACGTGCGTGTCGGTCTCGAAGATTCGCTGTGGATCGAACCGGGCAAGCTCGCCGAATCGAGCGCGGCGCAGGTGCGCAAGATTCGCCAGGTTATCGAAGGCCTGTCGCTCGATATCGCCACGCCCGCCGAGGCGCGCGAGATGCTCAAGCTGAAAGGCGCGAGCGACACCAACTTCTGACGGCGGAGGACATCGTGAACGCCAGGCTGAAAGTAGTCGCGATGCCGACGGGCTGGCTCACCGTCGATCGCTCCTCGCAAGTGTATGGCCGCTACTTCGGCCAGCAAATGAAGGTGCCCGTGTGGTCGACGGCGATTGTCGGCGCGTCGAAGAAGATCGTCGTCGATACGGGCATTCACGATCCGGGCTGGGTGTCGAGCTTCGTCTGTCCGTGTGATCAGGCGCCCGAGGAAAAGCTCGAACGCGCGCTGAAAGAATATGTCGGCTGGAGCGCGGACGATGTCGATATCGTCATCAACACGCATCTGCATTACGACCATTCGGGCGGCAATACGCTATTCAAGAACGCGCGCTTCATCGTGCAGGCGGCGGAGTGGGAGTACGCGGGTCATCCGCTGCCGACGCAGGCCACGTATTACCAGGAGTTCCTGATCGGCCGCGAGCCGCTTGCGTACTTTCGCTGGCAGTTCGTCAACGGCGTGACCGATATCGTGCCCGGCGTGCGCGTCGTGCCGACGCCCGGTCATACGCCGGGGCATCAGTCCGTCGCGGTCGATACGGAAGAGGGCGTCGTGCTGATCGCGGGCGATTGCGCGAACTGCATGGAGAACATCGTCGATCTCGTGCCCGTGGGCATCGTGCATGAAACGCTCGCGGAGATCGGCTCGTTGTCGCGCATCCGTCAGATCGCGGATTTCGTCATACCCGGACACGACCCGAATGTCGTGCCCGGCAGCGCGGGTATCGCCTTGCCGGCCAGTGCGCGGCTGCCGCATGTGAGCAAGTAGAAGCGCATCGTCGAAGACCAATAACGCAGCAACGGAGGATGACATGAAAGCATGGACGCAATCGATTCGTCATGCGGGCCGGGCGGCGCTCGGCCTCGCGTTCGCGGCGGCGCTCGCCGTCTCGGGACAGGCGCACGCGGCGGGCAAGTACAAGATCTTTCTTTCGATGAGCTATGTCGGCAACGACTGGCAGACGGAAGCCGCGAACATGGTCAAGGCGATGGCGAACACGCCCGGCTTGAAAGACAAGGTCGATCTCGAAGTGCAGGTCGCGGGCACCGACGCGCAGAAGCAGATTCAGCAGATCAACTCGATGGTGCAGGCCGGCGCGAAAGCCATCGTCATCTATCCGATCTCGCCGACGGCTTTGAATCGCGCGATCAAGAATGCGTGTTCGAAAGGCGTGGTGGTCGCGGCATACGACGGCGAAGTGACCGAGCCGTGCGCGCATAACGTCACGATCGATCAGCATCAGGCGGGCACCGTCACCGCCGAGTGGCTCGCGAAAACGCTCAACGGCAAGGGCAATGTCGTGATGATCACGGGTGTGCCGGGCACCTCCGTGGATCGCGCGCGCACCGAGGCGGCGAAGGCGGTGTTCGCGAAGTTCCCGGGCATCAAGATCGTTGCGGAAGGCACGGGCATGTGGAGTCAGGCGACGGCCAAGACCGAGCTCTCGAAGATTCTCGCGACGAATAGCTGGGACAAGATCGACGGCCTGTGGATGCAGGTGGGCTGCTTCACGGCGGCGTCGATGCAGCTCGAAGCGGGCATCGCCGATGACAAGATCAAGCCGTGCGCGGGCGAATCGTCGAACGGGCATCGCGTGCAGATGTTGCCGCCCGGCGAAGTGAATGGGCAGGGCGCGTATCGCTCGATCGGCTATCGCTCGATCTCGTACGGCGCGCCGCCGTATTCGGGCGCGATGGCGCTCAAGATGGCCGTGAAGAAGCTCGATGGCGGTGATTTTCCGGCGCGCGTGACGTTGAAGCTGCCGCTCGTGCTGACCGCTGAATCGAAGCTCTGCAAGACCGGCAGCATCGACGAACTGAAGGCGGGCTGCACGGCGTTCGCGCCGGACAAGGTGCCGCCGGGCTGGTTCGCGGACATCTATTCGGAAGACACGAAGGAAGTGGGCTTCAACGCCGCGTTGACGGGCAATCAGGACTGAGGTGCGACGATGAACGACGCATCGCTGGCGATCGATCTGTCGAAGGTGACGAAGCGCTTCGGCGCGACCGTCGCGCTCGACGGCGCGTCGTTCTCGGTGAAACGCGGCGCGGTGCATGCGCTGCTCGGCGAGAACGGCGCGGGCAAGTCCACCACGGTCAAGCTGCTGTCCGGGCTGATGCAGCCAGACTCGGGCAGCATCCGCGTGTTGGGCGACGACGTGACGATGCGTGCGCCGAGAGACGCGCATCGCGCGGGCGTGCAGACGGCGTTTCAGGAGATGACGCTCGTGCGCGATCTGACCGTCGCGCAGAATCTCCTGATGTCGTATGAACCGACCGGCTTCCTCGGGCGCATCAGGAAGCGCGAGGCGCAGCGGCAAGCGGCGGAATGGCTCGACCGGCTCGAACTGCCCGACGTGCGTCCCGGCGCGTATATCCGCGATCTTTCCTTGCCGGTGCGGCAGAAGATCGAGATTGCGAAAGCGATCGTGCGCCAGCCGCGTGTGCTGCTGCTCGACGAGCCGACCTCGGCGCTCTCGGGCCGCGACGTCAACTGGCTCGCGCGGCGCATCGACGAACTGAAAGCGAGCGGCGTGACCTTCGTGTTCATCACGCATCGCATGCAGGAAGTGCGCGAGTTCTGCGACAGCCTCACCGTGTATCGAAATGGCCGCGACGTGGGCGCGTTCGATGCGGCTGATATATCGGATGACGAAGTAATCAGACTCGTCATCGGCCGCTCGATGGAGGCGAAGTATCCGCCGAAGGTCGCATCGGCGGTGAGCGATGCGACGCCGGCCATCGAAACGCGCAACGTGCGCGTCGATGGCGTCGTCACCGACTTCGATCTCGCCGTGAAGCCCGGCGAAGTGCACGGTATCGCGGCCTTGCAGGGCATGGGGCAGCGCGAGCTGTTCGAGGCGCTGTTCGGCGCGAGCTATATCGACGAGGGCGAGATTCGCATCGAGGGCAAGCCGGTCACGTTGACCTCCACGGCGGACTCGCTGAAAGCGGGCGTATCGACGAGTTTTCTGCCCGAGGACCGCAAGACCGAAGGCCTCTTTCTGCGCTTGCCTGGCGGCGAGAACGTGTCCCTGCCCGTGATCGGACGTTTCTCGCGCTTCGGGCTCATCGACCGCAAGCGCGAACAGGCGGCGATACGCCGCTCGCTCGCGCAGATGGAAGTGAATCCGCGCGCGCTCTACAAGCCATGTCTGTCGTTCTCGGGCGGCAATCAGCAGAAGATCGCCATGGCGAAATGGCTGCTCACGCAAAGCCGCGTGTGGCTGATGTTCGATCCGACGCGCGGCATCGATGTCGGCACCAAGCATCAGATCTTCGTCTTGATGCGCGCCTTCGCGGCGGCGGGCGGCGCGGTGCTGTTCTACTCGACCGATGTGCCGGAGCTCGTCAACGTGTGCGACCGCGTATCGGTGATGTATCGCGGACGCAATGCCGGCGAGTTGTCCGGCGAAGCGCTCACCGAAGAAAACGTGATGCGCAAGATGCTTTCCAGTTGAGAGGTGCTTCATGAAGATTGCCGTAGCGTCGCCCGATAGCGAAATCGTGCGGCCGGGCGCGCGCGTGGGATTCGGCGCGCGCATCGATCATCATCGCGGGCTCATCATCGCCATCTCGGCCCTGCTCGCGATGCTCGCCGGATGGGTCGCCTTGTCCGCGACGCCGGTCGGGCTGTACGACATCGGCTCGGTCATTTCGAGTGCGACCACGCTCGCGCTCGCGGCGATCGGGCAGACCATCGTCGTATTGACGGGCGGCTTCGATCTGTCGGCGTCGGCGGTCGTGTCGCTCGCAAACGTGCTCGCGGTGCGCTTCGTGCAGGGCTCGCCCGTCGAGCAATGGGCGGGCGCTGCACTGATTCTCGCGATCGGCGGCGGCATCGGGCTCGTCAATGGCGCGTTGATCGCATGGTTCCGCCTGCAATCGATCGTCGTCACGCTCGCGACGATGTTCATGGTGCAAGGCCTCACGCTGCTGATTCAGAACAAGCCCGGCGGCAGCGTCGGCGATCAGTTCGGCGCGGCGCTCACGGCGGATCTCATTGCCGACAAGTTGCCGATGTCGGCGGGGCTTCTGATCGTCGCGCTGCTCGTCTGGGCGTTCGTCAAGCGCACGCGCTTCGGCGTGGGGCTCTATGCGCTCGGCAGCGACCCGGACGGCGCTTATGCGAACGGCATGCCGGTCACGCGCTACCGCATCGCGACCTATGCGCTCGCGGGCATGTTCTACGCGGCGGCGGGGCTGTATGTATCGGCGCAGACGGGTTCGGCCGATCCGCTCGTGGGCCGTCCGTTGCTGCTTTCGATGTTCACCGCCGTCGTGCTCGGCGGCACGCTGCTCGGCGGCGGGCGCGGTGGCTGCGTGGGCACCGTATTCGCCGCGATGACGCTGATGATCACCGTGAACATTCTGCTCGTGCTGAATGTATCGGCGTTCTTCACGACAATTGCGGAAGCGGTGATCCTGATTCTGGCGGTGCTCGGCTCGTCGATCGGCAAGCAGTCGGCCGCGCACGAATGCGCGCGGCACGCAGCGCAATGGTTCAAGGCGATGCGAACGGGCACGCGCGCGCGCGACGATAGAAACGCACGCCGCGTCACGTTCGAGGTCGACGATTTTCGGCCCATCGAGAACACGGAGCTCAAGGGGCGCGCCATCGCTGACTGGATCGAGCGCAATCGGGAATGGGCGAAGTATGTCGTGCCGGCTTATATGCTGTTCTTCGCGGTGGTCGTCATAACCGGCATCGTGTATGGCCCCGGCGTGCTCGTCAGCGCGAATTTCTATAGCAGTCTCTTAACGCTCACGCTCTTTCTCGCGATTCTCGGTCTGGGTCAGGGCGCAGTCATTCTGACGGGCGGACTCGATCTCTCGATGCCCTGGCTCATCACGCTGTCCGGCGTGCTGTTGACCGGACTGACGCATGGCGTGAACGGTGCGGCTGCGTGGGCCGTGCCGCTCGTGCTCTTCGTGGGCCTTTTCGTCGGCGTGTTCAACGGGGTCGGCGTGGTGATGCTCGGCTTGCCGCCCATCGTCGTGACGCTCGCGGCGAATGGCTTGCTGCAAGGTCTGACGCTGATCTATTGCAACGGCTCGCCGCAAGGCTGGTCGCCTTCGTCGATCAGCGAATTCACCAACGGGCGCCTCGGTCCGCTATCGCTCGCGGCGTGGAGCGTGCCGGTGTTTCTCATCATCGCGTTGCTGCTTTTGCATCGCACGCCGTTCGGGCGGCGCGTTTATGCGGTCGGCAATTCGCAGGTCGCGGCGAAGCTCTCCGGCGTGCGCGTCGGCACGACGCTTATCGCCGTGTATTGCCTGTCGGGCTTGTGCTCGGCGCTCGTCGGTCTGCTGCTCGCGGGGTTCAGTTCGCAAGCGTTTCTCGGCATGGGCGATCCGTATCTGCTGCCTTCGATCGCGGTCGTGGTCGTGGGCGGCGCACTCATCACGGGTGGACGCGGGCACTATCTCGGCGTGTTCGGCGGTGCGCTCCTGCTGACCGCGCTCGGCACGCTGCTCGCGGGCACCACCGTGCCGCCGGCCGTGCGCGACATCATCAACGGGCTCGTCGTGCTGGCGGCTGTCATCACGTTGCGGGACAAGAAGGGCTAACTCAACTCGAATGAGGACCACAGTCAGATGCAAGCGAAAAACATCGCGGTGATTGGTTCGGGGCGCATCGGGCGCGCGTGGGCGATCGTCTTCGCTAAAAGCGGCTTCGACGTGAAACTGCACGATGCATCGCGGGAGATGCTGTCCGGCGCGATTCCCGCGATTCGTGAAAGCGTGCAGGATCTCGCCTCGTTCGGTCTGATCGATGAACCGGTCGATGCAATCGTGTCTCGCATCGTGATTTGCGAGAGCCTCGGCGATGCGGTTGCGGATGCGGATCTCGTGCAGGAGAACATCGCGGAAGTGGTCGAGGCGAAGCGCGCGCTGTTCATCGAACTGGATCGGCTCACGAAACCCGATGCGCTGCTCGCGAGTTCGACTTCGGGACTGCCTGCATCGACATTCACGGAGGGCATCGAAGGCCGCGCGCGTTGCCTCGTTGCGCATCCGGTGAATCCGCCGTCGCTCGTGCCGCTCGTCGAATTGTGCGGCGCGCCGTGGACTTCGCGGGAGACGATGGAACGCGCCCGCGCCATCTACGAAGAAGCGGGTCAAAAGCCCGTGAACGTGAATCGGGAAATTTCGGGCTTTCTGCTCAATCGCCTGCAAGGCGCGCTGCTCGACGAAGCGCTGAGTCTCTACGAGCAAGGCTATGCGAGCGCGGCCGATCTCGACACCGTGATTCGCGACGGACTCGCGATGCGCTGGTCGTTCATGGGCCCGTTCGAAACGATCGATCTCAATGCGCCCGGCGGGGTTGCCGACTACGCGGCGCGTTATGGCGGCACGTATCGCGCGATCGCATCGACGCGTCAATCCTTCGACTGGTCCGCCGATACGCTCGGCAGGCTGGACGCCGAGCGTCGCGCGGTGCTGCCGCGCGAGCGCATCGAGGAACGCAGCCGCTGGCGCGATCGCAGACTGATGGCCTTGCTCGCGCATCGCCGTCGGATCGAGGATGGTGAGCCCGAATAAAGGAGACGACGATGGCTGAAGTACGCTTGCTGGTCGATGCGAACAATCACCTTGGCGAAGGTCCGCTCTGGGATGTGCAGGAAGAACGGCTGTACTGGATCGACAGCACGGCCGCGGAAATCTATGGCTGTCGCGCGGACGGCGGCGACGTGAAGCGCTATTTCGTGCCGCGTCACATCGGTTCGATGGCGTTGCGCGAGCAAGGCGGCGCGGTCGTCGCGCTCGCGAATGGCCTGCATTTCTACGACTTCGAATCGCAAACCGTGCAGTTCATCGCCGATCCCGAAAGCGACGATACCGAAACGCGTTTCAACGATGGCAAGGTGGATCGCAAAGGCCGCTTCGTCGCGGGCACCATGTCGTATGACTTCGACCGTTACGACGCCGATCGCGGCCAGCGCTCGACGCGCAGCGGCGGCCTATACCGGCTCGACACGGACGGCAAGCTTGCGCGTCTGGACAGCGGCATTAGCTGCTCGAATGGCCCATGCTGGAGCCCGGACAACAAGACGTTCTACTTCACCGACACCTACAGCAAGGAGATGTACGCGTACGACTACGACATCGAAACGGGCGCCGCGACGAACAAGCGGCTCTTCGCCTCCGCGCATGACATGGCGGGCACGTTCGATGGCGCGACCGTCGATGAAGCGGGCTATATCTGGTCCGCGCTCGTATTTGGCGGACGCATTCTGCGCTTCGCGCCCGATGGCACGCTCGACCGCGTCGTGCCGTTTCCGGTGCGCAATCTCACGAGCGTGATGTTCGGCGGCCCGAATCTCGACATCCTGTATGTCACGACGATGGGCCGCCCGATGTGGGGCATTCCGCAGAAGGAGCGCGACAAGGGCGGCTTGTTCGCGGTGACGGGGCTGGGCGTGCGAGGCATTCCCGAGCCGCGATTCGCGGGTTGATGCGTCGGCGTCATTGCGGCGCGGAGGCTGCTTTCATGTCTTCGCTCGCGCCGCCTAACGACTGTAAGAGGGCGGCCGTGTCAGACAGACGATTCGCTTGCGCGAGCGCATGATCGAGTTGCGTCTGCAACGCCTGACGTTGTGTATCGAGCAGATCGAAGCGGCTCACACCGCCCGCGATGAAACGCGCATGTGCCGTATCGAGGTTCGCTTGCGCTTCGCTCGCGGCCACCGCGCGCGATTGCAATGCGTTCGCATCGTTTTGCAACGCGGTGAGGCTATCGGCGACTTGCTGCAAGGCGTCCAGCACGGTCTGCCGATACGCCGACAGCGCCGCGTCGTAAGCCGCTTCCGAAGCGCGCTTCTTCGCGCGCAATTCGCCGCCATGAAAGAGCGGCTGCGTCAGATTCAATCCGACATTCCACACGTTCACGCTGCTCAGCATGTCTTGGATGTTCGTGCGCTGGCTGCCCGCGCCCGCCGTTAGCGAGAACTTCGGATAGAGGTCGGCTGTCGCTACGCCGACATTCGCGCTCGCCTGATGCAGCAGCGCTTCCGACGCGCGGATATCGGGACGTTCGCGTGCGAGCGTCGAAGGCAAGGTGAGCGGCACGCTCTCGGGCGCGTGCAGCGAATCGAGCGTGATCGCATCGAAATCGGCTTTGGACGGTTCGACGCCGAGCAATATCGCAAGCCGATGATCGGCCTGATTGCGTTGCGCGATGAGCGAGGGCAGGCTCGCACGCGTCTGCTCGACGAGCGTGCGTTGACTGCGCACATCGAACGATGCGACGCCGCCTGCTTCGAAGCGGCCTTCCATGATGCTCAACTGCCGGGTCTGCGCATCGACGAGACGCTCCGTCAACGTGATCTGCTGTTGCAGCGAAGCGCGCCGGATCGCCGTCGATACGACATTGCCCGCGATGGAAAGACGCGCCGCATCGAGTTCGAACGACTGGTAATCCACCTGCGCACGTAATGCTTCGAGCGCGCGACGCTCGCCGCCGAAGATATCGAGCGTATAGGACACGCTGACCGATGCGTCGTAGAGCGTGAACGGTCCCGGACTCGGCACGGGCACGCCGAACGCAGCGGGATCGACCTTCTGGCGCGAGGTGGAAAGCGATGCATCGACGGCGGGAAAATACGTTGCGCCCGCCTGCGCACGGTAGTCCTCGCGCGCCTGCACGAGCTTCGCACGGGCCTGGGCGAGGCTCGGACTGTCGTTCAATGCGCGATCGACGAGATCGTTCAGCGCATCGGAACCGAACTGCTTCCACCAGAACGGCAAGGCATGGTCGGTTGACGGAAAGCCTTGGGAAGCAGTCATCGTCGACGTTCTTATATAGCTTTGCGTATCCGGCGGCGCGGGCGCGTGGAAGTCGGGGCCGACGGTGCAGCCGCACAGCACGAGGGCGCAGAGAGAAAGCATGGGTTTCATCGACGTCTCCCTAATCCAGCGTGCGCCGATAGAAGCGCAGCGCAATGCCCATCACGATGACGGTGAAGAGCGCCATCGGCCAGACGGAAGGCCATAGATCCGCCCAGCCATTGCCCTTGAGCAGAATGCCGCGAATCAGGCGGTTGAAGTAAGTGAGCGGCAACAGATTGCCGATGAACTGCGCCCATGCGGGCATGCCCGCGAACGGAAACATGAAACCCGATAGAAGAATGTTCGGCAGGAAATAGAACATCGTGAGTTGCATGGCCTGCAACTGATTCTGCGCAAGCGACGACAAAGTAATGCCCACCGTCAGGTTCGCGGCGATGAACAGCAGCGCGGCGAGATAGATCGCGAACGGATTGCCGACGAACGGCACGTGAAAAACGAAACGCGTGGCGAGAAGAATGATCGATGCCTGAATGAGACCGATGAACACGTAAGGCACGATCTTGCCGGTCATCACTTCGACGGGGCGCACGGGTGTCGCGAGCAGATTTTCCATCGTGCCGCGCTCGCGTTCGCGCGTCATCGCGAGGCCCGTCATCATGACGAGGGTCATCGTGAGGATGACGCCCATCAGGCCCGGCACGACGTTGTATTGCGTGATGCCCTCGGGGTTGTAGAGGTTATGCACCTGGACGTCGAATGCGGCGGGCTTGCCGTTCAGCGATGCAAGCGGGCCGGTGAGGTCCTTGCCGGCGACGGACTGGACCAGGCCGGGCAGCGCGTTGCTTGCCTTGCTCACCGCGTTGGGATCGGTGGCGTCTGCTTCGATGAGCAGTGCGGGCCGCTCGCCGCGCAAGAGCTTACGCGAGAAATCGGCCGGAATGTCGAGCACGAACAGCACGCGCCCTTGCGCGAGCGCGCGGCGGCCGGCTGCGTCGTCGGGCAGCGTCTCGACGATATCGAAGTAGTCGGAATGCTTCATCGCCGCGACGAAGCTGCGCGTGAACGGACTTTGATCGCCGACGATGACGGCGGTCGGCAAATGCTTCGGGTCCGTGTTGATCGCATAGCCGAACAGCGCGAGCTGCACGATCGGCAAGCCCACGATCATGCCGAACGTGATGCGGTCGCGCCGCAATTGCAGAAACTCCTTGATGACGATGCTCCACCAGCGCGTGACGGAGAATCGCCCGAACATCGCAAGCGGCCCGCGCGCGTTCATGACGTCACCTTGAAATTATCGGTGGAGCGGCTCATCAGATAGATGAACACGTCTTCGAGGCCGGTTTCGATGCGCTCGGCGCGCATTGCGCCGTCTTTCGTCGCATCGCGCACGGCCCGTTCGAGCGCGGCGTGATCGCTGCCGCTCACGTGCAGCGCCGAGCCGAACACGACGGTTTGATCGATGCCCGGCGTCGTGCGCAAGCGCTCGGAAAGCTCGCTCAGATGATCGCCCTGAATGCTCCATGTCGCGAGATTCTGCGCGGCGATCACTTCATTCGCGGTGCCTTGCGCGAGCAGCTTTCCATAGGCGATATACGCGAGCTTGTGGCAGCGCTCGGCTTCATCCATGTAATGCGTGCTGACGAGCACGGAGATGCCTTTTGCCGCGAGTCGATGCAGTTCTTCCCAGAAGTCGCGGCGCGCAGTGGGATCGACGCCGGCGGTCGGTTCGTCGAGCAGGAGCAGCTTCGGCTCGTGCAGCATGCAGGCGGCGAGCGCAAGGCGTTGCTTCCATCCGCCCGAAAGCGAACCGGTCAGTTGATTGGCGCGGCTTTGCAGACCGAGCGCTTCGAGCGCGCGATCGACCGTTTCGCGGCGGTTCGTCATCTGATAGATGCGCGCGACGAAGTCGAGATTTTCGCGGATCGTCAGGTCTTCCCAGTACGAGAAACGCTGCGTCATGTAGCCGACATTGCGCTTGATCTCTTCGCTTTCGCGCACGATGTCATAGCCGAGACAGGTGCCGCTGCCGGAGTCGGGCGTGAGCAGTCCGCACATCAGGCGGATCGAGGTCGTCTTGCCGCTGCCGTTCGGGCCGAGAAAGCCGAAGATTTCGCCGCGCGCGACTTGCAGCGAGACATCGTTGACAACGTGCTTGTCGCCGAAATGCTTGTTGAGATTGTGTACGTCGATGACGTAGGGCGTGTCCTGCGCGTTCATTGCAACCTCACTGCGACGGGCTGGCCCGGATGAAGCTTCGATGCGTCGCCGACTTGAGGATGCGCCTCGACCATGAATACGAGCTTGGCGCGATTTTCATTGCTGTAGATGACGGGCGGCGTGTACTCCGCCTGATTGGACACGTAGGTGATCGTCGCGGGTACGGCTTCGGCACAGCCGTCGCAATGAATCGACACCGCGCGGCCGGTCGCGAGACTGCCCACCACGGTTTCAGGCACGAAGAAGCGCACTTTCACATTCTGCGGCGGCAGCATCTGCACGACGGGACTGCCCGCCTGCACCCATTCGCCGACGCGATAGAGCGTGTCGTATACGAGTCCGTCCGCGGGCGCGGCAACTTGCTTCTGATCGACTTTCCATTGCGCCTGCGCGACGAATGCCTGCGCGGCCGCCACCTGTGCGCGCTGGGCGGCGATTTGTTGCGGGCGTCCCGGCAAGCGTGCGATGTCGACCTGTTCGATGAGATCGCGCACTTGCGCGGCGGCTGCATCGGCATTGGCGCGTGAATCGTCGAGTTGTCCCTTGGCGATGCCGCCCGCGCCGAATTGCGCTTCGTCGCGGCTCAACTGCAATGCGGCCTTGCGGGCATTCGCGCGCGCCTGCGCGAGTTGCGCGCGCACCGAAGCCACTTCCGGCGCGCGTTTTCCGGTAAGGATGTCTTCGAGTTGAGACTGCGCTGCGCCGAGCTGGCGCTGGGCCTGATCGAGTGCGGCGGTTTCATCGGTGGATTCGAGCGAGAACGTGCTCGCGCCTGCCTTTACGCTTTGCCCGCGCTTGACCGATAACGCGCTGAGCTTGCCCGACTGTGACGAGCCGAGATAGACGAACTCCCCTTCGACGTAGCCCTGATAACTGTCGCGTGCCTGATGCGAGCACGCCGCCAGCGTCGCGACGACGAATAAGCAAATCGGTGTGGCGGCAACGCGATTCATGGGCGATTCCGTTTCTTGGTTGGTCTACCAAACAATACGCGAGTCGAAATGCCGCTGTCAAGCGAGGCGCGCTCGCCATCAGGAGAAGGATAGGAAAAGTGCAGCGCAGGCGTTCTCTTGTCAGAGGAAAAGATGCCCGGCTAATTGTTTTGGTTCGGTAAATTTGACGTGTCCATGCCTATGCGCGTCACGGCGAGCAGGCATTACGAGTGCTTCGCCATGTACGACTTGAGGCGAATACGATATGGACGATATTTTGAGAATCGCGCAGGACTGCGGCTTTGCGGTGGTACTGGAAGGGCGGATCGGCACTCAGGAGTACAACAGCGTGAGCGGACCCGTACAGGCATTGGAGAAATTCGCGGAGGCGATTCGCGACACCGTGTTGCAGGAAAGGCCGCGACACGACGAGTGATTGAGCCCGCCCCGACTTACATCGAGGCGGGACACTTCGCTTAACTCGCTGCGGTCATCGGCGCAATAGCCGCCGGATCGGTGATGCTCGGCTTGCCGGTTTCCACGTGACCCGCGATGCGGCGTGAAAAGCTGGCGTCGTCACGGTCGCTGACGGTCAAGTCGTACCAGTGATGACTGGCCCCGAGAATCCAAGTTTCTTCGAGCGTCGCGCCCGGCGGCACGTTCACCTGACGCGGATGCGCGCCGTAGGCGTTATCGACGACGGATAGCTTTGCATGCGCGTTCCCGTCGTTGACGAAGCGAAGCATGAGATTACCGTTCGCGATGTCGTAATGCGCCTTCACTTCCGGTTGCGCGGCGCGCGCGGATTGCTTTTGCGTCTGCGGCGCGACATTGCCTGAAAAATTGCGGATGAAACCATTCGGTCCATACACGGCAAATGCATAGACGCCGTTCGTGTTCGTGAGATCGAACGTCTCGCGCAGGGACTTTTCGGCTTCGACGGTATAGCGCCACGGACCGTCGGTGCGGTTGCTCGAATAGACGTAGAAATGCGCGCCCTGACGCCCGGTGTTGGCGAAGTCGATCACGAACTGATTCTGCTTGTCTTTGGCGTGGCCATTGATGTGCAATTCGTAAGGCAGCGCGCGCGCGAAGCGCGGCCCCGATTCCTGCGCGTCGATTGCGCCGGGCGTTGCGGGCACGGCCGGCGGCGGCTGTGTCGAGCATTGGTTATCCGCGATCGAACGGTAGTTGCTCGTGTCGGGCAGCGGCGGCATGCGTGAATCCGTCGTGCGGAAATCGAATGCCGCGGTGAGATCGCCGCACACCGCGCGACGCCATGCCGTGATATTGGGCTCCATCACATTGAAGCGCGTTTCGATGAAGCGGATCACCGATGTGTGATCGAACACCTGCGAGCACACGAAGCCGCCCTTCGTCCACGGCGAGACGATCGTCATCGGCACGCGCGGCCCGAGACCGTAGGGCAGGTTATCGACGGTATAGCTGCCGCCGCGCGCGGGATTGACGATGTTGTGAATTTCGCCGTCGGTCGTGACGGTCGAAAGACCTTGTGCGCGCGAGCTCGGCGGCTGCGGCGGCACGACATGATCGAAGAAGCCGTCGTTCTCGTCGTACATGATGAAGAGCACGGTCTTGCTCCACACTTCCGGATTCGCGGTCAATGCATCGAGCACTTGCGACGTGTATTGCGCGCCGTATGCCGGCGTGTACTTCGGATGCTCGGAAAACGCAGCGGGCGGGCACAGCCACGACACTTGCGGCAGGCGATTGGCGAGTACGTCGGCCTTCAGGTCATCGATCGTGCGCACGGTCTGAGCGCGTTCATAGAGCGGCGTGCCGGGCTTCGCGTTGATGAAGTTCGTGAAGTTCTGCAGGATGTTGGTGCCGTAATTGCCGTTGAGCGGATCGGCGCCCGTGAGCCCTTGCTGATAGATCTGCCATGAAATGCCGGCGTCCTGTAAGCGTTCGGGATAGGTCGTCCACGAGAGCAGTTGATAGTTCGGCGGGCCGTCGCCGTCCACGAAGTCGTTGTTGTCGAGCAGCGGGCCGCCTTTCGTGCCGGTCGGATCGACCATGCCGGTCATGAGGTAGGCGCGATTCGGATGCGTGGGGCCGGGCAGCGAGCAGAAGTACGCGTCGCAGACGGTAAATGCATCGGCGAGCGCATAGTGAAAGGGAATATCGCTGCGCAGATGGTAGCCCATCGTCATATCGGTCTTGTTGGCGCACCACTGGTCGTAGCGCCCGGCATCGATTGCTGCGTGGGTCTTGTACCAGGAGTGGTCGAGATCGCCGACGCACTGCGCGCTCGTCGTGGCGGTGTCGAGGTGAAACGGCAGAACGGGTTTCGTCGGATCGGCCTTGGACGGCTGAAACCAGACGGGTTTTCCGTTCGGCAACGGAATCGGAAATCGATCGTTATAGCCGCGCACGCCGCGCAAATGGCCGAAGTAGTGATCGAAAGAACGGTTCTCCTGCATGAACACGACAATATGTTCGATGTCCTGAATACTACCGGTACGCGAAGATGCCGGTATGGCCAGCGCGCGACGGATCGAATCAGGGAAGGCGGTGAGGGCTGCGGCGGCGCCAGCCGAGTGGGCGACGGTTTGCAGAAAACGGCGACGGCTATTCGATGTCATTGGTTATTGTCCTTCTGCTGGGGGGAGATGGGTTAGTGGCGCGGGGTGTCATCGGTTTGCGGGGCGTAGCTCAGAACGGGCGTGACTTGACGGCTATCGTCGTCGAGACTCGCTTGAGCGCTTGCAACCGGATCGCTGGCGAGCGCCGGCAATGCCGCGGCTGCGTTGGCGTCGGTGCTATCCGATGCGGCGTTCTCAGTCGATGATGGGGCTGAAGATGTGCCGTCGCCCGCACCGCAGGCAGCGAGTGACAGCAACAGCGCGACGATCAGAAAGAAACGGCACGGCATGAGCGAACTCCTCTGCGTACGCATGCGATGAAGATGGCGGACGCAAGTGTGCTCATGCTGCGCGAAACTTTTGTGAAACGTTTGCGTAAAAGGCGGTCGAACAGGGCTTTCGTTCAGTTATTCAAAGCTGGCAGTGAATTTGAATGAAAATGTAAGAGGTGCGTATGTAGCGGGGAAGGTTTTTGACATCCACGCTTAATGATTCGCATACCTATGCAAATTAATCCGCTATCAGGCATTGCGATTGCTAAGAAGCGTTCTTTTGGACCTTTGCGTATCGTTTGCAATCCCATTACAGTGCAGTATTCGCGTGACTCGAATTAACATCGATAAAAAAGGAGACGCTCTGATGAAGAGAAAGATGGGACTACGCTTGCGCGCACTGATGCTTGGCGCTTCGCTGGTTGGTCCGCTTGCGGCGCAAGTGGCGCTTGCCGACGCGCCGGAGGTCGAGACCATCGCCGTGGCCGGTCTTTCGCAGCCGTCGGACATTCTGATCGATCGCTGGGGCGTTCCGCACATCTTCGCGGCCAATGACAGCGACGCCTTCTTCGTGCAAGGCTTCAACGCGGCGCGCGACCGGTTGTTCCAGATCGACCTCTGGCGGCGGCGAGGTCTCGGCGAGCTCTCCGAGGTATTCGGCCCCGCCTATGTGGAGCAGGACAAGGCCACGCGGCTCTTTCTCTATCGGGGCGACATGGCGACCGAATGGCAACGCTACGGACCCGACGCGAAACCGGCGGCGACGCGCTTCGCCGCAGGCGTGAACGCGTACGTCGCCTGGCTTGCCGCGCATCCGGACCGCATGCCTTATGAGTTTCGCAAGATCGGCTATTGGCCCGCTAAATGGAGCGCCGACGATATCGTGCGGATTCGCAGTCACGGTCTCACGAGAAACCTGACGAGCGAAGTGGCGCGGGCGCGCGTGACGTGCAAGAGCTCGGTCGATGCGGATACCGTACGCTTTGGCTTGCAGCCGCCCTGGAAAGCGCAGGTTCCGGCAGGCCTCGATCCTTGTCTTCCCGACGATGTGCTCAAGGTGTTTACGCTTGCGACGCAAGGCGTGCGCGTCACGAAGGAGTCGATGAAGAGCGCGGATTCTTCGACGACGGTCATCGCCGCCGCCGACAATCCCGAAGAAGTCACCGAAGGCAGCAACAACTGGGTCATCGCGCCATCGAAGTCGGCGACGGGCCGCGCGATCATGGCGAACGATCCGCATCGCGCGTATGCCGCGCCGAGCCTGCGCTACATCCAGCAGATCAGCACGCCGACGCTCGACATCATCGGCGGGGGCGAGCCTTCCGCGCCGGGTATTTCCATCGGGCATAACGGATCGATCGCGTACGGCCTCACGATCTTCAATATCGATCAGGAAGATCTCTATGTGTACGAGTTGAATCCGGAGAATCCGCGTCAGTATCGCTATAAAGGCAAGTGGGAGCCGATGCGCGTCGTGCGCGAGCAGATCGCTGTTCGCAATGGTGCGCCCGTCAGCGCGGATCTGCTGTTCACACGGCATGGCCCGGTGATCTACACGGAAGAGAGCAAGCATCGCGCATTCGCCGTGCGCACCGCGTGGCTGTCGCCGGGCATGTCGCCTTACTTCGATTCAATGCGTTACATGCGCGCGAAGAACTACGCGCAATTCAAGGCCGCACTCGCGACATGGGGCGCGCCGACCGTCAATCAGGTCTTCGCGGACAAGGACGGCAATATCGGCTGGGTACCGAGTGGTCTCGCGCCGATTCGACCGAACTGGGATGGCCTCATGCCCGTGCCCGGCGATGGACGCTATGAATGGGCCGGTTTCTGGCCGCGCGATGCAATGCCTTCGGTCTATAACCCGGCGCAAGGCTACTTCACGACGTCGAATGAAATGAATTTGCCCGCCGGTTATCCGTACGCCGAGCGCAAGCTCGGCTTCGAGTGGACCAACGGTTCGCGGCATCAGCGCATCGATGAAGTGTTGAAGTCGCTGCCCAAGGTGTCGATCGAAGATTCGGAACGTTTGCAGAACGATATCGTTTCGATTCCGGCGCGCAGGCTCGTCGCCTTGCTTGCGCCGCTTTCAAGCGATGACGATGACACGCGCGCCGCACTCGCGATGCTCAAGGGCTGGGACGCGCACATGGGCGCCGATTCACCGCAGGCGGCGCTGGAAGAAGTATGGCTCTCGCGGCATCTCGGGCGTGTCTTCAAGGAAGCGATATTGCCAAAGGATGCAGCGGCGTCGTTCGGCGCGCCCGACACTGCCGTGATGCTCGAGACGCTCGAACATCCGCAGACGCGCTTCGGCGCCGACGCGCCAGCCAAACGCGACGCCGTGCTGCTTTCGAGCCTGCGCGATGCGTATGGCGAGATGCGGCATCTGCAAGGCGCCGATGCGAGCCAGTGGCAATGGGGCAAGCTGCAGACGAACCTGAATGCGCATCCTCTCGCCGATGTCGTCGACGCGGACATGCGCGCAAAGCTCAATGTCGGGCCGACAGGAAAGGGCGGCAGCGCGTACACGCCGAATCAATCGACTTATCGCGCGAGCGATTTCCGCGAGACCAATGGTCCTTCGTTTCGCGTGGTCGTGGATGTCGGCAACTGGGATGCGTCGCGTGCGGTGAACCTGCCTGGCGAGTCGGGCGATCCGGATAACCCGCACTATCGCGATCTCGCGAAGATGTGGCTCGACGGGCAATACTTTCCGCTGCTTTATTCGCGCTCGGCCGTCGAGGCTGCAACCGAAAAGCGCGTGCATCTCGTGCCTGATGCGCATTGAACATCGGTCCCGCGAATAGCATTGTTGCGGGATCGGCAAGGCATCTTCAACGCGGGCGGCGATGATCTTTGCGCCGCCCTGCTTCACAATACGCTCGCGGTGGACGGGTGCTGGCTGGCGCCTTGCCGGACTCCTCATCCGGCTTCGTCCTCCGCGCTTCCTCGTTGTTTCCCCTCCTGATACCCCTAGACGTCGATGCGATGCCGTGCGCCGCTCGATCGAAATCTCGTCTTGTCGCGGGAATAGATGGCCGCGTGCGCGGGTTAACCAATCGTAGCCTCAACGCTTGAAACCTAGGTGTCGATCGAAGTTAGCGCTTTAGCGCTCGCAACGGTCGGAGTGAGTCGAAGCCGCGCAAGGGCCCTGTGCGTTCGATGAGGTTCGTGGATCGCGTGCGATCCGGTCAACCTTTACCGTCGGAGTGTGAACATCATGAACGCTATCGCCAAAGTTATCGTGTCCCTCGCTGTGGTCGCCTCGCCCACGTTCGTTTTCGCGCAGAGTCAAAACGTGCCGTTGACCCGCGCACAAGTGAAGGCCGAACTCGCGCAACTGGAACAGGCCGGCTACTCGCCCGCCATGGGCGAGCAAGCCAACTATCCCGCCGACATTCAGGCTGCGGAGGCGAAGGTGGCCGCGCAGAAGGCGAACGAGACCAACGAGGCCTATGGCGGCGCGCAGGCGGGCGGCGCGGCAGCGGGCTCCGGCGCGATGCGCATGCCGATGCAGCATGGTATGTCTTCGGCATCGGACTGCGTCGGGCCTGCGGGATTCTGCAAACCGTTTTTCGGGAGTTGAGCCGTCGAGTGATCGCTCGGCGCGAGGAGATCAGTCAAGGATTATCGCGTTCGAAATATCAGACTGAGAAATCTGGATTTCGGACGCGCTGTTCTGGCGTAGAAAAATAATTTGCGAAAGGGACTTGCGGGAGCTTCATCGGCCCGTCATAATCTCGTTTCTCTGCTGCAGACAACGCAGCGACGCAAGACGGTGGTGAGGTTGGATGTCTTGCGATGTGCTCTTTAAAAACTAACAGCCGATAAGTGTGGGCGCTTGATAGCGAGTGCGGCTGGTCTTTCGGGATCAGCAATAGCAAAAGTATCAAGAGTCTCACACGAAGTATCAGAGGAAGGTTTTTCTGTTTTAGGACAGATTAATCATCGTCAGTACGTTGAGTGAGCGACCGGTTCTTAACGGAACCGAAAACAGTAACAGGTTTGAACTGAAGAGTTTGATCCTGGCTCAGATTGAACGCTGGCGGCATGCCTTACACATGCAAGTCGAACGGCAGCACGGGGGCAACCCTGGTGGCGAGTGGCGAACGGGTGAGTAATACATCGGAACGTGTCCTGTAGTGGGGGATAGCCCGGCGAAAGCCGGATTAATACCGCATATGACCTAAGGGAGAAAGCGGGGGATCTTCGGACCTCGCGCTATAGGGGCGGCCGATGGCAGATTAGCTAGTTGGTGGGGTAAAGGCCTACCAAGGCGACGATCTGTAGCTGGTCTGAGAGGACGACCAGCCACACTGGGACTGAGACACGGCCCAGACTCCTACGGGAGGCAGCAGTGGGGAATTTTGGACAATGGGGGCAACCCTGATCCAGCAATGCCGCGTGTGTGAAGAAGGCCTTCGGGTTGTAAAGCACTTTTGTCCGGAAAGAAAACTTCGTCCCTAATATGGATGGAGGATGACGGTACCGGAAGAATAAGCACCGGCTAACTACGTGCCAGCAGCCGCGGTAATACGTAGGGTGCGAGCGTTAATCGGAATTACTGGGCGTAAAGCGTGCGCAGGCGGTCTGTTAAGACCGATGTGAAATCCCCGGGCTTAACCTGGGAACTGCATTGGTGACTGGCAGGCTTTGAGTGTGGCAGAGGGGGGTAGAATTCCACGTGTAGCAGTGAAATGCGTAGAGATGTGGAGGAATACCGATGGCGAAGGCAGCCCCCTGGGCCAACACTGACGCTCATGCACGAAAGCGTGGGGAGCAAACAGGATTAGATACCCTGGTAGTCCACGCCCCTAAACGATGTCAACTAGTTGTTGGGGATTCATTTCCTTAGTAACGTAGCTAACGCGTGAAGTTGACCGCCTGGGGAGTACGGTCGCAAGATTAAAACTCAAAGGAATTGACGGGGACCCGCACAAGCGGTGGATGATGTGGATTAATTCGATGCAACGCGAAAAACCTTACCTACCCTTGACATGGTCGGAACCCTGCTGAAAGGTGGGGGTGCTCGAAAGAGAACCGGCGCACAGGTGCTGCATGGCTGTCGTCAGCTCGTGTCGTGAGATGTTGGGTTAAGTCCCGCAACGAGCGCAACCCTTGTCCTTAGTTGCTACGCAAGAGCACTCTAAGGAGACTGCCGGTGACAAACCGGAGGAAGGTGGGGATGACGTCAAGTCCTCATGGCCCTTATGGGTAGGGCTTCACACGTCATACAATGGTCGGAACAGAGGGTTGCCAAGCCGCGAGGTGGAGCCAATCCCAGAAAACCGATCGTAGTCCGGATCGCAGTCTGCAACTCGACTGCGTGAAGCTGGAATCGCTAGTAATCGCGGATCAGCATGCCGCGGTGAATACGTTCCCGGGTCTTGTACACACCGCCCGTCACACCATGGGAGTGGGTTTCACCAGAAGTAGGTAGCCTAACCGCAAGGAGGGCGCTTACCACGGTGGGATTCATGACTGGGGTGAAGTCGTAACAAGGTAGCCGTATCGGAAGGTGCGGCTGGATCACCTCCTTTCTCGAGCTTCGCACTTAAAAGTTAAGCGCTCACGCTTATCGGCTGTTGTTTAAGACAGGCTTTGGGTCTGTAGCTCAGTCGGTTAGAGCACCGTCTTGATAAGGCGGGGGTCGATGGTTCGAATCCATCCAGACCCACCACGAGTCGAGATGGGTCGTGCAGGCCTAAGACGCGGGGGATTAGCTCAGCTGGGAGAGCACCTGCTTTGCAAGCAGGGGGTCGTCGGTTCGATCCCGTCATCCTCCACCAATCCTCAATGCCTAGTGTTCACCGAGCGTGAATATTAAGCATTGGCGATTGAAGCCAGTTGATGCTGCAGGAATTGAAGTGATCCTGTCGGCTAAACGTTCTTTAACAATCTGGAAGAAGTAGTAAAGAGACTATCTAAAAGCACTTAGAGATGGGTGCGAGTCGGGTAGTCAGGGTAGTGATTGTATCAAGTATGAAAAGGTGATCGAAAGATTGCTTTGGAATACGGCACAACGCGAATACTCAGCCTATGACGTGGTGAGTCGAGAGACACACTCGTTATAGGGTCAAGCGAACAAGTGCATGTGGTGGATGCCTTGGCGATCACAGGCGATGAAGGACGCGGTAGCCTGCGAAAAGCGGAGGGGAGCTGGCAAACGAGCTTTGATCCTCCGATATCCGAATGGGGAAACCCGGCCCGTATGGGTCACCCGCAACTGAATACATAGGTTGCGTGGAGCGAACGCGGTGAACTGAAACATCTAAGTAACCGCAGGAACAGAAATCAACCGAGATTCCCAAAGTAGTGGCGAGCGAAATGGGACCAGCCTGTACTCTTTATCTATCGTATTAGTCGAACGCTCTGGAAAGTGCGGCCATAGCAGGTGATAGCCCTGTAGACGAAAATAGGATGGAAGAACTAGGGGTACGACAAGTAGGGCGGGACACGTGAAATCCTGTCTGAAGATGGGGGGACCATCCTCCAAGGCTAAATACTCGTGATCGACCGATAGTGAACCAGTACCGTGAGGGAAAGGCGAAAAGAACCCCGGGAGGGGAGTGAAATAGATCCTGAAACCGCATGCATACAAACAGTCGGAGCCTCGTAAGGGGTGACGGCGTACCTTTGTATAATGGGTCAGCGACTTACGTTCAGTAGCGAGCTTAACTGATTAAGGCAGGCGTAGCGAAAGCGAGTCCGAATAGGGCGATCAGTTGCTGGGCGTAGACCCGAAACCAAGTGATCTATCCATGGCCAGGTTGAAGGTGCGGTAACACGTACTGGAGGACCGAACCCACTAACGTTGAAAAGTTAGGGATGAGCTGTGGATAGGGGTGAAAGGCTAAACAAACTTGGAAATAGCTGGTTCTCTCCGAAAACTATTTAGGTAGTGCCTCGTGTATCACCTTCGGGGTAGAGCACTGTCATGGTTGTGGGGTCCATTGCGGATTACTACGCCATAGCAAACTCCGAATACCGAAGAGTGCAATCACGGGAGACAGACATCGGGTGCTAACGTCCGGTGTCAAGAGGAAACAACCCAGACCGCCAGCTAAGGTCCCAAAGATTGGCTAAGTGGGAAACGAAGTGGGAAGGCTAAAACAGTCAGGAGGTTGGCTTAGAAGCAGCCACCCTTTAAAGAAAGCGTAATAGCTCACTGATCGAGTCGTCCTGCGCGGAAGATGTAACGGGGCTCAAGCCAGTCACCGAAGCTGCGGATGCGCACGTAAGTGCGTGTGGTAGGAGAGCGTTCCGTAAGCCTGCGAAGGTGTGTCGAAAGGCATGCTGGAGGTATCGGAAGTGCGAATGCTGACATGAGTAGCGATAAAGGGGTGAAAAGCCCCTCGCCGTAAGCCCAAGGTTTCCTACGCAACGTTCATCGGCGTAGGGTGAGTCGGCCCCTAAGGCGAGGCAGAAATGCGTAGCTGATGGGAAGCAGGTCAATATTCCTGCACCATTGTTAGATGCGATGGGGACGGATCGCGGAAGGTTGTCCGGGTGTTGGAAGTCCCGGTCGCTGCATTGGAGAAGGTGCTTAGGCAAATCCGGGCACGTAATTCAAGGGTGTGGCGCGAGCTTCTTCGGAAGCGAAGCAATTGGAAGTGGTTCCAAGAAAAGCCTCTAAGCTTCAGTCTAATAGTGACCGTACCGCAAACCGACACAGGTGGGCGAGATGAGTATTCTAAGGCGCTTGAGAGAACTCGGGAGAAGGAACTCGGCAAATTGGTACCGTAACTTCGGGATAAGGTACGCCCTTGTAGCTTGACTGGCCTGCGCCAGGAGGGTGAAAGGGTTGCAATAAACTGGTGGCTGCGACTGTTTAATAAAAACACAGCACTCTGCAAACACGAAAGTGGACGTATAGGGTGTGACGCCTGCCCGGTGCCGGAAGATTAAATGATGGGGTGCAAGCTCTTGATTGAAGTCCCGGTAAACGGCGGCCGTAACTATAACGGTCCTAAGGTAGCGAAATTCCTTGTCGGGTAAGTTCCGACCTGCACGAATGGCGTAACGATGGCCACACTGTCTCCTCCCGAGACTCAGCGAAGTTGAAGTGTTTGTGATGATGCAATCTCCCCGCGGCTAGACGGAAAGACCCCATGAACCTTTACTGTAGCTTTGCATTGGACTTTGAACCGATCTGTGTAGGATAGGTGGGAGGCTATGAAACCAGGACGCTAGTCTTGGTGGAGCCGTCCTTGAAATACCACCCTGGTTTGTTTGAGGTTCTAACCTTGGTCCGTGATCCGGATCGGGGACAGTGCATGGTAGGCAGTTTGACTGGGGCGGTCTCCTCCCAAAGTGTAACGGAGGAGTACGAAGGTACGCTAGGTACGGTCGGAAATCGTGCTGATAGTGCAATGGCATAAGCGTGCTTAACTGCGAGACCGACAAGTCGAGCAGGTGCGAAAGCAGGTCATAGTGATCCGGTGGTTCTGTATGGAAGGGCCATCGCTCAACGGATAAAAGGTACTCTGGGGATAACAGGCTGATACCGCCCAAGAGTTCATATCGACGGCGGTGTTTGGCACCTCGATGTCGGCTCATCTCATCCTGGGGCTGTAGCCGGTCCCAAGGGTATGGCTGTTCGCCATTTAAAGAGGTACGTGAGCTGGGTTTAAAACGTCGTGAGACAGTTTGGTCCCTATCTGCCGTGGGCGTTGGATATTTGAAGGGGGCTGCTCCTAGTACGAGAGGACCGGAGTGGACGAACCTCTGGTGTACCGGTTGTGACGCCAGTCGCATCGCCGGGTAGCTATGTTCGGAAGAGATAACCGCTGAAAGCATCTAAGCGGGAAACTCGCCTTAAGATGAGATATCCCCGGGGCTTCGAGCCCCTTGAAGGGTCGTTCCAGACCAGGACGTTGATAGGTCAGGTGTGTAAGTGCAGTAATGCATTGAGCTAACTGATACTAATTGCCCGTAAGGCTTGATCCTATAACCAGTGTGTTTTACGCAATGAGTTAGTGCTTCAGCACTTACTCAGTGCCGCCCCCGTAGGGGGCACGCTCAGGTTGAGTGTCGTTGTGCCACGATCACCACCCCAAACACTGCTACTTCTTCCCGGATTGGCTGTCGCGTCCCCAAGACGACACAGCAACAAGTCATGCCTGATGACCATAGCGAGTCGGTACCACCCCTTCCCATCCCGAACAGGACCGTGAAACGACTCCACGCCGATGATAGTGCGGATCACCCGTGTGAAAGTAGGTAATCGTCAGGCTCCTCATGCTGCAAACAAAAACCCCACCCCGCAAAGGTGGGGTTTTTGCGTTGGGCGCGCCGTTTGCATCACGAGAGTTCGTTCCATCACGATGCCTTCTTCGAACACCCGACTTCTGTCGGTAGAATGGCATCGAAAGGTTGTACCCATCATGCCGACCTTCCCGGAGCGCATATGAGAACGAGCCTGTTGATTGCTGCCGTGAGCGCCGCCTTGCTTGTCGTGGCTTGCGGCAAAAAGAACGACGCGAGCGAGTCCAGTCTGGGCGACGCCATTTCCGCCGACATGAAAACCAACCGCGGCTTGCTATGCCTGAATCGGAGCGGTCGCGGCCCGTACGCATTCCCATCGGTGTACGGGAACCGGGATCTCAACGAGTACTCGTCCGCAGCGCTGCGCGAACAACTCGCCGCGCTCGAAAAAAGCGGTCTGATCGCGCGTGCGGCCACGGCTCCGGCAACCACCAACGCCAAACAGAACGGCATCGCGTACAGTCTGACCGGCGAAGGGCAGAAGTACGCGGTGGAAACGACACGGCCCGCAGGCGACCCCAACGCAACGAGCGATCCACGCGCATGGATGCTCTGCTATGCGCACGTCAAACTCGGCAAGGTTGTCGCCTGGACCGAGCCCGATCCGACCGCGCATCGGTCGGACGTCACCTACACTTACAAGCTCGAAAATGTCGCCCCGTGGGCCGATGATCGCGACATCAAGCGCGCCTTCCCCGAAGTGACGGCCGCCGACCGGGAAGCCGGCGAAACCAAACTCCACCTCATCCTGGAACAGCGGGAAGACGGCTGGGTGCGAGTCGACTGAACGCCGACGCATGCCGATCTCCCCCTTTGATCCCGCCGCCGGCCCGCCGCGCATGTCCGACGTCGCGCGTCTTGCCGGCGTCTCGAAGATGACCGTATCGCGCGTTCTCGCCGGCCACAGTGTTGCGCTGGCGACGCGCGAGCGCGTGCAGAAGGCGATCGACGATCTCGGCTACGTCGCCGATGCCGCCGCGGGCGCGCTATCGTCCGGGCGCTCGGAATTCGTCGCCGTGCTGGTGCCGTCGCTCGCCAGCTCCAACTTCTCGGACACCGTGCGCGGCCTTTCCGCGTCGCTCGAACCGCACGGTCTGCAATTGCTGATCGGCGACACGGACTACCATCTGGACCGCGAGGAGCGGCTCGTGCGCTCGATGCTGCGTCATCAGCCGCGCTGCATCGCGCTGACCGGCTCACGTCATACGGATGCAACGCGCACGTTGCTGCGCCGCTCGGGCGTGCCCGTCGTGGAGATGTGGGATGCGCCCGCCGATCCGATCGATGCCGCCGTCGGCTTCTCGAACGTCAGCGCCGCGCGCGAGATGGTGCGCTATCTTGCCGATCGCGGTTATGAGCGCATCGGCTTCATCGGCGGGGCGAGCGAACTGGATCGTCGCGGACTGGATCGCCTGAAGGGTTTCCGCGCGCAGATGAAGGCGCTCGGCCTCGATCACGAACGCATCGTGCGTCTCGGCGATTCGCCCATCACGATGAGCCACGGCGGCCCGGCGATCACCGCGCTTCTGGACACCTGGCCCGACACGCAAGCGGTGATGTGCGTGAGCGACATGTCCGCGTTCGGCGCGATAATGGAATGCCACCGGCGCGGTCTCGCGGTGCCGGACGATATCGCCGTGGCGGGCTTCGGCAATTTCGAAGTCGCGGCGTGCTGCACGCCGTCGATCACGACAGTCTCCGTCGACGCCTACGGCATCGGTCTGCGCACCGGCGAGACCCTGCTTGCGGCGCTCGAAGCGCGCGACCAGGGCATCACCGGGCCGTCCGGCAAGCGCCTGCGCGTAACCTATTCCGTTATACCGCGCGAAAGCGCCTGAGCCAAAGCAACGTGGCGATTGCGTGCTAACATTGATTTCGATGTTACCGGTAACGAACCCATAAACGCAGCGTCGAATGTCGAACGACTGCGAGAAATCGGAGAGACACCCCATGCCCCAATCGAATCCGAAGCGTCTGCGCAGCCAGGAATGGTTCGACGATCCATCCCACGCCGACATGACCGCGCTCTATGTCGAGCGCTTCATGAACTACGGCCTCACGCGCGAAGAGCTGCAATCGGGCCGTCCGATCATCGGCATTGCGCAGACGGGCAGCGATCTTGCGCCATGCAATCGCCATCACATCGAACTCGCCGCGCGCACGAAAGCCGGCATCCGCGATGCAGGCGGCATCCCGATGGAGTTTCCGGTCCACCCGCTCGCGGAGCAGAGCCGCCGTCCGACTGCCGCGCTCGATCGCAATCTCGCGTATCTGGGGCTCGTCGAAATCCTGCATGGCTTTCCGCTCGACGGCGTCGTGCTCACGACCGGTTGCGACAAGACCACGCCAGCATGTCTGATGGCGGCGGCCACCGTGGATATGCCCGCGATCGTGCTCTCCGGCGGTCCGATGCTCGACGGCTGGTACGAAGGCAAGCGCGTCGGCTCGGGCACGGTGATCTGGCATGCGCGCAATCTGCTCGCGGCGGGCGAGATCGATTACGAAGGCTTCATGCGGCTGACGACCGCTTCGTCGCCGTCGATCGGTCATTGCAACACGATGGGCACCGCGCTCTCGATGAACAGTCTCGCCGAAGCGCTCGGCATGTCGCTGCCGACCTGCGCAAGCATTCCGGCCGCGTATCGCGAGCGCGGACAGATGGCGTATGCGACGGGCAAGCGCATCGTCGACATGGTGCGCGAAGACTTGAAGCCGTCGAAGATCATGACGCGCGAAGCCTTCATCAACGCAATCGTCGTGGCGTCCGCGCTCGGCGCATCGACGAATTGCCCGCCGCATCTGATCGCCATTGCGCGGCATATGGGCATCGAGCTGAGTCTCGAAGACTGGCAGCGTCATGGCGAACAAGTGCCGCTCATCGTGAACTGCATGCCCGCGGGCGAATATCTCGGCGAGAGTTTCCATCGCGCGGGCGGGGTGCCCGCGGTCATCAGGCAACTCGATGCGGCAGGACTCATCGAACGCGATTGCCTGACCGTATCGGGCCGCACGATCGGCGCGATCGCGAGCGATGCGCCCGCGGCCGACAACGACGTCATCCGCACGGCGGACGATCCCTTGAAACACGGCGCGGGCTTCATGGTGCTGTCGGGCAATTTCTTCGATAGCGCCATCATGAAGATGTCGGTCGTCGGCGAGGCCTTCACGAAGACCTATCTGAGCGAGCCCGGCGCGGAAAACACGTTCGAAGCGCGCGCGATCGTATTCGACGGCCCCGAGGACTATCACGCGCGCATCAACGATCCCGCGCTCGCCATCGACGAGCATTGCATTCTCGTGATTCGCGGCTGCGGCACCGTCGGTTATCCGGGCAGCGCGGAAGTCGTGAACATGGCGCCGCCCGCCGAACTCATCAAGCGCGGCATCGATTCCTTGCCCTGCATGGGCGACGGAAGGCAGAGCGGCACGTCCGCGAGCCCGTCGATTCTGAACATGTCGCCGGAAGCGGCAGTCGGTGGCGGCCTCGCGCTCCTGCGCACGAACGACAAGATTCGCGTCGACCTGAACGCGCGCAGCGTGAACGTGCTGCTCGATGAGGCCGAGCTCGAAAGCCGTCGCGCGCAGTCCGCATTCGCCGCGCCCGTGGCGCAGACGCCGTGGCAGGAGTTGTATCGGCAAACCGTGGGGCAACTGTCCACGGGCGGATGCCTCGAACCCGCGACGCTGTATCTGAAGGTGATCGAAAAGCGCGGTAATCCGCGCCATTCACATTGAGCGAGCCGCCATGTCCTACGCCATCTATCCGAGTCTCGTGGACAAGCGTGTCGTCGTGACGGGCGGCGGCAGCGGCATTGGCGCGGCGATCGTCGAGGCATTCGCGAAGCAGGGCGCGCGCGTGTTTTTCATCGATGTCGCCGAGGCCGATTCGCGCCGGCTCGAACAGACGCTCGCGGGCGAGCCGCATGGGCCGACGTTCCTGCATTGCGATCTGCGCGACGCGGCCGCCATCGAACGCGCGTTCGACGATATCGCCAATACGGCCGGTTCCATCGACGTGCTCGTCAACAATGCCGCGAACGACGATCGTCATCATTGGGACAACGTGAGCGCCGCGTACTGGGACGAGCGCATGGCCGTGAACCTGCGGCATCAGTTCTTCTGCGCGCAGGCCGCGGCGAAGCGCATGCGCGCGGCGAAGCATGGCGCGATCGTCAACATGGGCTCGATTTCATGGCATCTCGCGCTGCCCGAGCTCACGCTCTACATGACCGCGAAGGCCGCGATCGAAGGTCTCACGCGCGGGCTCGCGCGCGAACTCGGCGAACATGGCATCCGCGTGAACACGGTGATTCCCGGCGCCGTGCGCACGCCGCGTCAGATGAAGCTGTGGCAGTCGCCGGACAGCGAAGCGAAGCTCATCGCGCAGCAATGCCTGCACGAACGCATCGACCCCGAGCATGTCGCGCGCATGGTGCTGTTTCTCGCTTCCGACGACGCAGCGCGCTGCACCGCGCGCGACTATTACGTCGACGCGGGGTGGTTCGGCGCGTAACGCTACGGCTTCACGCGTGACTGCATGCGTTACGTTACGCGCGCATCGCGCCGGCGCGCCATCTTGAGCGTAGGCGCAAGCGTCGGCATCGTGCCGCTTTCGATGTGATGCTGCACGCCATCCGCGGCTTCGTGATAGTCGCGTTCGTCGAGCCAGTGCCAGACCGCCGCCAGAAAAAGGCCCAGCCCGGCATGGCCGCAGTGCGCGATGACGTCGGCGATGCCTTCCGCGAGCGCGTCGTCGCGGCCCTCCGGCCGCATCGCGCTCGCCACGTGTGATGCGGAGCGCGACACCAGCATCGCGTGCATCGTGTGCAATTGCGGGTTGAATGTGTTGATCGCGTTTCTTCTTTGACTGCCGCTCATGACGCCCCCGTGTCCGACGCTGCCGTGCTACGCGCTGGATGCAATGATCGCATCAATAAGAGCGCGCGCCGCAATTGATTTTCGAAGCACTGATTTTTCAGTGCCGGGGCGAGACAACGCAAGAAGCGGGCCGGTTTGCCGTGCAGCGCGCGCTTAACCTTATGCGGCGCGGTCGAGCCGCTATCGGACTATCGGCGGAAAAATCGCGCAAAGACGGCTTCGCGTGCATTTCGTACAATCGAATGCCCGCTTCGGCATGCCTTCGCTCAAAACATGCGTGTTTTGTCATCTTTTTCGGCCAGCGTGATCCTGCGACGTTCCCACGCCGCGTTGTGCGCGCTTGCGCTGCTGGCGGGCTGCTCGTCGGGCACGCCCGCGCGAAGCGAAGAGGCCGTTCCCGCGGCGCAAGCGCAACAACTGCAGCCGCCTGAGCCGTTGCATCACGCGAAGCACACCGCGGCGGGCTTCGAAAACAACTACGGCCACTTGCCACGCGAATCGTTTTTGAAGTGGCGCTGGGAGCGTTTCACGCAGGGTTTGCCGAAGCCGCCCGCGAACGGCTATCACTTTCCGATGGCGCATCCCGATGTCGCGTGGCTCAAGGCGAACCGCTCCGTCGATACGCTCACGTGGATCGGTCACGCGAGCGCGCTCGTGCAGCTCGACGGCGTGAACATCCTCACCGACCCGGTGTTCTCCGAACGCGCCTCGCCGCTTTCGTTCGCGGGCCCGAAGCGCAAGACACCGCCCGGCCTCACGATCGATGAATTGCCGCACATCGATATCGTGCTGATCTCGCACAATCACTACGATCATCTCGACAAGCCGAGCATCGAGGCGCTCAACCGGCAGGCAGGCGGTCCGCCGCGCTTTCTGGTGCCGCTCGGCATCAAGCGGTGGATGAACGACATCGGCGTGACCAACGTGCAGGAACTCGACTGGAGCGACGAAACGCACGCTTCGGGACTCGACATCTGGTTCGTGCCGGCTCAGCACTGGTCCGCGCGCACGCTCTTCGACCGCGCGGAAACGCTGTGGGGCAGCTGGGTCGTGAAGACGCCGGCGGGCGCGGCGCGTCCGTACTCGTTCTGGTTCGCGGGCGACACCGGTTATTCGCCGGATTTCCGCGACATCGGCGCGCGTTTCGGCGGCTTCGATCTCGCGCTGATTCCGATCGGCGCTTACGATCCGCGCTGGTTCATGCATGCGCAGCACGTCGATCCGGAAGAAGCCGTGCGCATCTTCGAGGATGTGCGTGCGAAAAAGGCAGTCGGCATTCACTGGGGTTCGTTCGAACTCACCGACGAGCCGCTCGACGAGCCGCCGCGCCGTCTCGCCGAGGCCGCGCGCCACGCTGGCCTGCCCGCCGACGCGTTCACCGTGCTGAAACACGGCGAAATGATTCGTCTCCACACGGCGGATTCAAGCACGGCCACAATCGGCCGTTAACACGTCAGACACACGCTCTGAGCGCGCGGCTTCGATGCGCCGGAATTCATCCTACAATTGAAAAGCCTCGTTGCCGGGGCGTGTTCGCGCTTGCGCGTTGCGCCAGCGACTTAATCCACTGCCAGGGCTCATCGCGTGAAGCAACTGTCCATTCGCCACCGCATTCTGGCCAGCTTCGGCATCGTTCTTTCGCTGATGCTCGTCATGGCCGCACTGTCGTACACGCTGCTCGGCGGCATCGACCGGGAAGCCAAAAGCCTCGAAGACGATTCGATGGTCGGCGTGTCGCTATCCAACGATCTGCGCGCCGCGTGGTTCGAGACTTACACGATCACGCAACGGCTCGTCTTCATCGACAAGGACGCGGAGCAGACGCGCCGCGACACGCAGCGCCTCGCCGAAACGCGCGCGACGCTCGACAAGTTGATGGACACCTACGTGCCCACCATCTTCGAAGAAGACGATCGCCGCCTCTTCAACGCTTTCAAGCGCCAGCGCGAGCTTTACGCCCCGATTCAGGACGAGACGCTGCGCGCGCTCGCGAGCTCGAAAGACGCGGCCGTCGAGACGTTCAACACGCGCCTCACGCCGGCATGGGAAGCGGGACAGAGCGCGACGCGCGCGCTCGTCGATCACAACGAGACGTTCAATGCGAAGTCGATCGAGAGTATTCGCGCCTCGGTGCAGAAGTCGGAGGTCACGCTCATCGTCATCATGCTGATTGCGATCGCCGCGGCAGCCGTGCTCGGCCTGATGCTGATGAAAGCGCTGACCGTGCCGATGCTGCGCATGGTCGATGTCGTCGACAAGATGCGCACGGGCGACTTCACGCAGCGGCTCGCGCTCGCGCGCCGCGACGAATTCGGCACGCTCGAAGCGGGCTTCAACCGCATGACCGACGAGCTCACGGGCCTCGTCAGCCAGGCGCAGAAATCGGCCGTGCAGGTGACGACTTCCGTGTCGGAGATCGCCGCGACCGCGCGCGAGCAGCAGGCCACCGCGAGCGAAACGGCTGCGACCACGACGGAAATCGGCGCGACGTCGCGTGAAATCTTCGCGACCGCGCGCGATCTGGTGCGCACGATGAACGAAGTGTCGGGCGTCGCGGAACAGTCGGCGGCGCTCGCGGGCACCGGTCAGGCGGGACTCACGCGCATGGAAGAAACCATGCGCCTCGTGATGGAAGCGGCGGGTTCGGTGAACGGCAAGCTCGCGATCCTGAACGAGAAGGCGGGCAATATCAATCAGGTCGTCGCGACCATCACGAAAGTCGCGGATCAAACCAATCTGCTGTCGCTGAACGCGGCGATCGAAGCGGAAAAGGCCGGCGAATACGGGCGCGGCTTCGCGGTCGTCGCCACGGAGATTCGCCGTCTCGCGGATCAAACGGCCGTCGCCACGTTCGATATCGAGCAGATGGTGAAGGAGATCCAGTCGGCCGTCGCGGCAGGCGTGATGGGCATGGACAAGTTCTCCGAGGAAGTGCGCCGCGGCATGCTCGACGTGCAGCAAGTGGGCGGACAGCTTTCGCAGATCATCCATCAGGTGCAGACGCTCGCGCCGCGCGTCTCGATGATCAACGAAGGCATGCAGACGCAGGCCACCGGCGCGGACCAGATTTCGCAGGCGCTGTCGCAATTGTCGGAGGCGGCGCAGCAGACGGCCGAATCGTTGCGCCAGTCGACGCAAGCGATCGACGATCTCACGCACGTCGCCAACGGCTTGCGCACGGGCGTATCGCGTTTCAAGGTGGCTGCTTAAAGCAGGGCGCGCCGCGATGCTCTTCGTCCAGTTCACGCTCGGCTCCGACCGCTATCTGCTCGACAGCGCGCAGATCGAGCGCATGTTGCCGCTCGCGCCGCTCAAGACGCTGCCGGGCGCGCCCGCATGGGTTGCCGGCGTGCTCGATTACGAAGGCGCGAGCGTGCCCGTGATCGACCTCGCGGCGCTCGCGCTTGCCCGCGCATCGCACGAAAGACTGTCCACGCGACTCGCGCTCGTCACGTATCCGCGCCGCGATGAACATGGCGTGACGACGCCTCACCGGCTCGGCCTGCTGCTCGAACAGGCGACGCGCACGGTGACGTTCGACGCCGCTTCGTTCATCGATGCGGGCATCGACACGCCGCACGCGCGCTATCTCGGCCCGCTCACGCGCGACGAAGCGGGGCTGCTCCAGTGGGTGCGCATCGAGCACTTGTTGCCCGACGACGTGCAGGCGCTGCTCTTCGCCGGGAGCGCGGCATGAGCGCGCGGCCGAACGCCTTCGACGAACCGTCCGGCATCGGTGGTTTCATCGACCTGTTGCACCGGACGATCGGGCTCGATGCCGAGTCGATCGGGGCGAATTCGGTTTCGCGCGCGGTGCGGGAACGCTACAGCCTGTGGCGCGATCGGGAGGGCGGCACGCTCGACGATTACTATCGCGCGGTCACGCAGGACCCGTCGTGCATGCAGGAACTGATCGAAGCGGTGGTCGTGCCGGAGACATGGTTCTTTCGCGATCCCGAAGCCTTCGCCGCGCTCGCGCGTCTTGCACGCGTGCGTCTTCACGAACGTCCCGCGAAACCCATACGTGTGCTGAGCGCGCCGTGCTCGACGGGCGAGGAAGCCTATACGGTCGCGATGTCGCTGATCGAAGCGGGCATTCCCGCCGAGCGCTTCGCCATCGATGCGATCGACGTGAGCGAGCGCGCGCTCGCCATCGCCCGGCGCGCGCATTACGGGCGTAACGCGTTTCGCGGACGCGCGCTCGGCTATCGCGACCGGCATTTCCGCGCGGCCGAAGGCGGCTGGCAGCTTGATCCGGCCATCGCGCAAAGCGTGCGCTTCACGCAGGCGAATCTGCTGCACCTCGATGCGCACGCGTTCGAGCGCTTCGATTTCATTCTGTGCCGCAACGTGCTGATCTATTTCGATCGCGACACGCAATGCGCCGTGCTGCGCGTGCTCGACGGCTTGCTCGCGCAAGGCGGCACGCTCTTCGTCGGTCCGGCGGAAACCGGGCTTCTGATGCGCGAGGGCATGAGCTCCGCGAACATTCCGCTCGCGTTCGCGTTCAATCGTCCGGAGCGCGCGAGCGCGAACGTGTTCAATGGCACGTGGCCGGGCGTGCCCGCGATCAAGACGCCAGCGCCGTTCGTCTTGCCCGCGTGGGCGAGCGCGCCGCCCGTCGCTCGCGCGAAGCCTGTGGCCGTCGAAGCGCCCGTTCGAACCCGACCCGCAAACAACGACCTCGCGCAGGCGCGTGAACTTGCCGATGCCGGTCAGCTCGATGCTGCCGCACTCGCTGCGCGTCACTATCTCGGCGCGAATCCATCGAACGCGGATGCGTACTATCTGCTCGGCGTGATCGCGGATGCGCGCGGCGCGCAGCAGGAATCGCGCGGGCATTATCGCCGCGCGTTGTATCTCGATCCCGCGCATCGCGAAGCGCTCACGCATCTCGCCGCATGCCTTTCGCTCGATGGCGACGAAAGCGGCGCACGCCTCTTGCGCGCGCGTGCGGAACGCGTCACCGGGAGCGCGCGATGAACGCCCGCGACATCAACATCGCCGTCGATATCGACGATTGCTGGAACCGCATCGGCGTGCGCGGCGATGCATCGTGCCCGAAGCTCGAACGCTATGTGCATTGCCGCAACTGCCCGACGCACGAGGAAGCCGCGTCGCGCATGCTCGACCGCGTGGAAGCGCGCACGTCCGTGGTCGCATCGTCCCCAGTCCGTCGCAACGACGACGAAGCGGACACGCTTTCATGCCTCGTGTTTCGCATCGGCGGTGAATGGCTCGGCCTGCCGACACCGTTCTGCGCGCAAGTGGCGCAACTGCGGCCGGTGCATTCGCTGCCGCATCGGCGGCATCGCGCGGTGCTGGGTGTTGCGAACGTGCGCGGGCGTCTGATCGTCTGCGCGTCGCTCGCCGCGCTCTTCGGTATCGAAACGAGTGAAAGCGCCGTAAAAAGCGTGTCGATCGATGCGCGCGAGCTCGGGCGGCTCGTCGTCATGCAGCGCGGCAACGGCGAGCACGAAGGGCCGATCGCGTTTCCCGTCGATGCGGTGGATGGCGTGCATCGCTTCACACGCGCGCAACTTCAACCGGTGCCCGCGACGCTCGCGCAACGCCTGTCGTCGCATGCGCATGCAGTTGCTGCATTCAAGGACGCATCCGTCGGCCTGCTCGACGCGGAGCGTCTCATCGACAGCCTGAACCGGAGTCTTGC